>JBFLKU010000002.1:0-10353 GCA_040883315.1 Eubacteriales bacterium
AAGCAAGTGCCAGACCAACAAACGCCTTTTAGGCGCAGCTATTATTGCAGGGCTACGCCCGTTAGAGCAAAACCCCCAGTTTTACTGGGGGTTGTTTCTTTGTATGTTTTTAAATTGAATCATTTTGTTAGTTCCATGGGATTGGCTGTGAAGCCATACCAGGAAGGATCGATTTTGAAGTCTTTTGGCGCGCCTGCATATTTCATTTTGCCAGAAGAAATCCATTGTCTAAAGGAGGTTGTGTCGCCGCTCCAATAGCGCTGAATCACCCAGACTGTGTCTGCATTTTCTATCTCATCCAGTGAATCAATCATTACTCCGTTTGGCAGAAATGCATCGTAATTGCTATAGCCGCCTGTGCCGTCTTTCTGATAGTAGAAATGCTTATTATCCGGGAAATAATAGCAGAAAGTACCAAGGGTGTGTTCGTCAGTATGCACGAATACATCATCATCCTGCAGATGGGTTTCCATATATTCAACAGCTTCATACATAGGGCCGCTGAATCGATAGTTAATCGTATAATTTGTTTCTGGAATGGAAAAAGCGAGTATAATAATGCATCCTATTATAGGGAGAACTTTTTTGCCGAGGCTGCCTATTCCATATGCAATGCCAATCACGAAAAGACCAAACACACACATAATATACCGCTCCACTAGAACTGGTCTGATAATATAGGATGCTATTATGCCGGCAATTATAGTCAGAGTGTAACCGCCTATAGCGAGTAGAGCCATACGTCCCTTGCTGTCTTTTTTTATAATCTTGTATACTATTCCAAATATAATGAATGCTGCTGACACATAGAATGCTATTTCTACAAAAAGAGGTGACCAATGATAGGAGAACTTGTTACTAAAGGGATATATAAACACTTTTTTTATTAAAGTGCCGTCAACCGGCGGAATCCAGAAGCTGCCAGACACCCTTTCCACTTGTAGTGCCAGCTTAAAAATCCAAGGCAGATATCCCAAGATTAATACACCGGACGTTATAAGAAAAGGAGTCAATTTCATTTTGCTGAAAATAATAGATAAGAATATCAGACCGAAAATCACCATTACTGCCAAGAGTGCATAGTAATGAGTATAAGCGGCAAACAGTGCATAAAGACCGAAAGTAATCCAATCCTTGATTTTGCTTTCTTTGAATGCAAGATATCCGTACAGTGCAGTGCCTGTCACGAAAAATGCCGCCCAAGTATACATTCTGGCTTCCTGAGACATAGAAAGAGAAATAGGAAGAGCAAAAACCAAAAATGAGTATATTAATGCGATTTTGTTGTCAAATGCACGCCTGATAGGACCAAAACCTAATGCTGCCAGTGCAGCTGTACCTATGACGGAAAAAGCTTTTAGAGCAAATTCAGAACGACCAAAAAGGGAGCTGAATATGCGAAGCATAATATAATATAGCGGCGGGTGGCTGTCAGTGCCTGTTATTTCAATAATATCTTTAAAGGAATGGTTCATAAGAGCTGCTGTATATGATTCATCATACCAAAGGCTCTCGTGAGTAATGCCGGTAAACATAAATGCTGTGCCTACTGCCATTATAATAATCCACCAAATAATAAAATTGCGATTTGTTTTCTTATCCATTTTATGACACTCCAAAATTAATTCTTGTCAAAAAATTATTTTTAAAAGCAACTATAGAAATAATTTCCAACAATAGTCATAAGTTTATCAAATAATGTGAAAAAACTCAAGAATTATACAGTATTATCTTTATAATTCTATTTGAAATGAATGTACATCCTTTTTGCATTTTCAATGATAAGCAAAAACAGGCAATATAGTATTTAATTAAAACGAAGTATTCTGCAGATTTTTCAATGGATATATGCTATTTAATACTCTTGCAGCTTTCTCTAAAGAAAAAGTGGGGAGATAGGTTTTTATTCAGTACTGTTTGATTATCGTGCTTAATCAATAGAAGCAAAAGATCCAATGAGCTTTCTGCCAGTTCTTTGGGTGTAACATAAAATGAGGAGATAGTGGGGGAGTAATGCTCAAAAACATCATTGTTTCCATACACCATAATAGTAATGTCATCCGGTATGCTATATCCTAAATCTTTGCATGCGTTCACAACACCTAATGCAAAATAATCATAAATTACAAATAATGCTGTTGGATGGTCGTCACCTTCAAGCAGCTTTTTAGTCATCTCGTAGCCGCCTTCAAAATTCATTCTGGAATCATCTAGAATCCATTCATCCTTAATGATAAGTGAATTTTCCATGCATGAATCCTTAAAACCCATCATTTTTAGCCTTGCGGCAAGAGATGTCTGTTTCATTCCAATCACTCCAACTTTTTTGTGACCATTGGCATGGAATAGACTAGCACATTTTTTGCCGGCAATATAGTCGTTTTCACTTACGTTGCAGTATTTTCCTGTATCGCGGTTAAGTGTTACTATTGGAAGATCTATATCATTTTCTTTAATAAATTCTAAATCCTTATCGGATGCATTTGCTATAATTGCGCCGCTAAAACGACTGGTATTGAATTTATGTTTAAGATTTTCAAGCTCACCTGGGAAATATGGCTCAACTATAATTTCAAGTTCAATATTTTGTGCCTTAGAAGATAGGTATAATTGGTGTATAAAGGTGCTGATGATCCAATTCATGCTATTAACATTCCAAAAAAGACCTATAACATAGGTTGGGAGCTCTGATGATGCACCCCTCAGCCTTCTGGCATATATATTAGGAGTATAATGCATCTCTTCAGCAGCTTCTTTTATTCTTTGTTGTGTACTTTTGGATATCCTGTGCTCGTCTCCTCTGCCATTTAGAACCAAGGAAACTGTACCAACAGATACACCTGCCTTTTCTGCTAAATTTTTTAGCAAAACTCCATTTGTGTTTTTTGCCATATTTTTTCTCCTAATCTTCATATAAAAACTTAAAATTAATAAATCCTATAGAAAAAATATAATGAAAATTCACCAGAAAGTCAAGAGATATTATCAGAAACCAGTGATTTATCTGCAAAAATGCGACAAAATGCTTAATTACTGCCTTTTTTACATAATTATTAGCTATTCCCACTTATCGAAAAAAATATTGACAAGAATTTAAAGATGAATTATAATTGAAATTGCTAAAATGCTAAAACGTAAATGCAAACAAAAAATGTTTAGCAAATATAGTTGTTAGCGTACTAAATTCAAAAAAGCTGGGATAGCAAGCTTAAATCTATATCGTACAAGGAGGAAGGAAATGAAATCAAAAAGGCTTATTGCATTATTGCTGGTTGTTACTATGGTAACCATGATTTTTGCTGGTTGCAATGGTGGAACAAAGAACGAAGATGTTTCTAAAAACGGTGACGATGCACAGAACCAAGATGCAGAGAGTGTTTACAAAAAAATCAATGTCTGCATACCAACAGATCCAGGAACACTTGCACCATGGGCAGGAGCTACAGGTGTGGGCAAAGGGGTAGTATACGCTAGTTTGTATGAAACTTTATTTGTTCTAGAGGAACTTGGCGGAGAAATGTATCCAAGAATAGCATCAGGCTATGAGCAGATAGATGACCTAACATATCGTATTTCAATATATGATAATGTTTACGATGCTGAAGGAAACCATATTACAGCTGATGACGTTGTTTTCTCATACAAAACAGCAAATGAGCAAGGAAACATGGCAACATTCCTATCATCATATCAAGATATCGCTAAAGTTGATGACTACACTGTTGATTTAACATTGAACAGCACAGCACTAGGCGGACTTATGAACACAACAACATATGTTTACATCGTAGATCAAGAAGCATATGAAGCAGACCCGGACGGAATGGCAAACGAACCTGTTTCAACAGGTCCATATAAAGTATCAGAGTGGGTACCAGGATCAAGCGTAATTTTAGTAAAGAACGATAAATACTGGCAAATACCTGAATTAACAACAACATATTCACTTCAAAATGTTGATGAAATCGAATACAAAGTAATCACAGAAGCAAGCCAAATGACAATAGCACTTCAAACTGGCGAAGTAGACTTTGTAGCAGACATAGCACAAGCAGATCTAGAGTATTTTGGAGAAGGCAGCGGATTCAAAGTGCTGAGCGAAGATGCAGCATTGACACAATCTATGCTGATAAACTGCAGCGATGTAAGCCCAACAAATGACAAATTGCTAAGACAAAGTATTTGCTATGCAATAGACAGCCAAGCATTGGTTGACGGTGCACTAGACGGCGTAGGCAGCGTATGCATGACATTCGGCAGCCCAGTTTACGGAGACTATCTGGAAAAATGGGACGACGAAGACTATTATAATTATAATCCTGAAAAGGCAATGGAGCTGCTGGAACTATCCAGCTATGATGGTGAAACATTAACAATTATGTCATCTATGTTAAGCTCACACAAAATGATAGCACAAATCGTTCAAGCATATCTTTTAGCTGTTGGCATCAATGCAGAAATAGTAAACTATGATGATACACTATTCAGCAACTATAGATGGGACCCAGAGCAATGGGATATCCAAATAGCTAATAAGGGTTCAGGAGACTATGTTGCAAATATCTGGAGATATAGCTTTGACCAATCTTTCTTTGGTGGACAAACACAAGGTTTCTATACAGATGAAACTATGCAAGAGCTTCTTGTAAGATGCCTAGACCAAACCACACACAATGCTCAAAATATGGATGCATTCCATCAATATTTGAAAGATATATGTGTAGGCTATGGCTTGATATACGGCAAGAGCAACTATGTATATGTTGATTCTATCGATACAGTTGTTATAAATCCACAAAACGCAGTTATTCCTGGAGCATGTACATATGCTGAGGACTTTTCAGAAAAATAATTAATACAGAAGTGTATTATTAACTGCAAAGCAAAGCACTACTAATAATAGATATATTCTAATATAAAAAAATCCCCGTTAGGGAAATATATCTCTTTCGGGGATTTTTGAATAATTAATTGAATGAACAGAATCTATTTTAATATTAAGTGCTACGAAAATCTGAGGTGAAAAATGGGAAAATATATACTGAAAAGACTTATTATAATGATTCCTGTTGTTCTGGGAGTTACGATATTGATTTTTACAATCATGTATTTTACCCCGGGTGACCCAGCAAGTATCATACTTGGACCAAATGCTTCTCAGGAGCAGCTGATGGCAAAAAATGAGGAGCTTGGACTGAATACAGGATACTTCGAAAGACTATTTAATTATATTAAAGACTTGTTTTTTAGATTTGACTTTGGAAAATCATATATAAACAACCGAAGTGTTTCGGGGCAGATTTTGGAGCGCTTTCCGCGCACAGTCACTATTGCCTTTTTAAGTGTAATTATATCTTTAGTAGTTGGAATACCACTGGGAATAATAGCAGCTATAAATCAATACAGCTGGAAAGATAATGCATCTATGCTGCTTGCTTTAGTAGGCGTATCTATGCCGAACTTCTGGGTAGGATTGCTCCTCGTAATACTATTTGCACTCACACTAGGCTGGCTGCCGCCGGGAGGTATTGGAGGGCTAAAATTCTACATTCTTCCATGCATTGCAACATCATTAGGTGGAGCTGCAAATATTGCAAGGCAGACTAGATCCAGCATGCTAGAGGTAATACGTGCAGACTATATCGTGACAGCCAGAGCAAAAGGACAGGTTGAAAGAAAAGTAATATACAAACATGCACTGAGAAATGCATTGATTCCAATTATAACAATAGCAGGTGCTTCATTTGGTATTTTGATAGGCGGGACATTGGTAATAGAAACGGTTTTCTCTATTCCGGGGCTTGGCAGCTATATGACTGCTGCAATAAGCAATCGTGACTATCCTGCCATCCAAGGCTCTGTAATATTCCTTTCCATTTTATTCGGATTGGTAATGCTGCTAGTAGATATACTATATGCATTCATTGACCCGAGAATAAAAGGACAGTACCAAAAGAATAAAAAGAAGGGAGAATAGAGATGGATAAAACAAATAAAAAAACAGCAAAAAAGACTAGTCCATTTCTTGAAACCTTGAAAAGGCTGAAAAGAAATAAAATGGCTATAGCGGGCTTGATAATCATTGTTCTGCTTGGTCTTGTAGCTATCTTTGCACCTTGGCTTAGTCCATATAAATTTGACCAGACAGATATAAAAAATACATTTGCTGCCCCTAGCTGGGAGCATCCATTTGGTACAGATGAACTAGGAAGAGATATATTGAGCCGGATAATGTACGGTGGAAGATATTCTCTGCAAATAGGAATAATATCTATAAGCACCAGTTTAATAGTCGGAATAATGGTAGGATCAATCGCCGGATTTTACGGCGGAAGATTTGACATGGTAATAATGCGGTTTCTGGATATCTTTCAGTCGATTCCAGGCTTAGTTTTGGCTATTGCAGTATCTGCTACTTTGGGACCGGGATTTACAAACTGTATTATCGCACTGGCGATAGGTATGGTGCCGGGATTTGCCAGAATGACCAGAGCTTCGATATTAAACATCAGAAAAATGGAGTATTTGGAAGCGGCAACATCGATAAATGCAAGTAACTTTAGAATAATTTACAGGCATGTAATTCCTAACGCTATTGCTCCGCTTATTGTTCAGGCAACAATGGCTATTGCAGGTGCTATATTAGTGGCGGCTTCACTTAGCTTTATTGGTCTTGGCGTTCAGCCCCCTACACCGGAATGGGGAGCAATGCTTTCTGCCGGCAGAGGATACATACGAAATCACCCGCATCTGGTAATGTTCCCTGGCGTAACTATTATGCTGGCGGTGCTTTCCCTGAATATGCTAGGTGACGGACTGAGGGATGCTTTAGATCCTAAACTTAAGGATTAAGGAAGGTGCAAAATATGGAACAAAAAAACGCAAATAAAAATGATGTTTTGCTTGCTATAGAGGATTTAGAGGTGCAGTATTCTGCAGGCGGATCTGTGATACATGCCGTTAACGGAGTATCTCTGGAGATAAAAAAAGGACAGGCTTTTGGCTTGGTGGGAGAAACGGGCGCTGGCAAAACTACAATAGCAAAATCAATACTAAGAATATTGCCTGATGTATCTGCAAAAATTAATTACGGAAAAATAATTTTCCAAGGCGAAAATTTATTTGAAAAAACAGAAAAGCAAATGCAGAAAATCCGCGGCAAAAAAATATCTATGGTTTTTCAGGACCCAATGACAGCGTTAAATCCTGTTTTGACAATAGGTGATCAAATAGCAGAGGTATTTAAGCTTCACGAAAAAGTGACAGCAGCAGAGGCAACAGAAAAGACAGCAGAAATACTAGAGATGGTTGGGATACCAAGAGAGCGTATATGGGAATACCCATATCAGTTTTCGGGTGGAATGAAGCAAAGAGTGGTAATAGCTATGGCGCTGGCATGCAGACCGGAGCTGCTTTTGGCAGATGAACCCACAACAGCTCTTGATGTTACTATTCAAGCACAGATTCTGGAGATGATTAGCAAGCTAAAAGAAGAGCAAAACATGTCGCTTATAATGATTACACATGACCTTGGGATAATTGCCGAGACGTGTGATGTGGTTGGTGTGGTTTATGCAGGTGAGGTGATAGAGATAGGAACAAAAGAGGAGATATTCGACTATCCGACTCATCCATATACAATTGGTCTCTTTGGCTCGATTCCCAGCATATCAGGAGAAGAAAAAAGGCTGAAACCAATTCCTGGAATGCCTCCTAATCCGTCTGACCTGCCAGAAGGATGCAATTTCAACCCAAGATGCGGCAAAGCAACAAAAGAGTGCAGAAGCAATTCAATACCACTGATAGAGACGCGTCCGGGGCATTTTTGCCGCTGCATACATGCAGAAGTGAAGGAGAAATAAGATGTCTGAAATTATTAAAGTAGAAAATCTAAAAAAATATTTTGATACACCTAATGGACGTCTGCATGCAGTAGATGACGTAACTTTTTCTATTGAAAAAGGACAAACTATGGGCGTAGTAGGGGAATCCGGATGCGGAAAATCCACATTAGGCAGAACGATTATTCATTTACTAGATAGCACAGACGGCAAAATATTGTTCGAGGGCGATGACATTACGCATGTAAATAAAAAAGAGCTAAAAAAGCTGAGAGAAAAAATGCAGATTATATTTCAAGATCCATTTTCATCTCTAAACCCCAGAATGACCGTTAAGCAGACAATCAGCGAGCCACTAGAGCTTTCTCGCAAATTTACCAAAGACCAGATTGAAAAAGAGGCTGAAAGAGTGATGGACATGGTTGGGCTTTCCAAGCTTTATTATATGTCATATCCTCACGAGCTGGACGGCGGAAGAAGGCAAAGGGTAGGAATAGGAAGAGCTCTGGCACTAAATCCGAAGTTTATTGTTTGTGATGAACCTGTTTCAGCACTGGATGTGTCTATTCAGGCACAGATACTAAATCTGATACAAGAGCTGCAGGAGCAAAGCGGAATAACATTTATGTTTATTACCCATGACTTATCTGTAGTAAGACATATTTCTCATAATATATGCGTAATGTATATGGGACAATTGGTAGAAAAAAGTCCATCGAAGGAATTATTCAAAATGCCTGTTCACCCATATACAAAGGCTTTGCTTTCTGCTGTGCCGTCAATAGACATACATGGCAAAAACAAAAGAATCATACTTAAGGGCGAAGTTGTATCGCCAATAAACCCGAAACCGGGATGCAGATTTGCAGCTAGATGCCAATATGCAGAGGAACGGTGCAAGCAGCCGCAGGAACTAGTGGAAGTGCTAGATGGACACTTTGTAGCCTGCTGCAGGGCGAAAGAGATAAACAAACTCTAAAATTGAGCTTTTTATTTCGCATATAAATAAAAAAGGTAACAATACAAATGAATAATGAAATAAAAAAAATATGGAATCCTGCTTTTATCATGATTCTCATAGTCAATTTTTGCGTACAAATGGGGCAGCAGATGACAAATGCTCTGGTTCCTAAATATGCTGATTCGCTGGGAGCAACAGCATATGTAGTTGGAATAGTGGGCAGTATATTTGCGGTTGCATCTATAATGATCAGACCGGTTGCCAGCCCTGCATTCGACAGTGCCAGCAAGAAGAAGTTATTGATAGCAGCGATTTTTGGGTTTGTAGTTGTTCAAACTACATATGGATTGGCAAATAGTATTCCTGTTATTATTGGTGCTAGGCTTCTGCACGGAATGTGCCTTGGCGTTGCTGCACCTATCAGCCTAGCAATCACCAGCAATACTCTTCCTGACGGTCAGCTAGGAAAGGGAATAGGGATATTCTCGCTT
The DNA here is from genome assembly GCA_040883315.1 of Eubacteriales bacterium. GTDB lineage: Bacteria > Bacillota > Clostridia > Christensenellales > UMGS416 > JAFGUF01. The sequence continues at coordinate 9,294 of JBFLKU010000002.1, forward strand.
ACCCAAGCGGTAGGGCAGGCTGTGGGACCAAATTTGGGATTAACCATGAGCCTATCAATAGGATATCACTATACGTTTTTTATAGGTGCGTTTTTAATGCTTACGGCGGCTATTCTTGCATTCTTCATTAAAGAGCCTGAGTACGAGAAGAAACCGTATAAAATCTCTTTTGATAAAATAATAGAAAAAAGTGCACTTCATGCAACAATCTTAATGTTCTTCTTTATTTTTGCTTATAGCTGCGTTAATAATTTCATTGCTATATACAGCGGACTTAGAGGCATAGAAAACATCGGCATGTTCTTCACGGTTTATGCAGTATTCCTGCTTATAACCAGACCTGTCAGCGGAATACTATTGGATAAGCTGGGGTATGGAAAGGTGCTGATTCCCGGTATTATAATGTTCGGGATTTCGTTTTTCATAATAAGCATTGCACAGACAATGACTACATTCTTGATTGCGGCAGCAATCTCAGCATTCGGCTACGGCGTATGCTACCCTACAGTACAGTCGCTAAGCATGAGCTGCAGCCCTAAAAGCAGAAGAGGGGTGGCCAGCAGCACCAACTATTTGGGTGCAGACTTTGGGATGCTATTTGGCTCCAGCACGGCAGGATTTATCGTAGACAGAATGACTGCATCGGCTAGTACACGAGTAGAGGCATATTCCAGAATGTATCAGCTTATGATTATACCGATAGCGTTGTCTATAGTATATTTTCTGATTGCAAGAAAGAAAATAGCGCAAAATATCGAAACGAACAACCCTAGCAACTGACGCGAAGAGGTGAAGCAGAGTGACAAATAAATATCCGGGAAACTTTGAAAAGCATATTTTGTATAATTGGAAGTTTCCTGAAAAAGAATATGATGAAAACGGTATACCATATGGTATTCAGATAGATTATGATAGCCCATATTTGGACTCGCTAGGAAAAGAAAGAGAAATCTATCTTTACAGAGCTAGCACACTGCCACCACGCAAATTGGCTCCTACTATATATGTACTCCAAGACAGTAAAGATGAAGATGATATTGAAAAATGCCTTATTGATGCA
>JBFLKU010000003.1:0-125684 GCA_040883315.1 Eubacteriales bacterium
CTTTCTCCTTTTTTTTATTATATCAGCTGTAATTCTTCACTTTCAACCCTGACTTGTTTTAGGGGGGCACGTCACCCTATAATTTTGATAGGTATATATGTACTTAGATTTAAACGAGTTAAGTTTATAGAAATATACGATGTGAAGGAAGCAAAGGAAACAAGAATAAGAGCAATAGAGCCTTTTCTGATATTAATCTATATTTTTGAGATTCCTTATATAATTTATGAGATTACTATGAATGCCATTGAAAGATTTTACTAAAAAGAACTCTAAAATTGATTTTAATATTTTTGTTTATATTTATTGTCAGCGGCGAAGCAAAAATGTATAAAAAGGGTGGAATCTTTGTGTAAGGTGATATTTAACATAAATGGTCTTTTACTAAGATGTATTTGAAAGACCATTTTTTTTGATACACATTGTTAAAATAGCAAATCAAGAAGGTAACCTAACATTTATTAAAGGCAATGGAATAGACAAAGAATACAGCTACAATGGAGCAGGCAGTAGACTATCTGAAACAACAGATGGTGAGACAATATACTATGTCAACGACCTGAACCAAAGGTTTGAACAGGTGCTGCAAACATACAACGATGAAGGCATAATAGACACATACACATATGGACTGCAGAGAATTGAAAGCCGAGGCGAAACAAACGAAACGTACTTGTATGATGGCAGAGGAAGTGTGGTAGGTGCAGTAAATGCAAATGGCATAATGACTTCATATGCATACACTGCTTATGGCGAACTGATGCCAGATTCACCTACTCCAAAGGTATTCGGGTATAATGCAGAAGCTACAGACTATATATGTTAATAACATATATAGTCTAGGTGAAGGATTTTCTGTAGATGAATCTGGAGCATTAACAAAGGCTTTACCATTCAAGATATTAGTTGAAAAAACACTATTTTCTCGTTACATTTTATCCCTTTTATGCTATAATATTTTCTGTCAAATTAAAATATCCCAATTAATAAGAATAAGGAGATGCATATGAATAAAAAAATAATTTATTTTCCTTTAATTTATTTCCTTTCATTTATATTTTTTGTATGCTCGTATTTTGCGTTGCAGCAATATGAAGCATATAAACAAATAAAGATGGAAATAAGTGATATATTTTCAGAAGAAGAAAAAATAATAGAGCAGAAAATAGATTACTCTAATGAACATATAAAATATGATTTCGCAGAAATTGATGAAAATGTATACTATGGATTTTCGAGTAAATATATAAAAGATGAAATATACTTTTTCAGCACTTTTTCTGCATGGGATGAAGAAAAGCTTCAAGAGCTGGCAAACGAATTATATGCTAATAAACATGGAGATGAGATAAGATATTTAGAAAAGGTTTTGGTATACGGCAGCAGCGATGGAATTGCTGCAGGCAGCCATTACAATTCATTATATCTATACGAATTACCTATTTCATTTTATAATTTTTTGCCTGACAAATTGAAATATGATGCATTATATGAAAAAAGCACAATATCAATATATGGAGTTACAGAAGATACAACGATTGAGGATTTAGCTATGGTTTTAAGCCATGAATACGGACATCACTATACAGATTATTATTTCAATCTAGATGGTGATGAAGAAGATTCAGATACAGAATATTATAAGCTAAGAGCGCAAGGGAATGATGACGTGGTCTTAGACAGGGAAACATATGATCATTATGTTGATAATCATATGTGGTATTTGCAAGAAATTGCTGCAGATGATTATGTTTATTTAATGGGATCTGAAAACGCCAAGCGAATTTTGAAATTCTATGATAGTGCTGATACTGCAAGAATGATTGATAATAGAGATACCTATACACCGCTACAATTAAAGAAGCGTAGTCCATATTGCATAAATGGTATGCCTCATGAGAATCCAGCTATTCCTGTACCAGTTACTGTGGTTGGACTTGCGGAGTATTTTTATAAATTTATTGATTCTGAAGTTCCGTCTTTTACAAATATTGAACCTATAGGCACTTTAAATTTAAAAATGGAAAACATTGGACATGAAAAGCGCCGTTTTACATGGGATCAGCCATATACGGACGCTGATGTTGTATACACATTAATAGGATATGATATTGATGATAATATAAAATTTATCCTTAAAACCACCTCTGGAGATAAAGAGGGAGTAGCTTATCTGGGGTTTTTTATTAATCATCAGATGTATGGAATGAATTATTATGAACATTATGGTGCATATAGAGAAATTGAAGAGGGTACTGAAATGAAGTTCAGAGTAAGTGTTACATTCCCGGATGGTACGGTGTTGCTTTCTGACCCGATAGTAATAGAATACTAGGCTGATTAGGAGATAGAACATGGATATAATAAAGAATTACAATCGGAGTATTTTTATATCATTAATTACAGCTTTAATAATAAGTGCAGTGATATTAACTTTTTGTATATATAAATACTCTGACATTAAAGACCAAGATATTATCGATATTAACACTGAAGTCTCGAGTAGAGTTGCTTTTAAAAATAGCAGCACAAAGTATCATAATAAAGAGATAGAAACTATGAATTATCTTGCAGGATATAAGTATGATGATGTGTACAATGATATACATTTCTTAACATCAATTGAGAGCTGGGGTGCAGATAGGCTGAAGGAAGTGGCTGATGAATTATTTGCCAATGCCCACGGAGATGAGATGAGATATGTTGAAGCTGTAATAATAGATGATACAGGAGGTTATAGCTATTCAGCTACTCAGGATGACTCATATGTTTCATATGAAATCCCAATTTCTTTCTATAATTTTTTCCCAGATAATAATGTATTTTATAATACTTATGAGAAAAGCTATATTACTATATATGGAATAGAGGATTTTACCTTTGTAGAAGATTTTGCGCAGCCTCTGAGTACAGCATATGGATATCATTTTGTTAAATACTATATGGGATTAGAGAGTACAGAAGAAGATAAAGAAACAGACTACTATAAATTGAGAGCAGAAGGAAATGACAGAATAAGGTTTGGGGTTTCTAGCCAAGAAGAATTTGAAGATTATAAAAACAATTATATGTGGTATATTATTGAGCTTGCGGCAAATGATTATATGTATCTTATGGGTTCTGATAATGCTCATAGAATAAAAGGATTAAATAAAAATGAAAAAAAAGAAAGAGAAAAATATTACGAAGAAAATGATATAGAAGTTGGACCTAAGTTAAATTACTATGGTAGAAATATAATTCCACATATAAATGTAGTACTTGATTTTCCTGATGCGGTAGATGGGCTTTCAGAGTATTTTTACGGATTTATAGGTAAAAATGCACCTATATTTAATCCGACAAAAATTGATGTGAGTAAAACAAACTTCCGTATGCATAATGATAGGAATAAATGGCTAATTTATGAATGGGAAGAACCCTTTGGAGAAGATGCAATATATAGATTAATAATATATGATGAATTTGATAGAATGCTTAACTCTTTTATGGCAAATCGCCAAAGAGTATCAAATACTCCAGGATATCAGTTATTTTATCAGAATGGAGATTATAATTATGCAGAAGCAATAGGGACTTCTATAATAAGAGCAAGACTTTCCGTTGCTTTTCCAGATGGCAGCGTATATTTGACTGATCCAATAGAAATGAAATCTAACATTGAAACTGAGGAGTAATTATGAAAAAAATACTTAAATATCTAATATCAACTTTATCCTTAATAGTTGTATTTGCCCTCACAAGCTGTGCACAGTTTAATATTGATGCAAAAATTACAGAGGATAATTTTGTTTCATTTTCTTATATACTAGAATTTATAGAACTAGACAAAGAAGATGCAAACTATAATCAAATTGAACTGTTTCTTTTGGATGTAAAAGAGCACTGGGAAGAAAATGGTGTGGTTGGGCACATTGAAACATCAGATAATAGTGTTAGACTAACAGGCAAGATGGAGAAACAATGTGAGACACGCGAAGATGCATTCAACACTTTATACAGCTTCATGACAAATGAAGTATCGGTTTTTGATAATGCTAGTTTAAACTATTATGAATCAGATTATAAAGCCGAATACAAACTGGAGTTCTCGATTGATATGACAGGAATTGTAGACGAACAGATTTATGAAAGTCACCCTGCAATAGTGGATGAAGATGTGAATGAGTTTATTAAAGAATTCAAATGTAATATTTCTTTTTCTTTGCCATATAATGATGATCCAAAATCATTAGAAATATCGCAAAAAGTATCTGAGAATATTATACCTTTGGATGCACCATTTAATTCTATAGTAGATGGGATAGTTCTGGACAATTTTGCAAAAGAAAATAAAGGTAACTTGTTTGCCGAAAAGGATAGACTTGAGAGAAGTATTAAGATTTTTGCAGTTGTTGCCGGAGTATCTTTAGTAGGGATTATAATATTAATTGTATTAAGAATAGTGATTATAAAAAAGAAAAAAATCACAGATAACCATGTAAAAAGCGAAGAATAGTTTAAATTTATCATTTAGATTATAAGTCAAATGATTTGTTATCCCGTTATAGGGAGGTAGCAAAACGCCAGTTTGACCAGTGATATTTGCTTGAAATATAAGGAAATAATTTAGCGAGTCAGAAAACAATCTATATTTTAAGTAAAAAAATAAACTGACCAAATAATTTCATACTCTCTATTGAATCAAACCTGCTTTTAGTGTACCCTATTATTTATAATATATATAGAGGTAAAAAACTTGAAAAAGAATAAAGATATTGGCGCATCGATAGTTACTTTATCGATTGTGCTGAATGCAGCTCTGCTTCTTCTTAAAGGAACTGTGGGATTGCTTACTAAATCAGCTGCACTGCAGGCAGATGCGGTTAATTCAGCTGGCGATGTTCTGAGCAATACAGCAATACTTTTTGGAGTAAAATATTCTCTTAAACCTCGAGACAAAGGACATCATTATGGACACGGGAAAATGGAGGCTTTGGTTTCGCTGTTTGTAGGCGTTGTGATATTTACAAGTACAGTTTTTTTATGGAGTTCTATCATAGCAACCTTTGCATCTGGAGAATTATATAAAGCTAGTATTTGGGCGTTGGCAGCAGCTATAGTTTCAATAGGGGTTAAAGCTTTTTTATATATAAAAACTTCTAAAGTAGGCAAAACAATTAATTCAATAGCAGTGCAGACCAATGCTAAAGACCATAGGAACGATATTATTGCTACAAGCGGAACTGTGCTAGCTATATTTTTAGTGCTGTTAGGTGAAAGGCTAGGGACTTCAATTTTTAACTATGCAGAGGGTATTGCAGCTGCATTGACAAGTGTTTTTATATTGAAAACGGGTATTGAGATTGTTCTTTCATCTGCAAGGGTGCTGATAGATGCTGCACCAGATGCTAAGACAATGGAAAGCATAGAAAAAACAATATTGTCGTGTAATGGCGTAGAAGATATAGAATGGCTTAAATGCAGAACAACAGGCAGAGGATTATTGGTAGACGCTGCTGTAGAGGTGGCACCGGATATGTCTGTGAAGCAAGGTCACGAAATTGTGCACAAAATTATAAAGAAAATCCAAAGAAAATATAAAACAGTTTTGGAAGTTCAGGTACAGATTAACCCAGATGAAGATTTGATGTAACTGTTCACAGAAAAGTTACCTATATTTGGTTGGGTTTGCATTTATTATATCATATGATATAATTATAAATAGAAATATTTCTACAATATTATTATGGAGGTATTATTTATGAAATTATCAGCCCCCAAAACAATAGTATTTTGGATTGCCGTAGTACTTGCAGCAGTTGCAGCACTTATGGCATTAGGAGTACTATCAATTAATTTTATCGGTGCAGTATGGGTAGCACTGATTGCATTTGTGCTGCTAGCACTAGGAAACCTATTAAAAGGTTTCTAGACGGTCGACATTTATACGGGCTCGGATTTATATCCGGGCTTTTTTAATTTCACTACTTATAATTGATTAATCACATAGTGGAAATATTGTAAACTATTAGTTATAATAAAGTATAAGAATATTTTCAGGAGGCTCGATATGATAATGCCTACAATATTAGTTGTTGCTTGTGTTTTGAGCACAGGATTTTTTATCTGGACAGAATACAAATGGCAGCAGAAAAACACAATTATCACAAAAGGCATCAGTTCGCTGCTTTTTATATCAATTGGGCTATGTTGCTATATCTCAAAAGACGTGCCTGCTGAATATGCTCTTTGGATAATTGCAGCATTGGTATTTGGACTGATTGGAGACTTGTTTTTAGTATTCCCTAATATAATAAAAAGCTTTATCTTGGGACTAGTTGCATTTCTAATTGGACAGATAATATATGGGGTTACTTTCCTTAGATTTAATGGTTTTATGGCATACGATGTTTTAATATATGCGGCTATTGTTGGATGCAGCTTGCTGGCATATAAAAGAAGCAGCCTGCAGCTGGGCAAAATGAAAATGCCGGTACTATTTTATCTTCTTATTATTGCATTTATGTATACCATGGGCGTATCTACACTATATAAAGGGGGATTTAATACTGCAACCACTGTATTTATTGTAGCAGGTGCTACATTGTTTTTAATATCTGATATATTGCTGGCTTTTGTTCGATTTCAGCCAGACTCCAAACCATATTTAAGAGGAATGAATCTGGCTCTATATTACAGCGGACAGATTCTGCTGGCACTTAGCATTTGCACTTTTAATTGATATGTATGCTGTGAAATAGGCTATATAGAATATATTACTTGACATTTGCCACTATAATGTGTTACGATTACGCCACGTCCAAAATGTACCAATGAGTTCACATGTTTTTGTAAATCATTATCCATTTTATGATTTACGAAAGCATGTGTTTTTGTTTTTACGGGATGTAGTAATTTAGGAGGTGCCAGCAATGAATAGTGGTACAGTGAAATGGTTTAACTCAGAAAAAGGATACGGGTTTATAACAAATGATAATGGCGGAACTGATTGTTTTGTACATTTTTCAGCAATTATGTCTCAAGGCTACAAAACACTAGCAGAGGGTCAAAAAGTGACATTTGATATTGAAGAAGATCCAAAAAACAAAAGCAAATTAAGAGCAGTGAATGTATTTATCGTATAATTAATTTAATTAAAGAGTAAAACATGAAAATCAAAGCGACGTTTACGTCGCTTGTTTTTTTATATACATTTATATTATTGGGTCTGATTTATGCGGTAATATAACTATATTATTCTTGCAAACAACAAAAATTTGATATATAATTTGTTGGCGTAGACAAATATTTTGCGGTCGTGGCGGAATGGTAGACGTGCTAGCTTGAGGGGCTAGTGAGAGCAATCTCGTGAGGGTTCAAGTCCCTCCGACCGCACCAAAGGTTGGCAGAGTGGTTTATTGCGCTCGCCTGAAAAGTGAGTAAGCCGTATGGCTTCAAGGGTTCAAATCCCTTACCTTCCGCAAAAGGCCACTAAGTGGCTTTTTGAGGTTAAAGATATTTTTTGTATTATATTTATATTCCTGAATTTTAAATAAACACATGATAGGTATACGAAGATGTTCACTTTCATTTTTAATTGAACAGGGAAAATGTTTTCGCAACCTTATTATTAGAAGTTACCCTTACGTACAATCTCTTAAATTCTCATTGCATTTACATTTGTTTTATGCTGATATATACTTATTATATATAAATATTTAAATAAAATCATTATGTTTTAGCAAACAAACAATTTATTGGATAAGGAGCATGTTATGCAAAAGGAGATTATTAAGCGTACAAAACTACTTGATGAAAGCGGTAATGTTGCAGTGCCGGGATATGCAAAGTCTATGCTATACGAATACAATAAAGAGAATATAAAAGCTGGACCGCTATCATTGAAAGAATGGGATTTTTATCAGGTGATAGTCGGAGACTATGTATTGAAGATGACAATTGGCAACATATCGTATGTAGCACAGTTTGGAGTAGATTTATTCAATGTAGAAACAAAAGAAAGCTACTCGTTTTCCAGAATGAAATTGTTCCCGCTAAAGAGATTAAAACTACCGAAGGACCCTGAGTCGCCAAGCATTTTAAAAGTTGTAGGCAAAGGATATACAATGTCGTTTGAGGTAAGCGAAAATGAAAGGCATTTAGTGCTAAAAGCTGATGATCCTAAAATTGGAAAGATAGATATAGATATCTTTTTGAATAACGATATAAAAAACGAAAAAATGGTGATAGCAACGCCATTTGAAAAAAATAAGAAATTCTACCTTAACTGCAAGGAAAATTATTTTGGCGGCAGAGGAAAAATAGCATTTGGAGATAGAGTGTTGGAAGTAGATGATACTGCAACTGCAGTGCTGGACTGGGGTAGAGGCGTTTGGCCATTTTCACAGGAATGGTTTTGGGGCAATGGCGCTGCAATAGTGGACGGCAATAACTTTGGCTTTAATATTGGCTGGGGTTTCGGGGATTTGAAAAGTGCGTCTGAAAATATGTTTTTCTGGAACGGCAAGGCATATAAACTGGGTAATTTAATTACAGAAGTAGATGTAAATGATTATTTCAAGCCGTGGAAATTTAAAGACGAAGAAGGAAAATTTGAATTAACATTATCTCCTATATACGATCAGGTGACTGATTTAAAAATTGGATTTATACAAATGTATTGCCACCAATTGTTTGGAAGATACGATGGATATATTATATTGCCGGATGGCAAAAAGATAGAAATTAAGAACATGCTGGCATTTTGCGAACATGCCAAAAATAAATGGTAAACATATGATAAAGCGGTGAATTCACCGCTTTATATTTTTATTTTTTTCACTTGCTTTGCAATCAAACCATATATTTTTTCATAAGTTGGCGGAGGGCCTGTCTGTACCTCTTTGTCTTCTATAAATACAGCATCGGATATACCCCACTCTAAGAAGGTATCTCTGTTTAGGGTATTGATGTTTTTGAAGACTACCTTGTCGCCAAATTCTTTTGACGCACGTAGTACTCGTTCGTATACTATGTTTTCCACTTGGCACCAGCCGCTATTGAATGCTGTTATTGTTATTTTGCCGGGATTTGCATTGGCTTCAGGTTTTTTAATTGGTTTTATCCATTTTGGCGGCTTTGCATCCTTTGAAAAAGGCTTCCACATAAGAAGCTGTATGCTTTGCTTATCCACCTTTTTATATCCCTGCTTTTTAAACCAAGAAGCCTTCATCCAAAATGGCAGAGATATACCCCACGCAGCCATACCGTTCGCTCCTTTAGATTTTGCGTCGTTCTCTGCAGCTTCAAGCAATGCCTTGCCCATTCCTTTGCCTTGGAAATTCCCTCTGCCAGCTTTATGTCCATGCACCCAAATACACTTAATGAAATATATGTTTTCACCTTCTGCTTCTGAATGCTCGATAGGCAAATACTGTATCATTCCGCCTACTTTCCCATCATCATCTATTGCCAGTTTCACACCAAGACCATTTGACTTCATTTTTGTGTACCAATTGCATTTGTGGCTGCCAGCTTCCTTCATGTCATCAGACCAGTCTTCCAAGCATACCAGATATAAATCTTCATATTCTTCTGTCAAATCTATAATTTTCATTTTCGTTTTCCCCTTTCATTTAAAATTATATATAAAAAGTGCGATGAAAATCACCGCACTTTAGTAACTATATTATTTTAATATCTTTTTTACTAAGCCAAGTTTTTTGCCGTATGGAGCATATCGTAAAGGAATATCGAATAAGAAGTTTTGCTTTAGCACGCTTTTTTTGTGGGTAAATGTATCAAATCCATCTTTTCCATGATATCTTCCCATGCCGCTTGATCCTACGCCGCCAAATGGCATATTTCCATTGGCTATGTGCATAATGGTGTCATTAATGCAGCCTCCGCCAAAATGTATTTCTCTGGTCATTATATTATGGATGTTTTTATCCTTCGTAAATAGATACATGGCTAGAGGTCTGTCATATTTGCGAATTATTTTGATTGCTTCATCCATATTATCAACAGAGATTATTGGCAGGATTGGTCCAAAAATTTCCCTCTGCATCACCGGAGAATCCAGAGAAGGATTATCTAGAAAAGTCAGCTCTATCTTTTGCAGTTTCTCATCAAATTTGCCGCCGTCTAGTATTTTTTGGTCTTTGAAAAGTTCGATTAATCCATCAAAAGCCTGAGGTCTTATTATTTTGCCGAAGTCATTTGATTCTATCATGCTTTCACCGAAGAATTGCTTCTTTGCTTTTGTCATTTCTTCAATTAGCTTATCCTTAACGTCTTTGTGAACAAGCACATAATCCGGCGCAATGCACGTTTGCCCGGAGTTCACTGATTTGCCCCATACAATGCGCAATGCAGTCTTTTTGATGTCAGCATCGCTGTTTACTATGCAGGGGCTTTTGCCTCCCAGCTCTAGCGTCACAGGGGTCAGCTGCTTTGAAGCGGATTCCATCACTATTTTGCCTACTTTCACGCTGCCTGTAAAGAAAATATAGTCGAATTTCTGCTCTAGCAGTATTTGGTTTATTTCCCTGTTTCCTTGGAAAACGCTTATATAATTGCTTTCAAAAGTTTCGTCTATTATTTTTTGAATCAACGACGAGGTGCTTGGCGAATATGACGATGGCTTAATGGTGACGCAGTTGCCTGCAGCCATAGCTGCAACTACAGGAGCTAGAGTCAGCTGGAATGGATAGTTCCATGGAGACATCACCAAAGCCACACCATATGGCTGATTATATATTCTGGATATTCCGCCAAAGCTGGTGATTGGTGTGGCCACTCGTTTTGTTTTCATCCATTTTCTCAGATGGCTGACAGTATGATTGATTTCTCCATATACTATGGATATCTCTGTAGCATATGATTCGAATTCACTTTTGCCTAGGTCGCTTTTTAAAGCTTTAAAAATTTGCTCTTCATATTTTTTTATAGCTGACTTCAGCTTTTTAAGCATATTTATTCTGTACTTATATGGCAGAGTATTTCCCGATAAGAAATATTCGTGCTGAGATTCTACGACTTTTTTAATTTCTTCTTTTAACATTTTTTCTTCCTCATTAGTTTATTTTTGCACCATAATGGTTTTTAGAAATAATTCCATCTCTTTTCTCGTTATTGGCTTTGGCACAGGATATGTGGTGTTTGCCTCGGCTATAGCACGCTTTGCAATCAGCTTAATATCTTTCTCTTGTATTTTTTCTGCATATTTTGGTATTCCTAGGTTTTCATTCATTTGCTCCACTTTTTCGATGAAGTCCATCGCAATCTCCTGCTGTGTCTTTGAGCTGTCTCCTACTTTTGCTTTTATTGATAGATCGGCAAGCTTTATATATATAGCCGAGAAAAGATATCTAAGCACATGAGGCAGTACGATGGCGTTTGCCAGCCCGTGCGGGACTCCGTATAGCTCGCTTAGCCTATGTGCAATACCGTGGACATAGCCTACTCCTCCGGTTCTGAATGCATATCCTGCATATGTGGATGCCAGAGCCATATGGCTGCGAGCATCAATATCATCTCCGGTGTTATATGCTTTCTCTAAATAGTTAAATATCATGCTGGTGGCTTTTATGGCGTAGTCATCAGTAGACTTGAATTTCCAGTTTCCAATGTATGCTTCCACTGCGTGTGTCAGTGCGTCCATGCCTGTTGCTGCAGTGATAGGCTTTGGCAGGCCAATCATCAGCTCTGCATCTAAAAATGCATAATCCGGTGCTAGCTTTGCATCTGTAATTGGCATTTTCTTGTGGTTTGCTTCATCTGTGATTACAGCAGATATAGTGACCTCTGAGCCTGTGCCTGCTGTAGTAGGCACTGCATATATTTTTGCCATTTTAGGCACAAGGGGTATCATGTGGTCATATCTTTTCACACTCTTTCCAGATAGCACAACAACGCCTGTTATTTTTGCACAGTCCATCACGGACCCCCCACCGAATGCCACGATTGCCTGGCAGCTGTTTTGCAGATACATTGCCTTTGCACCCTCTACGTTGCCTATAGTAGGGTTTGGAACAACTTCACTGTAGATATAATATCTTATGCTTTCTTTATCCATAGCTTCGAGCATATTTTTCAATAAACCCAAGGAAAGCAGCACGCCGTCAGTTATAACCAAAACAGTGTTATATCCGTCTTGCTTCAGCTTGCCAGCCACTTTTTTTGAAGCTCCGGATTCATGAATTATTTCGGTCTTTTTTATTCGAAATAATGCAACATAAAGTTTTAGAGCCTGTTGATAGATTTTCACGCCAATACGAAATAAAAAAAGCATAATTTCTTCCCCCTGTATCTATTTATAATTAGATATATTATATCATATTGTATTTGTGTTTTCCAAACATGAGTTATTCAGCATTAAATATATTAAGCAGATTAATTCAAAATTCATTATCAAAACAAAAAAAGCAAATGAAATCTCATTTGCCTTTTAGGTTTTACTATTTTACGTCCTCTTTTATGCTCTCAGGGGGCACTTCCAGCAGCTCCGGATTGGACAGATACTTTGTCAGGTGTCCGTATGCTCTGGCGAATGTAACGCCTGCGCATATTCTTTCGTCCACCACTACTCCCAAAGGAATGTTTAGTGTCTTTTCACCGTTTGGCTTATTTTTAAATTTAGGCTTTCCTATGCTTATAAACACGCTGGTTGTTCCAAAATCGTATACGTGATGATAAACAGAGCCGGTATTTATAGATGCCATGTTTGTGACAAAAAGGCTGGTGTGAAATGGAATATCATCCAGAAATGATTTTGGCAGTATCCCGATTTGGTCAAAGAACTTTACAATGTCTATCAATACCCTTGAGAGCAGCGGTATGCTCATAAAGAACTTTGCCAGCTTGTCCACCATGTTTTCTGTTTCGGTTTTTCTGTTTTCATCTATTGTTTCGATTATCTTCCTTGCAACATCAAATATTGTCTCGTTCAGTTCAAATTTGATTTTTGCAACTGTTTCTATATTGCTATCATCTGTCGATTGCTTTTTCAGCACCACGAAAGATACCCAGAAATCATTTCTAGCGTAGATTTTCCGATTGATTATAAATCTGTTAAGCTCTGGCATATGAGTAATCATGCGGAGATACGCCGCTATTAAAACGGACATAAAACTGATGCTGATTCCTTCTTTTGCTTTTTTGTTAATGTACCTTTTGATTTGAGTATAGTTTATTTCTGTTTCGCCAGATACTTGTGCATCATATCTTTTAGTCATCAAATGGGGGATGATTAAAAACATGGGATCAAGTGATTTGATTCTTCTGCCATCTGCTCTCATTTATTCTCCTCTTTTATAATTTAATAATAAGTCCGACCTTATGAAATAATATATTCTATATTATATCAAAGTGTTATAGTTTTTCAAAACAAAGAATATTATGAGGATGGTACGAATTGTATTTTCTATAAATAAACCTGCAGCTCTACCCAGATTCTGTTTTTTCTGCTGTTACTGCCTATATCTTTTAGTATCACTCTTCCTTTTTTGCGAATAGTAATTATTTGATTTATTTCTACTTGTATAGAGGTCTTTGTGACAAGCTGCCAGTTCAAATAAACCATCTGATTTGAAATCATCTCAGCTGCCTTGCTGCGGGATGTTTTTAGGGCTAAGGCAAGTATGCAGTCTATTCTTAGGGATGCAATAGTTCCTGTGATGGTTGCCGGCTCTTTGATGCTTAGGTTAATATTATCAATATTATCAATGTATTCGGTTGATACGTGTGCTCTGCCTATCTGCAATAGATTATCACATATGTACTTGCCCATTTGCTTTGTAGCTATAATATAGGCGGTATTCTTATCAATAATTATATCTCCCAAACCATCTCTCTTTATCCCAAGTGAAAGAACCGAGCCTAGAATCATGCGATGATTAATATATTTAGTATCGTATTTTGTGAATATAATTTTTGCAGCGGATAAATCATCCTCTGCTTCGATATATTCATTATCTGGATATATAATAATGATGTTTCTTTCGCTTCCCTCAAAGCCACCAAAAACTTTATGTTGTATTACCTTTTCGGCTTTTAGCTTTTGTATGGCAACGGACTGCTCATGTGGGTTTAAAAATCGTGTACAGCTTGATGTGTTTTTATATAATGCCAGATGGATGTAGTCATCCAATCTGCTTAATAATTGATAGTCTTCTTTTTCCATATTTAAATTTTACTTTTCTTGTAGGCTTTGTTTTTCAATTTGTTCAATATTCTTTGAGGCACATGAATGGTCTGTATAATCGATTTATCTATAAAACTGCATACATATAGTCTGTCAAAGCAATTTATCAAGCATAAGTCATAATTCAATTTATATTTGCTTGTGTCTGCTTCGAAGCATTTTGCCACCTCAGATTCATCCATTGTTCGGAATGTAAACATGTATAAAAGATTTTTTGAATATTGGGTGTAGTTTTTGTTTAGCTTTTCTGTCTTTTGAATATATATATTTTTCAGGTTTTCTATATTGGAGATATCATCAATAGATATTTGACCTTCGTTTTCTTCTCTGCAGTTTATATAGTTTATATCACTTGAATATCCATAGAAGGCTTCATCGCATCCATTGCCAAAATATTCAACGATGATGTCATAAGCAAGACAAATATCTTTGGCTATGGCCCGGGTCACTTCTACGCCTATGTCTAGCCTTTCGCTTTGCCAGTCTGGGCTTTCGCCTTTTTTTAGGTGGTTATATTTTTTATCGCAAGATAAAACCATGCTGTACTTTGCATAGTATTCAAAATATAATTTATTAAATTGGCTTTTTAATTGTTCCATATCTTTTCCTATTTTAAATCATTAGTATTTGATTTTAAATATTATATCATATAAAAAAGAATTAATTAAATTTATATTTTTCTTACGGCTTTATGGAATTACAGCGAATTTGGCTTATGAAAGTATGATAAAATAGTATATAGTGATTGGGAGTTTTACATAACGACAAAAGTTGCAATTTAGGCTGATAAGAGATAATATATATTTAATATATAGGTGAAACAATATGTTTATAAATTATATAGAGGTGATGAAGATTTACAGGGAATATATAGATGTGTGCAAAAGAGCCGCGATGGATGCGGGGGAAAAAATAATGGAAATTTATCAAACGGATTTCCATAATACTATTGAGATGAAATCAGATAATTCTCCATTAACAATTGCAGATAAAGCATCTAATGAAATAATAATTAAGGCACTACATGAAAATTTCCCGGAGGTATCAATTTTATCCGAGGAAAGCAAGCAGGATGCTACTCGATTCAAAAATGATTTATGCTTTGTGGTAGACCCTCTGGATGGAACAAAAGAGTTCATAAAGAGAAACGGTGAATTCACGGTTAATATTGCGCTGGCAGACAAGCACAAAGTGAAAATGGGAATAATATATTTGCCGGTTACCAAAGCACTGTATTATGCAGCAGAAGGATATGGCGCATTCAAGGAATTGGATGGAAAAACTACTAAGCTCTTAGTGACAGATAAAGTTGATGAGCTAGTTTTGGCTGTCAGCAAATCCCATGCTTCGGATGAATTGAAAGAACTGGTACAAGAGAAAAAGCACTTGATAGCACAGATTATCTCTGCCGGGAGCTCGCTGAAAGGTGCAATGATAGCAGAAGGCAAAGCGGACGTATACTATAGATTCGGATATACATATGAATGGGACACTGCAGCCATGCAATGCATAGTGGAGCAGGCAGGCGGATATTTTAGGCAGATGGATGGCACCGAGATGACATACAACAGAGAAAAAAATCTAAACGAAAAAGGATTTTTTGCCTTAAACAGAAAAGAAAACCAATGGATATAGATAGACTTGGGGGAAAGATGGATAAACTAACCCATTTAGACCGGCTGGAGGCTGAGGCGATATATATAATACGAGAAGTAGCAGCAGAATGCGAAAAGCCTGTGATGCTTTATTCTGTAGGAAAAGACAGCTCTGTTATGCTTCACCTTGCATTGAAGGCATTTTACCCGGAGAAGCCGCCTTTTCCTTTTATGCACATAGATACCACATGGAAATTTAAAGAGATGATTGCATTCAGAGACAGGCGTGCAAAAGAGCTGGGCATAGAGATGCTGGTGCATACAAATGAAGAAGGCGTGAAGCAGGGCATAAATCCATTTGACCATGGAAGTGCATATACAGATATAATGAAAACTCAGGCATTAAAGGATGCACTGGACAAGCATCAGTTTACTGCGGCATTCGGCGGAGGCAGGCGCGACGAAGAAAAATCCAGAGCTAAGGAGAGGATTTTTTCTTTTAGGAATGCAACCCACGCATGGGATCCTAAAAACCAGCGCCCAGAAATGTGGAAAGTATATAATACAAGAATCAACAAAGGTGAGAGCATGAGAGTTTTTCCCATATCAAACTGGACTGAAAAAGACATTTGGCAATATATAAAAAGAGAAAATATAGAAATTGTACCGCTTTATTTCGCAAAAAAACGCCCGTTTATAGAGCGAGACGGCAATATAATACTGGTGGATGATGATAGGCTGAAGCTGAAAAACGGCGAAGAAATAAAGCAAGACTACATCAGGTTCAGGACACTTGGATGCTACCCTTTGACGGGCGGCTGCTTCTCGCATGTTGATACACTGGATAAGATAGTTGAAGAAACTTTGGGAGCTGCATTATCAGAGAGAACCACAAGAGTTATAGACAATGAGACTGCAGGGAGCATGGAGAGACGCAAAAGAGAGGGCTATTTCTGATGAGAGATTTGCTGAAATTTATTACATGCGGCTCTGTAGACGATGGCAAATCTACCCTTATAGGCCATATGCTATATGATGCAAAGCTTATATTTGCAGATCAGGAAAATTCATTGATAATGGATAGCAAAGTGGGGAGCACCGAAGGGCAGATAGACTATTCACTTCTGCTGGATGGGCTGATGGCCGAAAGAGAGCAAGGAATAACCATAGATGTGGCATATAGATATTTCACCACTCAAAAGCGCTCATTCATAGTTGCTGACTGCCCAGGACATGAGCAATACACCAGAAATATGGCAGTAGGAGCAGCGTTCGCAGACCTGGCTGTTATCTTGGTGGATTCATCACAGGGAGTTTTAGAGCAGACCAGAAGGCACACTAGAATATGCTCGCTGATGGGGATTAAAAACTTTATTATAGCAGTTAATAAAATGGATTTGATAGATTATAATCAGGATAAATTTAATGTGATTGCTGCTGATTTTGAGCAAATTGCTAGAGAGCTTAATTTGGAGAATGTTAATATAATACCGGTATCTGCTACAATAGGAGACAATCTAACTGAAAAATCTAAGAATACACCATGGTATCAAGGCAAGGCGCTGCTGAATGTGCTGGAAGAAGCAGACATAGATAATTATTCAGATAATTCAGATTTTATAATGCCTGTACAAAGAGTTAGCAGACCAAATAGTAAATTCAGAGGATTTCAAGGGCAAATAGAGGCGGGGGCATTATCTGTAGGGGATGAAATAGAAGTATTGCCAGCTGGTGAAAAAGCCAAGGTAAGGCAGATTTATATAGGTAATAAAATGGCAGACAGAGCTATAGCCGGTCAGCCCGTTACCATTTGTATAGACAGAGAAATTGATATATCCAGAGGATGTGTGCTGGTGAAGGACGATGCACTGGAAGTATCCCATATGTTCACAGCCACAATATTGTGGATGGACAACCACGAGCTGGTGACCGGCAGAAACTATATAATGAAGCTGGGCACAAAAATTTTGCCTGCTACAATTATGGATATAAAACACAGGCTGGATATAAACACCGGCAAGCACATCTCTGCTGAAAAGCTGGAAAAAAACGAAATAGGACTTGTGGATATTTCGCTAAGTGAAGATATAGTATTTGATAAATTTGAAAATAACCAATCAATGGGCGAGTTTATTCTTATGGATAGAATCAGTAATATGACATCTGCATGCGGAGTGGTGGAGCATGGGCTGAGAAGAGCAACAAACGTGATGTATCAGAAGCTGGACATTACAAGGGAAATAAGGCAGAACCAAAAGCACCAGAAAGCAGTGGTTTTGTGGTTTACAGGGCTTTCGGGCTCTGGGAAATCTACCCTAGCAAACGAAGTGGAAAAAAGGCTTGTCGCTATGGGCAAGCACACTATGCTGCTAGATGGAGACAATGTGCGCCATGGCTTGAACAAAAACCTAGGGTTTAAGGAAGCAGACAGAATAGAGAACATTAGAAGAATATCCGAGGTGGCAAAGCTGATGAACGATGCTGGATTAATTGCTATCACCTCCTTTATATCTCCATATGAAAGCGACAGGCAAAGAGCCAAAGAGATAATAGGCGAAGGATTTGTAGAAATATATGTTTCCACTCCGCTGGAAGAGTGCGAAAAAAGAGATGTAAAGGGACTTTATAAAAAGGCAAGAAACGGAGAAATACCAAACTTCACGGGTATATCCAGCCCATATGAAGCACCGGAAAATCCAGATGTTATAATTGATACAACAGGAATATTGGTGGAGCAGGCAACAGATATAGTATTTAAGAGGATAAAAGAATATCTATAAAAGAAGAAGAGTAGACAGGAATATAAATGAAAAACATTATTATGTGCGGTGGAAGCGGAACAAGACTATGGCCCAAATCCAGAAATGAATACCCAAAACAGTTTTGTGATTTGTATATGGGTGAATCTCTATTTAAGCAGACTGTAAAGCGAAACAGCTCTTTTTGTGATGAGGTTATAGTGGTTACAAACAAGTCTTATTTCAATCTTGTAAAAAAGCAGCTGGATGAGTTGGGAAATGGAAACTACCGTGCATTGCTAGAGCCCATAGGCAGAAACACAGCGCCTGCCGTTACCTTGGCATGTCTTTTATTGGATTCAGATGATATTGTATTGGTTTCAGCATCAGACCATATTATTGATAATCAAAAAGGGTATGAAAAATGTGTGGAAAAGGGAGTGGAGATGGCAGAGAAGGGATATATAGTCACTTTTGGCATAGTGCCACAATACCCGGAAACGGGATATGGCTATATAGAAGCAGATGGTGAAAATGTTGTTTCTTTTACAGAGAAGCCGGATATGGAAAAGGCAAAAGAATATATACAAAAAGATAATTTTTATTGGAACAGTGGAATATTTATGTTTAAGGTATCCGCATATCTTCATGAACTAGAAAAATATGCACCTGAAGTTTTGGAGAAATGCAAACAAGCCATACAGCTAGAAGACGATGAGATATCTATGGAAAAAATGCTGGAGATACCAAAGATAAGCATTGATTATGCAGTTATGGAACACAGTAAAAAAATAAAAGTGGTGCCATCAGATATTGGCTGGCTGGATTTAGGCAGCTACGAGGCTCTATATAAAAAACTTGATAAAGATGAATACAATAATGCAGGTTTCATGAACTATGTGCAATCTAATTCCAACAATAATTTAGTTCTTTCGCAGGATAGAGTGGTGTGCACAATTGATGTAGAGGATTTAATAATTGTCGATACAGAGGATGCATTATTTATCAGCAAAATGGGATCATCCCAAAAGATAAATGAACTGACTGAGAAACTAGAAAATGCATCCGAAAAAATCACATCCCATAGTAAGATAATAAGCACCGCATGGGGATTTTATTCTGTGCTGATGCATAAAGGAGAATGCGAAATAGTGCAAATGACCATTTTCTCTAACTGCCAGACTGAGCCTATTATTAAGAAAGGCGCAGAATGCACATTATTAGTAGCCGCTGGAAATGCAGAGATACATTTGTCCGGCAAACAAAAGATAGACTTATCTGCAAACGAAACTATAAAAATAGAAGATGACAGCTATAGTATAGAGAATTCAGGGAGTGGTGAGCTTGTTGTGATATCTACTTCTATCGTATAATTGATATTAAGGAATGTATATGCCAAAGAGCAAAATATACATAGACACACAGCCTATTTTCAAAAAAAGAACAGGAATTGTGTGCTATACATATAATAATATTTTGGAAACCCTGAAAGCTGCTCCTGAGGATATTGATATTTATGGAGTAGTCTATGATTTTTTGGGTCGCTTAAATGCAGAAAGTGAACTAAGAAAAATCGGATTTAAGAGCAGCATATCAAAAAAAAACATTCCACCTAGGTTGTACAAGCTGATATGGGAATATATAAAAATACGATTTGATAATCACTTTAAAGATGGTGATATCTATCATTTCTATAATTATGTGATTCCTCCAATTGGAAAAGACAAAAAAGTAATTATAAATGTATATGATATGGTATATAAAAAATTTCCGGAGACTATGAAAAACAGCAATCTTTATTTGCTGGAAAGAGACCTAGGAAGATCCATAAATAGAGCTGACCATATTATCACTATTTCTGAAAGCTCCAAAAAGGACATTCAGCAATACTTTGATGTAGACGATGAAAAAATATCTGTGATTTTGCCGGGAATAGATTTGGAATTTTTCAGCCAAGGAAAAAATATAGACTCAAAGACAGAAAACGCAATTAAAGGTAAGTATAATTTACCGGAGAAGTATTTGCTGTATTTGGGCACGATAGAGCCGAGAAAAAACATAAAGACCATTTTTGATGCATATGCCGCATTGCCCAAAAAAATAAAGGAAGAATACATGCTGGTCATTGCCGGGGACAGAGGCTGGAAGTCGGCAAAGGCAGTGGAATACCCCAAAAAGCTGGGCATAGAAAAACACATTAAATATATCGGCTATGTTAGCGAAGAGGATAAACCGCTTATATATGGAATGGCAGAAGTGTTTCTGTTTCCGTCGCTCTATGAGGGATTTGGAATGCCGGTATCGGAGGCTTTGGCATGCGGCACACCAGTTATCACATCTGATAATTCTGCTTTGCCTGAGGCAGGTGGAGAGGGAGCCAGCTATATCCAATGTATGGATTATGGAGCTATGGCAGCAGAGATAGAACGATATATAGAAGACGCAGATTATAAAGAGAAAAAGCTGAGTCTGGGTATGCAGCATTTACAGAGGCTATCATGGAGAGACAACGGTATAAAAAGCATAGAAATATACAAAGGCATGGGAGAGTGAGAAAGTGTTAATAGTAAGCAAGGCGTATTTGCCGGAAATAGGCGGAATAGAAACCGCAATCCATCAAATGGCGAAAACCCAAATAGCCAATGGTGACCCATGCAGAGCCTTAGTATACAGCAAAAGCAATAAGGAAAAACAATATGAGTATGAAGGCGTACCTGTATACTGTATGCCATCTATTTTCTCGAAAAAATCTATAAGGTTTTCATTTCAGCTTAGGAAGCGGCTGAAGGAAATGACACGAGAAAAAGAAATTGTAATGTTTAGCTATCCCACTTTTCAGGCAGACTGTGTTAATAAAAAGTACAATAATTCATATAAACTAGTTTGCTATCATGCAGATATCACAAGATGGGGAAGAGTTGGAAAAGCATATCAAAATATAATTGGCAGCAGGTTTTTGAAAAACGCCGAAAAGATAATAGTATCTAACCCCAAAATGATTCAATCATCAAAGATATTAAAGAAAAACGAAGGCAAATGTGTGGTTCTGCCCTATGGTGTGGATATCCAGCAATTTGCAATAAAACAATCAGAAATAAAAGAAAAAATATACGATGATCTGGGAGTTCAGAACAAAAGGCTGCTTCTTTTTGTGGGAAGGATAGCCAGATACAAAGGAGTAGGCGTGCTGATGGACGCCCTTGCAGAGCTGAGCGACGAATACAGACTGGTGATAGTATCCAATGGAGATGTTGATGAAAAATACGGTGATCAGATAGCGAGGCTGAATATAGAAAACAAATTTATTCAATATATGGGCGTTGCAAGAGATGAGCTGGCAGATTTCTATAACGCATGTGATTTGCTAGTGATGCCCTCCACGGACAGAGCCGAGGCATTTGGAATAGTGGCTATTGAAGCTATGGCATGTGGTCTGCCAGTGATATCCACAGAGCTTGGCACCGGTACTAGCTATCATAATATTGATGGCATAACCGGCAGAGTTATAAGCCCAAATGATGTACAGGAGCTGACAGATGCAATTGCAGAAGTATGCAGTGATAAACACAAGTATTCCAAAGAGAATGCAAGAAAAAGAGCAGAAGACTTTTCTATGGAAAAATTCAGCAGCCAATGGACCAAAATAATTGAAGAAATAAAGACTGAGATTAAGAACGTATAGCAATAAAAAATCAAATTAACAGGCAACCTATCTTGAATGAATCGGGGCTTAGGTTTCTTGTTTTTTACATTTATTTATGGTATGCTAATTCGAGAATGTTTAGAACAGGATAGGTATACATTTTTTAAATATTCATCAATAATTTTGATTGAGATTTATGATGTTTGATAAAGAAATTGATGTTGCAAAAATAATGAGCCAAATCAAAGAGCAGAGCAGCACTGCAGAATGCGATGATGGTTCCTCTAACCATAAGGATAGTATTTTTGCGGAAAATTTTCAGAAAAGCAGATATTTAATAGAAGATTATTCGAAAATAATAGAAGAAAGAAAAATTGTAGGTGTAAAGATACCTCAATTTACTAGATTTAATAAAGCACTTAGAAAGCCTTTGCAATTTATTACAAAGGTAGTCTTCAAATTAGCACATCCTATTACAAGAGATCAGAATATCGTAAATAGCCATATGCAACTTAGCCTGAAGAAGATGGCTGAGCTTATTGAGATGCTGGAAAAGGCTCGGATTCAAGATATTAACACAATACGTATAATGCAGCAAAAAATTGATTTATTAGAAGAGAAGATTAATAATCGCAGTAAGGATGAAGGCGATTAATGGATGCTAAAAGCATAAAATTATATATTATTACGCCTTGGTACAATGTTTTTGCAGGCGGTGCAGAAGTGCTGGCTAGGAATCTGGCAGAGCAGTCCGCTGAAAGAAAAATACAAACAGAGGTTTTAACAACATGTGTTTTGACACCTGAGGATTCATGGTGGAAAGACTCGTTGAAGCCGGGAGTGCAGAAAATAGGCAATGTGACAGTAAGAAGATTTTCTGTAAATAATACTGGTGAATACGAATATAACCTTGCACAAAATAGGGCATTGATGGGGCAGGAGCTTTCAGAGAAAGACAAAGAGACACTATACACCTGCGGAATAAATAGTGACGATCTGGTGGAGCACGTTGCAGGGCTGCCGGATGATAGCTTGATTATTACAATTCCATACTATCAGTCGCTGGCATATAATGTGATAAAGAAAAATCGGGGCAAGGTTTATTTGATGCCATGCTTCCACAATGAAGATAGGTTCTATTGGAATCAAGTGAAGGATATGCTTTTATATTCCAGAGGGATATACTTTTTAAGTGAACCTGAAAAAGAGCTGGCTATACGAACATATGGAAAAGTATTGGGCGAAAAAATAATAGAAGCTCCAGTGACAGGGGCAGGAATAGAGCGCAGCGAGGCACAAAGCCTAGTTGAAAACCTTCCAAAAAAATATGTATTGTATGTGGGCAGAAAAGACAGGGGCAAGGGTATAGTAGAGCTGCTAGCATACCACAGCCAGATGAAACGGGATATACCGTTGGTTTTGGTAGGCGGGGGCGACAGGGGATTAGTGCCGGAAAATTCCAGAATAATTGACTATGGGTTTGTAACAGAAGAAGAAAAAAACTATATAATAAAAAACGCAGCATGCATGGTTAATCTTTCAAATAACGAAAGTTTTTCTTTTGTGATTATGGAGGCGTGGCTAAATAGTATTCCTGTTATTGTCAGTGGCAGATGTGATGTTACAAAGCATCATGTAGAGCTTTCAAAAGGCGGACTAATAATAAAGAATGCGAATGAATACGAAGCAGCGTTGAATGCAATACTAGAGAATAAAGAAATTGGGCGTTCAATGGGTACTAGAGGCAAAAAATATGTAATGGATAACTACAGCTGGGATCATGTAATTGCCAATATAATTATGGAACACAGAGGTAAGCTATGAAAATATTGATAGATTCTCAGGTGTTCCAGAGCGATGATATAAACAGAGGAATAGGCAAAAGCTTTATAAACATCTTAAACAATATACTGAAGTTTGATTTGATAAACGAATGGTACATCGGCACACCCGAGAAAAACCTGCTGAGGGATTTGGACACATTTGCATACCATAGAATTAATATAATAGAAGATAGCAGATTTGGCTGCAAAGGAGCGGACGGCTCATCAGAGAGCAGCAACGCAGAATATACAGAAACACTAAAAGAATGTATAACAAAGCTTAAAATAAATTTATACTGGAATCCCAACCCAATGATGCTGAATGTATTGTTTCCAAATGACGAGCTAGGCATAGACATGGTGTTTACTTTCTACGATATGATACCGTATATATTTAAAAACCAATACTTCAAAACGTGGACAAAGAAGCAGCAGGAAGAATATAAAAGAAGAGCAGAATACGTGAGCAGAGGTAGAGTTATGTTTATATCCGAAAGCTCTCGGAGAGATTTTTTGGAATATGTAAACAGCTCTGTTGAAAACACAAAGGTAATATATCTGGGAGTGGATGCAAAGGAATTCGCTCAGCCTTTTTGGGGAAATAATAGCAACTATGATGTGCTGTATGTAGGCGGAGAAGATTTCAGAAAGAATATGAGCGGTGCCATAGATGCTTTTGCAGAAGCAAAGGAAAAATATGCAGGAACAGACTTTGACAATGCAGTACTAAACATAGTTTGTAGTCTATCGGATGAATCAAAAATTAGTATAGCTGATAAAATAAACTCAAAAAGCATTTCAGATAGTGTGGTGCTGCATGGATATGTTTCGGATGAAAGGCTGTATGAGCTTTACAGAAAATGCTCTGTATTTTTCTTTCCATCCATATATGAAGGCTTTGGAATGCCTGTGCTGGAGGCTTTGGCATCCGGGTGCAGAGTGATTTGCGGAGAAAACTCTTCATTAATGGAAGTAGGCAGAGACTATGTGACCTACTGTGATGCAGAGAACATCTCTGACATGGCAGACAAGCTATATGAATCAGTTATAGATTCCAAAGGTGAGAATATTGAAAAAGCAAGAGAAAGAATAAAATATGCAAAAAGTCTCAGCTGGGAGACGACTGCAATTAAAATGCTTGAATATATTACTGAAAATGTAGATTTAGAGTGCGAAAAAAAGAAAGTGGCGTTTGTCACACCATGGCCAAGCCAAAAAACAGGAATTGCAGAATATATATATAGCATAGTTGATGAAATTAAAGAATATTATCGGATAACAGTGTTTGTAGATGATACAACAGAAAAGGGAGAATACGCTGAAATAGACGCAGTGGAAGTGGTCTCTATCAAAAAGTTTGCGGATAGAAAAGACGAATTCGACGAGTGGATATATCAGCTGGGAAACAACACCAGCTATCATACACAAATATACAAACTGGCGGAGAAGTATCCGGGAATTGTAGAAATACATGACATAAATATGAATGGGTTTTTTCATAATTTGGTCTTTTCGGGCAGAGGAAAAAAACAAGACATAGAGCTTTATAAAAGAGCATTGGAGCATTTTGGAGAGCAGGGCAAGAAGATATATGAAAACGTAGATGCGAATACAATAGGCATAGATGTGGAAGAATATAATCTACTAGATAGAGTATGTTCATTGAGCAAAAAAGTGATAGTGCACAATAGATGGGCTAAAAGCAAAATGCACGATACAGACAATGTGGAGATAATACCACTGGCAGCCAGAATAGAAGACAGAGAATATCCTGAGAACTTTGTTTCGATTTTTAAAGAAAAGCATGGAATTGCTGAAATGGATTATATCGTAACATGTGCAGGATTTGTGAATGAAAACAAAAGATATGATAAGGTGATAGAGGCAGTATATGAACTGAACATAGCAGGATATCCCACATCGCTTGTTTTTGCAGGAAGTGCAGGCATTAATGAAGAAAAAGTGCAGAGATATATATCCAAATACAAATTGGCAGACAAAGTAAAGATAACCGGATTTACAGATAAGAATGAATATTTATTGGCATTGAATGCATGCGACATACTAGTTAACTTAAGATACCCTACTATGGGGGAATCATCATATACACTATGCGAAGCATTTGCGTGCAAAAAGCCAGTATTGGTATCCAATGTAGGACAATATAAAGAATTTCCGGATGATGCAGCGTGGAAAGTAGACGTCGATGAAAACGAAGTGAAGCAGCTTGTAGGATATATTTCGTATTTATTTAAGAACCCAGGAGTTAGAAAAGCACTAGGCGAAAATGGATATAACTTTGCAAAATATGCACTAAACATTCAAAAGATAGGTAAGCTCTATAAAAAGATAATAGATAGCCAATAGGAGAAAATATGATAGCGGCATTAAAGTATATGGTTCAAATCCATGCAGAAAATGCAAAAAAAATATTTCAGCTAGCTTGGTCTCATGCGAAAATGGACACAGCAGGTACTACTTTGGGTATTGGCTGGGTTTTTATTCGGGATTTGGCAAATATGTTTGCAATGATAGCTTTCAGACTGCTGATGTCAGGCAGTGCGGAGGTGGAGGGAGTACACTTTATTGTTTATCTGGCAGCTGCACTGATACCATGGTATTTTATTAACGATGTAATATTTATAGGGGTAAACAGCATAAGAAGCATGTCGGCTATAGTGCAGGGTATGTATTTTCCTGCTGTAATATTGCCTACTATAAACGTTTACTCTATCTTTGTGAAACGTATTGCATCTTTTTCACTTTTGTTTATTGTAATATTTATATACGGTGACATCAGCTTTTTTAATCCGCTGCTGTTTTTATACTATATAGTATGCATGTTGATATTTGTAAATGTATATTCTCTGTTTGTGAGCCCGGTAATTACGCTTTCTAGAGATTTTGTGAATTTATATAATACAATTGTGAGAGTATTTTTCTTCATCACGCCTATTATGTGGAGTTATACTAGAATAGCAGAATTCAAGGTATTAGTAGCAATACTTAAAATCAACCCCATGTCTTATATTGTAACTGGATTCAGAAGTGCCGTGACAGGCGGAGCATTGCCGCCGTGGAATGAGACTTTGGCTTTTTGGGCTTTGACTGCAATAGTATTTTTATTTGCAAGCAGAATGCAGTATAAGCTTAGAAAATATTATGCGGACTTTATTTAGGAGATTATATGGAAAATGCAGTAGAAATAAAAAATGTAACGAAAAGCTACAGAGTATTTGACAAAGAATACGAAGTATTAAAATGGCTTATTTCAAAGAGAAATATTGGGCATAAAAAGTTAGTGCTTGATGATATATCATTTAAAGTGAAGCATGGTGAAAATATTGGAATAATCGGAAAAAACGCAAGCGGCAAATCCACAATAATGAAGTTGCTGGCACAAATCACCTTTCCAGACTCGGGAGAGATAGTGACAAGAGGGAGAGTGACAGCATTTATAAACCTTGGCGCTGGATTCAATGTGGAACTGACTGGCAGAGAAAACATATACTATAAAGCGCAGCTGATGGGAGTGGAAAAAAAGCACGTAAATGAACTGATGCCACAAATAGAAAAATTAGCTGACATCGGTGAATATATGGATATACCTATGAAGAAATTTTCCAGCGGAATGAGGGCGAGGCTGGGCTTTGCACTTGCAATAAATCTTGACCCGGATATAATACTGCTGGATGAAGTGCTGGCGGTTGGTGACAAAAAATTTAAAAAGATATCCAGTGAAAAAATCCAGGAGCTATTTTCAACCGGAAAAACTATATTTTTCTCTTCACACGAAGACGACTTGATAAGGCAGTTCTGCACGAGAGTGATATACATTAGAAACGGCAAAATAGTATATGACGGAGATGTGGAAGAGGGATTGAAAAGATACAACGACCAGGAAGTATATGATGAATAAAAGCCGTTTATTGCATAGAGCTATGATAGAGTGAAAAGGAGAATGGAAGCAATGGAAACACGTATAAAAAATTATCCAAAGGTTCTATTTTTCCATATTCCAAAAACTGCAGGCACATCTATATTCGAAGCATTAAGACATGTATATGGTGAAAAAAACGTTAAGCAGATAGAGAACGAACTAGCAATAGATGAGAAAAGTGCTGATTACTATAAAGATTTTGATGTGCTAGGCGGACATTTTTTGTGCTTTTCACATGCAGAAATATTTTTGAAAGATAGATATTCATTTATCATGCTAAGAGATCCTGTAGATAGATTTTTGTCGCAGTACTATTATTATAAGTATTCAGTTCCAGATGCAGAAGTAAACGAAAGCGTTAAGGCGGCGAAAAAATACGATATAGATGAGTTTGTATCATACCGTGAAAACAGTAATGAAAAATTTTCGGATTTTCAAAACAGACAGGTTTTCATGCTGAGAAATCATGCAGAAACCCAAACAGATGCAGACCAATTGCTTGCTATGGCAAAAGCCAACATCAGAAAATTTGATTTTATCGGTCTATATGAATACCTAGATGAATCTTTACAGATAGTATCAAAAGAATTGAATTTAATAGAAGAGCTTCTTCTTTCCAGCATTAATATAAGTAAGAAAGATAACGACATTTCGGTGGAATTGAAGCAAAGGATAAGAGAGCTAAACTGCGTAGAAGAAGAGTTATATAATTATGCCAAGGGAATCTTCTATAAAAGGCTGCAGAGTGCAGATTACGTTAACAAAGGCAAAGGAATGCAAAACCTAGGCGTAAAGAAAATAATACTGCATGTGGGCATGACCAAAACAGCAACAACCAGTATACAGAGCACTTTATCCGATAAAGCTAATAAAAACATTCTTGAAGAAGATAATCTCTATTTCCCTATAGGCTGCAGCCATACAGAATTCTTAATAAATAATTTCAATAAAAGTCCAAGCAACAGCATAGAAAATATGAATTCTGGCGAAACAGCTGAAGCTATAAGAAGAAAAGCATTGGTGCAAAAAAAGGCATTTGAAGAAGAGATCGTAGAGTGTAGACTTGAAAACATTATACTATCAGCAGAATGCATTATCGCATTTGATGAAGACTCTATGAACCAATTGAAACTCTATTTGATGAAGCTGATGCCAAATGCTAGAATCGAAGTAATTATTTCAACTAGAGAATTTATGAGCTGGACTGCATCCAGTATTCAGCAGCATATCAGAAATGTAGGCATTGATATGTACGAATATATAAATAATAGATACACAGCCTTTAATCACAGTGTTAGAATATCTAGGCTTGTAGATGTATTTGGGAAAGACAACATATCTATATATAAGTTTGAGCAGGCACGCTTACACCAGTTTGGACCGGTGGGATATTTTCTGGAGCACATTGGAGTCAATATAGTCAGAATAGAAAAGTATAAAATATCAAAAAGCAACGAGGGAATAAAAGACAAAGGGATTGATATTGTAAGATACATTAATGCAAACACATATAAGTATATTGCTGGACAGCTTTCACCAAACAGGCAAAAAGATGACACTGTGCTTTTCGAGAGAATAAGAGGCGATGAATTTAAGCTGAACAAAAGAGAAATAAAGAAGTTTAAAGAAATTGTTAAAAAAGAGAGCAAATATGTGCGGGATGAATTCAGAATAGACTACATCTCGGAAAATAAAGAGTATGAATATAGAAAAAAACTGATATTTGATAAAGACTATTATGAAGATATTATATCGATTTTTCCCGAATTGACGGACACAATAAAGAAACTGACATATGATTATTTGCTAAAAACCAAAAGGAAAACTAGCAAAAGGTGCGGAAGACAAACAATAAAAAGCTTAATACAATGGATAAAGGCAGAGCAAGTATATATTCTAGATGTTGAAGTGAATACAAGGAATTTGCAGAAAGAGCAAGCACAAAAAACTACAAAAAGAATTAGAAAATTTTTAGGCAGAGCATATAGGAGAATACTAAGGGCTGGGAATAAAATTTTCAAATGAATAAATAAAGAGTATTAGCATTGCATATTATTTAATAGATAGTTACAATATAATAGAGATATAAAAAAGCAACTAATTTAACACATCGAAGGAGACCACTATGAAAAGAGCATTAATCACGGGGATAACCGGGCAAGATGGCTCATATTTAGCAGATTTGCTGCTGGAAAAAGGATACGAAGTATATGGACTTCTGAGAAGAAAGAGCGTAGAAGACTTTGGGAATGCAGAGCATCTGGTAGACAAGGTGAAGTTTATATATGGAGATATGATAGATGGGGCGTCACTTATTAATGCTATGAAGATATCCAAGGCAGACGAGATATATAATTTGGCTGCACAGTCTTTTGTGGCTGCATCATGGCAGCAGCCTGTGGCAACGGCAAACATCAACGGAATGGGCGTGGTAAACATGCTGGAGGCTATAAAAACAGTTAAACCAGAGGCGAGGTTCTATCAGGCATCTACAAGCGAAATGTTTGGACTGGCGCAGGACGTTCCGCAGAAGGAGACCACACCTTTTTATCCGAGAAGTCCATATGGAGCTGCAAAGCTATATGGACACTGGATAACAAAAAACTACAGAGAAAGCTACGGAAGCTATTCATGTTCCGGTATTTTATTCAATCACGAGTCGGAGAGACGAGGGAAAGAATTTGTTACTAGAAAAATAACAGATGCAGTAGCTAGGATAAAGCTGGGCAGGCAAGAGTGCGTGGAGCTGGGCAATATGTCAGCTAAGCGGGACTGGGGGCACGCAAAGGACTATGTAAACGCTATGTGGCTGATGCTGCAGCAGGATGCAGCAGAGGACTATGTGATAGCAACAGGCGAATCGTATTCGGTGCGAGATTTTGCGCGCTTTGCTTTTGAAGCCGCAGGAATAAACATAGAATTTAAAGGTGAGGGACTGGATGAGACAGGTGTTGACACTGCAACAGGAAAAACCATAATAAAGGTTAACCCGAAGTTTTTCAGGCCTGCGGAGGTGGAGATGCTGCTGGGAGATTCAAGCAAGGCGGAGAAAGAGCTGGGCTGGAAACGAGAGATTTCTTTCAAAGAGCTTGTTGAAAGAATGGTGAAAAACGATTTGAAATTAGTAATGGCAGAATAAGATAGATTGTTACATGAATCAAAAAGACGACATAAAGTCGTCTTTTTCTGCATTATATTTTGTTGGTTTTTATTCGTCAACTTCGTACACATTGGTAGCTTCATCGCTGAATCTCATTATATATCCCTTTTCCAGCAAAGGCACAAGTGAAAGGCGCATCCAGTGACCAAATGCTGTAGGGGTGCTGCTGTCATCTGTATATATTTTTGCGAGATTAGTGTTGCCTGCCGCTTTGGCTTCTGGCAAAAGCACTGAGTTTACAGCCCAAAAGTCCAGAGCGAATGGATCTGTGCTGACAGCGATTATTTGGGTATTTACGGCTTTATAGTATTCAGTTCTAGGGCCTCTGATTGGGTTTATCCATATAGCGTCTAGTATATTTAGCGTGGGTACTGTTGTTTCAGCCATAAGTGTTCCCATGCCCCCTGTATCTATAGAAAAGTGAGAAACGGTCTTTGTCAGCTTGTCCGAAGGTACGCCCATATAGTTTTTTATGCATGCTGTCACACCGTATGTTCCGTGGGTTTTTAATACAGGCATGTTTATCACTTTGAACTTATCTTTGTCATATGTTTGCGTGCTGCTGTCCCATATTCCGTATTTAAAGCTTACTTGTGTGCCAAATGTTGTGGTAAATTTAGGATAGCTGACCTTTATCTCAGTTACAGGGTCTTTCTGGGAATACAATACAAATCCATCTTTATCATCCCCTTGTGAGTATTCATCTACTTGCTTCTTTGTAATGGTATCCCAAAGATATGTGGATACTTTATATTCATTTGAATATCTATCTGCTACATCCTGTGCAGACTGGCTGGTATCGATTGCGTTGTTTTCTTCCCAGTCTAGGCTTCCTCCATTTCTGAAAGACCCGTACTGTGCCTGCCCGTTGTCCGCCACTATTATTTCTCCTGTAAATCCATCCGGGTGATTAATAATGGCTTGGATTACTGAATCCAGCAAATCTGTGTTTGTGCCGCCGCGCTGATTCCATTGGGAATTCACCTTTAGCAGCACTACATCATCGGATGCTATCAATCCGTTTATATTGATATCAGTTTTATAGAATGATAAATCCACTTCTTCCATTTTCTCCAGCAGCTTTTTGAAGTCTTCATATTCTCCCATGGTGTTTCTCAGCACTACGATGTCGCTGGAAAGCTCATTAGGTATTTTAGGTGTAGCCTCAGGGGTCTCTGTGGCTTTGGGCTCAGGCTCTGGAGTGGTTTCTTTTATGCTTTCAGTTGGCATTTCTGTGTTCAATACCCTAGGAGTAGGTGTAGTGGTGATTCTGCTGTTTAGCACGCTGCACCCTAAGAAAATGGATGAGATGAGCAGAACCATAATTAGAATCAAGATGACTTTTTTATTATTCATTATGTTTCCCCTTTCTAGATAATCAGAATTAGGTCGATAAGTAAGCCTAATATTATGCTGATAGCTACAATGAACATCAGATATAATAGAAGGTATTTTTTATTAATCATTGTCGATATTGCTAAAACATTGTTAATTTTTGTTCCAGGACCAGCTACTACAAATGCCATAATTGAGCCAGTAGACATTCCATAGCTCATCCATGAGTGTATCAGTGCTATTGTTCCGCCTCCGCAGAAATAGAGAGGCACTCCCAGTGCTGCGCCAAAAAGAACCCCTAGTCCTGTGTTATTTACAAATATATTGGTGAAGATGTCTTTTGGCATAAATTTTTCAAACACTGCTGTCAGTGCTACGCCAAGCAGCAGATAGGGAGCGGTTTTTTTAAAGCTTTTATATATATTATTCAGAAGCAGCTGGTATTTTGCTCTTTTTTTGTTTTTTGGCGTATCTTCAAACGTGAAGCTGAAAATTTCTTTATTTTTCAGGAATATTCTTGCTAGTATGCCGGCAATAAATCCTGTTAAAATGCAAATGAGAAGACGCAAAAGAGCGATATCTGCACCCAGAACAAAGCTATAGAATACAACGTTTGGATTAATAAGAACTGAGGTGACTATAAAAGATATTAAAACCGATTGATGCATTCCTTTGCTATGCATCAGAATAACAATAGGAACCATTCCATACATAGTGATGGGTGAAAGTGCACCAAGGACACTTCCTATTATTATGGCAAGATATATTGATTTGTAATTATTGATTTTGTTTAGAAGATTTGTGAGCTGACTGTCAAAATAAACCGACAAAACAGAACCTGCCAGTATGCCAACTGCCCAAAACGGCACTATCAGCTTGAGCTGGTATAAAACCAGATAGATAAAATCTATAATATGATAACGAACATAGTCCATTTTTATACCTATGGTTTGGTCGCCCTTGTAACGCAAAGGGTATTATATATTATAGCAAAAAAATATTTTTATACAAAACTTTATTTTAAAAGAGAGAAATTAACACTTAATATAATAAAAAAACCGCCTAATTAAGGCGGATTTCAATACTTATTATATGCTTTGGCTATTTTGCCTTAGATTCAGCAGACAGCCTTTTTTCTTTGTTCAAAATTTTCTTCCTTAGTCGGAGTGACTTCGGAGTGACCTCTAGAAGCTCATCATCCTCTATAAATAAAAGCTTTTCTTCTAGGCTCATGTATCTCGGGCTAGATAATATTATGCTATCGTCTTTTCCTGATGCACGCATATTTGTCAGCTTCTTTTCTCTGCAGACGTTCACGTTCACATCCTCCGGCTTGGGGCATAGTCCAACTATCATTCCCTCGTACACTTGCTCACCAGCACCAATAAATAGCTGTCCTCTTTTTTGTGCTGTATTTAGTGCATAGCTTGTGGATTTTCCCTGCTCTGTAGCCACCAAAACACCCGGACGAGTTCTTGGGATGTCGCCCATCCACTGCCCGTAATGGTCGAATACGGAGCTCATTATGGCTTCGCCTTTTGTATTGGTCAGAAGCTCATCACGAAATCCAAAAAGTGCACGGGATGCGATGTGGAATTCTAGTCTCACTCTTCCGTCTTTTGGATGCATATCCAGCATAGTTGCTTTCCTTAGGTTAAGCTTGCTCAATATAGTTCCGGAATGCTCTTCGGGCGAGTCTATCACCAGATGCTCTATTGGCTCTTTCTTGCCTTCATCATCTATTCTTACGATTATGTTTGGTTTTGATACCATAAATTCATAGCCTTCTCTGCGCATTGTTTCCACCAATATTGAAAGGTGAAGTTCTCCTCTGCCGCACACTCTGAAGCTATCGGTACTCTCAGTAGGCTCTATTCTAAGTGCTACATCAGCCTTTGCTTCTCTTTCTAGTCTGGCAGCAATGTGACGGGATGTAACCATATCACCTTCTTTGCCTGCCAATGGACCATTGTTTACAGAGAAAGTCATTGCTACAGTTGGCTCAGAAACCTTAAGCACAGGCATTGGCTCCATGGCATCTGGGCTGCAGATAGTGTCTCCGATATTTATGGAGTCTATCCCACTTATAGCTACAATGTCACCAATTGAAGCACTTTCAACTGGTATTTTGCTTAGTCCTTCAAACATCATTATGCTGGTTATTTTTGTGGACATTTGTGATACTTTGCCGTCAGTCGGATTGCATATTATCACGCTGTCGCCGATTTTTATTGTTCCTCTGTCTACACGACCAATGGAAATCCTGCCTACATAATTAGAGTGATCTATAGTAGAGACCTGCATTCTGAATGGTGCATCCGCATTTCCAACAGGGCAGGGAATATGCTCTATTATTGACTTGAGAAGCGGCTCTAGACCATCAGCCATAGTATCAGGGGTAAGCCCCGATATTCCGTCTCTGCCTGATGCATAGATGACAGGGCTATCTAGCTGCTCGTCGTCTCCGCCCAGCTCCATCAGAAGCATTAATGTATCGTCTACTGCTCTTGCACAGTCTGCATCTGGCTTGTCTGCTTTGTTCACTACTATTATCAATGGCAACGACAGTGCCATTGCCTTGGAGAGCACAAACCTTGTCTGCGGCATAGGACCCTCTGCAGCGTCCACCAGCACTATAGCACCGGATACCATGGAAAGCACACGCTCCACTTCGCCGCCAAAGTCAGCATGCCCTGGTGTATCAACAATATTTATTCTTACACCGTCGTATATTACAGAGGTGTTTTTTGATAGTATTGTTATGCCGCGTTCTCTTTCTAAATCGTTTGAGTCCATGGCTCTTTCTGTGGTTTGCTGATTATCACGGAACATCCCGCTTTGTTTGAACATTGTATCTACAAGTGTAGTTTTGCCGTGGTCAACGTGGGCAATTATAGCTACATCTCTAATGTCTTTTCTTTTTAGCATTTATTTTTTATTTCTCGCTTTCTCTTTTCCGCTTGTTTTCGATTTGCCACAGGTATTATAACACAGTTTTTGTAAAAATAAAGATTTATTATTTGAACAGTGTATAAATATATTGTGATAAAACGCATTAAAAAACCCCCATTATCAGGGGGCTTAGACTTAATATAAATCAATCTGCCAGCGGCAGCTTTTGGTCTATGTATTCTGTCATTCCAGAATCTAGAGCGAGGGCATTATACCCCAGATTTCTCAGTATTGCTGTTATCTGGTGAGCAGCCTGGCCGGAATAGTCTGCAATTATCAGATTAGTGCTATGCAGCTTAGAAATAGATTCTGGCATATTCTCGTCAATTCTGATATTTGTAGCGCCATCTATGTGCCCGGCATTAAAGTCCTTTTCTGATCTTATGTCTATTACGATAAACTGTTCTCTATCTATTGCTCGTTTAACATCTTCCGAATTTATCATATAGCTATTCATTTCAATTGCATTTGCGAAATAGTCCTGTGCGGAGCTAAGCAGGAATGGATTGATTTTAGAATCCACTGAAGGCATTTCATTAGCATTGGTATTTATATATTTTTCATATCCTTTTGAGGAACTGATGGCTTCAAATCCGCCTTGAATAGATACTGCATCAATACCTATTATATTGCACATAATAGAAGCCTGACTAGCGGTTTGACCGTCACTGCTGTATATATATATTCTCTCATCATCAGGCAGCAGAGATATTTTTTCTGCCAGATCTTCGCCCCATTCAGCCAGATACGCACCGGTGACATGACCTTCGCTGTATTCCTTTTTTGTCCGTATGCTTAGTATATAAGGAGCTTCTGAATTGTCTATCATATTTGCAATATCTGCCCATTGTGCCACAATGGAGCCTGTATATTCTTCAAAAAAGCTATTGGCGGCCCTTTCCATAATGTATGGCTGCCAGCCTAGATTTATGCCTAGCTTTAGTGCATATGCGTCATACCCCAGTGCGTGAAGCACCGCAACCACATGACCGGAGTTTTGACCATTATAATCAGTTAGTATTATTTTGCTGTCCTTATATTTTTCGAAATCATCCAGCATATTTTCACCAAAAGGCACATTTACAGCAGTTTCTATATGACCTCTTTCAAAATCTTCCGCATCCCTTATATCTATAAGTTTAACATTGCCCCATTGGGAGAGAGTATTTACTTGACTGGCTGGCAGTATATTGCTGCCTTTATCCGGTATAGCATTAAAATAATCCTTAACGAATTTTAAAATATCTTTGTCGAATTTTGCATCAGCATCTGGTAGGGTATTTTCTTTTCTGGAAATATAGTCTTTGTATCTTGGGGATTTCAAAAAGCCTTCCGTGTATCCTAGATTTATGGATACGGCGTCAATGCCGAGCATATTGAGAAGAGCAGCAGTCTGAGATGAATCCTGTCCGTTATCACAATATATATATACTCTCTTATCTTTTGGCAGCATATCTATTTTGTCTGCCAAGTCTTCGCCCCATTCTGCGATATATGCACCTTTTATATGTCCTTTATCATATAGTTTTTGCTGGCGTATGCTTAGAATGAAAGGAGCTTTATCGCTGTCTATCAGACGCAGCACTTCACTCCATTCCACAATTTTATCGTCTGAATATTCTGTTATGAACGACACTGCAGCACTCACCAAATTGCTTTCTTCCACAGTCTCTTTTTTATCTGTAGGTGCAATAGTTGGATCTGAAGAAGCATTCTGTATTTTACATGCAGATATTTGAACCAATAAAATAACGGAGACAATAACTGCCAGTAATTTTTTCATCAACCTTTTCCTTTCGTTCTATATATTGTGTTTATAAAAAATACGATTAATCGATAATGTTGTATACTACATATAATATAATAATAATCCTCTTTTTAAGAAACTTCAACAATAAAAAACATACCCATAGTAATTATCATCAAAATTATATTAGCACACCATTTTGAATATTAGTACTAAAAAAGCCTGCTTAAAAAGCAGGCGAAGGTAATTTTATTTTTCTTCTTCCGGGTCTATTATAAGTACAGTGTTGTCTTCCTCGTCTTGCTTTTGCTGTTCTTTCCATTTTTTATATTCATCTAAATCCTTGCTGATCTGCTTGAAAATAAAAACTAAAACAGCTGCATCGTCTCCAAAGCCAAGACCTACAATAAAATCTGGAATCAAATCCAGAGGCATAACAAAATATATTATACCTACAGTAATCATCGCAATAGACTTAAAAGGAATAACCTTGTATCTGCCCTTTACCCAGTCATCAAAAACGCTGAAAAATAGTTGTATCTTCTCCCATGCATCGTGCAAGGGGCCTTTTTTCTTTTCTGCCTTTTCTTTTGCATTCTCCAGCAGTCCCATTGCCTTTTCTCTATCATTGAGATATTCGTTTGCTTTGTTTTTGTATTTTGTATATCCCTTTTTTCCTACTTTTTCTTGGTTCATTCAATTCTCCTTTATTATTTGTTTTAAAGAATTAATATAATTGAGATATTTTTATATTTAGCTTATAATATCACAGGAAGTAATC
The DNA here is from genome assembly GCA_040883315.1 of Eubacteriales bacterium. Classification (GTDB taxonomy): domain Bacteria; phylum Bacillota; class Clostridia; order Christensenellales; family UMGS416; genus JAFGUF01. The sequence continues at coordinate 37,903 of JBFLKU010000003.1, forward strand.
AATGTCGATTGCTAATATTGGGAAAATATTGATGAATAAGTGGTATAATAAATAATAGAGCAAAAACCGGAAAGACATAAATGGGCTATGAGTAAATTATTTGATACAAAAAAAGAGGCTATAGCAGACTTCGCAAAGTACGCTATTTTATTGACGGATATTAAAAACAGAGAGCACGCTGCCGTATTAAGAGAAAAAGACGGAAAGTTTTTTTATACAAAAATAGAAAAAGGATTTCATAGCACTGTATGGCCTACTGCTATAAAAAATATGCTGCTTAGCGGCACTAAATATTTTTTGCATACTCATCCAAATCATGGAACTAAGACACCAAAAGGCAACAATAAAGACAATATACCATTTTCAGGAGTGCCGGGAAGCAAAAAAGCAAAGGACGCGGGGGATGCTATGGTGGTGGATGTGCTGGGCTACGACGGCATATATCTGGTGTCTGCAATGGGCAATGTTTACCTATATGAAGGCATGGGAAAAACTGATGAAAATGATAACACACATGCTGATACTGAAAAGGAGCTTGAAAACTTGAAGCCGATATTTACTGGCATGACACAGTCTAAATACTGCTATAAAAAGGTAGAAAGAAAGAAAAAAAGAGCTCAAAAATATGAAGTTCAATCATGGAATCCATGATTTGCTTGCAACAATTTTCTTTACTAGACTTGCAAAATATAGTAGCATGATATAATAAGATGTAAAAACAGAAAGACTTATGGGAAATATAATGGAAAAGAAAAAAACAAATATCGCAATATTATACGATTTTGACAATACATTGTGCACAAAAGATATGCAGGAGTATAGCTTCATTCCGAACCTTGGAATGAAAGCAGAGGATTTTTGGGAGGAGTGCAATGAATTTTCAAAGTCCGAAAAAATGGACAGCATACTTACATGCATGTATAAGATGATAGACAAATCGAACGCAAACCACAATTCTATACAAAGGGAAGACTTTGTGAGGCTGGGAAGCGAAATAGAATTTTTCCCTGGCGTGGAAAAATGGTTTGATATAATCAATAAACACGGTGAGAGCCTTGGGCTGAATGTGGAGCACTTCATCATATCCTCGGGATTAAAGGAGATAATTGAGGGTACGGTAATTGCAAAAGAGTTCAGAGAGATATATGCCTGTGAGTATTATTATGACCACAATGGCATAGCCATATGGCCAAAGATGGCAATCAACTACACAAACAAAACACAGTTTCTATTCAGAATAAATAAGGGAGTATTTGATATATCAAACAACTGTGACTTGAATAGAGTAATTCCTGAAAATGAAAGACATACACCATTTACAAATATGATATATCTGGGCGATGGAATGACGGACATACCCTGCATGAAGCTGGTGAAAGATAGAGGCGGCAAATCCATAGCTGTGTATAAGGAAGGGCAGAAAAACAAAGTAGACTCTTTGCTGATAGATGACAGAGTAGACTTTTTGTCCCTAGCTGACTACAGAGAGGACAATGAGCTGATGGATATAGTGAAAAGTGTTATGCTGAAGGTGGCGTCTCAGAGTGCACTGGAGGAGATACATAAGAACCACATGGATGATGTGGAGGCAAGTGAAGCAAAATTTGAATGCTAAACATTAAATATATAGATACAAAAAAATAAGGGGTTAACCCTTATTTTTTATGTAGTTCTGTATTGATTCATTTATAAACTCGGCTAGATTTTCACCGTGTTTGTCAATGTTCTTTTTGAATCTTTCATCGAATACATACATGTCTGCAAGCCCCAGCAATATTTCATCTGTACACTCATAAAAATTTTCGCTGATGTGGCTTTGCCACTGCTGCACCAGTGTGTCCACGCTTTTGCATTTCGGCTTTTTGTTCATGCAGTCCGCAAAATCACTAAATAGTCTGTTCCAGTAGTCATTTATTCTTTTCCAGTCCTGCTCTGTGAATTCGGCGGTCTTTTTATTGCTTTGTTTGTATGCATCTGTGTGTCCCCACCTTTGCTTTGCTTCTTCTTTGTATTTTTCTATATGTTGTTTAATTTCTGTCATATCAAACTCCTTTAAGTCTACTTTATTTGATTTTAGGTTGTCATCCAGCAGCGCAATTATTTTACCAAGCCTTTCTCTTTTCAAAACTAATAGTTCCCGATGCTTCTTTAGGGCATCTGCTGTGTCGTGGTTTGGATTTTCCATTATTTCTTTTATATCCTTTAGCGGGATATCGAGCTCTTTGAAAAATAGAATTTCCTGAAGCTTTTCAAGAGATGTATAATCATATTGCCTGTACCCATTGTCTGCGATGCTGCTTGGGCAAAGCAGACCTATTTCATCATAATAGTGCAGTGTCCGTACGCTTACACCACAGAGATTTGCTATTTGATTTATGGTTAATGGCTTCATATGGGCAACCTTTCAGTTCGAATTAATTTCATTATAAACTATTACGCAGCGTTAGTGTCAACAATAATATAAAATAAAATATTCAAACAAAAAAAGCTGCCTGCAAATGCAGGCAGCTGGTAAATCGCTTTTAGCTTCTATATCCTATCATTCCGCCTTCTAGTACCTTTACTTTTTCAAATCCCTGGGATGATAATATCTGTGCGGCGGTTGTGGCTCTTGCTCCGGAGCGGCATATAGAGACAATGGTCTTGTCTTTATATGGTATTATTTCATCTAGTCGCTTGCTTAGCTGACCGACAGGAATATTAATTACTCCATCTATATGTCCCAGTGCGTCGTCCAGCTCCTCCGGCTCGCGCACATCCAAAAGCACAGGTGAATTTAATGATTCCAAAGCATATTTGTCTATGTATTCCACCTGAATGTCTGCAACGTCAGAAGCCATAGTTCCCTTCACCTCGCATGCTGGCACATCTGTGGGTATGAATGCAGCATCGGGGTCTGTTGAGCAGCTATAGTTTGCTTTTAGCACGTCCTTCATCCAGTCGGCAGGTCCTAGCTTCAAATCGTTTATATAGGTTACGAAGTCGTTTTTGCTTTTGATGCGAAGGTGAGGGTTTTTTTCTCTCTGGTTGTCCAGATTGGATGGCACACGGCTTCTGTATTCATGAGCCGGGTATACCATCACATCGCCTGAAACATCATCTAGCCTTTGAAGGCTTTCCCAGTGTGCTGTGGCATCCCCGCCCGGCAAATCGTCTCTTCCTGCTCCGGCATCCTCCAGAAATAGAAAATCCCCTGTGAAAATCATATCGTCAAATAATAGCGATATAGAGTCTCTGGTGTGCCCGGGAGTCTCTAGAACCCTTGCTTTTTTGCCTGCGATCTCTATAATGTCGCCTTCTCTAACATGTGTCGTAACACACTTGGCAGGGGCTTTTTCATGCATTACGTATTCGCATCCTGTTGCCTGCACCAATGATGCCCCGGCTGATATATGGTCTGCATGGGTATGGGTGTCTACAACGTGTGTTAATTTTAGCTTTCTGTCCGAAAGCAGTTTCAAATACTCCTCTGTATGTATAATTACCGGATCAATCAAAACGCATGTGTTATCATCATTTGTCAGCAGATATGTCCAGCATGCACCGGGATTAAGTTTTTCAATATTCATATTTTCCTCCTAGCCTAGTCCAACATCTAAGCCCATCATAACCATGAAACCGATAACCACGCCTATGGTGGCTATATCGGAGTGTCCTTGGTGAGCTTCAGGTATCAATTCCTCTGCCACAACATATATCATAGCACCTGCTGCAAAAGCCAAAGCGTATGGAAGGATCGGTCTGAATGTCAGCACTGCGATTGCTCCCAGTACGCCGGCAATAGGCTCCACCATGCCGGAGAGCTGACCCCAGAAAAAGCTTTTGCCTCGTGACATTCCTTCCCTTCGAAGCGGCACAGAAACCGCAGCACCCTCTGGGAAGTTTTGTATTCCGATACCTACAGCCAAGGCTACAGCACCTGCCAGCGTTGCTCCGCTGAAATTGGCACCAACAGCACCAAATGCCACACCCACAGCCAGACCTTCCGGTATGTTGTGAAGAGTTATTGCGCTGACTAAAAGAATGCTTTTTCGCCAGTTCGATGTTAGTCCCTCTTTTTGTGTTCCGTCAGGGGTCATATGCATGTGCGGCAGCAGCTTGTCTGCACTAAACAAAAAAGCACAACCCATTCCAAAGCCTACCAGCACAACAATCCAAGCTGTCTGCCCTGAAGCTTCTGACATAGAAACTGCAGGTGCCAACAGTGAGAAAAAGCTGGCAGCAATCATAACACCGCTTGCAAATCCCAGCATTCCATCCAGCACTTTATAATTTATTTTTTTAAAGAAAAAAACTATTCCTGCACCTAGCATTGTCACTCCCCATGTGAAGAGTGTTCCGAAAAGAGCTTGGATTACAGGTGGGAATTGTCTTAAAAATTCTAACATATATTATTCCTCTTTATTGATTTAATATAATAAAAAAAGGCTAAGAAAACCTAGCCTCTTTTAAAAGTCTTACCATTTTCCTTTTCCAACGTGTCCAGCAATTTCTGCCTTTGAGCGTTGTTTTATTACCCAAGCTTCATCTAATGCATTTTTAAATAATGCAACGCATGGAGGATCTAGATTGATCTCTATTCCTTCCAATGCTAATTGCTGGATTTTTGCAGCTAATCCTACAATCTCCATATGTATATCGTTAGTTCTGTCTGAAGCATATACTTTGTCTGAAGCTTCTTTGCTTAACTCTTCAAATTTCTCTTTTGGTGCACCGCATTTTGGGCATGAATCTGGTGCTTCTTCTCCCTCGTGAATATATCCGCATACTGTACATTTGAACAATTTTTTCATACTTTCTTCTCCTTTGCATGTTTTTTATATATCTAATCATACCATATGAAAGTACTATTTACAATATACACCAAGGCTATATTGTTAAATCCATGCTAATTATTTGAAGTAAGATTATCAATTAATGGTCACATACATTGTCTCCATATTCCAGCTCGTCATTCAGATATTTCTCCACCAATATATCAGGTGCAATAGAGGGAGCACCTACGCAGACCTTTATATTTCGTTCCGCAAAAAGGCCTTGGGCTCTCTGACCCATTCCTCCTGTTATAATCAGCTGCACTTGCTTTTCTCCTAGCCATTTTGGAAGAAGTCCAGGCTCATGTGGGGGAGGCGTTACTAGTTCATATTTTGTTATGGCATTGTTTTTGTCTGTTTCGCATATGTAGAATTGCTGACAGTGACCGAAGTGATTACAGAGTTTGTTATTCTGTATTGGTATAGCTATTTTCATTTTCTACTCCTTGTTATTTATAATATTTATATATTTGTTCCACATTTCATTTATGGATTTCGAAGCTTCACTTTTGGAGAATTCGATTATGGTTTTTTTGTGTATCTGTGCATTTGTAATTTCCTGGTCATAAGGCACTTTCCCTATCAAAGGTATGTTTCGAGCTGTAAGCATTTTTGCAATTTCTGCAGTTACATCTTCGTTTATATCGTATTTGTTTATGCATACATAGGAGCTGATGGAAAAATGCTTTGCTAAATCTAAAACTCTTTGCATGTCGTGGACTCCAGATACTGTCGGTTCGGTGACAACTATTACGGAATCAACTCCGGTCATAGATGCTATCACAGGGCATCCGATTCCGGGAGGACCATCAATTACTATATAGTCGCTCTTTTGGCTTGAGGCTATTTCTCTTGCTTTTCTTCGCACTTCGCTGACTAGCTTGCCGGAATTTTCAGCGGCTATAGATAGCTTTGCATGCACCATAGACCCGAATCTGGTATCTGAAACATAGTAGTGTCCGCATAATGAAGGCACAAAATCTATAGCTTTTTCTTGGCACACCCATGTACACACGCCGCACCCTTCGCACATTATGGGGTCTACCATGTACTTATTGTCAGTTTTCTTTATCGCATCAAATCTACAGCTTTCTAGGCATATACCGCAGGATATGCATTGGTTTTCTATTATGTTGGCTGTATGCCCAGAGATAAACTCATACTTTTCTTTTGTTTCAGGCTTTAGTATCAGGTGCAGGTCGGCTGCATCCACATCGCAGTCTGCAAAAACTGAGTTATGAGATAGTGATGCAATTGCACCAGTGATGCTGGTTTTGCCTGTTCCGCCTTTGCCGCTGACTATCAATATCTCTTTCATGCTACTACCTCTTGGATGTAAGAAAGCATATTATTAAGCTGAGCTTTTAATGATGGTATTGCATTTAAGATGCTGTTTCCATTGGAATATGCTTTTGCAGCTGCCATATTTTCAGGGATTTCTAATAGTATTTTTATATGGTTTTTTGCACAATATTCATGTATTTGCTTGTATTCTTTTTTTGCACGATTTATTACCACGCCAAAGGGTGTTTTAAGCGATTTTATAGTATCTACAGTTATTATCAAATCATTTAAGCCAAAAGGAGAAGCCTCTGTAACGAGCACTATATAGTCAGCTCCATTAATCGCAGTAATAAGAGGACATGAACTGCCGGGCGGGCAATCGATGATATTTATTATACTATCATCTATCCTTCTTTTTACTGCACGAATTAATGGAGGTGACATAGCACGGCCAATATCCAGTCTGCCCTGTGTAAAGGAAAGAGATTTAGATTGGGATGCTATAATCTTGCCGATAGGCATGTCTTGCTCTGATATAGCATTTTGAGGACATATCATTTCACATCCACCACAACCATGACATAGCTCATCAAAAATCAAAACATTATCTTTCAGCACGGCTATAACGTTAAACTGGCATATTTCCTGGCACTTGCCACAAAAAATACATTTATCTATATCAACAGAAGGTATAGGTATATTTACAGTTTCCTCCTTCGTGTTTTCTAAATCCAAAAATAAATCCGCATTAGGCTCTTCCACGTCGCAGTCCAATAGCTGCACTTTTTCGTCAATAGCCAAGGCTAGAGCAATAGATATTGTGGTTTTTCCTGTTCCGCCTTTTCCGGAGGCAATGGCTATTTTCATGCTACACCCAATGGCCTTCGACATTAGCGTCTGCCATTGAATGCAATTTTCTGCTTTTATACTGCTTAATATTATACATGATAGTTCCGTCTATTCCGGAATACACTTTGATGCCGGACGCTGAGAGCACTTTATATGCTTTGGGTCCGCAGTTTATTGTAATCAAAATATCTGCTCCAGCTTTTATTATTGTCTGGGCGGACTGTATGCCGGCACCTTGAGAAGACTCCATATTCTGAATGTTTTCTACTATATCAAAACTCATAGAGTCAGAATCGATAATAACAAAGTTTTTGGATCGACCAAATGATTTGCTTATTTCATCTTCTAATATATTGCTGTTTGTTGGGATTACTATTTTCATTTTTGCTCCAATTGTCTTTTATATGTGAATAAGCAACCTAAAAAATTAAGTTACTTATTCAATAAATTAAAGGTTGTTTAGTTGTTCATCTAGGATAGATAGATCTTTCTCTAAAGAGATTTTTCTTTGGTTAAGCATTTCTTTCTTTTGCTCGTCAGTTAGCTCTACTGCCGAAAAAAGTCTGCCCATACCTCGGCCTCTTCTGCAGTTGCGGCCGCTGCCCATTCCGCGACCCATTGAGAAGCTATCGGCCTCTGTTTTGCCACAGTATCCTAGTCCCCTGCCTGTTTGCATGCCTGCACCCATTGGTCCAGTTCCATTCATTCCTGGCATAGTTTAGTTCCTCCTTGTGCTTTATTGACATATGCCCTTTACAACTACATTATACTCAATAAAAAACATATGTCAACAAATATTTAGATAAATTATTTTGTTGACACCTTTTTGAGAGAGTGATATTATGAAAAGCGATATAGGGCATATGTTCATTATTCGAATTTACAATTTGACATAAAGGCTATTTAATCTATAATAATTATGTGAAAAAGAGTAAAAGCTCTATTCTGCAAATAAAGGAGTGAGATATGCCAAGACCGACAAAATGGAGAAAAGTATGCTATATGCCTCGCAACACAGTCTTTGGTCCTATGGACAAAAGGCAAGATTCTGAAACCATTACTATGATGGTGGATGAATATGAAACTATTAGACTGATAGATTTAGAGGGGCTGACGCAGGAAGAATGCGCAGAAAGAATGAATGTGGCGCGCACTACTGTGCAGCGAATATACACAATAGCCAGAAATAAACTGGCAAAATCCTTGGTAAACGGAAGTGTGCTGAAGATAGAGGGCGGTGAATACAAGCTGTGCACCGAAGAAGAAAGAATGAATGGATGCGGCAGATGCAAAAGAGGCCACTATGGGCAGATGACAGAAAATAATAATTAATTATTAAATAAACTTTTGGAGAAACAAATGAGCGAAACATGCAACAATGACTGCAGCAGCTGTGCAGAAAGCTGCTCTGATAGAAAAGAAGAAAACACAGATTTTTCAGCAAAGCTAAATGATATGAGCAAGGTGGGAAAGGTCTACGCAGTAATCAGCGGAAAAGGCGGAGTAGGAAAATCCATGATTACCTCCATGATGGCTGCGGCTATGAACAAAAACGGATATAAGACAGCTGTTTTAGATGCAGATATAACAGGGCCGTCTATACCAAAGCTATTTGGTGTGGAAGCCAAAGCTATGCAGAATGAATTTGGCATATTGCCGTCAATCAGCAAAAACGGAACTAAAATAATGTCTGTAAACCTGCTGCTGGAAAACAACACCGACCCTGTAGTATGGAGAGGACCAATAATAGCAAACGTAGTGAAACAATTCTGGACAGATGTGGTGTGGGGAGATGTAGACTATATGTTTATAGATATGCCTCCAGGAACAGGTGACGTGCCGCTGACAATATTTCAGTCTCTGCCTGTAGATGGGCTGATAGTTGTCACTTCGCCGCAGGAGCTGGTATCTATGATAGCCAGAAAAGCTGTGAGAATGGCAGAGATGATGAATGTGCCGATTATAGCAATAGTCGAAAATATGTCATACTATACATGCCCGGACTGCGGAAATAAGCACAATATATTCGGGGAAAGCAAAATTGATGAAGTGGCAAAGGAGCATTCCATTGATGTAGTTGCAAAGCTGCCGATCGATTCTGATATCGCTGCATTATCAGACAAAGGCGAAATTGAAAAATATGAAAGCGATGCGCTGAACGAAATAGTAGAAATAATCGAAAAAAAATAATAATATTTAAAATAGGAACTAAAGCACTTGCTAATGGGCAGGTGTTTTTTTGTGCCTAAATGTCATTAAATTAAAGATTTCAGATATATATGGGTATATTTTTGGTGCAGAATAGATAGTATCATATAGTTACAGAACAAAAGGAGAATAGGAAAATGACAGAATTATATATATTAGGAGTATTTATCGGAGGAATAGCATCCTTCTTCTCACCGTGCATAGTGCCGGTACTCCCTGTATACGTTTCAATACTAGCAGGTGATGAAACTAAGGAAAAAGCCAGAGTGAGAGCTGTAGCGAGGACTATGTTATTTGTTCTAGGACTCTCGGTAGCTTTTGTGACAATGGGATTTGGAGTAGGTGCACTGGGCAAAGTACTATATAGCAAGACATTTATATATGTAAGCGGTGCAATTGTCATTCTGCTGGGACTATATCAAATGGGTCTGTTTAAGCTGAAGTTTTTAAACAGGCAGATGAAGATGAATGTTAATGCCAACAAAAAGACAGGATACTTTAGCGTATTTTTGCTGGGATTGGTTTTCAGCTTCGGATGGACACCATGCGTAGGGCCAATACTGGCGGCGGTTCTTTCGCTGACAGCCAGCCAAGGCAATGCGGCATACGGCGGATTTATGATGTTTGTTTACTCGCTGGGACTGGCAATTCCCTTTTTGGTGATATCGATATTCTCGGCAACCATACTGACAAAGGTAAAGGCCATAAACAAACATTTAGACAAAATAAAATTTATCGGTGGACTAATTATAGTGATTATGGGTATCCTGCTGATGACTGGAAATTTAAACTTATTACTATAGACATTGAATGTATATCAAAGACATAAGGAGAGAAAAATGAAAAAATTAATTATATTATTATCTGTTGTGGCAGCTTCAGCATTGGTGCTGGCAGCATGCGCACCAAAGGCTATGGATGAAGTGAATACAGAAGATAGCATGACACCAGACACCCAAGACACAATGGAAGACAACACGATGGAAGAACAAGAGATGACAAAAGAGGATACTAGCATGGAAGAAGAGGACATGAGTCCGAATTTTCTAGATGTCACTATGATGGATGTAGATGGAAATGAGTGGAATCTAGCAGAGCTAGGCGACGAAGCAGTGGTTAAGGTATGGGCATCGTGGTGCTCTATATGCCTGGCAGGAATGGATGAATACAATACTTTCGCCGGTGAATATACAGACGCAAAGGTATTGACAGTGGTATCGCCCGGAATGCTGGGTGAGCAAAGCAAGGAAGACTTTGTAAGCTGGTTTAAATCGCTGGACGGAGTGGAAAACATTGTGGTTATTCTGGATGAAGACGGACTTTTGATTAAGAACCTTGGCATCAGAGGATTTCCTACATATGTTTACCTGAACTCAAATGGAAGAGCTGACAGCATTGCAGTGGGACATCAGCAAACAGCTGACGTAGTGGCAAAGCTGGAATCTATCCAGTAAAGGAGATATTATGAAGTATGCACTAGTAGCAATTGCTATTGTTATAGTGGCAATAGCAGGAGTGATATGGCTGACACCAAGCAAAGATGCTGCAGCTATTGCTGCGACAGAGCAGGACAGCAAAGAAGAAATGGTATACAATGAAGATGATGTTCGTGAGATATACTTGGCAGGAGGCTGTTTCTGGGGACTGGAGGAATACTTCTCCAGAGTGGAAGGCGTGGTAGACGCAACAGTGGGCTACGCCAACGGAAACACAGAAAACCCAACATACAAGGAAGTATGCTATGACAATACAGGACATGCAGAGACAGTGCATGTGATGTATGACAGCTCGGTGATAAACCTGACAGAGGTTTTGAAATATTACTTTAGAGTGGTGGACCCCACCAGTCTGAACAAGCAGGGAAATGATGTGGGAACACAATACAGATCCGGAATATACTACACAAATGAAGACGACAGGCAAGTGATACTATATGCCATGGAAACAGAGCAAAAGAAGCATGACAAAGAGCTGGTGGTGGAAGTAGAGCCATTAGACGGATATTATCTGGCAGAGGAGTATCATCAGGATTATTTGAAAAAGAATCCAAACGGATACTGCCATATCAGCGTGGACTACGCCGAGGTGCCGCTAGAAAAACCTGTATTGAAAACGGAGGGAATTATGATAGACGAAAGCAAATATCAAAAACCTAGTGACGAAGAACTAAAAGAAAAATTAACACCGCTTCAATATGATGTGACACAAACAGGAGCAACTGAGAGAGCATTTGGCAATGAATACTATGACAACTATGCAGAAGGAATTTATGTAGACGTTGTGACTGGTGAACCGTTATTTTCATCAAATGACAAATACGATTCTGGATGCGGATGGCCAAGCTTCACCAAGCCTATTGTGCCCGAAGTTGTTGAAGAATTTTCAGATACATCATATAATATGATTAGAACAGAGGTAAGAAGCCGTGCAGGTGATTCTCACCTAGGTCATGTTTTTGAAGATGGACCAAAGGACTCCGGCGGATTGAGATACTGCATCAACAGTGCATCAATCAGGTTTATACCGGTGGAAGAAATGGAAGCAGAAGGATATGGATACCTTCTAGAGGATTGAGGACAAAATGTTTAGTCTGTTAATAGTAGATGATGAGCCGATTGTTAGAAACGGAATAAAAAATTTAATAGATTTTCAAGAGCTTAATATCTCTAATGTGCTTGAGGCCGTCAATGGGCTTCAGGCACTAGAGATAGTGAAAAGAAATGATATTGATATTGTACTAGCAGATATAAACATGCCCAAAATGAACGGACTGGAATTTGCAAAGAGTGCGAAAGAACATAAAAAAGACATATTAATAGCACTGGTGACAGGATATGATTATTTTGACTACGCTGTATCTGCACTAAGATACGGAGTAGATGAATACATTCTGAAGCCTGTATCCAAAAAGGATATCGAAAAGGTGCTGACACAGATGATAGACAAAATAAAGGATACAAAAGTAGAAAGCGAAATAAAAAACATATCACAGCCAAAAGGCGATGGAATAGAGGACGGAAACTATAAAAAGCAAATAGCAAGGATTATTGAAGAAAAACTGTCTGACAGCAGTTTTTCTTTGAGCATGTTGTCGGATGAAATCAACCTGAGTACAGGATATCTAAGCAGGATATTCAAGCAATACTTTGGGCTGCCATTTCGCGACTACATACTCAAGGAAAGACTAGATAAAAGTAAAATACTTTTATTATCCAGCGACATGAAAATATATGAAATATGCGAAAATGTAGGATTTGAAGACCCAAATTATTTCAGCACTATATTTAAAAAATCCACAGGGTATTCGCCAAATGGATACAGAAAGCACGTGGAAAATGATTAAGAAACTGAACAAAATAAAAGTACAGATATCGTTTTTTTATTCGATTATTGCACTAATTGCTATAGCAATAATCGGGATGATACTGTTTTTTGCATTTTCAAATATACTTATCGATCAGTCGCTGAATCAGGCGAAGATATCCACAGAAAACAGCGGTAGTTATATTAATGCATATATAGACAAAATATACGGAATCTCTCGCTTGATAGTAAATGACAGCAAGCTGAAGGATTATATAATTAATCAGAATGACGATCAAGAAGACAAGATATTGAATGACATAAAAAATGTTTTGGCTGGTGACGAGTTTATTAAATCCATAATAATAGTCACATACGACGGCAGGATAATAAGCAATGAAGAAAACTTGACTATGGAAATGTCGAATGACATGATGGAAACGGACTGGTATCAAAAGGCTACCGATGCTATGCCGTATTTGTCATCTACCAGAATGAATGAATTCACGATGGATAAGGACTCGTGGGTAATATCTATCAGCACAGAAATTGTGGATGAAAGCGGCAGCAATTTGGGTGTTATGCTGGTGGATATAGACTATCAGTTTGTAGAGAACCATCTTTTCAGAATGGATAGCAGCGAAGATACAGATGTCTTTATATTCGACAGCGGCAATTGCCTAGTATACCATAAGGATACATCATATTTTTCCGATGGAGAAAAAAGAGAATGTCTGGTGGATGAGACAATAGACAACAAAGAATTTGACAGCAAAACCAACACAGCAACATATAGATATAATATTGAAAAAGCAGACTGGACATTAACTAGCGTAACGAAGCTGACACAGCTGGAAAACATGAAAAATGACCTAATTAAGGACATAGTGCTGGTTAGCCTGCTTCTGATAGTGCTGGTAGTGCTGGCAAGCAATATGCTGGCAGGCAGAATAACACGCCCCATAAATAGGCTGGAAAAAGCAATGGAAACAGATGCCGGCAAAATAGTGGATATTGAAGATGGGTTTGCGTCGTGTGACGAAGTGAGAAGCCTGACCATACACTACAACAATATGATACAAAGGGTAAACGAACTGCAGCTAGAAAACATTGACAAGGAAAGAAGAGTGCGAGAAAGCGAGATAGAGGCACTCACCAGCCAGATTAATCCACACTTTTTGTATAACACACTTGATACTATTTTGTGGATGGCGGAGTATAAAGACACTGAAGGTGTAGTGGATATGGTGAAAGCGCTAGGTCAGTTTTTCAGACTGTCACTAAGCCGAGGCGAACCATACGTATCTATTGAGGATGAAATAAAGCATGTGAAAGAATATCTTTATATCCAAAAGAAAAGATATGGAGAAAAGCTGACATACAGTTTTGACCTAGACAAAAGCATAATGGACGTAAAAGTGCCGAAGATAATATTGCAGCCGATAGTAGAAAATGCACTTTACCACGGGATAAAGGAGCTAGACACACCAGGGCATATAAAAATAAAATCCACAAAGGAAGATGGATTTATAAAGTTTATAATTTCGGATAATGGTGTGGGATTTGAGGTAGAAAATCTAAATGAACAAAGCGACAAATTGAAACTATCGGGAGTAGGCATAAAAAACGTGGATGAAAGGCTTAAGCTGCACTATTGTGACCAGTGCGGAGTGACGATAGAAAGTAAAATAGGAGAGGGCACTGTTGTTACGCTTAGGATAAATATCACATAGTAATATTGCATAATAGAATAGAAATGCTTTTAAACCATATAAAATAATATATGGTTTTTTGCATTTTATATTTATTTACCGCTAAATCCCTGTTTATAACATACAAATATCCTGTTCAAAAGTCATTGACACATGTTGTCGGTAGTGCTATACTCGGGATATAGACAGAAGTTGTCGGTATTAATATCGGAGTGATTATATGGAAGAAAGATTTAAAAATATCGACCCGGATAAACGGGACAGAATAATAAACGCTGCTATTGATGAATTTGCAGCAAATGGCTATGAGAAGGCATCAACAAATGAAATTGTAAAGAATGCCGGAATATCCAGAGGGCTTTTGTATCATTATTTTAAAGATAAGGAAGAACTTTATGATGTTCTCACAAAGTATTCGATTGAAACTTTTGTTGAGAAGATTAATTCATCCATCGACTGGGATGAGCCGGATATCTTTGAAAGACTTAAGCAGATAACATTTGTTAAAATTGAGGTATCAAGAGTATATCCAAAACTTTTTAACTTTGTTGTGAATATATTTTTAAAAGACATGAACGTGCAGACTATGGAGGACGCGTATGCCTTTTACGAAAAGCTGGGTATAAACATACAGGAACTTTTTGCAAATGTGTATCAGAAAAACATAGATTACTCCAGATTCAGAGAACCGGAGAAAATCGGAATAAACATGAACATAATCCGCTGGACGATTGAAAAGTGGGCCGAAGAGATTATGCAGAAAAGCGGAGGCAAGTTTACAGTTGAGGATATGGCGACTTTTGGGGAGCAGATAGACGAGTATATAAGTGTTTTGAAAAAAGCATTTTATTAATACAGTACTTATAAGTATAATTTTATTTTTTAATTAGGAGGACTGGCATAATGATTTCAGTAAAGAACCTTTCGCATTCCTATAATAACGATGGGAAGCTGGCTGTCAACAACATCAGTTTTGAAGTAGAAAAGGGAGAAACATTTGGTTTTCTTGGGCCATCGGGTGCAGGCAAATCTACAACACAGGGTGTGCTGACTGGGCTGCTGAAGCTGCAAAAAGGCGATGTAGAGGTGGCAGGCTATGATGTGAAACGCGTGCAGAACAAAAGGTTCAATAAAATCGGCGTATCGTTTGAGCAATCAAATGTATATGGAAAACTTACAGCAAAAGAAAACCTAGATTTTTATGCAAAGCTTTTCGATGTAGAAACAAGAGATGCAGAAGAGCTGATAGAGCTAGTTGGGCTAAAAGGCAAGGAAAACGTGCGTGCAGCAGAGTTTTCAAAGGGCATGAAGCACCGCCTTACTTTCGCTCGTTCGATGATAAACAATCCTGAAATGTGGTTTTTAGATGAACCGACTACAGGTCTGGATCCTGCAATTGCAGCAACTATCAAAGACATAATAAGAGACCAAAAGGCAAAGGGAACAACATCCTTTTTGACAACTCATAATATGTTTATAGCCGATGAGCTATGCGATAGAGTGGCATTTATTATTGATGGTGAAATCAAGCTGATTGACACACCAAAGAATCTGAAGCTGCAGTACGGACAAAAGCTGGTAGATGTTGAATACATTGAAAAAGACAAAATCATAAAAGAGACATTCAAAACTATTGATGAGGCTGACAGAAACAAACTAGCAGAAGTAATTAAGAAGCATGACATTCAAACTATGCACACAAAGGAAGCGACATTAGAGGAGATATTCATCCAAGTTACCGGAAGGGGGCTAGTGTAGAATGAAACTGCTAAGTACTTACCTAAAAGAGATGAAAATTGCATTTCGTGGTTTTTATTTCTATATTGAGGTCGTAATGGCGGCAATCATCCTCACTATTTTGCTGGTAGCAGTAAAGGAGAGCCCTGAGAGCAAGGAAAAAGAATTTATATTCTTCGATATGGATCAAAAGATTATAGAAGCTTATTTTGAGGATGACATAAAAGAGGGAACTGTGAAATTCGTAGACCCTGCTGAATTCGAGCTGAAGCCGCAGAAATTCGAAGTGACAAATAAAGAAACCGGCAAAACAGAAGAATACGAATTTCATGCTGAAACTGTAGAAGTACAGGCTGTGGAGATATATGACAAGAGCACGGGTGAGCTGGATAAGATGATGTACCTAACCAATACTGAAGAGGATATGATGCGGCTATCATATGCAGAAAAAGGGATAGGAGCTACAATATCTTTTGACGAAAGCTGGACACCAAACTACGTATACTACACACAAGGATATGAAACTGAAAGAATGCAGGGGTTGCTATACATTCTTCACAACGAGTCGCTGGACAATCTAGTGGCTGCAATGGATAACCAACAGGTGAGGAAACTGGGCGAAGTGGAAGTGCTGAACAATAGGCAGAACCTAATACCTTCGATGATAGTCCTTATGGGCTCTATGATGGGGTACTTTATAGTCATTGCCTATGTTTATCTTGATAAAGATGAAGGAGTAATAAAGGCGTTTGCCGTCACTCCATCTGCTGTGTGGAAATATCTGATGAGCAAAGCATTAGTGATAATGACTACAGTGACCTTATCATCAAGTGTAATTACAATACCTGTGATGGGGCTGCAGCCCAATTATTTATTATTCTATCTGCTATTGTGGGTTTCCACATTTGCATTTGCTGCACTGGGGCTTTTGATAGCCAGCTTCTTCGACAGCATGACAAAAGCATTTGGTGTGCTATTTGGTGGAATGATGATAATGATGCTTCCGGCACTATCATATTTTATACCTAGCTTTGATCCGGTTTGGATGAGATATGTGCCTACATATCCCCTGATGCAGGGATTCAAGGAGATTATAATGGTAAGCGGCGACTCAAACTATGTGCTGCTGCAATGCGGAATATTCTTGGTAGGAGGAATTGTATTATTCCTAATGGCAAACTTAAGATTTAAAAAGACTTTGACGGTGTAGGAGGACGATGAAATGTTTAAAAAAATATTAAGAATTATGCAAAAAGATTTAAAGTCCTCAAGCCGTGATTTTATGGCAGCGTACATTATGATAGCACCAATACTAATCGCTATTGCAATTGCCATATTTACACCGGGACTTAATGATACTACAGTTAATTTAGCAATGCTGGAGAGCGACGATGCTGAGCATATTGAATATATGGAGCAGTTTGCAAAGGTAGAGCTATTTGAAAGTGTTGAGGACATGGAGGCACGTGTAGAAAAACGGGACGACATAGCAGCGCTGGTACCAAAAGGCGATGGATACGAAATAGTGATACAAGGAAATGAACCGGATGTCGTAGAAGAATTTGCAGTGATGCTTAATGCGTTCTATGACATGGGTGCAACCAAGGAAGAAACAACAGCGCAATTAATGTCCTTTGGGCACACTGTTCCTCCGCTGAAAACGATGTTTGTGAATATGATGATATCCATGACTGTGATGTTAGCTGGAATGCTGATAGCTATAAGCATAGTGGAAGAAAAGGCAGACAACACAATAAATGCAGTGAATGTGACTCCCTTGACGCAGACAGGATTTGTAATAGGTAAAAGCCTATATGGAGGGATTACGGCATTGGTGGGGATAGTCATTGGATTGTTTATCACAGGATATGGTGATATCAACTGGCTGATGATAATATTAGTTGGATTGTCCTCTATGATATTATCCTTAGTTGTAGGATTTATACAGGGGCTTACCAGCGAAGATTTAATGGAAGCTGCATCAAATGTTAAAATGCTGTTCTTGCCTATAGCAGGCTCTATAGCAGGATATGAGCTGCTGGCAGACAAATGGCAGTGGACAATGTATTGGTCGCCATTCTATTGGGCATACAAGGCAAACCTGCTGATACTATCGAAAACAGCAGACTGGGGAACAGTGCTGATATGCACAGCAATGGTAATAGTGCTATCGCTAGGGGTCTATTTCCTAGCACTGCCAAAGCTAAGAAAAGGATTGAGCTAAGCGTTGATACACGATGAATAGAATTAAAAGCTGAAAGGAGAAAGATTATGGGAACTGGTTGGCTGTTAGGCGGAATTGCATGTCTTCTATATGCTGGATTGGTAGGATACTTCGGAGGAGTAAAAAAATCTCCGGGCCTGCTAAAGCTAGTTAAGATGAAGCTGAACAAAAACATGAGTGATGAAACTGCAGCAAAAGTATGCATGATAGCATCAATTGTTGTGGGACTAGGCGGAGTAGCACTGTTTATAGTAGGTGCAATAAAAGGATAAAGAAAAGCGAATAAAAAGCACATCGTATGATGTGCTTTTTATATTATTTAATCATTTGTCAGACTGAAAATAAAATCTTTTAATTTCTCTGTGTCTCCATTAGTCTCATATACCTTTTTAACTATGGCAGAGCCTACTATTGCTCCTTCTGCATGCTGGGAAAAGAATTTAACGGCATCTCTGCTGCTTATTCCAAATCCTACCGCTATAGGAAGAGTGGTTTGGCTTTTTACGTCTTTCAAATATTCCGTAACATTTTCATTGAATGTGTCTCGCACGCCCGTCACGCCCATGGTGGACACGCAGTACACAAAGCCAGCTTTTTCGTGTGCGATATCTTTTACTCTGTCCTTTGATGTAGGAGCGACCAGAGGAACCAAACAAATATCAAATGTATCTGTATATATTTTCAGCTCGTCTCTCTCTTCCATCGGCAGGTCAGGAACAATAATTCCATCTATTCCAGCATCTTTGCATCTTTTTGCAAATTCTTCATTTCCGATATTGAAAATAGTATTGTAATACACTAGAAACAGCAATGGAACTTGTGATGATTTGCGTATCTTCACTACGCAATTGAATATATCATCAACACATATGCCATTTTCAAATGCACGCAGACCTGCATCCTGTATTACAGGACCGTCTGCCAGAGGGTCTGAATAGGGTATACCTATCTCTATTATGTCAGCTCCGCCCTGCTCCATAGCCAAAACTAAATCAGCCGTTTTTTCTATGCTGGGGTCTCCGCCGGTCACGTACCCTATGAAGGCACATTTATTTTCTTTTTTAAGTTCATCAAATTTTGCTGTTATTCTATTCATTTTTTCCACCATCCTTGTTTGCCAGATTGACTATGGTGTGCATGTCTTTGTCTCCTCTGCCGGAAATATTAATAACCACTATTTCATCTTTTTTCATTTTAGGCACTATCTTCAGCGCATGTGCCACAGCGTGGGCGCTCTCTAGTGCTGGTATTATGCCCTCAGAGCGTGAAAGCTGGTATAGTGCAGATACAGCCTCGTCATCCGTTATGCTCACATATTCTGCACGCTTTGTATGGTATAGATAAGAATGCTCTGGTCCTACACCTGGGTAATCCAGCCCTGCAGATATAGAATATACGGGGTATATGTTGCCGTCATCGTCCTGTATCAGGTATGTTTTCATGCCATGAATTATGCCTTTTCTTCCCTTTGCAAATGTGGCTGCGTGCAAAGGAGTATCAATGCCTTTTCCGGCTGCTTCCACGCCTATCAGCTTCACATTCTTATCATCAAGGAAAGGATAGAACATGCCTGCAGCATTGCTTCCGCCGCCTATGCATGCCACTATTGCATCAGGCAGCTTGCCTTCTTTTTTTAATATTTCTTTTTTGGTTTCATCGCCGATTATCCTCTGGAAATCACGCACCATCATAGGATATGGATGTGGACCTACAACAGAGCCTATTATATAGAATGTATCTTCAGCCGTACGGACCCATTCTCGTATGGCTTCATTTGTAGCGTCTTTAAGTGTTTTTGTTCCGCTAAGAGCCGGCACTACCTTTGCACCGAGCATCTCCATCCTAAATACATTCAGCCTTTGGCGCTCCATGTCCTCTTCACCCATGAACACTGTGCATTCCATATTAAATAGTGCTGCACCTGTAGCTGTTGCCACGCCGTGCTGACCTGCACCGGTTTCGGCAATCACTTTTTTCTTGCCCATTCGCTTTGCGAGCAGTATTTGCCCCAGAACATTGTTTATTTTGTGTGCCCCTGTGTGGTTCAGGTCTTCTCTTTTCAGATATACCTTTGCGCCGCCTAGCTGCTCTGTCATATTTTTGGCAAAATACAAAGGAGAAGGCCCGCCAACATATTCTTTTATATAGTAATCATATTCTTTTTTGAATTCAGGGTCAGCTTTAGCCTCTTCATATGCTTTTTCCAAATCTTTTAGTGGATGCATTAATGATTCCGGAACGTATTGTCCGCCGAATTCACCAAATTTGGTATTGTTCATTTTCTTGCCTTTCTGAGAAATTGCTCTATCTTGTCTTTGCTTTTCATTGTTATGCCGTTTTCTGTGGTCTCTACTCCGCTGGATACATCCACTACCTGTGGATGAACTGTGGCTATTGCGCTTTCTATATTTTCTGCATTCAGCCCGCCTGCCAGCACCAGATTTGTATCTTGGGATATTCCAGAGAGCATATCCCAGTTAAATGCCTTGCCTGTGCCGCCCTCCATGCCTTTGATATAGGTATCTGTTACAATAGCTGCAACATTTTTATATTTGCTGGCTTTGTTGGCTAGGGCTATGCTATTTTCATCCTTTATGCCTATTCCGTACCATACAGGCTTTTGAATATCTGCAATCATATCCTGTGTATAGTTTTTATGTACTTGGACAATATCTAATCCGACATTTTTTACTATTGAATTAATCTCAGCAACACTATGGTCTACAAAAACACCAACTTTTTTAATTCCATCTTTCAATGCATTTGAAAGCAGTCTCGCCTGATCAACATCTATTTGGCGTATGCTTTTGGCGAAGACAAACCCTATATAGTCGATATCCATTTGGTTT
This sequence comes from Eubacteriales bacterium, assembly GCA_040883315.1. Classification (GTDB taxonomy): domain Bacteria; phylum Bacillota; class Clostridia; order Christensenellales; family UMGS416; genus JAFGUF01. The sequence goes on from JBFLKU010000003.1 coordinate 58,883, forward strand.
ATGAATTCAATTTCATTTATGTCCTTTATCCCGCATATTTTAATCTTGGTATGCATCTTTGAATTCCTTTGCCTTTTTGCTGATATTTTCGCACTTCATAAAGGTTTCACCTACAAGTATAGCATCAATATTCGCAGTCTTTATCTTTGATATATCATCTTTGGTGTTTATTCCGCTTTCACTCACTAATAGTGCTTTTCCGTCTATCACCTTTGCAGTATCTATGGTAGTTGTTATGTCCACATCAAATGTATTAAGATCCCTGTTATTTACTCCAATGATATTTGCACCTATTTCAATAGCAATTTTTGCTTCATCTATGTTATGGGTTTCCACCAAAGCATCCAATCCTATAGATTTTGCTGTTTTGTATAGACTGCTAAGCTGTTTTTCTTCCAGCATTGCCACTATCAGCAAAACAGCACTTGCACCTATAGCCTTTGCTTTGTATATCTGGTATTCATCGGCTATAAAGTCCTTGCAGAGTATAGGCAGGTCTACATTCTGCGAAACTGCGGATAAATAGTCATAGTGTCCCTGAAAGAAATCATTTTCTGTCAGTACCGATATAGCATCTACACAGTCTGCATATTCTTTAGCGATTTTTACGGGGTCAAAATCTGCTTTAATTAGTCCTTTTGAAGGAGAGGCTTTTTTTATTTCACCTATAATGGAAAGCCCGTCTTTTGCAATTGCCTTATAGAACGAATTCTTTATTTGGGTGTTTTCAGAGAGTATTTTTATTTGGTCAAGGCTTATATGTTCTTTTTCCTGTTTCACTCTATATAGCTTTTTATCCAGTATCTTTTCAAGAATAGATGGTTTATTCATATTGACCTCAGCTCATTCCCGATGATTTTTCAGCCAATTCATTAATCACATCTACAGCCTTTTTAGATTTTATTATTTCTTTAGCTAGCCTTATGCCGTCTTCAATGCTGTCCGCTTTTTTTCCAATATATAACGCAGCACCGGCATTAAGCAGCAGAATGTCCAGCTTAGGTCCTTTTTCTTTTCCGCTTAGCAAATCCAAAACTATCTGTGCATTAGTTTCTGCATCGCCTCCAATTAAGTCTTTTATAGCAGCCTTTTTGAATCCAAATTGATCTGGTGATATTTCATAAGTTTTTATGATTCCATCCTTTAGCTCTGCAACAAAAGTGGTGTCCGTTGTGGATAGTTCATCCAGCCCGTCTCTGCCGTGCACCACCATAGCTCTTTCTACGCCAAGGTTTTTCAATACGTTTGCCATTGGCTCTGACAGGCTCTCTTCGAATACTCCCAACACTTGTCCGTTTGCACTAGCAGGGTTTGCCAGAGGACCTAGTATATTAAACATTGTACGGTACCCCAATGTTCTGCGTACGCCCATTACGTGCTTCATAGCCTTGTGGAAAGTAGGAGCAAAGAAAAACCCAATACCGCATTCATCTACACATTCTTTGGTCTGCTCAGGAGATAAAGATATATTAACTCCCAGCTTTTCTAAAACGTCAGCGCTACCGCATTTGCTGGATATGGATCTGTTGCCGTGCTTTGCCACTTTTATGCCTGCAGCAGCGGCTATAAATGCAACGGCTGTAGATATATTGAACGTTCCAAGCTTGTCGCCGCCTGTGCCACATGTATCCAGAGTGTATTCATCTATAACAACTGATGACGCCTTTTCTCGCATTACCTTTGCAGCAGCGGATATTTCATCCACAGTCTCGCCTTTTATCTTCAGGGCTGTCAGGAAAGCACTTATTTGTATTTCGGGCACGCTTCCGCTCATTATTCCGTCCATAACATTTATCATTTCATCGCTATTTAAATTATTGCCTTCTACAACTTTTATTAATTCATTTGTTATCATAGTTTTTTCTCCTATCTCCATGAAGTTTTTAATTATTTCCATGCCTTGAGGCGTGTATATCGACTCTGGGTGGAACTGCAGACCATATATAGGATATTCTTTGTGTTCCACAGCCATTATTTCGCCGTCATCTGTTTTTGCAGTTATCTTCAGGCAGTCCGGCATTGTGTCATCTATAATTGCCAGAGAATGATATCTGGCGACCTTAAGAGGTGATTGAAGGTTTTTGAATAGTTTGCTGTTTTCAAAATTAATCATGGAAAATTTGCCATGGTAAAGCTTTTTAGCGTGGCTGACAGTTGCCCCAAATGCTTCGCCTATGCATTGGTGACCTAGGCAGATGCCCAGAATAGGGATTTCTTTTCCCAGTTCTTTGATTATATCTATGGATATTCCGGCATCATGAGGAGTACCGGGGCCTGGTGATATAATTATTTTCTCTGGGTTCAGTGCCCTGATTTCTTCTATTGTTATCTTGTCATTACGCACTACTTTTATATCTGGATTTATGCTGCCTGCGTATTGATAAACATTGTATGTAAAGGAGTCATAATTATCTATTAGCAATATCATAATTCACCTCTACTTTCTGAGCACTTGCATAAGTGCCTGTACTTTGTTCTGGGTCTCTTCATATTCGCTCTCCGCTATGGAATCTGCCACTATGCCTGCCCCTGCCTGCATGTATACCATTCCTTCGTGTATCAGCATAGTGCGAATAGCAATACACATGTCCATGTCTCCATCGAAGCCAAAATAGCCTATAGCTCCTCCATACATACCTCTCATGCTTGGTTCCAATTCCTCAATTATTTCCATTGCACGGATTTTTGGGGCTCCTGACAGGGTGCCCGCAGGCAGGAAGGTGGAAAGAACATCAAACGAGTCGATTTCTTCTCTTTTTTCGCCCTCTACCAATGAAACCAAATGCATTACGTGGGAATAATTCCTGACATCCATCATAGTAGGCACAGTAACAGTGCCTATCTTTGCCACTCTTCCCATGTCATTTCTGCCTAAATCCACAAGCATCACATGCTCTGCCTGCTCTTTAGGGTCAGCCAGCAGATCCTTTGCCAGTGCTTGGTCTTCTGAGACGTCTTTTCCTCTTTTCCTAGTGCCTGCAATAGGGCAGGTGGTGACGGTCTTTCCGCGTACGCCAACTAGCATTTCGGGGGAAGAACCAGCTACCTGATAGTCTCCTAGATTAAAATAAAAAAGATATGCAGAGGGATTGATTTGTCTTAGCTTTCTATATAGCGTAAATGGGTGTGCATGGCATTCTATGCTCCAGCGCTGGGATAGCACTACTTGAAATATATCACCTTCATAGATGTATTTCTTTGCTTTGTTTACCATGTCGCAGAATTGCTCTTTGCTCACATTGGACTGTGGCTCACCATGATGTGTGTCCACAGAATTGATGTTTTCAAGGGTTGCATTTTCATGCAGCAGTTTTTCTATTGCTTCCAGTTTTTTTTCTGCTGTTTCCTTGCCCTGTTTGTCATCGGACTCTAAAACAACAATATTTATCTGCTGGAATTTGTGGTCAAAAGCTATAAGCTCCCTAACAAACAATAGATTGACATCAGGAAGCCCTAATGTGTCCTCATTCGTTCTTGGCAGCTCTTCATATTGTCTGATGATGTCGTAGCCTATTGTGCCTACGGCACCGCCTACAAATGGTATATCAGAATTGTTTGTCACGTGATATTTGCCAATGTATTCTCTGGCAACGTCCAATGCTCTGCCATCAAAAACAGATAGTTTGCCTCTTTGTTCGACAACTACTTTTTCATCTTTTGATCTTATTGTTAAAAATGGATTTTTGCCCAAAAAGGAATAGCGTCCTTTAGGCATTTCAGCACTCTCTAAAAGAAAGCCCTTGCCTTCACCTACATATTTTGAGTAAAGTGTCACAGGAGTCTCTAAGTCTCCTGAAATACAGCGTATGTAGGGAATCAGTCTTTGAATTCCCAACTTGTCTGGTCTCCTCTCGTCTATTCTGTCAGTCTAATCTATTCTAGATATATAAAATATCTCTCTAAGGAATCAAAAAACCCGCATAAAGTGAAAAACGAAATGTAAAATGTTTATACGATTTTTTTCGATTTTGACTATGTTAACATATCAATAGCTTTTTGTAAAGTTATTTTATCTTTCAGCGTTGCAATATAAAAGAGCCCTTTTTGAGCTCTTTAAGTAATTATATAGGAAATTTAATATCTATTTTTGTTCCCTTGCCCAGTGCAGACTCTATGGATATTTTCCCGTCATGCATAATGGCAAGGTGCTTTACAATGGACAAACCTAGCCCAGTACCTCCTGTATCTCTAGATCTGTGCTTATCCACTCTATAAAATCTTTCGAAAAGCCTGCTGTGGTGTTTTTTGTCTATACCTATTCCGGTGTCTGTCACGCTCATTGTGATGCTGCTATTGTCTTTTTTAAATTCAATGGATACAGAGCCTTCCTCTGTATGCTTGATTGAGTTGTCTACAAGATTTATTAGAATCTGCTTCAGCTTGTTTCTGTCGCCTAGCATGGTGTAGTCTGTATCCTTGTCATATTCTACTTTCATAGCGATATTGCTTTTCTCAGGATATTTTTGCTGTATCAGCTCTATTACTTCCTTGGCTATTTTTATTAAGTTTACTTTAGTGGTGAATACAGGCTTATTCTGGTTCTCAAGCCCTGAGAGCGTCAATATATCATCTATCAGCAGGTTTAGCCTTTCTGATTCATCATTTATGATATTCAGGAATTTATACGCATTCTCTTTGTCTTCTATAGCACCGTTAAGCAAGGTCTGGGTGTAGCCTGAGATGCAGGTGATAGGCGTTTTCAGCTCGTGTGTCACGTTGGATACAAATACGCTTCTCATGCGCTCCAGCTTTCTGATGTTTGTTACGTCCTCAACCACCAAAAGAATGCCCTTTTTAGTACCTTCATTGTCTTTTATGAAGCAGCCGCTGTAGTTTCTGTATGTGTCGTCTGAAAACTGAACGTTGTTCTTGGTTATCAGCCTGTCTTCCTCGCTGTCTTTTATCTCCTCTAATATATCGTATAGGTTTTCATCGAAGATATTGTGATATATGTTTTTGCTTATCAGTTCTCCGTCCATTTTCACTATCTTAAGGAATGTGTCATTGGTGTACTGCACTTTTCCGTTTATGTTGCACACCAGAATACCCTGGTTCAGGCTCTGAAGAATGGCCTCTAGCTGCGCGTTTTTGGTGGAGATTTTGTCAAAAGATTTTTTCAGGCTTTTGGATAGTTTGTTTAATGCCACTGAAAGCCGTGTCACCTCTTCATATGAGTTTATATACACGCTTTTTCCATAGTTTCCATTGGATATGGATCTAGCAAATTTTGTTATGCTTTCTATAGGCTGTATCACTTTTCTGTTGTATCTGTAGGATATCAAAAACGCAATGACAGCAGATATGAAGATAGCCAAAATCATTGATGATGCAATTGAATTATAAGAGTCTCTAATATTGTACAAGGGAGTAGAAGCTCGGATTACCAGCTTATTGCTGCCGATTTCTAGATATCTGGCATAATATATAAAGTCAACATTTTCTGTTTTGGAATGCCTGACAGATGAGCCTTCACTATATCTTAGTGCTTCGCTTATTTCCTCTCTGTATAGATGATTATCCATAGATGAAACATCGTTAAAGCTGTCACCTAGCACTTCACCGGTTTCCGAGTCAATCACTGTTATGCGGTTTCCGGAGTATTTGCCAAAGTCTTTGCTGCTGGTATTCAAATCTGTATCAGGTTTATTCTCCAAAAGATATATGTATCCGTCTAGGCTCTCTGTAATATCAGCATAGGCTTCATTTATTAATGTATTCTTTATTCTTATGTAGCTGAAAATACCACTGATTAAAATAAGAATGGTCAGTGACAATATAGTGCTTCTAATTAGTGTCTTTTTCAAGTTTGTACCCCACGCCAATCATTGTAGTTATTTTATACTGACTATTGTCATCAAAAAGCTTTTTTCGCAGGCTTCTGATGTGAACGTCTACAGTTCTGGTTCCGCCGATATATTCGTATCCCCATATTTGGGAAAGTATAGCGTCTCTTGTGCATATCTTTCCGATTTTTTTCACCAGATATAAAAGCAGCTCAAATTCTTTGTTTGTCAGCGGCACTTTCTCTCCGTTTTTTTTGGTAGTGTAGCTTTCGTTGTCAATGATAATGTCGCCTAGCTCATATACTTGGGTTTCGCTGGCACTTTCTTTGCTGCTCTTGCGAAGCTGCACTTTCACCCTTGCTACCAGTTCGTTTATGTTAAACGGCTTCACTATATAGTCATCTGCACCTATTTCCAGCCCCAGCACTATGTCAGAGCCTGTAGATTTGGCAGTCAGCATGATTACAGGTGTATTTTTTATTTTATCACTGGATTTTATATATCTAAGTATGCTAAGCCCATCTATTTCAGGCAGCATAATATCCAGAATCACCAAATCAAAATGCTGGGCAGCAACGATGTTTAGGGCAGATTTGCCATCGTGCACCATTATAGTTTCGTATCCTGCTATCTCAAGATTATATTTGATTAATTCGGCAACATTTTTCTCGTCATCAACAATTAGTATATTACTCATATTTTTATCCTTTAGTGTGTTCCTGTTATGTTGTAAACCAGCCAGCCAGAAATGTTGGTAGCGTGGTCAGCTATTTTTTCCAAGTATTTAACAATCAATATCAGGTATGTGCACTGTCTTACGGTCTCTGGCTTTTTGCCCATTATGTCAATAAGCTCTTCTCTTATGTTTTCGAAGTAGTCATCAACTGTATTATCCATCATTAAAACTTCTTTTGCAAGTTCTAAATCCTTGGATATGAAGCTGCGAATGGACATATTTATCATCTTTTCGCACTCAATTGCCATCTGCGGAATATCAACCAATGGCTTTATATATTCTTCCTGTGACATCAGCTTTATATACTCACAGATATCTGCGCACTGGTCACCTACGCGCTCAAGATCGGAGATTACTCTGAAAACGGAAGTGACATCTCTTAAATCAGATGCTATAGGCTGGTGTCTGGCAAGAATAAGGATACAGTCCTTTTCTATCTTCAGCTCCATTGCGTCTATCTGCTCATCATTTTCTATCACTTCATCAGCCAATATTAAATCCTGCTCTTTTAGAGCTATTATCATGTTGTTGATGGATTTGCTTATTAAAGCCGTCATTTTAGCTAGGGATTTATGTATTACATCTAGCTGTGCTGTCATTAAAATTCTTTTTGGCATAATCTATCTCCTTAACTATACTTACCGGTTATGTATTCTTCTGTTTTTTGGTTAGACGGGTTGGAAAAAATGGTGTCAGTATCATCAAATTCTATCACCTCGCCCAGCAAGAAAAATGCTGTCTTGTCTGATACTCTTGCTCCCTGCTGCATATTGTGTGTTACTATAGCTATAGTATAGTCTTGTTTAAGCTCTGCAATCAAGTCCTCTATTTTCAATGTGGATATCGGATCCAGTGCAGATGTAGGCTCGTCCATCAGCAGCACATCAGGCGACACAGCAAGTGCACGTGATATACACAGCCTCTGCTGCTGCCCTCCTGAAAGGCTGAGTGCGTTTTGGGGAAGTATATCTTTTACTTCTCCCCATAGTGCTGCTGAGCGAAGACTTTGCTCCACTATCTCATCCAGCTGAGATTTGTTTTTTATTCCATTCAGCTTGGGGCCGTATGCAATATTGTCATATATGCTCATAGGAAATGGATTAGGTTTTTGAAAGACCATTCCCACCCTAGTTCGCAGTCCTATTACATTATAGTTTTCCTGATAGATGTCTTCGCCGTCTAATAGCACTTTGCCATCTACTTTTGTGCCCTCTATTAGGTCATTTATTCTGTTCATTGTGCGCAGCAGCGTGGACTTGCCGCAGCCGGAAGGTCCAATGAATGCTGTCACTTTATTTTCAAGAATATCCAGATTGATTTTTTTCAGTGCCTTGAAATCACCATAGTAAAAATCTAAATCTTTTATCTGTATTTTGGGCTTTTCTTGTTTTTTGCTGCTCATTGTTTATCTCCTAACTAAATTTGCTCATCTTGTCGAATTTTTCAATTATTCCAACAGATGCGTTGACTACTATTATCAATACAATTGTTACTATACCCATTGCGCAGGCCAATCTCATATCACCTGTTTCCTTTGCCACGGTGTATGCCTTAACTGTGAGTGTTGAGGCCGATTCAAACACTGTTTTTGGTATCATCGCAACTGTACCAGCTGTTAAAATTAATGCTGCGGATTCTGCCACTATTCTGCCTATGGAAAGCAGCACCCCCACCAAAACACCGGATAGTGAATTTGGTATAATCACCTTAAATACTGTCTGCAGCTTTGTGGCACCTAGTGCGAATGAGCCTTCGCGGAAGGTCAGCGGCACTCTGCGTATTGCTTCCTCGGACTGTGATATTAAAGTAGGCAGAAGAACAATTGACAGTGTTAGTGCGCCGGATATCATGGAAAAACCAAACTTAAGGGTTGTAACGAATGCCAGCATGCCGAATAGTCCGAATACAATAGATGGAATGCCTGATAGTGCACTTGTTGTAAAGCGAATCAAATTAAGAAGTTTGCCTTTTCTTGCGTACTCAGCCAGATAGATGGCTGAAAATAGCGACACAGGCAGTGCTATGAGCAGGGAAAGAAGAATGATTGAAAGAGTATTTATTATCAGTGGGAAAATACCCTCTCCTGGTCTTGTTATTTTCAGTCTTATATTTCCGCTTAGCGAAGCATTTATTTCGCTGAACTCATCTATAGTCATGTCAACAGTGTTTTTGTCTACTATTCTCCTTATGATGTCTCCTTTTTTCAAAGGGAAAACTTCGCCGTTTGTTATGCCGTACAGAACAGGAGAATCAGACTCTATTGACTTTATCTTCAAATAATTTTTTGTGTCGTAGTTAACAGTTTGTACTTCTATTTTCAGGTCGTCTATATTCTCTAAATCCACATAGACTGTTTTTGCATCAAATTCTCCCGATAGAAACTGCCAATTTATCAATCCTACACCCTGTACAAATACATATCCTAAAATTAATAGTAAAAGACTGACTACAAGAACTGTACAAAAGACCATAATGCCCTTGAAGACTTTATCTTGTGATTTTGCTTTCATATTAATATTTCCCCATTCTTTTTATTAGGCTGCTCAATAGCAGATTGATAGCTATAATAAATACCATCAGTATGCTTCCTGTAGCAAATAGCATTTCCGAGTGCAGCCCTGTAGCATAGCTCATCTCCAATACAACATTTGTTGTAAGAGGGCGTATCGGGTCAAAGATACTTGTTGGTATGCCGCCGGATACATTTCCTGCAATCAAAACAACTGCCATAGCCTCGCCTATTGCGCGGCCTACACCCAGAATGACGCCCACCAAAATGCCGCGTCTTGCTGCGGGGATGATTACGTGTATTGTTGTGTATACCTTGGAAGCCCCCAGTGCATATGATGCATTTCTATATGCTTTTGGTACGCTGGCTATAGCGTTTTCCGATATTACTATCATTGTTGGAAGTATCATCATGGTAAGCACGATGATAACTGCAAGCAGCGACTGCCCCTGAGGCATAGGAGAAATCTCTCTGATTCGAGGTACTATGAAGCCCAGTCCAAATATACCATATATAACGGAAGGGATTCCTGCAAGCAGCATTACGCCGGCTTTCACTATCTTTTTCACCTTTTCAGACGCCAGCTCAGAAAGATATGCAGCGGCAAAGATACTTATGGGCACTCCTATAATTATTGCACCGCCTGTGGCGAATATGGAGCCCACAATCATGTATAGTATGCCGTATTGCGCTGTGTTTATGTCGTCATTTGGTCGCCATTCCAGTCCAGAGATAAATTTAAAGAATGAATAGGTGCCTTCCTTATTATTGTGAAGAAACGGCTGTATACCTTTGCTTAAAATAAATAATACTATAAATCCTACGGCAACAATGGTGATTACCGATGATGCTCTAAATATTAACTCTACTAGCGGCTCATGAAATCTTTTTTTTCTCATTTTCCCGTCCTTTAATCGCAAAATATGCAAGCATAGAATTATGCTCGCATATTTTTAATAAGTGTGTTTAGTATGTACCACTGAAATTAGTCAACAGCGATTCCGCCCTTTTCTTCAATGATTTCTTTTGCTAAATCAGTTTTTGTGAATTCTAGGAATGCTTTTGCAGCATCTGACAGGTTCTCATCATGATAAACTATCATGAAAGGTCTTGATACTGGGTATGAGCCGGCTAATACTTCCTCAACTGTTGGCTCTGCACCATCAACAGTAACTGTTTTGATTTGGTCATCGATATAGGTGAATGAAATGTAGCCGATAGCTGCTGCGTTTTCTTTTACTGCTGCGTGTACAGCACCGTTGCCCTCTTGAATTAGTGCTGATGTTACCAGCATGTTTTCGAACTCAACGATTTCTTCAAAAGCTCCGCGTGTGCCTGAGCCATCTTCACGAGAAACAACAACTATTTCTTGGTCTTCTCCGCCTAAATCTGCCCAGTTTGTTATTTCACCTAGATAGATTTTTTGGATTTGCTCCATTGTCAGTGAAGTTACTGAGTTAGCTGGGTTAACGATAACTGCAATTCCGTCATATGCCAGTACTTCTTCAGTCATTCCCCACTCTTTTTCGCTGTCTTTGATGTTTCTTGATGCTGTTCCTAGCATTGATACACCTTCGTTTGCGTTTTTAACACCTGCAGATGAACCTATGCCCTGGTATGTATACTTAACGTCTGGATACATAGCCATAAATTCGTCTCCTAGAGCCAGACCGATTTTTTCAACTGATGTTGAACCGGATACTGTCACTTCGCCTGATAAAGGGGCTTCTGCTGGTTCAGCTGTTACTTCATCTTTAGGTGCATCTGTTGCATCTACTTTGTCTGTAGCTTGTGGAGCTTCTTCCTTTTGGCATGCTGCGAACATTGCCAGAGCCAAAATTAAAGCTAAAACTACGATTAATATCTTTTTCATGTTACCTCCAAGAAAATATTTCTTATTTTTTATTACTGGCTAATGATACTATCGGAAAGTTATAGATATATACATCGCATGTTAAATCCGTGTAAAATGATAAATAGAATTAGATTTTGAAAGGTAAATAAAAAAAGCACTGAATGCTATGATTGCAGTCAGTGCTTTTGAATTATACTAAATTATATTAAATTGTAGAATTGAATATATACATTATGTCGTTCTTGCTTATTGGTTTATAGAAATAATATCCTTGGAAAAGGTTACATCCGTATTCTGTCAGCAGGCGCAATTGGTCTTCTGTTTCAACACCTTCAGCTACCAGCTCATAGTTGTTCTTTGTAGATATTTCTACCAGCATCTTTGTGATGGACAAACTGATTGCACTGGTCATGATGTTATCAACGAATGATTTATCCAGTTTGATTTCGTCAAAGCTGATTGTATGCAGCTTAGACAGTGTGGAATATTCTGTACCAAAGTCGTCCATAGAGATTAGGCAGCCGGCTTCTTTTATTTCTTGAACTACCTTCAGAGATCTTGTGAAGTCTCCTTCGAAGAATGACTCTGTAACTTCTATGTTTATTACGCCTCTTGGTATATTGTATCTTTTCATCAGCTGTGCCAGAACAGTAGTAAACTCATCGTCAAATAGCTGCTGAGGAGACACGTTGATTGAAATACTAATTGGATTATTTACACAGTATCTAGTTTTTATAAAGTCATTGTAGTCTTTAAACACAGCTTCTATTACCATGTATGCAAATTCATGAACTATTGACATACGCTCAATACGATTGATGAAATACCATGGAGAAAGTATACCTTTTTCTGGGTGATTCCATCTTGCCAAAGCTTCTAGCTTTGCGATTTTTTCCTTTTTGAAGTCAACAATCGGCTGATAATAAAGTATGAATTCATTATCATAAAAAGCTTTCTCTATTTCGTTTTCCCATCTGTGCTCTTCCACTATGTCGTCCACCATCTTTTGGTCGAATATACATAGCTCGTTTTTGCCTATTTTAGGTGCATTGGAGTTGGCGATTTCAGAGTACATTATTATCTCATCTATACTTGCAGAGTTCAGCGGGGCATATGCGATACCTGCACTAATCATCAGGTTATAGATACCACCTCTAATCAGGGATGCTTGCTTAATAAATTTTCTTGCAGCATTCTCTATTTGTGTCTCCACAGTATATGGCATAACTACCATGAAATCACCGTCACCAGTTTTAGCAACAAGTGCATTGTTTGGTGAATACTCTTTAAGAATGGTTGCAAATATTTTTATACAGTCATCAAATGCAGTCTGACCGTAAATATCCTTGGTCTCTTTGATATTTTGAATTGTCAGGGTCATAACTCCGTATTGGTTTGATGAAATATCCAGAGATTTCATACCAGTAATCAATCCGTCTCTGTTCAGCAAAGTGGTCAAGTGGTCGTGTGTTGCCAGATATTGAAGTCTTATTTCGTTTTTTGCTTCTTCTGTAACGTCACGCAGGAATACTATCATTCCCTTATCCATATCAGATTTGTCTATTGGGCTGATTGTCATATTCATTGTCAGCTCTTTGCCGGATTCGGTTGCAATCTTAAGGGGAAGATTTTTTACGGTAACGCCTTTTCTAGCCTTTGCCACTTCGTATGCTACGCATGAAGAGAAGTTTCCACCTGTGGCTATGCCTTTTACAGTGGACGGGAATTCTGTTCTCAATGTATCCTTTGCAGGGCATTGTGCGTCTGTGCACTTGGTTCCAGATGTTTTAAAGCAAACCACGTTGTGAAGCTTTTTACCTAGGATTTCCTGCTCTTTCACTTCAAACAAATCAAGAACGGCAGAGTTTATAAATGTTATATTACCATTTTTATTTAATCCAATAATAGGATCGACAATACTTTGCACTATTTGCGATGAGTATGCTCCGCCTCCACGCCTAGCTTTATTGTGAAGTTTCCCATTGAATGCTACTAAAAGAATAAATATCAATGTGATGGCTATAATTAATGGAATTACAACCCTTAGCGGAACGGAATCATCCAAGCTCAAATTGCTTAGAATATCCATAAATCCATTACTAGTATCAGGAGCCATAGTGCTTGCCGCATATGCAACAGCGCTGACGCCATATGCTACTAGTAATGTTAACATGAATACTATAGCTACTACATACTTTTTTCCCTTTTTCATAAGACCCTCTCTTTATACGAAATTATTAATACACTCTCCAATATATAATACACATTTAGAAGATACATTAAACATATTAAAGAATATTATAATGTAATTTTATAATTACTCTATTACTTCATCATATTTGGCAGAATACAAGTACGAATTGTAGTTGAATTTCCACCATTGGCTATCTATAGACTTAAATCCTGCAAGAAGCATTACATCGTGCAGAATTTCTCTATTATAAATCTGATCCGGTGTCAGATTATCACATATATATGACGTGAATTCATCAAACACCATGTATTCGCCACCCATATCCACAGGATTTCCACTGAGATCGGCTAATGATACATCTATTTCGGAGCCTCTTATATATAATCTATTTGTATCATAAGAAATATATTTTTCTCTCAGTTCAGCTTTTGTATAGCCTGCGTAATATGCATCTTTTGTATCTATATCTTCTTCATCATCCAGCCATGCTTCTATTTGGTAGAATGCATCCACTGGTCTGTATGCATCATTCACTATAAGCCTGTAGCCATATGTTTCAAGCATTTCGTTTGCTTTAATAAGCGCATTCGCTGCATCGACTGTTGTTATCACTTGATTATCGTTATATCCATCCAATTGCACTCCCAGAATATTATCAGAAGTTGCAAATTTGATATCGGCAATTATATCCGTAGTAAAATCGCTAAGATATACTAAACCGCCGCCGCCTATCAGATTGTGATTAAGCTGAACGATGTGCGTATTGGCATTTGGATCTAGCCATGCAATCAGTTTATTTATGTTTTCTCTGCTGATGGCAGTACACCCGCTGGTATCTTTTTTAGAGCTTGTCCATATGTGCAGGAATATTGCACTGCCGACTCCCGGCTTTCTTTCGCTGTTGTATCTTATTTCGATAGCTCTTTCAAAAGGTGTAATATTTAGATTGCTGTAGTTTTTCCAGTCTGCATCATCAACAGAATCTTCCTGCATAAACATATTATAATATTTTGAGTTTGAATCCTCAACCCAAATATCGCCTTTTTCAGTTGTTCTCCATGGCCATGTAGTGCCTGTGGGGGCTTCGTCTTTGCCGAAAGCATATCCCAGCTCAAAAACACCTACCGGGCTTTTGCCGTCGCCTTCTTTTTCTTTTCCCAGTCCATTTTTGCCAAGCTGCACATCAAAAGGACCATCTACCACCTGCCACATTCCATTTTCAGCTTTTTCCATCAGATACATTTTGTCATATCTTCCGTCAACTACTACCAGAACGATTTGCGTTGTATCCTCTGGAATGTCTTGATTTATCAAAAGTCCATTTAATGACTTCCATGATATAGAACTTGTATTGAAAACATACGGTTCAGCAGTGGGCTCCGGGGTGAACTGAATCTCTGGAGTTTCGGTGTTTTCTATGTCAGCAGATTCGGTAGTTTCGGTGTCTAAGGGTGCGGCTGTGATCTCATCTTCTTGGTTTTTAGAACAACCACTTATAAAAATCATAGCTATTAAAGCTATTATAATATACTTTTTCATAGTATTTATTCTAACAAATAGTTTGTACGAAGTAAATAAGTAATATTAAAAAACACACTTTGTGTGCTTTAATCATTCATTAATAATAACCGGAGTACCTAAATCACAGATTTTATATAGTAAATCCATTATGCTGTCATCCACAGCGATGCATCCTGCTGTCCAGTCGCTTTGTGAACCATGCCCGTGAATCATTATTTCGCCGCCTAAGGGTGTGTCCCATGGGGGTCTTTTGCCGTTATCTATAGCACTGGCTATTTTGTCATATGTTTTTTGGCTTATGCGTCCTTCGTCCAAGGCTCTTTGGGCGTCTGACTTGTTAGGATATGAGAGACCTATAGACAAGTGAAATTTACTTTTTGGGTTTTTATAGCATATATAGTACTCGCCTTCGGGTGTTTTGCCGTCTCCCTGCACTGTTTTTGCGCCTACAGGAGAGAACCCAAGACCTATGTCAAAGCTTGATAGATATTCATCATTATTATATAGATATAGTTTCCTTTTGGATTTATATATTATTATTTTGGGATTTGATATTTCCATGCTCACCAGTTCTTCCAATGAAAGAGAAGGAATAGGGGTGATTATAGGCTCTGAAGCCTCCAAAGTATAGGAGGCTTCAGGCTCTTTTGTTTGATTTATTTCATTCATATCTGTTTTCGGGAGCTCCGAATTGGGAGTATTAGTATAAGATGTTTGTATATCAGGCATTTGACAGCCTGAAAGAAAAACAAGGAAAGCAAATAGAACTATTGAGATTTTTTCATTTAGCTTTTTCATTTTTAATCCTTGTAAGGCTTCCTGAATTAAATAATTAACTGAATTTTTTTCTGCTGCCGGGCTTAACTAGTGGCAAATCTGTTTTGCAGATAGGGCACTCTGCTGCTTCGTAGCTTATCACTTCGGTTGTCAGCACGGCGTGTTTTTTGCATCCGAAATCTACCACTCCATTGCTTCTGTCCACTACTAAACCAACACCTGCAACTTTGGCACCGATTTCCTTAATCAATTCAATAACTTCAACTACAGAGCCGCCGGTTGTTACCACGTCTTCAACTACCAGCACGTTTTGGTTTGGTGATATTTCAAATCCTCTGCGAAGCAGCATTGCTCCGTCTACGCGCTCCGCAAACATATTTCTGACATTTAGATGTCTTGAAACCTCATAGCTGAGTATTATTCCGCCCATTGCTGGGCCGACTACTAAATCAATATTATCGTCCCTGAATGCATCTGCAATATCTTTTGCAATCATTTCGCTGTACTCAGGGTATTCGAAAAGCCTGGCACATTGCATATATGTGTCGCTGTGTCTTCCGGATGTAAGCAGAAAATGTCCTTTTTGCATCAGGCTTGTTTTTTCAAATATTTCTAATATCTTCTCTTTTTCCATTTGGAGTGCCTTCCTGATTATTTTGTTTTAAGCTGACCAATAATGTCTTTTACATTTTTGATTTTCATTTGTTTTAAATATTCATTTAGTCCTTCAAGCACCTGTATAGTAGCATCTGGATATACCAGATTCATTGTGCCTACCATAACAGCACTGGCACCTGCCAGCATAAATGCTGCAGCGTCTTCTCCTGATGATATGCCGCCCATTCCGATTATAGGAATATCGACCACCTGTGCCACACTGTATACCATGCTTAGAGCAACCGGCATTATAGCTGGACCAGAAAGACCTCCGGTTACATTTCCTAATATAGGTCTTTGCCTATATACATCTACTGCCATGCCCTTTAATGTGTTTATCAATGATATTCCGTCAGCGCCTGCATACTGTGCTGCAATTGCTGTGGCTGTGATATCGGCAGTGCTGGGAGATAGCTTCACAATCAGCGGCTTTTTGCACACTGATTTGCAGTTTGTAACAATCTCTGTAACAGCCTGCGGATACATACCGAATGTCGCTCCGCCTGTTGAAACATTAGGGCAGGATATATTTAGCTCTATAAAGTCTATTTTTGTATCATTTAACTTGTCTATTACTTGGCAGTATTCATCTATAGTTTCGCCGGCTACATTTGCAAAAAGCACAGTATCCGCATCTTTTAGCTTTGGCATTTCTTCTTTCAGGAAGTAGTCAACTCCCGGGTTTTGTAGACCTACAGCATTTAGTATGCCAGATGGTGTTTCTGCTATTCTTGGAGGAGGATTTCCCAGACGCTTTTTTACCGTGATAGCCTTCAGTGATACGCCGCCTAAATCAGATATATTGATATACTGGCTGAATTCTTTGCCGAAGCCAAAGCATCCGGAAGCTGCAATAACAGGGTTTTTAAGCTCTATTCCACAGATTTTTGTTTTCATATTTGCCATCAGAGCACCACCTCTCTTATATCAAATACTGGTCCGTCTTGGCAGACTTTCTTGTAGTCTTTTACCCCATCTGCTTTTGTTTCGCATACGCACACCTTGCATGCACCTATTCCGCAGCCCATTCTTTGCTCCAAAGAAATGTAGCAGGGCACGTCATATTTCAAAACAACTTTTTCAAGTGATTTAAATAGGGGGAGTGGTCCACATGCACAGATTGAATCGAAATGTTCATTCATCATCATTTTCTCTAGCGTATCTGTGGCAATGCCCTTTCTGCCGGCCGTTCCGTCATCTGTATGCAGATATAGCGTGCTTATTTCCTTGAATATTGGTATTTGATATGCAAACTTTTTGCTTCTATATCCAATAAATGAATAGAATTCAATTTGTGGGTTTCTTTCGATTAAGTATCTTAATGGTGCAACGCCTATTCCTCCGCCTACTATTGCCACCTTTTTGGTGTCCTTATGCAGGAAAAATCCTCTGCCTACAGGTCCTATAACGTCAAGTATAGTGTTGGGTGGCTGCTCGCACAGTATTTTTGTTCCTTCTCTTTTTGCCTGAACTATCAAAGTCATGGTTCCTGCTGATGTATCTATGGAATTAATGCTTATAGGTCTTCTGGTAAGCATATCTGGTCTATTCGGTATTTGTATATGAACAAACTGGCCCGGTATGGCGTCTCGCTTTGCATTGTCCATATCCAGCACCATTTCGTATGTATCTACTGCAACTTTTGTTGATGATATCAACATTGCTTTTTGGTATCTTGCCATGTTCTATAGTCCTTTCAAAATTTGTGTATATATAGAATACACTAAAATTATTTATCTGTATATATTTCATTTAGTGCAACAGGCACAATATCTTTTTCTTCCAGATTCAGTTTTAGTGCTTTTACCAATGCACCTAAAGTATCTACTGATGTGATACATGGTATTTTGTATTCCACTGCCATTCTACGCACTCTGAACCCGTTTCTGGTGGCGTCGCGACCTTTTGTAGGGGTGTTTACTATCAGCTGCACTTTTTCGCTCTTTATCAAATCCTGCAGATTTGGACTTTCGTCATGATAGTGACCTATGTTGGATGTAGGCACATATCTGGCTGTAAATTCGTGTGCTGTGCCTGCAGTCCCATATAAATTGTATCCGAGACCCACCAGATCCTCTGCCATAGGCACAGCTTCCTGCTTGAAACTATCGGAGATGGAGAGCAGTACATTGCCGGACTTTGGTATATTCATTCCTGCTGCAATCAATCCTTTATATACAGCTAGTTCAAATTTTCTGTCAATCCCCAGTGCTTCACCGGTTGATTTCATTTCAGGACCTAAAGATACCTCCAGCTCCGGCAGCTTTTCAAAGCTGAATACTGGAACTTTTACAGCGTAGAAATCTCTTTTTGGATACAGACCTGTGCCGTATCTAAGGGATTTTAATTCTTCTCCCATCATGCACTTTGTTGCCAGCTCTATCATAGGAACACCTGTAACCTTTGATATATATGGCACTGTTCTGGATGAACGTGGATTTACTTCGATTACATATAAATCATTTTTATATTCGATATACTGTATGTTTATCATGCCCAGTACGTTCAGTGCATTGCACAAAGAATAGGTGGTCTCTATTATCTTTTCCTGCAGTGCATCTGATATTGTGGGGGCAGGATATACTGATATTGAATCTCCTGAGTGCACACCTGCACGCTCTATATGCTCCATTATGCCGGGGATAAGTATATCCTTACCATCACAAATTGCATCTACTTCTATTTCTTTACCTGTCAGGTATTTGTCTACTAGTATAGGGTGCTCTTTTGTGCCATATCTATTTATTATTGCCATGTATTCGCTGATATCGCTGTCGGAATAAGCAATCTCCATGCCCTGTCCGCCCAGCACATATGAGGGACGAACCAATACAGGATAGCCAAGTCTTTTAGCTACCTTCAGGGCTTCGTCTGCTGTGAATACAGTAGAGCCTTCCGGTCTTGGAATATTCAGGCTTTCCAAAACCATTTCAAACTGCTCTCTATCCTCTGCCGCATTTATATCCTTTAGAGATGTTCCTAATATTTTAAAGCCTAGCTGCTCTACGTACTTTGCCAGCTTGATAGCTGTCTGTCCGCCAAACTGAACAACTACGCCTTCAGGCTTTTCAAGCTCCAGAACGTTCCATACGTACTCTGGGGTAAGCGGCTCGAAATACAGCCTGTCTGATGTATCAAAGTCTGTGGATACAGTCTCCGGATTGTTATTGATTATTACAGTATCGTATCCCATTTCCTTAAGTGCCCATATGGAGTGAACCGAACAATAGTCGAACTCTACGCCTTGACCTATTCTTATAGGGCCAGAGCCTAGAACAACAACGGATTTGTTTTTGCCAACTTGTGCTTCGTTTTCGTGCTGATATGTGGAGTAATAATACGGACTGACGGCATCAAACTCCGCACCACATGTATCTACCATTTTATATGTTGGCATTATGCCCCAGTCCTTGCGCATTTTTCGGATTTCCTGCTCGTCTATGCTGCACCATCTGGCGATTGCGGAGTCGCTTATTCCACGTTCCTTTAGGGAGCGAAGATAGTCTTCGTTCAGCAAAGATGCACCATTTTTCTTTAGTGCTTCCTCTGTTTCTACTAGCTTTTGCAGCTTGTAGAGATACCACCTGTCAATTTTGGTGATATCAAATATATAGTCTGGGGTCACGCCGCGGCGGAGTGCCTCGGTGACAACGAATATTCTTTCGTCGCTTTTCCAGTGAAGCAGCTTTTTAATCTCTTCATCAGAATATTTTTTTGCATCTTTAAACTCCAAAGAATCAAAATCCAGCTCCAATGAGCAGATAGCCTTCATAAATGCAGACTCGAAATTGGCACCAATGCTCATGACTTCGCCGGTTGCCATCATTCTGGTTCCCAATGTTTTTTCTGCTGTTGTGAATTTATCAAAAGGCCAGCGAGGGAATTTAGCAACAACATAGTCCAGCGTAGGCTCGAAGCTGGCGTATGTTTTGCCGGTAACGGAATTGACTATTTCGTCCAGTCCGTAGCCTATTGCTATTTTTGTTGCTACTTTTGCTATTGGATATCCTGTGGCTTTGGATGCTAGGGCTGAGGAACGTGAAACGCGAGGGTTCACCTCTATTACTCCGTACTTCATGCTATCGGTGTCCAGTGCATACTGCACATTGCAGCCACCCTCTATTTTCAGGGAATTTATTATATTGATAGCTGATGTTCTGAGCATTTGATACTCAGCATCACGAAGGGTTTGTGATGGGGCAACAACTATTGAGTCACCTGTGTGAATGCCTACAGGGTCAATATTTTCCATGTTACATACTGTTATGCAGTTGCCTTTGGAGTCACGCATTACTTCATATTCTATCTCTTTATATCCGGATACGCTTTTTTCTATTAGGCATTGGGATGTTCTGGAATACCTAAGACCATCGCTTGTTATCATTGCCAGCTCTTTTGGGCTGTCAGCAATTCCACCGCCGCTGCCACCTAGTGTGTATGCAGGGCGTACTATCACGGGGTATCCTACCTCTGCTGCAAATTTAAGAGCCTCATCCACATCAAAAACTATATGGGAGTCTATTACGGGCTCACCGATTTCCAGCATTGTCTGCTTAAAGGCGTCTCTGTCCTCTGCTTTATATATGCTCTCTACATTTGTGCCAAGAAGCTTTATGCCGCTTTCTTCTAGAAAGCCATCTTCAAAAAGCTCCATTGCAAGGTTGAGACCGGTCTGTCCGCCTAATGTAGGCAGCATGGAGTCTGGCTTTTCTTTTCTGATAATATTTTTTATCAGTTCTTTTGTTAAGGGCTCAAGATATACACTATCTGCAATATTCAAGTCAGTCATTATAGTTGCAGGGTTAGAATTGCACAAAACAACTTCGATGCCCTCTTCTTTTAGTGCTCTGCACGCCTGTGTGCCTGCATAGTCAAACTCTGCAGCCTGACCTATTACAATAGGACCAGACCCTATAACTATTACTTTTTTAATATCCTTATTTAATGGCATTTCTTTCTCCTTGCACTACGCCTTGTTTTTTAGTTTGTCCACAAACTCATCAAATAGATGTGAAGTATCATGAGGGCCGGGTGAAGCCTCCGGGTGAAACTGAACTGTAAATGTATCGTGGTCTTTGTATCGTATGCCCTCTATGGTCATGTCGTTCCAGTTTCTGTGGCTTATCTCCATATTATCAGGCAAATCTTTTTCTATTATAGTGTAGCCGTGGTTCTGCGATGTTATATATACACGGTCTTTTTCCATGTCCTTCACCGGATGGTTTGCGCCTCTGTGACCATAGCGCAGCTTTTCTGTGTCTGCTCCGCATGCCAGAGCCATCAGCTGGTGACCTAGGCATATGCCAAAAATAGGCTTTTTGCCTATCAGCTTTTTCAGCTCTTCAATTACGCCCTCGTTGTCTTTTGGGTCTCCGGGGCCGTTTGTAAGCATTATTCCATCTACCTTATCTTCTAGTATATCCTCTGCTTTCACATTTGCAGGGTAGACTATCAGGTGGCAGTTTCTTTTCCTTAGTGATGATAAAATAGATGCCTTCAAGCCGAAGTCCATAACAGCAATTTTTGGACCGGAGCTAGGCATTATAAATTTTTCTTCGCAGGTTACTTTTTCGACCGGATTTTTGTTTATATAGCTGAGCGCTTTTTTAATATCCTCATCTGTAGGTTCATTGTGGCATATTACTCCTCGCAGAGTGCCGAAATCACGGATTTTTCTGGTTAATGAGCGGGTGTCTATTCCCTGTATTCCCACTATGCCGTGCTTTTCCATATAATTATTCAGGCTGCCTTCGCTGTGCCAGTTGCTGGGAATCTCGCAAAGCTCACGTACGATAAATCCCTTAACCTGCGGATGCTGGGACTCTGGGTCTTCCCAGTTTACGCCGTAGTTGCCTATCAGTGGGTATGTCATCATAACTATCTGACCGCAGTATGATGGGTCAGTTAGAACTTCCTGATAGCCTGTCATTCCCGTATTAAAAACTACTTCACCAACGGTGTCACACTTTGCTCCAAATGATTTTCCGTGATATACAGTAGAGTCTTCCAATACTAAATATGCCATGTATTTCTCCTTGTAAGATATTACTTGTTGTTTAATGCTTTATCTATGCTTTCAATCATGGAAACTGTAGCATCATATGCAGACTGCGCAAAGTCATCAGTTTCTGCTTTTTTCCATGCACCTATTATTCCTCTGGATGAGTTTACTATGCCACCCACTCCGTTTTTATCAAACATTCCTGCTATGTCATCAGCTGCTGCACCCTGTGCTCCGTACCCGGGGATTAGGAAGAATGTATTTTTCATTTTTTTGCGAAGGGATATGCCTTCTTCTTTGTGAGTAGCACCTACTACTGCACCGATAGAATTATATCCATGTTTGCCTGCTGTATTGCCCCATTTTATAACCAAATCTGCACACTTTTCATATATCTTACTGCCATCATCTGTCATCAGATCCTGCAGCTCAGAAGATGATGGATTAGACGTTTTGACCAGTACGAAAAGCCCTTTGTCATCCTCAATACATTTATCCAAAAATGGCTGCATTCCGTCTGTTCCGAAATATGGGTTTACTGTCATAAAATCTGCGTTGAATAATGCCTTGCCAAGATGGGCATCAGCATATGCTGTGCATGTGGAGCCGATGTCACCTCTTTTTACGTCGGCAATTACTATCATATTGGCAGAGTGTGCATATTCTATGGTTTTCGCATATGCTTCAATTCCTGCTATTCCATACATTTCATAGTATGCATTCTGCAGCTTTACGCTGGGGATAATATCAGCCAATTTATCTATTAATATTTTATTATATTCAAAGATTTTATCGGCGCATTTTGATAAGTCACTAACATCTACATTTTTGATATATGATGCGGGCATCACACCTAGGTGAGTATCCAGACCTACACATATAGGTGCATTGGTTTCTATAATCTTGTCGATTAGTTTATCGGTTATCATATTATCTCCTTGTATATTGATTTACATTATAGCAAATGTATAATTATTAATCAAGATGTATATTATGCTTGATATACTATATTGCCTTTTACTATAGTAGTTTTTATTTTTCCTTTTACATTCCAGCCATCAAAGGGATTGTTTTTACCTTTCGATACAAACGAACTGACATCTACTGCATATTCCGCGTTTTCGTCTATTATTGTTATATCAGCATCCGCACCTATAGATAGAGTTCCTGCTGCGATATTTAATATTTTTGCAGGAGCGGCACACATCATCTCCACAAGCTTAGAAATTGATATTTTCTTTGTCTCTACCAATTGAGTGTAGCATAGAGAAAAAGCAGTCTCAAACCCTGATATTCCCATAGCAGCCAGCTGATACTCCACTAGTTTATCATCAACATGGTGGGGAGCATGGTCTGTGGCTATGGCGTCTATTGTGCCGTCAATTATTCCGTTTATTATTGCTTGTCTATCTTCTTCTGTTCTAAGAGGCGGGTTAACCTTTGTAGATGTGTCATAGTCCGCTGTCATTTCGTCTGTTCCAGCTATATAATGCGGGCATGTTTCGCAGGTTACATTCACCCCTCTTTTTTTTGCATTGCGAATTATTTCCACGCTGCCTTTTGTGGATATATGAGCTATGTGAACCTTTGTATCCAATGCCTCAGCTAATGCTATTTCTCTGAAGACCATTATTTCCTCTGCGGCTCTGTTTATGCCCGGCATACCTAGCTTGGTGGACATTATTCCTTCGTTTATGCAGCCGCCTGCTGCCAGCTCGTCTTCGCAATGAGATATTATAGGCATATCAAATTGCTTTGCGTAGTTTAGGGCATTATACATCATTTTGGATGTAGAGACTCCCTTGCCATCGTCCGAGAATGCCACACATCCTGCATCTTTCATCATTCCCATCTCTACCAGTTCTTTGCCGGATAGTGATTTGGTTATTGCACCTATAGGGTAGATATTTACTACTGAATCAGATTTGGCAGATTCCAAAATTGATATGGTAATCGCCGGATTATCATTTATTGGGTTTGTATTCGCCATGCATGCAATAGATGTGAAGCCACCTTTTGCTGCAGCTCTGGAGCCTGTGAATATATTTTCTTTATATTCGTATCCCGGCTCCCGCAGATGGCAGTGCATATCAACAAGCCCCGGAATTGCAGTCATATTTTGAGCATCTATTATTTCTGCATCTTTACAATTTATACTTTCTGCAATTTTCTTTATTTTGTCGTTTTCAATTAGGATATCAGCTTTTTTATTTATATTGTTTTCTGCACACACAACATTTACATTTTTTATTATTGTTTGTTTCATATTTTCTCCATTCACAGCTTAATAATTTGGTCTGGTAAGCATGAAGAGCAATGCCATGCGAACAGCCACACCGTTGGTTACTTGTTCGTCTATTACGCAGCTTTCATAGTCCATCACAAAGGAGCTGATTTCAGCACCTCTATTCACAGGACCGGGGTGCATAATCATAACGTCTTTGTCAGCCAGTGATACACGTCTTTCATCTATTCCGAAAAATTTATGATATTCTCTGATGCTTGGGAAAAGCCCTGCGGATTGTCTCTCTTTTTGTATCCTAAGCCCCATTATCACATTTGCACCAGTCACTGCTTCGTCTATATTTTTATCTACCGTTGCTCCCAGCTCCTCTATGCCATATGGCAGCATAGTTTGTGGAGATGTGATATGGACATCTGCTCCCATAGTTGTCATGCCATATATATTGCTTCTAGCTACTCTGGAGTGAAGAACATCGCCTGCAATTGCTATCTTTAGCCCTTTTAGTGTGCCGAATTTTTCTTTTATGGTCATCATATCCAGAAGTGACTGTGTAGGGTGCTCGTGCATGCCATCGCCTGCGTTTATTACGCTGGCTTTCACATGCTTTGCCATCAGATGAGGAGCGCCTGCCATTGGGTGACGCATTATTAAAACATCCACTTCCATTCTGTCTAGGGTTCGGGCTGTGTCCAGCAGTGTTTCGCCCTTTGAAACTGATGATGATGACGCTGATACATTTGATGATGCAGCAGATAAATACTTGCATGCAAGATCAAATGACACTCTTGTTCTTGTGGAGTTTTCATAAAATAGAGTGACAACAGATTTTCCCTGAAGATGAGGTGTTTTCTTGTTGCCGGTTTTTAATATTTTTTTCATTTGTGATGCTGTGGATAGTACCCTTAGTATTTCGTCTTTGGATACATCTTTTAAGCCTAATAAATCTTTGCTTTGCATATTCCCTCCGGTTTTTATACTTCTGCTCAAAAATCTTTTGATTTTTCAGCACAGATATAATGAAGGAGGAGGAAAATCCTCCTCCCAAATTGGATTATTGATTGTCTACATGTTCGGGCAATACTAGGTTTAGTATTATTCCTACAAGTGCTGCAAGGGCTACACCTGATACTGTGAACGAATCATTTATTTGTATAGACACTGCTATACCCGTTACTAGAATGATTGATAGGATTAGTAGATTACGGCTTTTGGTGAAGTCAACTTTTGCTTCTGCCATAGTACGGATACCTATAGAAGCTATCATTCCAAATAGTACAAAGCTCATTCCGCCGATAACTGGCTGAGGTACTGTCTTTAGGAAAGCACCGAAGAAGCCGAATATTGAAAGTACTATTGCATATGTTGCAGCTACACGAAGTGTTCTTGGGTCATAATTTTTTGTTACAGCAAGCACGCCTGTGTTTTCGCCGTATGTTGTGTTTGCAGGTCCGCCTACAAAACCCGCCAGCATTGTTGCAAGTCCGTCACCTATTAAAGTTCTATGAAGACCTGGGTCTTTGAAGAAGTCTTGCTTAACAACTGAACCGTTTGTTGTGATGTCGCCTAGATGCTCCATGAATGTGGCTATTGATATTGGTGCAATTGTAAGAATTGCTGACCATGAGAATGCAGGCAAGTGGAAAGCCGGAAGTTCAAGGAATTGAGCTTTACTGAATGGCTCAAAGTTCATCAATGGTGCAACACCTTCTGGAAGAGCTACTGTATAGTGCAGAAGAATAGCTACTCCATAGGAGACTATAAGACCAAATAATATTGGTACGAGCTTGAAGAAGCCTTTTGTGAAAATTGATACTATTACAACAGTAGCAATTGCTGATACAGCAACCAGCCACTTAGTCCAAAGTACTCCGCCAACAAAAGATGCTGCTATATCATTATAGATAACTGTTGGTGCAAGAGTTAGACCGATAACTATGATAACAGGACCTGTTACGATGGCTGGGAAGACTTTTCTCACTCTTTCGCTGCCTACTAGTTTTACTATTAGTGCGAATATCAGATACATAGCACCTGCTATCATAATAGCACCTGTTGCGTATTGTTTTCCCTCAGCCTGCACAATGTATGCAATAGCACCCATGAATGCAAAGCTGGAGCCTAGAAATACTGGCACTTTTCTTTTGGTTACAAGGTGGAAAATCCACGTGCCGGCACCTGCTGCAAAAAGTGCAACGCCTACATCAAGACCTGTGAGTGCCGGAACAACGATTGTAGCACCGAACATTGCAAATAGATGCTGCAATCCCAGTACAAAGGTTTTCCATGACAATGGAGCTTTGGTTGTTTCGCTCATAAATATACCTCCGAAATAAAATATTGTATAATAAAAAAACCAAGAATAATATTACTCTTGGGAATTTACAATTTGAAACAATTCAACATTATGTTTGTCGTCAAATTCTGGCATATGAACTTTAATTATTTCATCTTTGGATGTTGGAACATTTTTGCCGACAAAATCAGCGCGTATAGGCAGCTCCCTATGTCCTCTGTCTACCAATACGGCAAGCTGAACAGCACTTGGACGACCCAAGTCCATAATTGCTTCCATCGCACTGCGGACAGTTCTGCCTGTATATAAAACGTCATCAACCAAGATAACTTTAGTTCCGGTTATATTGAAAGGTATATCTGTGCCTTTTACTACTGGATGCTCATCCAGCAATGACAAATCGTCTCTATAGAAAGTGATATCCAGCAAGCCGACTGGAACATCTGCATTTTCGAATTTTTTAATTTTTTGTGCTATAAGCTTTGAAATAGGCACACCTCTGCGCTGGATGCCTATTAAAACAATATTATCTACACCTTTGTTTTTCTCTGCTATCTCATGTGCTATTCTGCTGAGGGCTCTGTTTATATCATCTGCTGTCATCAATTCGTTTTTTAGCTTTAAATTAATCATCATTATCTCCTTTTGCAGAATATTTTTACCTTTACTTTTGAAATTCACATAATAAAAAGGACCAACCTCGAAGGATAGTCCCATAATTTCAAAACATAAATGATGATTTAACTTTTATACAGCAAACTATACAATTACTAAATATAAATTGCTTTTTATCATCACCTTGTCAGCTTCACGGAACTGATTTAAAGGTAAATTTCTATTGAATTATACATTAAATATTGCTTTTAGTCAATCACATATTTTTTAGTGTCCGCACTTGCCGCAGCTGGTGCAGCTATGCGACAGAGGAGAAGTTTCTTTTACGACTTTCATCACTATTCTTTCATCTCCCGGCTCCATTTCATGTGTTTTGCCGCAGTCAGCGAAATTAAGCTTTTTATAGAAATCCACACTTTCTTTTCTAGCGTACACATATACTTCCTCAGCCAGCAGATTGAAAGCCATCTGCAGAAGCATCCTTACCAGCAAGTCGCCGATATTATTGCCTCTAGCTTCCGGAAGCACTGCTATGCCGCCGATTGTAAACGTTCCGTTGTATTCATATACTCTGCCTGTAGCTACTGGTTTGTCATCATCTAGCAACAATACATGCATTGCTCTGCTGTCGTATTCATCGAAATGTGTATTTTCGCTTAATCCTAAATCATCTATAAAAACTTTTTTTCTTATATTATATATTTCGTCAAAGTTGTCTTTGCCGAAAATCCATTTGCCTTCTATCATAGTTTTGTATCCCTTATATTTTATTTGGTTACATAATTATATCAGATGATGATGTTTAGTCAATGTAAATAGGGATTATTATATTAAAACGAAAAGAACTTTTTTGCTTAATCTGCTATTTGACAAAATTAATCTTTATGTGTAGAATTGACCTAGGTTGTATTACAGAAGAAAAAGGGAGCATAATTAAGCACAAACAGGTGCAAGCGCATTTTTTTACCAATAAACAATTAGAATTTAAATTTCAAGAGATAAAAACAAATCGATATTATAAAATTATAGGCAAAATATGTTTTTCTTTGCTTTAGTGACGTTTTTGTCATATGCATGTTATAGAGTTGCATATATCTAATACACAACCCAATTATTTGAACAGGAGAAAAAAATGAACGAAATAAACCTTGAAAGCATGAAGGTTTCCGAGCTGAAGAAACTAGCAGAAGAGTCTAATCTGGAGCTGCCTCCAAAGGCGAAAAAGGACGAGATAATTAAAATAATACAAAAAAAGATAGACGAATATAATGAGCAGATTGAAAACGGCGGAATTGTTATAAGCAAATCTGACGCAGAAAATGAAGCAAAAAAAGTTTCAGTTATTGATGATGATTTTGATGAAGAAGATGAGATTTTTGAAGATGAAAGCAGCAAACCTGCGAAAAAGCCAAAAGGGAAAAAGAAAAAGGACAATTCTGCTGCAGTAAATGAAATGATTAAAAATGAAGACTGCGGAGAAGCGTATGGGGTGCTAGACATTCAGCAAGACGGATATGGATTTTTACGTTCAGTTCAGAAAGGTGAAAAAGACGTTTATGTATCGATAAATCAAATAAGGAAATTCAAGCTTCGCCAAGGGGATTTGGTGAAAGGGCTGACAAGACCAGAAAAAGAAAACGAAAGATATCTGGCAATGCTCTACATTACAGAGATTAACGGGCAAACACCCGGAGAAATACAAAAGAGAAAGCATTTTGAAGACTTAGTGCCAGTATTCCCTGAGGAGAAGCTGGTGCTTGAAAGAATAGAACACCCAAATCAAATAGCATTAAGGCTGGTAGACCTGGTAGCACCTGTAGGAAAAGGACAGCGCGGAATGATTGTGTCTCCGCCGAAAGCAGGAAAGACTACATTGCTAAAAAATATTGCCAACGCAATATCATCGAATTATCCAGAAATACATTTGATAGTTCTACTAATAGATGAGCGTCCTGAAGAAGTGACGGATATGCAGCGCTCCACAAAGGGCGAAGTTATATCTTCAACATTCGATGAACGTCCGGAAAATCACTGCAAGATTGCAGAGATGGTGTTAGAGCGTGCCAAGAGACTTGTTGAGCAGGACAAGGACGTTGTTATCCTGCTGGATTCAATTACAAGACTTGCAAGAGCATACAACCTGACAGTAGCACCATCCGGAAGAACTCTATCAGGCGGACTAGACCCAACAGCATTGTTTAAGCCGAAAAGATTTTTTGGTGCAGCAAGAAATATTGAGCACGGCGGCTCGCTGACAATTTTGGCGACTGCATTGGTGGATACAGGCTCTCGTATGGACGACATAGTATATGAAGAATTTAAGGGCACAGGAAACATGGAGCTTCATTTGGACAGAAGGCTGCAGGAGCGCAGAATATTCCCAGCCATAGATTTATATAGAAGCGGCACAAGACGTGAAGAAGTCCTGATGAGCAAAGAAGAAGTAGAGACTATCTGGAAGGTGAGAAAGCTGCTGGCTGGAAACCAAGAAACCGCAACTGAACAGCTGGTAGATATGATGACAAAAACCACTACAAATGCAGAATTTGTGGTTAAACTTAACCAATGGCTAAACCTGATGGACAAGGAAGGATTTAGGCAGCCGGGCAGATAAAAGGCAAAAAATAGTGAACAAAAGTGAATATAAAAGAAAATACTTATAAATTTTTTGCATATTAGCAAAATATGTTTGAAATAAATCCCATTGTGATATATTATTATTGTTATAGTTGAGGGTAAATACAGTAAGATTTCGTAAACAAAGAAGGTGATTTTATGGCGAGACATAAAAAGTATTTGGGTGAAATGCTTGTTGAAGCAGGAATTATCACAAATATGCAGCTGGAAGAAGCTCTGGATATTCAGCGTAAAACTCAGGGTAAGAGACTTGGAACAATATTGAGGGAATTGGGATATGCTGATGACCAGATAATAATGAGTGTTCTTGAGGCTCAGTTGGGTGTACCATTTGTTGATTTAACTAGTGTTCAGATTCCGCAGGAAATGATAAAGCTAGTTCCGGTTAATATAGCAAAGAAACACAAACTAATACCACTTAAAGTAGAAAATGATTTACTATATGTAGCAATGGAAGACCCATTCTCGTTTTTAGCTATCGAGGATGTTCGCCGTGTTGCCAGAATGGAAGTGAAAACATTTCTGGCAAAAGCCGAGCAAATTTTGGCTGCAATCGAGAAGCTATATAGCAGAGAGCATACAGAAAAAGCATTGAAAGACCTTTCGGTCAGCACATCTCAGGAAGATATCGTAGATGATGTAAGTGTTTCTGAAAATGACGTAGTAGGAAATGCTCCTGTTGTAAGACTGGTTAATTCCATTATTGAAGAAGCAATTAACACAGGCACAAGTGATATACACATTGAGCCTATGGAAGATATAGTCCGTGTAAGGAACAGAACAGATGGTACTCTTAGAAAAGTTTTGGATACTCCAAAATATCTGCTGCCATCAATTATTGCAAGAATAAAAATAATGGGTGCTATGAACATAGCAGAAAAAAGAGTGCCTCAGGACGGACGTACACAAGTTAGCCTTTCGGGCAAAGAGATAGATATTCGTATTTCTACATTGCCTACCATACATGGTGAAAAGGCTGTTATGCGTTTGCTGGACAGGTCATCATTCCTTCGTCCAAAATCCGAACTTGGCTTCACAGCCAAAAACGACGCACTATTTGAAGAGCTGCTGCAAAACCCGCATGGCATCATACTGGTTACAGGACCTACCGGTTCTGGTAAATCCACCACTTTGTACACCATGCTTAGTGAGCTGAACCAAGAAAAAGATAATATAATTACAGTTGAAGACCCTGTTGAATATCAAATAGCCGGACTTAACCAAGTACACGTAAATATGAAAGCCGGTTTGGATTTCCCAACAGCACTTAAATCTATTCTGCGTCAAGACCCAGACATTATAATGATCGGTGAGATTCGTGACAGCGAGACCGTGGAAATAGCAACAAGAGCTGCTATTACCGGTCACTTAGTTCTGTCTACAATCCATACCAATGACTCTGTTTCCACTATCTCACGTTTGATAGATATGGGAATTGAGGAATTTATGCTGGCTGCTTCACTTGTTGGCATTATAGCTCAAAGACTGGTTAAGCTAAATTGTAAATTCTGCAAACAGCCAATAAAGCTATCTCAAAAAGAGCTGGACTACTGCAAAATTACAGATCCTGAAAATTATACTTTCACAAAAGGAGTGGGCTGCCCGAACTGCAACGGCACAGGGCTGAAGGGCAGAACAGCTGTGCATGAAGTTTTAATGATGGATAGAAAGATGCGTGATATGATATCCAGCAAAAAATCAGTAGATGAAATCCGCGACTATGCTATATCAAAAGGATTAAGCACATTGAAAGACGAGTGCATAAGACTTTTGAAAGAAGGTAAAATTACCATAGAAGAAGTATATAGCGTAGCATATTCAGGCGAATAATATAAGGAGAGAATATGGATACTCAAGAATTACTTGTACATACAGCGCAGATAGGTGCTTCTGACTTACATATTACTGTAGGGTCTCCGCCAATATGCCGTCTTCACGGCAAACTACACCCATTGACAGACCAGATTATGATGCCGGTTGATACTAGAAAATTCGTTACGGATATTTTAGACAGGGACCAATGGGATGAGATGAACAAAACAGGTGAGCTGGACTTATCAATCTCTGCTGCAGGACGTTTTAGATATCGTGTTAACGTATATAAGCAAAGAGACTGCTATGCTGTTGCTCTGAGATTGGTTAAAAGTGAAATACCAGATGCTAAGGATTTGGGTCTGCCCCAGTCTGTAATGGATTTGACAAACAACACAAGAGGATTGGTTTTGGTTACAGGACCAACAGGTTCTGGTAAATCCACTACCTTGGCTTCCATGATAAACCTGATTAACAGCACTCGCGGTGACCATATAATAACAATTGAAGACCCAATAGAATTTCTGCATAAGCACAAGAAGAGCCTAGTGAACCAAAGAGAAGTAGGCAGAGATACCAATTCATATGCAAACGCACTGCGCGCTGCACTGCGTCAAGACCCAGACATCATCCTAATCGGTGAAATGCGTGACTTGGAAACTATAGAAATCGCTTTGCGTGCTGCTGAAACAGGACACTTGGTTTTCTCTACACTGCATACTACAGGAGCAGCAAAAACTATTGACCGTATTATAGACGTTTTCCCGCCCCACCAGCAGACGCAGGTAAGAATGCAGCTCTCTACTTCAATTCAGGGCGTTGTATCCCAGCAGTTGATACCAAGACAGGACAAAGAGGGAAGATGCTGTGCAATAGAAGTTATGAAAAGATCACCGGCTGTAAGCAACATGATACGTGAAGGAAAAACTTCACAAGTTAATAATATTATTATGACATCAGGTCAGCAGGGTATGAGTCTGATGGATTATTCAATAGCGGGGCTATTTAAGCAAGGAAAAATATCCAGAGAAAATGCAGTTAAGTACTGCCAGGATATTGATTATTTAAACAGATTGATGTAGCAAAATTTGCTGCCGTCTGAGATTTATGACGAGTGAGGGATATTTTAGAGCGTTGTGTTTTAGGATATCCTTTTTATTTGTTTAGGGCGCAAAGGACATATATGAAAAAGTGGGAAAATAAAAATTTGTCTCTTGAAGAAAGAGCAAAATATTTTGTTAAAGACATGTCTAGAGAAGACAAAGCAGATGAAATAGCTAGAGTTGTTTCGTCTATTCCTGTATTGGATATTTTTAAAAGTACAGCGGATGATATTTATAAGGAAGAAATTGTGGATAGAATTTGTTCTGCTTTTCCTCCCATCAGCTGCATAGGAGCTATGTTTGGGAATGAACTATCTTATGATGCTGCATATTATTATATAAACTATGCTATAGATAAAAAAATAATCAATGAAAAAACTCTCGACAGCATAATATATAAAATCATTTATCATAAAATTAATTCAGGCAATGCCATGCTTGAGAAGCACACTAGAAGCAGAACTAGAGAAAAAAGAAATGCTTTTGATAAGGGTGAGCAGATGATAGCAGAAAGCACAGTGCTGCTGAAAAACAACGGTCTTCTGCCACTGTCAAAAGACAAAGTAGGAAGCATAGCTATAATAGGTCCAAACGCCAACTGTACAGAGGTGCTAACGGGAGAGCCAGATGGTTCGGATACAAACACCGTTTTTCATGGGCTTTTGGAAGCCTACCCTAGTGTAAAAATATTGTATGCAAAAGGATGTGGATATTCGAGAGAGCTCGACGAAAAAGAAGCATATGAAGCTGTGAAAGTGGCGGAGCAAGCGGAGATTATTGTTCTGGCACTGGGGCTGACTCCTGAGATGGAGGGCAAAGCAAAAGGAAAAGAAACCGTATGGAGTTTGCCGAAATCCCAGATAGAGCTAATGGAGAAAATACACAGAATGGGGAAGCCTATCGTCTTGCTTAATTTTTCCGGAGCATGCGTAGATTTAGGCAGGGCTGATAAAATATGTGATGCGATTATGCAGTGCTGGTATCCCTATAAAAAGACCGATGAAACAGTTTCAAAACTGCTATTTAATGATTATCAGCCTACAGGAAAGCTGCCTTTCACTTTCTATAGAAATGCCGATACAACTGAAGAGTCGGCAAAGAAAAACAAGGAAATACTATATCCTTTTGGATATGGACTGAATTATTCAAATATCGAGTACTACAGAATATATTTATCTAGCGCCAGCATAGAGGCGGGCGAGGATATTGTGGTGACAATATATGCAAAGAACAAAGGAAAGTACAGCACAAAGGACACAGTTCAGGTATATTTGGTGGATGAACAGGCAAGCATAAAAGTGCCTGAAATGAAATTAGCTGCATCAAAACTGGTGGAACTGCCAAAGGACAAAGAAGTGAAAATTTCTCTAAGGATTAGAGCTGAGGATATGGCTACGACTAAAGAAGACGGAACCATAGTGATAGAGCCAGGAAGATTTTCGATGTATGTAGGCAGCGGACAGCCCGATGATTTAACGGCTGAGCTTTATAATAGAGATTGTCTGCATATTGGATTTTTAGTAGAATAGAAAAGATTTTGAAAGCATAAGATAATGATTAATATAAGAAAAGCAAATGAAGAGGACATGATGCAGATATCCCAAATAAGACCTGAAGTATACAAGAAAATGATGGAGATGGGCCTTGAACAGTGGGATGACAACTATCCTACGGATGGAATTCTGCTTGAGGATATAAAAAAGGGCGAAATGCTGGTTGCATTAATCGAAGATGAAATAGCAGGATATGTGACTGTGAATGAAGAACAGCCGGCAGAATATGATGATATTGAGTTTCAGTTTAGTCCTAAGCTATGTGTGCATAGACTGAGTGTAAACCCGAAGTATGCAAGGCGTGGTGTAGCCATGAACATTATGGAGTATATACATTCGCATTACAAAGAGCAAAATTATAAATCTATTTGCTTGGATACATCCGATGCCAATAAGGCGGCTTTAGGGCTATATAGCAAGCTGGGATATACGATAAGAGGATATGTGAACTTTAAGAGAAAGCCACAGTATAGATTTCCAGTGATGGAAATTAGACTTTAGAATATAGAGAGGATGTAGAATTTTGAAGGTATTTTTGCTGGCAGAAAAGCCGACACAAAATAGTGTAGCATTTTGGAATTTGCTGGGGAAGCAGTGCGAACTGACAGTGGCATTTCAAGAATATGCTGATAAAGACGGAGAATGGGTATTTTCGCCTGCAGGCAATAGCTTTAAATTTATGTATCTTACGGGTATAAACCTGGGCAAGGGTGTAGGAATTGCCTACGGTATAAAAAGAATAATAAACGAAGAAGCATTTGACGTGTTTGTGATAAACGACTATGAAACAGGTGCGGAGAAGGCAGCCATTAAAGAGCTGATTTTTTCGGGCAAAAAGTTTATTCTGGCAAATGAAGGCGCTATGCCGCACCTAGGAGAGAGCAGCCTGATAGGCAGAAACAAAGCTGCATATATGAAAAGTGCATATTCATATCTTTCCTGCGGCAGTGCATGCGATGCATATCTGGCATCCTATGGGGTGGATGAGAGAAAGATAGTAAGATACAATTACGCAGCTTTCAGCGAGAAGGATTTCCTTTTGGCTACACCGATGACAGAGCCGAGAAGAAGAGGACTGAAAAAAAGATACCAGCTTAAAGACAATATATTTATTTCTACCATACACTTTACAGAGGATCAAGGAATAGACATTCTGCTGGAGATATGGAAACTTGCAGGTATTGATAATGCGGATTTGCTGCTGATCAGCGATGCAAAAGCACAGAAGCAGCTTCATAAAATGGTAAAGAGTATGCAGATTAACAATATTGTGATGTTGGATTATCAGCCAAAAGAGCTGACTAGGGAGCTGATAAGGATTTCCAAAGCTATGATATACCCGGCACGATATGATAAATGGGGGCTGCCTGTGGTGGAGGCATTAAGCTGCGGCATTCCGGCAATATCATCATATACAGTTGGTGCAGTGCATGACTTAATAATAAATGAGAAGACAGGATATATAAGAAACATAAATGAGCCTGCAAGCTGGGGAGAAAGCATGCGGGAAATAATGAAAAGAGATATTTTGTGGAATAAAATGAAGGACAATTCATTTGAAGCTATGAAAAAATTTACTATAGAGAGCAGAGTGAGAACATATATAACTGCATTCAAGAAATGTGCAATAGTACAGAACAAATAGAAAGGAGAGAATATGTTAGGAATAGTATATTACTCTAAAAACGGAAATACAGAGATATTAGCAGAGCTAATAGAAGAAAAATATAACGGAAGACTTATAAAACTGGAAGAGAAAACAAAAAGACGAGGTTTAATTGGATTTTTGAAAAGCGGATATCAGGCATCATCAGGAAAGCAAAGCAAGCTGATAAATACGCCATGGGAAGATATAAAAGACTGCAGCGAACTATACCTATGTACGCCAATATGGGCAGGGAAGACAACGCCTGCTATGAATACATTTTTGGCAAATGCTGATTTCAAGAATAAAGAAGTGATAATTGTTACAGTGATGGCTGACCCGAAACTTGGCGGTGCATCTAGGGTGCATGAGAGCATGAAAGAGATAGTAGAGGGAAAAGGCGGCAGTGTGATTAAATGCGTAGGTTTTAACGGAACATCACCATTTGAAAAAGGAGAAAAAAACCACATTAAAAGACAGTTTGATACTTGCCTATAAAATGTGGTCGTATTTATTGGATTGCAAACATCTAGTTCTGATCTATGGGGACTAGATGTTTTATTTTCTTTTTGTATTCGTAAACTGCAAATACTACTACTAAGCATACACAGACAAATTCAGATATGGGGAATGCATACCATGTTTGCTCAAGGCCATAAACACTGCTTAGAATTTTTGCGGCAGGCAGTATTACTATTATTTGCCTTGCGAAGGATGTGACCATGCTAAAGTATGCGTCTCCCAACGCTTGAAACATAGTAGAAACCACAATGCTTATTGCTGCTAGCACAAAGCAGCTGCTGATTATTCTGATGGCAGGAACACCTATTTCCACCATAGCATCAGTTGCGTTAAATGCGCGAAGCAGCTGTGCGGGGAATAACTGGAATATTACTGTTCCTACAGCCATAATAGAAACGCCTATAATAACCCCAACTTTTAGTGTCTGCATAACTCTTTTTTTGTTTCTGGCACCGTAATTGTATCCCATTACAGGCATCATACCTTGTGTTAGCCCAAAAACAGGCATAAATATTAGAGACTGTATTTTGTAGTAGATGCCTAAGAATGTGTAGGCTGTATCGCCAAAATTGGACAATATTTTGTTTAGTCCTGCAAGCATTATAGAGCCAAGTCCTTGCATTAGTGCAGATGGTATGCTAACGGCTAGGATATTTTTCGTTATTTGTTTATCCAGATGGAAATCCTTTAGATTAGGCTTCAGTGCATGCTTTTTGGTATATATTATTATAGCTGCAATTATTAGCGATACAAACTGACCTGATACAGTGGCTATAGCAGCACCTGCGATGCCCATCTCTGGGAAAATCCAGTGCCCGAAGATTAGGAAATAGTCTAATATAATGTTTGTAACTGCGCCTGCTAATTGTATTATCATTGCGGTTATCATATCACCACTGGCTTGGAATATGCTTATGATTACCTGAGCCATAATTCTGCCAATTGAGAAAAGCAATATTATAGATATATATGTTACGCCGTATTCTATTATTTGCGGGTCTTCTGTGAACTGAGAGAAAAATATTTCAGGCAGCTTTATTGTAAGTAGCGCTAGAAAAACCCAAAGAATTATTCCAAAGAAAAACCCGTGCTCTGCTGCATTTATTGCTTCATCTCTTTTTTGCTCTCCCAGCCTTCTGGCTATAACTGAATTGACACCTATTCCCAAGCCGACAAACAATGATATGATTATCATCTGAATGGGGAACGAAAGAGAGACCGCAGAAAGCGGCTTTAGTGTGGGGTCGTAACTGGACAAGAACCAGCTATCTACAATATTATATAGTGCCTGTACTACCATTGAAATGATTGCCGGTGCAGACATCATAAATATTAAAGGCGTAATTTTGGTTTGTCCTAGTTTTCTATCTGTATTCATATATGCTTCCTTCCAAGTGACTTTCTTTTTTAGTCCAAACTAGAATACACTGAATAAAAATTTATGTCAACCGAATTTCTTTATTTTGGATATAAGTGATATAATCACAATAGAGAAAATAAGATTGTTATATAATATACAAAACAAAAGATTTATAAGGAGCAGCATACTATGGGCAAAAAAGTATTAATAGTCGGCGGTGTAGCAGGAGGAGCAAGCTGTGCAGCCAGATTGCGAAGGCTGGATGAAGATGCAGAGATAATAATGTTTGAAAGAGGAGAATATATTTCCTTTGCAAACTGCGGACTTCCGTATCATATAAGCGGAGAAATAGAAGATAGAGATGAGCTGATATTGCAGACGAAAGAAAGCTTCAACGAAAGGTTTGAGGTGGATGTCAGGCTGAAAAACGAAGTTGTGGCGATAGATAGAGATAAAAAGGAAGTGTTGGTTAAAGACCTGATGACAGACGAAGAATATACAGAGAGCTATGATACTTTGGTATTGTCTACAGGCTCATCACCACTTAGGCCTCCGATTCCGGGTATAGAAAGCGATAAGATAAATGTACTGTGGAATATCCCTGACATGGACAAAATAATTGAAATAATTAACGAACAAAAGGTGAAAAAGGCTGTTGTAGTAGGCGGCGGATTTATAGGCATAGAGATGGCTGAAAATCTGACATATGCCGGCGTAAAGGTGACAATAGTCGAGATGCTGGATCAGGTAATGTCTCCTCTGGACTGGGACATGGCGCAGATAATACACAAACACTTGGCTAAAAAAGGTGTTGATCTGGTGCTGGGCGACGGCGTAAAAAGCTTTGAAGAAAATAAGGATGGTGTAATGGTGAATACAAACAGCGGAAAGGCACTGGATGTGGATACTGTTATACTGGCAATAGGAGTTCGACCAAATTCCAAGCTGGCAATAGATGCCGGGCTGGATGTGAACAAGCGCGGCGGCGTTATTATAGATGAAAGTCTGAAAACAAGCGATGAAAACATATATGCAATTGGCGACATGGTGGAGACAAGAGACTTTATGACAGGCGATAGAACCATGATTCCGCTGGCTGGGCCTGCCAACAAGATGGGCAGAATGGCTGCTGACAATATCGCAGGACTGAAAAGGACATATAGGGGAACTCAGGGCTCAGCTGTAGCCAAGATATTTGATATGACAGCTGCAAACACTGGTAAAAACGAAAAGCAGCTGAATGCTATGGGCATGGAGCTGGATAAAGACTATAAAGTTACATTGATACACCCCGGTTCACACGCAGGATATTATCCCGGTGCAAAAACATTAACTTTGAAAGTGATTTTTGAAAAAGACGGCGGAAAGGTACTGGGAGCACAGGGCGTAGGATACGACGGAGTGGACAAAAGAATAGATGTGCTGGC
The DNA here is from genome assembly GCA_040883315.1 of Eubacteriales bacterium. Classification (GTDB taxonomy): domain Bacteria; phylum Bacillota; class Clostridia; order Christensenellales; family UMGS416; genus JAFGUF01. The sequence continues at coordinate 98,128 of JBFLKU010000003.1, forward strand.
TACGGCGATTAATTTTGGAGCAACAGTATATGATCTTGAAGAGCTGGAGCTTTGCTATGCGCCGCCTTATTCATCCGCCAAAGACCCTGTGAACATGAGCGGATTCTATGGAGAAAATATATTAAGCGGTACAGTGGACAACATACTTTTCACTCAGCTTAAAGACATGAAAGAAAATCAGGCAATACTGGATGTGCGAACAGTGGGAGAAGTGAAGCGCGGAGCAATACATGGAGCTGTGAATATTCCTGTGGATGATTTGAGAGAGAGAATAGGGGAGCTGGACAAAGACAAAGAATACATTGTGTCCTGTGCTGTGGGAGTGCGTGCGCACACAGCCTGCAGAATATTGATGCAGAACGGATTTAAAAACGTAAAAAACCTAGCTGGAGGATACACTACATATTCGGTATTAAGCAAAGATTACTCTATTTAAGATAATTTATTAATCTATAATAAAAAGGATAGCAAATTTTTTTGCTATCCTTTTGTTGTATACAGATATTTTTAATTAGTCGTATAGCACTCTACGATTTCACCAAAGTATAGAGTATGAAAATCGCTTGTAGCGTACCAATTATGTGTAAGCTCTTTGCTCATATGCTCATCATTGACTTCAACCTTTGCGATTATTTTGCACTCATAATGAAGATGAGCTTCACCTACTATTGGGGTTTCTACGGATTTTGATGGCACTGCACGGAATTTGCACTTTTCAAATTTGTCTACATCACGTCCGGAATTTGTGCCGCAGTAGCCGATTTCTTTTGCTATTTCGTTGAATTTAGGAACACTTACTGTGAAATTATCGGATTTTTCCAAAAGCTCGTGAGTGTATCTGGAATGCCTGACTGGCACAATCAATACATCCTTGCCCCAGTATTGGGAAATAGAGCCCCAGCCAATAGTCATAGTATTTATTTTATCGCCTGCCTTTGTGGTCAGCAGCACGCCGCCTCTTGAAAGTCTGTCTAAAAAATGGTCTGCATGTAGTTTGAGTTTCATTTTTTACCTCCGTATCATTCATTTAATTCTTTTATTTCATCTACTCTGGATTTGCTCGGTGTAACATTTATGGAAGAGTGAGTAGAGTATATTACATAGCCTGGCTTTGCGCCATTTGGCTTTTTAATATTTTTTCTTTTTGTATAGTCTACAGGAACGTTGCTGGATGATTGTGCCTTTGAAAAATATGCTGCCAGTATGGCCCCTTCGTTCATTGCCTGTTTGGATACTATACCCTCGTTTGACCTAATTATAACATGAGAACCGGGAATTTTCTGCGTATGCATAAAAATATCATCGGGCTTTGCAAATTTCATGGTTATATAATCGTTCTGCGAATTGTTTCTGCCAACGTAGATGTGATATCCATCTGATGACAGATAGTGTCTGGGCTTTGAGGCAGTGAATTTGCGGGTATCTTTTTTTACGGTTTTCTTTATATAGCCTTGCTCTATGAATTCATCAATTATTTCCTTTGCTGCTGATATGTCGCCGCAGTTGTTCACAGCTATCTCCATGCTTTCCAGATAGTCAAGCTCTTCTTTTGTTTTAATAACCTGCTCTTCTGCCATCTTGGATGCACGGCTTAGTTTCTGATATTTTTTGTAGTATATCTGTGCATTTACATTTGCTGATTTTTCAGGATTTAGAGGTATTTTTACCTTTTCAGCATTTTCACTGTAGTAGTTTATTAGGATGGCTTCCTCTGCTCCTTTCGGCACCTGTGCCTGATATGCCGTCAGCAGCTCTCCATAGAGCTTGTATTTGTCGGCATTTGTGCTGTCATCCAATATAATCTGCTGCTTCAACAGCTTCTTTTTTGTTCTTTTAAGAGCCGTTTTCAATGTTTGGTTCAGCGAATTTGTCAGCTGCTTTAGCTGGCTCTGCAGCTCTATTTCAATATAATATTTGTCAATCAACTGGCTTGCATTATCGCACTCTACTAAAAGAGTATCAATCAGAGGCTTTCTGTGAAGGATTAAAAAATCTTTTATGGATGAATGCTCAGGCTCTTTCACAAGGTAGTAGTGAAGCTGGTGATCCCTGACTGCCGCATAATAATCATAAATATTTTGTGCAGCGCAACTCACCTTTTCACCTGTCATTTTGTTTGGTGATGTTTCCATGTCTACGTCATCAAAGCCAAGATATTTTGCAGTTGTGATAGAGAGGCCTACAATATTTTTATTTAATATGTTAACTGCAGGCATATTTTCGTTTTCCAGTAATATATCCTGAAAAGCGTTTTTGTCCATCATAAAAGGGTCTAGTTTATCCTGCTCGGGCGGATACTCATACTGTAGCTTCGGCAGAATCTGCCTTACCCTGCTTTTATCCTCATCTATCCTTTTTATAGAGTCAACAACAATATCTTCTTCACATAAAATGATGTTGCTGTGACGTCCCATTATTTCATGTCGTAGAATGTAGGTGGTATCTTTTCCCAGTTCGTCTCTGGCATCTATTATTATCTCTACTATTCTTTCCAGTTTGTACTGCTTTATCTCCTGTATCAACCCGCCGCCTATTCGCTTTCTAAGCATCATGCAAAACATCGGGGGCTGAGGAGGATTGTCTGCAGACTGATTTGTTATGTGTATTCTGGCATCATTGGCAGATGCCGATAAAAGCAGGCGTTTTGCACCTGCTTTTGTTCTTATGTTTATTCTTATTTGCTCTTTCGAAATCTGATGAATTTTATCAATTCTGCCGCCTGATAGCTGTTCATTTAGTTCATGCACAACTGTATGCAGGGCAGCTCCGTCTAAAGCCATATTTTTATCCTTTATTTATGTTTTTTTGCTCTTGAGTCTATCTTGCGGATATCCTCATTGGAGCCGATAACGACTATTGTGTCGCCTTTTTCCAGCACATCCTGTGCCTTAGGGGACACATTGATTATGCCATTGTGCTTTATTGCCATAATGTTCACGCCATATATTGCACGTACATTTAGGTCTATTAACGATGTGTTTTCCCATTTTTCAGGAACATTTATTTCAACAAGTGAATGGTCTGGAGAAAGCTCGATAAACTCCAGTACGTTTGATGAAACCAAGTTTCTGGCTAGTCTCATGCCCATGTCTCTTTCTGGGAATACTATTTTATCAACGCCTATTTTTCTCAGTACTCTGGCGTGCAGGTCGCTTTGAGCTTTTGCAATCACTTTTTTCACGCCTAGCTCTATGCACAGAAGGCATACCAATATGCTCGCCTGCATGTCTCCGCCTATTGTTACGACTGCAACATCAAGATTATTTATTCCAAGGGATGTTAATGTCTGTTCATCCGTTGCATCGCCTGTGACTGCATGGGTGACATAGTCGCTTACCTCTGTTATTTTGTCTTCATTAGTATCGATAACCAGCACATCATTTCCCAGTGAATATAGCGTCTGTGCTAGTGATGTTCCGAAACGACCCATTCCTATTATAGCAAATTGTTTCATACTATTACCCAATCCTTCTTATAATATAAATTCTTATCCAACCATTATCTTTCCTTCGGGGAAAGAGTATTTTATGTTTGTGTTTCTTGCTCTGTTTGCAAAGGCCAAAGTCAAAGTCAGAGGACCAACCCTGCCGATGAACATCGTAAATATCATAAATATTCTGCTTATAGAGCTAGTATATGGTGTGATGCCTGATGACAAACCGACCGTCGCAAAAGCCGATGTGGCTTCATATAGTATGTTTTCAAATGATGCGAGTCCGCAAGGATTTCCCTGCTCAGCTATTGAAAGAATCATTGTAAATACGATTACTATTGCAAAGGCAATCATGCTGATAGCAAGTGCTTTATATGCTGTGGCTCTGCTCACTTTTCTGTCATACAATGTTATGTCTTTATTACCTTTGATAACTGTAACTATCATCAGGATGATAACAGCAAAGGTGGTGGTTTTGATTCCGCCGCCTGTACCAGCCGGAGATGCACCTATAAACATCATTATTATAGTCATCAGTTTACCAGGTGGTGTCAGACCATTCTGGCTGATTGTATTAAAACCTGCAGTTCTGGTGGTGACAGACTGAAAAAATGAAGCCAGTAGTTTGCTGCCGAATTTCAGCGAGCCAAGTGTTTCAGGGTTGTTATACTCTACCAGCAAGAAGAAAACGAAGCCTAACGCTAGTAGTATTGCAGTGATGAACAAAACAACCTTTGAGTGAAGTGACAGCTTCATAAATCTTTTTTCTCTTGCGATGTCCAAAAGGACAGTGAAACCCAATCCACCGATTACAATCAATGCAATCAATGTGAAATTGACTATGGGGTCTGATGTATATGCAGTGAATGATGAAAACGGACCATATGTTGAGCCCATCAAATCGAACCCTGCGTTGCAGAATGCTGAAATAGAATGGAAGAAGCTATAAGCTAATCCTTTGCCAAAGCCAAACTGCGGAATGAATCTAGTGCTCAAAAGCGCTGCTCCGAATATTTCTATTGTCAAGGTAAGTATTACGATTTTTTGTATAAGTGCAACTAAACCCTTCAGGGAAAATTCGTTTAGTGCTTCCTGAATAATAAGCCTATCCCTAAGACGGATTTTTCTGCCCATTACTATAAGGATAACCGTCGCCATAGTCATGAACCCAAGTCCGCCTATTTGGATGAGAGTTATTATTACTATATGCCCAAATACAGACCATTCTGTGGCTGTATCACGGACTACAAGCCCTGTGACGCAAACAGCTGACGTGGCAGTAAACAAACTATCCAGATATGGTGCCGAGTTTCCATCGGCAGATGCCACCGGAAGGGCAAGCAATATTGAACCAATTAATATAAGGCTCATAAATCCAAGCACTAATACTTGTGTCGGGTCTAGTTTAATTTTTTGTTTTTTCATAGCATGTCGTCCATGTTGTAATGTCCTGGCTTTTTATCATATATATATTTCGCCGCTCTCACAGCACCCACTGCGAATATATTTCTAGATAGTGAGGTGTGCTTTAATTCTATTATTTCGTCATTTCCTGCAAAAATTATCTCATGTTCTCCCACAATAGTGCCGCCGCGAACTGCATGGATGCCTATTTCTTGCTTTTCTCTCTTGGCAGTTTTGCCGTATCTGGAGCAGTTATATTCTCTTTTCGTGGGAAGTGCTTCATTGATAGCGTCAGCCAAAAGCAGTGCTGTTCCGCTTGGTGCGTCCAGTTTTCTATTGTGATGTCTCTCAATAATTTCAATATCAAAGTCTTCGCCAATTGCTTTGGCTGCCTGCTGAAGTAGCTTTTTTAGAAGATTTACTCCAAGTGACATAGATCCGGATTGAAAAACTGCAATTGATTTGCTTGCATCTAGTATTTTGGCACTTTGTTCATCAGTATATCCTGTTACTGCCAAAACTAGAGCACATTTTGTTTTTTTAGCATATTCTAAAATATCGTCCAAGGCAGAAGGATGAGAAAAATCTATTATTACGTCAGCTTTTTCAGTGCATTCTGAAAAAGACGTATATGCAGGATAACTAGTATTCTCTACAGGATTTTTATCTACCCCTGCAATAACAGTTATTTTATCATCGTTTTTTATCAGCTGAGACAGTACATTTCCCATGTATCCTCCGCAGCCGCTGATTATTGCATTTATCATATCTTTTCCTTTATAGAAGATTCATATCTTCCAATGTTTTTTTCAGGCTTGCTTTGTCCTTTTCATCCAAGTCGACTAAAGGCATCCGAACCTTTCCCGCATTCATACCCATCATATTCATTGCGCATTTCACAGGAATAGGATTTACCTGTATAAAAAGCTGCTTGATAAGAGGGTTTAGAGTGTATTGAATTTGTCTAGACTTTGCTACATCGCCGGACATATATGATGACACTAATGCTGCTGTTTCTGTGGGGCATATATTGCTGATAACAGAAATAGCACCAATTCCACCGCATGCCAAAAGAGGGAAAGTCATTAAATCGTCTCCTGAATATATATCTATATTCTCTGAACACAGGCTAACCATATCCATCAATTGATATATTGAGCCGCCAGCTTCTTTATGAGCCACGATATTTTCGTGTTCGGATATCACTTTTAGAGTCTCTGGGCTGATATTAAGACCTGTTCTTACTGGAACATTGTATGTTATTGCCGGAATAGAAATAGCATCTGCAATGGATTCGAAATGCTTTATGAGACCAGCCTGCGATGTTTTATTGTAGTAGGGGGTGACCAGCAAAACAGCATCTGCTCCCAAATCCTCTGCGGTTTTTGAATTATTAATTGTTTTTGCTGTGTCGTTGCAGCCAGTTCCAAAAATAATAGGAACACGTTTTTTCACTTGTTTTATTGAAAATTTTAATAGTGATTTTTTTTCATCATCTGTCATGGTTGCAGGCTCGCCTGTTGTTCCTGCTATTACCAAGGCAGACGTATTGTTTGCTATTTGAAATTCTATGTGTTTTTCGAAAGCATCGAAATCTATCCCTTTATCATTAAAGGGGGTAATCATTGCTGTAGCGTTTCCGGTAAAAATGCTCATAGTTTATATTCTCCTTATACAGTGCGGATATTCACAAAAGTCGGGCGTTTTACAGACAAATGAGAATAGTCATTTGTTCTTTTGATAGTAGCAAACGGTATGCTTTTTGTCAAATTATAATCATCTATTTTAGCACAAAAACTATAATAATAATATAGGTAATTTCTCATATGTACTTTAATGAGTTAAATCACCGTGAAATAGCTGCAAACATTGACAAAAATTAAACAAACATTTCATATTTTATTTGCAAATTAATAGATAATATAATAAAATTAAAAATACATAGAGGATAAAAGGAATATTTGTTGAATATATGAATATGGCGGAGGTTTGGAATTTCTTTTTCTTATCCCGCCCGTTATTTATATATAATTAGTATATAGATACAACATTTGACCAATAATTCTATTCATATATATTTGTTCTTTATTTAACAGTATGGATAAAAAAATTTAAATGGAGGTAACAACACATGAGCAGCAACGCACCTTACGTGCTTGCACAAAAAGAGCAGCTTCTACAAGGCGGAAAAAAGGAAGCTGTAGAGGCACAGCACAGTGCCGGCAAGCAAACTGCTCGCGAGCGTGTAAATGCCATAATCGATGAAGCTACATTTGTAGAAATCGATGTATTTGCATCTTCAAGAGCGAACGAGTTCAACGCAGAGGTTCCTTGCGAAGGATTGATAGCAGGCTTTGGCACAATTGATGGCAGACCTGTTTATATTTATTCGCAGGACTACACTGTAATGAACGGCTCCGTTGGAAAAGCAAACGGAGAGAAAATCTGCAAGGTCATGAAGATGGCAGCAGAGAGCGGTGTTCCGATTATCGGAGTGCTAGACAGTGCAGGAGCAAGAGTAGGAGAGGGAGTAGATGCACTTGATGCTTTCGCAAAGATTTTCAAAATGGCATCTTCACTTAAAGGGATAATACCGCAGGTTAGCCTAGTGCTTGGCCCATGCATCGGCGCATGTGCAACAGCAGCAAGAATATCTGATGTGGTATTGGGAGCGAATGAAATCTCCACTATGGGAGCACATAGCGCATATGTATATGATGCCAAAGAAGGCAATGCAGATGGCAGCGGAATTTGCTCAGCAGATTTTTGCAGCAAAGTATCTGGTCTGATAGATGCCGTATATTCGGACGAAAAAACATGCATAGCAGGGTTGAAAGATTTGCTTTCATATCTTCCATCATCATGCTGCGATGTACAATTTGCTGACTGCAGTGATGACCTAAATAGAGAGACACCAAAGTTTAACAACTACTTAGAGGGCGGATTCGACGTGGTCGACGTAATCAAGCAGGTTGCTGACAATGGTGCTTTTTTTGAATTAGCATCTGAATTTGCTAAATCAATGGTTACAGGATTTGCAAGGCTAAACGGCAAAACTTTGGGCGTGGTTGCAAACCAAGCAAAAGAATCAGAAGGATTTTTGAGCCGTCAAGGGCTGGAAAAAGCTGCTGATTTTATTGACAAATGTGATCTTCTAGGTATTCCTATTTTATCTATAGTAGATAATAAAGGTCTTCGCACAAGCACATGCAGCGAAGAAAAGGGAATAGTAAGAATGAGCTCGAAGCTAGCTATGGCATATGCAGCAGCAAGCGTGCCTAAAGTATCATTGATACTGAATAATGCAATAGGCTCAGGATATTCATTGATGGCATCTAAAGGATTAGGAGCTGATATGGTTTATTCATGGCCAAATGCGCAAATAGCAGCTATGGATGCAGTAAACTCTGCACAGGTTGTATATGCAAAGGAAATAGCAGGCAGTGATGACCCGGTAAAAGCCCGCCAGGAATACGCAGCAAAGTTTGCACAATATAGCGCCAATCCAATCAATGCAGCAAAAAGCGGCTTGATTGATGACATTATCGACCCAACTACTACTCGACCAATTTTGGTGGCAGCGTTTGAAATGCTTGGCTTTTCAAGTGGATGTTCATGCTGCTGAGGAGGTAGAATATGAGTAATTTAAGCTGGGGATTGACAGGACTATTGCTTGGACTAGGGAGCGTTTTCATTGTACTGATATCTTTGATAGTATTTATTAGCATCATGGGATATATAGTACAAAAAGGCGACAAGAAGGCAAAAAAGCCAACTTTAGCAAAAAGCAGCCCTGTGGAAGCAAAAAAATCTGTTGAGACAGATGAAGATGAAATAATTGCAGTGATATCTGCTGCTGTAGCATGCATGGCACAGCAAGAAGGCAAAAAATTTAAAATTCGCTCTTTTAAAAGAGTATAAAAACAAGGAGTAAGTTATTATGAGAAAATTTAACATAAAAGTAAATGGCAAAGCTTACGAAGTAGAAGTGGATGAAGTGGGCGGAGCAGCATCAGCAGCACCTGCAGTTTCTGCACCGGTAGCAGCACCAACAGTATCGGCACCTGCTGCAGAGCAATCTGCACCAGCAGGCTCTACAGAGATTAAGGCACCAATGCCGGGAACTATTCTTTCAGTTGCAGTATCAAAAGGCGACACAGTGAAAGAAGGCGACGTTCTATGCGTATTGGAAGCTATGAAAATGGAAAACGAGATCAAATCCAGTGTATCAGGCACAGTGGTAGCAGTAGGCGTATCAAAAGGTGCAACTGTTGATTCAGGCGATTTGATTGCAGCTATAGGATAACGACAACCAGGAGGAACTCATGGGACAATTATTACAATTTTTAGGGGAATTTGTTCAAGACATGGGTATAGTACAGTTCTTCACGACGGATAATAGTTATCTGAATCTGATAATGATTTTATTGTCCTTCTTGCTGATGTATTTAGCTATTGTTAAGAAATACGAACCCTTACTTTTACTCCCGATAGCCTTTGGTATGTTACTGACAAACTTGCCGGGAGCAGGTCTGTTTGATCCTGGGCTATGGGTTATAGATGATGCTGGACATGTAGATATATTACATGTTCTTGAAAATGGAGGACTGCTGGATTTGCTCTATATAGGAGTGAAGCTGGGCGTTTATCCACCAATAATTTTCCTAGGTGTTGGTGCAATGACCGACTTTGGTCCGCTTATTGCCAACCCTAAATCACTGCTTTTGGGAGCAGCCGCACAGCTTGGAATATTCGTAGCATTTTTTGGTGCACTATGGTTTGGCTTTTTACCAGAGGAAGCAGCAGCTATAGGAATCATTGGTGGAGCTGATGGCCCTACTGCCATATATTCAGCTGCAAGGCTGGCACCAAAGCTGTTGGGACCAATTGCAGTAGCTGCATATTCATATATGGCACTGGTACCTATTATCCAGCCTCCAATAATGAAATTATTGACAACGAAAAAAGAGAGAAGAATAGTGATGGAGCAGCTGCGTCCTGTATCTAAAAAGGAAAAGATTATTTTCCCTATAGCAGTTACAGCAGTTGTAGCATTAGTTCTGCCATCTGCAGCACCTCTTATAGGAATGCTGATGTTGGGAAATCTATTCCGTGAATCTGGAGTAGTTGAGAGACTGAACAAAACAGCACAAAACGAGATGAACAATATAGTGGTAATATTCTTAGGTATTACCGTTGGAGCTACTGCAACAGGGCAAACATTTCTGGATTTCATACCAAACATGATAGCCGCAGATACAGCAGAACTTGCAATCAAGGCACTGCTTGTAAGCCCTATTGGTATTTTGGGAATGGGACTGATTGCTTTCTGCTTCGGAACAGCTGGCGGCGTGCTTTTGGCAAAATTGATGAATGTAATATCTGGCGGAAAGATAAATCCGCTTATCGGGTCTGCTGGCGTTTCAGCAGTACCTATGGCTGCACGTGTATCCCAAGTGGTTGGTGCTGAGGAAGACCCACACAACTTCCTTTTGATGCATGCAATGGGACCAAATGTTGCAGGCGTTATTGGCTCGGCTGTGGCGGCCGGCGTATTCCTATCCATGTTGGGATAGAGCAGGTTTATAGGTTTCCTTAATAATCTAAATTTTTAATCAGGAGATAATAATGGCAAAAGTATATATTACAGATACAATATTGCGTGATGCTCACCAGTCACAGGCTGCAACACGTATGCGTACAGATGAAATGCTGCCGGTAGCAGATAAACTAGATGCTATTGGATATTGGTCATTAGAGATGTGGGGCGGAGCAACATTTGACTCATGCCTACGCTTTCTAAAAGAAGACCCATGGGAAAGACTTCGCGTATTAAGAAAAGCAATGCCAAACACAAAGCTGCAGATGCTTCTTCGCGGACAAAACATACTAGGATATAAACACTATAGTGATGAAGTTGTGGATATGTTCGTTAAAAAGGCTGTTGAAAATGGAATTGACGTATTCCGTATATTCGACGCGCTGAATGACACCAGAAATATGAAACAAGCTATGGAATCCACAAAGAAATACGGCGGACTGGTGGAGGCAAGTATTTGCTACACAACCAGCCCTGTTCATACACGTGAATATTTTGTTAAGCTGGCACAAGAGCTTGAAGGCATGGGTGCAGATACTATCTGCATTAAAGACATGGCCTGCCTGCTGCTTCCATACGAAGCATATGAGCTGGTAAAAGAGCTGAAAGCCAACGTTAAGATACCAATTCACCTTCATACGCATAATACAACAGGTACAGGCAACATGATATTGCTGAAGGCTGTAGAGGCCGGCGTAGACATCGTGGACTGTGCTCTTTCTCCACTTGGCTCTGGCACAGCTCAGCCTGCTACTGAACCATTTGTAAAGACACTAGAAGGCACAGAATATGATACAGGTCTAGATGTTGAAAAACTAAATGAAATAGCAGACCATTTTAAGATAGTGGCACAAAGACTGAGAGATGATGGATTCCTAGACCCTCGCGTACTGCAAGTGAATATTAAAACTTTACTATATCAAGTACCAGGCGGAATGCTTTCTAACCTGATGTCACAAATCAAAAAGCAAGGTGCAGACGATAAATTTGATGAAGTGCTGGCAGAGGTGCCTCGCGTACGTGCAGACTTTGGCTATCCGCCGCTTGTTACACCGTCTTCACAAATAGTTGGAACACAAGCTGTTCTAAACGTACTGGCAGGCGAAAGATACAAGATGATTACAAACGAATCAAAGGCATTGCTTCGCGGTGAATACGGCAAGCTGCCTGCAGAGCCAAATCCGGATGTTGTGAAAAAGGCTTTAGGAGATGAGCCACGCATCACTCACCGCCCGGCTGATGATATCCCTGCAGATTTGGACAAATATCGTGAAGAAATGAAAGAGTATCTAGAGCAGGAGGAAGATGTATTGTCATATGCATTGTTCCCGCAGGTTGCTATGGAATTCTTCAAATACAGACGTGCACAAAAATACGGTATGGATGCATCATTATATAATGAGGAAAACAAGGTTCATCCGGTATAAAAACCAATATCTATTCAAAGCCCTCCTTTGGAGGGCTTTTTTAGTATAAATTTACCTAATATATAAACGAAATATTAACAATATTAAAACATTATTAAATAGAGTACTTTTTTATGATAATAACCTTTTTATGGCAGCATTATTATGATATAATTTAAAAAAATATAGTTTTGTAATGAATGGGTAATCATATGAATTTGTTTATTATGCCACATCCGCCACTAGCTATTCCAGACATAGGAAAAGGAAAAGAACAGGAAATAAAAAGTACAATTGATGCAATGGAGAAAATTGCAAAAGAGATTAAAGAAATTGCACCAAAAACAATAGCTTTAATTTCTCCTCACGGCAATGTTTTTTCAGATGGATTATGCATTAACATTGAGGATAGGCTAGTAGGAAGTTTTGAAGAATTCAATAAGCCGAATATTAAATTCGATTTAAAAGGCGACATGCAAAAGGCTCTGGTTTTGTGCAGCGGGCTTAGGGCCAGCGGCATAAACTGCCTGGCGCTGGATGAATTTACTGCGAAAAAATATGAAATATCCACAGAGCTGGACCATGGCGTAATGGTGCCTCTTTATTACATTTTAAAACAATACACAGATTTCAAACTTATACATATTAATTCAGGACACCTGCCCAAGGTACAGATGTATCAGGCTGGGAAGATATTATCTGAAATACTAGGCGAAGACAATGTGATTATAGCTAGCGGAGATCTATCCCATAGGCTTTCTAAAGAATCCCCCGATGATTTTGATGAAATGGGAGAAGTTTACGACGAATATATCACATCGGCAATCGAAAACAATGAACTGATAAAGGTGCTGTCGGCGGATGATACCATGAAAGAGAGAGCAGGGCAGTGTGCACAGAAACCTATGGAAATGCTGCTGGGAGCGCTGGACGGATGCGGAACAAAGAGCAGAGTATACTCATATGAGGCACCATTTGGAGTGGGATATATGACAGCCGGCATAGAAAGAATTGATACTAGCAAGGAAAACCTGATTGACCAATATCTTCAGATAAAAAAAAGTGTGGACGAAGAAAAAAAGCAAAAAGAAAACGAATATGTGAAACTGGCAAAAGACACGATAGTGCACTATGTGAAAAACAAGGAAATGATGGATATACCGGAAAATTTAAGCGAAGAACTATATATTCATCAAAGTGGAGTTTTTGTTTCTATCAAGAGAGATGGAAACCTAAGAGGATGCATAGGAACGGTAGCTCCAACGCAGAAATCTGTAGCAGAGGAGATAATGAACAATGCAATAGAGGCAGCCTCTAAAGATTCTAGGTTTACTGAGCTTCAGGAAGAGGAACTGGACGAGATAGAGATATTTGTAGATGTGCTTTCTGCTCTAGAGGAAGTGGAAGACAAAAGCCAGCTGGACGTTAAAAAATATGGTGTTGTAGTAACAAAAGACTATAAAAGAGGCTTACTGCTGCCAGATATTGACGGGGTGAAAAACGTGGATCATCAGATTGCCATCGCACTAGAAAAGGCCGGAATTAAAACAGAAGACGACTATGTTATACAGCGATTTACTGTAGAACGTCACAAAAGGTTTGCATAAAGTTACCAAAAACTTAACATAGTTATGTTGTATTTTACTAATAATTCTGTTATAAATTAATTAATTCGAATTTTTTAGAAGAAATAACAGTAAAAAAATAAATTTATGCGACTAGAATTTAAACAGTATGCATAATACAATATAAAAGATAGATATATAAAAGATAGGGTACAGGAAAGGATAACAACGACATGCAGTTAAAAACGCATCTACACATCGCAGATGTAGTGCATGCTAGATTTGAGGACGACTTAAATGAGTTTTTCTTTAAGCTAGGCTCTGTACTACCGGACATACTACCAAACATGAGATTCAGACCACATAGCAGCAAATCAACTCCATATCTTCAAAAGAAAATAGGGAAGCTGGAGATAAAGGAAAACAAAAGGCGTTTCGCTTTGTCTATTAGGCTAGGAATTATTGCACACTTTTTATCAGATTTATCATGCAAACCACATATGGATGATTATACCGGAAGTGCGATTGATCACAGAAAATATGAAGTCAATTTAAGCATGTTTCATGGCAAATATCATGAAGATCTATTGCAGTCTATTATAAAGACATCTGCTTTAGTGGCACGTATAGTTGAAAACAGGCAATTGTATAGACAGACAGCATAGAAGCGTAAAGTAGAAAAAAATATTAATATGTACTATAATAATTAAGGTTCTCTTTTGAGAGCCTTAAATGCATTTATTTAAATAAATTCCGAAAGGATATACTATGCCATACAGTCAATTAGCAAGCAGATTTATAAATATTTACAATGAGCTCAGCGAATATATGGAAGAGCAGCTTCATATGAAGGACTACAGATCTCATGTTCAGATGCTCAATATTATGTCGAAAAAAAATCAGATAATTAAAAATTACTATGATGAGCTTCGTACTTTTGCGAATTTGCGAAATGTTATTATCCATGACTCTACAAGCAAATATAATCCTATCGCAGAGCCTCACAAAGAGGTAGTGGAAAGATATGAATATATACTTCAGAGGCTAACGAACCCAACCACAGCATACGACATTGCAACGAAGGCGAGTGATTTGGTTTTTGCACACCTGAATATGCGATTGATAGACTGTATAAAAACAATGCATGACAAAAATTATTCTTATATGCCTGTGATAGAAAAGCAGAAGTTCATAGGGGTGCTGAGTGGGGATAGCATTTTCACATACATGAGGAAAAATCACACCATTACTATTTACCCGGACTTCCGTGTTTCTGATCTAGGCGACAGCATAAAAGAGCATATGGATGAGAGATATAGCTTCGTTTCAAAAAACACTTTAGTAGATGATATTATATTTATGTATAATAATGATATAAAGGACGGCAGAAGGCTAGGGGCTGTGTTTGTGACTGACACCGGAAAAAAAGAAGAGAAAATAGAGGGTATGATATCGGCATGGGATTTGATAGAATATGTAGGAAGGGATGAATAATGAGAAAGATAGTATTAGGTAGGACAAATTTACAAGTTACAAAAACCGCATTTGGAGCATTGCCGTTACAAAGGAGAAGTGTAGATGATGCTGTGGAAATTTTGCGAATGGCAAAAGACGAGGGCATCAATTTTTTTGATACTGCAAGGGCATACACGGACAGCGAAAAAAAGCTGGGAATCGCATTTATGGGATGCAGGGAAGATATAATAATTGCAACCAAAACACATGCATCAAATTTGCAGGAAATGAAAGAACATTTGAAAGCCAGCCTCGAAATGCTTCAGACCAGCTACATAGATATTTATCAGTTTCACAATGTGAAAAATGTGCCTAAAGAAAATGACGACATGTATAAATATATGCTGGAGCTGAAAGAGCAGGGAGTAATACGGCATATCGGCGCGACATCACATAGCTATGACAGTGCAGTGGAAGTGATAGAATGTGGACTTTATGAAACTTTGCAGTATCCGGTTTTTTGCCTTTCTGACGAAAAAGATTTAGGAATAATACAGATGTGCAAAGAGCACAATGTGGGGCTAATAGCCATGAAAGGCATGGGCGGTGGGCTGATAGACGACGCAAAAATAGCATTTTCCTTTTTAGGTAGATATGACAACGTAGCTACTATTTGGGGAGTGCAGAAAAAAGAAGAGCTGCAAGAGTTTATAGAACTGGACAAAAACCCTCCTGAATCAGATGACACTCTAAACGAGAGAATATCAAAATATAGAACAGAGCTGGGAGGAGAATTTTGCAGAGGATGCGGATACTGCCTGAGCAGCTGCCCGGTGGGAATACAAATAAATAATTGCGCGCGTATGTCTCAGCTTCTGCGAAGAGCAGTGTGGCAGTCGTTTGTGGATGATGAATGGCAGAAAAACATGAAAATGATAGATGAGTGCATAGAATGCAGGAAGTGCACAGAGAAATGTCCATATAGCTTGGATATACCAAAGCTGCTGAAGAAAAACCTAGAAGACTATAATCAGTTTATAAAAAGCAATGGAATTTTGTAATAAAAAAACGGCTATTTCTAACAGCCGTTTTTTTATTATAATTAAATTAAGTAAATATATCATTTGACATGTATCTGTATCCTGCATCAGGCAGGATTACTATTATGTTTTTTCCTTTGTTCTCAGGACGCATAGCCACTTCTTTTGCCGCAAATACAGCAGCACCGGAGGATATGCCCACATATAGACCTTCTGTAGTCAGAAGCTCCTTTGTAGTTGAAGCTGCGTTAATATCATCTACTGTTATAATTTCGTCAAGGATATCCATATTAAGAACCGGAGGAACAAAACCTGGACCAATGCCCTGAATTTTGTGAGGCCCGCTCTCACCTTTAGAAAGCGTAGGAGAGCCTGAGGGCTCTACAGCTATTATTTTGATATCTGGGTTATGCACCTTTAAGATAGTGCCTATTCCTGTGATAGTGCCGCCTGTGCCTACCGTAGCCACCAGAATATCTACCTTGCCTTTTGTATCATCAAGTATTTCTTTTCCAGTATTAATAATATGCACTTTCACAACACTGTCATTGGCAAACTGCTTTAGGAGAAAACTGTTTTCTATTTCTTTTGCCAGTTCTTTGCTCTTTACAATAGAGCCATGCATTCCTTCGCTGCTGGGTGTCAGGACGACTTCCACGTCAAATGCCTTAAGCATATTTACTCTTTCTATGCTAATGGAATCAGGCATCACTATTATCAGTCTATAGTTTTTGATGGCTGCCACCAAAGCAAGACCGATTCCAGCGTTTCCGCTGGTGGCTTCTATCAAGGTAGTGCTTTTGGTGATTAAACCTTGGCTTTCTGCATCTTCAATCATCTGCAAAGCAGCTCTATCCTTTACAGAGTTCATTGGGTTGAAGTTTTCCAATTTGGCAATCATGTTTCCATGAATCTTATGCTTTTCCATATAGTTGTTTAGCTGTAGCATTGGTGTTTTGCCTATTAGTTCTAAAATGCTGTTTACTAACATTCCATCTCCCCCTATTTTTTGTCTAAGGTCAATACCCCTTCTCTATATATTGGTATTATATCATATATATTGTATTGGCTGCAATATTGTACATCGTCCTTGAATCCATGCTCCACCAATCTCTTTGCATGGCTTCCCTCCATTATGCATGAATAGAAGCTTTTGTTTTCGTAGTGCTTGAAAAATATGTCTGCGCATACATTGCCCAAATCATCGGATTGATGCATTCTGTTTAGCCCATATACTATTGCACCTGCACATAGTGCATCCTCTACTGCAAACATGCCGTTTGTTCCTGCCATTACTATTGCAATAGGCATAGGTGACTTTCTGCAGTATTCCACCACAGCCCCAGCATTTAGCAGAGATGCTATTGTGCTTTCTGTTGCTTCGCTGCATTTGTGCATTGCCCGGGTTCCATTGCTTGTGGTAAAAATTAATTGTTTATTATATATGTGATGCATCGGGTAGTCGTATGGTGAATTGGAGTAGTTAAACCCTTCTATTTTCTGAAGGTCCTTCTCGCCCCCAAGCACCGCTTGAGTATGGTATTGTTTCAGCTTCATGGCATCGGATACGCTATCTACAGGATATATATAGCTTGCACCGTTTTTAAGTGCTGTTACCATTGTGCTGGTTGCCCTCAGCACGTCTATCACTATGGTTAGGTGCCCTGCTAGCTCGTGTGAGTCCTGAATCTGTGTATATGACGCATATGTTTTTATCATGTATTATCTCCAATTAAAAAATGGTATACGTAGAGTATACCATTTTTGTTTTTGCATTTGAATATATAATTTTATTCGTCTTCTGTTTGTGCTGCCTCTATTACCTTTTGCGCCATGTTAGCAGGCAAATCTTCATAATGTGAAAATTCCATTACGAATGAACCTCTGGCACCAGTCATGGAACGAAGGTCTGTGGCGTATTTGAACATTTCAGACTGTGGAACTTCTGCTTCAACTTTTTGCAGTCCTTTTCCTGCAGGGCTTGTTCCGGCTATGCGTCCGCGTCTTCTGCTCATGTCACCCATAATGTCGCCCATGTAGTCATCGGGCACAGTTACTGAAACGTGATAAATTGGCTCAAGAATAGCTGGGCTAGCTTCCAAACAGCCTTTTTTGAACGCTAGGTGAGCGGCTGTTTTAAATGCCATTTCTGATGAGTCAACCGGGTGATATGATCCGTCAAATAATGTGCATCTTAGATTGGCAACAGGGAAACCTGCAAGTGCGCCTTTTTCCATGCATTCACGCAGACCTTTTTCAACAGCTGGGATATAGTTCCTAGGAACAACACCACCTACGATAGAATCTACAAATTCAAAATCGGCAGATCCATCCAGAATAGGCTCAAATCTTATTACAACATCACCAAACTGTCCATGTCCGCCTGATTGCTTTTTATGGCGACCTCTGGCTTCCACGGTTTTTCTGATAGTCTCTCTATACGCAATTTGTGGGTCTTCTAGTGCAGCTTCTGCGCCGAATTTGCTTTGCAGCTTGCTGACAACTATATCTATATGCAATGCACCCTGGCCGGAAATGAGAGTATCCGGTGTATTTTCAGATTTGCCAACTACGAATGAAGGGTCTTCTTCCTGCAGCTTGCTCAACCCTGAGAACACCTTATCTTCGTCGCCGTCTTTGGCTGCACTTATAGCAAAGGAGATACAAGGAATCGGGAATTCTATTTCGTTAATTTTAACTGGATTTGACTGTACATATAATGTATCATTTGTATTTGTATGTGTCAGCTTTGAAAGTGCACCGATATCTCCGCACTTAAGTGACTGCATTTCTATTTGCTTTTTGCCCTGCATCACATATATGTGCTGCAGACGCTCTTCTTTTTGTGTAGTAGAATTATACAGATGATCTCCGCTGTTCAGTGTTCCGCTTATCACTCTGAAGAAGTTGATTTTACCTACATGCTTATCTGAAATTGATTTGAATACAAACAATGCTAGAGGTTTTTTATCGTCGCATTCCAGTTTTATTTCTTTGTTTGTTTTAAGGTCTATTGCATCGAATGAACCAGACTGCAATGGTGATGGCATCAGGTCAATAATGTTGTCCAATAGAGCACTCACGTTTTTGTTTTCCAATGCTGAACCACATGCAACAGGCACAAGTGAACCGTCTATAATACCGTTTTTCAATCCTGCTACTATATCTTCTTTTGATAGCTCGCCTGCTTCGAAATATTTTTCCATCAGGTTTTCGTTTGTGCCTGCTGCAGCCTCTGTCAATATTTCTGTCAGCTCTGATACTCTTGCTGACAAATTAGCCGGCACTTCTATTTCTGTAGCATTTTTGCTGTCAAACTTATATGCTTTTCCTGAAAGTATATCTACATAACCTACGAAGTCATGTCCGTCTTTGATAGGCAGCTGAACCGGAACTACTGATGTTCCATATTTTTCTTGCAGCTCCTGCACTATCTTATCAAAGTTCGCGTTTTCTTTATCCATTGAGTTTATGAAAAACATTTTAGCAATTGAATATTTTTCACAATAATCCCAAGCCTTTTCTGCACCAACTTCCAGACCGGATGTGCCGCCCAGTACTATTACAGCACCATCACACACCTTTAGTCCGCTTGCCATTTCGCCTACTAAGTCGAAGTAACCGGGAATGTCTAAGACATTAATTTTGTGATTATTCCATTCTACTGGAGCAAGAGACAAAGAAATTGAAAACTGTCTTTTGTTTTCTTCTGAGTCAAAGTCCATCACTGTGTTGCCGTTCTCCACTTTGCCCATACGATCAATGGCATTAGAACTGTAGAGCATGGCTTCAGCTAGAATGGTTTTTCCCTGGCCGCCATGGCCAACTAACCCGATATTCCTTATGTTTGTTGTTGTGTAGTCCTTCATATCGTATCTCCTTGTTCTTTAAATATTTTCACCTCAAACAATACTATTTAGATGAAAAGTCCTGTCTTTATATTGTATAAAATATTCATTGATATTACAAATGTTTTTTTAACTATAATAGTATTATGTGAATTGTTTGCATATTATTTATTATTAATGAAATATAATGGAATTTATGTATAAAAATAAAGAATGATTATACTAGAATTTAGTAGTATTATAAATATAACGAAAAGTGAAAGAAAATACGTAATACATATAAATATGAACAAAATCTATTATTTATAATAGAAAGTGTGCTTATTATTTATTTTTGTTATAAAAAGAAAAAAAGAGTGTATATACATTAAAAAAATACTATTTGCAATCGTTTTACGCATATACTAACATTTCTAATTCGGGATTGGGGAAGTAGATGAAAAAAAGCAAGACGAGAAATAAGATATTTATATCATGCATATTATTTATGTATGTCTTTATGCTACTGTTTGTTATAGCGATAGAAGCCGTGACAAACGGTGCTTTTTTTGAGTCTTATGCAGAAGCAGAAATAAAAGAAATGCAGGAGCTATACGACATATATTCCGACCTAGAATATTATTATGAAAAAAACATCAATCTTTTCGCATCGCTTGACTTTGTAAATGATGATATATCAAATACATTTGAATATTTAGAAAAGGCAACAGATGAAGAAAGCAGCAAAAAAATTGACGAAATGACAAACAAACTAAAAGAATATGTCTTTAATATAGATATATATATAGTAAGTAAGGACACTATATTAAAGTTTTATAAGGAAAACGAAAAAGTATATGGTGAAGTAAAGCGATATAATAGTGAAGAAAAAATTGACTTTGTAAGAGAGAAAGACGTTTTTGATTTTATAAAGGAGCAGGAACTATATGAGGAATCGCCTACATACTATAGCAGCAGTGCGATTATAGAAAAGATGGAATATGACCCAGAAGTGTACGTGCTGGGAGTTCCTAGATATGATAATGTATTTTCGTTCACAAAGAATAAGTTGGCTATCTATAATAGATTTGATCAGGAAATGCTTAGGCTGAACACTGAAACTATAAATGAAAGTATATCAGCAAGAAGAATAAGAAAGGGTATCACATATAAAGTATTTGGGATTGGCAACAGGAAGTCGGTTCTTTGCTACTACAGCACTCAAGATGAACAGGGAGAATATTGCCTGGGGCTTATGAATGATTTTGATTTTAGTTTCAGATATGTTATCTATTTTTCTCTAGTTGTTTTTATGGCGATAGTTAGCATAATATTCTGGTATTGGTCTGAAAAGGTGACCAAGCCTTTAGATTTTTTCCTGATGTGGATTAGGCTGATAAAAGACAAGAATACACAGGAAGACGAACAGGAAGCAAATATGCCTATCCCAAAGGAGAATTATCTGCTTCAAAGCAATATAATGCTCTATTTTACATTCTGTCTGATACCTATAATTTTTGCAGGCGCAGTGCAATGGTATACAGAGAATCAGGTGCTTAACGACTATGTAGAGCAAAGATATGTGCAGAGTGCGGAGTTTTCTGGAGACCTGCTAAATGAAAAATACAACAACTGGAGAAATCCAATAACCATGATGGCGGACAATAAACGCATTCAAGAGATTCTTGAAAAGACAAATGATGAAAATATAACTGATCAAGATAATGAGTATCTGCACGAATATATCCATAAATATTCTAATCTAATTTATAATGAAACGGATTTGATTTCCATTTATGACACTCAAGGAGAAGTAATCTCATCGGCATCATATGAAATTGAGACAGATAAATACATAAATTACAGAATAAATGTAGATGAAGATTATAAGTGGACATTTGCAGAGGAGGGGCTTAAAAGATTTGTACTTCATCATAAGATATATAATTCCAATGATGAAGTGATAGGATATATTAAATTGGAGCTTTCTGCACCCAGAGTTGTGATTAGAAACTCAAGACTGAGCGAGAACCTATATTATTCATATATATATAAATATACCGATAAAGTATATAATCTTTTGGGTATGCCAAACATGTCCGATGAGGAAGTTATAGACATTATACGAAACGAAACGGATGGAGTGTTGATAAAGAGCCAAGTTTTAGATAAAGCCAATATAAACTATTTCTACATTGTTAAAGACAATATTTTCTTTGATAAGGTGTGGAATGAATATGTAGTATCATTTTTAAATCTTGTGTTCTTCTTCATTATTGCGTTGGTTTTTGCAGCTAGCATTTTAACCAGAAAAACGTTGAACCCGATAATTCAGCTAAGCAATGCACTATATACGGACAGCCCGAATATACCAATGAGCACTTTGCTTTTGGGAAAAGAAGAGTTTGAGCTGATTGTTAATAGAGTAAAAGCACTATCAGAACAAGTGAATGAATATGCCAGAGAACAAAAGCTTTTGGAAGCTGAGAGACATGAACACGAGAAAAAGAGAAAAGATGCAGAGATATTGACGCTGCAAACCCAGATAAATCCTCACTTTATGTATAATATTTTTTCATCTATTGCTGTGCTGATACGTACAGGCGAAACAGAAAAAGCAACAAAGATGGTTATGCACACTGGTAACCTGATGAGAATGGGACTATACAGAGGACATGTTATGATTCCTTTGAAAGAGGAGATGGATCATATAAATCAGTATATTAACATTCAACAGATAAGATATAATAACTGCATGGTTGTTAATATGAATGTAGACTATACATTGCTAAACTTAAAAGTGGTGAAATTTGTATTGCAGCCTATTGTAGAAAATGCAATAGAACATAATGTAGGATATTTAGATAACAGAGATTTGGTTATTGATATAAATGCACATATTGAAAATGATAATTTAATTATACAAATATCAGATAACGGCGTAGGTATGGCAGAAGAAGAAATAAGAAAGCTGCAAGAGAGTATAGACAATTTTGATATGTCAAATCACTTAGGACTAGCAAACATAAATGAGAGAATAAAACTAAACTGTGGAAAAGAATATGGTGTTATTATAGAAAGCAATGAAGAGAGCGGATTGAGAGTGGAATTGGTGCTTCCTGTAGTTGTCGAGAAGGAGGAATAGAAGATGTATAAACTTTTAATAGTTGAAGATGAAGAAATTTTAAGAAATGGATTGATTACAACCATTGATTGGACGAAGCTAGGATTTCAGATTGTAGGCTGCGGAAAAGACGGCCAGGAGGGTCTGCAAAAGGCAAAGCAGCTGGAAGCAGACGTTGTGCTGACTGATATTAGAATGCCTAAAATGAACGGACTGGATATGGCTAGGCAGATAAAGCAATTTAGAAACAATATAGAAATAGTGTTTTTGTCTGGCTATGATGAGTTTTCATATGCTAAGCAGGGGCTGGATATAGGCGTATTCAACTATATTATGAAGCTTAACATGTATGAAGAAATAGAAAAGGTATTCACTAAGCTCAAAAAACACTTGGATATCACAATGCATAATATCTCTGAAATCGCCGAGCTTAATGACATTAAGTACAAGCAAAAAATAATTGATTTACTGGATGGAAAATCGGCAGGCTGGCTGGAGGGCATGGACAAAATAAGCCTTATAGTGGGATGCCTGAGCGATAAAAATGTATACAGTGACAGCTTTGAAATAATGAAAGACTATATATATGTGTATTTGACAGAAGGCAACAAATACATAGGTGTATGTGCCGCATCAAAAACGGATGATGTTATGTTCGGGGCGAAAATAATGAATGTAGCAAGAACTCTTTCGCCGTATACAGTAAATAGATATATAGCAATATCCGATATAGTTTCAGATGCAGAAGATATACCGTATCAGCTAAAAAGAGCATACAAGCTGCTGGACATTGCGGAGAAAAAGCAAGGAAGGCTGCCGAATATTTTGCTTTGCCGAAAGGATTTTGCCGAACATACTACCAAGATAGATGAAATATCATTCGCCGAAATCGAGGAGCAACTGGAGCTAAAAAGATATACTTATTATTCAAACTTATCTAACCAATGGTTTGAAGATGCAGTTACAGCCGAAGGCGTATATTATCCTGATGCAAGAAAGATAGCAGAAAGGCTCGCATTAAAGCTGCAGGATTCGCTGGAGGAAGTGAACAGCGACTATGTATCTGAAATTGATAAATTTGTAGTAGAAGCTAATGAGAAATATTCTATTATAAGAATACACGAAGACTTCATGAAGATGATAAAGCCTGCGCTTATTTCCCTACAGAAGATTAATTTTAATCAGGCAGGTGCCGCCATAGAAGAGGCTGTTAAATACATTAACAAAAACTATGATAAGCAAATAAGCACAAAAGAAATAGCCGACATGATTAATTTAAGCACACCATATTTTAGTGCTTCATTCAAAAAGATTACTGGTGAAAACTATTCAAACTATTTGTGCAACATAAGAATGGAAAAAGCATGTGAGCTGCTAAAGACCACTAAACTGAAAGTATATGAGATTTCGCACATGGTGGGATATCTGGATGAAAAGCATTTTTCCAAAATGTTTTCGAAAAAATATAATATGACACCTGCTACATATAGAAAGACAAGCAAAAATAGTTGATAAAAAAACACAGTTTATTGGATAAAAATACATATTATACTTTTGATGGAACATGCGTATAATATTAGCATGTAGTAGTATTTAATTACTATTGCTAGCTTCAAAATTCTTACATTTTTTGATGGCCCAGTAATGGTCATCTTTTTTTGTTTATCTATACGTATAGAATGAACATAGCAATTGTGATATAATAGCATACTGAAGATATAATTTTCGAATTGAAACTGGAGTATAAAATGCTTATAGATACACATTGTCATCTTTTCAGTAAAGAGATGCTTGCTGAAGAATTTTTAAGGGTCAGCAATAATTTTCAAGACTTTAACCCTGAGACCATATCAAAAAGATTCAGCAATGCCGACATTATGAATATTCTGCAATTCATATCTCATGGCATGGATGATGACTGCTTTGAATTATACACATACATGAGAAAGTGCTACGGACAAGATTTCATTGCAGTCCCGTTAATGCTGGATTTAACTTATACTAATATCAATCCTTTTTTAAAAACGGATAGCGAAAACACAGAAAAGCTGATGAAGATATCAAAGTCCATCAATGAAAAGTTCTTGAAGGCAATAGAGTCGTTTTCAGGGTCAAAATCCACAAAGCTATACAATTTATTTGAAAAGATTCAGTTTAAGCTCGATAGCCAGAAAAGAAATATTTTCAGAGATAATTATAACATTCAAATACAGGACTTAACCAACCTAAAGAAAGCTCTACCTAATAGAGTATATCCGTTTTTTAGCATTGATCCGAGGCGTGACAGCGAATTTGAACACGGAGTTTTAGGAGAAATAAAAAAACACGTAGGCAAAAGAAAGACATTTACTGGGCTAAAGCTATATACGGGTCTTGGATATTCTCCCACAAACCCCGTGCTTTATGATGATACGGAGAAGCAAAGTGTATATGGATGGTGTCAACTGCATAAAATACCAATAACGGTGCATTGCGGCTATGGAGGATTCTCACACACATTGGAGAGGAATGTTGTTCACGGAGATATTTTTTATCCTAATGCAGGTGAGATTATTCCTATGGAAAACATAGATAAAGATTTGATTTTGAAGTATGAGCATGGAATATTGAATTTCGATGATATGGTGAAGGAAAGACAGCTATATCTGAATCATCCTAAGCTTTGGAGAAAGGTGCTCGAGAGATACCCTAAGCTTCGTATAAACTTTGCACATATGGGAGGCAATTTCCAAGTGGCGAAATACGCGGCAGGACTATATACAGGGTATTGGACAAAACAGATATTAGACCTTGTATGTGATTATAAATACACCTACACTGATTTAAGCTTTATGACACCTGTGGATGAACCGAAATTTAATGCGGAAATATTATATAATAATGTATTTAAAAAGCTACCCAACAAGGCTAAGAAGAAGATACTGTGGGGGTCTGATTTCTTTATGCTGGATTTAGCAGAGACGGATTTATCTAGATATTTGGAACAATTTAAGCTAGCATTTGGGAATGATTTTATTAAGATAGCACATGAAAACCCGAAGAAATTTTTAAGAATTAAACCGCAGTGAGAAAAAAGACATGCGTTTTTGTTGAAATTATTAAGAATGGTATATATAATATATGAAGAGAGGGAAGGCTGACATGGATATTAAGAAAGCACTTGAAGCCTTTGGACAATGCTATAACAATAAAAGCTTTTTCACTATATCACGATTGCTGAGGCCTGAAGTATCGTATGACTCATATGACTGCTTATATAATATTACATCCATCGATAGCGTTGTTAAGATTTTGGATGAAAGCATTAAGCAAAACACTGAAGCATATGAAGGATATTATTTTTGGAAATCAATTCTGACAAGACGGCTAAGCAAATGTGTGCTGATATGTGATAGCGACACGCTAAAATGCATAAGAATAATAAATATAAAAATTAGAAAAAGAAAAATTACAAGGATAACAGGTCTTAATCCTAGGGAGTATGAATATACCAGAGGGAAAAAGATAGCCGGATAAGAAAGGGGTATTTAGATGAATGATGCAGTAACAACTACGACACAGCTATGGGAGAAGATAATGCAGGGGGACATAAAGGCCTTTACGTTCTCAGACGTTATTTGGGCTATTGGTGTGGTAGTAATAATTGTTTTGGCTGTGAAAATAGGATACAAAATGGCGAAGGTGATATTGATATTATTGCTGATTGCGGTGATAGTATTTTATTTGATTTCTCAAGGCGTAATTCCACTGAAATAAAAGTGAAAACATGCAGCCTTAAGGATTTATTTTCTTGACCTTAGGGCTGTTTTTGTATATAATGGCATTACCTTTTTGGGGAATTAGCTCAGCTGGCTAGAGTGCATGACTGGCAGTCATGAGGTCACGGGTTCGACTCCCGTATTCTCCACCAGAAAAACCACAATATGTTGTGGTTTTTTTGCATTTATATCTATATATTGTGGTTATCTAACATTTGTCATAAGGCTCAAAACAGTGCCATCTAACATTCATCTAACATGCTGATTTTTTATAAATGCCTGCATCTGCTGCATCTAGCGCAAATGCCTGCATTTTTAGTAAAAAATCAATTCAGAAGGTCTGCGAATTAAATCAAGAAAAAGTACAGCACCTCTAATAAGAGATGCTGCATATATAGGAAAGGTTTCATGAACAATTATGAGAACTCTCCTAATAGAGCCTCATAAGCTTTTCTTTTCATTTCAGGATTATTCTTTATAAGCTCAATAATATCTGTAGTGGCAGTTACAACCGGTTTAGCTGGAGTGCCATAGAAATCTTCTTCAATAGTATGTGACAGGTGCATTCTCCGTGGATCCTCTATATGTGAGTAAGTATTAATCAAAGTATCTGCTTTTGAATGTCCTGTGTCACCTTGTACGGATTTAGCATCGCCGCCGCTTATTCGTAGTTTGTATGTTGAACTTGAATGTCTTATTTCATGGAATGTTAGTGTAGGAAAACCTAATTTACTTGACTTCTGCCAGTTCTTAAACCATTTAGTGCATAGCTTTACTTCAACCGGCATTCCGTTATCTAAGGCAAACACAAGATTGTTATCCTGATATTCTCTGCCTAGTATCTCTTTCAGTTTTTCTATTTTAAGTTTTCGTTCAGTCAATTCTTTTACAAGGGGAGTACTTAAATATATCATTCTTGTACTCGATTTTGTTTTTGGACTTTTAA
>JBFLKU010000004.1:0-22112 GCA_040883315.1 Eubacteriales bacterium
AGTCTGTTCTCCCACGTGTGGCTTCCTGTTGCCAGCACTTTGTGCTCTTTGTCTATTAGTACCCCTTTTATTCGTGTCGATCCGAATTCTAGCCCTAAATAGCTCTCCTTTTGATTGATTACTTGTTTTTCTCCAGCCATTCTTTCCTCCTGCTTTAAACTTTCTACTCTTTTACGTTTACTTTTGTTTGGTTTTGTTTTCTTTCATTTTATATTTTTTTCTTTTTAGTGTCAAATAATATTTTATACCATCAAAATAAACGCTAAATCTCTTTATATTTATTATATCATTATTTTTACACCATATTGCAGATATCAAAAAAGTTATTAGTATTCTTTAAATTAAAAATGTGTTAAAATGTCTATTAAAGTAATATCAAGTAATAAATACTTAAATTTTTAGGCAGCATATGATAAGAAACGAAATAAAATATATAATAAGTCCAATAAAAAAAGACATTTTAATCAAAAAGCTAGAATGCCTTTGCCAAAGAGACCCAAACTGCATTTCGCCATCTGGCTACAGAGTCAGCAGCCTGTATTTTGATGATTACAATAATTCCTCATATTATGACAAAGTTAATGGAATTAACTATAGAAAAAAGTATCGAATTCGTGCATACAATAACGAAACCAAGAAAATAAACCTAGAGAAAAAAGTGAAGCATGAGAACATCTGCGAAAAGCAAGTGTTTCCAATAACATATGATGAATATATAAGCATACTTAGAGGAAATCTCAATTTTTTAAAACTTTACACCTCCCCAACTGCAAGAGATTTTTATTTTTCTTACACATCAAAAGGACTTAGACCGAAATCACTAGTAAGCTATGACCGGGACGGATACATATATAAATATGGGAATGTACGAATCACATTTGACAGCAATATCAAATCCAGTATTAATGGCATTGATATTTTTGATAACAATAAAGAAATTGAAATGCCTTATAATAAAAACATAATTATGGAGGTAAAATATACCGAATATCTTCCATCCAATATCAAAGCTATCATTCAAAACAGCAGCGTCATGCCGCTGGCTATTTCAAAATATATAAATACGAGAATCGTTTAGGAGGGGACTATGTCGTTTAAGGATTTTATTCTAAATTCAGACTTTACTTTGCAGGAGCTAACCGTTAATGAGATAGCATATACTTTGCTCATATCTCTTGGCTTAAGCTTAATAATATTTTTTGTATATAAGCTATCTTATCAGGGTGTAATGTATTCAAAAATGTTTAACATATCATTAATTGGACTATCGCTAATTACTTCAGGCATTATTCTGGCAATAAGCAAAAATATGCTGCTTTCTCTCGGTATGGTGGGTGCGCTTTCCATCGTTCGCTTCCGAACGGCCATAAAAGACCCAATAGACATTATATATATGTATTGGGCTATTGCTGTAGGCATAATCGTAGGCGGCAGTTTCATTCTGCTGGCTGTTGTTGTCACGGCAATTGTGGCAATAGTACTGTTTACATTCTCAAAAATGCAGCTCTCAAATCAATTGTATCTTTTGGTAGTAGAGTTTGATAAAAACTTTAATGAGGACATTATATACAAAAACGTATACAAATACTGCAGAAAATATAGCCTGAAATCCAAAACATCCGGCGACACCACATATGAAATCACATTGGAGATTCGCTCCAATTATGATGTCTCCAAGCTGGTAAACTATATTGACTCTCTCAAGGGTGTTGAAAAAACAGCCTTGCTAAGCTATGACGGAAATCTTGCTGTGTAGGTAAAATATGAAAACTCGCTCTATAGTATTAAAAATATTCATACTTTTCCTTGCAGCCGATCTTTTGCTGATATCTATCTTGGGGCTGCAAAATCTTCAAAACTATGTTAATGGTCTTGGCGACCCTACTGTAAAAAGTCCAAATGCACGCATATCACTGCTTGCGGAAATAATTATTACAGAGGTTATGTCATCTAACAACGGCATAATTACCGATGCAGACGGCGATACGCCAGACTGGATAGAGATATACAACAACAGCGGCAAAGCCATCAGTTTGGATGGCGCCGGGCTGACAACCAATGAGAAAAAACCGCTAATGTGGAAATTCCCGGATATAGTAATCGAACCATATGAATATATAATAGTATTTGCTTCCGGAAAAGATATTCAGGATGCAGACGGCTACTTTCATACAAATTTCAAGCTAAGCAAGGCAGGCAGCGAAACACTTAGCCTGGTTTCACCTCTTGGTGTCATTATATATCAGGTGGAGTTGCCTGCATTAGATGAAAACGTCTCCTATGGGTGCGATATTCAGATGCAGAACTGGGTCTTTTTCAATCGACCTACACCTGGGGCTATAAACAATACTACAGCATATTCTGAGCAGGTTTTTGACAGTGTTTATACTACATCGCAAATACATATTACAGAGTATATGACAAACAACAAAAGCGTGATATATGATGAATTCGGTAGCTATGAAGACTGGATAGAGATTACAAACACATCAGAAACAGAATGCGATATAGGCGGTTTATACCTGAGCGATAATGAATATGAGCTTTCGAAATGGCAGCTTCCCAGCATAGTACTAGCGCCAAATGAAAGCCTTTTGATATTTGCATCCGGTAAAGAAAACTACAGCCAAAATATTCATGCACCTTATTCTCTCTCAGCAGGCGAATTACTTACCATTTCGAATAAATATAACGAAATACTAGACAGAATAGAGGTAGTGGAGCTGAAGCAGGATGTTTCCTATGGATTTGCAGATGGAAGCTGGCATTACTTCCCCACTCCCACTCCCGGAAAGCCAAATGACACATACTACGTAGATGAATTAAAATCAATCACTGGGCAGAAGCACAATATTTTTATCAGTGAAGTAATGAGCAAAAATACAAAGAGTCTTAAAGATTTTCGAGGCATCTACAGCGACTGGGCAGAGATAAAAAATCCATTTGACTACAATATAAATCTTCAGGGATATGGCATATCAAAAAACGAAAATGAAAACGTATTTATTTTTCCGGATTTAATAGTGCCTGCAAGCGGATATGCCATACTATATTTTTCGAATGAGCATAGTAACAAAGGGGGCAGCTTTTATATTCCGTTCAATATCGATGACAAAGGTGACACCCTTTTTTTATATTCGCCGGAAGGTGCAAAGATAGATGAAATCGAAACGGGATATCAAAGAGCAGATATTTCATGCGGAATCTCTCCAGATGGTATCAGGCTTTTTTACACCAGCCCCAGCCCTTCACAGCAGAATGCAGCCAGCGGATACCTTGGATATTCTCCGAAAGTAAATTTCTCTGCTGACGGCGGAATGGTGTCGAAAGGCACTTCTGTATCATTAAATGCACAAGAGTGCAAAATATACTATACTCTTGACGGAAGCCCGCCCACCAACAAAAGCAAACTATACAGCAAAGAGATAGTCGTAAACAGCCCAACAGTTATAAGGGCGATTTCTTACAAAGACGGATATCTCTCATCCGATATCGAAACCATATCCTACCTAGCTGGTGCCAGCCACTTATTGCCCATCGTCTCTATATCTACCGCACCAAATAGCACGTACGGCGAAAACGGAATATATGAAAACCCATATAGCGGGCAGGAAAAGCCAATGCATATGGAAATATATGAACAGGGTAAGCTAGGCATTTCTTTTGATGCTGGTTTTGAAATATTCGGTGCTACCAGCAAAAAAATGGATCAGAAATCTTTTGCAATTCATTTGAGAAATGAATACGGAACGGATGAAATAAATTATCCTCTCTTTGGAGACCGAGGAGTAACGACATTTTCGCATTTTTTGCTTAGGACATCTGGGCAGGATGCTGCATACACCAAGGTGCGTGATTCCTTTGTTTATAATTCTATATACGGCATACTAGATGTAGATGCAATGGATACAAGACCCTGTGTCGTGTATATTAATGGCGACTATTTCGGAATATATTATTTTAGAGAGAAAGTAAACGAAGATTATTTAGCTAGCCATCATGATGTTAACCCTGATAAAATTGACTTACTGATATACAATGGCACTATCGTAGAAGGCGACAACAGTGATTATCGTGCACTAATAGATTTTGTAAAAACCCACGATTTGTCCATACAGAAAAACTACGACTATGTGGCAGAGCGAGTGGATATAGACGAGTTTATCAATTATCTAGCTGTGGAATGCTATTTTTCCAATACAGACTCTGGCAATATAAAGTATTGGAAGAGCCAGGACGGCGGCAAATGGCGGTGGATAATGTACGACATGGACTGGTCTATGTTCAACAGCACCTATAAATGGAACAACATAAGCCAAGTTTTCAATCCAGAGGGCATGGGAATAAGCGATTTGTTTTCTACCACATTGCATGTTTCATTGATGGAGAATTCGGGATTTAGAAATCAATTTATAGAAACGTATGCAAAATGCATAAATGAATATTTTTCAGCCGAAAGACTGCTGCCTATATTTGATGAAATGATAGCGAAAATCGAGCCGGAAATGCAGGCACAAGTAAATAGATGGAGTCTTCCCGCCAGCTATTCGTCGTGGGAGAGGCAAGTGAAAACTATGCGAAGAATAATTGAGGAAAAGCCCGAAATAGAAAAGCAGCATTTAAAAGAATTTTTCGGCTTAAGCAGTGCCGAGATGTCCAGACTGTTCCCATAGAAATGCAATAAAAGACGACCCGAAAGGATAGGTCGTCTTTTTCATTATTTATTAGGAGTTATACCTTTCAATTTTATCTTTATAAATTATTGCGGCTGTTTGCCGATGTATGCCAGTATTCCACCATCTACATATAATATATGTCCGTTCACAAAATCTGATGCTGGTGATGCTAGGAATACTGCAGGCCCAATCAAATCTTCGGGGTCTCCCCAGCGTCCGGCAGGTGTTTTTGATATTATAAACGAGTTGAAAGGATGTCCCTCTTCTCTCAGCGGTGCAGTCTGCGGAGTGGCTATATACCCCGGGCCTATTCCGTTGCATTGTATATTGTATTCACCATATTCTGATGCAATGTTTTTGGTCAGCATCTTCAGCCCGCCTTTGGCTGCTGCATATGCAGACACAGTCTCACGCCCAAGTTCACTCATCATCGAGCAGATGTTTATTATCTTTCCGCTTCTTTTTTTCATCATGCTAGGTATCACAGCCTTAGACATTATGAATGGCCCGTTTAGGTCTATATCTATCACTTGTCTGAATTCTGCTGCTGTCATTTCGTGCATAGGTATTCTCATTATAATTCCTGCATTATTTACGAGAATATCAATTGAACCAACTTCTTTCTCTACCCGTGCAATAAATCCAGCCACTTGTTCTTCATTGGTCACATCGCATACATATCCGTGTGCGTCGATTCCCGCTTCTTTGTATGCTGCCAGTCCTTTGTCTACCAGTTCCTGCTTAATATCATTAAACACAATAGTAGCTCCAGCCTCTGCCATGCCTTTTGCCATCGCCATGCCGATTCCGTATGATGCACCTGTAATCAATGCTACTTTGCCAGCTAAATCGAATTGATTTTTCATGTTATCCTCCTATTTCAAGTCTTTAATCGCTATATGATCCATATCTGCGAATGTTTTGTTTTCACCTACCATTCCCCAAATGAATTTATATGCTTTTGTACCGCAGCCAGAGTGTATGCTCCATGATGGTGATATCACCGCTTCTTCGTTTTTCATCAATATATGCCGGGTCTCTGTAGGCTCACCCATGTAGTGGAATACTGCATTGTTTTCATCCATTCCAAAATAGAAGTATACTTCCATTCTTCTCTCATGCGTATGGCACGGCATAGTGTTCCATACATTTCCCTCTGCCATCTCTGTCATCCCCATTGAAAGCTGGCATGTTTCCAGTACATCGGGATGCAGATATTGGTTTATTATTCTCTTGTTAGATGTTTTATCGTCTCCCATAGGCACTTTCTTGGCCTTTGCAATATCTATATGTTTGTTTGGAAATGCTGCATGTGCCGGTGCGCTGAGTGTGTAGAATTTGGCAGGGTTTTTGGCATCTTCACTTTTGAAAAGCACTTCCTTTGCTCCTTTGCCTATGTATAGCCCGTCTAAGCTTGCCAATCTATATTCCTCGCCATCCACCACTACACTGCCGTCTCCGCCTACGTTTATTGTGCCTAGCTCACGTCTTTCCAGAAAATATTCTGTTCCAAGGTTTTTCATTATGTCAAGATTCTCTCCCACTTCCAGTGCCTTTTTGTCTGGACATATACCCATTGTTATTATTCTATCTATGTGAGAATATACCCTCTTTATTCTGCCGGGTGTGAAAAGCTCTGTTATCAGAAACTCTTCCCTTAGTCTCTCTGTAGTGTAGTGCTTTGCGTCCTTTGGATTTGATGGTTGTCTTATATCCATTATAATCTCCTTTATTACTTGTTTAGATGTTCTATATATATTATGCCTTTAAGATGCAGGAAAGCTCATCATGCATCATTAATCCTATATGTTTTGTTCTATAATCAAATGTTAACATTAATAAATCAAATTTTATATGCTTTTTTTTATGTAAATCTTGCAAAATTTGTGGTATATTAATACAATAAAAACTAAACATTAGTGCACTGGAGATGCTTTATGCATAATAATTTTGAAAGCAAAGAATTTTTTGAAAATGAACTTGATGTAAGATTTAAAGGGAATAATGTGTCATGTTTTCCTGATTTTCATTTTCATGACCACTACGAAATATTCTACTGTGTCGGCGGAGCAAAGCAATATCTGATAGAAGACACTATCTACTCCATGGAGCCCGGCGACCTCTTTATTATAAATAGTTTTGAGATACATAAGCCTCTACGAGACCCAAACGGCGACTACAGAAGGATAATAGTAATATTCAATCCGGAAAAGATAAAGGAAATAAATTCAAAGAATGCAATCTCTCTTTTGAGCTGCTTCATATCCAGAAAAAGCGGTACACACAATAAAATAAGCCTAAATGAAGAGCAAAGAAGAGTATTCACTGAAATAACAAGCAAAATTAAAAATATTGATTTGAATGAATTCGGTGCACAGGCACTATCAGAATCATACTATGTAGAGCTGCTAGTCTATATAAACAGATGGTTCAGAGAAAACTATTCAGCAGAAATAGTTGACGAATCCTATGGCTTCAATCCCACCGTAAAGGCTATAATCGACTATGCCAACGACAACTTTACATCCGATATTTCTCTGGATTCTCTATCAGAAGAATTTCATCTAAATAAGCACTATATGTGCCAGATTTTCAAGCAGACAACAGGTACAACAATACATAGATATATAATATCCAGAAGGCTAGCAAGAGCAAAAATATTGCTGCACCAAGGGCATAATGTGACATCCACCAGTGACATGTGCGGATTTCAAAACTATACCAACTTTATAAGAGCATTCAAGAAACATTTTGGCATATCACCAAAACAATTTGCTGGCAAAAAGTAAAATAGAATTACTTAGATGCAATCATAGATATCAGTGGAGCTACAAAACTAGCGAATATGATAATAAAAGCACTCAGCATACCATACTGCAAAATAGGGTTTATTGACCCCTGCGGATATACTATCTGCATTACGCATCGAACAGCCCACATAAATGCGGAAATCGAAAACATTACAAGCATTGATTCCCTGTTTTTTACACCATAAATAAATATAAGATTAGCCAGCCCAATCAGCACTAGGCTAAGCGAAAAAAACACATTTGTCGCTCTTACAGCCACTACCAGCTCTGTGGCAGCTTTGTCGATGTAGCTGTACCATTTCCATACCTTAGGCACTGTAAAATGCCAAACACCAAATCCCATCATCAGTACACTGCCAAATGTAGCAGATATCTTCACAAACATAATGATCTACCTCTTGAGTAATTTCCTAATATTTTATCACATTTCAAAAAAACAAGCCATTAATATTAATTAATAGCTTGCCGTTATTTTATATCTCTAGTCTTTCCACTACTTCGCCTTCTTCTAGTGCATCCATAATCTCTTCCACATCGTCAGGCGTCACCTTTCCATACCATGTCTGCTGGGGATATACCATCACAATCGGCCCCATGCTGCAAAGACCCACGCATCCCATATGGGAAACCATCACTTCGCTGTCCATGTCTCTGTCGCTTACTTCCTCTACAAAATTCTGCAGAATTTCATGAGATTCCTTTTTCTCGCAGACTCCCTGCACCGGTCCATTCAGCCTTGCACTGCTGCAAACAAAAATATGATATTTTGGTTTATCCATTTCTTCCTCCTTATGCGGTTTTTGTAATGTATTTTCTTATTCTTTCATCGTCTATTTTGTGTATGTCGATACAATATAAATCGTGAAGTATATCTTGATTTTCCAGTATCGATACATCTTCATTTTTATATACTTTTCCGTCCTTTATCATCAGCACTTTATCAGCAAATGCCTTTGCCTGAGACGGCGAGTGGCACGTTATCAGCAAGGATAGGTTTTCATCTTTCAGCTTCCTTATTTGCGAAAGCACATTTATAGCGTTGTTATAGTCTAGGCTGGCTGTAGGCTCATCCATTATTATGAGCTTTGGCTTTTGTACCAGTGCTCTAGCTATCAGTACCAGCTGCTTTTCTCCGCCGGATAGCTTTTTAAATTTACGATTTGCCAGGTGAAGTATGCCAAGCTTTTGAAGCGCCTGCTCCGCCTTTTCATAGTGCTCTTTTTTCGGTTCGCTGAATGCTCCTATATACGGATTGCATCCCATCACCACAATCTCAACAACAGGAAATGAAAAAGTACAGTTGTGGCATTGAGGCACATAAGCTATCTGCTTGGCTATTTCTTTCTTGCTCAATCTGTCTATTTTCTTTCCGCCTATTGCTATATCGCCGCTTTGGTACTTTATGAATCCCATGATGGTTCTGAAAAGCGTTGTTTTCCCTGCTCCGTTGCTGCCCAGTATAGCGTATATTTCACCCTGCTCCACAGACATATCTATAGCTTTTAAAATCGGCTTGCTGCCTAGATTGACGGCAAGGTTTTCTATTTTTAAAATCATAGCTTTCCTTTCTACCAGCTTCTTTTGCCCTTTATCATCAGATATAGGAAAAAAGGTGTTCCAACCAAGGATGTCAATATGCCAAGGGGTATCTCCGAGGTGAATACCACTCTAGATATAGTGTCTAGAACCAGCATAAATATTCCGCCTAGTGCTATGGCTGCCGGCATCAGTTTTCTGTAGTCGTTTCCTACTATCATCCTTCCAATGTGCGGAACTACAAGCCCGACCCATGATATCATTCCGCTTATAGATACTACAGATGCAGTGATTATAGTGGAGAGCAGAATAATAACACCATTTAGCTTGCCAGTTTCTATTCCCAATGACGCAGCTTCCTCTTCATCCAGCGTCATTATATTTATCTTCCACCTGAGAAGAAACAGACCTATCAGCCCTATCACCACAGGAACTGCCACATATATGACATCGCCCATCTTTACATCTGCAACAGAGCCTAGCAGCCAAAATGTAATAGCAGGAAGATCATCATACGGGTCTCCGATATATTTCAGCAGAGACAAAATCGATGTGAATGCCGAGCTGATTACCACGCCTGTTAGAATAAGTGTCAGCGTTCTATCCATGCCTTTAGAGACCAGTCGGCTAATTACGTATACAATAGCTACGGCACTTATCCCGAATAAAAACGCTGTTCCCTGAATAGCCCCTGCACCAAGCCCCAGCAGTATGGCGACACCTGCCCCCACACCAGAGCCTGCGGAAACCCCCAGAAGGGATGGGGAAACCATAGGGTTTTTGAAAATGCCCTGATAGCTTGCCCCTGCTGCAGAAAGTGCACTGCCGAGCAATATAGATGCTATTATTCTAGGCAGCCTGACCTTATATAAAATATTGTGTACCACAGATAGATTCTCTTTAGCATACCCTTTTGCAAATATCGCATATGCTATATCTTTTATTTCTATACTATACCTTCCCAAGCAAAGAGATATACCTGCCAGTATCAGCAATAATAAATATAAATAAATTATTTTGGTTTTCTTTCTGCCCGCTCTCATTTTAGTTCCCTAAAAGCTTTTCTGCCTCTTCATCGCTAAGCTCACAGCCATAGAACAGACTGTAGAATTCTTTTACTTCCTCTGTCATGTCGTAATTGTATATTTCAGGGTATAATAGATTGCCCAGCCACTTAATTCCGATTATTCTGTTTACTGATGGCGGTCTGTCAAACCAGTTGAAAGGAAGGCGAGGAACACTGAATACCATGTCGTTTTTCACGGCGCCTATTTCTGCCCATATTTCATCAGTTTTTATTGTCTCATATGCTTTGCTCATTGCGGCACCTTTATGCCCCACCAATATCACCTGCGGATTCCAGTTAAGCACTCGTTCTATTGTCACTTGTCCACTAGTCTCCTTGCTTTTAGTTGTTGCTATGTTTGTAGCTCCTACCAGCTCAATTAGCTCTGCATTAGGTGATCCTGAATATTCTGTTGTAAGTCCATCATCTAAATAGGCATAATATATATTTATTCTTTCAGTTATGATTGAGCTCATTTGAATTGATTTATCATATGCTTCTGTGTAATAGGCTGCTAATTCATCTGCTTTTTCGTCTTTCCTTAATACAGTTCCTAAAAAATTATATGCTTCATCGTAATTGCTCATGTTTGCATAAATAACTAAAACGGGTATACCCAGTTTTTCTTGCAGATCATCAGCGGCTTCTATCACTTTATCACTGATTTTTACATCCGCTATCAAAACAATATCTGGATTCATGGAAATAATCTCTTCTATATTTGCCTCTTTTCCGCTACCATAAAGGTTGCCCACCACAGGCAAATCCACCACTTCTTGTCTCAGGTATTTTTTCGCTGCGTCACTGAAATCTAAATTCCACGCTATCATCGTCTCCGGCGCTAATGTGTATAGCAAAATGGTTGAGTTGTTGTTTGTTCCAAACACCGTTTCTATTTGTGTTGGGATTATCACCATTCTGCCCGCCATGTCCTCTATCTCCATTCTATTGGGCACTTCTGTGGTTTTTCTTTCTTGTATCGTTTCGGTGGGGTTTCCTGTGTATGTTTCCGTTTCTTTTGAGCTGCATCCTGCAATCAGTGCAGCTGCCAAAACCAGGACTAATATTATTCTTGTATTGCGCATATCCATAAAAGGCGGCATATTACATGCCGCCGCTCCTTTCAGTAAAGTTACATGACTAATTCGAAATCTTCGTCTGCACACTCTCTATCATATTTATCTAGGAATGCAGTGGATATTTTCTCTATCAGTCTAATAGCTCCTACGTAGCCTACAGTTGGGAAAAAGCTATGCCCTACTCTGTCTAGTATTGGGAAGCCTACCCTAATGAATGGCACATTTTCAGCACGTGAAATATATTTTCCGTATGTGTTGCCTATCAAAATATCAACAGGCTCGTTTTTCATCCATTGGTGAAGTGTCATCAGGTCGCCGTTGTTCATAATATTTGAACCTTCTATTCCTGCTTCATCCAATATTTCTTCTATGCTCTTATCGAATGATTTACCAGGAGTTCCTGTCAGAATATGAACAGGTATCATACCCAATGATATTACTAGTTCTGTCATTGCAATCACTGTGTCCGGGTCACCGAATATTGCAGCCTTTTTGCCGTGGTAATGGTTGTGAATATCCACCATCAAGTCCACCAGCTGTCCGCGCTCCATCTCCAGCTCCTTTGGCACTTCAGATCCTGTGTGTTCCAGCACGCTCATAATAAATTCGTCTGTTGCTTTCACACCAATAGGCAGCTTCAGCACTTTTGAGGGCACATCGCATTTTTTCTCCAGCTCATATGCTCCATCTTTTGATGAAAACTCTCCAAGAGCCAATGTGACGCAGGAATCACCGGTTTTCTTTATTTTCTTCACTGGTGTTCCGCCCTCTGGATACATTTCGTATCTTCCAGTCATAGGTGCGTTTACCACTCCGCTAGTATCCGGAAACATAATATATTTTGCTCCCAGCAGCTCCAGCATTCTCTTTATTTCCTTCATATCACTCGGCTCAACAAAACCGGGGATTACGTTGATTGTTTTGTTTTTTTCTTCTTCCTTTGCCTTAGCTAGGTATGTGACCATTGCTTTTGTCATATTGGAAAAGCCTGTGATATGCGATCCTGTGTAGCTAGGCGTATTAGCATGGATTACTATTTTGCCCTCCGGAAGGGATGGCATAGTGTCCTTTATTATCTCTCCCATGTCGTCACCTATTGTTTCACTCAGACATGTCGAGTTTACGGCTACGATATCAGGGTTGTAAATATTAAAAATATTTTCAAGACCTTTTTTAAGGTTTGACTTTCCTCCGAATACGCATGCACCCTCTGTGAATGAGCTGGTAGATGCCATAATCGGGTCGCGATAGTGTCTGGTAAGATGCATCCTGTGATAGGAGCAGCAGCCCTGTGAGCCATGACTGTGAGGCAAGCAATTGTGTATGCCTAGCGCAGCATACATTGCACCAATAGGCTGGCATGTCTTTGCCGGATTCACCACCAGTGCACTACGCTCTGATGAATCTTTTTTAGTATAATCTAGCATTTTATGCTCCTTTCTCTGCTACTTTTCCCTTCAGCGAGGGTTGTGTTGTCCATGGTGCTTTCACATAGCTCCACGCCGGCGTAAATATGCCTGCTGCTACGTCTCTCATAAAGTTCTTTGCACCTATATATCCGGCATATGGACCGCTATAATCGTATGAGTGCATTTGCTTTGAATAAACACCCATCTTTTGTATTATGTATTTGTCCTTTACGCCTGAACCAAAGAAAGAAGGCTTTAATACCTTGATTACCATTTCTGTTTCGAAGTGGTTAAGGTCATCTATTAATATAGTTCCGTCTTTCATGTCCTTTATCAATCCGTCATATTTGCTCAGATTGATGTCATCTTTAAGCTTTTCATACTGCTCTTTTGACATTCTTAGTCTGTATTTTTTAGGGTCCTGCTCCACTTGAATTTCTTCGATGTTTCTGCTGTCTGCATCCAGCTTGATATCGGGGATAATGTCTCGGCCTTCGTAGTCATCACGGTGGGCAAATTCGTAGCCTGCAGCCACTGTCTCTATGCCCATCTCTTTTAATAGTCCTTGATAATGGTGAGCACGTGAGCCGCCAACAAACAATATGGCAGTTTTGCCTTTGCACATCTCATAGTATTTTGCTACTTCTTCTTTCAATGCATCGGTCTCTTCCTTAATCACCTCTTCTGTGCGTTTCATCAAATCTGCATCATCAAAGAATTTTGCCATTGCGCGAAGGCTTTCACTCATGGAATCTATGCCGATAAAGTTTACCTTTATCCATGGAATACCATACTTTTTCTCTATCATTTCTGCGATATAGTTGATAGAACGATGGCATTGAACCAAGTTTAAATCAGCATTATGTGCTTTTGCTATCTCTTCATATGTAGAGTTTCCTGTCATCGTGGTTACTACATTGTATCCTATCTTCTGAAGAACACGGCTGATTTCCCATTCGTCACCGCCTATGTTGTATTCTCCTAGCAGGTTTATTGAAAACTTTCCGACTTCTTCATCACCCTGTCCCACTACATCTGTCATCAGCTTGTTGTTTGCAATGTGGTGACCGGCGGACTGGCTGACGCCTTTATACCCTTCGCAGCTAAATCCAAGTACCGGTATGCCTATTTGCTCCTGTGCCTGCTTGGCAACTGCATGAACGTCATCACCAATCAAGCCAACTGGGCATGTTGCAGATATAGATATAGCTTTTGGTTTAAATATCTCGTACGCTTCCAATATAGCCTTCATCAGCTTCTTTTCTCCGCCGAATACTATGTCGCTCTCCTGCATATCTGTTGAAAAGCAATACTGCAAAAAGTTTTTGCCGTCTTTTCTTGCCTTTCCTTTGTTTCTTCTAGTGCCCCATGCATAGTAGGAACATCCTATAGGCCCGTGTACTATATGCACCATGTCTATAATAGGGCCAATAACAACACCTTTGCAGCCAGCATAGCAGCAGCCCCTATTTGTGATTATTCCCGGAACAGTTCTCGTGTTCGCAGCAATCTCTTGCTTTTCTTTGTCATCCTTTATCAGAATGTGCTGTTTTCTGTTCTTCATAACACGAGCAGGATATTTATCTAAAATTTTATCTTGTAATTGCTTAAATTCACTCATAGCGTTCTCCTTTCGTCAAAATCTATAATGCTTCTGTGCCTGTTTCGCCTGTGCGAACTCTTATAGCATCCAGCACCGGCATTACAAATATTTTGCCGTCGCCCATGTTTCCCGTTTGGTTTGTTTCTATTATCAGCTCCACCACTTTGTCCACTTCATCATCATTTACAACCAGCATGAGCAGTCTTTTTGCCACCAATCTGTGTGCTTCGGATATAGTCTCCATCATCTCTTTGGATTGGCCAATATCCACACTGCCATCGATTATTTCCTCTATTAGTGTATAGTCTGCTTTTTTTGCACCTCTGCCATACACTTTTCTGCATGTAGCCACAGGAAAACCGTTTTCTGATAGGTGACGTTTGGTTTCATTGATTTTATTTATTCTAATTACTGCCAAAACTTCTTTCATAATATCACCTTCCTATAGTTTTTCTTCGCCTGAGCTTACAGTAAATGCTCTTTCTACCTCTGTGACAAATATTTTGCCGTCACCAAATGTGCCTTCTTTGCCTGTTTTAGCATTTTTAATGATTAAGTGAACTACTTCGTCAACTACGCTGTCTTCAACAACCATCAGCAGGATTTCTTTGGGAAGCTCGTCATAGTGAATATCTCCTACCTTTATTCCCCTCTGTTTGCCGCGCCCCACTACATCTATTTTTGTAACGGCTGCATATCCTGCATCGCTAAGTTCATCTAATATTACAGAAACCTTTTCAGGTCTAACAATAGCTCTTATCATTTTCATAATAGATTTTCCTTTCTTCTCTGTATTTAGCCCATCATTCCGTAGTCCATCAATATCTGCTCCAGCCTCTCTTGGCTCATTGGCTTTGGCACTACGAACATATCATTGTTGTCAATAGCATTTGCTAGTGTCCTGTATTCATCTGCCTGCGGCTCTTTTGGATCATATTCAATAACAGTTTTCTTATTGATTTCAGCGTGCTGTACCACATTGTTTCTAGGTACAAAATGAATTAATTGGCTGCCTAGCTCCTTTGCAAATGCTTCCAGCATCTCAAACTCGTTGTCTACCTTACGAGAATTGCAGATGATTCCGCCTAGCCTTGTTTTGCCTGTGCTTGCAAACTTCGCTATACCTTTTGATATGTTGTTGGCTGCATACATAGCCATCATTTCGCCTGATGCAACTATATAGATTTCCTCTGCCTTGCCTTCACGGATAGGCATTGCGAAACCACCGCATACAACGTCGCCTAGTACGTCGTAGAAAACATAGTCCAGATCTTCAGTGTATGCACCTAGCTGCTCTAACATGTTGATAGATGTGATAATACCGCGTCCTGCACATCCTACTCCAGGCTCTGGTCCACCTGACTCCACGCATTTGATATTGCCGTATCCTGTTTTCATTATTGCGTCTAGTTCGATGTCTTCGCCTTCTTCGCGCAGTGTGTTCAGCACTGTCTGCTGTGCCAGACCTCCCAGTATTAGTCTTGTTGAGTCGGCTTTTGGATCACATCCTACTATCATAACCTGTTTGCCCATCTCTGCCAGTGCAGCTGTCAGATTCTGAGTAGTTGTAGATTTTCCAATACCGCCTTTTCCATAAATTGCGACTTGTCTCATCTCGTCTTCCGCCTTTCAAAATTATTTTAAAGCACCAAGTGCCTTATTACCTAAAAAAGAAAAAAGCCTTAATTACGCTCTCAAATTAACGTAACTAAGACCCCTATGTCTTTGATTTACTAAAATACTATTGCTATTTCCTTTTTATGCTGCCCCTATAATTTTGCAAGTTCCATATGTCTATTCTTTCAATATAGCCGAATTATATTATATTATTCTGCCTTTAGCAATACTTTTATGCATAATATATTATTGAATGTTTCATTTTTATAAATTCTTATATATTTTCAATGCAATATTTGTGAGATGTTACTGCTAATTTTTGCTAAAGATGCCTTTAATGAATAAAAATATATCCATAAATACAATCCGACTATATATTTTGAATAATGTCTGCTATTTTCTTTGAAGCGGAGCCATCTCCGTATGGATTGCTGGCCTTGCTCATGCTCTCATAGGCATCGATATCCTCCAGCAATTGGCAGCATGATTCATAAATAAGCTCTCTGCTTGTGCCTACCAATCGCAGCGTACCCGCCTTTATTCCCTCAGGTCTCTCTGTTGTGTCGCGCATCACCAATACAGGCTTCCCAAGAGAGGATGCCTCCTCCTGAATTCCGCCGCTGTCTGTAAGTATAAGATATGATTTACCCATGAAATTGTGGAAATCCAATACATCTAGCGGCTCAACCAACTTAATTCTTTCATTACCTTTGAATATTGTGTTTGCCAGCTCTCTAACCTTTGGATTCAAGTGTATGGGATATATTGCCTTCACGTTCTTATTGCTGTTCACCACATCATTTATAGCACTAAACATATTCTCCATAGCATTGCCAATGTTTTCACGTCTGTGTGCTGTTATCAGTATAAGCTTATCGTCGCCCACCCAGTCCAGCAGCTCATGGCTATAGTCACTGCGAACAGTGTGCTTAAGCGCATCAATAACGGTGTTTCCCGTCACGAATATCTTACTTTGGTCTTTGCCTTCATTCAGCAGGTTCTCTTTTGCTGTTTGTGTTGGCGCAAAATTATAGCTGGCAACCAGCCCTATGCTTTGCCTGTTTATCTCCTCAGGAAAAGGAGAATAGATATTGTTGGTTCTAAGCCCAGCCTCTACGTGCCCTACAGGTATCTTTAAATAAAATGCCGAATATGCAGATATAAATGCCGTGGTCGTATCCCCGTGCACCAGCACCAGATCCGGCTGCAAATCCATCAGCAGCTCTTTCATTTTTTTCATAACTTCTATTGTTATATCAAATAAGTCCTGATTTTTTTTCATAATAGAAAAGTCAAAATCCGGTGTAATACCAAATGCTTCAAGCACCTGATCCAGCATCTCTCTATGCTGCCCTGTCACACATACTTTCACATCAATTGCATCTCTTTTTTTCAGCTCATGTACCAGCGGCGACATTTTTATGGCTTCCGGCCTTGTACCGAACACCACCAATATTTTTTTTCGGTCCTTTTTCATTTCATACCCTCACATAGTATTTTAATTTATGCAGTAATCGTATAGCTGCTCTATATTTTCGTCCAAAAATCTTCCTCTTAGCTTAATCTCATTTTCTAGCATAGAAACAGCTTCTTCATAG
Organism: Eubacteriales bacterium; assembly: GCA_040883315.1. Classification (GTDB taxonomy): domain Bacteria; phylum Bacillota; class Clostridia; order Christensenellales; family UMGS416; genus JAFGUF01. The sequence continues at coordinate 17,395 of JBFLKU010000004.1, forward strand.
CTTTTTGGATCACGTATGTTTCCATCCCCATCTGGTGAAAGCAAATCGTATTTAAATGTATATCCCCATACTTCAAAATTTCTATTCGCAGCATCAGAAATATACTTTATATTTTCATCAATCATATTTATCAGGTTATCGTCGCTTAATATATCCAGTCTGAGCTGACTGTATCTTTCAACTACAGCATCTACAAATTTTCTATCCTGTAACAGCCTAGAAAACCAATTTGCCTCAGCTACATAAAACCTATCATAGTATTTGTTTTCCCACGGTATATTATTGTATGAATTGTTGAAGTCCCATGTTGTAATGTGCAACTTGGAATTCAAATCCTTGTAAACATAGGTAGACAAATTCCCTGCGTCGGTCACCATCATAAATTCGCTGATTATATAATAATCTACGAATGAATCAACATCTATATATTTGCTGTATCCTGCATCATCATTATCAAAATAGTCTGAATATAGCACTTCTTGTATTGTGTTAATATCATTTAAAATATATAGATATTGTGAATCCGTCAGTTTCTTCCACACAGGGTAATCTATGCTTATCTCATTGGCATAGTTCCCCGACTGTATTCCATATGTAGATATTGCCGATTCTTCGGTGCCTACTCTATCTGTTTTCAATACATATGGCGTTCTGCCGGAAATTAGTGAATATTCAGAAAGCGCAAGTCTATCTTTTTCGTTTGTGATAGGCTCAATCATTATATATAGCCCCTGATATTTTCCGTCTAGGAAAACCTCGCAGTATCTGGTGTCCGGTGCCCACCGCAGCAGCTGCCTTGCTACTTTATATCCTAAATAATTGCGGGATAAAGACCTGTCTAAAAACGGTCCGTTAAGCACCCAATCGTCAGCCTCTGCCATACCCAATATAGACTTTTTTATTGTATCATCTCCATCTATATCTGCTTTCAGCTCTATATGATACTGCTTCTTATCAAATGTATAATAGGATGAATTGCCCCTGAATTTTATATCAGCATACATCTGCTTATCCGGTGCATCGGATGTGCTGTTTTCTCCATGGTCTGCAATGGATATACTAGCTCTTATGGCTAGAGTTTTGTCTATTTCATTTCCCAATGTATCTATGTACACAATTGGCAAATTAGAGACAAATTCTTTATCCACTGCTATAGTTGCCTTGTCATCCCTCCCACCTGAAGAAAAGCTTTTGTTACCATCTACTTGTCTGGGATTGATACCGTTTATAAAAAGGATAACAGCCAAAAAAGCAATGCATAAGCCTATATATTTTAGCCTTTTTTTCATACTATCCCTGCTATCTGCTTATGTCCTCTGATTGATTGCTTTGATTCACGTTTATTACGCCATCTATTTTCAGCAATCTGTCCACTATATCCATTTGATTCTCTTTTTTCAGCTTTTCCAGTGCCTTCTTATTTGTTTCATATACCAGCTCACAGCTTTGTTTGTCTGCATTTTTCATCTTTTGCTTTGCAGAGCTGCCAAAGTATTTCTCCATGGCTGTCTGCACCGCATTTTGAGATCCGGTTTTTGTCAGCACCACTAGCGTAATCTTTTCATCGTCGTTTATGTATCCGAAAACCATCAGAAAAATAAAGATTACAACCGATGTTATGGCTGCAAGCAGATACTGTGACACACCGCAGCTGATGCCCACCGCTATCCCCCAAAAAATAAATGTAGTATCCCGCACATCTTTCACTGCTGTTCTGAAGCGAATTATAGAAAGTGCTCCTACCATTCCCAAAGACAGTGCAATATTGTTGCTGATTACACTCATTATAAACGTGGTCACTATAGTCATCATTCCAAGTGAAACGTTAAATTTCTTGCTGTATGCCGTGCCCGTGTAGGTGATTCTATAGGTCAGCATAATAAACACGCTGGTTGCCACAGTCACCAGATTGTTCAGCAATACTACCTTAAAATTCAAGTCAGCTAAATCCGTTAGATTGTTCAATAAAAAATCATTCATTCCTAATATATCCTTTCAGCTAAAAAATAAGCCTTGCGTTTGCATATTTGCTGTTTGCAGTTCTTAGCTCATCCACTCCCTCAAGTGTCTGTTTTATTGTGCTGAGCAAGAAGTTATCATACTTCACTTCCAGCACACCAATTGCTTTGTCGTGTACACGGCTTCCCAAAACGTCCTCATCAAAGAACGTTTTGTATGCGCGTGTTGCCATTGCATCATAGTCATATGTTACTCTTGTATTGCTAACTGGGTGCTTTAGTACAATTCTTTTGTACTCTACTACCACCTTTGGAAAAAACGGTCTTGATGCCAGATGTAAATATATCTTTTTTGCAGCTTCACTCTCATATTTCAAAAGAAAGCTATATTGGGATTTCATCAATTCTTCTGCCTGTTCTCTTGAAATGCTCACTGATGTTTTTAGACCATCATATCCCACTTTTTCTTTCAGTTCCAGCTTTATCTCGTCCATTTTAGGTGGATAAACCCTTAGCCTTAGTTTGCTTTTATGCATCACGCCGCTTAGCGATGTGAGCAGGTCATGGTCATTTACCGTATCGAAATATAGCGAGCGAACTAGATACTCGCCGTCTTTTGCATTTTCATCAGGCTTCATCAGCAGATCTAGCTGCACTTTTATTCTGTCAAATTCCCTTTTTGAAATAATAAATTTTTGTTCTTTCCTATATTGCATAATACGCCCAATTCCTATTTGCTCACTTCAAAACGTCTTTGCTTTAGTGGCATCTTCAGCAATTCTTTGTTCATAAAATACTGAACTGTAAATCCCAATGCTGCAATTGCAGCTCCAATAGCGGCAACGGCTGCACTGCTTAGCCCCAAGTTCAAAATATTATCTCCTTCAAACCCAATAACCAATCCTCCCCATATAGATGTCAGTATTATTATACCATATACTGGGAAAATATTTGCCAGCACCCCCAGCACAATTGCTGCCGAGATATTCAGCCATAAAATATTTGAAAATGTGGCTACGATGCTATATCCAATTATTCCTGCAATTATAAATGCGCTTACTCTATACCATCTCATCGTTACGCTTGCAGCTATCAGCCCAAGCACCGAAAATGCTGTCACTTTCTCACCAATTCCTGCGTTTTTCATCAATGTAATCAATGCAAGTGCACAAAGCACAAACGCCATTATGCCTGCAAATATTCTAATTGTTTTTTTGCCGAAAAAGCATAGAAGCAGTGAAACAGCCAAAACAGCCACCGCAATAGCAAAAGCTGATTGCACAAATTCCGATTCCATCCCCACAGCTTCGCCAAATTTCATAATAATTATATAAAAAGCGTTTTTCACTTTATTCTTCCTCCGTTTTGTTTTGTTCGCTAAACCCCATAAGGTTAACGATTCTGTCCATTCGAACTTGATTATCAAGAGTGTTCATGCTAGTCATAACAATCAATTCCGTTATATCATTGCTGCTAACCAGATACTCCAGATCTTCATGCTCTCCATCAAAATATGCAGGATCTAGAACACATATTTTTTCATAGTATGGTATCATCCATATAGCAAATAGCTTTGCGTTTTTGTCACCGATAATCATTAAAGACTTTGAGTTTTCCTCATCTCCTGCGATTATGCTATGGGAAAATATGCCGCCCAAAAATATATCTGTACCCATTCTGGAAACCGCCAAAGCAGGCGAATCATATTCTATATAGTCTCCATTTTCATTTGCCGTTATTGTCTGATTGTTGTTCATGCCTTCTCTTGTATAGTAGCTCACATAATCCGGGCTGTCAAAAATGTATTCTCCTCCTTCAACTGCCCACATTGTGCCTACATAGCCAATAAATCTATTTTCTTTGTAGCTGTCCAGCGGATATATATCCACACCATTTACCGCAAGATATTCTTTGGCCGCATAATACGCTCCAGTAGCTGTCCACGTTTCATCTGTCCTAAAATATATATACTCGCTCGTGTGTTCTTTCAGCACCTCATACACATTTAATACCTGTGAAACTCTGCCTAGATGTCCATTAATCTCTTCAAAAGTCTTTATAAAATTACTTTTGTCATCTATGTCTAGCGAATCTTCATAAACTATTCTGGAAGGAACCAGCATAAATGTTTTTTCGATATTTTTCGGAATATCTGCTAATATCTCATATACCACCTGTGAATACTCATCCATCTCATGGTCATCAAAATAAAATCTTTTTACTATTCTATCCTGAAAATATACATACTCACCTGTTATCTTTATCGGTGCTTCATCCAGCGGCTGTCCATCCGCCTTTCCATCCTGTCCATATGAAACAGTATCTATTTGTATAGCAATTTGCTCCTTTTTTAATATGTTTCCTTTAATTAATGTAGCCATAAATGAGAGAATTATTAAGGCAGCTACTGCTATTAATAGAGTGATTATACTACTCCGTTTGTTTTTCAACATAGTACCCTCTATTCTTCTCCCAGCACATTTCCAATATCGTGGCATTCAATATACCCATATACCAGGCTGTTTTTATAGAATGTCACCTTATCCCTTGCAATCAATGATTTTATTTTGCCTCTTTGCCCCACTACAGCGCCTTCTTCCGCTTTGAAGCTGGCTTGAGTAAATACATTGCCCAGTATTCTTGAGTTTTTGCCCATGTAAATATCGCCTTCTGCAAATACGTTGCCGTATACTACTGCATTTTCTCCCAGTCGCACGCCTTTATTAGATCGAATATCCCCTTCCACCTTTATGCCATCTA
>JBFLKU010000005.1:0-65299 GCA_040883315.1 Eubacteriales bacterium
AGCTAGCACACTGCCACCACGCAAATTGGCTCCTACTATATATGTACTCCAAGACAGTAAAGATGAAGATGATATTGAAAAATGCCTTATTGATGCAGGACTTTTGAATTTAGCAGAAAAAGAAAAACTCTTTGTTATTTTCCCGGTTGCAGGTCAAGATGGTTGGAACACAAGAGATAGTGAAGACAAGGCAAATGATTTACAAGTAGTTAGTAAAATCATAGAAGCAGCGACTATGTGGTATCTATTCCCAGGAAACGAAAAATGCAATAGCTATATGATGGGAATGATAGGTATAAACAAAGGTACTGAATTTGCTAGTGTATTTGCATCAAAGCATTCGAAACATCTTTCATCTTTGCTTACCTTTGGAGGCAATTTAGAAAAAGAGGCAATGGATATAGGCGAAGACGATTGCTCTATGTCCGTTTGGGCTGTTAATCCAAAAGGTGATGGATATCAGCTTTGGATGGAAAGAAACCATTTAAATGAAGAAAATACACTTTGCTATGGCGATACGAAAGAGTGGACTAATAGATTAAATAAGGCTAAAAGGCTTTTAATCACAACTCAGGCGAAAGAACAAACTGCAGGTATTATATCAAGATACTGGTATGAAATACATAGCAAAACTTTTAGAATACCAGACACTAAAAACGGAAAGATATTCAGCATGACTCAGATGATGGATGAGTACAATCCATGCATATACAATAAAACTAAAATGTTGGGAGATAATAATTGGCATACTCACTCTTGGTATGAGTTTGTGCCAAAAAGTATTAGCCAAAATAGTGAGATTGAAAAGGATAAATTTCCTTTGGTAGTTGCTTTGCATGGAGGCGGCGACACACATGAAATTGCAGTCGCCATGTTCAAGTGGCACGAATTAGGCGAAAAAGAAGGATTTATCACGGTGTATGCAAACGCATCAGATGATGACTCGTGGAACAGCATGCTATATAGCACTAGAGCAAGTGATATAGAATATCTTACTCGGCTTATTGAGCATATCACGGATAAATACCCTGTAGATAAATCTAGAATATATTTAAGCGGTTTTTCAAACGGAAGCGGAATGGCACAGGTGTTGTCTGCTCTAAGACCTGACTTGATAGCTGGACTAGTAGCATTCAACACGCGTTTTCCCATGCACGATGGAGTATATGAAGGTGCAAGGAAAGCTAAAGAAAAATACGACTATAGAGTGCCGGTATTTTCTACATATGGCACAAAGGACGCTGAATATCCGCCTCGAGAAGGCAGCGGACAATTTTCCCAAATGACGTTTTGGAAGTGGTATAATAATATAGAAGCAAAGCCATTGAACGGAGACGACAAGAGCGGCGCTGGCACAGCAGGAGACTGCGTTGTCACGCTTGGTGAACCTAGCAATGGGGAAAAGGGCGAAATGACATGGCATCAGTACTACAGTATGGATAATCCTTCGATTAATTATTATAATTATACGGTGGTGCAGGGCTTGCCTCACACCGTGGAACAAAGACTTATACCGACAGCTTGGGAATTTATAAAGAAATTCTCCAGAAGAGAAGATGGATTACTAAAAATAGATTAAAAAGACATAATGCATAGGAGAGAAAAAAATGAGTACTATGAGATTTAACTATAGAAGCCAGGCAATAGGAAAATATGTAGATGTTACAGTTGTGTATCCTACAGATAATTTATCATATTACGACCCGACTGAGCAAAAAAAACATCATATTCTACCGAATGAGAAAAAGAAGATGCCTTATAAGCAGGGAATGAAATTCCAAACTATATATTTGATTCATGGTGGTGGAGATGACGACAGCCTGACATATCGCTACACAAATGCAGAAAGGTATGCTCAGGAAAACAATGTGATGCTCGTTACACCCAATGTGGCAAATAGCTTTGGAGTGAATACCAATTATGGTGTAGAATACTCCACATTTATAACTCAGGAGCTGCCCAAAGTGGTGCAGAGCTTGTTTGCATCCTCTGAAAAAAGAGAAGATAATTTTATAGTTGGCTATGCAATGGGCGGCAATGTTGCGCTGGCTAATGCATTAATTCATCCTGAAGTGTATAATACATGTGTAGATATATCTGGCGGCATAGGAATGACAGTGAACACGGATACATTGAAGAGGGAATTAGACAGCGATCATTTTAAAAACAATTTTCCTTTGTATAATTCAACATTCGGAAAATCTGAAATGTTGGAAGAATCTAAGCACAATCTATATCGTATAGCAAAGAAAAACCTAGATGAAGGTATACAAGTGCCGGACTTTCATATAATAGTAGGAAGCGATGAATTCATATTCGACAGAGTAAAGGCAGACGCTGACACAATGAAAGAAATAGGATATAAAGTAGAATATACATGCTATGATGGCTATGACCATGATTTTGTGTTTTGGGATATGATTCTTAAAAAGCTTTTTGATGAAATATTGCCGCTAAAGAGAGAGCCGATATATAAATAACGAATGCAAGATGATAATACTAAATATATTATCTCATAATATTTAAATATAGATTTAGGAGAATCTTTATGAAAAAAGCAAAAATGATAATTGATAAATCTTTTGAAGCTGCAGAAATAGACCCAAGGCTCTATGGTTCTTTTGTTGAGCATTTGGGAAGAGCAGTTTATGAAGGGATATATCAGCTAGGTCATTTTTCAGCAGACGAGGAAGGATTCCGCAAAGATGTGCTGGAGATGGTAAAGGAGCTAAATGTTCCTGTTATCAGATATCCGGGCGGCAACTATGTGTCGAATTTTTTCTGGGAAGACAGCGTAGGACCGACCAGAAGCAAGCGCCTGGATTTGGCGTGGCGAACTCTGGAGACCAACGAAATAGGAATTAATGAGTTTGCATCATGGTGCAAAAAAGCAAACAGCCAAGTGATGATGGCAGTTAATCTGGGCACAAGAGGCGTGGCAGATGCATGCAATTTGCTGGAATACTGTAATCACCCATCTGGTACAAAATATAGCGACATGCGGATATCTCACGGCGTAAAAGAGCCCCATAACATTAAAGTATGGTGCCTTGGCAATGAGATGGACGGAGTATGGCAGATTGGCTCGAAAACCGCAGAAGAATACGGCAGACTGGCGGCTGAGACAGCAAAAGCCATGAAGCAAATTGACCCTAGTATAGAGCTGGTTTCATGTGGCAGCTCCGGTAGCTTTATGGAAACATTTCCAGAGTGGGAGGCCATCACTTTGGAGCATACATATGATTATGTTGATTATATATCTTTGCATCATTATTTTGGAAACAGTGATAATGATACAGCAGACTATTTGGCTTCGTCTATAAAAATGGATGAGTTTATTAAAACTGTTATTTCGACATGTGATTATATTCAGGCTAAGAAAAGAAGCAAAAAGAAAATGATGCTTAGCTTTGATGAATGGAATGTATGGTTCCACTCCAATGAAAGCGACGAGGACACCATGAAAAACAAGCCTTGGCAGATAGCCCCGCACCTTTTGGAAGACAATTATACTTTTGAAGATGCACTAATGGTTGGTTTGTTGATGATTACGCTGATAAAAAACAGCGATAGAGTGAAGATGGCGTGTCTGGCACAGCTTGTGAACGTGATTGCCCCTATAATGACAGAAACGGATGGACCTGCTTGGAAGCAGACCATTTACTATCCATTTTTGCATGCGTCAGCTTTTGCAAGAGGAGTAGTATTGAGAACAATCAATAATTCTCCAAAGCATGATACAAAAAACTATACAGACGTAAATGATTTAGAAGCTGTTACAGTGTTTAATGAAGATGCTGAAGAGCTGACTATATTCGCAGTGAATAGGAATTTGGAAGATGAGATAATACTGGAAAGCAGCTTGAACGGATTTAGCGAATATGAAATTGCTGAGCATATTGTTTTGGAAAGCGATGACTTAAAGGCGGTGAACAGCAAAAGTGCACAGAATATATCGCCATCAAATAATAACACTACGAAAATCAGCGACGAGATACTGACAAGCATTATAAACAAAGCCTCATGGAATGTTATAAGACTAAAGAAACTTAAGAATTGAGTGGTTTAGATTATGCAGTTAACAAAAGTGACCTTTAAGGTCACTTTTTTGTATGTATACTTTAGTTGCATTTTGCGAACGAAGAGAGTAAAAGGAAATACCTCGGCTGTGCCGGGGGAGAGAGTTCTTAAGATAAAAGGAAACCTACTGTGGTAAAATGATATAAGTTTGTCAACTGCATCAAAAGAAAATAAGGTTATCCATTGGATAAGAATAGTTTAGCACACAAGGTGGGAATGTAAATATCACATAATGTTTGCAAGGAAATATAGAAGACAGATAGTACACGGTAGATTAAAAACGGATATCGGAAAGATACTGCGAGAATTGTGTGACAGAAAAGGAATAGAGATAATCGAAGCAAAACTATGTACGGATCACATACATATGTTTATAAGGATACCACTGAAGTATAGTATTTCAAAAATAATTTGATATATAAAAGGAAAGAGCAGCCTGATGATATTCGACAGGCACGAGAATTTGAAATATAAATACGGAATCAAGCATTTCTAGCGCAGAGGATATTATGTTGATGCTGTAGGCGAAAATGCAGAGAAAATACAGGAATACACAAGAAAATAGCTACAGGAAGATAACGTAGCAGACCAGACAAGCATGAAAGAATACATAGACTCGTTTACGGGTGATTCGGTAAACAAAGGCAAATAAAAAGCTTCTTGTAGGGCAGCGATTCATGCAAAAATTCCATATAAACATATAAAAAGAAAATAATACAGCAAAAAGTGGCAAGGGTTAGAACAAATTGTGTATATTTCGGTAAAAATATAGATATATAGTTATTCGGATGATAGAATATAGTAATTAATACTAAATTATATGGTAAGGAATAATAAATTAATGAAAACATCAAATATGAAAAACTTAATAATTGGTAATCTAAAAGCTAGGCTCCCAATCATTCAAGGCGGAATGGGAATAGGTGTATCGCTGGATAGATTGGTTTCAGCCGTAGCAAACAAAGGCGGCATAGGAGTGCTGGCGGCGGCAGGAATAGGCATGGAAGAGCCAGACTACTACGCAAACTTTGCAGAGGCAAATATACGTGCATTAAGAAAACAAATAAGAAAAATAAGAGATATGACCGATGGCATAATAGGTGTGAATATAATGGTGGCACTTTCGAATTTTTCGGATATGGTCAAAACAGCAATTGAAGAAGAAGTGGATATCATCTTTTCTGGTGCTGGTCTGCCATTAAGCCTGCCTGAATTTTTAAAGAGCAATAAAAAGACTAAACTAGTACCAATAGTATCATCTGGGAAAGCAGCAAGAGTGATATCCAAAAGGTGGATAAGCCAGTATAATTACGCACCTGATGCAATAGTGGTGGAAGGGCCGATGGCAGGCGGACATCTGGGATTTAAAACTTCACAGCTAGATGATGAAAAATTTTCTCTCAAAAATCTAGTATTGGATGTTATCAGCCAAATAAGACCAATAGAAGAGGAAGCCAAAAAAGACATTCCTGTAATAGCCGGCGGAGGAATATATACAGGAGAGGATATATTTGAAATTATGCAGGCTGGTGCATCCGGCGTGCAGATGGGAACTAGATTTGTGGCAACGGTGGAATGCGATGCAGCAGATGAATTTAAGCAAAGCTATATAGATGCTAAAAAAGAAGATATAGGAATAATAAAAAGCCCTGTTGGTATGCCGGGCAGAGCTATAATGAATGACTTTATCAGAAGCTCTATAGCTGGGGAGAAAACACCTTTCAAGTGTCCATACCACTGCATAGTAACATGTGACTATAAAAATAGCCCATACTGCATTGCACTGGCATTGGCAAATGCGCAAAAGGGCAATATGAAAAATGGATTTGCCTTCGCAGGAGAGAATGCATACAGAACAGAAAAGATAATAACGGTGAATGAATTGATTGATACTCTGGAAAGTGAGTATGAAGAAGCATTTCAACTTAATCAGTAAAAATAGGATATAAACAACCTAGAATAAATCCTACAGAGAACATAACGGTAGAAATATAAAAGAGGCTATTAAATATTTAATAGCCTCTAGTTTTTTATTTTGCTAATGAATACAGACAATGTGCATACAGTCTTGCAGCCTTCAGCAGCTCGTCTACATCTGCAAATTCATTGATGGTGTGTGCGCCGCCGGCTTTTCCGCCTGGGAATTTCGGACCAAATGCTACAGCAGCAGGCAGGCATCTGGCATATGTTCCGCCGCCCATTGATACAGGCTCGCTGGATGCGTCTCCGGTAATCTCTCTATATAGAGATTGCAGCGTACTGACCAAGAATCCATCCTTTGGTGCATAAAGCCCTTCGCTGGCAAATATATGTGTCAGTTTAAAATTATTAAGAGCAGTTTTAAGCTTTTCTAAAAGCTCTTTATAGTCTAATGTTACGGGATGGCGAATATCAAACTGAGAAATTATTTTGTTATCCTTCATTTTGATTACTCCGTGATTTAGCGTTAGTGCACCCGTAGCCTCATCTTTGCAGTCTATTCCAATTCCGCTCCCGTCTGTTGCGGATAGCCCTGCTGCCAGTTCAGCAATAAATGGCTTTGCAGCATCGCCATCGGGCAATATTCCTGCTAGTTCCTTCATCAGTATGCTTATAGCGTTTTCAGCCTTTTCCGGCAGTGATGCATGTCCTGCAATTCCTTTTGCCGTAATTGTTAAAATATCGCCTTCAAGCTTATATTCCACTTTGTCATTGTTTTCAGGCTGAGCACTGTATTTTATTTGTGCAGTTGCTTTATTCGGAACGGCATTTGTAGCTGTTCCTCCGCTCAATGACACAAGTATTGTATCACCTTCAATTTTCCCTTCAAAATCTCCGTGAATAATGTTTTTTTCTGCAAATATCACGGGGAAATCCGCATCTGGTGAAAAGGCGTATGTTGGTGCGCCAGCTACTTTCATATAGTGCTCCATGTCGCTCATGCCTGTTTCCTCGTCGCAGCCAAGTATCAGCTTGATGGTTTTGCTCATTTTCACGTCAGCGTCTATTAGTGATTTTATTGCATATAGTGCAGCAATAGCAGGGCCTTTGTCGTCTATAACTCCGCGTCCGTAAATAAGAGAGCCTTCCATTTCTCCTGCGAATGGAGGATAGTCCCATCCTTCGCCGGCTGGTACTATGTCCAGATGACTGAGTGTGCCGATGGATTCTTCACCGTCACCATAGCATGCATCCATGCAGTAGTAGTCATAGTTTGTGGTTTTTAGCCCGGCATCAGCACATAGCTCCATCATAAAATCCAGTGCCTTCGCCACTTCTTCACCAAATGGTTTATTATCTACAGCTTTTGCATTCACTGAATTGAATGAAAGCAGCTTTTGTAGATCTTTAATGAAATTGTCTCTATTATCTTCTAAATATTTTGTAATTTTTTCGTCTAGTTTCCTATCCATCTTTTTCTCCTTTATATGTAACTATAAATTTTATTATAGTTTATATATTAATTTAATTCAACAAAATCAGATTTGGTTTGCTAATATTTTCTTTCACACATATACATTATAGAATACGACTGTCCTTTGTTTTCATCCGGCCATGCATACACTCTGGCATAGTAGTACATGTCACCTGTATCTGGAGACATTTTTTTGGCATATTCATTGTCCAGATTTAGGTCTCTGATTGCTCTGGCTTGGTTTCTATATAACTGAGCAGATGTGGGCTGATACAGTACTCGCTTTATTTGAAATCCGCATTCTACTAGCATTTCAGTCATGTTGTTTTCTTGGAATTTATGCAGATGAAATGGGTTTATCACTTTGCCGTTTTCATCTGTCTTTTCGAAGTCACCATTTGGAACCGACACGAAAAGAAGCCCTTTGTTTTTTAGGCAGCTCGATATAATTGATAAAAACTTTTTTGGGTTTTCCAGATGCTCCAATGTCTCAAAGCAGACAACGGTTTCTAGCTTTTTACCTTGCTCTATTGGAATGATAAAATCATCAGCGTCTAAATCTGATTGAATATATGAGATATTATCTTTGATATATTGCTTAAATGGAGGATTTTTGTCTAGGCCAATCACTGTGTCTGCATACTTTGCAATTTCCACGGTGCCGTATCCGCTGCCGCATGCCGCATCCAGCACATATTTTGCCCTTCGCTTGCGTATCTGTTCGCTGGCATATATGTAGCGTGCCAAATGCTCACAGCGAATAAAATATGAAACAGACTCATCAGATATATCGATAAATTCTAAATCGTCGCCCTGCATCAGTTTTTTCCTCTTGGCTTTGGATGATGCACTAATTTGTGCTTGGTTCCGTCCGGGTTTTGTATCACGGTGTTATCCAGTATGGATTTCATGTTATTTCTAAATGAATTAATATATATCTGGCGCAGCTCCTGCTGTTCCGCTGATTCCTCGGCAGTCAGCCCTTCGCTGCGAGATTTTCTTGCCAATTCGTTTATTCTTTCAATTTGTTTTTCAGTTACCATTTTGTCCTCGATTAATTATTAATATATGTAAAATACTATACTTATTATATAATGCTTTGTCAACAAATCGAAAATATAAAAATCACTTAAACTTTCGCTTAGGTGATTTGATAACTTTATAGTGAAGACTCTGTTGGGTCTACGAAGCATTCGAGAATATAGATACCATCGCTTTTCAGCATTCTGTCTATTGCTCCTTCGGCTTCTTTTAATGAGTGTACTTTTTCTGCTTTTATATTGTATGCAGCGGCGAGTTTGCAGACATCAATTAAATCGTCGCCCAAATGTACTCCGCTGAAGCGTGAATTAAATGATTTTAGCTGCGCTTCTCTAACCATGCCAAGATAGTTATTTTTCATAACCACTATTTTCACATCAAGCCCGTACTGCACTGCAGTTGCCAGCTCACTCATGCTCATCTGGAATGATCCGTCTCCGCATACAGCCACCACTTGTTTTCCGCCAGCTGCAAAGCACGCACCTATTGATGCAGGGATAGCATATCCCATTGTGCCCATGCCGCCGGATGTCAAAAATCTACCGCCACGCATAATTACATTGTTGGATGACCATATTTGGTTTTGTCCAACATCTGCACAGTATATTGAGTCATCATCCATAGCCAAAGACAGCATGCGAACAAATCCTTTTGGATTTAGCGTGTTTTCTCTTTCGCCATGGTCGAATGAATACTCAGCTTTTTTCTCTTTTAGCTCTTTTATCCATTCAGATGTATCTATATCTAGTTCATACTTCATTATTTGCTTTACAATACACTTTATATCGCCAATCAGCGAAATATTTGCAGATACATTTTTGCCTATTTCAGCAGGGTCTATCTCTATGTGTATTATAGTAGTATTGCTGTTTATTGCCTTTGGGTTGCCAAATGCTCTGTTTCCTACACGAGCCCCGAAAATAATCAGCACATCTGCTTTGTATATTGCGTAGTTGGAATATTTTTTGCCGTGGGAGCCTAGCATACCAAAATAGTTTTCATACAATGTATCAAATGTGCCTATGCCCATCATTGTGGATATTGCAGGTATATTGTATTTTTCGCTGAATTCATTTACTTGGTCTCTGGCATCGGAAAGATGAACTCCGCCGCCTACGCATATAAGAGGTCTTTTGGCATTCTGCAGTATCTCGACCACATTTTTAATGGATTCTTCATCTGCACACTCAGGAACTTTATATCCTGATATATTAGCCGTGGCTTCAAATTTAAAATCTTCTATTTCCTGCCCCTGAACATCCATTGGTATGTCTATCAATACGGGGCCTTTTCTGCCAGTATTGGCTAAGTGGAAAGCTTCATTTATTATTCTAGGGATATCATTTGCATCCATAACCATGTAGCTATGCTTAACAAATGGCTGGGTACAGCCGAATATATCAGCCTCTTGAAAGCTGTCTGTTCCTATCAAGTCTTTTGTTACTTGTCCTGTGATTGCAACTATTGGAATACTGTCAGTATGTGCTGTTGCCAGTGCCGTAATCAAATTGGCAGCACCAGGGCCTGATGTTGTCATACAAACGCCTGGTTTTCCGCTGATTCTGGCGTATCCATTGGCATTATGTCCAGCATGCTGTTCATGGCGGACAAGCACGTGCTGTATTTTTGAATTTAGCAGTATATCATAAATAGGGCAGACTGCCAGTCCAGGGTATCCAAATATGTACTCTACGTTTTTTTCTTCCAAACATTTTACTATTGCTTGTGCACCGGTAATCATAGTTCCTCCTTTATAACAGATAGCTGCATTATAGTGACAGAACGTCTTGTATTAAATTTGTCGCCTACGTTTTTCATTTCGCCGACTATTTCAAATCCCCAATTTTTGTGGAACTCTATGCTGGATACATTTTCAGAGTCTATCCACGCAGTCACCACTTCCAGCTTTGAGCTGTATGCAAAATCCAAAAGAGTCTCCATCAGCTTGCTGCCTATTTTTTGCCTTGTATAGTCCTTTTGCAGATACAAAGAGTTTTCAGCGACTGGCCAGTAGCCCTCTTTTGCTCTGAAAGGTGATAAAGACGCAAAGCCAATCACTTTTCCGTCTTTGGATTTGGCTACAAATATCGGATGGATGCTGAAATCGTGCGAAAAATACCATCTCATTGCTTCTTCTTCACTTCTAGGGTGCCAGGCCCAGTTTGCGCCGCTTGTATCTATATAATGGTTTAAAATATCGTTGATTTCTTTAACATCATCTGATGATGCTTTATATATACTATAATCCATAAAAATAATTCTCGCTAAGCTGTATATTTATACATTTTAAAAATTTTATATTAGTATATCATAAAAAGCTGAAAAAAAAAGTAAAATGTTTTTGATTTTTTTAAAATAGGTATGTATAATAAATGTTACGTTCTATAATTATATGCTTATATATACTTTATATATATATATCGTATGGGAGAGAAGAAGACTATATTAAAAATATAGATACGAGGTAATACATTTTATGAATCAATTATCAACTACCACAACACGAAGGACAATACCCCTAATAATTAAATATTTATTTTTAAGTGTTATTGTAATAGTAATATTGACGGGTATTATAGTGTG
Source organism: Eubacteriales bacterium (assembly GCA_040883315.1). GTDB lineage: Bacteria > Bacillota > Clostridia > Christensenellales > UMGS416 > JAFGUF01. The sequence goes on from JBFLKU010000005.1 coordinate 11,099, forward strand.
GCTAATTCAGGCAAATTATAGGGATAAAACTGAAATAGAAGTAAACAATCTATATGAAATAGCTGAAACCCAAATAGCTTCGCAATACAATAATATCGTTGGTGATGCACTCAATATCGAGGCTATCACTATAAGTGAGATGCAGGGAACTCTGGATAGCACCGGTGAATCTGATGCTGCAACAGACGAAGAGCTGAAGGAAATGTATGAGAAAATTATTGAGAATACAGAAAAATATGCAGCGATCACTTTAATAAAAAAGGACGGAACAAGAGTGGAAGCCGGTTCGCCAAAGGAAACGGAAGTCGAAGACTTCATGAACCAGATATATAGTACGCCTAAAAAAGACCCAATTCTCTATGCGTATATTTCACAGTTTAACCACTCAAAAAGAGTTAAGGAAGTTACTTTTAATGTTACTATCCCAATAATAGATTTGCAAGGATACTTTGCAGGGTATTTAATACTTGAGCCAAAGCTGGAAGTTATCATAAAGGACGTAGAGCGTGCACTGGAAAACGCAAACATATACTATGAGTTACTGAGTATAGAAACCAGTGATGCTGTATATATATATTCTGATATTGATAAAACACGCGGAAGTGAATTTAGAACTCTGAGTGATGTGCAGGGAACTGAAGTGAGCAGAAAAGTGGTATACAGCGATACAAAGAACGGATCTTTTGAGTCTATAGACGGTCAGGCATTCTTTCAAAAATTTGAAATGCCTCTATCAAATTTCTACGGTCCTAAGCACATATACATTGCACCAGAGAGCTATATATTCCTTCTGACTTTGCCAGCTGAATACTATAGTGAGATAACAGAGATTAGTAATCAAGATTTCTTCTGGATTGCCATCGGCGTTGCTGCCTGTACTCTATTAATAACAATGCTATTATACAATGTACAAAGCAACAGACGTAAGTTCACACAAAAGACAACAAAGATGGCACAAGTAGATACATTGACAGGTCTGCTGAACAGAGCGTACTTTACAGAGCTATTTGAAAACATGATAGAGGAAGATCCGGAAGCCAAGTATGCCATCTTGTTTATGGACTTGGATGGATTTAAAGATATCAACGACAGCTACGGACACAACATGGGTGACAAAGTGCTTCGTGTAGTAGCCAACAGACTGGTAATGTCAGCTAGAAGAGAAGACCTGGTATCTAGATTCGGCGGTGACGAATTCGCTATGCTGATTGCATACAACAGTATTGATCAGGTCAGATATGTTGCCAACAAAGTTGTTAAAGCAATTGATGAAGTAATGATAATTGACGATAATGAATATAATGTAGGAGTAAGTGTGGGTGTTGCTATATATCCAGAGCACGCCAGAAGTGTTGATGACCTATACAAAGTGGCTGATAACGCTATGTACAAGGTTAAATACTCTACAAAGAATAATTATCTCATCAGTAAAGGCGACGAAAAAATAATATAAGATAATTTATAAATCTGATATAAAAAAGAACTGTATATCACAGTTCTTTTTTTGTAGTTGATGTATTGCTATCTTGGATAATATGATATAATTATAGAAAAAATTGAAAGAAGCAGGAGGATTTTGAATGTTTTACTTAGTATATTTGCTCATTAGAATAGGCTTTGCATTTGTAGCTGCAAATGCAGCAAAGGAAAAGGGAAAAAGTGGAGTTGCATTTTGGCTTATTGGCTTTTTCCTAGGCTTTATAGTTGCAATAGCAATAATCGGATTTATGCAGGATGAAAGAGAAGAAAAACCGGAAATAGAGGGCGAAGAAAAAATATTGCTTAAGGATAATTTCCTAGGAAAGTATCTTGTTTTTATTCTGCTAAGTCTGCTAATGGGAAGTGCCTTTGTTTGGTTTACCTTCTCCGGAATACCTATAACGCATTCAAGAATTACCGAAAAGGTAATAATGGTTGCCTCTTATATGGCGATTATAGGATTTTCAGTGGTGGTTTCTACTAAGGCAAGGGGAATAGATTTGTCTATTCCGGCGGTATATGGAATGGGCGGAATGATTTTCGGAGCTTTATCGCAGAATATAGGTCTAGTGCCTGCTGCAATTATGGTTATATTGCTTTGTGCTGTTGTGGGATTAATTCAAGGCATTATTATAGAATATGTGAAAGTGCCGCCAATACTGCTGACGCTAGTAACAGGGACATTTTTAGCTGCATTTGGCAGAATTATGCTGCAGGGTCAAACAGTTGGAATACCAATGGAGCCATTTTTCAAGACTGATGGATTTTTCATTCTGGTATTAGCATTGGCATTAGCCATCACAATAGGACTGATGTTTACAAAGATTGGCACACCTAAACACCAAAGAGATGATAAAAGCAGCTTTATGTATGCTGCTGCATATTCCTTCACTTCTGTACTTGCATGCATAGCGGGAATATTATATGTATTCAGGCTGAATGCGGCAAGTCCGATTATGGATAAAGGATGGACAACAATAATAGTTATTTTCTTCGCTGTTGTTTCAGCCACGAGATTATCTATGAAAAGATGGGTTGCTCCGCTTATGATCATTGGCACTGCAATAATTTTAGCCTATCGTTCATATGCTTTAAGCACAGCGGTAGTTGATGTATTCTTTCAAGATATACTCACTGGTCTTGTAACAGTTGCATTTATAGTAATAATGTTTTTAGGCAGAAAGAAAGAATATAAATATAAATTAGAGAGCTAAACAAATTATATAAATCATCAAGATCGAGCCATGTTTTTCATGCTAAACATGGCTTTATTTTTATTTAAAAATAGATAGATACAAGCACATTAATTCATTTGACAAGCATCTCTATTTTTGATAGCATATACAGAAAGTGTTCGATTTTTCAATGCTTTTCGGGGAAGGGTAATCACTATATGACAAATTTAAATTTAACCTATATTGTATCGAGCTTTGCAATGTCTTCATTAATATCGCTTTTTTTAACCCCGCTGATGATATTGCTGGCAAGAAAACTCAATTTATTTGATAAACCAAATCATAGAAAAATGCATAAAGAGGCAACTCCGCTTCTAGGAGGACTGGCAATATATATAGCTTTTGTTGCTACAGTGGCTGTTTTTTCATATCATAGAATAGGGCTGGTGAAGATAGCTGTAATAGTAGGTGCTACATTGATAGAGATATTGGCTGTGATAGATGACATTAAAAACCTGAGTGCAAAGCTTAGAATGGTGATAATTCTGCTTCTAGCTACCTGTATATATGTAACGTTTTTCTATTCGTACTTCACATGGAATATTCTGCACGATAACCTATGGCTGAAAATAGTGCTTGGTGCTGTAGTAATAGTATGGATAACAGGTATTGTAAATGCAATAAACTTCACCGATGGGATAGATGGGCTCTCCAGCTATTTTTCGCTGATTGCACTCTTTGCGTTCTCTATAATATTGGCAATGCAGGGAAGGTATGAATTTGCAATAATCGTAAATATCGCAATAATCGGCGGTGTAATTGGCTTTATACCATATAATAGGCACAAAGCTTTAATTTTTATGGGCGACGCCGGTAGCATGCTTCTGGGGTTTGTAATCGGCATAATATCTCTGGTATCCACTACGAAAGCCAGTACTGTATTGTATGCTATAGTTCCTGTATATATTCTTTTGCTTCCGCTTATGGAGCTAGTGACTTCTGTTAGCAGAAGGATAATATTCAGAAAGCCGATTTTCGGAGCGGATAAATATCATTTTCATCATTTGCTAAGCACGAAGATAAATGACCCGCTGCTGGTTGTGGTGGTGCTTTCTTCGATTCAGGTGCTTCTTGCATTTGCAGGAGTTATGATATATGTGCTAAATGCATACATTATTGGAAGCATAGCCTTGATGACAATAATCCTGACTACATTTGTTTTACTCTGTATAAAATATCATAAAATAAAAAAAGAGCAATTAAGTACTGAAAAAGAACAAAAGGCATGAATAAAATTTATGCCTTAGTTTTTATATTATAATATATTTTCAGGAGCGTATAGAATGAGAAAGAAAATGTTTTGGATGGCTATTGCATTGCTGGCTGTAGAAGTTGTGGCACTTATTTTCATGATGAAGCTGGCACAGCCACTGAAAGAAAAACTCCCGCTTTATACTATTATCGTTTTGGTATTGGCAGCGCTAAGCCTGTTTTTTGTATTTAGCGCAAAAAAGAATGGGTCAGATACAAAGGTTTTGCTATTTGGGCTGACCGCCGGAATGATATGGTGGACTATTGCTGAAATAAATGGTGACGTTTTCAAAGGCAGCGGCATTGAAGACCTAAAAGGCTTTTGGCTGTTGTTTTTGGTAATATTGGCTCTATCAACAATCTGGAAAGATATCAATAAAACCAGCAAGATTGCAATATCTGCATTTTTAGCCAATTGGGGCTCGCATATGGTGATAAAGATACTTCTGTATTTAAGAGACCCTTCCACGAGCATGACAATATGGACAGGCTCATTGTGGAATATATTTAATATAATAGGCTTTGCATACGGCGTATTTTCCGTGGCAGCTATAATATATATTGCTATGATGGCTATAAGAAAAGGAGTTAAAGAGACTTCACTGCACTACTATGTGCTGGCTATGTATGTAGCTATTATGAATCTGCAGTATATTTTTGCAAAGAGCTTTTTTGTTCTGTGGTAAAAATATGATGACGACCAATATATAGATTATGTTAAATTATGTGTTTAAACACATAATAACCAAAATATATTGCAACCTGTAGATATGATTGGTATAATGAAAAAAGAATTACATTTTCAATCGTATGATTTTATATTAGGAGGAAGAAAAATGGCAGAGAAAAAAGAATTGTACAAAGGTGCAAAAGGATTGCGTTTTGGTGCAGTTATACTATGGATATTAGCAATTGCATGTGAAGCCGGTGCTATATATTTGCTTAGCATTTATACTGATTCATTACTATATTGGATGATTGGCGTACTTGTTCTTGATGCAGTATTGTGCATTATCGGTTCATTGCTGTGGAAAAAAGCAAACAGAATTAAACCAAGTCAATCAAAGAATAAGGTTGTTAAATTCTTCTGGGATCAGTTGGGTGTTGTAATGTGCTTGGTAGCATTTATCCCAATAGGTATACTTTTGCTTCGTAGCACAGACAAGATAGATGCAAAGACAAAGAAGATTTTGTTAACAGTTGTTGGTGTTCTACTGGCTGGTTCAGTGGCAGCATCAATTGACTATAACCCTGTTTCACCAGGAGATTCACAAAATGTTGAGGCACTTATAAAGAGCCACTATTCAGCAGACGAATATGACGTGAACGAAAGCGGCGACATAGTTGTTTATTGGACACAATTTGGCGGCAGCATGCATATAGATGACGAATGCTACTACATCGCTGATTCAGCCACTAAAACAAGCGGTACTATTGCAGAGGCTATAGAATCCGGCAAAAAGGACCCATGTGACAACTGCCTGAGTGAAATAAAAGAGCTAAACAAAGACGACATCGAAGCACTTGCAGAAGCTGATGCAGACGCAGAAGGTGCAGTAGAGGAAGCACCTCCTGAGCTGACAGAGGAAAAAGCACCAAGCGGAGACGCAGTGGACTAATTCAGCTCTAAATATTTATGAAATTTTAAACCTTTGCATAATATAGTTTATGCAGAGGTTTTTATTTGTTTCAGAATGCATAATTTGATTTAAAATATAATCATAGCAATTATTACACATAGTTTTCACCGTGAAAGGAGGAAAACATGAAAGCATTTAAAACCATTATTCTGTTTATTATATGTGCAGCATTGTTTTCAGGCTGCTCCTTATCAGATGAATATACACCAAGACCAAAGCCAAGCAAAAAGTGATAATGAATTTGCCTTAGAATTATATTTATTTTTATAATTATAATTTATAAATAAGGCGAATTATTTTTTTTATGAAATAAGATTAGATTTTTCTTTTCGGTAATCATTCATTTGAGAAAAGTGGTATAATTAATTATAAATTCTATTTATCGCATCAAAAATACTTAAGGGGATTCGCTTTATGAAAATGCCTGCACTAATGAAAAAATATCCTGAAAAAGGACTATGGCTAGAAGAGGTGGATGTGCCTGCGCCACAGATGGGCGAGGTGCTGATAAAGATAGAGAAGACATCTATCTGCGGCACAGATCTGCACATATACAACTGGGAAGAATGGTCTCAAAGAACTATACCCGTGCCTATGGTAACAGGACACGAATTTGTGGGACACATAGCAAAGCTGGGTGAAAATGTCCATGGGCTAAAAGAAGGGGATTTGGTATCCGGCGAGGGGCACATAGTGTGTGGAAAGTGCAGAAACTGCCTGGCAGGTAGACGGCATCTATGCAACCACACAATGGGTGTGGGTGTGAATAGGCAGGGGGCATTTGCGGAATATCTTTGCATTCCTGCAGGGAACGTTTGGCTATGCGATGAAAAAATAGACCATGATGTGCTGGCGTGCTTTGATCCGCTGGGAAATGCAGTGCATACAGCATTGACATACGACATGATAGGCGAAGATGTGCTGATAACAGGTGCTGGACCTATCGGTATAATGGCGGCAGCTGTCGCTAGGCACGTAGGAGCAAGGAATGTTGTTATCACAGATATTAATCCATTTAGGCTGGAGATGGCAAAGCAGGCAGGAGTAAATTTGGCGATAGATGTGCGAAAGCACACGATTAGCGAAGCTATGCAAAACCTGCACATGAGAGAAGGCTTTGACGTGGGCCTAGAGATGTCCGGTAGTCCATCGGCATTCACGCAGATGGTGGACAACATGATACACGGTGGCAGAATAGCCCTGCTTGGGCTGCAGACCAGTGCGGATATCGATTGGTCAAAGGTGATATTCAATAGCCTTGTGATAACGGGGATATATGGGCGGGAAATGTTTGAAACATGGTACAAGATGACATCTATGCTGCAGAGCGGGCTGGATATATCGTCGGTAATTACGCACAGATTCCACTACACAGAATATGAAAAAGGCTTTGCAGCTATGAATGAAGGGAAAAGCGGAAAAGTAATATTGAACTGGGAATAGAAGAGGAAGGCAATTATTATGGATAAAAAGAGCATGCTGAAAACATACAAAGATGCGTTAGATGAGATAAAAAAAGAGAATCTATACAAAAACGAAAGAGTTATAACATCGCCGCAGCGTGCCAAAATAGATGTTGTTGGCAATGATGGGGTGCTGAACATGTGTGCCAATAATTATCTGGGGCTAGCTGACAATAGCGATGTGATTCAGGCTGCAAAAGAAAGCTATGATAGATGGGGATATGGGCTTAGCTCTGTTCGATTCATCTGCGGCACGCAACAAGTGCACAAGGATTTGGAGAATGCCATCAGCAGATTTTTAGGAATGGATGATACTATTTTGTATTCATCATGCTTTGATGCAAATGGTGGGCTTTTTGAGACTCTGCTGAGTGCTGATGACGCTATTATCAGCGACGAGCTGAACCATGCAAGCATAATTGATGGAGTGCGGCTATGCAAGGCAAAAAGGTATAGATACAAAAACAATAATATGGATGATTTGGAGAGCTGCCTGCAGAAGGCAGATGCGGACGGTGCAAAAATAAAAATGATTGCAACAGACGGAGTTTTCTCCATGGATGGATTTATAGCAAACCTAAAAGGAATATGTGACCTGGCAGACAAATACGGCGCACTAGTGATGGTGGATGATAGCCACGCAGTGGGATTTATAGGCGAAAACGGAAAAGGCACACACGAGCATTGCGGAGTGATGGGCAGAGTAGATATAATCACCGGTACTTTGGGCAAGGCATTGGGAGGAGCATCTGGCGGATATACATCGGCAAGAGGTGAAATCGTGGATTTGCTTCGCCAGCGCAGCAGACCATATCTTTTTTCAAATACTCTTGCTCCCAGCATTGCATCATCTGCACTGAAGGTATTTGAAATATTGGAAAGCTCTAATGAGCATCTTAACAGACTAAGAGAAAACACAGCATATTTTAGAAAGAGAATGAAAGAAGAAGGATTTGACATTCCAGAAGGTGTGCACCCGATAGTTCCCATCATGCTATATGATGCCAAAATAGCAGGAGACATGGCAGAGATGATGCTTCAAAAGGGAATATATGTGGTTGGATTTTCATATCCTGTGGTGCCAAAGGGTAGGGCGAGAATACGCACTCAGATATCCGCTGCGCATTCTAAAGAGGATTTGGATTTTGCAATTAGTGCATTTGCGGAGTGCAAAGAAGAGATGGGAATATAACACAAAAGCACTGATTATTTCAGTGCTTTATAATAATTATGCTTATTTTAAAGAGTGATTATCTCATATCCATCTTCGATGAAATTAGTCATTGATACATGCCCGGACATGTCGCCAAGCAGCGGAATGCCGGTGGTTTTGTTATACGAGGCTACTTCCAGCTTAACAGAGCATGCCAAGCAAATGCTATGGATAAGCCCCAGTTCCTTCACTTCCAGATATAGCGGATTACTTTCTTTTTCCAATTCCCTAATTAAAGTAACGGCTTCACCCTCAATTACTATCTTGGCTTCGATTCCTCTTTCATGCATTTCTTTGGCGTTTAGCAGAACATGGACAAAGCACATAGGGTTGCCTTTGAATGCGAAAATAACAACTTTTTTCATAATTGTTCTCCTTTGCTCTATATGCTACTATTCTACAGCATATTAACCATACAGTAAATGGCAATTAAAGAATATTTGATTTTCCGTCTTTTGCATTTGCCAGCATCAGCTTTATTCTGTTCTCTTGGTTCACCTTTGTTGCACCGGGGTCGTAGTCTATTGCTACAATATTTGAATCAGGATTATTTTCTTTTATTTTGCGAATCATGCCTTTCCCCGCTATGTGGTTTGGAAGGCAGCCAAAAGGCTGTGTGCACACTATGTTGTTTACTCCCATATGGCAGAGATCCAGCATTTCTGCGGTCAGCAGCCAGCCTTCGCCCATTTTGTTGCCGTAGCCTACATAGTCCTTTGTTATCAGGGATTTCAGCTCTTTATACTGGGTGACTGGCACGTAGCTGCTATTTTCCTCTATAATATTTTTCATTATTCTCTGTAGATAAAGCATGAAATCGATGAATTTATTAACAAGGTATTTTTTTATGGAGCTGCCACCGTATATATCTACGTCGTCAACTCTATTATCAGCCTTAAATATCAAAAAGTCTAAAAGACCCGGTACCACCACTTCGCAGCCTTCATTTGCTAAAAATTCCTCTAGATTGTTGTTGCCAAGAGGAGCGTATTTCACGTATATTTCGCCAACTATTCCCACACGCACTTTTTTCTCATCACGCTTTTCTATTTTCGCAAAGTCTTTTGTGATTTGTGCTAGGTTTTCCTTTATTTTGCCTATTCGCAGGTTTATGGCTTTTTGATACTCCTTGGAAAGCTTGTCCTCCCAATGCTCTACCAGCTTGTCTGTTTCGCCTTTGTTTATCTCATATGGTCTGGTTTGGTTTGCAAGCCACATCAAAAGGTCTGCATACACTACTGCGTATATTAACTGAACCATTAGATTGAGTGAAAGCTTAAAGCCGGGATTTTTCTCCAGACCGGATATATTCAAGGATATTACAGGTATATGACCCATACCGCTTTGATTTAGTGCCTTTCTTAGCAGGTGAATGTAGTTGGATGCTCTGCATCCTCCTCCTGTTTGGGTGATGATAAGTGCAGTTTTGTTCACATCATATTTGCCGCTTTTCAGTGCGTCCAGCAGCTGCCCTATAACCAAGAGGGCAGGGTAGCATGTGTCGTTGTGCACATTTTTCAGCCCCTCATTCACTATGTTGTCATTGTCCGTATATAAAAGCTCCACATTGTAGCCATGCAAAAGAAGAGTTTTTTCAATCAGCCGCATATGTGTAGGCAGCATCATTGGCATGAGCACAGTGTAGTTTTTCTTCATCTCCTTTGTGAAGATTACTCTATTATCGTTTTCCCTAGTCATTTATCTACCTCACTCTTAGTCGATGGCAGCAATCAAGCTGCGCAGCCTTATTCTGGCTGCACCAAGGTTGTTTATTTCGTCTATTTTTATTTGTGTATATAGCTTGCCTTTTCTCTCCAGCAGGTCGCGTATTTCATCTGATGTGATGGCATCTGTGCCGCAGCCAAATGAAACCAGCTGCACAAACTCCATGTTCTTGTGGTGGGTTACGTATTTGGCGGCGTTGTACATTCTGCTCTGATATGTCCATTGGTTCAGAACATTAAGGTTTGGTCTGGGCAGATGATGGGATATGCAGTCCTCAGAAATTAGCACCATATCAAATGATGTAATCAAATCATCTATTCCGTGGTTTATCTCCAAATCTATGTGGTATGGTCTTCCAGACAGAACGATAACCTTTAAATCATGTTCTTTTGCATATGCCATTGCCTTCTCGCCCTGCTTGCGAATGAAATGCTGATAATCATGCCTTGCATCATATGCTTTATCTACTGCTGCATACACCTGCTTTTTGCTAACCTTGTACATATCCTTAAAGAATGCATATGCTTTCTTTTTGAAATCCTTTTTTCTATGAAGCCCAAAGTATTCATTTATGTAGTTTACCTGATTCAGCCTTTTTATATTTGCTTTCAGTAGCTCAGGATAGTATGCTACAACAGGACAATTGTAGTGATTATCGCCGATTTCTTCATTGAAATTATAGCTCATGCATGGATAGAAAATGTCATCTATGCCCATGTCCAAAAGTACCTCGATGTGTCCGTGCATCAGCTTCGCAGGGTAGCACACAGTATCTGATGGAATTGTATGCTGTCCTTTGGTGTATATTTGACGTGTGGATACACCGGAATGCACTACCTCTACACCTAGTTCATTGAAAAATGCTACCCAGAAAGGCAGATTTTCATACATATTGAGACCCAGAGGTATGCCAATTTTCTTGTCAGATTCTATAATATCGAGATTTAATATATAGTTCAGCTTGTCTTTATATACATTTGGCACATTTGCTTTTATTTCGCCTTTGTATGGGCGTTCGCAGCGATTGCCGAAAATGTATTTTTTGCCGTCATTGAATGTATTTATTGTTAGGTTGCAGTGATTTGTGCAAAGGTTGCAAACTGTGTTTGTGCTTTTGTGTGTGAAATTATCAAGCGCATCTTTGCTTACAATGCCAGATTCTACATCTTTTTGCTCCTTGGCGTATAGTGCCACGCCATATGCACCCATCAGGCCTGCAATGGATGGACGTGTAACATTTTTGCCTAGCTCTTTTTCAAAGCTTCGCAGAACCGCATCGTTTAGGAATGTGCCGCCTTGTACTACGATGTTTTCGCCTAAATCGTCGCTGTCGTGCACACGAACAACCTTGTATAGTGCGTTTTTCACCACGCTAAGTGAAAGGCCTGCTGATATGTCGCCAACGCTTGCGCCTTCTTTTTGTGCCTGCTTGATGGAGGAATTCATAAACACTGTGCATCTGCTTCCTAGGTCTATAGGTGTCTTTGCGAAAAGTGCCAGCTTTGCGAATTCGTCCACCTCATATCCCAATGCTTTGGCATAGGTTTGTATGAATGAGCCGCAGCCGGATGAACATGCCTCGTTTAAAAAGATGTTATCAATGGCATGATTTTTTATATGAAAACATTTGATGTCCTGCCCCCCGATATCCATAATAAAATTAACATTATTATTGAAATGGTGTGCAGCCTTGTAGTGGGCTACAGTTTCCACAAGACCGTGGTCAATAGAAAAAGCCGTCTTAATCAAATCTTCGCCATAGCCAACCACTCCTGAAGATGCTATTTTTATATTGCTGCCCATTTTTTCGTACAGATTGGAAAGCTGCTTTTTAATTATCCTTACAGGGTTTCCTAAATTGGCTCCGTAGTATTCAAACAAAATATTGCAGTCTTTATCTATCAATACTATTTTAGTGGTGGTAGAGCCTGCATCGATGCCAAGATAGGCATCGCCTTCATAGGATGAAATGTCTTTTCTAGGCACATCATTTTCTGAATGTCTTTTTACGAACTCTGCATATTCCTTTTCATCCTTAAACAAAGGCTCTAGTTTTTTTGTTTTTATAATTTGCTTATTTCCATTTTTCACAAGCGATAAAAGCTCTTTGTAGGCTATTTGCTTTTCACCAGCTGAATACATGCTGGCACCGATTCCCACAAAATACTGTGAGTTCTCCGGCAGTACTGCCATTTCATCTGTTAGCTTTAGGCTCTCCTTAAATCTATCTCGCAGACCTTTAGAGAATGTCAGAGGACCGCCTAGAAATACCACCTTGCCCTCGATTTCTCTGCCTTGTGCAAGCCCGGCAATTGTTTGGTCTACCACAGCCTGATGTATGCTGGCAGCAATATTGTTTTTGTTTGCTCCTTGGTTTAGAAGGGGCTGTATATCGCTTTTGGCAAATACACCGCAACGGGATGCGATGGTGTATATTTTATCATGGCTTAGGCTTAGCTCATTCAGCTCATCTAGGCTGACATCTAAAAGTGTAGCCATCTGGTCTATGAATGCGCCTGTGCCGCCTGCACATGAGCCGTTCATTCTGTATTCCACACCTTTTGTCAAAAAGATGATTTTTGCGTCCTCTCCGCCAAGCTCCACCACGACATCTGCATCTGGAATGTGCTCCTTTATCGCAAGCTGCGTTGCAAACACTTCCTGCACAAACGGCATGTCGCATGCCTTGCTCACTCCTAGCCCTGCAGAGCCTGTGAAGGCAGCGTGAAGCATTTCGTCATCTCCTACGAATTCAGATATATCCTGAAGCATTAATAGAGTGGTGTTGAAAACATCTGAAAAGTGCCTCTTGTAGTCCTTAAAGAGGATATTGTTTTCATTATCAAAAAGTACAACTTTAACAGTTGTTGAACCAATGTCTATTCCTAATTTCATCTTTCCTCACTATATATAAAAAATTTTATTTGCAATTTATGATTAATTAATAACTTTAGCAATATATTTATATTATGTCAACATACATTAACATAATTTACATATATCTTGCCTATATTTATTCTTGATTTTTATATAGCTGTAGCATGCATAATATACTATCTATATAAACGCAGCAACACTATTATATGATATAATTATAAATATGTTAAAAAATAATTCTTAAGAATTTATTATTTTTTCCAACTTTTTCATGACAGCAGTGGTATATAGTATAGAGACGTTAAAAAATAGCATTAGGAGGTATAGATTGGACAGATTCTTGGCTCAAAGATTTAAAAAAGGCGATAAAAACGCTTTTAAAGAGCTATACAGTGCAAATTTTGATAATGCGCTTCGTTTGGCAGCTGCAATTACAAAAAATACCGAGATGGCAAAGGACGCAGTGCAGACATCTTTTATTAGAGCATATGACTATAGGAAATCTTTTAATCCTCAGATGGAATTTATTCATTGGTATAACAGGATATTGATAAATGAGTGCAAGAGGGCATTATCAAAGGATCAGAAAAATCCTGTAGTATATATAGATGACTACACATCCATCAAAAAAAGTACACTTGATAGCTACAGATTTGAAAAATATGAAATGCTCTACGATGCCCTGCAAAATCTGAAAGATGATTTGAGGATACCGATTTTACTGAAATATATCAATGATTTCAGTGAGGCGGAGATAGCTGAGACACTAGATTTGAAATATAGCACTGTGAAATCCCGACTATATGAAGGCAGACAAAAGATCAAGAAAGCATTAGAGCAAAAAGGATATAAGGAGTACTTATATGAATAGACTAGATAATGATTTGAAAAATGCTATTTTAAAAAATACAGTCTCTGAAAAAAACGCAAAGGATGAAATATGGGAAAACATTCAATGTGAATTGGAGGGAAATAATATGAAAAACACAAAAAAAGGCGGAAGCAAATTCGCAGTGGCAGCACTGAGCTTTATATTAATACTATTGGTTCTAGCTGTATTCACACCAACAGGCAGGGCTGCCGTAAGCAAGATAATGGATCTATTTGAGCCGGAAAAAACAGTGGATACCACAGTGGAAGGCGAAGTGGAGACAACGGGTCAGCAGCTGCAGGTGGGCAACACTGTGTCGCCAGAGCCCGATACGACACCACAAAAGCAATTAATGACCTATGTGCTATATGTGGATAGCGAAAGATATTCGTTTGAAACAATAGATGGAGTAGACACAATAGTGCCGATAAATTATCCGGCAGACTACCCGGAAGTGTCAATGAAGATAGAGCAGATAACAGACAAATCTAAAGAAGAGATATCATCTGAAATAGTCAATCAGCTTAAAAGCGAACTGGACACAGTGAGTGAGCCATACCAAGTGAGCGAGCCTGTGGATGGCGTATGCATTGATGCCTACGATGGCGACCCGAACGGCACAAAGGAGACAATGCCTCAGTGGAATTCAAAGGTTGTGAAGTATTATTTGGTGGACAACACAGCTGGCGGAGCATTTATGATAAAAATTACGCTTTTTGTGGAGGCACAGGAAGGGCACGGAGCAAGATTTGACGCTATGCTGAATGAATTTGTGGTGGTTCCGCAGGACTAGAAAAATTGCATAATATAAAAATAGTAAAAAGGCTGAAATATGCCTTTTTATTAAATAATAGGCAATGACGCAGATGGCGAGGAAGCAAGCATACTTTTTATCATTTTCAATCCTTTTTCCAGCTCCTGAATGTTTTTCGGGGAGCTTATTGATATTCTTATTAGGTTATGCTTATTATGCGTTCCGACAGAAAAACGGCTGGCAGAAAAAACCTGTATTCCGTGGGACAGAGCAAATTCCTCAAATGCGCGGCATTCCCATCCCTCAGGCAGCTCAATTACCCTAAACATAGAATATTTTGAGCCGATTGAATTATAAGATGAAAATTCTCTTTCAAATAATATATTTCGCTGCTTCAAAATTTTCAGTTTAGCATCAATAATTGCATCATAGCGCTTTGTTGACTGTAGAAGAGAGAGGACTTCTGCTGTGTACGGGGAAGACATCCAAGTAATATTGTTTAAAGCCAATTGAAGCTGGCTAAAATATTGGGAAGGAGAAACGATGTATGAAATTCTGAAAGACGGGCTTATTTCCTTGGAAGTGCCGTGTATATAGAAACTATTTTGCGGAATATAGCTGCTTATTGGTTCTAGTGTTTGTTCAACAGTAAATCCAAATGCAGCATCTTCAATGAGTAGCAAATTATGTTTTTCAATAACTTGTGCTAAGTGCATTCTTCTTTTTTTGTTTATGCAAATAGAATATGGATTATGACAATCGGGCATCATGTATATTCCCTTTATTTTATCCCTTTTGCAGGTTTTCTCTAGTTCATCTGGGCTCATTCCTTCGCTATCTCCAGCAACGGGAATTAGTATTATTCCCAGATACTTTGCAAGGCTTTTGAGCCCTGTATAGGTAAATTCGTCTACAGCGATTCTGTCGCTTTTTGAAAAAAGGCTTAGCAGAATAACAGCTAAAGCATTTTGTGTGCCTGATGTAAGTATTATGTTTTTAGGGTCGCAGTTTATTTTTCGCTTTTTCAGCCAATTGGCCTCTATGTATCTGTGCTTCAAGAATCCTTCGGGAGGACAATACTTAAGTGCAATGTTGTAGTCAATATCACTTAAGACAGCCTGCACATGGTCTTGTATAATACCGTTTGACTCATAAAGCGGAAGTGACATACCTAGGTTTATAATGTCACTGTCCTCATGGTCAGTCAGCATGCTGACGGGAAGACCGGCACTGCCGCTTACAAATGTTCCTTTGCCGACAATTCCTTTTATCAATCCTTTTTCTTCACATATTTTGTATGCTCTTGTGACTGTTCCATGATTTATGTTCAAATAGTTTGCTATCAAACGCTGCGGCGGCATCATCTCGCCGTGCAGCAGCCTCCCTGTCTGAATATCTGTTTCTATAGATTCGGCAATAGCCATATATTTAGGCTTTTTGTCATCTAAAATAGCAGGAACCCAAGATATTTTATTACCAAAGTAATCAATCATACAATAACCTCTAAAAACATTAATTGTAACTAGTACAATTGAAATATTGTACTAGTAGCTAACTAATTATATAATAAACAAAATAAAATGAAAAGGTAGAATGATATATGTTAAGCATGTTTTTGTTTGGAATTAGCATAATGTACACACCAGGACCAGTCACTCTTTTGAGCCTGAACCAAGGTATTAATAAACGATTTAAAAACACAAGAGGGTTTTTTCTGGGAATTGGTGTGGCTATTTTTGCTCTGTTGATTATTTATGGATATACAGGAGAAAAGCTTATAAAGCCGGAATATTTGATTTATATTAGTATAATAGGTGCAGGCTATATTATTTATCTAGCTATTAAAATATTTAAATCTAAAGTAGAAATAGATTACTCGCATTCTGAAAAAACGCTGACGTTTAAAAATGGATTTCTGATGCAGTTTTTCAATCCCAAAGCTACACTAGCAGCACTTCCAATAGCCACGATCAATTTCCCTGCAAATAATATTACAGGTGCAGGAATTTTGCTCTGCTCATTTATTTTTATGATTATAGTAATAGGCTCTCCTGCTCTATACTGCATAGTAGGCCAATTTTTTTCTAGAATAATTAAGAATGAAAAAACTTTGAAAATATTTAACCGAATAATGTCTGTAGTATTGCTGTATGTTGCTTTTTCAATATTAAAAGATCACGTCTATTTGGTTATAATTGGTGAAAAGCCATATTAAATAGAGGCGATGTAAAATTAGAATATAGTTTACATAGTTTATCAAATTTTATATAATAGTAAAAAAGGAGGCAGTTATGAAAATAAATAATATTCAAAAGATTATGTCATTTTTAATGATTACAGCATTTTTTGTGTTTTCAGGATGTTCATCAGATAGTGCAGAGCCTGCAGACACTGCAGATAATACTGCGGATTCCACGCAGGAGATTAGCCTAACATTGGATGAACTGAAAGAATACAACGGAGAAAACGGCCTGCCTGCATATGTCGCATATGATGGCGTGATATATGATGTGTCAGACGAACCGCAGTGGACAAGCGGATCTCACGGTGGAAATATGGCAGGTACAGATATCACGGAGAACCTGAACAATGCTCCACATGGTACGACAAAACTGAATGGACTGGACGTGGTCGGAAAGCTGGTAGAATAATGTATAGTGTATTAGGATGGACAAATGTTACTATAGCAGCACTTATGCTGCTGCCATTTGTATTAGTGAAGTTTATTAAAAACAAAGATGGTGCACTGAAAAAGATTCAAAAGGTTTTGCTGAAGATGCACAGACCATTAAGCGGTCTGCTTTTGGTTTCAGCAATAGTCCATGGATATTTGGCATTAGGGACTTTTGCATTGCATACAGGAACTTTGCTGGTTATATCTCTGGTTGTTTCCGGCATATTTGCATCAATATTTATAATGAAGAAAAAGAAGATATTTTTTAATCTTCACAGAATGATGGCATCAATTTTTATTGTGTTGTTATTTGTTCATTTGCTTTTCCCTTGGATATTGACAAAATAAGAAATACTTTATTTATTTTTGAAACGGCTTTTAGAGATAAAAGCCGTTTTTTGTTTATAAATTAGCAAATTTAATATTGTATACAAAGGTAAAAATATGGTAAAATATATAAAATTATATATTTCAAGGGGTAATTATGAAAACAATGCAGTCCGAGCTGAAAATACTGAATAGTGATTTGTATGACTCATTCCAGATTAGTCTAAAAAAAGCACAGACAGAGTGGCTTCCCAGTGTGGAGCCAAGCAAAAGCTCATACAATTCATGGCCGCATATTTTAGGAGTGATGGAGCAGATTGATAACCTTCTCTACAATGAAGAGCTTGGGAACGCAGACATAGTGCTAAACGATATTGAGCTATACGTTATGCTGAATGCAGTACTTTTTCATGATATGGGAAAAACTATTAAGGAAGATGGAATAAATCATGCAGAACAATCAAGAAAAACTATATTATCGAATTGGGCAGTACTTGGAATAAAGACTGAAAGGATTGCAGAGGTAATAGCTGCAATAGTTCTTTTTCATGATCCTGATTATAGAGTTGTGTTTTCAAAAAAAGAAAATGAAGAAGGCGAATATTTATTCAAAAAAATTTTAACTGATGAACACAAAGAAATTTTAGATAGACTCAGCTATAAGACGACAGTTTATTCACATGGATTTGTAAGAAGTAAATTTTTGGCTGTATTGCTTTTTTTGGCAGATCATCTAGACAACTCATATTCGAGGGTACGTCCAGGCTATCTAAAAGGTAAAATGGAAGTGGTAGGTGAGTTTAGGAAGAACATAATAAGCACATATTACAACAAATACACACAAATGGTATGTGTTGAAGTGAAAGAATGCATAGAAATAAGAGAAATTGAAACTAATAAAAAAATATATAAAGATAAGCATGAAGAGATGGTAGGATTTATAAATATTGCAGAATACTACAATAAAACTATTTATCAAAACTATTTAGAAGACAAAAAAAATAAGAATACAGATGATATTTCTAATTATAAAATATCGGACGAACACCCTAATGGTTCGAATAAACTTAGCCCAATGGATTTTATAAAATGCTTATCAAATGAACAAAGAAGTTATTGGAATTATATTCTGAAAGATAAACTCAGTGAAGCCGACTCTATTAAGCGGGATAAAGTCTGTAAAATTAAGAAAAGCTTAGAAAATGCGACTAAAAAAAACACAGAAGATGCAATAAAGGAACTTATAGCCGACGCAATTGAGAACATCATAGCTGATGAAATTAAGAAAATTGAAGAAGAAGCAATTAAGGAAAGTATAGCCGATGCAATTATGAAAAGCGTGATATTAAATGACAACGACATGGAAGCAATAAAGCATGATTTATCCCTTATGGGTCTCCCTATCAAAGGATGGTATATAGAACGGAACGGATTGCTTTATTCACCATATTTTCATAATAGTAAATTTGAATGTAGATATGCTTATGAGCCTATATTAGATTTCAATTATTGTAAAGAAATAATATATGCAATAATAAAGATTGGCACAGGAATTATTGGGAAAAAGTATCATCCATATGAATCAATAGCTAATTTCATACATGAGGATATGAGAGACATTGAAAAAGTAAAATGTGCTGTAAAAAGAATAGCTGCATTGATTGAAACCAGTCAAGAAGATTTTTCACTATCCATTGAATGTGATACAAAGTGGTGGTCTATGACTATAGACGAGAAGGATAAAAAAGAAGAAAAGAAAGAACAAGAAAAAGCTAAGGATAAGGAAAAGGATAAGGATAAGGAAAAAGAATCACGGCAACTACCAAATATTTTGCAGCAGCTTAAAAAAGAAATAATAAAGCAAATTAGTGAAATAAAAGAATGATGGAGAATAAAGATGAGCAGTGAATTAAATAATGGCTACGAATTTTATGTAACATTCGATACAGAAAACAGCATAATTACAGGTACCTATCTTGATATACTACTAAATACAGAGGTAGATAAAGCAGGTGAGGAAGAAAAAGCAAATAAAAATGACAATAAAGAAAAAAATAAGAAAAATGAAGAAGATGCAATTAAAAAATTAGTAATTAATCCTATTTACAAATATGTTACAGAGATAGATATCAGTCAATATGAATTGAAAGAGCTTTCTAAGCTAAAGAAGCTGGAACATATATTGTATTGCAAAAGTAAAGAAAAAGTAGATATGCTGGAAGAAGAAACATCTGATAAAGATGAAGAGGGTAAAAAAGAAGAAATATCTGCAGGAAATGAAGCAGATGATAAAGGGAAAAATCCAAATAAAGAAACAGGTAGCAAATATAAACCTGGATACCCATTCTCCGGCGGCATTGTGCTGAGAAACGAACAAAGCAATAAATTAGGTACTGGCAACATTGTGATAAATGGAGAGCCTGGTGTTGGGAAGTCTACACTGGCTTTTCAGATAGCAGCTGCATGTGCATCAGATCTGAATAATGGAATTGCAATATATTATTCTTTAGATATGGATAGTAATCAGCTGAAAAATGCTATGATTTCAAATGACGCAAAAGAAAAAACTAAAGTTACCACTCCAATAATTACAGAAATAAACTGTACAGGAGAAGAAGAATTTGACATAAAAGACGTGTTAAAAAAGAACGAAAGCCAAGAAGTTATACCGCAGATATTAATGCCTGAATTAAGCCCAAGAGGGATTTCGCCTACTGGGGATATTGACTATCTTTTTCAGCAGCGATTTGAAGAACTAGAGATAACAGTGAAAGCAGCCAGAAAGTATAACAATGAGATTAAGGGCAATGAACCTAAAATAAAATTAATAGTTATTGACAGCCTTAACACATTTGGTGAGAAAAAGATTAAACATGAGCAGATACATAGAATATTTGAACTATTTAGAAAGAATTATATCACTGGCATTTTCACTTTAGGCATGTTTGAAGGCAGCTATGTTAATGATGACACTATAGATACTGCAGCTGCACTTTTTTTATCAGATGTTTTGATAAACTTGACAAAAGAGCAGTTTGAAAACTATAGTTTTAATATGATGGAAATACGAAAATCGCGTCATATAAATCATGTTAGAGGAAAACAAGTATATAAAATCAATAATATATCGGAAATAAAAACAGAAGACGAAGATAAAGATAAAGACAAAGGTCTAGTATATATGCTGGAACAAAATCCTTTTCACAGTTTAGGTCTAAAAAAAGAGCTGCATGTATGGCCCTCTCTGCATCATTATATCATTTCAACAGAAGATTTCGTTAAAAAGACCAACGCAGGAAAACAAACAAAATCTAAGGAAAAAAACTTGTTTGGTATTGAAGCCTTTAACGACGTTTTGCCAGAGCATTTTATGTGGAATAAAAACAATCCGCAAAACAATAAGATGTCGCAAATAGTATCCTTGGTAGGCGACAGCGGGCTGTATAAATCGGATATCGCAATCGGTTCTTTATTATCAGGTATTTTAGCAGCAAAAGAAAACAGAGAAGTATGTAATAGCTTGATTATTCGTATGTCGGATAAAGACAATTTAAGAACAAGAGGCGTTAGGCTGAGCGAAGATTTATTAAATAAATATAAAATACTATATGAAAGCTCAAAGACCGATACAAATAAAACGGCCGACAGTATTTTAGATGAATGGGGAAATATATTTAAAGAACTGAAAAACAGCAAAGACACCTTCGAAACAAATAAATATGAAGAAACGTTGAATAAAATGGAGAAATCATTATATGAGTATTCTCTTGAACTGAAAAATGAAAATAATCTTAAGTTATATGAAATCCCGGATGAAAAATTAATTTCATCAAGAAAAACCTATAAAAGCCTTTTGAGCGGCTGGACGCTGGATAAAGATCACGAGACATCGCATCTGCTGGAAATAATTTTTAAAAGCGGTGCGTTATGTCCGGAAGAGTTTGTCTATAAAATATGCCAGATAATTCATGTATATAATATAAAAAGAATTGCTATTATGGATTTGAAATTGTTAAATGAAAGCTATCCGTTCTTGGTTAATAGCCCAACATCAGGAACAATGTTTTTGTCAGCATTGATTCATATATTTAGAAACTACGGTATTGACGTTGTGTTTTCAGCATCTTCAAACAAAAAGAAAGAACATGACCCTTTATCTAGCCAGATCGAAAAGCTATCTGATGCATCAATAACATTTAGCATGAATGAAAGCAAAGTGGAGGTAGATGGTGAGGGGCTGGTTACAAAAGGAGGAAATCTTGTAAAGAAGCATGTTGTTTTAGTAGAAGAAGCAAATAAAAACGCTCAAGATAATACAAATAAATTAAGTTCACATAGTATTACATTTATAAGTGAAAAAGAGGCAAAAGAAGAGACAAAGGTAAATAATAAAAATAAACCAGATGTTTTGGGAGACATAAAAACTTTCAAGATTGAATAGTTAAAGCTAAAACAAGTGTATTATATATGATACAGGTTTGACTCTAAAGAGTTCTCAAAAATGCTTTTAAAAAACTAATGGATTATGATAATATAATTACACGGAAACATAATTTATATTAGTTTTCTATAATGATTTATTGTAGGAGGAATTATGATATTAGTTATTATAGGCTCGGCACTTTTGATAATTTGGGGAATCGCACACTTGATACCTACAAAAGGAGTGGTAAGCGAATTTGGTGAAATATCGTTAGACAACAAAAGAATTATATACATGGAATGGATAAATGAAGGACTAACGCTTATTTTCATGGGAGTGCTGATGATATTGCTGGCTTCATTTGGCACCATTGGCAGCACAGTGAACACAATAGCTGCAGTTTGTGTAATAGTTATGCTGGCGGCAATGTCAGTGCTTTCTTTGCTCACAGGATTTAAAGTGAATTTTATACCATATAAACTTTGCCCGGTGATATTCAGTATATCAGCAATATTGATTGCGATTGGCAGCTTTATTTAGGAAATATTATTTTTCTTTTATGTGCTAAATAGGCGAAAAATACAAGAGACATTATAGAGATATAATGTCTCTTTTTGTATATATATGAAAATAGATAAAATTTATTTATATATTTAGCTTAATGACACAAGAAAAGTATTATAATATAAATAAGTTTAGCAATATAAATGCATTGAGGTTTATTATGAAACACACTGAAACCGATGATAAAAACAAAATAATATCTTTGAATGAAAGAGTGCTATCCATACAAAAAGGTGAAGGAGATGCTGACCAGTTTATATCTGAATTCAGACCTTTTATAATGTCAACAGCATCAAAGGTGACAGGAGAGCATATAGATGACCAGAAAGACGAAATGTCAATTGCTTTGCTAGCTTTTAATGAAGCAGTTCAGCATTATAATGCAGCTAAAGGAAGTTTTCTGGCTTTCAGTGCATTAGTTATCAGGAGAAGGCTGATTGACTATATGAGAAGACGGGGGAGAATAAACCAAGAAATTGCATATAGCGAGCTGTCTGAATCCCAGAAAATATATTATGACAACCAGTATATAGAGCCGGAAGGAATTGAGAACCCTATAGTTTTGGAAATATATGAATTGGATGAGGTGCTGGAAAGATATAATATAAGCTTTGATGAATTGGTTATGGCATCGCCAAAGGCATTTAAGACCAAACTGGCAATTGAGAAAATAGTGAAATATATGGCATCTGATACAGAAGCAATAGATGAAATGAAGCGGAAAAAACAGCTGCCGATAAAAAAAATATGCGATAAATGCATAGTACCCCGAAAATTAGTGGAGCGCCATCGAAAATATATAGTGACGGTAATCGAAATACTAATCGGAGATTACCCGTTTCTACGAGACTATATATCATATGCAAAGGAGGTAAAAAAATGAAATCAGTGGTTGTTAAAATTTCAGGGAAAAAAGCGATACTATTGCAGTCAAATGATGAATTTGTTTGCCTTCCAAACAATAATTACATGTTAGGTCAAGTAGTTAATGTGAAAGAAAGAGGAGGCGTTAAAATGACAAGAGTACAAAAGGCATTAATCACGGCAGCAGCTGCTATTCTGGTATTATTATGCGGAGGTCTTGTATATGCATATACTGTTCCTCAAAATTACATCAGCATAGATGTAAACCCAGGAATTGAATTAGAAGTAAACAGCTTTGACAAGGTAGTAAGAGCTATTGGAACAAATGATGATGGTGTTCAAATACTTAATCAGCTTGAGCTAAAAAACATGAGTGTAGAGCAAGCACTGCGATTGATTATCAGCCAAGAGGTGTTGCAAGGGTATATTGACCCAGATAAAGGCAACTCTATTTTGATATCTGTATATAATAAGAGTGAAGAAAATCTGAATGTATTCAGAGAACGTGTTACTAATGAAATAGAGAACATGTTTAGGGAAACCAATGTAGAAGCACAAATTATTGTAGTGAATGTTGACGAAGACATTATTAATGAAGCAGAGGAGCTGGGTGTGACAGCGGGTAAGCTGGCTTTGGTTAAGGCTTATAATAGCTATGAAGAAACCAATAGAACACAAGAAGAGCTGATGAATATGTCTGTACATGATATTCTTTCAACACTTGAAGACGAGGATGATTTCTTTGAAGAGGAAGACGTCGAAGAGACTGTTGACACTGTAAGCGGTGCATCCGAAATGGAAAATGAAGGTGAAAAAGCTGAAGGTGGCGTTGACACAGTAACTGGTGCGTCAGAGCAAGCAAATGGTGAAAACGGTGTGGATGGTGTCAGCGGGGCTTCTGCAAATGTAGATGACGATGAGTACGACGACGATGATGACGAGTATGAAGACCATGAAGATGAAGAAGATGAGCATGGCGGATATGACGAGCATGATGAGCGTGATGAACATGAAGACAGCGAAGAGGAAGATGACGATTAGCTTTAACAGTTTTCGTTATTAATAAAAAATAATTATAATATAGGCACATTGTCAAAAGGATGATGTGCTTTTGTTTTTTTATTGATTGCATTGCTATCTCTTCGCAGGACCGGAGTGCTTCGCATCCTAATCAACTATCGCTGGGCTATCGCGTGGAAAAATAAAAAAGCGATGTTTCATAGAAACATCGCTTTGGCGGAGAAGGAGGGATTTGAACCCTCGCGACAGTTACCCCGTCCTACTCCCTTAGCAGGGGAGCCCCTTCGGCCTCTTGGGTACTTCTCCGTAGTGCATCAAGCCGTATCATTATAACAGCCTGATATAAAAAAGTCAATAAAATACAGCAAAAAACTCGGCACTAAATTCGTTGCAAATTCTATAGAATTTTTTTCTATAAATTATAGACAATTCAGTTGTTTATTAATTTTTTAGAGACTGTATTGGAGCAGGGATTCTGCCGCCTCTTTGTATAAATCTGCTGGCATCTCCCATGCTGCAGGGCATAATTGGCGCTGTTCCCAGCAGTCCTCCAAATTCCACGCTATCGCCCACTCCTTTGCCCACCACGGGGATTATTCTCACTGCTGTTGTTTTGCTGTTTATCATGCCTATTGCCGCTTCATCTGCGATAATGGCGGATATGGTTTCAGCTGTGGTATCGCCGGGCACGGCTATCATGTCCAGCCCGACTGAGCATACGCATGTCATAGCCTCTAGCTTATCAATAGAGAGAGAGCCTTTGATAACAGCGTCTATCATGCCTTCATCCTCGCTGACTGGAATAAATGCACCGCTTAATCCGCCTACATGAGATGAGGCCATCACACCGCCTTTTTTCACGGCATCGTTCAAAAGAGCTAATGCAGCTGTTGTGCCGTGTCCTCCACAGTTGGAAAGACCCATTTCTTCTAATATTCTTGCTACGCTGTCGCCTATGGCTGGGGTAGGGGCTAGGGACAAATCCACTATGCCAAATGATGAATTCAGCCTAGATGATGCTTCCTGTGCCACCAGCTGACCTATTCTCGTTATTTTAAAAGCGGTTTTCTTTATAGTTTCTGCTACTTCATCAAATGGTGCATCACCTAGCCTTTTTACAGCTGCATGAACTACACCAGGGCCGGATACGCCTACGTTTATTACACATTCGCCTTCGCCTACGCCGTGGAATGCACCAGCCATAAAAGGATTGTCTTGAACTGCATTTGCAAATACCACAAGCTTTGCACAGCCGATACTGTTTTTGTCTGCAGTTAGCAGCGCAGTATCTTTTATTATTCTGCCCATTAGGCTGACAGCATCCATATTGATGCCGGATTTTGTTCCGCCGATATTCACACTGGAGCATACTACATCTGTTTGGCTCAATGCCTCTGGAATGCTGTTTATTAGTATATTATCTGCAGGAGTCATTCCCTTTTCAACAAGTGCAGAAAAGCCGCCTAGGAAATTTACGCCTACTTGTTTTGCAGCATAATCCAGTGCTTTAGCGTATTCTACATAGCTTTTTGCTCCGCTGGCACCTGCAATTAATGATATAGGAGTTACAGATATTCTTTTGTTTACTATGGGTATGCCAAAATCTGCCTCGATGTCGTCTCCTGTTTTCACTAAATCTTTTGCAAGGGTTGTAATTTTCTTTATTATCTTGTCACAGGATTTTTTAACATCTGTGTCTATGCAGTCCAACAAAGAGATGCCCATTGTTATAGTTCTGACATCCAGGTTTTCGTTTTCTATCATCTGAATTGTGGAAAGAATTTCGCCATGGTTTATCATTATATTCTCTCCTTATTATATTCTGTGCATAGCGTTGAATATAGCTTCACGCTGAATATTTATTTTCATATTTATTTCATCGCCTGCTTTTGCCAAATAATCCTTGATGTCCTTGAATTCTCTTTGGCATTTGCTGTAGTCAACCAGCATAATCATTGTGAAATACTGCTGCATGACCGTTTGGCTGATATCTAGAATATTTATATCTATTTCGCTTAATACATTTCCTACATGGGCAATAATGCCCACTTTGTCTACACCTATTACGGTTACTATGGCTCTTTTATCCAAAATATTGTCCTCCTTGTCGCATCACATATACTAGTATGCACATTTTTATGAATAAATCAATACATTAGCATGATAAATCGGCAATAATATAATAGTTTTGTGATATTTGTCACTTGACTATAAAAGGTTATTGGAATAGAATTAAGTTAGATAAAGCTAACAGATTGTTTTTGTTAGTAAAAAGATGTAAAAACAGACATTTGACATAGATTTATTACTATAAATAACCATTTATGCTATAATTATAGTAGCAAGATACCATAAGGAGGTAAATATGTTTAGAATAAGCGATGTAAAAGCAAGAGAGATATTAGATTCTAGAGGGAATCCGACTATAGAAGTGGACGTACATTTAGACGGCGGAGCAATGGGCAGGGGAGCAGTGCCGTCTGGTGCATCAACAGGTGCATTCGAGGCTGTGGAGCTGAGAGACGATGACCAAAGCAGGTTTATGGGTAAAGGCGTGCTAAAGGCAGTAAACAATGTAAACACATTGATAAAAGAAAAAATACTAGGAATGGATGCTAGAGAGCAGTCTGCTATTGATAGCACACTGATTAAACTAGATGGCACAGAAAACAAAGGAAAGCTGGGAGCTAATGCAATATTAGGTGTATCCATTGCCGTTGCAAAGGCTGCAGCCAACGCACTGAATTTGCCTTTGTATAAATACCTTGGTGGATCTAATGCAAAAGAGCTGCCTGTGCCCATGATGAACATTATAAACGGCGGAAAGCATGCTGACAACAGTATAAATATTCAGGAATTTATGATTATGCCTGTAGGCGCAAAGTCGTTTAGCGAATGCATAAGAATGTCAACGGAAGTATTCCATAGTCTTAAATCCGTTCTTAAAGAAAAAGGATACAGTACAGCAGTAGGTGACGAGGGCGGATTCGCCCCCAATTTAAAGAGCGATGAAGAGGCATTGGAAGCAATCGTAGAAGCTGTTAAAAAGGCTGGGTACAAGCCTTATGACGATTTCAGGATCGCTGTAGATGCTGCTGCAACAGAGATGTACAACAAAAAGGAAGATAATTATTTCTTCTGGAAAACCGGACAAAAATTCACTCGCGAAGAAATGGTGGATTTCTGGGTAGAGATGGCTGATAAATATCCTATCATCTCACTGGAAGATGGACTGGATGAAGAGGACTGGGAAGGCTGGAAGCTGCTGACTGAAAAGCTGGGCAAAAAAATTCAGCTGGTAGGAGACGACTTATTTGTTACAAATACCAAACGTCTGAAAAAAGGCATTGATATGGGCGTTGGAAACAGCATTCTGATTAAGGTGAACCAAATAGGATCCCTCACAGAAACGATGGATGCCTGCCAAATGGCTGAGCGTGCAGGATACACCTCTATAATTTCCCATAGATCTGGTGAAACAGAGGATGTAACTATTTCTGATTTGGTAGTGGCTAGAAACGCGGGACAGATAAAAACCGGTGCACCATCCAGAACAGATAGAGTGGCGAAATATAATCAGCTCCTAAGGATTGAAGAGATGCTGGGAGATGAAGCACAGTTTAAAGGAATTGATGTTTTCTATAATTTAAATAAATAGCATTAAAAGCCTTATTTACTAAGGCTTTTTTGCAAGATTACCTGATAAATATTTATTAAAATCGATTTTATTGGTAGTTATATTATTTAAAAATAAATTACACAATATTTATGCAAAATAGTGCTGAATAGATTATAATATTACCAAATAACATAGTTAATATTAAAATTAATATATAAAAAGTTTTATTGAAAGGAAGTATTATGAGACAAGAACATAAAGGCTTCACTGAAGGAAAATGGACAAGAAAAGTAGACGTCAGAGATTTTATCCAAAAAAACTATAAACCATATGAAGGTGATTATAGCTTTTTGGAGGGAGTGACTGAGAGAACAACAAAACTATGGAAGAAAGTTTCAGACCTTTTTGCACAGGAAAACAAAAAGGGCATTTTGGATGCCGAGACAAAACACCCAAGCAGCATAACAACATATGAGGCAGGGTATATTGACAAAGATTTGGAGATAATAGTAGGACTGCAGACGGATAAGCCGCTGAAAAGAGCTATTATGCCAAATGGCGGAATCAGAGTTGTTCGCAATGCACTAAAGGCATACGGATATGAGCTGGATAAGACTACAGAAGAAATATTTACAAAGCATAGAAAAACACACAATGACGGTGTTTTTGATGCATACACAGAGGATATGAAACTTGCTCGTCATTCCGGCATAATCACAGGTCTTCCCGATGCATACGGCAGAGGAAGAATAATTGGTGACTATAGACGTGTGGCACTATATGGCATGGATTTTCTAATTGCAGAAAAAGAGAAGTCAAAAAAATCACTTGAGCTTGAATACATGGAAGAAGATATCATTCTACGCCGCGAAGAGCTCTCAGACCAAATAAAGGCATTGAAAGATTTAATAGTGATGGCAGACTACTATGGATTTGACATTACAAAGCCTGCAAAGAATGCGCAGGAAGCTATTCAATGGACATACTTTGGATATTTAGGTGCTATAAAGGAGCAGGACGGTGCAGCCATGTCTTTGGGCAGGATTTCCACATTTATTGATATATACATTGAAAGAGATTTGGAAAGCGGCTTAATAACCGAGCAGCAGGCACAGGAGATGATGGACGACTTCGTGATCAAGCTAAGAATGGTACGATTCCTAAGAACCCCTGCATACGACGAGCTATTCTCCGGTGACCCTACATGGGTGACAGAGGCAATAGGAGGCATGGGAATAGACGGCAGAACCCTGGTGACAAAAAACAGCTTTCGTGTGCTGAATACTCTGTATACACTAGGGCCTGCACCAGAGCCAAACCTGACAATACTATGGTCTCCTAATATGCCGGATGGATTCAAAAACTTTGCAGCAAAGGCATCAATAGACACTAGCTCTATTCAATATGAAAATGATGAACTGATGAGAGTGCCGTATGGAGATGACTATGGCATAGCATGCTGCGTATCTGCAATGAAAATAGGAAAACAAATGCAATTTTTCGGAGCAAGAGCAAACCTTGCCAAGGCACTGCTATACTCAATAAACGGCGGAGTGGACGAGAAGAGCGGCGAACAGATAGCGCCGCCACTAAAGCCAATTATGAGTGAATACCTAGACTATGATGAAGTGATGAGCAATTTTGACCAGATGCTGGAATGGCTATCACAGCTATACATAAACACATTGAATATTATCCACTATATGCATGATAAGTATTCATATGAAAAGCTTCAAATGTCTCTGCATGACAGGGATATACTTCGCACATCAGCGTGTGGTATAGCAGGCCTATCTGTGGTAGCGGATTCATTGAGTGCTATTAAGCACACAAGGGTAAAGGTAATACGCGATGAAAACGGATTGGCAGTGGACTATGAAGTGGAAGGCGAATACCCTACATTCGGAAACAATGACGACAGAGTGGACGAAATAGCCAATCAAATAGTCACGGACTTTATGACGAAGATAAGAAAGCATAAGACATATAGAGACGCAAAACCTACACTATCTATCCTGACCATTACATCAAATGTAGTATATGGCAAAAAGACAGGCTCCACACCGGACGGCAGAA
Source organism: Eubacteriales bacterium (assembly GCA_040883315.1). Taxonomy (GTDB): domain Bacteria; phylum Bacillota; class Clostridia; order Christensenellales; family UMGS416; genus JAFGUF01. The sequence continues at coordinate 41,174 of JBFLKU010000005.1, forward strand.
AGGCAGGAGAGCCATTTGCACCGGGGGCAAACCCAATGCACGGCAGAGACAAAAACGGAGCCATAGCATCTATGGCATCTGTAGCAAAGCTGCCGTATGACGATGCGGAAGACGGCATCAGCTATACTTTCTCTATTGTGCCAAAGGCACTGGGCAAAGACGAAGAACAGCGAGTAAACAATCTGAAAGGATTACTGGATGGATACTTCACTGATAGCGGACACCACATCAATGTGAATGTTTTCGACAAAGAGACACTGATGGATGCTATGGAGAGACCGGAGCTTTATCCGCAGCTGACAATTCGTGTATCGGGATATGCTGTCAACTTTATAAAGCTCACGAGAGAACAGCAGCTAGATGTTATCAACCGTACATTCCACCAAAGAGCATAGGAGAAAAAATGAGCGTAAAGGGAAGAATACATTCTATAGAGACCTGCGGAACAGTGGACGGACCGGGCATACGGTTTGTGCTGTTTATGCAGGGCTGCCCTTTAAGGTGCTTATACTGCCATAATCCGGATACGTGGGACAAAGAAAAGGGCAGGGAAGTGACAACGGATGAAATATATACACAGATAAAAAAATATAAAAATTATATGAATTTATCAGGCGGCGGAGTGACTATAACAGGCGGCGAACCAATGCTGCAGCCGGATTTTATAGATGAGCTAATAGATATGCTGAAAAAAGATAAAATAAGCGTAGCTATTGATACATCTGGAAGTATTACATCTGAAAAATCGCTGAGTGTGCTTAAAAAATGTGATTTAGTACTGCTGGACATAAAAAGCTACAACAAGGATACATATAAAAAGCTGACAGGAGTAAAGCTGGCACCTACATTAAAAACTATGGAGTATCTGGCTGAGAACAGTGTGGATACATGGGTAAGATTTGTGCTGGTGCCGGATTTAACAGACAATATAGATGATATTACGGAGCTTGCCAAATATGTGAGCCGATTTAAAAACATTAAAAAGATAGAGGTTTTGCCTTTCCATAAGCTGGGCGAATACAAATGGAGCGAGCTGGATATAGACTATCAGCTATCTGATACAAAAGAACCTACCAATAAAAAGCTGGAGGAAGTGACGGACATTTTTAGGAAGTACAATACTGTATCAATAGGTAATTAGAGTATATAGCATAATGTACAAATTTTGTGAACTTTGCACCTAAAAGATGCAAAGTTCTTTTATTTTGTATATAATAGTCCGAAATGAGCGAAAGGAGGAAGTATATGAATCAACTCACACTTAATCCTAGGGAAGTGGTAGAGTATGTAGTGGAATTAGGAAACGAGAAGACGGACAAAAAAGCGTGGCTGCTTGCCATGCAGGGCATTATGGCGGGTGCATTTATAGCATTTGGAGGCATAGCCTTTTTAAACATTTATGCAAATGTCAGTGACCCGGGGCTAGGCCTGCTATTAGCGGCGGCGATATTCCCTATTGGGATTATGGCGATTTTGCTGATGGGGCTGGAGCTGGTGACGAGCAACACAATGATATTTGTAGGTGTATTTAAAAAATCCTGTAAGGTGAAAAAGGCTCTGCGAATGCTTATTATTGTGTGGGCAGCAAATCTATTGGGTGCACTGGCAATTGCTTTTCTGGCAAAGGGTGCAAACGTAATAAGCCCGCATATGACAAAGGCAATTCATAGCATAGGGTCGGCAAAAGCAGGACTCACAATAACAGAAATGATTTTACGGGGCATCTTATGCAATATGCTGGTATGCGGAGGCGTACTGATGGCACTTTCTGGCAAAGACAATATATCTAAGATGGCTGCAATATGGCTGCCGATAGTTGTTTTCATCCTGTGTCAGGCGGAGCACATAGTTGCAAACATGTTTTTCCTGCCTATGGCGTATATAACTGGTGCAGATATTTCAATACTTGATATTATTTATAATTTTTTCTTTGTATCAGTTGGAAACTTTATAGGCGGAGCGATAATAATAAGCGGATACAGCTATATGACACAGCTAAAAAACTAAGCATAAAAAAGGGCATTTAAGCCCTTTTTTATTTGCTTTTATTATGCCTTGGAAAGCTCTAAATCCTTTTTATTCAAATTTATATGTGCAATCAGAAGTGAAAATGTGCCTATAGTATTTATACATTGCGCTACCCAGTGGGCTATTTCGTATTCACCGCTGCCGGATAGACCGCCCATCAATATAGAAACTACAGCATATACAATATATAGCACTACAGAAATATGAACTTTTAGCCTGCGTGACATTATTATCAAGCATGAAAGATAGCCGAGAGTAGACAGCACTACTATAGTGAGCAGATAGTAGAAAAGGCTTGTGCCCTTAACGGATATTATTGCTGCAGCGGCTGCAGATTTGGCTGTTGGTTTCTTTTTTGTTTTTATCACTATGGACAAAACAACTATAAAAACCAAAACAAAACCTATTCCCAGAAATAGAAACTGAAAGTCATCCATCCAAACAATATTTCTGCCGCCTGTTGCCAGCATCAGCTTCCAAGTTGCTTTTGCAAAGCCGGCAAAGTTGGCTACAGCTATGCCTATTACAAAAAGAACAAACATAAATATGCTGGAATTTCTGCGGACAAAACTGCCGAAAAAGAATGAACCGATAAAAAACAAAATTACAGGAATATAGTCGGTTATTGCCATAAAAAGACTGGGAGTAAAATTGATGTTCATATAATCTACCTTTCATTATGTACTAACGCATAAATATATTAAATAATTTTAACATAATTTAACGTATATTTGATAGACTTTTTAATTTTTATATAATTTATATACTTATATTCTTCATAGCAGAGATTATTTTGTGTTATTTTCAAATTATCGTTTTGATATAAATAAATACGGTTATGTAATTTAAATGTCTATTTGAATACATGTGTGCAAAATGCAGCAATATTTTATTTATAAAAAAGGGAAATGCACTGCTGTGTCAAATAAATAAGATATGGAGGGAATAACGTGGCATTTTTTTCGCAAGATTTTATAGAAGAAGTCTTAGATAGAAACGATATAGTTGATGTTATTTCGTCCTATGTATCTTTAAAAAAGAAGGGTGCAAATTATTGGGGACTGTGTCCTTTCCATGGAGAAAAAACGCCTTCTTTTTCTGTGAACGCAAATCAGCAGTTTTATCACTGCTTTGGCTGCCATGTTGGCGGTGATGCCATAAATTTTGTGCAAAAAGTTGAAAGAATGGATTTTCAGGAGTCAGTCGTTTTTTTGGCAGAGCGTGCAAAGCTGCCGATACCGGAAACAAAAAACAGCACAAGCTACATACCATCTGATGAAAAAGAAAAAATGTACAATGTGATGAAAGAGGCGGCCAGATGGTACAGAACCAATCTTTTTAGTGAAGTAGGAAAAGAAGCGAGGGAATATGTATCCGGCAGAGGCATAAGCGACAGTATAATCAAAAGATTTGGTTTGGGGTTTGCACCGAACAAATGGAACGAACTGACCGACTATATGAACGGCAAAGGCATAGAAAACGAATTGCTTTTTAAAATAGGGCTGGCAAAAGAAAAAAACGGCAGCTATTATGATACATTCAGAAATAGAATAATGTTTCCTATAATAGACAGACGGATGAGAGTCATTGGATTTGGCGGCAGAGTGATAGACGACAGCAAGCCAAAATATCTTAATTCGCCAGAGACGCCTATATTTAATAAAAGATATAATCTCTACGGCATTCATTCGCTTAACAAGATAAACAAAGTAGACAAAATAATGGTAGTAGAGGGATATATGGATGTAATATCTCTGCATCAGGCAGGCTTCACACAGGTGCTGGCGTCTCTTGGCACTGCGCTTACAGAAGGGCAGGCAAAGCTGATGAAAAGATATTCGGAGGAAATATATATTTGCTACGATGGGGACACGGCAGGGCAGAAAGCAACATTAAAAGGTCTGGACGTGCTTCAGGCCGAAGGGCTAAAAGTGAAAGTGATGAGTATGCCGGATGGCGTAGACCCGGATGATTTCGCCAAAAAGTACGGAATAGTGGGCATTCAGGACAAAATGAGCCAAGCAAAGACACTAAATGACTATAAGATAATGACCATAGAGGCAAACTATGACCTTAGTATTGAGGAGCAGAGAAAAAACTTTCTGCAGGAGTGCTGCAAGGATGTGCTGGCATATATCGACACTCCGCTGGAGCTTTCCATGTATGAAAAGCGACTACATGAAAAGACAGGATTTCCGATAGTTGCAATAGATGCAGAGACCCAGATGGCAAAAAAAGCACTTGGCAAAACCAACAGACACGCAAATACGGCAGAGACTGCTATTAATATAGATTCGCAGAACAATGTAGTGAAAAAAGAAATCGAGGACACAGGGCTGGTGCGAGCCGAAAGAATAGCCCTTCAGCTAGCTGCAATAGATTCTCACTGCAGAGAGAAACTGTTTGATGAAATATCATTCGAGGATTTTACCAATAGCTCAAGAAAAAAGATAGCAAAAGCAATATACGAGCTAGGAGACAAAAAAACAACTATCGGCAAGCTGCTTACCCATCTGGGGGACGAAGATGCAAAGGAAATGGGGCAGGAGCAGATAGAGCTGATAAAGGACTACATGACCACGGTGGAGCAGTGTGCAGAAAAAATAAACTATGGGAAGCTAAAAAGAAAAAGACTAGAGATGCTGCAGAAAATGGACGACATAAACACAACAAAAGAAGAAAAAAAACAGCTTATAGAAAAAATACAGGAGCTGGACAAATATCAAAAGAAACATAGTGCATATAAAAGGAGAGAAATAGATGAGCAATAATATCGAAGACAATAGTAAAGTGAAAACGGAGAAAAAAAGGGAAGTAAAAGTCACCAAAAAGATGTTCAGCGGAAAAACAAAAGACGAGAGAATTGATCTTTTAATTGAAATAGGAAAAGAGCATGGGGAACTGAAAGAAAGCGAAATCGCTGCGGCTTTAGACGGCGTGGAGCTGACTACTGAGGAAATAGATAGAATATATGAGCTATTAAGCAACCTGAAGATAGAATATATCGGTGCTGGTGTATCGGACAAAATGATAGACGATGAAATGGATATTTCTGCACCTGATACTATAAATATTGATGACCCTGTCAGAATGTATTTGAAAGAAATCGGAAAAGTGCCTCTATTGACAGCAGAAGAAGAGATTATTTTGGCAAAAAGAATGGAAGAGGGCGAAGAAGCCGCCAAGAAAAAGCTGGCAGAGGCAAACCTGCGTCTGGTAGTATCCATAGCCAAAAGATATGTAGGCAGAGGAATGCAGTTTTTGGATTTGATTCAGGAGGGCAATCTGGGATTAATCAAAGCTGTTGAAAAATTCGACTACAGAAAAGGATATAAATTCTCAACATATGCTACATGGTGGATTAGGCAGGCTATCACAAGAGCTATAGCAGACCAAGCCAGAACAATCAGAATACCTGTTCATATGGTGGAGACTATAAACAAACTGATAAAAGTATCACGCCAGCTCCTGCAGGAATTTGGCAGAGACCCTCAGCCAGAGGAGATAGCAGAAGTGATGGGAATATCCGTGGATAAAGTGCGTGAGATAATGAAGATAGCACAAGAGCCTGTATCGCTGGAGACACCAATAGGTGAAGAGGAAGACAGCCATTTAGGTGACTTCATACCTGATGATGATGCGCCTGCACCATCAGAAGCTGCAGCATTCACTATGCTGAAAGAGCAGCTGACAGAGGTATTGGATACATTGACACCAAGAGAAGAAAAAGTGCTGAGACTGCGTTTTGGTCTCGATGACGGCAGAGCAAGAACATTGGAGGAAGTGGGTAAAGAATTCGAAGTAACCAGAGAGAGAATTCGACAAATCGAAGCTAAAGCACTGCGCAAGCTTCGCCACCCAAGCAGATCAAAGAAACTGAAAGATTATCTAGATTAATCTGTATTTTGGTTTATTTATATTTGCGAACTTTCACATTATGATTATTTGAGGCTGTCTTTATAGACAGTCTTTATTTTTTTAGGAGGAAGAAATGATTTATAGAATTATTGAAAAAGAAGAACTAAAAGCCTTTGCAAATTTAAGTGCAACAGCCTTTCACTGCGATGCAACAGAGCAGTATAAGGATATAGAAGACGGTGGATTTCTGCTGGAAACTATCAGAGTGATAGCTGATGCCGAGAATAATTTTACTGCCGGGCTGAGACTAATAGAGCTGGAAATGTATTTGGATACAGGCTATGTGAAATGCGGAGGAATCGGCGATGTGTCATCATACCCCGAGTATAGACGCGGCGGAAACGTTTCAGAACTGATGAAAAATGTGCTGCGAGAGATGTATGAAAATAAATATGTGATTTCGTATCTATATCCTTTTTCGCATCCCTTCTATAGAAAATATGGATACGAGCTATGCAGAGAAAAAAGAGTGGTGACCATTAAAACAAGTGATATTAAGTATACAAAGAGCGCAGGATATGCAAAGCAGCACATATATAAAACCAAAGATGACCTGTCGGAGGATATAAAAAAGATTTACTATAAGCATGCCGATGGTATGAACTTTATGCTGGACAGAAACGAATATTTTTGGGAGAAGAAGCTAAAAGAAGACGCCTTTACAAGCAAAACGAAAACCTATGTGCTATATAGTGAAGAAAACCAACCAATAGCCTATTTCACGTATGAATATGAAAAGATTGTATTTCCGAATATCAGAGCAAAAATATATGACATTGCATTTGTAGACAGAAAGGCCTTCGATAGCCTGTTAATGTTTATTTATAAGCTTGGTCCTGCAGTATCAGAGATAGTGTTTGCATGTCCGCCGAGATTGAACATATTCAATACACTAGAGGATGCATGGAATGTGAAAATGAGCGTGGAGCCAGGCGGCATGATGAGAATAATAAATGCTAAGATGGCATTTGAAGCCATGAAAGCCGTGGAACTGAAATCCAGCCTATTGATAAAAGTGCAGGATAATTATATTTCCGAGAATAATGCAGTGTTCAGGGTGGAATGCAAGAGCGGCAAAATTACTGCAGAAAAAGCAGACGGAGAAGCATATGATTTATGCTTGCCTGTGAATATCCTTGCACAAGCGATTAGCGGCTATGCAGCGCTGGATGAAGTGGAGCACACTGAAGGAGTGACTATAAGAGCGAAAAAAGAGGAACTGGATAAGCTTTTTTACAAAAAGCATATACATTTGCAGGATTTCTTTTAAAACTTGTTGACTTCATATATTATATTTGTTATATTTGTTATATAACAAATATGGAGGTTAACTATGATTATAGTAACAACAGATACAATTGAAGGCAGAAAGATAAAAGAAGTAGTAGGATATGTAAAGGGTTCAACTGTCAGAGCCAAGCATATCGGTAAAGATATAATGGCTGGGCTGAAGACTATCGTTGGCGGTGAAATAAGCGAATACACAGAAATGATGGACGAGTCCCGCAAAATATCGATTGGACGTATGGTAGAGGATGCCAAGAGCAGAGGTGCAAATGCAATAGTCTGCATGAGATTTGAATCTGCCACTGTGATGCAGGGTGCTAGTGAATTTGTAGCATACGGAACTGGCGTGGTATTGGAGGATTAGTATGGTATCTGCAAGTAGTATTATTATGATGATTGTTATAGGTGTCGGATGCCTAATAATGCCTATAGCAGCGATTTTAATAATTAGGACTAAAAGCAAAAACATAACTGCGGCATTTTTTGCAGGTGTTTTGTCTTTCTTCATCATGCAGGGAGTTTTAAGAATAAATATTCTTAAAGTGCTCTCTATGAATGAAGGCTATTTAAACTTTGCGAAAAATAATTTTTATATCTATGTTTTGCTGATAGCTTTTTCAGCCGCTCTTTTTGAAACAGTTGGCAGATACTTAACAATGAAGCTGCTAATGAAAGACAAAGTTTCATATTATGGTGGCATAGCACACGGCATAGGACACGGTGGAATAGAGATGATACTGCTGGTTTCACTTACCTATGTATCGAATATAGTAATAGCCACTCAGATAAATTCTGGTGTATGGCAGCAAATGATAGAAACTATGCAGGCATCAGGATATACAAATGAGGCAACAATTAATAGTTTGCTGGCCGCGCAGGAGGCATTGGTAAATACGCCTCCAAAGGAATTTCTTGTTGCTCTGGTAGAAAGATTCTTTACACTGTTTTTCCACATTGGGCTTTCGGTGATGGTGGCTGAGGGCATAGTGAAGAATAAAGCACTTCTTTACTCCGGATTAGTAATTGTAATCCACACCTTGGCAGATTTTGTTTCACCTGTTCTTATAAATGCAGGAGTAAATATTTACATAGTTGAAGGTGTTATAGGGATGCTTGCAGTTGCGATGTTTGTATATACACTTGGCAGCAAAAAACGATTTGAAAAGCTGAGCAAAATCTACCCGGTGGAACAAGAACAGGAAATGCTAGAATCAGATTATTAGGAGATGAAGAAGAGTTTTGATAATTAAGATTGACATGAAATCTGAAACGGCACTGTATGAGCAGCTATATAATAATGTGGTGTGGGGGATAGCGACAGGCAGGCTGAAGCAGGGCGAAAAAATGCCAACTGTAAGACAGCTGGGCATAGATCTGGGAATAAACCTGCATACAGTAAATAAAGCATATTCTCTTTTAAAGCAAAAAGGGTATTTAAGCGCTCATAGAAACAAAGGTGCGGTAGTAAACAAAAAAGAATTTTTTATTGCAGATAAAGATTTTAGAGAAGACATTAAGTCTTCTCTAAAGCCTTTGGTATGCGAATGCTACGCCAGAGGAATGAGCACGGATGAGATGTGCAGCATTCTGAAAGAAATAGCAGAGAACATAAAAGTCGAAGCGGAGGACAAACATTGATGGATAATGTTTTTAGTTTGGCATTAAATTTGATTATTTATGTACCAATTATTTTGATTTTTTCAATAATGCCATTTATCGCAAGAAAGGATTTAGTTTTTGGGGTTACAGTTCCGAAATCAGAGTGGAAAAACGAATATTTCACTAAGCAGAGAAAGTATTTTATGCTTTCGATAATATGCTCCGGTGTGATTTTTGTTGCCGCTGATATAACCAGCCTTTTGTTGCTGCCGGAGAAAACATCTGTGATTTTCACACAGGTTTTTATATGGGCAGTTATTCTGGTTTATTTCATGCTATATTTATTCTTTTGGAAAAAGACTAAAAAATACAAAGAAAATGCAGGATGGAAAATAGAAACGCAAAATATTGTTGCTGCCGATACAAGCACGGAGTACAAAAAAAGAAGCCTATCGTCGGCGTGGTTTTTATTCTATCTGGTGATTATAGCTGTATCATTCTATAGTGCAATGCAGCTATACAATCTAGCACCAAATATGATACCTATGAGATTTGACCTGCAGGGCAATCCCATATCATATGCGCCAAAATCCATGAAACTGATATACATGATAATAGGTATGCAGGTATTTATGGGACTGCTGTTTTTTGCAATTAATTTAATGATACGTCGTGCGAAAAAAAATATCGATCCTGATAATCCGGAAAAATCATCCGAAAGAAGCGACATAATGAAATTCCGCTGGTCGATTTTTTTATACATTACAGGGCTGCTAATGCTGCTGATATTCACACAGATAGTTTTTGCTATGTTCACACAGATGCCAACATGGATAACAATGTTTTTCCCTATTATAGGAGTATTTATTATTCTGATATACGCTATAGTGCTATCTATTAAAACTGGGCAGAGCGGCAGCAGAATAATGCAAGGTGAGGATACCAACATTTCAAGTGCAATCACAAAGGACGATGATGCAGCATGGAAACTGGGGACATTTTACTATAATAAAGATGACCCAGCACTATTTGTGGAAAAAAGATTTGGTCCCGGCTGGACTGTAAACTGGGCAAAATGGCAGAGCTGGCTATTTGTAGCGGTGATATTGGCAGTGGTGGCTGTATCTATCATAATTTCACTATAAAAAATATTATAAGAAGTTAAGGCTGCTCATAGTGTATCACTGTGGGCAGCTTTTTATATGATTAAAATAAAAGTGAATAATAAATATTAAAACTTAGTGATTTTTAAAAAAATATGAACTAAAATAAGAATATAAAAATTTTTTATAAATAAAAATCGAACAATTATCTGTTTAAAACGTTTATATATGTGTGAGAGGAGATAAGATAGTGTATACACAACAGAATGATTATCCCGTAGCGAAGAGTATGGAGCAAGTAAGATTGGATTTTGACATCAATACTTTAATAAACAAGCACAAGACACAGCTATACAATTTGTGTTTTAAGCTGACGCTTGATAGGAATGATGCCGACGATTTGTTTCAGGAAACTTGGATAAAAGTCAGCAGATATATACATAAGGCTGATAATGAACATTTTAAACAGTGGTTGTTTAGAATTTGTATTAACCAATATAAAGATAACTATAGAAAAGAAAAGCGGAGAAAAGACGTATTTTACGACTATTTTGACAGCAATGAAAGCAAAGAATACGTATTGGAGAATACAAACTACTCTTTATCTGCAGAGGAAGAGTATCAAAACAAGAGAGAATATGAGAGAATTATTGAAAGAATTAACAACCTTCCTGAAAAGCTGAAGATTCCTATGGTGCTTTTTTATTTTCAACAAATGAAGTACGAAGAGATGGCGAGGATTTTAGGTGTGCCGGAAGGCACAATAAAATCCAGACTCAATGCGGCAAAGAAAAGGCTGAGGAAAGAGCTGAATGGAGAAACCAAATGAATAACATGGAAAGATTATTAGGAGAAATAAAAATAGTTGACATTGAGCCAACAGAAGAATTGGTTCGTCAAACTAAAATGGAATGCAGCAAGCTTGTGAGAGCCGAAAAAAAGGCTGAACTATTAAATAGCTCAAGAAGAGGAAGAATAGCAGTACGACTGCTGGCAGCGGCTTCAGTGGTAGCTTTTATATTTGTTGCTTTTTTAGTTGCATCAATCAGAAACCAAAACCCAATAAATGGTGCTGCCTACTACACAGTGGACATCAACCCTAGTTTTGGATTTACAGTTGATGAAGATAATATTGTAACGAATGTTTCATTTCAAAATGATGATGCAAAAGAGCTGTATAAAGGAATTGACTGCAAAGGAATGAAGCTGCAGGATGCTATCAGGCTGATAGTGGTGCGTGCAGTGGAAATGGGCTATATATCAGAGGACGGCAAGACATATGTATTGCTTGGTCAGTTTTTGAAGGATGGATCAGAAGAAGGGGAAGAGCTTTTGAGCTATCTATTAGCTAGCCTGCAAAATGAGCTGGGCGACGGCGTTAAGCTTTTGGGAGTAAACGGGAAAACAGACGATATACAGACGGCTAAAGACCTGAAAGTGTCTCCCGGATTGCTGCTGCTTTGCAACATTGCAGAGGATGTAGAGGCTGACGCTGACCTGAAAGTAGACGACGTAGTAAAATGCCTGCCGGATGACTACAACGGAGAGCCAGAATTTGCAGCACCTGTAATAAGCGGAACTGCAAAAGACGACAAACTTCTTATTTCGTGGGAAAATATTGACTTTTCTAAAGTTAACGCAGAGGGGATAGAGGTAGAGTATAAATTATTAAAAGGCACAACACTAGATGAAATAAAAGAGATGAAAAATGTTGTGAAAACCCAGCGTGTAAAAATAGAAAATGAGCAGCCCAATAGTTTTTCGATTAGCCTGAGTGCCGGCGAGCTGAACACAAAGACATACTATTGCCTATATGTAAAGTGCAATAATACAGGAAAGCTCAGTAATGTTTTGCCAGTGACAGCACAGATTTCCGGCGAACCAACGGCTGAACCAACAGCATCACCAGAGCCGGGCACAGCAGCTGGCACATCAAAAATAAGCGGAAATATTGCCGGCGACTATGTATTGCTGGAATGGACAGGAATAGATAGCGAACGCTTTGACGGCTACAAAGTAATGTATTCATACACAGACACTACTCCTGTATATGGAGAAGAGGGATGCAGCTACATTGAATACGTGACAGACCCAGCAAAAACAAGCGGAAAATACAAACTGACCAGCCTGAACGGATATAAAGAAGGCAGAAAGTTCTACTTCTCAATCACAGTATTGTATGATGGTCAGGAGCAAAAAGTACCGGGCAATGTAATATCATTGGTAATGCCAACAGTACAGCCAGGCACCACTCCAAACACACAAGACTACCCATCAACAAATATTTCGGGAAGCAGAGACGGCAACTACATCTATCTGAACTGGGGCAAAATTACAGATGATAGACTCGAAGGCTACAAAGTAGTATATTCATTCACAGACAGCACACCTGTATACGGCAGTTCTGACTATCTGAGATGGATAACCAATCCTTCAGAGACAAGTGCGGTTATAAGCTTGGACGAGCTAGGATATGTAGATGCAGCAAAGCCTTGCTACTTCTCAATCACTGCTTTATATGAAGACCACAGCGTTAAACGCCCCGGAAATACTGTTACAATAATGATACCAGCAAATGCTGTTGAATATACAGCACCAGCAGGAATAAGTGCCAGCTACAATGAGGCTACAGGAAAAATAACAATTTCTTGGAGTTCAGTTGAAAACAGTAGTCTGGAATACTACAAGGCAAACTATTCATTTACAAATAGTTCACCTTCATACGGAGCAAGCGGTACTACTTCATTCCCGACAAATGAATTAAGCTATAGTGTGCTTGCCAGATCGCTTGACGGATATCAAGAAGGTGCAACGTGTTATGTATCTGTAACGGCTGTATATAATCCTGACTATACGAAGAAAACAAGTTCGGTTAAGACGGTGGTAATACCTATTACCATTACACCTTCACCGGAACCAACAGATACGCCGTCACCAGAACCAACCACAGAGACACCGACGGCATCACCAACACCAGAACCGACGGCAACACCTACACCGGAGCCAACGGTATCACCTACTGACTCGGCAACATCCTCATAAAACTCGAGTATACACAATAATGTAGAAGGCTGCTTATATAAGCAGCCTTCTCACTATTTAAATTTATATGTAATTATATTTTTATTTTACAACGATGTTTACGATTCTGCCCTTTATAACAATCACTTTGACCACAGTTTTGCCCTCTATATGTCCTGCGACATTTTCATTTGCAAGTGCCATTTCCTCCACTTCCTTATCCGAAGCATTAGTAGAGATTGTAATTGTTCCGCGGACTTTGCCGTTCACCTGCACTGCGATTTCTTTAGTGGCATCGATGCATTTGTTTTCATCCCATTTTGGCCATTCAGCCAGCGACAGCATGCCGTTGCCACCCATATTCTCATGCATCTCCTCTGTAATATGAGGAGCCACGGGATTTAGAAGAGTGATTAATATTTTAAGCTCTTCTTTAGTTATTGTTCCCTTTGCATAAATATCATTTATATAGCTCATCATTGTGGCTATTGCCGTATTGTATTTCATGGCTTCATAGTCTTCGCTTACCTTTTTAATCATTTTATGGGTGGTAGTTTCCATGTCTGCGCTTATTGCATCGCCTTGTATATGCTCCTGTAGCTTCCACACTCTGTCCAAGAATCTTTTGCAGCCTTTCACTCCTTGTGTAGACCATGGGATGGGCTGATCGAATGCACCCATGAACATTTCATACAATCTAAATGCGTCTGCACCAAATTCTGCTACCATGTCATCAGGGTTCACTACGTTTCCGCGGGATTTGCTCATTTTGTCGCCGTTTTCACCTAATATCATTCCGTGGCTTGTTCTCTTTTGATATGGTTCTGGTGACGGAACTACGCCGATATCATAAAGGAATTTATGCCAGAAACGTGAGTACAGCAGGTGAAGGGTAGTGTGCTCCATTCCACCGTTGTACCAGTCTATCGGCAGCCAATATTTCAGTTTGTCCTGTGCGGCCAGCTCGTCATCATTGTGTGGGTCTATGTAGCGCAGGAAATACCATGATGAACCTGCCCATTGAGGCATGGTGTCAGTTTCACGTACAGCGTGCTTACCACACTTAGGGCATATTGTGTTCACCCAATCAGAAACATCAGCCAGAGGCGATTCTCCGCCTTCTCCGGGCTTAAATTCATCTACTTCCGGCAGAGTAAGCGGCAGCTGCTCGAATGGCAGAGGCACCCAGCCGCAGTCGTCGCAGTGAACCAATGGAATGGGCTCTCCCCAGTAGCGCTGACGGGAAAATACCCAATCGCGCAGTTTGTAGTTCACTGTTTTTTCGCCCACGCCTTTATCCAATAAAAATTGTATTATTTTCTTTTTAGCATCCGGCACTTTCAGCCCGTTAAGCAGGCCTGAATTCACCAGCACACCGTTTTCGCTGTCTGTGTATGCTTCCACCTCTATGTTTCCGCCTGATACCACCTCGATAATAGGCAAATCAAACTTTTTAGCGAATTCATAGTCTCTGTTATCATGACCCGGCACAGCCATAATGGCACCTGTACCATAGCTCATTAATACATAGTCAGACACGAAGATAGGTATTTCTTGGTCGTTTACAGGGTTTAGCGCCTTTATTCCCAGCAGCTCTACACCGCTTTTTTCTTTGTTCAGCTCTGTACGCTCCATGTCGGATTTCAGTGCTGTTACTTCTCTATATTTTCTTACTTCATCAATGTTTTTAATGTCATTTGCAAATTCTTCTACCATCGGGTGCTCTGGTGATATTACCATATATGTAGCACCAAATAGTGTATCAGGGCGAGTGGTGAAAACCTTTAGAGCATAGTCTTTTCCAGCAATAGCAAAGTCGACTTCCGCACCTTCGCTTCTTCCTATCCAGTTTCTTTGCTGTGTTTTTACCCTTTCGATAAAATCTATTTCATCCAGTCCATCCAGTAGCTTTTGTGCATAGTCTGTTATGCGAAGCATCCATTGCTTTTTAGTCTTGCGGACAACCTTGCTGTGGCATCTTTCGCATTCACCGTCCACCACTTCTTCATTTGCAAGTCCTACTTTGCAGTCCGGGCAGTAGTTTATATTTATTTCATCTTTATATGCCAGCCCATTTTCAAAAAGCTTAATGAAAATCCATTGTGTCCATTTATAATATTTTGGGTCAGTTGTGTTCACTTCTCTGGAGTAGTCAAAAGAGAACCCAATCTTTTTCAGCTGCGAACGAAAACGATCTATATTGTTTTTGGTAACAATTGAAGGATGTATATTGTTTTGGATTGCATAGTTTTCTGTTGGCAGTCCAAACGCATCCCAGCCAATAGGATATAGTACATTGTATCCTTCCATTCTGCGCTTTCTGGATATTATATCTAGAGCTGTGTTGGAGCGTGGGTGACCAACATGCAGCCCGGAGCCTGATGGATAGGGGAACTCGATCAAGCAGTAGTACTTTGGCTTTGAAAAATCATCCTGTGCACAAAATGCCTTTTCTTCGTCCCAGATTTTCTGCCACTTGCCTTCGATTTCGCTGAAATTGTATTCTTTTGCTGACATTAATATTTTCCTTATATCTAGGTAATCCGTACCTAGCCTTTCTATTGATTGTGCTTAATTTAAACCATTAGAGTACATTTTAATAGGGATTTGTTTTTTCGTCAAGATTATGCACAGGACATTTTGATTTTGTTGCGGCAAAACATATATATAAATGTAAATTAGACGTATGTTTTTGCCATGCTTCTATTGTAAAAAGCCTTTATAGGTAGTAAAATATTATGTGAACGTACAATAAAAATGATTTGGAGAATTAAATGAGCTCAGTTGAAAGCTATTACAGTTTTGCGAAAGAAAAATATAAAGAAATCGGTATAGATACAGATGCTGCCATTGAAAAACTAAAAAAATTGGTTTTTTCTCTTAAGTGCTGTGATATTGTGGACATAGACTCCATAAATGAAACATCAGACTACAAAAACGAGAAAGAGAATTCCCCAAAGCTAAGAAACAACCTAGAAAAGGCATTCAGCCTGATACCGGGGAAGCACCGCATAAGCCTGAATGCGATTCATATGGATGCCGATGAATTTGTAGAGCTGGACGAAATAGAAAACTGCCACTATGAGAAATGGGTAGAGTGGGCAAAAAAGCATACCAGCGGTATGGATTTCTACACGTCGATGATTCGCCACGAAAAGTCGGACAAAGGATTTGCACTATCTGACAGAAATAAAGACATACGCTATTTCTGGGTGGAGCACTGCCAAAGGTGCAGGCTAGTAGGGCAGTATATCGGTACTATGCTGCAAACCCCGTGCATTACAACCATAAATGTGAATGACTATTTCAAAAGCTCGCCAACAGATTTTATATCTACTCAGGAGATATTGGTGGATTCGCTGAACAAGGTTTATTCCGAACCTATAAACAAAATATATAATCTGGACTCTGTCTTCACAGGCCTTGGCGACCTAAAGGATGATTATGTTCCTATTGCAGATGAAACGTTCTGCCAGAATTATGCTACGCAAAATAATTTGATAGCAAATATAAACACAAACAGCCTAAAGGGTAAAAAAAAGATATACCAAAGCATAAATGCCGTAATACCATTTACGGACAAGATAATTATAAATATAAGACCTGAAGAAAACTCGGATAATTTAATCATGCTGAATGACAAAACGCTAAATCTGGCAAGATACATTGTACATAATGATTTGCTGGAAAAGGTGATAATATACCTTGATTTTAAAACCGAGATGTATGATTTAGCCAAGGTTAAAAAGTGGGTTATAGGCACAAGAGCAGTTCAGAAAGCATTTTTAAAAGCCTTTCTAGAGCCAACAGATTATCTGAAAGAATGCGACGAAGCTGACGACTATAACAGCAAGGCAGCATTAATAGAGGAATTCAATTCATATCCGTATGGTGCGGTGTGGGATTACTACTGCAAAATGATGAATGTACCTGTTGGATTTGAATGGCTGGACACCGGAAACCATGTGAGCAATTAATAGAAAAAAATTAAGGGATAATTATATAGTTATCCTTTTTAAATGAGTAAATAAAGAAGAGATAAGGAGATAGCATGTCTGACATAGCAAAAAAAATAGTTTCTCAGCTGACATTGGATGAAAAAGCAGACCTATGCATGGGACTGGACTCATGGCATTTGGTTTCTGTAGAAAGACTGGGAGTAGGGCAGGTGATGGTGGCTGATGGACCCCATGGACTGAGGAAGGAAGATGGAAGCTACGAAAGAGACGAAATGAACGATAGTGTTCCATCCACATGCTTTCCCACAGCTTGTGCTACAGCCAGCTCATGGAATAGAGACCTGATGTATGAGATGGGGCAGGCTATGGCAGATGAATGCCTGCAGGAGCAGGTATCTGTGATACTTGGTCCTGGAGCTAATATTAAACGCTCACCACTGTGCGGAAGAAATTTTGAATACATATCAGAAGACCCATACCACGCAGGGGAAATGTCCGCTGCACTGGTTCAGGGAGTACAATCCAAAAATATAGGAACATCTCTAAAGCACTTTGCGATGAACAACCAAGAGAGATTAAGATTTTCGATAGATGCTGTAGTTGATGAGCGTGCGCAAAGGGAAATATATCTGGCAGGCTTTGAAAAATGCGTAAAAAAAGCAAAACCTTGGACTTTAATGTGTGCCTACAACAAAGTGGACGGGGAATTCATGAGCGAGAACAAACGCCTTCTAACAGACGTTCTTCGTGATGAATGGGGATTCGAAGGACTGGTGATGAGTGACTGGGGCGCTGTAAATAAAAGAGACGAAGGCATAAAGGCAGGACTGGATCTAGAAATGCCTGCCGCAGGAAAAAGAGGATCAATCACCATAAAGAATGCTATTGCAGCCGGCACATTGAAAATGGAAGAACTGGATAAGGTAGTCGAAAGAGTAGTGGATTTGATTCTGAAATCACAGGAACATATAAAAAAGGACTATAAATACGATGTCGTTAAGCACCATGAATTGGCAAAGAAAGCAGCACAGGAGTCTGTAGTACTACTTAAGAATGATGATATTCTACCTTTGGAGAAAAATGAAAGCATTGCAGTAATTGGCGAATTTGCCAAAGTACCAAGATATCAGGGAGCAGGCTCTAGCCTTATTCACCCCACAAAGCTAGACACTATATGTGATGTGCTGGACGAAAAAGAATATTCGTACGAATATGCAAAGGGATATGATGCCAATACAAAGGATATTGACAAGGCACTGATAGATGAAGCTATAGAAACAGCTAAAAAGCACAAGTATGCCATAATATTTGCAGGGCTAACGGATATATATGAAACAGAAGGAATGGACAGAGATATTCTGGATATCCCTGAAAGCCACTCGATGCTGATTGAGGAAGTATCAAAGGTGAATAAAAATGTAATATTGGTGCTATCAAACGGTTCGCCTATATCTATGCCTTGGATAGAAAAAACTAAGGCCGTACTGGAGAGCTATCTATCCGGTCAGGCAGGAGCTGGGGCAGTGGTTGATATATTGTTTGGAGACGTATGCCCTTCTGCAAAGCTTGCTGAAACATTTCCAATAGCACTGCATGATACTCCATGCTATAGCTATTTCCCTGGATATCCTAAGACGGTAGAGTACAGAGAGAGCATATATGTGGGATATAGATATTATGACAAAGCAAAAAAAGATGTTTTATTTCCGTTTGGATTTGGGCTAAGCTATACGCAATTTGAATATTCTGATTTAAAAATTGAGAAAAAAGGTGAATTTGAATACAAAGTAGTATTCAGCATCAAAAACACAGGGAAAAAAGATGGTGCTGAAATAGCACAAATATATGTAAAGAACAATGAATCTCCAATATTTAAGGCAGAAAAAGAACTGAGAGCATTTGAAAAGGTATTTTTGAAGTCTGGCGAAAAAAAGGAGATTTCCATAGAGCTGGATAAGAGAGCCTTTGCCTACTACAATGTTAACATAAATGACTGGCACGTAGACAGCGGAATATATAGTATATTGGTGGGCAGCTCATCACAGGATATTAGGCTGCAGGAAGAATTGGAGATATCAGCAAAAGATGATATAGAAGTGCCTGATTACAGAGAATTGCTACCGTGTTACTATAGTCTAACTGATAGTACATTAGATATAGATGAAAAAGACTTTGAAAAACTATTAGGAAGAGAACTACCGGAAAGATACATGCAAAAAGGAGAGAAATTTACAACTACCTCGACATTCGAAGACCTGAAAGACACTCTTCTAGGTAAACTCTTTAAAACAATTGCAAGGATTGCACTAAAGCGTATGCTGCCAAAGGGCGTGAAGCCAGAAGAGCATAAACAATATATTATGATGTATAATACAGCTATGGAGCTTCCGTTTAAGTCACTTGGCTTGATGGCGGGAAACGGCACTCCACCATATGCGCCAGAAGCGATGGAGGCATTAGCAAACAGAAAACTGATAAAGGCGATAAAATACATTTTGAAGAAAAAATAAAATAAAGCTGCTGATAATGAAATGAACTTGAACTCTTTTTGCTTTCAATAAGAAGTAATATTTGCTTTATATCTTTCTTTCATAAAATATAAGAACCTCGTATTTTAACATAAACAATACGAGGATATTTTTTTCATTTAACGATTTTTCTAGTATACTGCTATAATAATATTAATGCTTTTATAGACCTAACCGCGCAAATTCCTTTAGGCGTTTTATATTTTCCAATGTGATATATGCGGCTATTTTGGGTAGCTGTTTGTCAAATATGTGCTCGTCTCTTTGCCAGTCCCAGGGCACATTCCATGAGCCGTCTTTGTTTTGACTTTCAATTAAATAATCTAAATTTTCTTCAATCTGGTTTCTGAAAATATCATATAATGGGTCATCGGGGGATTCAAACACCTGAAGCGGAGTTAAAACATATGTATTATATTTGCTGATATCATAGCAAAGCTCGTTGTTTAGCCTAGGACGCAGAAATCTAGTAAATCTATTTCGTAGATTTGCAGGAAGCATGCGTATCATTTTCATTAGGCATATAATTTCATGCATTTCATTTCCGTTTGCAGAATCCAGAAGATATGCATAGCAGAGATCAAGCATTTCGTGCACAATGTTTCTGTACACTCCTCCGCCAAAAGTATAAAAATATCCTATAATTTCCGCAGTGGGGTTGAGAGAATAGGTTTCTTTCATAATAGGTTTATATTCCCACCAAATAGCTCGTGGATAGTCATTCACCTCAGCTGTGATACATGACCAACCATTCTTGTAATTTTTTGTACTTGATAGATATTCCAGAGCATCTGATGTGAGATGGTTATTTGTAAATATGTGAAGCTGTCTTATGATATTAAGGGCTATAGTAGTAGATAAAGGTGTAGAGCCTGTATACGTGAAATCCAGCTCTAAACCTTTTCCAAAACCGCCGTCATTATTGACGTAATTATTTAAATGATTGATTACTTTAAATTGATTAGCCTTTTTAAAGTAATATTCATACATAGCGATATCGATATCCCTTCCAAAAGCATAAATATACTCGGCAGCTTTGTTTAATGCTGATTTTGGAAGCATATTGGGATATCGCATATTCCTACCTTTTCGTTGCTGAACTAATTTCCAAAGCTCTGCCTGTTCCTATGGCTACACATGAAACTGCGTCCTCTGCCACATAGCAGGGCACTCTGGTATATTGTTGAATTCTCATATCTAGACCATAAAGCAGTGAACCGCCGCCGGTCATTACTATTCCTCTGTCGTATATATCGGATGCTATCTCCGGTGGTGTGCGCTCCAAAACATTGTGAACGGCCTCTAGAATTTCCTGAACAGGCTCATCTAATGCTTCAATCATTTCGTCAGAACCAACATTCAATGTTTTCGGAAGACCTGAAATAAGATTTCTTCCGGTAACTTCCATAAAGATAGTCTCTTTTCTGGGGAAGGTAGCACCAATGTTCACCTTTAACTCTTCGGCTGTTCTTTCACCGATAAGCAGATTGTGCTTTTTCTTCATGTATTTTATTATTGCTTCGTCAAATTTATCTCCGGCTACCTTGATGGAGTCGGATACTACTATACCATTAAGAGATATAACAGCGATATCGCATGTTCCGCCGCCGATATCAACCACCATTGAGCCGTATGGCTTGGAAATATCTATTCCTGCACCGATGGCTGCAGCTATTGGCTCCTCAATAAGCAGCACTTCTCTTGCTCCTGCATCCTCTGTAGCATCGCGGACAGAGCGCTTTTCCACCTCTGTAACACCTGTTGGCACGCATACTACTACTTTAGGCTTGAAAAAGAACTTTTTACCTACAACTTTATTTAAAAAATACCGAAGCATTTTTTCAGTCATCTCATAATCGGATATTACACCGTCTCTCAATGGACGTACAGCCAGAATGTCTTCTGGTGTTCTGCCTAGCATGCGGCGGGCATCCTCGCCTACAGCCAGCACTCTGCCGGTCTTTTTGTGTACAGCCACAACAGAAGGCTCTTTTAGTACAATGCCTTTGCCTTTAACATAAACTAAGACACTTGCAGTGCCTAAATCAATTCCGATATCTTGACTTCCAAACATGGATTGTCCCCCATAGGTTTATATTTAAAAATAAGTAATTAATCTATTAAATTACACAACTTCATACGATATATTGTAATGTAATATAACACAAACGTCAAGCACAAGTATAAAAGATAGAACACAAAAAAACAGGATAAAATAATATTAAAGAAATCAAAGGTTTTTTACATGTATTTTAACTATTTTGCATTTAGCCCTTGATAATAAATTAATAATAATATACTGTAAATATATAAGGATTTAAATATAAATATATGAAATTAAGGAGCCACTATGGATATTGATAAAAAGTATTTTTATAAAAAGAGAGATTATATTAATCGGGGTATTAGAACCTATTTTATAGAAAGAAGAGCAAACCTATTATTTATTACTATAGTATTTATTTTGTGTATTTTAGCTATAGTATATATAAAGGGGCAAATAAGTGCACTAATCTGGGTGATGATAGGGCTGTATTTGCTGTCACAGATATCAATGCCTATTACAATATTTTTCCGTGAGAGCAGAAGGCAGGAAAATTCAAGGGAAATGAAAGTCAAGCGGCATATTCATATCACAGAGAATGGCACAAACGGACTTGAATGGGATGCATTTTATAAAATAGTTTTGTTAAAAAACTTGATACTCTTATATGTAGATTCCAACCAATCATTTATGCTGCCTAAAAGAGTTTTTGAAAAAGAAGAGTATAAAGCGATAAAGAAAATGATTTTGAAAAACAAATCCAGGAGAGTAAAAGTGAAAAAGGGAGTATTTCTTTAATGAGTGTGTTTGACGGATACACATAAAAAGTGTTATGATGATGATAATAATACAGTAGATAGATAAAAATATTTTTCAATTTTGTAACTTTGTAAATAATTTAAATATTTAATTTTTATATAGGAGCGTGTATAATGAGTAAGAACCCTACAATCGAAAGCCTACTTGAGAAGGTGGACTGTAAGTACACTTTAGTGATAGTGGCATCGAGACGTGCAAGACAGTTGATTAAAGACGGAGATACAAAAGAGAGAAATCCGCTAGCTATCGCGATAAGTGAAATAGACGAAGGTATAGTAACCTATCAAAGCCATTATTAGGCGATTTTATTATTAGGTGGTGTGCACCATGAGCGACAAAAAGAATATTGTAGTTGGAATAACTGGTGGAATTGCTGCATATAAAACTATAGATGTAGTCAGCAGACTCCGCAAACTAGGATATGAAGTAAATGTAATCCTTACAAAAAGTGCTTGTGAATTTGTAACTCCACTCACCTTGGAAACAATTTCTAATAACCCTGTTACAACAGATATGTTCAAAAGAGAAACTCCATGGGAAGTGGAGCATATTTCTCTTGCCAAAAAAGCGGATCTGTTTTTGATAGCACCGGCTACTGCAAATATAATTGGCAAAATAGCCAATGGTATTGCAGACGACATGCTGACAACTACTATAATGGCGCACACAGGCAAAAAGCTATTAGCTCCTGCAATGAATACCAATATGTATGCTAACAGTATCGTTCAGAAAAACCTTAAAAAGCTAAAAGAACTGGGATATGAGACTATAGGACCAGATAGCGGACTTTTGGCATGCGGTGACATAGGATGGGGCAGAATGAGCCAACCAAAGGAAATAGTCACTGAATGCCATAGGCTACTTTCATCAGAGCAGGATTTAAAAGGCAAAAAAATAGTGGTTACAGCTGGGCCTACAGTGGAATACATTGATCCTGTAAGGTATATAACTAATCCTTCAACAGGCAAAATGGGCTATGCTATTGCAAAGGCTGCAGCAGAAAGAGGAGCAGAAGTGGTGCTGGTGAGCGGCAAAGTGAACCTAGAAAAGCCTGCTAATGTGAGTTTAGTGAACATAAATACTACAAAGGAAATGTTGGATGCTGTTTTAGAAAACTATGATAATGCCGATGCAGTGATAAAAGCGGCTGCTCCGTGTGATTACAAGCCACAGAAGCCTGCTGTGCAGAAAATAAAAAAGACTGACAGTGATATGGTTTTAGAACTGACAAGAACAGTGGACATAGCCAAGCATTTGGGTGAGAAGAAAAAAAATCAAAAGCTTATAATTTTTGCGGCAGAGACCAATGATTTAGAAACCAATGCAAAAGAAAAGTGCAGAAAGAAAAACGCGGATATGGTTGTTGCGAATGATGTTACCCAGCAGGGTGCGGGATTTGGAACAGATACAAATATAGTCAGCTTTGTTATGCCAAGAGGTGAGATTATACGACATGAGATGATGACTAAGCAAGAAGTAGCAAATAAAATTTTAGATCAGCTTGTAAAAATGTTTTAAATTAGTATTATAAATAAAATGACAAAATGCCGAATTGAAAAAGAACGGCATTTTATTTTGCAAAATACACGAACATTTAATCAAAATAATTGTTGAACGAACGGCGAAAATCCCTTGAAAAACTCCTGTAAATTGCATATAATATAGTTCCGGCTGAAAAGTAAAATTTCCAGCAATTCTTGTTGTTTTTTATTTCGAAAAAGTATTGACAACAAAAAGAGTATATGGTATTCTAGTCTAGCTGTCGCCGGAAGGGGATGGCACGGTTATGTAACCGGAAAGCACCTTGAAAACTGCAAAGC
>JBFLKU010000006.1:0-74144 GCA_040883315.1 Eubacteriales bacterium
AAGTGGAGAGCATGCGGGAGCAGGACAGGGCGAAAACAATTTTGCGAAGCAAAGTTGCGAAAGCCAAAACTGAATAATGACTGGGTGTGGCGCAGCTTGGTAGCGTGCTTGAATGGGGTTCAAGAGGCCGGAGGTTCAAATCCTCTCACCCAGACCATAAAAGGACAACGAGAGTTGTCCTTTTATGGTCTTAGCACGAAAGATATTTTACGAAGTAAAGTTTCGAAAGTGCAGACCAGGTGCTTGGATCGAAATAGATGCACCATAAGAAAACCGCTGTACAAGCGGTTTTTTTGGAATTTTAAGAGCTTTTTATTTTATTACTAAACCGTAGATGTATTTGGGCATTTTTTTAGCACTAAAGAGGATTCGAACTTAATTATATCAAAAAGAAGTATCTTAGCTTTAATTAAAAATCAAAATATTGTATACAAATTGAGTTTTCTGAATAATGTGTATTATGCTATAATATTGCAATATACAGGTATGAGATTTTTAAACACATTTTTATGTGTTATATAAAAAAGAAAGTGGTAATAATAATTATGAATAATAAAAAGCTTCTTATACCAACGCATATAAAAGAGTTTTATAAAAATGTTAAGGGCGACGAGTTTTCAACTGAAGGTGATTTGCTATGCACTTGCGGACATTATAAGTTCAGCATATTATTGGGAGCTGATTTATCAGGTGAATACATAGGAACAATTGAATATAAAGGCGACTATTATTTGATAGTATATGCTGTTTGTGGAAAGTGCGGTAAAGAGGTACTTATATTTGATAATAATCAACATGGGTGGGATGGATTTGTCTGTTCTAACACTGATAAAACAGAATACCCAAAAAATGAATTTAAACCATTGCCTCAAGATGATTTTGTTAAAATAAAACTTATGTTCCAAGGAGAAGGTATAGACGATTTTATTAATGAAACAGATGGAGAATTTCCTAAAGAACGCTGGGTAGATGGATTTGGTTGGTTTGCTATGTCGATTTGTGAAAGCAAGGAGTTTAAAGAAATCATATCTTTTGAAACCATGTAAATTTAGTGATATCTGTATTAGATACCCTCAATAAACATTTATGTGTGAGTGATATATTTATTTAAACATGCATCTATTTCGAGCTACTCTTCCATAGACAAGGTGCTTAGCTCGAAATAGATGCACCACTGGGAAACCGCCTATATAGGCGGTTTTTCGGTATTTTCAAGATTAATATATTATTACTAAACCTCAGATACATTTGGATGTTTTTTATACAATCACACATTATGTACTTTCAAACATTGATCTGAATTAATTTCAGTTTTATGATATAATATCAAAAGACATTAATGTAAGTAGATTATTTAGAATAGCCAATGTACTGAATAACCGATCGGGTTGCGTGTATAATTGCAATAGTTTCTAGTGACAGAAAATACTAAATGCAACTCTATAGTTTAGCAATAAAAAACACTACGCAATAGGGAAATATAATGAGTTATAAGAAATTCAAAACGATATATGTGACATTTTTAGTCATGCTTATTTGGGGATTTTGCAACATGCTAATGGGTGGGTATGTCCTGTTTGAAACCATCAGAAACAAAGACGCATTTGTGTGGCCATTAACTTTTTATATGATGATACTGCCTCTCATTGTAACGTCAGTATATTTGTTGTGCTTTTTGATTTGGTCAAAGGTAACACAGCAGGGAAAAGATTTTTGGGAAAGATATAACAGAATTGACCAAGGCAAAGTGATAGATGAAATTGACGGCATAGACTACTACAAGGACATTCCTTTATACTACGGAAGAAGCACATTTATGCTGTCCAGAAATGCGGTTCGTATATGGCTGTTTATTTTGCTGGTTGTCATTCTTTATCCAACTCTAATAATGATAAAAGACATTCTCACTTCCTCAGGACGTGACGTCCGGATGCTGATTACATCTCTGTTTCCTTTTATTGTGGCATTGTTTTTTAATGTAAGAAACAGCATCAACCGCATCACAATAGATAAAAACGGTGTACACGTAAAAAACTATCTTTCAGGATTTAAGCACACCTTGAAGTGGGGGGAAATTAAAAGCGTAGGTATAAGCCTATATGACAAAGACGCAAAAAGCAGTTGGAACTACATTTATTTTTCTGCTAAAGAAATAGTAAAAACCAAAGAAATAAGAAAATACAGAGAGAAAAAAACAATGCTTATGACACGCTACAGACCAAAGATTATCCATCTTGTGCTTCAATACTGGAATAAGGAAATACTAAACTTAAATAAACAAGACGACTGGAACTGGTACGTAAAAATGAACTAAGTACTAAGATATGAACACAAACATAAGAATTATAAAATTATGAGGATAATTGCCCAGTTAAATTATGGTGAGAGAAAGTTATATTTCCGATGCGCCATAATAAAAACCGCAATAAAAGCGGTTTTTTGGCATTCTCGGGGTTTTTCAAGCTTTAGCAACATTAAAGCATTGCTTTCACACATATGTTATCACTTACTAACCAATAATGTGTACAATATTTCTAGGTAAAACCATTATAATTACTCCTGTGTATTAGCCAAAAATCTCTTGAATACTAATTTTGTATTTTATGCAAAAAACGATTACCTTAAATATCAATATTTTTTATATGCTCAGCATAGTAATAATCCCAGGACAGAACAGTGTATAAGCCAAGCATCATAAAGTGGAAAATTACCGTGACGAACGCCATATAGGGAGTGATAATAATAAATGCCGCTATGGTGGTAATCAGGCTAAAAATCAAATATATATTTAAAAGGTATTTATAGACTTTAGAATATTTTGCTTTGCGAATTTTTATATTGTGCGCTGCTTTATCCCTATAATATTTAACTGCTGCTGACAATCGCTTTACGCTGCCTATTAAATAAATTATTGCAATGTAGACAATGAAAAAGCCCAGTGGAAATGAGCGTTCGTAGATATATTTTTCTGAACCCAGAATATGGGCGATTTCTTTACCGTTGTGATTAAAGATAACTGCATCGTAACTGTGGTAAGGAGTATAAGTTTTTTTTAAAAGGTATTCACCTATTTTAGTCCATGCAATAGTGGTTTTTACAAATTGGGTGCAGCCTTCGTATACCACATAGGGGGAACCTGTATTTTCATATTTGTTAGGGTTTATATCATAATGGGTTACTGTTACGCTTATGGGTTCTCCATTCCGTTTTTGGTATTCAATAATTTTGTAGTGCAGAATACTATTTCTTAATATAATGATGCCGAGCACGAATATTAAAGTAATTAGAATGATGTTAATAAAAAAGCGAAGAGGTTTGATGCCTGGCTTTCTAGCAGATGATAGTATCGGTTCAACAAGATAAGCACGTACACTTCTAAACATAGTTATATACAGTCCTTTCCACTAACAATATTTTCAAATGAACTATCGATTTTACTACATTTTCTGTTGAAAAGGCAGCCAGTACCTTCAATATACGAATTAGGGTAGCTAAACTAAAAATCTTTCTAACATACCTTTTTATGTTTATAATGCAAGTATTTTATCATTTTAAAGTATTAATATCAATTATTATATGGTGTAAAAATTTCTACATTGCCAAGCCATACGTTGCACATTAGGCTGATATTTCTCTACAGTACTAAGAAGAGATTTTCTGTGGAACAGAGTGCTATGATATTAACATTTTTAGTAGACGATTGATTATGGTCAAAGAGAGTGTTGTGATAACAATATATGGTGCATCTATTTCGAGCTAAGCATCCAGACAAAAACAATCCGAACCGTATAGTTTTAAAAATGGGTTCGGATTTGTTGTATTTTTTAATGACTTATAAGCGAATTCCTTTTTTATTTTTCAAGCTAAGGGTAAACTTAAGATAAAATTTTTTTTATAATTTGTAGGTGTGTTTATTTAAAAAAGAAACAATACCAATGTTTGTGATATAATAGAGCAATTATTAGTTAACAAATAGGTTTCTGAGAAGGTATAAATTTTAATGGATAGAAACAGTTTTGAAAGAGCATTATTATTTGGGTTTGGAAGTGCAGTCATTCATCTATCTAATTGTAATAACTCTACGGAATATAATGATATTTTGTTTGAGTATTCAATTAAAGATTCGGCATATGATGTACAATGTGAAGGTACAAAAGCTCAGTATTTATGGGATTTAATCAAACAAGTTGGCAACATGGAAGAACTGCAAAGCAGGATTATAAATTCATTAAAGGATGACAATCCGGGGATATATCAACAACAAGTGTTTGAACTAGGCATATTATTCTATAAAGAATCAAATTATAATCCGATTTCTATAATGCTTGAAAACTGTCGTTACGATAAAGAATATGGTTGCTTCATAGGTTGTGATGAACTCGCAGAAGTAGCTGACAAAAATCAAATTTTATTTTTAGCTAATTTAATTGCTGCTAGATTTCAGGAAGACGAATATTACGATGGTGAAAGTTTTTTTATAGAGAATCTGCAAAAGAGATTTGATGATGATTATCTTAAAGGATTATTTAGAGATTTATTGGAACACAATAAAAAGTTTGAAAAGTACTTTATTAAAGAACTAAATTACACCCCTCAAAAATATACATATTTAAGGCCTACATATGAGGAAATTAAAGCAAAGCTGTTGGAATACAATCCTGTACCTAGTTATCATAAAATGTGCCCTTGGGCAAGAAAAGCTGAGGAATTCGAGTTACAGTTAGTAGAACATGATATTAATCATTCAAGCGATACCCAACTTGTTCGCGAGTTATTGTATGCGTTTTCTCTTGTACCATATAAAGGCAACGTTGAAAAAGTACTTGGTTTTCTGGACAATCCTACATTATCAGAAAGTGCAGTATGTGCATTAAAGTGGAAGTCAGATAAAAGAATCAGGAAAAAGGCAATTAACATAATTTCAAGTGCACTAAACTGGTATGACTATATACCATTACTATTGAATAATTATCAAACCGGTGACTATAAACTGATTTTTTTGATGTGTAACAATGATTATGATGAAGACTTGTGGCATGTTATACAAACGAGAATGAACGAAATGTTTGATAAATACGAGAATACATATTGCCATGAATTATATGCTCTTTTGTATAAACATAATAGGTGTACTATATGCAGAAAAAAGATGGTTGGCTATATGCTTCGAGACAGGTTTGATGACAGTGTAATACTGAATGAGCTGAAAAGGGATGTAAATATTGAGACTAGAGAGATTATAAAATCATTAAATTGAATACAATTATAAATAATCTAAATAAATTGATACAGTACCTTAATTATTGACATACAAAACACAAAAAAGTATTAAGTGAATTTAGAAAATAATTTTGTGCCTCATCCCCTATTTACACAAACATACCATTTGACTAACCCTAAATCACAATATATAATTATTAGGTTATATTCAAGTATAGCAATATGCGAACAGCAAATATAAAAAACATATAATTGGAGAGCAAATAGATGAATATAGTAGTACTTAGCGGCGGACTAAGCGTAGAAAGAGACGTTTCATTATGCACAGGGTCACTAGTGGCAAAGGCACTTATCAGAAAGGGACATAATGCGGTGATGGTGGACGTTATCGGCGACTACGAAATAGAGGACGGCGACTGCAGGAAATATATTGAGACATGCAGGCAGAGAGAGGCTATTACATATTCAGTGAAAAAGGAAGCTCCCGATGTAAAAAAGATGCGCGCAGAGGTGGAGAAAAAAGGGAAGGGCATATTCGGCAAAAATGTGCTTAACCTATGCATGGCATCGGATATGGTATTCATGGCACTTCACGGAGGCGAAGGCGAGGACGGCAGGATTCAGGCAGCGTTGGATTTGTTCGGTGTGAAGTACACTGGCTCTAGTTCGCTGGGCAGCAGCGTAGCCATGAGCAAAAGGTTCACAAAGCAGGTGTTTGAAGTGAACAAAATACTATCTCCTGCATATAGAATGATACTGCAAAAGGACTACACAGAGGAGCTGCTAAACAGCACCAAAATGCCATGCGTGGTGAAGACAAGCGCAGGCGGCTCCAGTGTGGGCGTATATATTGCACAGAATAAAGATGAGCTGAAAAAAGCACTGGACGAGGCTTTCTATCTGGAAGATACAGTGATACTTGAAGAATACATAAAAGGCGTGGAATACACATGCGGTGTGTTTGACGGCAAAGGGCTGCCGGTGGTGGAGATACGCCCCAACGAAGGCTTTTATGACTACGAGCATAAATATCAGGCGGGCACTACTGTGGAGATTTGCCCAGCGCCATCATTGGATGATGACCAGGCAAAAAAAATGCAGGATATAGCGGTGAAGGCACATAATGCACTGGGGCTGGATGTATACTCTCGTGCGGATTTTATAATGAATGATAAGGGTGAAATGTACTGCCTGGAGGTGAACACGCTGCCGGGCATGACTCCTACTAGTTTGCTTCCTCAGGAAGCCGCTGCAATCGGCATAGACTATGATGAACTGTGCCACCAGATGATAGTACTTTCTATGGAAAAGTATAAATAAGGCGGAGAAAATGGAACCAATTATTTTAAAAGACATATTAAAAGCCTGCGACGGAAAGTTTTTCGGCGACGAAAAAATTCTGGATAGGCAAATATACGAAATATCCACCAACAGCCGTGAAATCGTAGAGAACACATTGTTTGTTCCTATAGTCGGCGACAAATTCGACGGGCATGATTTCATAGACAACGCCTTTAAAGACGGGTGCTTGTGTGCGCTTTCCCACAAAAAGCTGAACAGAGAAAACTATATTTTAGTGGAGGATGCGCTAAAATCATATAGAGACATAGCGGAATACTACAGAGGGCTTTTTGATGTAAAGGTGATTGCAATAACGGGCAGCGTGGGCAAAACCACAGCAAAAGAGATGATGGCATCGGTGCTGTCTCAAAAATATGATGTACTGAAAAACGAAGGCAATTTCAACAACGAGGTTGGGCTTCCAAAGACTTTGCTGAATCTGGCAAAACACCATGAAATAGCCGTAGTGGAGATGGGAATGAATAGCTTTGGAGAAATCAGCAGACTGAGCAAAACAGCCAGACCGGACATATGCATTATAATGAATATAGGCGATGCGCATATTGGGAAGCTAGGCAGCAGAGAAGGAATATTCAGAGCAAAAACAGAAATATTTGACTATATGAAAAAGGACGGTCAGGTGTTTTTATATGGCAATGATGATATGCTGGTGGCACTGAATGAAAGCGATCTAAATCCTGTTTTTTTCGGCGAGAGCAGCTACAATCATGTAAGCGTAAAAGGAATGCAGTCCTCCAATATAGAAGGCACAGAGATACAAGCCAATATAAACGGGGAGCTGGTGGACATAAAAATACCGGTACCGGGCGGATATATGGTGCCATCGGTGCTTTGTGCTGCAGCTGTTGGCAAATCGCTGGGATTGACTGACCGAGAGATACAGCAGGGCGTACTTTCATATAGACCTGCGAAGATGCGAAAAGAGATAATAAACACGGGCAATTTAACAATAATAAACGATGCATACAATGCCTGTGAGGATTCAATAATTGCTGGGCTGGAGCTTCTGGAGCTGGCAGTGGGCAGAAAGGCAGCCATACTAGGCGACATACTGGAGGTAGGCGAGCACGGGGAAAGAGTGCACTACAGTGTGGGGCAAAAGGCAGCAGAAAAAAACGTGGATATAATAATATGCTGCGGAGAGCAATCTTGGCATACATACAGGGGTATTACAGAAAACAGCGAAAAGAAGGCATACTATTTTGAGGACAAAGCTAAGATGCACCAAGAGCTGGATAAAATAATAAAAAAAGGAGATACAGTGCTGGTGAAGGCATCCAGAGGATGCAGATTTGAGGAGACAGTAGAGTATCTGAAAACACTATAGATAGATTTTTATGCCAGCGATATGCTGGCGTTTTCTTAATATGATTTTAGTCATACCAATTAAAAATTTTATATATGTTAATCAAATATTACTTTTTTTTAACAATTAACGTTTTATTTTTTTTGAATATCGTGTATAATTAATGCGATATAGAAAGTAGCAGCTTTTTTCAAAAAGCATAGTATAAAGCACAAAGTAGGTAAAAAATGAAATCAAAGAAAAAGACAATTTCAGTTTTTTTAATAATAATAGCAGTAGTGGTTTTTTCTTTTTCAGGGTGCGGAAAGCATGAGATAAAGGAAATAATAGAAGAGAATGGTATGACCCCTGAAAACATAGCTGAGTGGACCATGGATATAGTGTATATCAGCGAAACCAGAGGCACAGGAGACAAAATATACACTACTCTTGGCGGAGATAGTGACGCATTTATTTCAATATTGAATTCTATTTATGCAGCAGATATAGCGGAAAAGCCAAAAACCATTTTTTCAGCAGAGGCAATGTGCCAATATAAAATAGAATTTTATCATACTGATAAAGAAAATCCGCAGATGACTTTTTACTTTGTACAGGGCGCAGAGCAGACTTTGCTGACATATGTGACCAAAACCAAAGAAGGTGAAGAGACATACATAAATTATGAGTTCTTTACGCCTTATGGGGACGTTGCCACTGTGCTGGCAGAGCAAAGAGCGGACGCATTTGTTCCAGAGGACGAGCTGGCAATCTCTTTTGTATCCAGAACAGAGATGATGTCTACTATACAAGAGGCTGACCTAATATATTTCGTGCCTGAAAAAGAGCTGGAGAACAATGAGAGAGACAACACCGATATACCTTTTGAATTCTACGAGGGAGAACTGCCTGATGACAAGGCTACAAACTCTCAGCTATATTCCAGCAGAACAGTCGCCGGCATTTTGAGCGATGAATACCTGCTGACCTCACATGTGACCAATGATAAGGGGATATCCGAGGAGTGGTCAATTACAGAGGTCAGATACAATGATACATATACCTTGGTGCTGGTCACAAGGCCTCAATACGATATATTGGATAGCCTAGGATTATCGCCAAGCAGTGCCATATTGCTGAAAAAAGCAGACCTGCCTTTGGATAAATGGATAGTATTTTTGGATATTGACAATGAAAACAAGGTGGTGGATGTGATAGATCCAGAATTGGAACTTCATTAATTAGATTTTTAAAAATTCGAATAGATAAGGATATTAAATGGATCAAAATATTTTATTAGCAGTCGTTCTTTTAGCAGTTGGATTTTTGCTGACTATTAAGGGCGGAGACTGGTTTGTGGATGCTGCAATTTGGGTGGCAGAGGTGACCAACATTCCGAAGATACTGATAGGTGCAACTATTGTAGCGCTTTGCACTACTATGCCGGAGCTGATGGTTTCCACATTTGCAGTAGCATCTGGAACACAGGACATGGGCATAGGTAATGCGGTTGGTTCTATAATATGTAACACCAGCTTGATACTTGGAATATCTATCACTTTCCTTCCCAGCACAGTAAGCCGCAAATCATTCTGGATAAAGTGTGCTTTTCTCGTAGGTTCCATTCTAACATTGGCAATCTTTGCACTTGACTTAAGAATTACGTGGATTGAAGGCTCGATTCTAGTTGTATTCCTCATCCTCTACTTCCTGATTAACGTTCGCACAGCTATGGACGCAAGAAGCGGAAATGTGATACATGAGAGCGTGGATACCACCAAAAAGACCGTGACAAAAAACCTGATGAAATTTTTGTTTGGAGTTGTTTTTATAATAATCGGTGCAAGGCTTTTGGTAGACAACGGAGTGATAATAGCAAAGGCATTGGGTGTATCAGACCAGATAATCGGGCTGACAGTAATAGCATTGGGAACATCGCTTCCGGAGCTGATAACCACAATATCTGCTGTTGTGAAAAGAGAGTTTACACTATCTATAGGCAATGTACTTGGCGCAAATATATTAAATATTTTATTGATAATATCCGTTTGCTCTATAATGACAGACAGCGGACTAGAAATATCGATGCAGAATGTACCATTAATAAAGAGCCAGATACCTCAGTCGTTGTATTTGGATTTGCCAGTAGCACTAGCTGTTTCATTGATAGTCATGGTTCCTGCACTAATTACAGGAAAATTCAAAAGATGGCAGGGCATCACTTTGCTGGCTAGCTATGTGATGTATATAGGATATTTAAGTTTAGATTTATTTTTAGCATAAATATAAAGGAGTAGGACTATGAGAGTAAGTATTAAACAAAAAATCTTTTCTTTCGGAGATAAATTCTCGGTGAATGCTGAGGATGGAACACCTATAATTTTTGTAGAGGGCAAGGTATTTACAGTAGGCAACAAGCTGAATGTATACGATGCCAATGGAGACGAGCTATTTTATATTGAGCAGAAGCTTTTCAAATTGCTTCCTGAATACAGAATTTTTTCTGGCGGGCAGGAAGTTGCATTTTTGAAGAGAGAGTTTACTATACTAAAGCCAAAAATCAATATTACAAGTACCTATGGCAATTTTTCTATTGAAGGTAATTTCATAGGCTATAACTTCAATATATTTAAGGATGGAAACGTGGTAGGAACTGTTAGCAAAAAGTTTGTGGCATTCTCAGACACATATACGCTGGATATCTTCGGGGAAGAAAATGTGCCGTTTTTAATCACTCTGACAATAGTTATAGACCAGATACTCCACGATGGAGACAAGAAAAGCAGTTATTAATAAAAACAGAAGCCTGAGAACTAAATTGGTTCACAGGCTTTTTTAATGCATTTTATTTTTCATCCAGCATTTTCGTCATGGCAGGCAGATAAATAATCAGCACCGCGAGACGGAGAAGGCCGGAGAGAGAAAAGAGAATCTTGTATCTGTCCAAATCTATAAAAGCAAAATGAAAATTCACATCTCCAAGAAGCTCTAGGAATACTCCGCCCGTAAGGTAACCAAGAACTGTGGCAATAGAGGTTATTACGGAGTATATAGCTATATACATTGTTCGATTGTCTTGAGGCAGAGTGCTGATTAGCATTTTCTGGGCTGTAGTATTTATTCCTATTAGGGTCATGCCGTTAAATATTGAAAACAGTAAAAAAGCAACTATACTTCCTTTGGTAGAAAACAACATTATCATCGGTATTATAGATGATACAACGCCTGCACGAATTAATACATGATGTGTGCCGGATTTATCCAGAGCATTCCCCCACATTGGAGCAGCGAAGAAAGCTACTGAGTTAAACGCTATCTGCCCAAAAACAGCAACCTTTATAAAAGAAAGCTCCAGTGCTGTAAGTGCATAAAGATTGTAGAAGGCTACAGAAAGGTTTAGGGTGAATGCCCACAATGACCAGAAGATTATATATCTTCTGAAGCCGGCAGAAGCGAAAGCCTTTTTGAAAAATGCTTTCAGAGGTGGGCGAGGCGCTACATTCATGGGTATATCTGTTATAAAAACAAATCCAAGTATATCTATAATTCCAGCTACTCCTGCAATTGCAAAGACTATAGCGAAAGATTCATACGACGTATTATTATTTAGATATATAGACACCAGCAAAGTGGCAGTGACTGATACGATAGTGCCTATAGACTCTCTTAGCCCAAAATATCTTCCTATCATCTGTGGTGGTATAAGGTCGCCAATCCATGAGAAGAATCCAACTCCCAGCATGCTATTGGCGATTGATGAGATTATCATGAAGAAAAGTATATAGTATACGGCATTAGAGCCGTTGTTGGCTAGAACCAACAGAGGCACAAGCCCTATAGCCACCCATGAAAGCCTGGCGACTATTCCGCACGCAATGAATAGTGACTTTCTCTTTTTGGTTTTTTCCAATATTATAGATGCTGCTATCTGCAGGGCGTTGCCAAAGATAGGCAAAGCAATAAGCAGGCTGTAGAAAAAATCACCCGCACCTAGCTTGTCTGCAAATTTTGTGATAGGTACGCCTGTGGTTATAGGAAAAAATATATAAAAAGCCGCAAAGGAAAAAATAGTGATACTAATGTCCTTGCGGCGTTTTTT
Source organism: Eubacteriales bacterium (assembly GCA_040883315.1). Classification (GTDB taxonomy): domain Bacteria; phylum Bacillota; class Clostridia; order Christensenellales; family UMGS416; genus JAFGUF01. The sequence goes on from JBFLKU010000006.1 coordinate 11,967, forward strand.
GTCTAAATTAAAATTGTCGTATAGTGATTTGACTGGTCCTGAGTATCTTGACATTTAAATCGAGCCTCCTGAAAGTACAAAGATGATACTTTGCTTTCACGCCGATTATAATACAAGATGCAAAAAAGTCAATTGTTTTTTATAACAATTCTTCATTGTCTTTCTTTAAAACTTTTTTGAGCACTAGCAGAAGCAATATTCCCAAAACATAGCATGCTATCACTTGGCCTGCACCTACTTGCAGCATTAGGATAGGAAGAGAAATGGGAACCTGCACAACATAGTATAGAAGCAGCCCTACGACCACTGCATTTACTACAACTGGCGGCAAAGGAACCAAGAAAATGTGTTTTCTCAGCTTGTATGATAGCCATGCAGCTACAAGCGTGGCTAGAGAGCCGAAAATAATATCCAATATACCGGCGCTCAATCCTAGCATAGTACCAATTGTATTTGTAAGTATGCAGCCAATAAAAAGCCCGGGAATGGCACTAGGAAACAATGCTGGAAGCACTGTTAAAGCCTCTGAAAACCTGATTTGAATGGGCCCGTATGATAGTGGCGCAACAGCAAGGCTGATGGCAGTATATGCAGCAGCAATAAGGGCTGCTTGCGTTATATATCTGGTATTTATTTTTTTCATGCTATTCTCCATATGATAAAAAGTATAATTACGGCACTAAAATAAAGTGCGGAATAAGAATATCATAAAGAGGTTGATTTATCAACTGTTGATATTTAAAGGGGTTATGTTATAATACCCAAAGAGAAGGTACTGCTTATGGATTTGATGAAAATTGATATAATTAAAGATAGCATAAGGCTTCGACCTATAAGGATGCAGGATAAGGACGATATATATGCAGAATTCACCGATGAAGTGGTGGAATACATGCTGCCAAATACGCCCAAAGACATAGATGAGACTATTGAGTTTATCGATGTTTCTATTGCTACGATGGAGGCGGGGTACAATATACAGCTTTGCATTGTAGACGCTGAAACAGATGAATTTTTTGGCTGCATTGGTCTGCACAGAATAGACAAGGATATCCCTGAATTTGGCATATGGCTGAAAAAGAGTGCCCACGGGAAAGGCATAGGCAAAAAGAGCATAAAAATGCTTTATGACTTTGCCTGTGAAAACCTGAAACACAAATACTACAAATACCCTGTGGATGAGAGAAACATACCGAGCAGTAAGATACCGGAATTTCTAGGCGGCGAGATAGCCGAACATGAAACATATGACAGAGAGGGCAGAGAGCCGCTGCGTGTGGTGGTGTATAAAATCCGTGCAAACAGGAGAAACCCTATGATAACGAAGGCAAAAGAAGTCTATATAAAGTATAGACAATTTATTTTGTTTTGCGTAGTAGGGGCAATGAACACTATAATTACGCTGGCTGTATTATACGTACTGAATAGTATTGTAGGACTAAATCATATATTAGCATCTGATATTGGATATTTGTGCGGAGTGGTGAATGGATACATATGGTCTACGTTTTTAGTATTTAAAAAGAAAAAAACAGTAAACAATGCAGTTAAGTTTATAATAGTAAATCTCATTGTGCTTTCTGCAAATACAGCGCTTATGTATTTGTTTGTGGATATTATAGGAATGGAAAACTCGCTTAATTTAGGGAAACTGCCGGCACAAGCAATAACAATATGCTTTACGATGGTCATGAACTTTTTGCTAAATAAGTTCTGGACATTTAAGGAAAAATGACATATAATATGCAGGCAGTATAATAAAAAATTATGTTTTATAAATGCAAAACAAGACCATAAAAAGCTGTTGACTTGTAAATTATATGGTGTTATAATGTTAGCGGTGTCTTTTCAGAGAAAAGAGACCGTTTTTTAATGAAAGAATTATTTCTTTTTATCTTTACAGTTTTATATGATATATCGTTGTATCATTAAGGCATAGAAAGGACTTGAATAACAATGCGTGTAGGAATAACTTTAGCATGTACAGAATGCAAACAAAGAAATTACGAAACAAAGAAGAACAAGAAAAACAATACAGACAGAATAGAGCTGAATAAGTATTGTCGTTTTTGCAAAAAGCAAACATTACACAGAGAAACAAAATAATTTTATTACGTTAGGATGTAATCATGGCAAACACAAAAGTTAAGAAAACAGATAAGAGCAAGAAAAAACGCGGATTTCTAAGAAGAATCGGTCATTTTTTCAAGGAAGTTGTAAGCGAACTGAAAAAAGTAACTTGGCCTACAAAAAGAACAGTTGTATCATATACAATTGCTGTTGTAGTATTTGTAATCATTATGATGGTTATCGTATTCTTTTTAGACCAAGGTGCAACAAAAGTATTTGACCTTATAGGCAAAATACAATAATTCTGTTATATTTTGATACTTGTTTTCATCAAGCACTATTTAAAATTTGCTTGCTGCAGATAAGTATTGGCTAGACTTACACATGAGTTGAACTACTGGCAAAGGAGGCAAGGGTACTATATCCCTAATGTTATGACAGAAAAAGATAAAGGCGCTTGGTATGTAGTTCATACGTATTCAGGTTATGAAAATAAAGTAAAATCCAACTTGGAAAAGGCCATCGAAAACCAAAACCTGCAGGATCAGATTTTTGAAATCAAGGTTCCTATGGAGGAAGTTTTGGATGTAAAAAACGGCAAGAAAAAGCTTGTGATGAAAAAGGTCTTTCCGGGCTATGTGATGGTTAAAATGGTGATGAATGACGACTCTTGGTATGTTGTGCGAAATACAAGAGGCGTGACGGGCTTTGTTGGCCCAGGTTCAAAGCCTGTTCCTTTAACTGATGAAGAAGTAGTCACCATGGGAATGGAGCGCATTCCTATCAAGCGCACATTCGAGGTGGGCGACACCGTGCGAGTGATAAAGGGTGCACTGGAAAACTTCAATGGCGTAGTAGAGGAAGTATTTGAAGACAGGCAAAAGGTGAGAATATCGGTTTCTATGTTTGGTCGTGAAACGCCAGTGGAGCTGGAATTCTTCCAAGTAAAGAAAATAAAAGACTAAAATGCATATTACACTTTTTTAAGTGTTTTATAGTGGGAGGGCTGGTTGCTCACAGGCTCGTCATTCTGAGAGCGATGTCAATCTGACACCCGATTAACCACAATATAAGGAGGACAAAAAAATGGCAAAGAAAGTAATGGGTCTAATTAAATTGCAAGTGCCAGCTGGAAAAGCATCTCCGGCACCACCAATTGGTCCGGCTTTGGGTCAGCATGGTGTAAACATCATGGGCTTTTGCAAAGACTTTAACTCAAGAACATCTCAACAAGAAGGTTTGATTATCCCTGTTGTTATCACAGTGTATCAAGATCGTTCATTTTCATTTATCACCAAAACACCACCAGCTGCTGTTTTGATAAAGAAAGCATGCAACATCAAGAGCGGTTCAGGCGAACCACACACAAAAAAGGTAGCAACAATAACACATGCACAACTGCAGGAAATCGCAGAGCTGAAAATGCCAGATTTGAATGCAGCAAGTGTTGAAGCAGCTATTTCTATGATTGCTGGCACAGCCAGAAGCATGGGTGTAGTAGTAGAAGGATAGTACAAATTTACAACTTGTGGAAGGCACAAGCCGATATTACCACATGGAGGATATGTTGAAATGAAAAGAGGAAAAAAATATCAAGACAGCGAAAAGCTGATTGAGAACTTAAAGTTATACGACACAGAAGAAGCTGTTGATTTAGTATTGCAGACTGCAAAGGCTAAATTTGACGAGACAATAGAAATATCTGCACGCTTGGGAGTAGACCCAAGGCACGCAGACCAACAAGTTAGAGGCACAGTAGTGCTGCCAAACGGTACTGGTAAAGAAGTTCGCGTATTGGTTGTTGCCAAAGGCGACGCTGCCAAAGCAGCAGAAGAAGCTGGTGCTGAGTACGTAGGTGTGGAAGAATACCTAGAAAAAATCGAAAAGCAAAACTGGTTCGATTTTGATGTTATGATTACAACACCTGATATGATGAGATTTGTAGGAAAGTTGGGTCGTGTATTAGGACCAAAAGGACTGATGCCAAACCCAAAATCAGGCACAGTAACACCTGATGTTGCAAAAGCAGTTGAAGAAATCAAATCTGGTAAAGTTGAATACCGTGTTGATAAATCTGCTATATGCCACGTTATTATCGGCAAGGCATCATTCGGAAAAGAAAAGCTTGTTGAAAACTTAAATACTCTGATGGAAGCTATAGTAAAGGCAAAGCCTTCTGCAGCAAAGGGTACTTATCTAAAATCTTTAGTAGTATCATCTACAATGGGCCCTGGAATCAGGTTGAATGCTCAAAAGTTCATGTAAAAGAAGATTTAATTTATTTTTCAATTGGAGGGTTGTCTTTGGGACAACCCTTTTAACATTATAGGAGCATGTATGAGTGAAAAGGCAGCAATAAAAACAGACAAAAAAAGAGGCATGATACTGAAAGGGAATCTATATAAAGTGATAATAACACTTTCTCTTCCTATTATGCTCTCAAATCTAATACAGACATTTTATAATCTGGCAGATAGCTATTTTGTATCTAGAATGGGCGAAATCGAGCTGAATGCAGTAGGTGTGGTATGGCCTTTTGTATTCGCTATGATTGGGCTTGGAAGAGGGCTATCTTTAGGCTCTATAGCGCTTATTTCAAATCACGTGGGAGCGCAAGATGAGGAAGAGGCACGCAAGGCATCTGCTCAGAGCCTTTCATATTTATTTATTGTAGGGGTGATTATGGGAGTACTGGGGTACCTAGTATCTCCTGTGATTTTAAAATGGATGCATATAACTGGGCAGACATACGAATATTCACTGCAGTACCTGAATATAATATTTATTGGTGCACCTTTTATGTACCTGTTCTTTGCCTTCCAGTCAATACAGCAGGCACAGGGAAATATGATACTTCCTATGATATTAAGCGGAGTATCGGTTATTATAAATATAGGGCTAGACCCGATTTTCATTTTTACATTGGATTTGGGTGTAGAAGGCGCAGCATATGCCACAATACTGGCTAGAATACTTTTGGGAATTGTAAGCATTCTCTTCTATTTTCTATCAAAGAAAACCAAGTATAAGCCAAAGCTCAGTCAGCTGATTCCTGATATGAGGATAATAAAAGAGATAAGCAAAACAGGCGTGCCGGCATCTTTTGGTCAGGTGACATCAGCTGTGGGATTCATGGCAATAAACTCACTGGTGTATTCTTATGGGGACAATGTATTGACAGCATTTTTGATAGGCAATAGAATAGTGTCATTGGTGATGATGCCGTGCATGGGAATAGGCAACGCTCTGTCTACTATCGTAGGGCAAAACCTAGGAGCAGGAAACATATCTAGAACGAGAGAGGCATTGAAAAAATCTTTTATATCAAGTATGATGTTTGCATTGGTAGGCATAGTCTTTCTATTGATTCTAAGGGAGCCGTTTATCAGAGCATTTACAGATGACTTGAATGTAATAAATTATGCTAATGCCTACGGTTTGATAATAACTCTTGCAATGCCGCTGATGACAATATTTAATGTGTGGACAGGCTTGTTTATTGGTGCCAATAGAGGGACTTTCTCTATGATTATTATGATGACACGGCTGTGGATATATAGAATACCAACAATATTAATTTTGAAATATGTATTCCATGTAAATGAATATGCCATATGGATACCGCTGGTAATAAGCAACGTGCTAGCCTGCATAACAGGATGGGTTTTGTATAAGAGAGGCAATATTTTCGGCGGCTTCGCTAATAATGATTTTAAGAATGTTAGTATAGAGGAGACATAGAATGAGATTAGTGATTGCGAGCAACAACAAGCACAAAGTGAAAGAGATAAAGATGATATTATCGGATTATTATGATGATATCGTCTCTATGGGCGAGGCTGGGTGCTTTGACGAGATAGAAGAATACGGAAAAACTTTTGAGGAGAATTCATATATTAAGGCAAAGTATGTCTTTGATAAACTCGGCTGTGCGGCGTTGGCAGACGATTCTGGACTGGAAGTGGATGCACTTGATGGAGAGCCGGGCGTCTATTCCGCCAGATATGCAGGGCAGCACGGCAAGGACGAGGCAAATAATGACAAACTGCTGGCTGTAATGGAAGAAATAGATGATGATAAAAGAGGAGCACAGTTTGTTAGCGTGGTGTCGCTGGTGCAGCCAGATGGCACACAGATTTCCGCAAAAGGCATCTGCAGAGGCAAGATTTTGCGGCAAAGACGGGGAGACGGTGGATTTGGATATGACCCGATATTCTATATTGAAGAGCTGGGCAAAACCATGGCAGAGCTGACTATGGAAGAGAAGAACAAAATCAGCCACAGAAAAAGAGCATTGCAGGGATTGAAAGAAAAATTACAGAAAAAATGAAAACCATAATAGTAACATCAGATACCCACGGCAAAGTGGAAAATTTATATCATATATACAAAAAGAATAAAAAGGCAGATATGTTTATTCACCTAGGGGACTATGCTTCTGATGCCGTTGCAGCATCAGCTAGGCTGGGAACGAACGTGGAATGCGTGAAAGCAAACGGCGACATAGGCAGCCAGCTTCCGCTTGCAAAGGAATTTATAGTGGATAGAAATAAAATTCTGGCTGTGCATGGGCATGTGCAAAGGGTGAAATATTCACTATTGAGACTGAATTTTATGGCTAGAGAGGCGAATGCAGATATTGTGCTCTTTGGGCACACTCATATGTCGCTGGTGGAAAATAACGGAATACTGTTTGTGAATCCGGGCTTTGGATACAGGGGCGAATACGCAGTTGTAACTATAGAAAAGGGCGTAGCCAATGCAAAAATAATGCAGCTATAGCTCTATGTGATTTTCCAGCAGGCGAATACCTACATTTCTAAGTGTTGATATAGTGAACTCTGCATTGTGCTTAACCAGTGTTTTTCGCAGATCCATTAAATGAACATCAACTGTTCTGGAACTTAAATTTTCATTTTGGTTCCATACAGCCTTCACAAATACATTTCTCTTTATTACCCTATTTTTGTGCTTTATCAAATAGAAGAGTATTCTCATCTCCATTGGCTTCAATGGTACTTTTTTGTCATCTATATATGCTTCATATGTATCCATATTCACATACACATTTTTGCATCTGGTTGCTCCGGAGAATTTAAAAGCGTTTCTATACTCCTGCAGAATAAAAAGAATTTTCTCGCATGCATTCTTGTCATAGTTGTCGTTGTCGGATCGCAGAGTCAGCTCACAGCCGCCTATCTCCAGTGCATTTTTGCTGAGAATGCCCAGAATAGTGACAGATGAGAACTCACGGATTTTTTGCATAGCTCTTGTGAAACCAGAGCTTAATATAACTAAGTCCACAGGATTTTTCAGCAGAAATGTTACAGCGTCCTTGGAGCTGGTAACATAATTGCATTTGCATCCTGTGGATATAAACGCACTTCGTGATACTGATAAATTGTCGCTGCTTCCGCCTATTAAAAGAACAGAGTAGTCAGATGGATTATTCACCTTAATAGGCTTGTTTGCGTATGAATATTTATTTTCGGCAGATTTTTTATCGCTTTTTTTGTCCATACTTTGCATAAGAATAATCCTTTTAGCTGCTCACAGAGCAGATGTTTTTATTGCTTATTTTCCAGCGTTCTTGCAAAAGAGTCTTTCAGGCTTACAGTTCTGTTGAAAACCATTTTTTCGCCTTTGCTGTCTAGGCAATAGTAGCCTTGGCGCATAAACTGGAATTTGTCACCTATATTTGCATTCTCCAATGATTTCTCCGCCACTGCATTGTCTATTACTGTTAGGGAGCTTTCATTCAGCTGCTCGATATAGTCGCTGCTTTCTATGCTCTCATCTATTAATGACTCATAGTTTCTTATCTCAACAGGCACATAATTGCTGGCGTCTACCCAATGGATAGTGCCTTTGATTTTTCTTCCTGCTGTTTCGCCGCCGGATTTGCTGGTGGCGTCATGGGTGCAGTGCACTTCTATAACGTTGCCGTTTTCATCCTTTATTGCTTTTTCAAATTTTATTATATATGCATTGATCAGCCTTACTTCGCCGTCTTTTTTCAGACGATGATATTTGCCGGGTGCATCCTCCCAAAAGTCCATTTTTTCGATATATATTTCCTTAGAGAATGTAATATCCCTCTCACCCATTTCAGGGTGCATAGGATGATTGGTGCCTTGCACCACTTCGCTGCCCTCATAGTCTGTTATTACCACCTTCAAAGGCTCTGTAATAACCATTGCACGAGGTGCAGTGTTGTTCAGGTCTTCACGCACGCAGTGCTCCAGCAGCTTGTAGTCAACCACTGAGTCAGCTTTTGCTATCCCTGCACGCTTTATGAAATCACGTATGGCATAGGATGTGAATCCGCGTCTTCTCAGCCCGCGTATTGTAGGCATTCTGGGGTCGTCCCAGCCGTCTACATAGCCTTCCTCTATCAGCTTTCTTAGGTATCTTTTGGACATTATAGTTCCGGTTATATTCAGCCTTGCAAATTCTATTTGTCTCGGTTTGTTTTCAAAACCGATTTCGTCTATCACCCAGTCGTATAGAGGGCGGTGTGCTTCGTATTCCAAGGAGCACAAAGAATGTGTGATTCCCTCTAGTGCATCCTGAATAGGGTGAGCAAAATCGTACATCGGGTATATGCACCATTTGTCGCCGGCTCTCCAGTGCTCGGCGTGCTTTATTCTGTATATCACAGGGTCACGCATATTTATATTTGGGCTTTGCATGTCGATTTTGGCACGCAAAGTCAATGTGCCATCCTCATGCTTGCCCTCTTTCATTTCTTCGAATAGCTTCAGGTTTTCTTCAATAGGTCTGTTCCTATATGGGCTGTCTTTTCCAGGCTCCGTCAGCGTGCCTCTGTATTCTCTGGTTTCCTCCGGGCTTAGCTCATCCACATATGCTTTGTCTTTTTTGATAAGCTCTACAGCAAATTCGTAGGTCTTTTCAAAATAATCAGAGCCGTAGAATACACCGCCTGTCCAGTTGAATCCCATCCATTTAATATCTTCCTGCTGAGAAATTGCAAACTCTACTTCCTCTTTTTCAGGGTTTGTGTCATCATATCGAAGATTGCACAGTCCTTCGTACTTATCGGCAATAGAAAAGTCAATATATATAGCCTTGAGGTGACCTATGTGAAGATATCCATTTGGTTCCGGTGGAAAACGAGTGTGAATATGGTCTTTCACTTTTCCTTCTTCTATGTCTTCATTAATATATTTTTCTATAAAATTTGTTGCCTCTATAGGCATAGCCTTTTTTGGTTGGTATGTCATGAGTTTGCCTTTCCTTAAGTAAATTTCTAATTACAGTATTTTATCATATTTATTAATTTGAAACAATGTTTTTAAGCAGGATTACATTACTATAAAAACTGAATAGAAAAGTTCTATATCAATTTCTTGTCATATATTCTGTATGTTTTCATGTATTCCATTCCAAGCTTTTCAAGGGCATTTTTTATTCTAAAATTGTCTTCCAAAATATAGTTGGCTTCCATTCGAATGTTCTTATGCTTTAGATGCCTATTTAGGTTGATGTACATCAGAGCATCCAGCGCCATGCCCTGATAATCAGGATGAACAGCCAGACCAAAAAGCCTGTAGTCTCGTATCTTCTTAACGCCAAATAATATTTTCGCCCATCCAAAAGGCAGAAGATGACCGTTTATTTTTTTTAGTATAATATTGATATCTGGAAAGCCAAGGCAAAAGCCAACAGGCTTCTCATTGTCTTCCACTATCCACACGGCGTTTTCATCCACTATCAGCTTCAGCTTCTTCAGCATGTCCTCCATCACTTCCAGATCCAGCGGCACAAAGCCCCAGTTGTCTGCCAGAGAGATGTTGCTGAGCTCCCATATTATTTTAGCGTCTTGTTTCAGATTATGTGTGTTGAGCCTTCTAATATTTATATTTGGGTAGTGACTCATAAATTTATCGTAGAATTTCTCATATCTTTCGGGCAGAGTATAGCCTTTTTGCATGTCTACTTCATACACAAGCAAATCTTTAGTTTTTTCATATCCATTTGATGTGAAAAATTCGTGATAGTATTCGAAATTCCACGGAGACATATATACAGGAGGATATTCGTATCCATCGTATACAAAGCCCCAGTTTTCGGCTACGGGGTGAATGGGGCCGCGGATTGTGTCCATGCCTCGCTCTTTCAGCCAGTTTTGTGCAGCGACTATCAGCATTTCAGCCGCCGCCTTATCATCTATGCATTCAAACGCACCGAAAAATCCTATTTTGGCTTTGTAGAATTCATTATGATTGTGGTCTATATAAACCAGATTTCTGCCAATGGCATTGCCTTCATCATCCAGCAAAAGCATAAGCTCAAAATCGGAGTTTGCAAGAATAGGATTATTCTTTTTGCTATATGCATTTTTTTCATCTATCCAGATGGGGGGAATGTAAAAATCACAGTTCTTATATATCTTTTTTGGAAGATATACAAATTCTAATATTTCTTTTCTTGTTGTTGCAGATATTATTTTCATTATCTATTTTACCTCAGCATAAATATTGTTAATTATATCATATAACTTCTATTTATTACACGAATGAAAACATATGCTCCAATTCTGTAATATATTATTAAATAAATTTTATCTATTAGTTGGTATTGATTTATGTTAAAATATGATTATTAAACCTATAGGAGCATGTATATGGAATATAAAACATACTTTGACAGAGCTAAAGTAGTGTGGCAGATGGAAGCAAGGTCAATACAGAAGCTGGAAAGAGGTATAGACCCTATTTCATTTAACACCGTTGTAACTGAGATAAAAGAATGTCTGCAGAGAAAATGCAGAATCTATATCACAGGCAAAGGAACATCCGGAGCTGTTGGAGAAAAAATAGCTCATACTCTTTGCTGCGTGGATATACCAGCCAGTTTCATATCAATTGGTGTAGGTGTGAACGCGGCAATGGGATTGCTGCAAAAGGGCGATATACTGGTGATAATATCAAAGGGTGGAAACACAGAGGATGTGGTAAAGCTGATAAAGCCATGCGCCAAAAAGGGAGCCAAAGTGCTGGGAGTGACATCCAACCCTGCATCACAACTAGGTCTGAAAAGTGATATTTTGCTAAAAGTATCAGTGGAGAGGGAAGTGGACGAGAAAAATTCGCTTGCTACAGCCTCAACAGTTGCTATGATTGCTGCATTTGATGCCATCGCAGTTGCTTTTCAGGAGATGGTGGATAAAAAATAGCATATGCTTTGGAGCATATTAATGTATATTTTGAAATAAAAATAATAAAAAAATATTTTAGATATTATACTAATGTAAAAATAGAAGGAGAAATACGATATGAAGTTTTGCAAAAACTGCTCTGCATCCCTAGAAGACGATGCGGTGTTTTGCACAGAATGCGGAATAAGCCTAGCTGATGATTTTTCTTCAGTGAAAGCAAGCAACGGAAACAATAGCTTTAGCAATGAAGGATACTCAGAAACCCAGCCTAAATACAGCAGTGACAATTCACAGACCGGTGCGAATGCAGGCAGCACTGTATACACCCAACAGCAATATAGTGCCCCAAAGGGAAACAACCCGGGCGTTCCATGGATGATAGTGTCTATAGTGATGCTATGCTGCTGCGTAAATGTTTTTGTTATTCCAGGGCTTGTTCTTTCGATAATATCAATGAGCAGCTTTAATGCAGGTGACGTGGAAGATGCAAGAAAAAAGGCAAACACAGCAATGGTTCTGACCATAGTTGGCATAGTAGTAGGAATTGTTTTTAATGTTGTGCTTTTATTCGGACGTATTAATTCTGGAGCATTTGGAAGCACATATTATTAATCCATGAACAATAACATAAAAAAGATAATGGCAATAGTATTGACTGTTGCCATATTTTCATATTTAGTGTATGTTTTCTTTGTGCCACCCACAGAGGGCGGAGCACATCTGCAGTGTGTATCAAAGACACTTTTTAACCTGAACTGCTTTAGCTGCGGCATGACAAGGTTTGTTTATTTTGCAATGCACGGCGATTTTGCATCAGCATTTCAGTACAATATTTTTGGGCCTATTCTGCTTTTAATGCTGGCTGTAGTATACTTATTGTTTATGAGATGGGCATTAAAAGGCAAAGCAATTCCCAACATACCAATGTGGGTAGTTTGGGCTTTTTTATCTTTTATAATCGTGTATAGCATATTGAGAAATCTGCCCATTGAAGCTATCAAATTTCTCGCTCCGCCCTCGTAGAATTTTATTATATTTATTGCAATATAAAAGAGTATAAACTATAATGGCTTTATGAATAATCAAAATAACAAAAATTTTTCAGTTAAGAAGCTAACTGTGTCAGCTATTTTCATTGCACTGATATCTCTATTAACATCATTTTCATTTGCAATTCCGGGAGGACATGGCTACATACATCTGGGTGATAGTATGATATATACCTGCGCTTGGGCATTGGGCGGACCGATTGCGGGGATTGTAAGTGCGCTTGGGTCTGCGTTGACAGATGTCATGCTAGGATATACGCAGTATGTACCAGCAACATTAATAATAAAGTTTTTAATGGGGTACGTTGCTTATCTTATAATGAAAGCGTTCAAGTATAGATATTTTGCAGATATTTTGGCTATGATAGTATCTTCTATTATTATGGTTGCGGGCTACACCTTTTTTGAATATCTATTAGATAAAGCAGGTGCTGTTGCTGTTATAGTTCCGAATTTAATTCAGGCCGTAGGAGGCGTGGTGACAGGGGCGGCTGTGATTTTATTATTGGATAACATCTCTGCATTTTCACCATATATCTTATGGAAGGCAAACAAAGAAGATGAGCGGAATTAAACTGACAGTATTGGGGAATCGCGGCGGATACCCCGGGCTGTATGAGGCATGCTCTGGATATCTGGTGGAAACAGCCAAGACAAAAATACTGCTGGACTGCGGCAGTGGAGTATACCAAAAGCTGATGCAGCGAATAAAACTGGAGGAGCTGGATGCAATAGTATTGAGCCATTTGCACAGTGATCATATCTCTGACGCTTTGGTTTTGCGGTATGCACTGCAGATAAAAAAATTGCCAAAGATCAAGCTTTTTATGCCGGAAAAACCGGAAGCTGAAAGTTTTATATTAAAAAACACAAATGAATTTGATATTACAATTATTAAAGAAAATGAAAAACATAAAATAAAAGATGTGATAATGGACTTTGCAAAGGTACGCCACAGTGTGGTGTCTTATGCCACAAAAATAAAGACTGCAACCAATGTGGTGGTGTATTCAGGCGACACAGAGTATACACCTGCAATAGGCAAATTTGCAAAGTACTGCGATCTGCTGGTGTGCGACGCAGCATTCAATGAGGACACATATTTCAAAGGTGCACCTCATGCCAGTGCAAAGCAGGCAGCCCAGATGGCACGTGAAGCTGAGGCAGCAAAGCTTTTGCTAACACATTTCACGCCTGGTACAGACACCGAGAGACATTTGATGGATGCAAAGGGTGAATTTAAATTCACTAGCTTGGCAAAACCTGACCTGACAATAAACGTGTAGTGAGGCTGCAAATTGGCAGTATATAGTGACGCAAAGAAAATGAGATTTGTATTAATGAAAGAGCACCCTTTATTGGGCTATGCTCTTTCTTTTATGCTAGGTGCATTTCTGGCGATAGAGCTGGATATTCCGAATATAATATTTGCAGTGATATTACTGATATCATTTTCATTTGCTGCTGTTTTCGTATTTATGCAGAAAAGATCATGGCATTTTGCTTTGATTATATTTCTGTGTGCAGGCTATCTGCTGGCGCAAAAAAGCATACCGAGCTGGTATAGCACCAGCTATGTGCCTCCTGAGAAAAGCCAGATAATTGGCTTTGTGGAGAGCGTGGAGGAAAAAGGATATGCCAGTGAGTTTATATTGTCCGATGTATCCATTGGGAATGAAGAGATAGAATCCAGAATAGTGGTTAAAAATGTAACAGAGCAAAGCTATGTGAAGCCGGGGCAGAAAATAGCATTCAGCGGCATTTTGGAAAAGCCTGCCGCAGCACAGCAGGAGGGCATGTTTTCAGAAGCCAGATATTATATGACCAAGAACATTCAATACAAATGCACATTGTTCAATGCTAAAATAACAATATTGGATGACAAACCTGAAATGGTGTCTGCCAATTATAAATGGCAGGAGAAAATATATAACCAGTTGGAGAAAGACTTCAGTCAGCCTGTTTTGGGCATGATATACTCCATAGGAACTGGAAACAAGGCTTATATGAATACACAGCTATATGCAATGTGTTCTGATTTAGGCATTGCTCATATCTTTGCCATATCCGGGCTGCATATTGGTGCATTGCTCATTTTGTGGGAATTCTACTGCAAAAAGCGAAAGAAAAGATTTTTGATAAAAATAGCAGGCAGTGCAGTATTAATATTTATATTGTATATAGTGGTAGGCAGCAGAGCATCCTTGCTGCGTGCAGCCGCCATGTGGGCACTGATAGTTGTGTACCAATATATAGGCGTTAAAGGGGACATGATAGATTTTTTAGCCATGGCAATGCTCGCACTATTGTTTATGAATCCTCTATATGCTATAGACCTTGGCTTTATACTTTCTATTACATGCGTGGGAGCTATAGGATTGGTTTATATTCCCCTCCTGAAAAAATATAAAGGCAGCAAGATATTTAATTTTTATCCAATTTCCATGTTCATTGTGTCTCTGTCGATTTTGTCATTTTCATGGATAATTACAGCCAAAGCCTTTGGACAGGTGGCTGTGATGTCACCCATATGGAATGTGATATTTGTTCCCATGGTAGTGGTTTTGATAGCCATGCTGATGGGATATGCTTTCTTGTTTTACGTTCCTTTTGTAAATACCGCAGTTATTTGGATTATTGATAATTTTACTAAGCTGATAATTAAGCTGGTTGATATATGCTCAAAGATTAATTTTCAGATAGCTACACCAAAAATCAGCTTTTTTGAGGCATTATTTATCATTATAGGGTTTTTGATAGCCGCGGATATATTAATAAAAGGAAGAAGAACCCTAAGAACGCTGATAGGCACTGCGGTGATGGGAGTGACTATTTTATTTGTTATATTCACACCGCCCAAGGAGAGGCTGGATGTATATGCAGGCTACGATGCGCCGTTTGTGTTTATATATGAGGACGGCAAATCCATAGTTATTCTGAATGAAGATGACGGCGGAATAGAGAGAGTGCTGAAGGACATAGACCAAGATACAATTGATATTTTTATATATACAGGAAATGATATATTGGATTTAGAAGAGCTTTTAGCAGATATAGAAAGCATTGAATTTAAAGAAATTATCGTGCATAAAGATTTGATGGAAGAGTACCAAGGCGACATACAGTATACAACAGTGGAAACAAACGAAAAAGTATCCTATGGAGATGTATCCGTAGCGATAGCACCATTTAGAGCAAATGAAAACGCAGTAGTTCATTATTACGCGGATATAAAATATTACGAAAGACAATTTGTATATATAGACCCACTAAGGCTGCGAGAAGGTGCAATAGAAGACTGTGAAGTAATGATATCAACAGGATGGACAAAGCAAAGAATAGAAAATGCTGTCTATGCGAAGAGCAAATATGTTATAATAAATTCCAAGGATTATTTGATGAACGAAATAATTGCAGATGAAAATGGCATGGCAATCCCAGAGTTCAACATTAATGAATATGGGTCATTCACCTACTATCATAAGGAGAAAAAATGAACTGGCAGCAGCTAGAAAAAGAAATAGAGAGCAAAAAATTTTGTGGGGCTTGTTTGCTGTATGGCGATGAGGAGCATCTGAAAGATGCTGTGATAAAAAGAACAATAAATATAAATGTTGCTGATGGCATGCAGGACTTGAATGTCAGCAAAATAGCAGTAGATGATATAGAAAAAATAAAAGAATCAGCCGATATGCTTCCCTTTATGGCGGAAAAAAGAATTGTTATTGTAGATAGCTACAAAAAATTCTATGTGCCAAAAGGACAATACAAGAGTGAGGACATGAAAGCCGCTGTAGAACAGATAGGCGAAATAGCAGACAAAAAAAACAGCGATGCGATTATATTCTTTCTATGCAGGGGCAAGGTGGACGCCGCAAACCCGCTTTTTAAGGTATTTAAAAGCAAAGACCTGGAAGTATCCTACAACAAGATAACAGAAAAAGAAAAGGCAGAAGTACTGAAAAAAACAGCAGATGAAAACGGAATGGATATATCCATATCTGTTATTAATTTTTTAATAAAATTCACTGGCGGAGATTTGCTGATGCTGGAAAACGAGCTGGCAAAACTTCAGGCATACAAAAAAGGTGCTATTACTGCAAAAGATGTGGAGAGAGTATGCCATGCTAGTGCGGACTACAACGTTTTCAACATGATAAAGGCTATAGATGCCAAAAGAGAGCATGAAGCACTGAGGATATTGAAGGACATGCTGCGAGGCGGAGAATACATAGGCGGCATAGTGTCGCTTATCGAGAGGCAATATCGTACCTATGCATTCATTGAAGATATGCAGAGCGAATTTGGCGGAAGCGTAAACTATGCGGAGATGGAAAAGCGCATAGGTGTAAAATCATTTGTTATAGAGAAAATGTATAAGCAAGGACTGAGAATAGAAAAAGAAAAGCGAGACAAAATATTGAGAATGTGCACAGATGCAGACTATCTGGCAAAGCGAGGAAAGATAAACGACGAAGCTGCGCTGGAAAATCTGGTTATTAATCTGATGGCACAGTAGGAGGAACCATGGAAGAGAAATTAAACATTGGCTTAATAGGATATAAATTCATGGGGAAAGCACATTCCAGTGCTTTCACGCAGCTGCCTATATATTTTGGAGAAGAATACAGAGTGAACAAGAAAATAATATGTGGCAGAAATGCGGACAGCTTGGGAAAGGCTGCACGTCAGTTTGGCTGGGAAGAGCAGGTGAAAGACTACAAAGAGCTGATAAAAAGAGACGATATAGATATTATAGATGTTACTACTCCCAGTAATTTTCATAAGGAAATAGTGATGGAGGCATTGGAGGCAGGCAAGCATGTTTTCTGCGAAAAGCCGCTGGCACTGAATGTGGCTGATGCCAGAGAAATGCTGGAGGCTGCAAACAAAAGTGGAGTGAAGCACCAAATAGGATTCAACTATCGGTTTGTTCCTGCCATAAGACTGGCAAAGAAAATGATAGATGAAGACAGGCTGGGCAGAATATATCACTTTAGGGCAAGGTATCTGCAGGACTGGGCAACCAGCCCGGATTTCCCGCTGACATGGCGATTTGACAAAAGCATATGCGGCAGCGGAGCATTAGGAGATTTAGGAGCACATGCCATAGATTTAGCACACTTTTTGGTGGGGGATATAAAGACTGTTACAGGCATGAACGAGACGTTCATTAGGCAGAGGCCGATACTGCAGGGAGAGGGCGGGCTGGCTGCTAAGGCTGAAAAAAACGCACCATTAGGCGACGTGACGATAGACGATGCCACACTGTTCTGTGCACAGTTTGAAAACGGTGCACTGGGCTCATTCGAAATGACAAGGTACGCAGCAGGCAACAAAAATGGAATGTTCTTTGAAGTGAATGGCGAAAAAGGCTCGGTTAAATTTTTCTTTGAAAGAATGAATGAGCTGATGTACTGCGACTATACAAATGAGAACGAGACACAGGGCTTCACTAGAATACAGACAACAGATTCTATGCATAGCTATGCGAAGTATTATTATCCGGCAGGGCATGTGATAGGATATGGCGATACATTTACTTGCGAAATGTATGAATTTATAAAGGCTATAAAGGAAAACACAAAGGCTATGCCGGGCTTCGAAGATGGCGTGAAGACTGCACAGGTGATGGATGCAGTGGATTTATCTATAGCAAATAGAGCATGGGTCAACGTTAAAGAAATATAGAAAAACCGAAATGATAAAAGAGCTGTACATAATGTATGTACAGCTCTTTGCTTTGCGCTTTTGTTTTTATCGCGCCACTTCGTCTCGCAGGTCGGCGCCTGTGAACTGTGAATTATAAAGGTCAGCGTAGAATCCTTTTTGTGCCATCAGAGCTTCGTGGTTGCCCTGTTCTATCACTTCGCCTTCGTTCATCACCAGTATTGTGCTGGCGTCTTTTATTGTTGACAGTCTATGGGCTATTACGAAGTTTGTTCTGCCCTCCATTAGTGCTATCATTGCGTTTTGTATATATGCCTCTGTTCTGGTGTCCACGCTGCTGGTGGCTTCATCCAGTATCAGTATTTTTGGGTCTGCCAGCAGTGCACGCGCTATCGTCAGAAGCTGACGCTGTCCTTGTGATATGTTAGTTGCGTCTTCTTTGAGCACTGTGTCGTATCCGCCGGGAAGTGTCCTGATGAAGTGATCAGCATGCGCCATCTTTGCACATCTGATTATATCTTCTTCTGTAGCGTCAGGGTTTCCATAGGCTATGTTTTCGCGGATTGTGCCATTGAATAGCCATGTGTCCTGCAGCACCATTCCAAACTCCTTGCGAAGCTCGTTTCTGGAAAGCTCTGTGGTGTCTATGCCGTCTACTGTTATTTTGCCTTCGTCTATTTCATAGAAACGCATCAGCAGGTTTATTAATGTTGTTTTGCCTGCGCCTGTAGGTCCTACAATGGCTATGGTGTCTCCCGGTGCTACGTTCAGGTTCATATCCTTTATAATTGTCTTATTCTCTTCATAGCCGAATTTCACATGCTCAAATGTAACTGAGCCCTTGGTATCTTTCAACACTTTTGAAACTGCAGGGTCTGCTATTTGCTCTGGTTCATCCAGTATTTCAAATACTCTCTCGGCAGCTGCCACTGCAGACTGCATTACGTTGGCTATTTGTGCAGTTTGTGCTATTGGCTGGGTGAAGCGGCGGGAATATTGTATGAATGCCTGTACATCACCTATTGATATTCTGCCGTTGATTACCAGAACACCGCCAACTACGCATACCAATACATAGCTCAGGTTGTTTACAAAGTTCATCAGCGGCATCATTATTCCGGACATAAACTGCGCTTTCCAGCCCACATCATATAGTCTTTCATTTATCTCTTGGAATTTTTCCAAGGATTTTTGTTCCTGACCGAAAGCCTTAATTATCTTGTGCCCTGTGTACATTTCCTCTACGTGTCCGTTGATATTTCCTATTTCCTTTTGCTGACCTATGAAATACTTTTGGCTTTTCTTTATTATCTTTTGGCTGATAATAACTGTTAGAGGAAGTACTATCAGGCTGATTAATGTAAGCCATCCGGAAATTGTAAGCATCATCACCAATATACCGATAATTGTTGCAAAGGCAGTGATTACCTGTGTAACGCTTTGCTGTAGAGTATTTGATATGGTGTCTATATCGTTGGTCACTCGGCTTAGCACCTCTCCGTGTGTGCGTCCGTCAAAATATTTCAATGGAAGTTTTGTTAGCTTCAGCTTCACTTCGTTACGCATTTTGTATACAATCCTTTGAGATGTATAGGCCATAATCAGCTGCTGAATGTAGGCTAGCAATGAGCTTACACCATATAGGCCGATAACCAGCATTATGATTTTTAATAGCCTGCTGAAATCGATGTCTACACTAACATACTGCCACAGGTTTCCGAATACTATGCTTAGCTGTTCCTTTGTTTCTCTATCCTGAAAAACGCTAATTGCTGCATCTGGATCAGACTGCATATTTTTCAGTATATTCATGACTTCAGGATTTTCTGCCAGAGCCTGCTGTGTTTCAGGCTCGCTTAGCTTTGCTATAAACGCCTGGCTATCGAAGGTGAAGCCTTCTATTATTGTATCTGTTGCGTTTCCTAATATTTTCGGTCCGAATATTCCAAAGACTGATGAAAATGCAGCAAGCAGCAGTACAAATATTAAAGATGTTCTTTTATCTGATAAATATCTTAATAGTCTCCTGAAAGAGTGTTTAAAGTTTTTTGGCTTTTCCACAGGGACTCCGCCGTGTCCTCCGGGACCCATGCCCCCACCACGAGGAGGTTTGACTTTTGTTTGATTTTGGTTACTCATTGTATACCTCCTTATTGTGCTTGTAGTTCTTCCACAGATAACTGGGAAGCAACTATCTCTTTGTATATGTCGCAGCTAGCCATCAGCTCCTTGTGGGTGCCTTGACCAACTATTTTTCCATTGTCTAGTACTATTATTCTGTCTGCGTGCATTACTGTGCTCACTCTTTGTGCTATTATGAACACTGTTGAATTTTTCGTATCTGCTTCCAGAGCCTTTCTTAGCTTGGCATCTGTTTTAAAGTCCAGTGCCGAGAAGCTATCGTCAAATATATATATTTCCGGTTTGCGTATCAGTGCTCTTGCGATTGATAGCCTTTGTTTTTGTCCACCGGAGTAGTTTGTGCCGCCTTGGGCAACAGCAGACTCTATGCCTTCATCCATTTCTGAAACAAAGTCATATGCCTGTGCTGTCTTTAGTGCAGCCATAATTTCCTCTTCTGTAGCGTCTTCTTTTCCGTAGCGGATGTTTTCTGCTATTGTGCCGTGGAAAAGATTTACCATCTGCGGAACAAAGCCTATCTTGCTGCGAAGCTCTTTTTGTGCTATGTCACGCACATTCACTCCGTCTATCAGTATCTCACCTTCCTGCGCATCATAGAACCTTGGTATCAGGTTTATAAGGGTAGATTTACCAGAGCCTGTGCCGCCGATTATAGCTGTGGTCTCACCAGGCTTTGCAGAGAATGAAATATTGCTGACTGCACATTCTGATGCACCATGGAATCTGAAACATACGTCTTTGAATTCCACATATCCTCTTTGGCTGTCTGCCTTTATAGGTATGCCAGCCTCTATTATCTCTTGCTCCATATCCAGCACTTCGTTTATTCTCTTTGCTGATGCACTGGCACGAGGCAGCATCACAAACATCATGGTCGCCATTATAAGTGACATCATTATCTGCATCACATATTGCTGGAATGCCATCATGTCGCCTATTTCCAGTCCGCCGTTTTGTATGCGATGTGAGCCAAACCATATGATTGCAACTGTTGTAATATTGAGTATCAGCATGATAGCCGGTATCAGTATACCCATCAGTTTATATACTTTTATTGAAGTATCTGTTAAGTCCTTATTAGACTCATCAAATCTTTTTATTTCATATTCTTTTTTGTTAAACGCTCTGATTACTCGGATACCTGTCAGGCTTTCTCTAAGCACTAGGTTTACTCTGTCTATCTTTAGCTGTAAAGACTTAAACAGATTGATTGCCTTTGTGCCGACGAGCCCAATAAGTATGCCCATGGCCGCAACAACAGCTACTATTATCCAAGATAATGGCTTGTCTTTCTGTACTGCCAGGAACACGCCGCCTATGGCTGTGATGGGTGCTGCCAGCAGCATAGTCAGCATCATAACATATACATTAAGAAGCTGTGTAACGTCGTTTGTGCTTCTTGTTATCAATGAAGCTGTGCCTATTTTGTCAAACTCGTGCAGTGAATAGTTGGTAACTTTGTCGAAGATTGCACCTCTTATATCCTTTGCCATGCCTACTGCGGTTCTGGATGCAAAATATCTTGCAACTATTGTACATATGCTTACAATCAATGTGAATGCCAGCATTATTCCGCCAGTTTTTATTATATAGGCGATGTCTTGGTTAAATACGCCTTCGTCTATTATATCCGACATTAAGTTCGGAAGATAAAGCTGACTGATGGCTTGAACAAATGTGAAAGCAACAACCAAAATTGCCTGCAATTTGTAAGGTTTAAAAAACCTAAATAATTTTCCCATTCTATTATCCTTTCTGTGTTTTGCTGCTATCTGTCTTTATCGCAGTAATTGTTTTTTCCACCATCCAATTGAAATAGTCTGTTCCATCATCTGTTTTTTCCAATATAAACTTCCTCATTAAAAATCCAAAAACATTGGAAAAGAAATATTTTCTGCACATTATAGGCTCGTCTGAAATCACGCCCATATCATGCATTTTTTGAAAATATTCATCGGACAGGGTTCTTACTTTCATTTCCACTTTCGGCTTTGAGAATTCACTTATTTCCTCGCTATCTTTGTCCTTAATATGCATCTTCATCAGTTTTGCATTATCCTTATAAAGAGTGTAAAAGAATCCTGACAATTTCTTAAGGTCGCGCTCGATATCATATGTAAGGTCTTTTTCAAAGAAGTTGATAAGAATATCCGCCTCAAAGGTGCTGTGAACAGCAACCATAAAAAGATTTCTCTTGCTTTCAAAGTGGCGAAAGAGTGTAACTTCGCTTATTCCCGCTTTGCCGGCAATGTCTTTCGTGGTTGTTGCTGCATATCCTTTGGTAGAAAACAATTCCTTTGCAGCATCTATTATTTTTTGTCTTGTATCATTCATTGAGCCTCCAAATGTAAGTAAGTGCTTACTTACATAATATATATTATACAATTTGCTTTGTCAACGAATTTTGCATGAAGATTTTCTTATTATTTTCTTAATTATTGAACAGTATAGAATGGATAAAGATTAATATATTTAATATAAAATGCAATAAAAATAAATATATTTAAATATATGCTTGCAAAATATTAAATATTGTGATATTATTTATTCAATAATTGAATGGAGGGAAGTATGAAAACATTTACTATACCAAAGACTTGTCCTGTTTGCGGCAAAGAGTACTTTGTGAAGACACTGGAATGCAATGGATGCCATACTACACTAGATGGCAAATTTGCACTGGGCGTTTTTTCGAATCTAGACAGCGAACAGACGGAATTTGTTTTGATTTTCCTTAAAAACCACGGAAACATACAAAAGGTTGGCAAGGAGCTGGGCATTTCATATCCTACAGTAAAAAATAGAATCAACAAGGTTTTGAAGGCACTGGGGCAGGAAACGCCAAATGAAAACGAAGATATATTGACTATGCTAAAAAATGATGAAATCACACTGGATGAGGCAACAAAGGCAATAATGAATCAAAAAAAATAATAAACTAATCTATATTAATATTTGACAAAGGAGATAGCTATGAGTGACGCAATTAATAAAGTATTACAAGACTTTAAAGACGGAAAAATCACCCATGAAGAGGCGGAGAAACTGCTAGAAGAGCTAGGATATTCCAGCAAGGCAGATGAAAACGAGCCGGAAACAAACACAAAAAAGAATGAGAAAACTACATTTGAAACTGTAATTGATGATGTAGTGACAGGAATAACAGATACATTTAATAAAGCCAAAGATAACTACAACCAAAAGCACGTGTTTGAAGGAAACATCGAAGGGGATTACATTGGCGACCTGAAAGGCACAGTGAAAGGCAGCATAAAAGGCGATGTGAAAGGCAATATACTTGGAAGCGTAGAAGGTGATATTTTAGGTGATGTATTCGGAAACGTGACAGGCAGAGTGAAAGGCGACATAAAAGGAGACGTGAAGGGCAACCTGAGCGGAATAGTCGGCGGAACTGTCTTTGGCGACGTGAAGGGCAACCTGACAGGAATTGTGAAGGGCAACATAGAAGGCGACATCGACGGAGCTTTTGTAGGCTTTGTAAAAGGCAACATAAATGGTGAAGTCAAAGGTGCGACTGTAGGCACGGTGGGAAACAAGAAAAGCAAAGATGATGAGCAAGACACAGAATAATATCTGCCCAAAACGAAATGATAATATTTCATTTCGGATATATTCTGTTTAAAAAATCACCGGTTTATGCCGGTGATTTTATTTAGCTGCTTGGTTCTGGCTCGGTTGCCTTAGGTGTTGGCTCTGCCGTTTCCTCGGGAGTTGCCTCTGTGGTTGGTTCGGGCGTCGTCTCCGGCTCTGGCGGAGGTTCTATGCTGATGGAAAACATTTGACCAGTTAATTCGTTTTCCCCGTCTGATACACTGAAAATAAAGCTGTCGGTTTCGCTATCTGAGCCATTATGAATATATACCACTTCGCCTGCTAAAATGTCAGCCATCGTAAAAGTTGAGGGGATGCTTCCGTTTTCCGGCATAGTAGTGATGGTGAATACTAAATCTTCATCTGCGATTTCTGCATCGCTGGCAGAAAGCAAACCTTGCAGCGAATGGGTTCCGCCATTGTCCAGTTCCATCCATTTATTCACGTCCACCACCGGCGGGCTGTCATCCACTGGCAGTATTCTTATTCCGAACAATCTAATTGAAGTTACGCTGGATTTATTAGTAACAGTAAACTCGAACCTGTCTTTAATGGTCTCCGAGCCATTGTGTGTATATGTAATCACACCGTCATTCAGTTCTTTTTGCGTGAATTTCGTTTTGCTTAGTTCGCCGTTTATAGGCAAGGTGACTACTTCATATATTAAATTATCATCATCAAATTTGGCATCTGTAGATACCAACAGTCCGGCTAGGGAAGCCTCTGCGCCTTCATTCAGCTGCAGCCCATCATTTATTGAAACAACGGGAGGATCGAGCTTAGGCTTGGATGGGTCAGTTGGGTCCCAAGAGGGGTATGCGGGATCTATCGGTGGTTTTATGACTTTGTTTACTAGCGGTGAGCTATCCACTATCTGTACAACTGTTCCGGCAGGGCAATTGTAATAAACCCACTGTGCCGCTTCGTATGTTGTTCTCAGGCAGCCTCCGCTGGCGGCTGTGCCTATTTCATTATAGTAGCTCTTGTACATTGTGTTGTTCTTTTTTTCGTCATATAATGCTCCGTGGAAATATAGCCCGCTGGTGAAGCGAGTATAAAAAGGAGAATATGAACCTGTACCCCAGCTTTTCCATTCGCCCTTGGAGCTTATTTCGAATGTGCCGTTAGGGGTCATTCTGGCAGATCTGCCTATTGCAGTTGGGAAGGCTTTTACCAAAATGGTGTAGTCGCCTTTTTCATCATATGTAAATGCTGCAAAAGTAAAATCAGATTTATCTACAATTATCAGATATTTATTTAAAACTTTTTCTTCGGTGTTTTTTGGTGCTGGTGTTGCATCCGGTTCAGGGGTATCTTCCGCAGGGCTGATAATAGGCACCGAATATGTCTCTATCAGCTTGTCGTCCTCTGCCCCGTCTTCGCCCATGTCCTCATAGCAGAAAAGGTATAGATTGCCGTCCCGTATATCAGGAAGCATCCACTCGGAAATATCAGGCCACAAAATTTCCTTATGGTATACCACGTCTTTTTCGTTCATAGCACAGAAAACATAGTAGTCAGCATCCTCTACTACTTCCCAGGATACGCTTAATATGTCCTCTTGGTATTCGCTGATGAGCGCATCTTCGTTTATTTCAATTTTTTTAACATCGGGTATTGGAAGCAACTCATTGGGATCGGGAATATATGCTTTTCTAATTGTGGGGCTAGGCTCCAGTGAGGGGGTGGATGTTGAAATAGGGGTTTTTTCTGGCGTTGTTACATCATCCAGAGCCATTGACACTGCACTGTCTTCTGATATTCTGGCATTATATGCCGCATAAGCACCGGAAAGAAACATCAAAACAGAAATTATGATGACGGCAGTCAAGATAATTTTTTTGGCTTTCTTTTTTTTGCTCAAAGACTTTGCCATTTCAGCTCCTGTTACAGCAAAATGCCGATTCTTGTATAATTATATTATATCGGCATATCTGCAAAAAGCAAGGGAATAACATAGATACATAAAATACGGCACTTAAAATAGTAAGATACTATAATCTTTGCTTATAGGTCGAATATAAGTGTCTTAATAACTGCTAGAAATTCTCTGAGATATGAATTTATCCAAATATACCAAGATGTTACAGAAGGCAGTCCTATGGCATCTAGTCCGTGATTTTTTGCCAAAAGCTTGGCTCTGAAAATATGGAAGTCGCTGGTGGCTATAGCCACGGTTAGCTCTTTGTCGTACTCTAGCATTATTTCTTTTGAAAACATCAGGTTTTCGTTTGTGCTGGTTGATTGATCTTCTTCGATTATTCTGTCAGCACTGATGCCGCGTTCGATCAGATATTTCTTCATAGCGTAGGCTTCTGTAGTTGGCTCATTTGGGCCCTGACCGCCTGATACTATGCATATTGTGTTTGGGTGCTGCTCCAGATAGTCGTATGCCACATTCAGACGCCTTGCAAGGGAACGCGTCAGCATGCCATCGGGGAATATGCCGCAGCCTAAAACCACAACAAAATTGGTTTCCACTTTTTCATGCTGATGGGAGTATGCATTTGCCAGAAGTATTCCTTCTATTACTGCGAATATAGCAAAAAATATGCAAAATGATACAATTACGAATATCCTGAATCCATTATGTGTGATTATGTGTCCGCCTTTTAGCCTCAGCTTCAATGCAGCATATATGATAAAAAGCACGCCGATTACTGCCGGTGCCACTGTGCCCACTGTCAGACTTATGTTGATTCGTGATACAAAAATTGTGTCGATTATTCCTAAAACACCTATAATAATTAGTGCTATATAAAATATTTTCTTAAACATATTGTAATAATAATGTAAAATTTAAGATGTGTCAATATAAACCATAATAAAATACTTGTTCTGTTTATTATTTTTTCAAAGCTTGTAAACATACTATTCTTATGATACCCTTACATGTATAAAAAAATCTTATTAGAATGCTAAGGCTACAGGAGACTTTATGGATGATTTGAAAAATATAGACGTTTTCCAAATGATGCTGCAAAAGCAGTTTCCCAATAAGGCGTCGGCCTGCAGCGAGATAATAAACCTGAAAGCCATATTAAATCTTCCGAAGCCTACAGAGCACTTTATATCTGATATTCATGGTGAGCACGAGGCATTTATGCACATGATAAAAAACTGCTCTGGAGTGATAAAGGACAAAATTAATCAAGAATTCGCAGCTTCTCTTTCTCCGGATGAAAAAGAAAGGCTGGCAATTTGCATCACTTACCCAGAAGAAACAATTCATTTGATGAAAGAAAAAGAGAATAATTTAGAGAGCTGGTATGTTAGGACCATTCAGCAGCTAATTATTATATGCAGAGTAGTATCTAGAAAATATACCAGAAGCAAGGTGAGAAAAGCACTGCCCGCTGAGCATAGATACATAATAGAAGAGCTGCTGCATGAGACAGAGCACGGCGGCAACAAGAATGAATACTATCAGAGCATAGTGGATAGCATAGTGTCTGTAGGCACCGCTGAAAGCTTTATAATATCTATTTGCAAGGTGATACAAAGGCTGGCAATAGACAAGCTGCACGTGGTGGGAGACATATTCGACAGAGGCCCCGGTCCGCATTTTATAATAGATGAGATGATGAAGTACCATTCGGTGGACATACAGTGGGGCAACCATGACATAGTGTGGATGGGCGCATACTGTGGCAGCGAAATTTGCATAGCAAATATTATAAGAGTGTGTGCCAGATATGGGCATCTGGATATTTTAGAGGAAGGGTATGGCATCAATCTGCGGCATCTTTCCACCCTTGCCAATTCTTTGTATGCAGACGATGAATGTATATGCTTTAAAACTGTGCTATCTGGCGATGTGAGCGACCAAGAAAAAATGCTGCTTCGCAGAATGCACAAGGCCATGGCAGTCATTCAATTTAAGCTGGAAGGACAGTTGATACAGCGCAGCCCTATGCTTGAAATGGATGGAAGGGGACTACTAGGGAGACTATCTGACGACAAAACTGCGGTAGAGGTAGACGGAAAAATACATAGTATGCTGGATAGCAATTTGCCTACTGTAGATGTGAATGACCCTTATGAGCTGACAGAAGCAGAAGAAAGCCTGATGTGCGGACTTAAGAAACTATTTTTATACAATGAGAAAATGACCAAGCATATGGAGTTTCTTTTAAAGAAGGGTGGAATGTATCTGAAGTATAATTCCAACCTGCTGATACATGGATGCATACCTATGAATAAAGACGGCAGCTTTGCGAAGGTTTCGTTCTTCGGGGAAGAATTATCCGGCATACATGCTATGGATGCATATGAAAACTGGGTGAGAGAATGTTTCTGCAATCGAATGCAAAATGACAACAACACGGATTTATTCTGGTATCTATGGTCAGGAAAAAACTCTCCGCTTTTTGGCAAAACAGAAATGAAAACCTTTGAGAGATATTTTATAGAAGATAAACAAACTCATAAAGAAGAGATAAACCCGTACTATAGCTTCTGGCAGGACGAAGACGTCATAGATAGAATACTGGAAGATTTCGGACTGGATAAGGAATTTTCTCACATAATCAACGGACACATGCCGGTGCGTGCAATAGAGGGAGAGAACCCGATAAAGGCAAAAGGCAAGCTTATTGTAATAGACGGAGGACTAAACCCTATTTATAATCCCGTTACAGGAACTGCCGGCTATACCTTGATATTCAATTCATATGGGCTCACTTTGGCAGCTCATGAAAGATTTGAAAGCAAGACGAAGATAATTGATGAAAGCAAAGACATAATGACCTATTATGCCAGCTTTGACAGCAGAAAAAACAGAATTAGAGTGCAGGACACAGATGAGGGCAAGAAAATTCAGATGGAGATCCATGCTCTGGAAGAGCTTTGCAGGCTCTATTCTATTGGAAAAATAAAGGAACTCTAATTTGCAAAGCTATTCGCCTAAATACGCCCAGTGCCATGCTTCTTTGTAGTAATTATAGAATCCATATCGGTTGGCATTTTCATTTAGGTATTCATGAAGCTTGCTTCCCTTGAATGTTTTTAAGTCGTTAAAGTCTATGGCTATTCCATAGTTGTGGTTTGAAAAGCCTGGTACATAGCTGCTGCTCTGCCGGAAAAGGTGAACATAGTCTGCCCAGTTTGCAGCACTTCTCATTCCCTGTCCTTGGGAATAGAAAAGAGCTTGTTCGTCGTAGTCCCTGTAGCCGCTGCTGATATATAGACTCGGATATCCTTCGGGTATCTCTGTGGCTAGGTAGCAGAATGCTACTGCCGCATGCAATCCAAGATATCCGTGGAAAACTATTTCTACTATTGGCTCAGGGGGCACAGCGTATTTGTCCATATATTCCCTATTATCGTATGCAAACATAAATTTATTTTCGGCAATGGCATGGTTTATGTCTACGCTTAGTTCATCATTCTCAGCATTTGCTTCGATTAGTTTGCTGTACTTTTCCTGAAACTCTTTGCTTTCATAAAGATAAGGATATTCTAAATATGATTCATATGCTTCTTCGTCATTTTTAAGATTATCATATAAAAACTGCTCCGCATCAAATTGACCGCCTTTTTCATCATATACAGTATATTCATATAAAGTAGTAGGAGTGGGAACAAAAGGGCAGAAAAAATCAGTATATTCTATGCTATGCTCTACAGATATTATATCTCGTATTATATCCGCTGTTTCTTGGTCGTATAGGCCGTCTATTGCGCTCCAGTTGGTGTATCTGCCGTAGGAATTGAAGCTGTATTCAAATTTTATCTGGTTAAGCTGCAGAGTGTAGTTTTTTATTCCCAGATTTCCGCAGGACACATTTATCAGTTTTAGGGCTCGCTGCAAAGTGGCAATCATCTTTTTATCAGGCTTGTCGGGAAAGGCATCACCAACTATAGATTGATACAAAATCGCGTCTACTTCATCGTCTGTGTATATTTTTTCAGGTGTTGAAAAATCCAGATGATTTTTGGCGAATTCTTTTTCGCCTTCGTCTATATAGTATAAATGCAGCTGATACTTTGTATCTGCATCTAAATCATTAATCTGTACGTAATATGCATTCTCATAAGGGATAGCTTCTAAATCGGAGATATCTTTGCCGTCGTCGGATTTCAGCATAAAGCCAACACTGGTAGACTGCATGCCATCGGGCAGCGTGGCGCAGAAAATGCCTCTGCTACTTCCTATTATTCTGGCAGGCAAAAATTCTGCTTCTATTCTGGCATCTGGAGTGGGAGAGGGGCTGTAGCTAGGAGTAGATTCTTCAGTAGCCGCGATAGTGGATGCAGTGGATTCTGGCACTATATTTTGGAATTTGCATGCAGAAAAAACCAATGACAGCACAAGTATAATTAATATTGAAATTTTAGTTGATTTCGATATATATGACATGCAACAAATTATACAGCACATGAAGTATTTTATCAACAAATTAGACCAGTGAAAAAGTGCAATTATCACTGGTTGAATTTGGCTAGATGATAGATTATAATTAAACAAACAAGTAAAACACAATAAATGGAAAGAAAAGACTAATAATGAAAAAAGCAGAATTACTAATGCCGGCAGGCAATTTTGATAAATTTGAAGTAGCCATCAATTATGGTGCGGACTCGGTGTATCTTTCTGGCAAAAGATACGGCATGCGAGTGATGGCGGGAAATCTGGATGAAGACGAGCTAAAAAAAGCCGTGGAGATAGCACATGCAGTGGGAAAGAAAGTGTATGTGACAGTCAATCTTTTTGCTAGGGATGACGATTTTAATGACCTAGATAAGTATTTGGAATATCTGCAGTTTATTGATGTGGATGCATTGATAGTGGCGGATCCGGGCATAATAGCATTTGCAAAAAAAACAGTGCCCAATATGGCTATACACCTAAGCACTCAGTCCAATACGTTAAATTCCTACGCCGCCAACTACTGGCATGACATGGGAGTAAAGAGAATAGTGCTGGCAAGGGAGCTTTCACTGAAGCAGATAGAAAAAATAAGAAATTCCACTCCTTCTTCACTGGAGCTGGAGGTATTTGCACATGGCTCTATGTGCATGGCATACTCGGGAAGATGTGCAATTAGCACATACTTAACAGGAAGAGAAGCAAACCAAGGATACTGCACTCAGCCATGCAGATGGGAGTTTTCGCTGACTGAGAGCAAGAGAGACGGCGAGGTATTCCATGTGGAGGAAGAGGATGCAAATGGAATGTTTTTTTTCAATTCGAAGGATTTGAATATGCTGCCCCATATAAAGGACCTGCTGGATACTGGGATAGACAGCTTGAAAGTAGAGGGCAGAATGAAATCCGAGCTGTATGTGGCATCGGTGGGAATAGCATATAGAACAGAAATAGACAGATATTATGCCGATAAAAACTATAGCAGTCCGCTGGAGGAGTCATTGGAGCAGCTGGGAAAGGTGACATACAGACCATATACCACAGGCTTCAACTATGGCAGCCCGCATATGGAGGGACAAAGTGCCAAAAAATCTGAATACATATCTAAATGGGAATATATCGCAAAGGTACTGGAAGAGACAGAAAATAAAAAAGTGGCATGGGTAAAGGAATTCAACCCGTTTGCAGTGGGTGATGTAGTGGAGGCGTTGAAAACGGACGGCAGCTGCAGCGATGTGAAAATATTATCTGTAACAGATGAAGACGGTGAGAAAATGGAGATTGTCAAGCTTCCAAAGCAAAAACTTTTAGTAGAATTTGACAAGGAAGTAAGTAAGTTTTCTATTCTTAGAAAAAATACAAACCGATAATATAAAAAGTAACAAATATGACAAGAAAAAAATATATATGTTGTAGTAAGTTAAAATACTTTTTTTGTGTTTTAAAGGATTTGTAACAATAATAGTATATAATAAATGGTCGTATTTCAACTGTGCGGGATATTAATTTGCAGAAATGAGGGATAAAAGTGAGCCTATTAAAAACTCCGGGTCTTTATAAAGACGGTATTAAAAAAATGGACTGGGCACTAAACTATATGCCCGTTACTAGAAGCATACTGGAAGATTATAAAAAAACAATGCCGCTCTCTGGGCTCAAGGTAGTGACGGCTATGCGTGTGGACGCAAAAATGGGCAACTTTGCAAGAGTGCTGAAGGCTGCAGGCGCACAGGTATATGTGGCTAGTTCGTCTCCGCAGGCAGTGGAGGATGACGTAGTAGCAGGTCTTTATAATGAAGGAATAAACGTATTCGCACAGAGCAACGTGAGCCAGGAAATATATAAAAGACAGCTTATAGCAGCTGTTGACTGCAACCCAAACATTATGATAGACACAAGCGGAGACCTGATGACATTGCTGCACAATGAGTGCAAAGTGAACAGCAAAGAGATAATAGGCGGCTGCGAAGAGACCACCACGGGAATACGCCGTGCAAAGGCCAGAGCACAGGCAGGCAAGCTGGATTATCCTATAATTGCAACAAGCAATGCGAAATGCCAAGCCCTATTTGACGATAGATACGGAACAGGGCAGAGCGTTTGGAGCTCTATTATGAGTGCGACAAACCTGATGCTGGCCGGCAAAAATGTTGTGGTAGCTGGCTACGGCTGGTGCGGCAGAGGCGTGGCGCTGCGTGCTATGGGACTAGGTGCCAATGTAATAGTATGCGAAGTAGACCCTGTAAAGGCGCTGGAGGCATCTATGGATGGCTGCACAGTGATGGTGATGGACAGGGCTGCAAAGCTTGGTGACGTATTTGTGACTGTTACAGGCTGCAAAGATGTAATCACAAAAGAGCATTTTGCTGCCATGAAAGATGGAGCATTGCTGACAAATGCAGGGCACTTTGACGTGGAGCTGAATGTATGCGAGCTCCAGGAGCTGAGCGTAGACAAAAAAATGATAGGTGACAAGCTGGAAACATACACATTAAAAGACGGCAGAAAGCTGAATCTTTTAGGCGAGGGACGGCTGGTAAACTTGGTAATCAGCGAAGGCGGAGCAGCAGAGGCACTGGATTTGGGCTTTGCTATTCAGGCAAAGTCGGCTGTGTATATTGCGCAAAACTACGAGAAGCTGAAAAAAATAGTGTATGAAATACCAAAAGAAATAGATTATGACGTGGCAGCAATCAAACTGAATTCAAGGAATATCAGAATAGATGAGCTGACAAAAATGCAGTCGGATTACCTGAAAAGTTGGGAGGGCTAGTATTTGAAAAGGCTTTTTAAGGGAGCTGTAATAATCACTGCAAACGAGAACTTTGACATAATATATAATGGAATGCTGGGTATTAAGGGAAACGAGATAGTGTATGTCGGCGAATACAGCAGTGAGTTTGAAAAGGGATTTGACGCCGATTCTATTATACATGCAAATAACAAAGTCCTGATGCCGGGGCTCATTAATATGCACACACACCTTCCAATGACTCTCTTCAGAGGATATGCCAGCGACATGGCACTGGATGAGTGGCTGAGAGAAAAGATACTGCCTGCAGAAGAAAAAATGAGTGCAGCAGATGTGGAGATAGGCACAAGAATTGCATGTGCAGAGATGATACTTTCCGGTACTACAATGTGCCTGGATATGTATATGCATGCAGACAAAATAGCGAATGTTATATATGATATGGGGCTGCGAGGCGCTGTTTCGTATTCGTATAATGATGATTCTGCAATAGAGAAAGCAATGAGCCTGACAGAGCATTGCAAGACATTGGAGGGCGGCAAGCTGAGGGCTATTGCCTCGCTGAGCTTGGCTTTCGATGGAAATGATGACAAGCAGGCTGTAGAAAAATATATAAACGAATGCAGGGAAAACAACAAGAGAATTCATTTCCATGTGGCAGACAACGATGCACAGACAAAAAGGTGCAAAAAAGCAACAGGCATGTCGCCTATAGAATATATGGAAAGCCTTGGCGTATTCAAAGCAAAAACTATTGCCGTGCATTGCTTGGATATATCAGATAGCGATATGGATATTCTGAAAAACAATAATGTTTCAGTGGTGTATTGCCCCACCAGCGATGCAAAGATAGCCAGCGGATTCGCACCTGTTGACAAGATGCTGAAAAAGGGCATAAATGTGTGCATAGGCACAGACGGCGGAGCCAGCAACAACAATATGGATATGCTGGAAGAGATGCATATAGGCTCGGTTATAGCAAAGGGCATCAGCCGAAATCCTGCCGCTATGAATGCGCAGGAAACCATAAAGATGGCAACAATAAACGGCGCGAAAGCACTGGGAATAGATAATATACTTGGCTCATTGGAAAAGGGCAAAAAAGCAGATATGATTATGTTTAATCATTCCAGTCCGTTTTTCCTTCCCAAAAGCGAGCTGTGCAATAACATAGTGTATTCGGCCTCCAGAAACGAGCTAGAGATGACTATGGTAGACGGAAAAACATTGATGGAAAGGGGTCAGCTTCTAAATAATAATTATGAACGCCTAGCAGCTGGATTTGAGGAAGCGGCAGCAAGGCTAACAGACAAAGAAAACGAGTAGATGAGGGTATTCAGAAACAAAAACATTATATTTTTTATTATAATCATATTGCTGCTGGCAGGCTGTACAAATAAAGACAAAATAGATTCAACTGCAACATCAGCACCTGTAGCTACCGATGTGCCTTTTTTAAGCAATGAGATAATTATATCCGGAGGCGATGGACTGACCCATCAGAATTTAGCAGATATCCAAATAGAAAATTTAGAGAATGACAAAGTGCGTATGACGCTTTCTTTTATGACGGGCTCCGGAGCTGCCATGATAGACCAGCGAGTGAGCAGCGGAGTTCCTAATTATTCTGTCAGCCATGTAGAGGGCGTGGATAGAATGATGATTCAGCTGGATGGCATATCCAACTGGACATACAAGATATATGATGAAGAGATACAAAACAATTCTATAATACAGGGTGTATTGAAGCAGGAGCCTATCGACGGCAACAGCCTATATCTTTATGTATCCACAAAAGATGACTACAGCTACAGAGTGGACACCAATACAAATAAAATAGTGATAACGATGTATCCCCATGAGCAAAGCACAAAATACAACTATTATATAAAGTTAAATGCATTTTTAGAGTACCAAAACGGATATTTCAAATCAGAGGATTTTTACCCATGCCTAAGCAGAGATGGGGTGAATGGAGTGCTACTATCATATCCATTTGATACGCTGGATGCAGCTAATCTATATCTAGATGAGCACAAGGAAGAGCTGGAAGCGGAAATAGACATACAAGATATTTCTGTTGTCTACCTTGCAAACAATGAGCTTCCTGAGTATAGCTATGAAAACCAGCTAGAGCAGATAATAAACAAGCCGATAGGATACAGAAGCGACGAATCGATTGTGGGGCTTCCACTGATAACAGATGGCAGATTCTTGACATGGGGAAAGACAAAGGACGACTTTGTATATGCTAGAGCGTACACATTGCTTGGCTCTCAGGTGGGGGATGTGTATTCCTATGAGGAGATATGGAAAAGACAAAAAGACAGCAGTGCCAGAATGATGGAAACACAGTTTAATTCCGTATTGAATGCGGACTACTCATATGATAATAGATTTCTGGCATTTATAGACCAGAATGATGAAACAAGAATGCTGCAAATACTGGACAACCTGACAGGCGACATATACTTGCCGGCTGATGACGGATTTGGAATAGACACTTCATCTTTTGTATGGTCCAACAATGATAATAGGCTCTTTGCAATAACCGGAGAGCGGGAAAGCAAGCAGCTGCTGTGCTACGACATGAGAAATATACTGGATATATCCGTGTATGCGCTGACAGAAGAGGAATACATGGAAAGCAGCCTTTGCCTATTTGATGAGTATATATATTTCCTGAAGGCAGGTGAAGACAGCCTGACTACAGATATATACAGAGCGGATATTGAAACAGGGCATGCCAGCAAGTTTTTATCCGGGAATTCATTTATGCTTTCGCCCAAAGGAAACAAAATAGCGGTAAATGACATGCAGCAAAAAAATGCAGAACAATATAGCTTCTATTTGTATGATATGAATACAAAAAACAAGGAAGTCATCCAAACAGGCAAGATGATAATGGACTACACATGGAGCAGAGACGGCAGCAGAATATACTACACTGTATATAAAAACGCTGGATGGGAAGATGAATATCCGCTGCAGCTGTATTACTATGATGTAGCCAAAAACAAGAGCTACTATGTGATGGACATGATAACAGGGGCATTATACCCTGCATATGATGAAGATCAAGTGCTAGTTATGAGCATATTCCAGCTGCAGGACAGGCAGATAACCATAACATATCAAGTGCAGTAGCATAAGATAAACATATATGAAAATAATAATTCAGCCGCTTATCTATTTAAGTGGCTTTTTGATGCATGTATAATCTATAACTCAATAAAAGGTTTACAATGCTGCAAAAATATGTGTATAATTAGTCAATAAGCTTAGGGGAGAAACTGCATGAATAAATGGGATAAAAGATTTATGGAAATGGCAGAGCTGATATCCACATGGTCTAGCTGCTATCAGGAAAACAGAAAAATAGGTGCTATAATAGTGAAAGATAAACGTATAGTAACCACCGGATACAACGGTGCGCCATCCGGCATAGAGAGCTGCGTGGAGCGAGGAGAATGCCTTCGCAGAAAAATGAATGTGCCATCAGGCACAAGGGCGGAGCTGTGCTATGCCATACACGCCGAGCAAAACGCCATACTGCAGGCAGCCAGACTGGGGCTTTCACTGATAGATTCCACCCTATACTGCACCCATCAGCCATGCGTGATATGCAGCAAAATGATAGTGAATGCAGGCATAAAGAAGGTGTGGTACAAGCATCCTTATCCCGATGAGTTTGCCATAAAAATACTAACTGAAGCTAATGTAGAATTAATTCAATACACGGAAGGCGAATAGAAAATTAATGAAATATAAACATATAATCTGGGATTATAACGGAACGATACTGGATGATACACAGCTGGTTTTGGACATACTGAATAAAATGCTGGAAGAGAAAAGACTGAAGACCTGTACTATGGATGAATATAGAGAGGTGTTTGATTTTCCTATTATAGACTACTATATAAATGTAGGGTTTGATTTAGAGAAGTATTCATTTGAGGAGCTGGCAGACCAGTTTACCGACATGTATGAGCAGATGTTTGAAAAGTCGAATCTGCGAAACGGAATAGTGGAGATGATGAAAAAATTCCACGAGGAAGGATTCGAGCAAAGCATACTGACAGCAGGCAGAGAAAAAAATATTGGAAACGAAATAAAGGCTTTTGGGCTGGATAAATACATAAAGGAAATAACAGGACTAAACAACAATAAAGCTGAGAGCAAGGTATTTCTGGCAGAGCAGCATCTGGAAAAGATAAAGGTGAAGCCGGAGGAAATATTATTTATAGGCGACACCACCCACGACTACTTGGTGGCACAGGAGATAGGCTGCGACTGCGTGCTGCTATCGGGCGGACACCAGAGCATGCGCAGGCTGCAGGCTGTATGCGAAATGGTGGCAGAGAGACCAGAGGACATAGAGAAATATTTATAAGCAAATTAAAAGCCCTTACCATTGGTAAGGACTTTTTAAAATCTAATTATATAATTTATTATTCGTCAGATTCGTCTACGATGTCTGCAGCTGGGGCATTTTTCTTTACAGATTCGATGCCGTTTTTGCAGCCAGCTTTTGTTGTGTAGGCTTCACTTGTTGCGATGATTTCGCCGTTGCCTGCTTTTAGGTTGAAGCGGAATTGACCGCCTTTATCTTTTTTAATAACGAATTTTGCACTCATGTACTTCTTCCTCCTAAAGTAATTTATGAATTTATTATATCACAATAAAAAAATATGTATAGTGATTTGGTTACATTTATTACCCTAATTATAAGGTTTATACACCTGCATATAAATATAGCCGGCAAAATTGCCGGCCATATAATAAAATTAAGCTAATTTCTCTGCAATAGCATCCATAAACTCTTTGGAGTTCACTTTCTTTGTTTCGCCTACTGCCAGTGCCAGCAGGTCGCCTGTCATCACGCCGCCCTCTATTGTGGCAACTGTTGCCTTCTCCAGCTTTTTGGCAAATTCGCAAAGCTCTGGGATCTCGTCCATTTCGCCCCGCTTGTTCAGAGCACCAGTCCATGCAAATATTGTGGCTACTGGGTTGGTAGATGTCTCTACGCCTTCCAGATATCTGTAGTAGTGGCGTGTCACTGTGCCGTGTGCAGCTTCATATTCGTAGTATCCGTCCGGCGATATCAATACAGAGGACATCATTGCAAGGCTGCCGAATGCTGTGGCTACTAGGTCGCTCATCACGTCGCCGTCGTAGTTCATGCATGCCCATAGCATGCCGCCGTTGCTTTTTATAATGCGAGCTACTATGTCGTCAATTAGTGTGTAGAAATATTCAATTCCCAGTGCTTCAAATTTCATTTTGTAGTGCTTGTCATATATCTCTTGGAACACATCCTTGAACTTGTGGTGATATATTTTGGATATGGTGTCCTTTGAGCCAAACCATAAATCCATTTTATGATCTAGTGCATACATAAAGCATGCATGTGCAAAGTGGTCTATAGATGATGTATCGTTGTGCATTCCCCTCACTACGCCGCCTGCATTTTGGAATGTGTGTATCAGCTGACGCTCCTCCTTGCCGTCTGCTGTGGTGTACACCAGCTCTGCCTTTGTGCCAGCTGGCACTTCCTTTTCTTCGCAGTTGTATATGTCGCCGTATGCATGACGAGCCATGACTATCGGTGATGTCCAGCCCGGAACATATGATTTAATGTTTTTGCATAAAATAGGCTCTCTAAATACTGTTCCGCCCAAAATTCCACGTATTGTGCCGTTGGGGCTTTTCCACATTTTTTTCAGGTTATATTCTTCCACTCTTTGTGCATTTGGTGTGATGGTGGCGCACTTTACACCCACGCCATATTTTTTGATAGCTTCTGCACACTCCACCGTCACCTTGTCGTCGGTTTTGTCCCTGTTTACCAGACCTAGGTCGTAGTATTCAGTTTTCAAATCCACAAAAGGCAGTATCAGCTTTTCCTTTATCTGCTCCCACAGAATGCGGGTCATTTCGTCGCCGTCTATCTCCACAATAGGTGTTTTCATCTGGATTTTGGTCATTCGAGTATCCTCCGTATATAAAAATTTTAATTTGTTACAAATATGCATGTGGTTTTATAATATACACCAAGATAGTATACATTAATATTGGCTATATATCAAGTGAGTAAAGGTGATGCAGAGAAATACAAATGCCTTTTTGAAATATACACAGATATAGGCAAATGAAGATATTTTAGTATCTCGCAGCATATAATATTTCTTGATAAAATAGATTTATTTGTATATAATCAAATAGTATATATGTCATAATATAATTTGACAGAATAAAGGGTGATGCGTATATGAGCACAATAAATATACTTTGGACAACGGATTCAGCTGACACAGCAATGCTGTTTATCAATGAGTATGCACTAGGCTCTCTATCATATCAATGGTGGGACAAGGTTCGGGTAATTCTCTGGGGCGGCTCCGTGAGACTGATAATGAATAATAATTATATTCAGGTTTACATTATGCAGATGGTGCACAAAGGCGTGGAAGTGATTGCCAGCAAAAACTGTGCAGACGCAGTGGGGGCAACCGAGCTGCTGGAAAGCCTAGAGGTTCAGGTAATGTATTTTGGAAAAGAGCTTACTGAAATCATCCAAGACAAAGATCAGGAATTAATCAGCGTATAAAAATATTAATGGCTTCACATTATTGTGGGGCCATTTTTAACTAAACCAAAGGAGACAAACATATGAAGTGGGCAATAATTGGAACAGGACAGATATCACATCAGTTTGCAACGGATGCAGGTGCTGCAAAAAGCGCAGAGCTGGTGGCAGTATGCTCCAGAGACATAGAGAAGGGTAAGGCCTTCGCAAAAGAGTTTAATATACCAAAGGTATATTCAGACTATGATGAAATGCTTGCAAATGAAGAGATAGATAATATTTATGCGGGAGTGCCTCACACAGCACATCAGGAAGTGGTGGAATATTTCCTGAAAAAGAAGAAGAATGTGCTATGCGAAAAGCCGCTGGGCGTGAACAAACGCCAAGCTGAGAGCATGATAAAAACAGCCAAGGAAAATGATGTGCTGCTGATGGAAGCGATGTGGACCATGTTTTTCCCTGCAGTTATAAAAGCAAAAGAGCTGATAGACGCCAAACACTTCGGAGAGATTAACTCCGCAGCTGGCTTTATAGGCTATGGATCAATGGGCAACCATGACAGATGGAGATACTACAGCCATATGGCAGGCGGAGCACTTTTGGATATCGGCGTGTATCCGGTGCACTTTTTCCTGCATATTTTCGGAAAAACGCCTGATGAAACAGTCAGCTTGGCAGATATAAGAGACGGCGTGGACATGACAGACAAAGTAGCTTTCAAATTTGGAAATGCAGCCGCCAGCTTTGATGCCAGCATACTAAGCTCCTATGAGTGGAGATATGATATTTACTGTGAAAGAGGTTCAATCCATTTAAATAGAATAACAGCCCCATATACACTGACGCTGAAGCCATTTGACGGAGAAGAAGAGGTGATAGACTTTGCCTACGAAAGAGGCGGCATGCAGTATCAGATAGATGCATTTGATGAAGCCAGCAAAAAGGGAATGAAAGAGCTTCCCCCAGTCACACATCAGCGTACGCTGGACGCTCTGGAGATAATGGATGAGCTGAGAGAAAAATGGGGATTGAAATATCCGATGGAGTAGAAAGATTAGGTATAATTTAAAAACAGTCAAAAATGACTGTTTTTTTGTGTTGAAATGTATTTTTATGGTAGGTATAATAGTATAGAATATTACTTAAATTGAACAGGAGAAAATAATGGTATTAATATTGACAGTGTTAGGTATATACTTAATTATTTATAAAAAAACAAGATTGGCAGGGCTTTGCATTTTAGGATACTCTATATTTTATGATATTTCGAATATTCTAGTTTTACCAAATGCAATAATAACTAGCCTTGAAATCGTAGCTCTAGTTTTTAGTAGTGTTGGTTTATTCTATTTAAGTAGGTATAAAGAAAATGATTAATTTATTAAGTGTTTTTAAGATTTGTGTTTATTTAGCAGTTGCAGTAATAATTTTTCTGAAGTATAGAAACAATATAGTTGGGAAACTATCGATATTGTGGCTAATTCTAAGAATATTCAGGATTCTTTCTTATTACGTATTCATATTTATGATTAAAAAAGATGTATTTATGCAGCTGACGCAATCATTTAGAAAAGCTGCATATATTTTTAAGGTATATGATACGGTTTTGCTTTTATTGTTAGCGGCCATTTGCATAATTGTTATTGCTAAAGTGGAGAAAGAGAAGAAAAATGAGAAACTAAAAGAAAGAGAAGAAGCAATTTTAGCAGAAGCTAAAGAAAAAGGTATTATAAAATAGATTTTATCTTTAAAGTTATGTTACAATAAGCATATGATAATACTAGGCATTGACCCGGGACTGGCCACAATTGGCTACGGCGTGATAGAAAAAGAAAACCAGAATATATCATTAATTGATTATGGTATAATATCTACTCCTGCAAAAATGCCTCTGCCCAAAAGGCTGTCTATAATATACGAGGATATTCAGGAGATAATAAACACATTTAAGCCAGACAGCATTGCATACGAAGAGCTGTTTTTCTATAGGAATGTGACCACTGCCATAGATGTGGGGCATGCCAGAGGAGTGTGCGTGATTGCTGGGCACAATGCCCTTGGCTCTGATAAGCTGTATGAATACACGCCCATGCAGGTGAAGCAGGCGGTTTGTGGATACGGCCATGCAGACAAAGTGCAGATACAGCAGATGGTGAAGATACTGCTTAATTTGAAGGACATACCAAAGCCCGATGATGCGGCGGATGCATTGGCAATAGCAATATGCCACGGGCAAAGCATCAGGCTGGGCGAAGGGTTTAAAATAAAATAGGTGATATATGATTGATTATATTAAAGGTGAAATAGAAAGCAAAGATTCAGATATTCTGGTGGTAGAAAGTGCAAAC
Organism: Eubacteriales bacterium; assembly: GCA_040883315.1. GTDB lineage: Bacteria > Bacillota > Clostridia > Christensenellales > UMGS416 > JAFGUF01. Next base: position 53,753 of record JBFLKU010000006.1, read on the forward strand.
ATAGGCTATCAGCTGCATTGTTCCACGTCCACATTGGGGAGCATCGGCAAAAAGGGCGACAATGTGAAAGTATTTGTTCAGATGATAGTGCGTGAAGATTCCATGACATTGTATGGCTTTATGACAAAGCAGGAGCGAGAGATGTTTAATAAAATAACCAGCGTATCAGGAATCGGAGCAAAGATAGCACTCAGTGTGCTATCCGCTATGACTACAGCACAGCTGGCAATAGCACTGGTCACAGAGGACATCAGCACTATTACGAAGATAAAGGGAATTGGTGCAAAGACAGCAAAGCGAATGATACTGGAGCTGAAAGAAAAGGTAGACAACGACGAGCTGAGCGCATCGTTTGGCGGTGCTGCAGATGCTGTGAGAACGGAAGGCAGCATAGAAAACGAGGCGATATCCGCACTGATGGCACTTGGGTTTTCATCCATCGAGGCAAGCCGTGCTGTGGCATCTGTGCAGGATGAGCATGGCACAGTGGAGCAGCTGATAACAGCAGCACTTAGGACGAGAGGCGCATAGCAGATGATAGAAAACAGATATATGACACCGGAAAAAAGTGAAGAAGATATTGATATAGAGGTTAGCCTTCGTCCAAGTGTTATGACGGAATACATAGGACAGGCAAAGGCAAAAAACCAGCTGGAGATATTTATCGGTGCTGCCAAAGAGAGAAAAGAATCCTTGGATCACGTTCTTCTATACGGCCCACCAGGGCTGGGCAAAACTACGCTTTCGAATATAATAGCAAATGAAATGGGTGTGCAGATACGTACGACATCAGGCCCTGCCATAGAGCGAACCGGAGACTTAGCAGCTATTTTGACAAACCTTGGCGAAGGCGATGTGCTGTTTATTGACGAAATACACCGGCTGAATAATTCCATAGCAGAGATTCTATACCCTGCCATGGAGGACTACAAGCTGGACATTATAATAGGGAAAGGACCTAGTGCCAGAAGCATACGACTGGATTTAAATAGGTTCACTCTGGTGGGGGCAACTACCAGAGCAGGCATGCTGACATCGCCGCTCTATGATAGATTTGGCGTGATATGCAGGCTGGAAATGTACACTCCCGATGAGCTATCCACTATAATAAAAAGATCTGCAAAGATTCTGAGAACGCCTATATATGAAGAGGGTGCAATGGAGATAGCGCTGCGCAGCAGGGGCACACCGCGTATTGCCAATAGGCTGCTAAAGCGGGTGAGAGACTTTGCGCAGGTGAAAGCCGACGGCACAATTACAAAGGACGTGGCGTCTGCAGGGCTGGACATGCTGGAGGTGGACAGGCTGGGGCTTGATAACGTGGACAGAAACATACTCCATGCCATCATCAAAAAATTCGGCGGCGGTCCAGTGGGGCTGGATACATTGGCGGCGGCAACAGGCGAAGAAAACATAACCATAGAGGACGTGTATGAGCCGTATTTGCTGCAGCTTGGGTTCATCAGCAGAACGCCAAGAGGCAGGGTGGCTATGCCTGCGGCATACGAGCACCTAGGCATAAAACAAAATGAGAATAAGGATAAACAGTTAAGCTTTTTAAAATGAAAACAGAAGACTTTAAATATAATCTGCCGGAGAAGCTGATAGCACAAACCCCCCTGAAGGAAAGAGCGACTAGCCGTCTGCTGGTGCTGGACAAGGAAACAGGCAAAACAGAGCACAAGCACTTTACAGATATAATAGAATATCTGAAAGAAGGCGACGTGCTGGTGCTGAATGAAACCAAGGTGCTGCCGGCTAGGATATTCGGCAAAAATGCAGAGACAGACGGCAATATGGAGCTGCTGCTGCTGGAGCGACTGGAGGGGCAGGAGCGCACATGGGAGGTGCTTTGCCGCCCGGCGAAGAGAGCAAAAATAGGCAGGAAATTCATATTCGGTGACAACCTGATGACAGGCGAGATAGTAGCAGAATTCGACGAGGGAATACGCCACATAAAGCTCGAATACGAGGGCATACTGGAAGAGGTGCTGGACGAGATAGGCACTATGCCGCTGCCACCGTATATCCATGAAACGCTGGAAGAGCAGGACAGATATCAAACAGTATATGCCAAAACCACAGGCTCTGCAGCAGCCCCCACAGCAGGGCTGCATTTTACGGATGAGCTGCTGGCAAAGATAATGGACAAGGGCATAAAAATAGTGAAGGTAACGCTGCACGTGGGGCTGGGGACATTTCGCCCGGTGAAGGTGGAGAACGTGCTGGAGCATAAGATGCACTCGGAATACTACCACGTATCAAAGGACGCAGCAGATGCCATAAACACAGCAAAGCGAGCAGGCGGCAAAGTAGTGTGCACAGGTACCACATCAGTGCGCACGCTGGAGACTGTGACCGATGAAAGCGGCGTGGTGCATGCAGGCAGCGGGCACACAGACATATTTATATACCCCGGCTACAAATTTAAAATAGTGGATAATCTGATAACGAATTTTCATCTGCCGGAGAGCACTCTGATAATGCTGGTGTCGGCACTGGCGGGCAAAGAAAACGTGCTGCGGGCATATGAGGAAGCCGTGGAGGAAAAGTATAGATTTTTCAGCTTCGGTGATGCCATGTATATTAAATAAATTAAAAATTTATTATACGACACAATTATAAAAGCAAGACATTTATGGCGGCACATTGTGGCACAAGTATTTTTGAAAAAATGCTTTGATAACAATGTGTGCCTATCATAAGGAGATATATGTTTGAATATACACTAAAGAAGAAAGACCCGAAATCCATGGCTCGCAGGGGCAGCCTGCAGACGCCCCATGGCGAAATACAAACCCCGGTTTTTATGCCGGTGGGCACACAAGCCACAGTGAAGTCTATGGACCCCCATGAGCTGAAGGAGATAGGCTCGCAGATAATACTATCCAATACCTATCATCTATATCTTCGCCCGGGGCACGAGCTGATAAAAAAAGCAGGCGGACTGCATAAATTCATGAACTGGGACAGACCGATTTTGACAGACAGCGGCGGCTTTCAGGTATTCAGCCTGCAGGACAATAGAAAGATAACCGAAGAGGGCGTGATGTTCCAAAGCCACATAGACGGCTCTAAGCATATGTTTACACCGGAGCTGGTGATGGAGATACAAAATGCACTAGGCTCTGATATTATTATGGCATTCGATGAATGCGCACCGTGGCCCAGCGAGCACGACTACGTGAAAAAATCGCTGGAGCGCACCACCAGATGGGCAAAGCGATGCAAGGAAGCCCATAAGAAAACAGAAAAGCAGGCTCTATTTGGCATAGTGCAGGGCGGCGGATACGAAGACCTGCGCAGACAGAGCGCAAAGGAGCTGGTGGAGCTGGATTTCCCGGGGTATTCCATCGGTGGGCTAAGCGTAGGCGAGCCAAAGAACATCATGTATGACATGCTGGAGATAACCACACCGCTGCTGCCGGAGAACAAGCCAAGATATCTGATGGGCGTAGGCAGCATGGACGCACTGGTGGAGGGCGTGATGCGGGGCGTGGACATGTTTGACTGTGTGCTGCCCACACGTACAGCCAGAACAGGCACATTCCTGACAATGAAGGGCAAGATAAACATAATGAATGCACAGTATGCAGAGGATTTATCCCCTGTGGATGAGCAATGCACATGCTATACCTGCCAAAACTATTCCCGTGCTTATCTGCGGCATCTATTCAAGGCAAAGGAGATATTGGGGGCAAGGCTGGCAACGTGGCATAATATCCACGCATTGCATGACCTGATGGGCAAAATACGAGAATCTATAGAGCAAGATAGATTTTTAGAATTCAGAAAAGAGTTTTTCGACAACAACAGAGACTATTCAGCATATAATTAAGACATTTGGGTTTATCAGGCTTGAAAAATGCCCTGTATTGTTGTATGATATCTTAATAGCGAAAAGCGTAAAAAAATACATTTATATAAGAGAAAGGTGAATGATATGATAGCATCAATAGCACTAGACGCAACTGCAGCACCAGGAACAAATCCAATAGTTAGCATTTTGTTGTTTGGCGGTTTCTTTGCAGTAATGTGGTTTATTATGATAAGACCTCAAAAGAAGCAGCAAAAACTAAGACAGCAAATGCTGGACAACCTACAAGTGGGTGACAGAGTGACCACAATCGGCCGTTTCTACGGCACAGTAACAAAAATTAAGGACGATATTATCACAGTGAAAATCGGCCCTAATGACACAGAGCTTATGATTGAAAAGCGCGGCATTGACTCAGTTAATGAGGAAGTGGACGCTGAGAGCATGCTTTAATTAATTAAACAAAAGAAATTAAAGGACTATCCGAAAGGGTGGTCTTTTTTCGATATATGATATTTAATCATGATTGGCAAAAATGTTTTTAAGTTAACTTTTGAATATAAAACTTTAATTGGAGAATGCATATGACCTTAATTGTAGCAAGACTAATTGATGATAAAATAATTATTGTGGGTGATTCTAAAAGAATATATTCACATAAATGTATAGAGCATTATGATCAAAATCAGCTAACAAAGGGTATTATAAAATCAATAATTTTATCTGATTATATTTGTTTGAACTTCGCAGGTAATATAAAATATTTGGAACGTGCAATAGCAGAAATAAACGCAAATCAAATTATTGAAGATATAGTAAAAATATTAGAGAAAGTTAGTTATAATGCTATTAGCAAAAATGAAGAAGCACAATTTATTTTAGCTTACTACGATGGGGAATGTAAGCTATTAGAAATAAAGCACAATGAAACAAACAAAATTAGTGCTGGCTGGGTAGGTGACTATGAAGGGTTTAGAAAATTCCAAGAGGCATCACTTTTAAATATAAATGTACAATCAGATGGTACGGATTGTTATATAAAACTGCGCAGACTTCCAGATGATTTTACAGATAAACAGTGCGATTTATATAGCAAGATGATCGAAAGCATGTCAACAGTAATAGATGAAGATTGTGTGGATAAGGTGGGTGGATTTGTTATACCAGTAATTTTTTCCGAAGGGAAATTCAAGTATACAAGTTATTTAAATATTTTTAGAGGACCGATAAAGGAAAATGAAATGGGTGAGAATATTAAATTTACCACTAACGAAGACGGGGGGTTCAGTGCCAATTTAGCTTCATCAATTGATAATAATATAGCAGTGTATATGTTCCAAGGTAAATTGGGTATAGTTTTTTGTAGAGAAATTAATGGGCTAATGTTACCTACTATTTATAATAACATTGATGAACTAGATTTTTTCTATATAGCATTTACAAAGTATAATATTGAACCAACCTGTTTGTTGTTTTCGAGTGTTAGCAGCTATATAAAGAAGGCAGAATCAAATTTTAATATTAATGAAGATAAAACATCTTATTTTCTTGAAAAAGCAATAAAAATGGCTGAAAAAGAATTTGAGAAAAAACATGGACAAATTGTAAGTGAAGATATGCTACAAGAATATTGCTCAAAACTCAACAAAATTGATAGAGAAAACTACTCGAAGTGTTATTATAATTTAGGAGTTTCTCAAAGTAAATTAGGGAAAAAAGAGGATGCTATTAATTCCATTAATAAATCTTTAAAAATAAATCCAGATTTCGAGCAAGCAAAACGAATGTTGTTTATTCTATCTAATTAGATTATTATACAATTTAGTATCATAAAATAAGATAGTTAAAAACCAGTTGAAATAATCCCAATCTACTCTATAATATATATGAGGTTTACAAACGAAAGGATTTATGATGGATTATAACAAATTAGCGGACTTATTATTTCCGAATATAAAAGAAACACCCGAAGATTATGAAAAAAAATACCCAGCCAGAGATTTGCCTGCTGGCGCAATGGTGACACGACTGGCACCCAGCCCAACAGGGTTTATTCACCTAGGCAATCTATTTGGTGCAGTGGTGGACGAGAGGCTGGCAACCCAAAGCGGCGGTGTATTTATCCTGCGCATAGAGGACACGGACGCCAAAAGAGAGGTGGAGGGTGCTGTGGAGCTGACCATCGACACCATGAAGCACTTTAACATAGAATTTGACGAAGGGGCAACAGCCGATGGCGAAACCGGCGACTATGGCCCATACAGGCAAAGACAGAGGAAAGACATCTATCAGGCATTTGCAAAGTATCTGGTGCAAAGAGGATGTGCATACCCATGCTTCTGCACAGAAAGCGAGCTGGAGCAAATACGCGAAAAGCAGAAGGAAGCCAAGCTGGATTTTGGCTACTATGGACAGTGGGCAAAACATAGAAATGCATCACTGGAAGATATAGAAAAAGAGCTGGCAGCAGGCACGGAATATGTTCTTCGCTTCAAAAGCGAGGGCGTGGCAGGCAAATATGTGAAGGTAGCAGACGGCATAAGGGGCGAGATAGAAGTGCCGGAGAATATTCAGGATATCGTTTTGCTGAAATCCGACGGAATACCCACCTATCACTTTGCTCATGCAGTGGACGACCACCTGATGAGGGTGACCCACGTGGTGCGTGCGGAGGAGTGGATGTCCACTCTGCCGATACACGTGCAGCTATTTGACACACTGGGCTTTGAAAGGCCTATATACTGCCACACAGCACAGCTGATGAAGGTGGACAACGGCAACAAGAGAAAGCTATCCAAGCGCAAGGACCCGGAGCTGGGGCTTGATTATTACAGGAGCATAGGCTACACAGTGGATGCCGTGTGGGAATATCTGCTGACTATTCTTAATTCCAACTATGAGGCATGGAGAGACAAGAACCCGGATGCAGACAGACGCGATTTTAAATTCACGCTGGATAAGATGACAAAATCCGGTACGCTTTTTGACATAATGAAGCTGAACAACATCAGCAAGGATGCCATAGCCAAAATGACAGCAGAGCAGGTATACGATGGGCTTTTGGGCTGGGCAAAAGAATACGACGAAGAATTTTGCGATATCATATCCAATGCACAGGCAAAGACAACAGCTATACTGAACATGGGCAGAAATGCCAAAAAGCCGCGTAAGGATATCGTCACATGGAGCCAGTGCAAGGAGTTTATCAAATATTTCTACAATGAATACTTTGAGGTGGAGGATGAATATCCGGATATCCCTGCGGAGAATATCAAAAAGATACTGGTGGATTATGTGGCATCCTATAGCCATACTGACGAGAAGAACGACTGGTTTGAAAAGGTGAAGGTGATAACAGAGAGCCTGGGCTACGCCACCAACACCAAGGAATACAAGCTAGACCCGGATAAATTCGGCGGCAGCATAATTGAGGTGACCACCATCATCAGGATAGCCCTGACAGGCAAGGCAAACGCACCGGACATATGGGAAATACAGCAGATACTGGGCGAAGAAGACACCATAGGGCGCATGAACAACGCAATAAAAAAACTATAAAATACAGGCTGGCGGCAGATGTGCTGCCAGTCTTTCTGGTTTTTTGACGTTTTGTAATTAAATTTGTATAATACAATCCGGTGCAGTATACAAAACAAAAATAATATATATAATTAATATATAAAATAAGTAAGGAGTAGATTATGGAGATACAATTAAACGGCATAGTAAAAAGATTTGGCGAAAAGACAGCCGTAGACAATGTATCATTCACTGCTAAGGGAGGGCAGGCTTTCGGACTTCTGGGCAGGAATGGAGCAGGCAAGACCACAACCATGCGAATGATAATGGACGTTTTTAAATCCGATGAGGGCAGCATTACAATAGACAATGCAAAAATAGACAGAAAAAAAGTGCGCTTTGGATATCTTCCGGAGGAGCGTGGGCTTTATCCGAAGAAAAAGATAAAAGATCAGCTTTTGTATTTGGCTGAGCTAAATGACATGAACAGGAAAGATGCAATTGTCTCTATAGAGCACTGGCTGGAAAAGCTGGACATGAAGCAGCATATAGACAAAAAGCTGGATACGCTATCTAAAGGAAATCAGCAGAAAATACAGCTGGCATCAGTTTTGATGATAAATCCTGATATTATTATTTTAGATGAGCCTTTTTCAGGGCTAGATCCTGTTAATGCATCTGTGCTGCAGGACATTGTGGACGAGCAGATAAAGCTGGGCAAGATAGTCATTTTCTCCAGCCATCAGATGAATAATATTGAGGAAGTGTGCGACGATATCATCATTTTAGATGAAGGCAAGGCTGCACTTGCTGGCAATTTGCAGGAGATAAAAAACTCTTACCCAAAAACACATATAAATATAACGGGTAAAGACATAGGCAAGATAAAAGTGGATATCGAGAAAAAGCTGACGTCATTTGTGCGAGATATTGTAATGGATGAATATGAGCTGGATATACACCTGAAAAGCGAAAAGGGCAGAGACGAAATACTGGATATTATATCTGCCAACAGTTACGAGATAGATAGCTTCAGCGTGGTGAAGCCCACATTAAATGAGATATTTATAAAAGCTACAAAGAGGGGAGAAGACAAATGAAAAAATTCTTTACAGTATTCAAGTTTGAGTTTTCAAACCTTGTAAAAAGCAAGCCGTTTATAATACTATCTATACTGGTTGTTGTGGGAATGGGCATCGCAATGTCATACCCAAGAATAAGCCAGATGATAGATGATGCAAAAGGCGATGATGTGCCTGTAGATGCAGCGATGACTATGGCCTTGATAAATGAATCAGTTTATGATGACGACATAATAACAGGCATGTTTGCGTCTGCTATGCCGGACTATGAAATCCACAAAGAAACAGGAAGCATAGACGATGCAAAGCAAATGATAAAGGATGAGCTATATGGATATGTACTGTATCTGGAAGGCGAAAATGACTATACACTGGTCACAGAGTCTATAGGACTAGAGAGCAGCATAACATACAGAGTGGACGGCATATTGCTGGACAACTACAAAGCCTATCTTTTGGCACAGCAGGGGCTAGAGCCCGATACAGCAAGCCAAATACTGAAGGCATCAATGAATGCAGATGTATTTGAAACAGGAAAAAATCAATCAGAATCGTTTTTATACACCTATATACTGCTGTTTTTCCTATATATGATAATAATAATATACGGACAGATGGTGGCAACCAGCGTGGCAACAGAAAAAAGCAGCCGTGCTATGGAAGTGCTTGTAACCACTATAGACCCTGTGCGCATGATGTTCGGCAAGGTGCTAGGCATTGGTGCAGCAGCTCTTTGCCAGGTAGCTGTGGTGGTGGCATCCGGTGCATTCTTTTTTAATCTAAATCAGGATTATTTAGGAGGCAAGGAGATAATCGGAACACTATTTAATATACCAACAGAAACGCTTGTTATTTCATTAATACTGATAGTGCTAGGATTTTTTGTATATGCATTCCTGTATGCAGCAGTTGGCTCTCTGGTAAGCAGAATAGAGGATGTCAGCTCTGGAGTATTGCCTATAACATTCATATCTATCGGTGCATTTATGGCAGTTATGTTTTCTATGACATCAGGTAATCTAGACAGTGTGCTGATGAAGATATTCACGTATTTCCCGCTCACCTCGCCGTATGCTCTGCTGGTAAGGATGTCTATGACGGATGTTGGACTGCTGGAGGGCGTGGGAGCTATAGCACTGCTATTGGTCACCTGCATAATAATCGGATATATAGCAGCCATGATATACAAGCTGGGCGTGCTGATGTATGGCAAGCCTCCAAAACTAAAAGAAGTATTTAAACTTCTGAAAACAAACAAAAAAGCATAGAATAAAGCAACCTCTTTATAGTATAATAAAGGGGTTGATTTTTTTATATCGGCAGAAGGTGATGAAGAAAGATGGAACATAAAGTATTGAATACTCCTCGTGGAGATGTGCACTATTGGATAAATAGCAATTCAGCAAAAAGATGCATAGTTTTTACTCACGGACTGACTGCAAACCATAGGATGTTTGAAAAGCAGATAGAGCACTTTGAAGATAATTATAGAGTTATAGTCTGGGATGTGCCTATGCATGGGCTTTCCCGACCATATAAGGACCTTTCATATAAAAATACAGCACTCGATTTAAACTCAATTTTAGAAAATGAAAAAATAGAAAAAGCAGTTCTCGTAGGAATGTCTATGGGAGGATATCCAAGTCAGGAGTTTGCATCGATATATCCTGAAAAGGTAGAGGGATTTGTGGCACTAGACACTACACCATTTGGACTAAAATATTATTCAAAATCGGATAAATGGTGGCTGCGGCAGGTGGAGCCTATGGCAAAATGGTTTCCGGACAAAATGCTTCGAGAAAGCATGGCGAAGTCTGTTTCTAAAACACAGTATTCATATAATATGATGAAAGAGATGCTAGAACCATTGAGCAAAGCAGACATAGCAGAGCAAATGGGGATAGCATACAGCGGATTTTTGAAAGAAAACAAGGATGTAAAATTTGATTTTCCTGTCTTGATTCTGCTAGGGGAATACGATAAAACGGGCAAGGTGAAAAATTACTGTGAAGCTTGGGCGCAAAGCGAGGGATATCCGCTGCACATTGTTAAAGGAGCAGCACACATGTCCAACACCGATAATTACGAAGATGTGAATGCACAAATTGAACTATTCATAGAGAATTTATGATTACGATTTTTTGACAAATTATATCATGAGTATTAATATTAGATAGTTATAATAAAGGACAAAAGGATACATTTAATGAAAATAACCGACTTTAAAAATGAGAAAATTCACTTTATAGGCATAGGCGGCATATCCATGCGTGGGCTGGCAAAGCTGCTGCTTTTGGATGGATACCAAGTGAGTGGCTCTGATATGAACTATGATGACTGCTTCGAGGGACTGGAAAAGCTGGGTGCGAAATGCTACAGCCCGCACAAGGCAGGGCAGGAAGAGGGAGCAGGGCTGGTGGTTATCAATTCTGCAATACCCGATAGCAACCCGGAGCTGGCAGCTGCCAGAGAGAAAGGCATACCTGTGATGGAGAGAACAGAGCTTTTGTCGCAGCTGATGGAGCGCGCAAGGATATCCTTTGGAGTATCTGGAATGCACGGCAAAACCACATGTTCATCTATGCTGGTCACTATTTTGGAGCTTTGCGGCATGAACCCCACTGCACATCTTGGCGGAGAGCTTAGCCTGATAGACGGGGCGACAAAATATGGCGGAGATATATTTGTGGCCGAGGCCTGCGAATACAAAAATAATTATCACAGATTATCCCTTACAGGGGCAACTATACTGAATATAGATGAAGACCATCTGGACTTTTTTAAAGACTTGGATGACATAATAGAATCATATCGTGTATACATAAACAAGCTGCCGGAAGACGGCATAGTGGTGCTTAATGCAGATGATGAAAATGTGCTGCTGGCTGCAGACCAAAGAAAATGCAAGGCAGTTACTTTTGGCATAAAAAACAATGCGGACTTCATCGCAGAGAACATAAGAAAAAAAGAGGACGCATGCTACGAATTCGACCTAGTGCATGATGGCAAAAAATATCCGGTCAGCTTAAATGTACCGGGGCGTCATAATGTGTATAATGCATGTGCCGCAATAGCCAGCGCTGCTGTGTGCGAGTGCGACATAGAGTGCGCCTGCAAAACAGTGGGTGAATACAAAGGGGCAAAGAGAAGATTTGAAAAAAGCGGAGTGCTGCAAAATGGTGCAGTAGTATACCACGACTATGCCCACCACCCAATAGAGGTGAAGGCTACGCTAGGTGCAGCCAAGGACAGAGCAAAAGGCAAATTGATAGCTGTATTTCAGCCACATACATACACTAGAACAAAGGCGCTGCTGGATGATTTTGCAGAATCGTTTGCTGATGCAGACCATGTGATTATAACGGATATATACGCCGCCAGAGAGAAAAACGACGGTACTATACATTCCAAGGATTTGGTAGAAAAAATATCAGCAGTGAACAAAAATGTATATTACGCCGATTCATTTGAAACGGCTGCAAACAAGGCTTTTGAATTATCCCAAAATAGTGATATAATTATTACATTAGGTGCAGGCGACATTCAAAAAGTGAACAGGAAGTTAAAAGACTATGAGTAATGAAACAAACAAAGTAATCAGCACGCTATCTATGGTGTATGACCATGTGCTCTCTGTGGACAAAGAGGGAAATGTTTTGGTTCCCAGCGATATTTTGCCTGATGGAAGCAGCAATCTTTTCTCCATAATATCTCAGGTAGATGTTGCAAAAATGGAGCATTTTCTAAAGACTACTGACAAAAAAGTGGACGGAGTATTTGCTGTATTCAGCCCAAATCTAAAGATGAAATGGGCAAAGGTAGAGTGTCTGAAAGATGGAGATAACATATTCATAGGCATAACTGACTACACCGAGAAGCAGCAAAGCAGGCGAAAAGAGCAGCACACATCACAGTATGATATGCTGACAAATACCCACTACAGGCATAATCTGGACACTGCACTTTTGGAGCTGGACAGACCGGAAAATCTGCCACTGTCTTTCATTATGTTTGACGTAAACGGAATGAAGCTGACAAATGATGCCTTCGGATATGCAGAGGGCGACACTCTTTTAAAAAAATGCACTATAATAATAAATACAGCATCGCCTATGAACGGAAAGCTTTTCAGAATGAACGGCGATGAATTTTTGCTGGTGTGCCCAAACTGCAATGAAAACTGTCGTGAAGAAATACTAAACAAGATAGAGGAAATGTGCGAGGAGGAAACGGAGTCTATGATACCTCCTAGCTTCTCGATTGGCATATCATACAAAGAAAACCCAAATCAAAGAACTACCCCGCTGCTGCAGCAGGCCGAGCAAAACCTATATGCAGACAGAATAAGAACAAGTGCGAAATTTAATGCATCCATCATCCAAAACCTTATGAATCTTTTATCAAGGAAGAATTTTGAGACAGCAGCACATATATCCAGAGTGAAGGGGCTGGCACTATCTGTAGGGGATGAACTAGGGCTGAACCAAGAGCAAAGAAACACATTGTCTGTGGCTGCAGAGCTTCATGACATAGGCAAGGTATCTATTCCGGATGAGGTGCTTGGCAAGCAGGGGCCACTAACAGAGGAAGAGTGGGACATAGTAAAACAGCACCCTGTGACTTCATATAGAATAATATACGGTCTGGGCGACATGTACCATATAGCAGAGATAGTGAAATGCCACCATGAGCGCTATGACGGCACAGGCTACCCATCAGGGCTAAAGGGCGATGAAATACCACAGATAGCCAGAATACTTACTCTGGTGGACTCCTATGACAATATGCTGAATAGCCCATACCTGAAAAGGAAGAGAACACAGCAGGATGCTATAGAGGAAGTGAAACGCTGCACAGGCAGCCAGTTTGACCCCAAAATAGCCGAAGCACTGCTGAACATTATAAAGAAAAGCTAATTATATAATTTTATGAATTTTTGTTTTATTCATATAGTCATACAGCAAGATAGTTTCTTCTGCTACTATATCTTTGGATAAAACATCGTAACTAAATATTTCGATATTGCATTGCCTGCTGATGGTGCTTGGGGACATACCCGCATAATTCGGCAGGTATTTTTCTATGTTTTCGGGGTTGCCATAAAATTCACGCATAAAGTCTTTCTTTTGCTCGCTGTATGCGTTCTGTATGCATTGGGGGTATACCCGCGGCTTGGAATTTGCGGCATAGTCATGCAGAATTACCGACTGTAGAAAACCTGAATTGCAGTTTTTCATTTTGCAAATAAACTCAAAAAGCACATCATAATAATAGATGAATTTATGAGGTCTATTAAAATGCTCTCTTTCCATCAGAAAACTACAGAATGAATCGTAAAAATCATATGGCGTCTCAAACAAAGATATAGCATAATTTAGAGAGCTATTAAAATTGCCGGAATTGTAGTACGTGTCTACCAGGCTCTCTATTTTTTCCAGATAGCTAAGCTGAGCAAAGGATATATAATCAGATTTTAAAATTTTATATGGTGCATATTCCTGATATGCTATGCCGTGCTCTCCGGCAGTGCTCTGCATATAGGAGCCTTTTAGCACCTTCAGAAATCCTAAATGAACGCCGCCTGCATTCATTTTGTATACGTCATTAAATGAATTTTGAAATATCTCATATGTTTCATATGGCAGTCCTGCTATCAAGTCCACATATACTTTTATGTTTTCAAGCTTTGTAAGCATGGTTATGTTTTCATATTGCTTAGCTAGGTCCACATCTCTCTTTATTGCCTGCAGTGTTTTGGGATAGGTGGACTGTATGCCGATTTCGAACTGCAAAAATCCATACGGTGCTGTGGATAGTATATCTGCCAGCTCCTGTGTAATGAGCAAAGGGTTTAGCTCGCAGTGGAATGACGTTTGAGAATTTGGATACTTTTGCTTTAGCTCAAGCATTATTTTTATTATTTCGATGGCTCTTTTAACAGGATAATTAAATGTCCTATCCACCAGCTTCACTTGCTTGGCATCGTGCTGAAAAAACACTTCAAAACTTTCTCTTATCTTTTGGCTCTCCATCAGCTGCACGCCTTTTTCTATGCTGGATATACAGTACGAGCAATTGAAGGGGCAGCCTCTGCTTGTTTCGAAATATAGTATTCTATCTCTTACATCGGCTATATCATAGTAGGGAAATTTTTGAGTATTAATATCATATGTGCTGGCTATGGGATTGGTGAGGATTTCGCTGCCATCTCTGTAGCATATTCCCTCTACTGAGCTTAAATTATTTTCATGTATTCCTCTTTGCAGCTGTGGATATATAATCTCTCCGGTGCCGAAGCATACGATATCTACATTTTTGTTTTGCGATATTATATCCTGATATGTGTAGCTGACCTCCGGACCGGCCAGAACAATTATGGAATCTTCCAGCACTTTTTTTATGCTGGATACTAAATCGTAGACATAGTTTATGTTCCATATGTAGCAGGAGAATATAATGCATTTAGGATTTTGGGATATTATATCTTCCAGCACTAAATCCATTTGATTGTTTATAGTATGTTCCAATACAATGGTATTGTTGTATATGTTAGTATTTTTTATCAGACGTACTGCCAGATTGGTATGTACGTATTGTGAATTTAGAGCGACCAGACAGAAAGTGTTCATCTATTTCTCCTTTTCAAGAGATGCAATCTTCATTGCAACCTCTTGTGTGACTCTTGCTTTTATATATGTTCCTTCGTCTCTATATTCTTTTTCTATTATCTCTGCGTTTTCAAAGATATAGTTGGATAGTGTTCCGTTGGCATATGGAACTACTGTTTCAATCACTTTTGTGTTTTCATGCAGGATTTTTTCTATTTCATCAAATAGCTTATCAAATCCTGTTTTTTGTGTTGCACTTATATGCACCACTATTTCACCCTCTTCAAAAAGAGGGATATTGTCTTCTTCTGCTAAATCCATTTTGTTTAGTGCTATTATTCTTTTTTTATCGCCTGCACCTAGTGATTCCAGCACCTTCTTCGCCACGTCAAACTGCATCTCCATCTCTGGTGAGCTTCCGTCCACCACGTGAACCAGAATGTCTGCAAAGACAGCCTCTTCCAAAGTGGAGCGAAATGCATCTATTAAATCGTGGGGAAGCTTATTGATGAAGCCTACTGTATCTGTCACCAAAATCTCTGTGCCCTTTGGCAGTGTCATGCTTCTGGTCACAGGGTCTAGTGTGGCAAACAATTTATCCTCTGCCGTCACGTCACTGCTGGTTATGGCATTTAGAAGAGTGCTTTTGCCTGCATTGGTGTAGCCAACCAGTGCAATTATCGGCACGGCGTTCTTTATTCGTTGCACTCTGTTTATATCTCTTCTTTTTTTCAGCTTTTTAACCTGTGTCTCCAAGTCGTGTATTCTGCTATATATAGCACGTCTATCAGACTCCAGCTTGGTCTCGCCCGGGCCTCTTGTGCCTATGCCGCCGCCCAGCCTTGAAAGCTGTGTGCCTATGCCCGAAAGGCGTGGCAGACGATATTTATACTGTGCCAGCTCCACCTGCAGCTTGCCTTCGTGGGTGGAGGCACGGGATGCAAAGATATCCAGTATCAGTGATGTTCTGTCTATCACTTTGCAGCCAATTGCATTTTCCAGGTTTCGTATTTGTGCCCCTGTCAGCTCATCATCAAATACAAACAGATTAGCTTCCATGGATTGGCGAAGCAGTGCCAGCTCTTGCACCTTGCCCTTGCCGATGTATGTGGCAGAGTCTATGTTGTTTCTATTTTGAAGCTCTTTATACAATACTTTTGCACCGGCAGTGTCTGCTAGGCGTGCCAGCTCATCCAAGGATGAGGTATCGCTGCTACTTAGCCCAACGCCCACCAGTATTGCGCGCTCTTCCTCTGTTTCCATGCTGTCTAGTATATTGGCAGCTTTGCTGATTTGCTCCGATGCATATTCTATTTCATCTAGCAGCATCTGGTGAGGTATGCTGTTGTATTGATATGGTCCGTACAGTGTGGTTTCGTAGTCGCCGCTATCGGTAAGGCTAGTTAGTATGCCTGCCTGGAATGATGTTGCCAATCCGCCGCGCACGCCTATTGCCGCCATGGAGTCGAATCTCATGCGCTGCAGCGTCTTTATATCGACGGTGGATAAAACACCGCTTTCATTGGGGTGTGTATGTATGCAGCGGATACCTGTTAGGCGACGCTTGCCTCTGCGCACTCTTAAATCCGGCAGACCAACTCTGTCGTGTGAGCCTACGGATACGTCCATCACCATGCCGTCACGGGCAATATATATTGATATTTCCTTGTTTATTTTTTCTGTTATCTGGCATAAAGTGTACACGACATCGTCTGATACAAATTTGTGCCGCAAAATCTCCATGTCAGCGGAGTAGAGATCTTCCAGCTCCTTGATAATGGATTTTTTAATGCCTTCTATATTTCCGTGTACTTTTCCGTACTCGTTGTTTTCCATATATTTATTCTTTCTCGCTTTCTTTTACCATGTCCAAAAATTTAGCAAATGTTTTTATCATAAATCCCAGCATAACGCTTAAAAATGTAACCACGATTAAAATCACCGCCAAAGCATCGAAAAAAGGTTTGTCCAGTTTTAGCATCATAGCCCCTATCAGGGAGCACAGACCCAGCATCATGGAAATATGTCCTTTTGATATAGATGCATTAATCATGCTGACAGACGTGAATTTGCCAGATTTTCTGAGTGTATAAAGAACCCTCGCTGCTATTATCAAAACTATGAGCATAGATATGAGCAATGTGAAATTCAACTTTTGGAAAATATCATTTGCTATGGCAAAATATACGCCCAAGGCTGCCAGCAGCTCCCCGATTATTCCCATAATTTCATACATTCTTTGAAAATTTTTGTCCATATTCTTATGCTCCTTCTGCACCCTTTTTGACTACTATATATTATGGTATCGGAGAAATAAAGTCAAATTATATATTTGAGTTCATCACGCCGAATTTATTATATTAAAAAAATTATTCCTTTGTTTTCGCATGTGTTATAATTATATAAAAAGAGTATGGAGGAAAATATGCTTAATTTTGAATATAGTCAACCGACGAAAATAATTTTTGGCAAAGACAGACATAAAGAAGTAGGAGAGCATATTGCAGAATATGCAAAGAATATATTGGTGGTATACGGCAGCGGAAGAATAAGAAAAAGCGGCCTTTTGGATGAGGTGGAAGCATCTCTTAAAAATGGTGGTATAGAGTATACTTTGCTGGGCGGCGTCCAGCCAAACCCAAGGATAGCAGTTGCATATGAGGGCATAAAAATATGCAAAGAAAAGAGCATAGAGATGATACTGGCTGTGGGTGGCGGAAGCGCAATAGACACAGCAAAGGCTATTGCAATGGGTGCCAAGCACGAAGGCGACGTGTGGGACATATACATGAAGAAGGACAATATTAATACTGCACTGCCTCTAGCAACCATATTGACAATATCTGCAGCAGGCTCCGAGGCCAGCACAAGCACAGTGATGACAAACGATGAAACAGGATACAAAAGGGGGTATAATAATGCATGCCTGAGACCTGTGTTTTCTATATTGAATCCGCAGCTCACATGCACCGTGCCTGCCTATCAGACAGCATGCGGATGTGCAGACATTATGATGCATGACATCGAGAGATACTTTACAAATGTAGAAGACGTGGATTTGACGGACAGACTATGTGAAGCAGTGCTTTTGAGCATAAAAAACAATGCACCGAAAATATTGCAGAAGCTGGATGACTATGAGCTGCGTGCCAACATAATGTGGGCAGGCACGCTGGCACACAATGATCTGCTCTCTACAGGCAGAATAGGTGACTGGGCAACCCACGCTATGGGGCATGAAATAGGTGCGAAGTTCGACGTGGCACATGGAGCAACATTGACAATTATGTGCCCGGCATGGATGAAATATGCGTATAAACACGATATAGATAGATTCAAGCAATTCGCAGAAAGAGTGATGGGAGTGAACCCGGAAGGCATGACGGATGAAGAGACAGCAATTGCAGGAATAGAAGAGCTGAAGAAGTTTTTTGCATCTCTTGGTCTGCCAACCAGCCTGAAAGAGGTAGGAGCGGATGAGAGCAGCATAGATGAGATGGCGCAAAAATGCTCTATATTCGGCACTATCGGCAATTTTGTTAAGCTGGATGAAAAGGATATAAGAGAAATATATAGGCTCGCACTATAGAACAAAAGATAGATATAAAGCAAAATGTTATTTACTAATAATATTAAAAGTGATATTATTTTTAGTGTTATTGATAAACCGGAATGCCGGCAGCTATTGCCGAATATATTTACATTCGGATATACAGACCGGGAAATAAGCAAATAAAAAAGGTGTTTTCGCTAAAAAACACCTTTGGCAGGGGAGACGCGACTCGAACACGCAACCGTCGGTTTTGGAGACCGATGCTCTACCAATTGAGCCACTCCCCTAAGAAAATACCTTTTGAATTATATATTATACTAATGGATATGTCAACTAGAAGTTAATATATTGTAGATTCGTTCACTGGAAATGGGAGGAAGTATGATAAAATCTAAAATTGCATTTATAGGCGGCGGCAATATGGCGTATGCTATTGCGAAAAATATGCTGAAAAGCGGACTGATTTCACCAGAAAACACCACGATTGCAGACCTCAATGAAGAAAGGCTAGGATTTCTGAAAGAGGATTTGGGCGTAAGTACTACCACCCAAAACACAGAAGCAATAGAAAAAAGCGATGTGGTTATTTTGTCTGTAAAGCCCCAGATTTTCAGGAAAGTATACAGCCAGTTTGCAGACAGCATGGAAGGAAAGTGCGTGATATCCATTATGGCAGGTGTGACAGTAGACGAGCTGGAGGAATCTCTGCCTGACTCTGTGCATATACTTAGGACTATGCCAAACATGCCTGCGATGGTAGGAGAGGGAATGACTGCACTTTGCAAAGAAAACTCCCTAGATAACAAGGAAAAAGACATTGCAGAAAAAATATTTAAATCAGTAGGCAAAATATGCTATGTGGAGGAGCATCTTCTGGATGCTGTTATAGGCATCACAGGAAGCGGACCTGCATATGTATTTATGTTTATGGAGGCTCTGGCTGATGCTGGTGTGCTGCATGGGCTGCCGAGAGATTTATCCTATGAGCTGGCTGCACAGCTTTTGAAAGGCTCTGCTGAAACGGTGCTGGAAACTAAGCTGCATCCAGGCGTATTGAAAGACAGAGTGTGCTCACCGGGCGGCACCACCATAGAGGCGGTAAAATCGCTGGAGAAAAACGGATTTAGAGGTGTAGTTATAGACGCTGTGGATGAATGCGTGAAAAAGGCAAAAAGGATGGCAGATGACTGAGATAAATTTATATACTGACGGAGCGTGCTCCGGCAACCCAGGGCCAGGTGGCTGGGCTGCTATATTGATATACAAAGACAATGAAAAAAGCCTAAGCGGCTTTGTGGATCACACAACCAACAACAGAATGGAGCTCTTTGCCGTAATCAAGGGGCTTTCTGCACTGAATAGAGCCTGCAAAGTGAATGTGCATTCAGACTCTGCATATTTGGTGAATGCATTCAACCAAGGCTGGATAGAAAACTGGCAGAAAAACAGCTGGAAAAACTCCAAAAAGCAGCCTGTTTTAAATAGTGACCTATGGCAGCAGCTGATAGCCTACACCAATAAACACGATATAAAATGGATAAAAGTGAAGGGGCATTCGGACAACGAATACAACAACAGATGCGACGAGATGGCAGTGGAAGAAATCAAAAAACATGCATAAACAAAATAGTTGCATTAAGGTTATATATTTGATATAATGTTTTGGCTGTGACAAACAGCAATATAACGGGCGGTCCTCTGGCAGGAAATGTGCACGAACGTCTATGAACGAGGTATAGAAAATGATTGATATTAAAACACTAGAGCAAGAACAGCTGCGTGATGATATCCCAGCCTTCGGAATAGGCGACAC
>JBFLKU010000001.1:0-34059 GCA_040883315.1 Eubacteriales bacterium
GACGCTATTGCCTGAGGCAAAACCAACGCAAAGCCACTAAACCCGAATATTTTGGTGGAAAGCACCTGTATCCAAAAGCCCAAAGGTGGTTTGTCGATTGTCACAAAGCCTATAGAATCAAATGAATTGAAGAAAAACGCATGCAGGTTCTGCCCCATGGAGTATACTCCCGCAGCATAATATTTGTTTGCAAAGCCCTGTGCCCACACCATAAATATATTCAAAAATGCTGAAATCATCAGTATGAATATTATTGGCAGGCTTTCTTTTGCGTTTAAAGTTTTTTTGTTTCTAGAATTGGTTTCCATACTCCGCTTTCTCCATTCACATAATAAAGTCTATAATATATTTCATCATAGAAATATCTCAATTATGTTACGTTTGATTGGCAGTTAGATGGCAAAATAACCGTCTATATATACAGATATGCCTATTCTTGCTGGATTTACACAGAATATTTAAAGTGATATAATACAAAACTAGAGGTAGAAGATATGAGAATAGTTAATCTTTCTGATGATATAAAAGTGGATAATGGTCTTTTGCATGAGCATGGACTTTCATTTTATATTGAAACTGAAAATAAAAAATATCTTTTTGATACAGGCTCCGCAGTTAATTTTATCTATAATGCAAATAGAAAAAAAATCAATTTAAGAGAAGTAGATTACCTAATTATATCCCACAATCATTATGATCATATAGGTGGACTTCAGTATTTTTTAGAAATAAACAAAAAGGCAAAAATATTTATAAAAAAAGATGCAATCTATGAAACTTTTTACTATAGGCAGCTTTATAGATCTCCCATGGGGAGGTATTACGAAGAACTGCCAGCAATGGACAGGGTTATTTTTATAGAGGATAATTATCAGCTCGATGATTTGATTTTGCTTTCTGATTCTCATTGCAAAGAAGAATACTTTGCATGGGGAACCGAATACTTTATTGATAAAAATGAAGAAGTTTCGCCAGATAGATTTACGCATGAATTATTTATTTTATATTTGAAAGATGATATGGCAAATATAATATCTGCGTGCAGTCATAGGGGAATAAGAAATATTATAGAAACTGTAAAAGCTGAATACAATCTGCCCATAAACCGTATTATTGCTGGGCTGCATCTTTCCATGCTGGCGGGCAAGGATATAAACTGCACAGAGCAATACTATTTTAGCCTTGTTGACTATCTTCTTCAGCAGGAGTATTCTTCCTTCCACACATGTCACTGCACCGGAAGATATGCATATAAACTGCTAAAAAGAGATATGCGAAACCGGATTGATTATTTTCATTTAGGTGATGAAATAATCATTTAGTAATTTTATACTATAAAAAAACAAGAAATAGATTAAGAAGAATTTATATGGAAATTAAAAAAATTATTGAACTATCACAAAATCCGAAGCCTTATGACAAAGGCACATCTGTGATGTGGACAGATAGCAGGATTACACCTAAGCTACTGGAAACACATCTGAATGAAAACTTCAATGCTGCCAGCAGGACACCGGAAAGAATTGAAAAAATTGTCGATTTCATATCAAAGTGCATTGTCAAAGAAAATGCATCTATTTTAGATTTAGGATGCGGCCCTGGTCTTTATGCTGAGCGTCTCACAAAGCTAGGACACAAAGTAACGGGAGTGGACTTTTCGCAAAACTCTATTGATTATGCTGCAAAAAACGCTGAAGAGAAAGGCATGAAAATAGACTATGTATGTGGAAACTATCTAGATATAGACTATACAAATAAATTTGATTTGGTCATGATAATTTATTGTGATTTCGGTGTGCTATCGGAAAATGATAGAAATATATTAATAAAGAAAATATATAATTCACTAAAACCTGGCGGAATTTTTATTTTCGATTCATATAATAAAAATGCTTTGGATTCAATATCATTTGAAAAAACATGGGATTTATCTTCAGATGGATTTTGGCGCACTACTCCACATATTTGTATGACAGAAAACCTTCGTTTTGAAAAAGAAAAGGCACTTTTAGAGCAGCACATCGTTATAGAAGAAAGTGGTGAATTCGATATTTATCGTTTTTGGAATCATTACTTTGATTTAGATGATATAAAGGCTCTGTTTCTGGCGGCAGGATTTCCCAAAGTCGAATCATTCGAAAATATAGTTTCAGATACTTCACAAAACACGAACGAAATAACATTCTATAAAATTACAAAATAGAAAAAGCCAAGGCATTTGCCTTGGCTCATTTTTTTATCCGTATATCTCTGTATACTTTTTCTTCAGATATTCTGCATAGTATTTCGGGTCGAATTCTTTTCCGGTTGCTTTCTTCACTATCTCGTCATCTATATAAAGTCTTCCGTATTGATGGATGTTTTCTTTCAGCCAGTTTGTAATGTCTGTTAGGTCGCCCTTTTCAAGTGCACCATCATAGTCAATGGTTTCTCTCATTTTTGCCTCAAACTGAGCAGAGTATGCTGTTCCCAGCGAATATGTAGGGAAATATCCGAACAATCCAAATGACCAGTGAACATCTTGCAGCACACCTTTTGTGTCGTTCGGTGGGCAAATACCCAAAAATTCTTCGTATTTCTTGTTCCATATTTCAGGCAAGTCCATCACGTCTACGCCATCTTCAAATATCATTCTCTCAATTTGATATCTTACCATTATATGCAGTGAATATGTAAGCTCGTCTGCTTCTATTCTTATTAATGATGGTGATGAGTAATTGCAGTAAATATAGAAATCTTCTTCTGAAATATCCTCAAATTGTTTTGGGAATGTTTCCTTTGCTAGCTTGTATATATGCTTATTGAATGCCTTTGATCTACTGATATTGTTCTCATATATTCTAGATTGGGATTCATGCATAGTCATAGATGCGCCAGTCGCTATAGGCTTGAATATATATTCAGGGTTTATATTCAGCTCATACATTGCATGTCCGCCCTCGTGAAGTGCTGCATAAATTGCAGATGCCAGATTATCCTCGTGATATGCCACTGTAAAGCGAATATCATCACAGTTAGCTCCTGATGTAAATGGATGCTCGCTGACTGCTATTTTGCATCTATCCTTTGGAAGCCCTTGCAGATCGAATAGCTTGTTTATCAGCTTCTCCTGCCCTTCTCTGTCAAATACCTTTGCATCTATGCGCTCTTTTGTTTCCTTTGCTTTTGCCAGCTTGCCGCTTTTTGCTACCATTGCATTTAGTGGAACAATAGCCTTTTCAACCTCTGCAAAATATTTATCCAGAGTGTCCATTGTCAGACCCTCTTGATAATCATCCAGCAGTGTGTTGTATACCTTTGCATCCGGGTCTATATATTTTGCAAACTTTTTTTGAAAATTAATTAGTTTTTCTAAATATGGAGCAAATAGTTTGAAATCATTTTCTTTCTTTGCCTTTATCCATATTTGCTCTGATTCTGCCTGCAGCTTTGAATATGCCATCACTTCTTCGGCAGGAATAGCAGTCAGCTTTTTCACTTCTCTTGCAAATACTTCTACATTCCTTTTGTCAGCCATCTCTAAGTCGTCGATTTTTTGCAGCTCTTCTACCAGTGCTATGGTCTCTTTGCTGGTTGTTATCTCATGGGTTTCACCAGCCAAAATGGATGATGCTGTCGCACGCCCCTGCACAGACTTTTCAGGAGCAAACGTAGCTCCGTCCCAGCTAAGCAGCATTTGTGCATGACCATATGCATATAGTTTTGTCTGCAGTTCATAAAACTTTTTTAAAAGTTCTTGTTTATTCATAAAATTTCCTCTCTTCTATATTATTATTTATTTTAAAATTTTATATTGTTATTTCCACCTTGTTGCCCTCTGTATCCCGAACAAGGCTTTCGTAATATCCATCTCCTGTAGTTCTCGGCTGGCTTACTATCTTTATGCCATCCTGTGCCATGTTGTGTGTTATTTCATCCACAGCTTGCTCGCTGCCTACAGATAGAGCAAAATGAGCTAGTCCCAAATAAGATGCTTCAATGTCTTCCAATTCCTTTAAGTCCGGCAACTGCATTATTTCGATTCTGGCACCTTCATCAAATGAAAGAAAATATGATTGAAATTTTCTTTTTTCATTAATATATTTTCTGCTGCATTTTGCACCAAAATATTTAGTATAAAATTCTTTAAGCTTTTCAATATCTTTTGACCATATTGCTATATGCTCTATTTTCATAAATTTTGCCCTTAAAATATATTATTTTTTTATTATAACATCATAATTTAAAAAGTTCTATAGATATGTACAACTTTTTTGTACGTTTGTGAATTTTTTTCGTTTTTTAGGGTTTTTATATGCCTAGATGGTATTTACTAAAGCATTTTTTATGATATAATTTCTTCTATGACGATTAAAATTACTAAATATCTTTTACTATTTGCCAGCGGAGCGACTATCGGCTGAGTTATTGAGATATTCTTGAGAAGATTTTTGGGATATCAAAAAATGGGTAAACCCAGGCTTTCTATCTGGCCCCTATCTGCCGGGCGTGTGCATATTCTACATGGTTAGTGAAATACAGATGCCATTTTATATCAGGGTGCTGTTTTTCCTTAAATATTGCAATATTCTTATTGATTTTATTTCTAACACAAAAATCCACAGAAATAAAGAAAACAAGTATCACAGCAGAGAGCGAAGATAATTAATAAATTACAACCATACGAAAATGGAGAAAATATATGAATAAAATGAAAAACACAGAAAACGAAAAAAAGTATTTAGCCTTTTTTATTTTGATGCTAAGCCTGACGTCTTGTCTTTTTGTCATCACACAAATCATAAGCTCTACAATGAATTATGATTCAAAAACTGCACACATATTGTCATACTTCACAATGCAATCCAATATAATAATTATAATATGGACGATGGCACTGTCTCTTTATATCCTGACAGGCAAAAAAAGCTACAAATTCTCTATGGATATAAATTTGGCATCATCATTTACCACATATATTTTAGTGACAGGCTTGGTATACTGGGCTATTCTAGTCCCTGTTTATTTTGCTCCCGATGCCACATGGCTGTTTTCCACCTCCAACATCTGGCTTCACACCTTTTCTCCTGTTATATCTATAATAGTTCTTAAGTATGTGAAATCACAAAATGACGGCATAGAAATAAAACCTAAGCTGCCTCTGTTTTTTATATATCCAGTTCTATATATTATTTTTGCTCTGATAAATGCAGCAAACAGAATATTTCTGTATCCCATGTTCAATCCCAATTTACTAGGCGGATGGATAGGCGTTGCAATTTGTCTGATTGTTATGATTGTGCTTTTTACAGGTTTATATCTTCTGCTTCTATACGGTCCTAACAGAAAAAAGAAAATTAATTAATAAATTCTCAAATTATTAATAATTAGAACAAATCCAGTGATAATTAATAATAAAACTATTATTTTCTTTATCGATTTTTCATTCATTTTTTTGGATAACAATATACCAAAAAACAAACCTGCCAGCATAAAAGGAAGCATTTTAATGCTTGTAATTAGTATTGGCACATTTATTATGCCTTTTACAGAATATATTATTAGTCTGAATATGTTTTCTGCCAGAAACACTGTGCATATATTACCGCGAAATTGAGAAGTGTTTTCCGTAGTTCTGCTGATATATGCCACCAGAAATGCACCTATTCCAAACATTCCGCAGAGTATTCCAGATACTATTCCAATTATTCCTAGCAATAACTTCGATGGTCTGCTGGTTCTTTTCCTTCGCTCTCTCAAAAGGGTCTCTACACCTACTAATACTACTACAAAACCAAAAATCACTTTAAGTAAGTTTGCATCGGCATTTTTTAAAATATATACGCCGGGAATTGTTCCCAAAATCACTAGTAAAGCAAGAGGCAACACCACTTTTAAAGATATGCTCTTTCTCTCTTTAATTGCAATAACAGCATTTGACGGTAAACCGACAATCAAATCGACAGGTGTAATATTTATAGTATATTCGCTAAAACTAGTGATAGATGCGAATACCAAAGTATTTCCAAAGCCTGTTATGCCCTTCACCACAAAAGCAGCAAAGACAGCTATTATAAAAACTATGTCCATCGAATGCTCCTATTTCGTTTTAAATATGGACATTTTATCATGAATTCTATAAATGTGCACATTTATTATTCTTTTGTATTGCATATTCCTTTACTAATTCTGATTTTGATTTATAATTAGTATAGTGTCACATATCGAAAGGAGACAAAAATGAACTATAGAACACTTGGTAAAACCAATTATAAAATATCAGAGGTCTCATTTGGAGGCTGGGCAATAGGCGGAACATGGGGCGACGTGGACGACAGCACTAGCATGATAGCACTAGAGCATGCTGTGGATTTAGGAGTCAACTTTTTCGATACAGCCGATGTATACGGTGACGGCAGAAGCGAAAGATTGATAGGCAAGATGGCAAAAAGCAAGAAGCAAAAAATTTATATTGCAACAAAAGCAGGTCGACGCATAGATCCGCATGTGGCAGAGGGCTACACAATTGAAACCATTAGAAACCACATAGAACGCAGCCTGAAAAATCTGGGTGTAGACTGTCTGGATTTGCTGCAGCTTCACTGTCCTCCTACACCCGTATACCAAAACAATGAGCTTTTCTATGGGCTTTCTCAGCTGAAAAAAGAGGGTTTGATAGCTCACTTCGGCGTAAGCGTGGAAACAATGGACGAGGCTCTGACGGCACTGCAATATGAGGAACTTGCATCTATACAGCTGATATACAATATGTTTAGGCTAAAGCCGGAAGACAAGCTTTTATCTGAAGCAAAAAACAAAAATGTAGGTATAATTGCCAGAGTTCCGCTAGCCAGCGGCATGCTTACAGGCAAGATGAAAAAAAACACACAATTTGCAAAGGATGACCATCGCTCATTCAATAGACACGGTGAAGCATTCGACAAAGGAGAAACATTCTCAGGCGTGGACTATGATTTGGGCTTGGAAGCTGTGGAAGAGCTAAAAAAACTGAAACCAGAAAACATGACCATGGCACAGTTTGCACTAAAATGGATATTAATGAACGACAGTGTCAGCTGCGTAATACCCGGCGGCAAAAACAAAGAGCAGGTAAGCCAAAACGTAGAATCATCTGATTTTGATAGTCTACCCCCAGATACTATGGTAAAGGTAAAAGATATTTATGACAAGTATATCAGAGAAAGCGTTCATAAGCTGTGGTAATCTGATTAATAACTAAGGCAGCTAATATATATTAGCTGCCTTTTAAATTATAATTGCAAAAAATTCAACGAGGCTAAAAATGGAAAAATTAAAAATAGTAAAGTCCGACATAGAAAATATACGAATATATTTAGATGAACACCTTTCATCTCTTTCATTTCCTATAGATTCATATATTGAAGATATCATTCTTGCATCACAGAAATATGAAATTATCTTTGACGGTATTGGCGCAGGATACTTTTCCGTACAAGAGGAAACATTAAGCACATTTTATGTGACAAAACATATCTACGCAAAAGCCCCTGATATTCTAGAATATGTTGTTAATATGTTTAAAATCGAAAAAGTTATTGTTCTTTCACAAGACCCGCAGATAAATGCATTGATGATGGAATGGGACACTGAAATTCAGAGAATGGGCTGCTTCTTTACTGACAGTGGAAATCCTATAGAGAATAATGTAAAGCTTAAAAATGCATCTTTCAGAAATGCTGTACTAACCGATACCAAGGCAATACACGAAGTGTGTGGAGATTTTTTTGATGAACCTAGCTGCGGATATAATTCACTTGAAGATAGAATATCAGACAGCACTATCTTCATTCTTGAGGAAAGTGGTGTAATATACGGGTGTGGCATTATTGAAAGATCAATACTTATGCCGGAAAATATATCTATAGGTATGTATACAAATCCTGAATATAGAAACATGGGTGCAGCAAAAACAATACTTATTAATCTAAAAAAAATCGCCTATAATAGCAATCGGAAACCTGTAGCTGGCTGTTGGTACTATAACACCTTATCTAGACGAAGCCTAGAATCAGCTGGAATGATAGCCTCATCTCTAGGATACTATGCAAAAATAATTAAAAAAGATAAGCCTCCTAAAAGAACTGGAAATCCGCCCGGAATTCTAGTGAAATAGTAAATTAAAAGCACCCTTTCGGATGCTTAATATTGAGGAAAAATAACTATTTCTAGTTTCTATCTTACAATGCCGTATTGCCATGATGCAATGCCGCCAAAGTTATATGCATTTTTGTAGCCGAGTGAGTGAAGCATTCTTGTTGCAGAGGTGCTTCTTGCTCCGCTAGCACAATAAACCAGCAGAGTTTTTTCTTTGTCTTTCACTACTTTGTTTATGTTGGTTTGTATACTTCCCAAAGGAAGGTTTACTGCATTTTTTATATGCCCGGTAGCATATTCATACTTTTCTCTTACATCTAAAATAACTACATCATCATTCATCATTTCTTTTGCTTTTGATTGAGATATTTTGTTTCCGCCAATATTTCCTATCATTTTAAACACTATAAAAACAACAATTCCGATGGCTATGTAAATCATAGGATCATTCATTTGTGTTTTCCCTTTCGTTTTTAATTTTGATATTAATTTAACACATTCAATTGTTCGTTACTGTGATATTATCACAAAATAAAAAAATCACCTCAGAAAGGCGATTTTTTAATATGTTTAGTTCTTTATATTTATTCCTGAATATATATGTACAAAATTATCTCGGCACCATACGCCACCGTGCTGTATGCCGCCACAGACTGGTCATATACCACGTTCCCTGTTGGTGCTGTTTCACCCAGCTGAAATATAATTTTCAAATTGTTGTATTCCGGCATAGCTTTCACTTGGTTCACCGTCATTCCGGTAAAGTCCGGAACCTCCAAGGTTACATTAACAGGATTGTATTTTAGTGTAATGATTGTTCCTACTTCCACTTCTGCTCCTGCTGCTATGCTTTGCCACCATATCTCACCCGGCAGCCTTGATGCATCACTTGCCTCCACAAACAGTAGAACAAGTCCTAGGCTTTCTGCCATGTCTTCTGCTTTTTTTCTGGTGACAGCCAAGTCATATCCTGCCCCAGGCACTGCTACGAAATCCGGCACAAACACAACGTTTCCAGTAGATACCACAATCTTTATAATTGTATCTCTGTATATATATTGGTTCTTTATATTCTGCGATAGTATCGTTCCGGCAAGTGCACTATTTTGTGTGTATGTCACCTTCAGCTCCAGCCTTGCGCCATATTCATTTACGCTTTCCACCCATTCTTCGATGATAAATTTCTGCTGTCCTTCATAGTTGCTGATAGCTATTTTAGGTCCCAGCGAATATGTCAGCTCCAGCTTTGTATCATCTGTAATCTGTTCGCCTTCTGCCACGCTTTGGTATATCATCCTTCCCGCATCAGAAGATGAGTATCTCTCCTTCACTTTCACAGGCACGCCCAGCTGTGCTGCCAGCGACATTGCGTCGCCTTTTTCCAGTTGCTTAAATGACGGCATGATCAGCATCTCGCCCTGAGACACTACCAAAGTCAATAAATCTCCTGGATGCGCAATGCTGTCTACGCTTAGACTTTGTGAAATAATAGTGTTCTCCGCCACGTACTCATTGTATTGGCGATTCACAGTGACAACCAGCCCATTCTCCTGTGCAAATAGCATAGATGCTGCTAAGCCAAGCGTTTGGAAATCCGGTATTTTTATCTCTTTGAGTGCCTGTGTCTCCGATGCACTTCCTCTTGATATAATTATATATATTGGTGTGTCACGCTTTACTTTGTCAATAACTGTATCATCATTTATTTGAAATGATATTACTTTTCCCTTTTCTATAGTGTCGCTGGTCTGAACGCTTATTCTCACCTTGCTCATCAGGTTCTCGCTTGCCCATCGGTCTATCTCGTCCTTTGACATGTTCATAATGTCAGGAAGATAATATTCTACACTCATATCCGGGCCTGCGGATACATATACCTTTACAAACTGGTTCTTCTTTACTTTTTCTCCTGCAGGAACAAGCTGAGAAATTATTTTGCCTTCCTCAACAAAGTCGTCAAATTTCTCCTCGACTTGTGCATTTATCTTGTTTTCACTTGCCCATAGCAGAAAATCGTTCTTTTCCCATTCTGTAAAATCCAATACTTTAACATTGCCGGTAAATGATATCAGCATTATTATGCATAATATCAAAAGTGCACTAAGCAATGAAACCACAATTATTCGCTGGTTTCTGCCGCCGCCTCCCCCTGATGATGCATTTCCTTTAGCATATTGGGAATATTTATTGGGCGAGTAAAACGCATTTCTCTCCTCATATGTCATGTTTTCATCAGGCGCAGCCACCTGCCTTGTGGGGTTGTCTCTGGTTGCCTGACCCTTTGGAGCCAATGTTCTCCTTTTTGTTTTTTGCTCACTGCTTTGCGAAGCCACCTTCTCTATTTGTGATGGTTCCTCCAAAAACATATCTTCTTCTTCGTCCCTATTCTTCTTATATGAGTTCAAAAAATCATTATCATTCATAATACTGCTCCATGTATAAATTCATTCTCTATCTTTGTTGTTATTATATCTTATCTTCTATTGATATTCCACTTTTTTATCAGCATTGTATATCACGTTTTTTCAAAATTATGTTGCCTAAAACTACAAATATTATTGACAATCCCAGCAAAATGCTTACTCCCTTGAGTAAGGTCGTATTTATTTCATAGTAATCCCATAAAACTGATTCTATTGCAAAGTAAGGCAATGGTGTGTACGAAATCCAGTTGAATTTTTCATCATACCCCACAAACTCCATAAATATTATTGATGCTATATATAAAACAAACGGAATCGATACTGAAGCCGATGTGTTTTTTGTGGCAATAGACATGAAATATGCAAATGCCGCAAAAAATATTATCGGCAATGTGAACAAAAAGTTCTTTGGTATCATATATGCAAAAAAGCTAACACCTTTGCTTCCAGATGACATTGTGTAGTTCGGATAGCCAAAATCTTTAAATCCAAATACAAATCCATTAGATATCATATTTATAAAAACACAGGAAAAATAAACAATATACATTAATGCAATTAGTCCGAAAAATCTAGATAAAATTATTTTCACCCTGTTTTTAGGTCTGATAAACAGCAGCCTTGCAGTGCCATTTTTAAACTCAGCAGATGCCAAACTTCCGCCTATAATAATTACAAAGAATATCAATAACACATTAAAACTAAG
This sequence comes from Eubacteriales bacterium, assembly GCA_040883315.1. Classification (GTDB taxonomy): domain Bacteria; phylum Bacillota; class Clostridia; order Christensenellales; family UMGS416; genus JAFGUF01. The sequence continues at coordinate 11,245 of JBFLKU010000001.1, forward strand.
AAAATTCTCAACCCGCTGTCTCGATCCTTCATATACATATCTCATATCTGGCTTACCAGATGCCAGTGAATTTTCAGATACCATCAGCCTTTCAGTATTATTTTCTACACTTTCATCATATTCATCTATATAGTCCTTATATGTCTTTCCATTGCTCTCACCGAATGATTCATAATATTCTTTTTCTGTCATAGGGTCTTCTAAGTCTACAAAAAAGTATTGTGCTCTCTTCTTGCTATTTAAAGCATAGTCTCTCCAGTCTGAACTGTCTATTAATATATAATTTTCTTTTCTGTATTCAAGTATAGGAATATCAATCTCTTCAGTTTTTCGAATCGCTATTCGCATTTCTTCTATTTTATCGCTGAAAAGTGTTTCCATACTTGGACTTCCCACAATCGACTGCTCAAGTCTTTCTATTTCATCAATTAAATCTTTAATATGCTTTTCTTCATTTTCAATCAAATAGTCAAGATATCCCATATAGTCATTTTGAAAAATTATATTATCAAGTTTTTCACTTTCACTTTTATATTGCGCTATCAGGACTTTTCTTTCTTCTTCTGACAAACTATAGTATTCATCGTTTATTTCTGTTTCGTCATAGCTGCCTATGTTCAAAATTTTGAGTGCTTCTATCATATCTTCCGGTTCTATATTCAGATGACTGATTATAAATATTTCTTCATATATATTTATTACCTCAGCTACAGCTGAAACACGAAAGTCGTCATCGTTTTCCACTATTTTTGAGGATTCAAAATAATAATCTAGAATTTCGTCTTCATAGTCTATCATTAAATCATCAATATCACTGCTTGCACTTTTTTCTAAAAATTCTAGGTGGCTTTTTGTTCTTCTAATTTCGTAATAGAATGGATTGCTTGATGCAATATCTATTCCATTGATCGTCAATGAATCAATATAATAATAGTATTCGTTTTGTAATTGCTGTTCTTTTGTCTCAATTGCTTTTACCAAAACAGGAAGAGATGCACAGAACAAAACAAAAAGTCCAGTAAATACTATTAGTCCTTTTGATTTAAGCATCTTCTTTATTTCAGTTTTTATTTGTTTTAAATAATCCCTAAGTGTTTTCAAATCCCCTATCCTCTTTCAGCAAATTGTATTGAGCAGCACTTTGTGCTGCTCAATATTTATTATTTAGTTTGTTATGTCTCTCTTTTTAAGGATAATTATGCTCAAAACTACTGCAACTACTGATATTACAAGCAGCATAGCTATTCCCAGTGGTACTATTGGCTCTACGCCAGTTGGGTTATAATAGCTATTTGTGAGTATCTGAGGCATGTTCACATACGGCAGCGGTGTATAAACTATCCAGCTATATTTTTCACTGTATCCAATTATCTGCATCAATATTAATGAAGCTGCAAAAGATACAAGCGGAATAGAAACAGATAATGCTGTATTTCTTGTGACTATCGATAGGAAATATGCTGTGCTTGCACCGAATATAACCACTACGAAGCATGCTAGAAGCTTTGGCATAATATATGCGAAGAATCCGATACCGCCAATTCCTGATGATATAGTGTAGTTAGGATATCCAAGGTCTTTGAACCCAAATAATACTCCGTTTGTAAATAAGTTTAATATTACACTGGAAGCATATAAACCTAAGCATATCAAAATCAATGCAAAGAACTTGGACAATGCTATTTTCGCTCTGCTTCTAGGTCTGATAAGTAGCAGTCTTATAGTGCCGCTTTGGAATTCTTTTGCCATCAGTCCGCCTGCAAATATTGCGGCAAATACTGAAATAAGCAAAGAATACCACATGAAATTCGAAACTTTTTGTCTTGTCCCATCCTCTACATACTGCATGTCCGGCTTTCCTGTCTCCATAGATTTTTCAGCTACCTGCAGTCTATTTGTTGCATCATCAATAACTTTTTGAACACCTTTTTTATATTTCTCGTATGTTCCATACTGCCATTTCAGGTATTCATCTTTTTCGAATTCTTCCTGTGTTTTTAGCTGTCCGTTATACTGAATATCATACAATGCACCCTCTTTAGCATTTAGTGCAGAGTCTCTCCAGTCGTTTGCACCCGGAACAATATCATTTGCTATTCTGTACTCCAAAATAGGAATTCTTATCTCTTGAGTGTTCTTTATTGATTCTCTCATGGATTCTATTTGCTCGTTAAAAATAGATTCGTTGCTGGGATCTTCAACTATCTTTTTTTCCAGCTCTTCTATTTGATTCTCCATGTTCTCTATTTCATTTTCTGCTTGATTCATCATATAGTCAAAGTATGCCTGATGGTCACCATACTTTATTATTTTGTCGCTGAGAGCCAATGAAGCTTTTGCAGTTTCCAGCTTTTCCTTTCGCTCCTCATCGGATAAATCATAGTACTCTTTTTTTAGTGATGAAGGATCTCTATAATAAGTATTTGATTTTTCCAAAATTTCCTGCATATCATCAGCCGACACATCAATATGTTCAAGTATGAAAATCTGTATATAGTCTTCTCTTCTATTCCATACAACATTTGACCTGTAATCCTGATAGTCAGTTATTTCATTTGCAAGGCTTACATAGTCCTTTAGCATTATATCTACCAGCTCTAGTGCTAGATCGTCATTGCTGGATGTCGCATTATCCTGCAGTCTTTCCTTGGTCTCTTTAAATTGATATACATCCCAGTAGAAAATACTGTCTGTATCAATAGTCACTCCATCTACCTCAAGACCGTCTTCCATGTAGCTTGGTCCGTAGTAATATCTTGGTTTAAAAACATCCATTTTGGATAAAATCGGCACTGCAATGCTTACAAGCAGAAGCAGCCCTATAAAAACAATCATCAGCTTGGAGTATAGTATTTTTCTTATCTCCAGCATTGTTTGGCTAAAATATTCTTTAATGTTTTTCATATTCATGCTCTCCTATTTTATTTGTCCTTTCGTACCTGTAGTCATGGAAATAAAGTCATCCTCCAGGCTTCGCTGTCTTTGGTTGATAGCATAAATATCTACATCATTTTCCATTATCTTTTTAATGAGAGCAGGAATCATTCCTCTTTTCATTACAATTGTAGTTTCATTTTTGGTTATATCACAGTTAGTCTTCATTTCCTTGAATAGCTTATGCACTTTTTCGTTATCCGATGTGATAAATGCATATTTATATATTTCTTCTAAATGATTATCCTCTGTAGTAGAACCAATCCTTTTTTCCCCTATCAGCTTGCCTTCGTCTATTACATATATTCTGTCGCACATCAGCTCCATCTCTGAAAGCAGATGGCTGGAAACCAGCACTCCGGTTCCCGCTTCTTTTGCCAAGTATTTCAGCAAATCACGCATTTCCTTTATTCCAATTGGGTCTAGTCCGTTTGTAGGCTCGTCCAATATTAAAAGCCTAGGCTGGTGCAAAAGTGCCTGTGCCAGACCAACACGCTGCCTCATACCCAATGAATAGGTTTTCACCTTATCATCTATTCTATCGTTCATCTTCACCAGATTTGCAACATCGGCAATATGCTTTTTAGAAATATCATCATGCATAGCTGCAAAATATTCTAAATTCTGTCTGCCTGTCATTTTCTTGTACAAATCCGGATTTTCAACTATTCCGCCTACGTTTTTCATGGCATCTTCAAAATTCTTTTCTACGTCTCTTCCGCAGATAGAAATATTCCCATTAGTTATCTTGAATAAACCAAGAATCATTTTTATAGTGGTAGTTTTGCCTGCACCATTTGGCCCTAAAAAGCCAACAATTTCCCCAGAGTTTACAGTCATATTTAGGCTGTCAACTATAGTCCTCTTTTTCATAACCTTCGTTAAGTTTTCAATTTTGAGTAGCTCCATCAGCTGTTCCTTTCGCTGCTAAATTTACAAAAAAAATTTCGATCTTTTTTATAAAAAGCATAATAAGATTTTAATGAGATATACAATTTCTCATTTATATGAACAATGTGTTAACAACATATATCTTACGATAATATTACAAATATGTCAATTGTTTTATAATTTACTCACTATGTAATTTATGGTATATATATCTATTTAATGTATTTAAATCAGCTTATTCATTTTTGTGTGCTAAATACAGCCTTTTTTAGTATGAATATAAACCAAATTATTGCACCCGCAAGCATAGTGTGGAATGTGCCTGCTATGTGAGAAAGCATAGTTCCTTCAATTTCTAATACCTGAAGTATGCCCCTCGCAGCAATCGTTCCTAAAAGTCCAATAAGCGATACATTATATAGCCAAAACCACGCTGTTAAACCTTTTGATTTACTTAAATCAAATACTTTATACAGAATCATTACAATGAGAAAAAACAAAGTGCCCAGTACAAATGAATGTACGTGTGTGTTTGAAAGAATAGTTTTCCCGGCAAATTCATGAAACTTAGTAAATTCACGATAAAATACGCCTGCCGCTAGCCCTAGCAAAGCGTAAAACCAAACTGCTCTAAATATTTTTTTCATAATTAACTCCCTATCAATTAATTTTAAATTTATATTTTATATTATATATATAGTAACACATAGTTTTGCAAATTTATAAATAAATTCACCTAACAGCATTTAGACGATACAATCTATAATTTAGTTTCACTTTTTTTGTTTATTTTTAAAATAATTTTTGAATATCGCAATAAAAATGATATAAATACATCTGATAATGAAAAAGCCAGCTTTCGCCGGCTCATTCGTTTTTGTTTAAAAACATCTTCCCTTTTCTTCTTTTATACATTTGCCGTTTCTTTTCAGGCAATGGTAGCAAATTTCATTATTAAAATATTCTTCGCTTTGATATTCTCTAAAATTCATAACTGTTGTATCTGCAATGTTCGCCAATGCTTCATTTGTCAAAAATGCTTGATGAGATGTAATTAAAACATTGGGAAAAGTCAGCAGTCTGGACAGCACATCATCCGATATTATCTCTTCAGAATAATCTTCAAAGAAATAGTTCATCTCCTCTTCATATACATCCAGCGCAGCTCCTCCCAGCTTTTTGCTCTTCAGTCCTTCTATCAGCGCTACCGTATCTATCAATCCGCCTCTTGAAGTATTCAGAATGATAACGCCCTCTTTCATCATTGCAATAGAATCACTGTTAATCATATGATGGGTTTCATTATTTAATGGGCAGTGAAGAGAAATTATGTGGCTCCTTTTGTATAGCTCTTCCAGCCCCACGTATTCCACTCCCAATCCTTCCTTGGGGAATTTATCATATGCAAGTATGTTCATACCGAAGCCTTTGCATATATCAATGAAAATCTGTCCTATCTTTCCTGTGCCTATCACGCCTATTGATTTGCCTATCAAATCCATTCCACAGAGTCCGTTTATGCTGAAATTATTATCCCGCACTCTCGCATATGCTTTGTGCGTTTTTCTATTCAGTGTCAATAGCAATGCCATAGCGTGCTCCGCCACAGCATATGGTGAATATGCAGGCACATTAAAAATGTGTATTTTTTTATATGTATAGTGTATGTCCACATTGTTATATCCGGCACATCGCATCAAAATTGCCCTGATGCCCAAATCATAAAGTATATCTATTACTTCTTTGTCTATAGTGTCATTAACAAATGCACACACTGCATCTGCACCCTTCGCCAAAAGTGCTGTATCTGCTGTCAGCTTGCTCTCTAGAAATTTATATGTAATATTCTCATGCTCCGCTTTTTCAAACGAAGATATATCATAAGGCTTTGTATCATAAAAAACAATTTTTTTGTTGTTCATTTCACACCTTCCTTTTGTTTACTCACGTATATAATACCACAATTTACTTGGATATCAAACAATAATTAGTCGAATTATTAATAAATATTATTATTAAATTTAATATGACACACAGCCGTCATGTTTAGTGTATTAGAATTATGTATATAAAATAAATAAGGAGCAGAAAAATGGATAAGATAGATTTTAAAAAGAAATTCAAGAGCCTTTACTCTCCGTCCAGCAAACAGCCATCAATAGTGGACGTACCTGCCATGAATTTTGCTGTACTAGAAGGTGTTGGCAATCCTAACAACAGCAAGCTATTTGCCGATTCTATAGAGGCTCTTTTCGGGTTGTCATATACCATAAGCATGAGCTACAAAGGAGATGCTCTTAAAATACCTAATTTTTGCAGCTATACCGTGCCTCCACTAGAGGGCATATGGGATTTGGTTAACTATGAGGACTTTAACAAAGATAATTTTAAATGGACAATCGGCATTATGCAGCCGGAATTTGTTACTATTGATATTTTTGAAAAAGCAAAAGAAATAGCATACGATAAAAAGAAAAATGAACTGATTAAAAATATCGCATTGAAAACAGTAAGCGATGGACTATGCTGCACTTTTATGCACATAGGCTCATATGATGACGAAAAAGCCAGCTTTAGCTTAATGGAAGAATACGCAGAAGCGCAAGGATACAAACGAGCAGAAAAAATTCACAGAGAAATATACTTAAATGATTTTAGAAAAGTTCCACCAGAAAAGCTGAAAACTGTGTTAAGATTTAAAGTGACAAAACAAAGATAGGAATATAAGATAAAATGAAAGAAAATGCATTTATGGATAAAGGCAGTATGCCAGATGAAAACAGGATGATTGAAGCTTTAGGAAATTGTTATCCTTTTTATTTGAAGCTAATGGATTTAGCGAAGGGTTTTGAGACAAAATGGACCTTCTATAAAGGATGGTCGCTAAAGGTATTTAAGAAGAGTAAAGCACTTTTCTATCTCGTCCCATATAGTTCTTTTTTCACAGTAAACATGGCAATAAGAGAGAGTGAGCGAGAAAATATGCTAGGCGATGCCGACTTAGCACCTTTTCGCCAAGCTCTGATAGACGCAAAAAAATACAACGAAGGCTATGCTGTGATAATAGAAGTGTCTGATAATAATTCTTTTAATCTCTGTTATGATTTTGTATCAAAGCTTATATTATTTAGATAAAGTAAAGGCGTAAGGAAAACCTTACGCCATCGTTCTATTTGATAAATGTGCCTTCCTGCAAGTCTTTGAATGCCTGCACCAGCTCTTCATGTGTATTCATTACAATTGGTCCATTCCACGCAATAGGCTCTTTCAGCGGAATTCCCTCTGCAAAGATAAACTCCAGCTTCGTTCCCTTGTCTGCCTTTATCTCCAGCTCACCCTCAGCCAAAGTATACGCAGTCACTTTTTCTACTTTTTCTCCATCAGCTTTGCCTGAGCCTTCAAACACAAATATAAATCCCTGTCTGCGCTCCCCTCTTTTCAGAGTTATGGTTTTGCCGCCATCCACTAAAACATGCAGCATAGTCACGCCTAGTCCTTCTTTGTTTATAGGCCCTCTGATTCCCTCATACTGTCCGCTGATTATTCTGACCTCTGTACCGTCTTTTTTAACAGACTGCATTTCGCCTCTCATAATGTATTGATAGTCAGGCTTTTGCATCTTGTATTTTGCGTGCATATTCAGCCAGAATTGGAACCCCTTTAATCCTTCTTTGGAAGCTATAGGCATTTCCTGATGATATATTCCGCTTCCGGAGCTCATCCACTGCAGTTCATCAGCATGAATTATACCCTGATTTCCAATGCTGTCCTCGTGCTCTCCGCTGCCCACCAGAAAGTATGTTATGGTCTCTATACCTCTGTGTGGGTGCCATGGGAAGCCCGGCAATTCAACTTCTTCTTCATAGTTGAAATAATCCAGCATCAAAAACGGATCGAATTCCTCTGTCTCGCCATGGCTGAACATTCTGTTTACCAGCACTCCAGCGCCTTCCATCACCTGCTTAGGCTTGTAACTATTCAATATTTTTGACATGTTTTTTTACCTCATATGTTTTCTATATATTCCATGCTTATAATATAACCAAAATCATAGAATTGAAAACAAATTAAAACGGACCATAGCCGATAAATACTGCGATTTCTAAAAATAGTAGGCTGACAGCCAAAACAGCCAGTTCTACTTTCCATATCCACTTCATCCACTTTGTGTAGCTAAGCGAAGCAAGACCTAGGCTGATTAGCAAAACCGGATTTGTTGGGAATACTACGTTGCTGAATCCGTCTCCAAATTGATACGCCAATACGATTACCTGTCTGTTCACTCCTATAATATCTGCTAAAGGAACAATAAGAGGCATAACCAAAAATGCCTTTGCACTGCCGGAGCCTATCAAAAAATCCATAGCAAATATAACACCGAATAATATGGCAACTGCTGCATATGGATTAGAGCGCTGCACTGCATTTGCCACATAATACAATATTGTGTCCATCACCCCTGCACTATTTATAATGTGCTTTATGCTCGCTGCCATCAAAATTAAAATAATTGCCGGTGCTATCTCCAGTGCACCATTTAAAAAGCTGCCGAACGTCTTCTTTGCTCCTATTCCCGAAAGAAGCCCCGCACCTACGCCGCCAATCAAAAACATCAATCCGACCAGAGGAAATGATACGGCAGATATTGCCTCAACAAATGAGCCAATTATTAAAAGCACCATAGCCAATGCAATTGTCCCTGCAAACCATAATACAGCTTTGTGTATTTTTTTATCATTTGCATGTGCTTCATATTCCTTCAGTGCATTGCCCGTTGCGGCTAGGCTGTCTTTTTCCGTTCGCTTTGCGTAGCCCCGCAGAAAAGCAAACAATATAGCATATACTGCAAAAAATACTATCAGCCTATACCATGCGCCAGAAAAAATAGGCAGCTCTGCGATCTCCTGTGCAACACCAATCGTGAACGGATTTGAAATAGCTGCAGTAAATCCAAACCCAGCACCCAAAACTATCAGTCCAAGTCCCACTTTCTTATCCCATCCAAAAAGGGTACATAGGGCTATAACTATAGGAAGAAGAAAAATTACTTCCTCGAACATGCCTATAAATGCACCAAATGCCATGAATATTAGCAGCATCACAGCCATCAGAAGATATTTTTTATCTGAAAATTTTATCACTATCTTTCCTATTACAGCATTTAATACATTTGATTTGTTTAGTATATTTATAGACCCGCCAACAAAAAGCAAAAATATAATAATTACAATTACGGTAGTTGCGTCATCTCCTGCTAATACCTCAAAGGGTGCTGTAAACCACCTGTATACAGGCAGTACATCTGCATCCTGCGTGTATTGGAATGATGCCTCGTCTATCATCTCTCTGCCGTCAATTGTCACTCTGCCGTATTCACCAGCAGGTATTACCCTAGTCAGTACGCCTACAAATATCATCAGAACCAGCAAAATTACAAATGATATTATAAAGGACTTTATGCCTATACTGGCCGTTTTGTTCTCTGTCATTTTTCCCTCTTTCTGATTAATCTAAAGATTTATCCAACTGCACAACAAAATCCTGAACATTGGTAACAAATGTGTTAACCTCCAGTGTTCCTCTGTCACGTAGTTTATTTACCACAAATTCTGATATATCCACCGAATATATAAATACATTTCGTACTACTCCATCCAACACGGTGTATGATGGCGTCATGTTTCCTGTTGCTATAGTATGCAGCTGTGTAGCCAGGCATATCAGCGTAGTGCATTTTCTGGTGTGTTCTCTCATCGCATCCTGTGCTCTATATACGTCTCCATAAACTTCCGGCATTGGCCCGTCGTCTCTTATAGACCCTCCCAAAACATATGGCACATTATTTTTATGGCAGGCATACATTATGCCGCTTTGTATGTTTTCTTTCTGAATAAACTTCTCTATTGATCCGCGGCTTCGCACTTTGTTTAGTACATCCAGATGATTATAATGCCCCATATAGTAGGACTGCCCTGTATATATATCCTGCCCTAGTGCACTGCTTAGATAGGAGCCTTCCAAGTCGTGTGTAGCCAATGCATTTCCTGCAAGCAATGCATTTACATAGCCCTTTTCAATTAGTGAGCTGACAGCTGTCTTTGCGTCCTTATCAAATGATACCGCAGGGCCTAGCACCCACACAATATATCCGTTATTTTCCTTTTCATATCTCAGCAGATTATATAAATCATCATAGTCTTTTGAATATGATGTCTCTCTGCTTTTTCCTTGGCGAAATGCAAATATCTCTTTCTCGGCTTCCTTTTGCACAAAACCTTTGTCATAAACAAAAATACCTTGGCTGGCATCCTCTGTTCTGCCGATAATCACTTTGTCTCCAGCTTTTAAATTTCTGAATTCAACTACTGAAACGCTCTCATCATCTCCCACTACAGGCACGCAGTCCATTCTGCTCTGTGTGGGCAGCACCCATTTCCCATTTATCTTAAAATACTCAGGATAGATGCTCATAACATGGTAATTTTCCGGTGCAACGCCATCCTTTTGCACAGTTTCCATTTGTGCATTTGGTGCACCTACAAACATATCTTTTGTGAAATCCGGCGGAGTATATTTTGGAAGTGAAAAGCTCATAATATCCCTCTTAAATTATATTTTTATTATTATAGCATAGAAAATGTATAGTACAGCACTTTAATAATATTTTTTAGCTTACATTTGATACAATAGCTATAAATTGACATTTAATGAAGCCCTAGGTATAATAATCGAAGTGAAAAGTGAGGTTGATTATGTGGATTACATATTTAGTGATTTCTACAGTATGCTATGCTGCAGCTAAAGGAGCAGCCAGCGGCTCTGTTAGCAGCTTTATCGGCTCTTTATTTTTTTGGAGCATACTATGCGGTGCAGGATATTTTTTGTATATCATCAGCCCATACGGAAAAATGATAGAAAAGGTGAAGCCGAATATCGAAGAGCAATTTATAGCACATCGCAAGCATATGCATAGCTATTTCAGCAGAAACGCACTGACTATATCCATAGCTTTTCTTGCCATCGGCTTTTCTTCAAGGCTTTCGTCCTATTACAAAACTGTAGAAAGTGCAAGGTACGTATATGACGGTGATTTCTACGCAATTGTTACTTTTCTTATTGGATTAACAGTTCTTTTTACTTTTAAGCTAAAATACAAAAATCTAGCCAGAAGCGAAAAAAGAGAAATGGAATATCTGGATGATGAAACAAAGCGCAGATACAAAGAAGAGATTGATATCTACTTTATTAATGAGCAAAAAAATCCAATCCTAAAATATATCGAATATTTGGGCGGGTATCCCGAAATATACATCACTAATACATTTATGGCATTGAAAATAGACGGCAACAAGCTAAATGCAGTAAGAATATATGATAACTCATTATATTTCAGTATTTTTATCCCCGATATTGTGGATATTCGTCACAATGCTTTAAATTCTCAAAAAGCTTCTACTTCTTTTTATGATGAAATGAGCTCTAGTATCAAAATGATGTATATCGACTGTGAACCAACAGGCGGCAGTAAATTTACTCTGCAGTTCAGTACCGGCATGAGAAAAACTCTAGACTTTGAAAATAGAATAATGGATATAAAGTATGACTATCAGGCAGATGATAAAAGCCAAGAACATCAAGAATCTGCAGATACAGAAAAAGAAAATATCATAGAAAATATTTCTAACGAAGAAAATATAGAAATTCCAAAATCAGAAAACCTAAGTATAGAAGAAAGACTTGATAGGCTGAAGTCGCTTTGGGATAAAGAGCTGATAAACGAAGCCGACTATACAAAAAGAAAAGAAGAAATTTTAAAAGAGATTTAGCCATTTGCCCCTGTTTCTGATATGATATAATTATATTATATTTATGAAATAAATTTATCAGGGGTCATATTATGAATTTGGATATCATCGGCGTACCAACATATTACGGAATAAAGCAAGTAGGCACAGATCTAGCGCCTGCAGTCCTAAGGCACACAGGGCTGCTAAAAGAGCTGCAAATACTCGGACATAGCGTCGCTGACAAGGGTGACGTGGATGTGCAACATTTAGGCACACATGATGAAATAGGCATTCAGCCTATAAACCATGTTAATCATATGCTATACGGAAAAGTGTTGGAATCATTAAAAGGCAGCAGGCTGCCAATAGTACTTGGCGGGGATCATTCCGTTGCAATAGGCTCTGCACTGGCTGCACAATCCTACTATAAAAATATTGGCATACTCTGGATAGATGCTCATTCAGACTATAATACCTTTCAAACATCACAAACTGGCAGAATACACGGCATGCCGCTGGCAGCTATCACAGGGATTGGTAAAAAAGACCTGAGCGTTTTCAAGCCGGAGAACATACCATATGTAGACCCATCCAAATGCGTTGTAATAGCCAACAGAAGCGTAGACGAGCTGGAGCTAAAGCTAATAAACGAAAACAAACTGAACGTATTTACCATGGCAGATATTGATGCAATAGGAATAAAGGGCGTTATGGACAAGGCACTGGAGATAGTGAAAAACGGAACAGAAGGATATCATCTTTCCTTTGATATGGATGCAGTGACTCCTGAGGAAGCACCGGGAGTCGGCACACCAGTGCGAGGCGGGCTGACATTCCGCGAATCTCATCTGATAGCTGAAATGATAGCAGAAGATAAAAAACTGCTTTCTATGGATTTTGTGGAATTTAACCCTATGCTGGACATGAAAAACCAAACAGGTCAGCTTACAATTTCGCTAATTGCTGCTGTGATGGGCAAAAGATTTACTGTGCCCTTAACAAATAGAAGCTAAACGCAATACAAAAATGAATTTTTTCCTTTTATGCTCTGCAAAAAATGCAGAGCTTTTTAATTTAAAATTTTTTTGACGTAGTTTTGAATATATACGACATCTAAATAATCAGAAGCAATTGCAAATAAGAAAGAGAGGTGATTTTCTTGAGCGAAATCGCAACAAACGAAAAAAACTCCATAAAAGTTGGTTATTTTTCCATGGGGCTGTCCTCCATTCTGGCAGGAGTGCTGCTGGTACTAAACCAAATGAACTATGAAATTTTCAAAGGCATATACATACTGTGGCCTTCAATGATGATGCTTTTAGGATTGGAAATTATATTTACACAGCTAATATCTTCACTTAGTAAAGATAAACCATTTTTAAAGCCTGCATGGGGTGTTATAATCATATGTTCATTGCTGGTTGGGTGCTCCCAGTTATGGCTTATTTTGCTGAATATCAGTTGTATTAATTGGTAGAAAAGTGATAAAATAATTTGTGAAAGGAATGCTAGATGGTTGAGAAGAAGGCCTTCAATGAAATATTGAATAAGCTGGGGTATAAGTCTTTTGAGGAAATTGTTGAAGAATTTCAGCATAAAGTTTATTCCACCGTGCATACCTTTACCCAAAATAGCCAAGATGCGGAAGATTTGTCACAAGAGGTCTTTTGGCAGATATATCAAAATCTTACTTCCTTTAAAATGGATTCGCAGCTTTCCACATGGATATACAGAGTGACTGTAAACAAATGTTTATCCTTTAAGCGAAAAGAAGCCAGACGAAATTCAATCGCAGGCATTATACCAATTAATGATAAAGTGGCAGAAACCGTTAAAAGCTCGGCATCGGTAGATTTAGATGTTCTGAATGAGGAAAAGAAAAGCATATTATATCAAGCAATTAATAATATAGGGCAAAAATACGCAGCCGTTATTACATTGAAATATATGCAGGATTTAAGCACAAAGGAAATCGGACAGGTTCTCAGCCTGCCCCAGCGCACAGTGGAGACACAGCTGCACAGAGCACGACAAAAGCTGAGAAGCAATCTAGAGACGCTAGGCTACACTATGGAGGTTAATTAAAATGGACTACGAAAAGAAATTGATGGAATCTGGAAAGGCAAACGCCCCAAAAGGATTCGTGAGCAATACAATTAAATACATCCAAATTCAGGAGGAGAAGCTGGAGCAAAAGACTACAGTGAAAATCGAGTATCCCTTCTTTAAATTGGGTCAGATTTGCGTTGCAGCAGCGTTGCTTTTAATAATCCTGAATATTACACCTCTTAACAAAATAGTATATGGACAAGATAAAAACACTCAGCCCAAGCAACACCAGGGAATAATAGAGAAAGCTATGGATAAGCTAGAAGACTTTGGTGATGAAATAAAAGAAATATTTGACTTTGAAAAAATTATAACTGATAAATAAAGGAGAAAACAATGGAAAGAGAAAATAATCAAAATGTAAACCCATTATTAATGTTTATGTGTTCTTTGCTGCCAGGATGTGCCCATATGTATTTGGGGCTTATAAAACGAGGTGTACAGCTACTGCTTTCATTTCTGCTACTAATAGGCTTTGCAACCACAGTATACGGGCTTGAATTTTTAATAATACCTATAATAGTTGTGTTATTTGTATACAGCTTTTTCGATGGATACAGTATATTCAGAAATATAAAGGACGGCAAAACTGTGAAAGATGAAAGCTTTATCGAAGGTCTGGATTCGCTGAAACAATTAATTTCTAATGCATACTGGATAGGCTTTGCACTGTTGGTTTTCAGCATCATAATTGTACTGAACAGAATAACTGATATGGATGTTTTTCAGCCAATCGGATACTATTATAATTATTACGTAGAGGATTTTATACCAGCTTTCATAATGCTTGCACTTGGTATATTCCTGATGGTAAAAGGCAACGCACAAAGAAAAGCGAAGAAAGCACAGAAAAATCAAATCGAAGAGTAGCAACATCAAAAAAGTCGGATTAAATCCGACTTTTTTTATTCTTCTATCAATGCCGCTCTCACCCAGCTGCCTTCAGTTCCTTTTATTTTTATAGGCAGAGCTATCAGTTTGTATTCACCCTCTGATATGTCCTTGAGCTCAAGTCCTTCCATTATTATTATGTCATCTTCCAGCAGCAGCTTGTGCGTTGGATGCCCTGCTTGGCTTCTTTCTATGCCCAGTGCATCTATTCCCACTCCATTTATTTTTTTATCCTTTAAAAATTTAGCAGCAGATTTATCCACAAAAACGAATTCATTATCAAAGCCTTTGCTTTTATCATAATAGGAATTCTTTGTTTTGAAAATCACGAAATCATCTTTTTGTATTTTCAGCTCATTAATATCATCTGCCGAAATATATTTTTTATCAATTTTAGTCAAGTCGAAAACTTTGCAGTTTGTAATCAGTCTTCTATAGTCGAAGGTATCCATCGTTTTGCCGTTCTTAATCATATGTAGCGGCATATCTATATGCGTGCCGCAATGGATATCCAGCTCTACTTTGGTTTCATGATATTCGCTTTCATTGTGGTTTGCTGAATTTGTGAATTTCGGCTTTTTAGCGGGTATATCCTTATAAACCATCATTTCCGGCTCTATCAGCATTGAAATATCGTGTATTTTCATGTCTACCTCCTAGTAATCGTTTGCCCACTCTCTTCCGTCGTTTTTCAAAAGCTCATCAGCCTCTTTAGGTCCAAATGAAAAAGCTTCGTAGTTTGGAAACTCAGGCTTTTGCTTTTTCCATGCGTCTTGAATGGAGTCGATGAATTTCCATGAATATTCTACTTCATCCCATCTGGTAAATAATGTTTTTTCGCCTTTCATCACATCCAGCAGCAGCCTTTCATATGCTTCCTGTGAATTATACCCTACTATACAGTTTTGGCAAAAATCCATGTTTACTGGAATAATGTCGTTTCCATCTCCCGGCTTTTTGGCATTAAATCTAAAATTCACGCCCTCCTTAGGCTGAATATTTATTATCAGCTGGTTGGGGCTTATCTGCCCGGATATATCGCTGTAGTTGCTTTTGTAGTTTGATTTAAATTCTATTACTGCCTGCACGCCCTTCTTTTTCATTCGCTTGCCTGTGCGAACATAGAACGGGACATTACTCCATCTTTTGTTTTTTATATTCAGCTTTAATGCCACAAATGTTTCTGTGTCAGAGTCATCAGCTGTTCTATTTTCCTGGCGATATCCCACAGCCTTTTTCTCGCTATCTGCTCCGTATTGCCCTCTTATAACATTTTTATAAACATCATTCGTGCTATAGACATCTAGGCTCTTCAGCACCTTCACCTTTTCATCTCGTATAGATTCGGTGTTCATTATCTTTGGCGGCTCCATAGCAATCAAAGACAAAAACTGCAGCAGATGGTTCTGCACCATGTCCTTTAGTGCTCCTGATTTTTCATAGTATCCGCCTCTATCGTCCACCCCTAGGGTTTCCGATGAAGTTATCTGAACATGGTCTATATGCTCTTTGTTCCAAATAGGTTCAAATGCTGCATTAGCAAAGCGAATTACCATTATATTCTGAAGCATCTCCTTGCCCAAATAGTGGTCAATTCTATAGATATTGCTTTCGTCGAATACAGATGATATCTGATTGTTCAATGCCTTTGCAGAATGCAAATCTTTGCCGAATGGTTTTTCTATCACCACTCTTTTGTATCCATCGCCCTTTTCTGCTAATCCATATTTATGAAGATTATGCACTATAGTGCCAAATGCCTCCGGACTGACTGCCAAATAAAAAATTCTGTTCCCTGCTGTATCGTATTTTTGCTCCAGCTTCTTGATATATTCTTCTAGTTCGCTGTATCCATCACCTGTAGTAAAATCCATCTTATAGTAGTATATTCTGCTGGTCAGTTCATTCCATTCCTTGCTCTTTAAAGCATTGCGAGAAAATTCATTTATTGCATTTTTTAAATCTTCTAAATATTCTTCTCTCGTTTTTTCTCTCCTGCCAACTGACACCATAAAAAAGTTTTCAGGCAGAAGATTATCTATTAATAAATTGTATATTGCCGGCACTAGCTTGCGCTTTGTCAAGTCTCCTGTGCCGCCAAACAATATTAATCCATTTGATATGTCTTTACTCATATTCATCTCCAATGCGTCTACTTTTTCTCTACCGCATGTCCGCCAAATTCGTTTCTAAGGGCTGCTACCACCTGCCCGCTGAAGCTCTCGTCCTGCTGAGACCTGTCTCTTACAAATAGGCTGCCCGCAATAACAGGAACAGGCACTTTCAGTTTTAGTGCTTCCTCAACTGTCCACAGACCTTCGCCATTCGAGCCTATTTTTCCTCGTATGTCATCTAGCTGCGGGCTCTTTTTAAATGCACTCTCTGCCAGCTCCATCAGCCAGCTTCTGATTACTGATCCATTGTTCCACACTCTTGCCACTTTTTCATAATCCAGGTCAAATTGGCTTTCTTTCAGTATCTCAAATCCTTCGCCTATTGCCTGCATCATGCCGTATTCCACGCCATTATGCACCATCTTTGTGTAGTGCCCAGAGCCTACTCTGCCGCAGTGAAGATATCCGTTTTCTACACACATATCCCTGAAAAGTGGCTCAATATATGCGAAAACTTCATTTTCCGCCCCAACCATAGAGCATGCGCCATATCTCGCGCCTTCTATGCCACCGGATGTTCCTGCATCGACAAAGTCTATTCCTTTTGCCTTAATCTCATCATATCTTCTTAATGTATCATTATAGTTGGAGTTTCCGCCGTCTATAATAATATCGTGTTCGTTTAGCAATCCTGCAAGCTCATTAATCATTTGCTCAGTAGGTTCACCGTTTGGCACCATCACCCATACTACTCGTCTGCCTTCTAGCTTCCTAACCAATTCTTCCAGAGAATGTGCGCCTTTTCCGCCAGCAGCTACCAGCTCATCTACCTTTTTGGGGCTTCTGTTGTACCCCACCACATCATATCCATGATCAAGCAGATTTAGTGCTAAGTTATATCCCATACGTCCTAATCCGACTATTCCTATTTGCATAAAAATACCTCGTTTCTAGTCTTTATTCTTTACTTCACTTTTTTTATTATATTCCTAATAGCATACTATTACTAGAATTTAATAATTTAAATAGATTTCATAAGTCATTATTATCATAAAATTTACGTATATGCTGTAACAATGTTACATTAATCCAAATCAAACTTAATTAAATAAATTAAAACACATCATGTGATTTATTTATTAAGGTATATTCGTATTTGTTTGACATATTATGTATGCAGTGTTATAATTCTTGAAATTTTAGGAGTGCACCTATGGTTCCGTGCCAAAAGGCAGCCTGGTCAAAGCGGTGCAGCACTATTTTAAGTGTACACTATTTGGGATAAAAGCCCATGAAAGGAGTCCTACCCCGGTCTCTTTTCATGGGCTTTTCATATTTTTATTGCACTATTATATAATTTATAGGAGGAAACAATGTACAGTATAGAGGTAGAGAATTTAACAAAAAATTTCAGTACAAAAATCAAGACCGAAGGATTTAAGCAAAGCGTCAAGTCTATGATTCATCCTGAATATCAATCGGTCGATGCAGTCCAAAATATTTCTTTCAAGGTGAAGGAAGGCGAAATAGTGGCATTTATAGGTCCAAATGGTGCAGGCAAATCCACAACCATTAAAATGATGACCGGAATACTCCATCCAACATCCGGTGTAATAAAGGTTTTGGGGCTTGACCCGGTGAAAAACCGACGCGTGCTGGCAAAGCAGATTGGCACAGTATTCGGGCAAAAATCCCAGCTGTGGTTTCATCTACCGCCCACAGATAGCTTCCGTTTGCTTGGTGATATATATGAAGTGCCTGAAAAAGAATATAAAAAAAGGATCGATTATTTAATTGATATATTTGATATTTCAGAGCTTTTGAAAACTCCCGTGCGAAAGATGTCTCTGGGGCAGAGAGTAAGGTGCGAGATAGCAGCATCATTAATTCATCAGCCCAAAATTCTTTTTTTGGATGAGCCAACAATAGGACTTGATGTAGTGGTAAAGCAGAAAATCAGAGAGCTGATACTAAATATAAACAAAGAATACAATACAACTATTTTTTTAACCAGCCACGATGCCGGAGACATAGAAAAAATATGTAAACGTGCAATGGTAATAGACCATGGAAAGGTGGTGCTGGATGAAAGCGTCAAAAACCTGAAATATGATTACTTAAGGAGAAAAATTGTTGCCGCAAAGTTCAGCGAAAAATTTCAACCAATAAAAATGGATGGTGTGGAAATAATAAAATCCACAGACTATGCTGCCTCTTTGCATGTAGACACAGAATTAGTATCAATCAATAAAGTTATCTCTGCTATCAGCCAAGGCGACTCTTTGGCAGATATCACCATCACAGATCCTCCTATGGAGGAAATAATCCTCGATATATTCAAAAAAACGGCGGTGAATAAACTATGAAAATAAAGAAGTATTTCACAATATTCAAAATCAGCCTAAGGAACGCACTCTATTACGGAAAGAATTTCTTCGGCGGAGTATTGATGTATATATTATTCATATATGTCTTCTTTCGCCTATGGGGTGCAATATATACTGGAGATCTGATAGCCGGATATACATACAAACAAATAATATGGTATGTATGCATAACGGAAATAATAGCAATGGCTATAAGCACGAATAAAATATATGAAATGTCTGAGGAAATAAAAAACGGTGCAATTGCTTATCAACTGGGAAGACCCTACAATTATATATTGTATTTATTCTCCAATGTAATGGGTGTATCCTTTTTAAGTATAGCTATTTACTTCGTTATAGGATTTTCTTTCGGAACTATACTGGTTGGTCTTCCACCAGTATACAGCATAGAAGCAATTGTATTTTTTGCTGCATCTTTGCTGCTAGGCTTGGTTATACAGTTTTTCCTGATGATGTCCATAGGACTAACAGCATTCTTTGTGGAGGAAAACAGACCATTTTTCTTCATTTATCAGAAGTTCATTTTGCTGCTGGGTACTTTTATACCTATAGAGTTTTTTCCTGCATGGATGCAGACAGTGCTAAAATATATGCCATTTGCATACATCACATGGGGACCGGCAAAAATATTTGTGGATTTCAGCTTCCATCACGCTATATCCACATTGTCTATTCAGTTACTCTGGGCTGCAATTTCTATCACAATTTGTTTCGCAATATTCAAAAAGGGGGTGAAGGCAGTACATGTTCACGGAGGCTAAAAAAATATTAAAACTGTTTTCAAGATATTTTAGGCTGAATCTTGCTTCGCAGATGGAATACCGCACCAGTTTTTTTGTGCAGATTTTCGGCATGGTGCTAAATAATGCCAGCTTTATTTTCTTTTGGTATTTGGCTTTTGAAGCTACAGGCAGCCAAATAGCCGGCTACACCTTTAAGGATGTTATGTTTCTTTGGGCTGTTGCCAGCTCGGCATTCGGTATATCTCATATACTTTTTTATAACGTTCATAGAATAAGCCAAATAATAATAACCGGCGAGCTAGACACCTATCTGCTGCAGCCTGTTGCCGTTCTGCCTAATGTGCTAGGGGCGAGCACCCAAGTGAGCGCATGGGGCGACCTATTGTATGGAATAGTTTTGCTTGCTGTTGTGTGGGGTTTTACCCCATCTGTATGGGGCATATTCTTTCTTGCTATTGTATTGGGCGGATTATTATTAACCGCTGTAAATATTTCAGCACATACACTAACATTCTACATTGGCAATGCTTCAATGATTACAGGAGCTATCTTTGAATTTATGCTTACTTTCTCAATATATCCTGAAGGCATATTTCAGGGATTTATAAGACTAGTTATTTTTTCAATACTGCCTGCAGCATTCATCACACATATCCCCCTGCGACTGGTAAAAAACTTTAGTATTTCTACTTTAGCAATCTTAATAGGTTTTGTGTCAATATTCTTATTTCTTTCAATATCATTCTTTAATAGAGGCTTGAAAAAATACGAATCCGGAAACCTGATTGTCACTAGGCTATAGAGTGCAAGTCAGCAGTAAATAATAAAGTTTGCTGCTGATTTTTTGTATATATCTTTAATACAAAAAGTAATTGACATATTATAAATCATTTGATAAAATGTACAGGCGTCGATAAGCAAGACGCGAAAAAATTATATATTTTATGGAGAGATGGCAGAGTCTGGTTGAATGCACCGGTCTTGAAAACCGGCATAGGGTTAAACCTATCTAGGGTTCGAATCCCTATCTCTCCGCCAATAGTTCTATTAGGACAAAAATTTAGCTCCTTGAGAGTATAAAAGTACATCACTTACCGGTGATGTACTTTTATATTACCATATATTAATTAACAAACAAAATTTCATTACATTTTTTAACTATATTAGAATTCACTATATTCTTTTATATCGTCTGCATATCTGTAATTAATTACAACGTTCCGTTCATTATCTACAGTAATGCTATCAACCAAATCACAGACCATAGACCTTGTTAATTTAGTAATTCCTTTATACTTATTAAAATGAACAAATAACTCTTCATTATGATGTTGATTTGTAGCAGTAACCTCTAGCAACTCTTTTTTCTTTTGTATACTGTCATCTATGTTATCTATTTGCTTATTATAAAAACTAATAATATCCTTGTATTCATCATTCGTTATTATATCAAATTTTAAATCGTTATATGTTCCTGTTTATAATCCCTTAAGTTCAATCCGCTTCTTGCTAAAAATAGAAATCTCGGTTTCTAGCTTACTTATTTTCTTCCCTTTTTTCTTGCTGTCTTTTGCAGCTAATATAGTATCAACATCTATCATTGATTTGATTAACAAATTCAACGAAGATATTAGTATTTCAAAAATCACTTCTTCTGAAATCAAATGAGATGAACATACCGATTTCCCGTATTTCTTATAAGTTGAACAAACAAAATTACTATAACTTTTATCAGCAGGTGATACAACACTGCGTTGCATCTGTTTCCCGCATTCGGCACATACAAGTAATCCGGCAAAAAGAGAAGGCTTAACTCCACTAGTCGGCTTAACATTTTTCGTTATCATAGATTGAACTTGATTAAATATTGCTTTATCAATTATTGCTTCGTGTGTACCTTCTATCCTTACCCATTCATCTTTAGGTAATGGTATCCTCTTATTAACCTTATGGCTATAGGACTTTGTTCTGCCTTGTACCATATCACCTGTATAAATAGGTTGAGTTAGTATTTTCTTTATTGTTGTAAATGTCCATTTAGAGCTTGTATTAATATCTTTACCTTCTTTGCTCTTCCTATATAAACTTGGAGTGAGAATGCCGTTCTGATTAAGAATTCGCGCTATCTCCGATTGACTGCGATAGTCAATGTATAAGCTAAATATTCGCTCTACAATTGGCTTTACTTCTTCATCAACAATTAGCTTATGTTTATCATCTTTCGACTTCATATATCCATATGGAGCCACTGCACCAACAAATTTACCTTCTTTTCGTTTAATGCTGAGGCTGATCTTAGTTGAATTAGAAACATCCTTAAATACTGTTCGTTTAGCAGGTTCATTAAAGGCACTTCTATACTATTCATACGTTCAGGGTCAGCTACACTATCAATATTATCAAGCATAGCAATAAACCTAACGCCTTTGCTTGGAAAAAACTTCTCCAAGTAATAGTCTCCTTCAATATGCTCACGGCCAAACCTTGATAAATCCTTTACAAGAACACAGTTTGTAATACCATTCTCAATATCTTGTATCATCTACTGAAATGCAGGACGGTCAAAATTACCGCCTTTACATCCATCGTCCTCATATACTTGCACTATTTCTAATAAGTTATTGTTACTATACTCCTGCAATAAAGTAATTTGATTAGCTATGCTGTCATATTCAGATTTGACGTGCCCCCCTAAAACAAGTCAGGGTTGAAAGTGAAGAATTACAGCTGATATAAAAAAAAAGGAGAAAGAAAATGTCTAAAAAGAATTATACAGCTGAACAGATAATAAGCAAGTTAAGAGAAGTCGAATTATAGATTTCACAAGGTATAACAGCAGATCTAGCCATACGAAGTATTGAAGTCAGTCCTCAGACATATTACAGATGGCGAAAAGAGTATGGAGGAATGAGGACAAGTCAGGCTAAGAAGCTTAAAGAATTAGAGAATGAAAATA
>JBFLKU010000007.1:0-124030 GCA_040883315.1 Eubacteriales bacterium
AGAAATAAATGTTTTCAGCATCGCGGCATTTCCGCTGATAATAGGAATTGGCATAGACAGCTCTATCCACCTGATACACAGGCTGAATGAGAAAAGCGAGCAGACCATACCTAGCAAGGTAATGCACACTGGCAAGGCGATAATATTGACAGGGCTGACCACCATAATCGGCTTTGGCTCCCTTGGTGCTATCAACCACCCGGGCATGGCAAACCTAGGCTTCGCCGTGGTGGTGGGCATAGCTATCAGTATGATATATACGCTGGTTATTATACCTGCAGGATATAGCCTGATAAAGCGAAAGGACACGAAAGAATAAACAATATTAAAAAGGCAGCATATACATGCTGCCTTAAATTTTAATATACTTTTTTGCTATTCGTCTGCTTTTGGCGGCTTTGCGCCTTTAGCTTTGAATATTATCATGGCGGTAATAAAAGCAGCTGCCAAAGCACCTAGCAGAATGATAAGTGCAATCGCTGGGTCCATGCTGATGGAATTATCCTCCACTATCTCCGGTGTGGGAGAAGGTGTCAATGTAGGTGTTGGCTCAGGCGTGGGCGAAGGAGTTGGAGTTGCAAACAGCTCTTTTAATGCCTCCATGTCCACGTTTCCTTCTGTACCGTCTATGCTCTTGGCAGACACTATATACTGCCCCGGAGCGAATATATAAATCAGCAGATTTCCGCTGTCATCTACTTCCGCATTGTTCACAAATTCTACCACCGGATTGCTCAGATAGCGTCTGTATACATATATTGTGTCCTCAGGTGCGGGTGCGCTTGGCGGCATGGCGTAGGTGATGGAATAAACGAACTGCTGTGCGTTATTGGGGCTGAATACAATCAGGTCGTCCGCTCGCTCGGCAGGCAGGACTTCGTAGCCTAGGTTTATGTCTTCCATTCCCTTTTCAGCGCTCCCCACGGTTTTTCCATCTATAATGCACTTAAATGTGCCATAGTCTACTGTCAGTACTATGCCTTTTTCTTTTATAGCTGTGAATGCCTCGATAGGTACATTTATCTCTTTTGCATTTTCAGGGCGCATCTCCACTGTGATGCTGCCGCCTTCTTCCACTTTTTTAATCTCGCGTATTGCCAGCTCCCATGCTGTTGGAGGCGGTGGAGTAGGGGGTGTTACCACGGTGATGGTTTTGGAGCCTGAAATGCTGAATTTGCCTACTGTAGTGCCATCGAATGTGGAGCCTTGTCCTGAAACAGAAATTGTTCCTGTGGAGCCTATGGCAGCAGAGCTTGGTATAGTCACTGTTATCTTGGTAGTGGCTGTCAGGCTTTGGTTAAGACCTGTAGATGAGTCCTTGCTCCATGTCTTTGTCTGGCTTCCCAGCACTCCGCCGGATGTGGCTTTGCCCATTATGGACGATCCTGTTGCTGTTACGGTTACTGTATATGTGTATGTTCTGCCGGGGTACACTTGGCTGTTTCCAGATATGGAAACTCCCGCAAATGCAGTGCCCATTATGGCTATAGAGCCGATGAGCATAAGCAGAAATGACATTAACAGTTTACTCTTGAATTTAATCATTCTATTCCCTTTCAATTAATTATTTATATTTTAGTCTTTATTCACCGAACAATGGCAATACATCTAGAATATGCAGCCGTACTAGTGTGTAGTCTATAACGTCTATTATTCCGTCTTGGTTTACATCAGCTGCTACCAGCTTTATTCCATCCAGATATGATAGGTCTAGTATATGCAGTCTTATTAGTGTATAGTCTACCACGTCCAATATTCCATCGGGGTTTATGTCGCCTTTTATCAATATCAGCAGCTCGTCTGCTACCTGTCCGTCTATAATCAGCTGAACATAGTATCCTGTGGATACATATACATCTCCGGTCAGTTCCTGCATGTTCACGTCAAATACCCGTACATCGCCTAATGTGTGGCTTACAGAGTCGATAATATCTTGTACTGTTGCACCGATTGGAATATCTTCATAATACAAGCGGTCTCTGTTTACTATGTAGGTTGCAGACTCTATCAGCTCATCAGCCACTGTTATCACACATTCTGCAGTGAATGCGCCGTCAACAGTTGTCACAGTGATTGTTGCTGTTCCCAATTGATGGGATGTTACCAGCCCTGCAGCGTCTACTGTGGCTATCGATTCATCGCTGGATGAATATGTGACAGCTTGATTGGTGGCATCTGCCGGCAGCACTTGTGCGTTTAGCTGCACTATGGTGTTTACCAGCAGGCTGTATTTGCTGTAGGATAGCTCCACGCCTGCAACAGGAGTGATTACTGTAATGACACATGTGTCTGTAAACCCTCCGTCATCTGTAGTGGCTGTGATGGTGGCTGTGCCCGAAGAGTGTGCCCATACCATGCCTATGGCATCTACTGTTGCCACGTCTTCGTCGCTGGATGAATACACAACCAGCTGATTTGTAGCATTGGTTGGGCTTATTGTAGTGGTCAGTGTGAATGTGTCACCCACTTCCACGGTCTGAGTTTCTGGCATTATTGTCACGGATTCCACTGGGTAGCCCGACTGCACAGTGCATGTGTCTGTGTATCCGCCAGCGTCTGTTGTCACTGTGATTGTTGCATATCCTACGGAGACGCTGGTCACTAGCCCTGTAGCGTCTACTGTGGCTATTTCCGGAGCACTAGACACATAGGATACATCTTTATTTGTGGCATTTGCAGGTGATACGACGGGCAGCAGCTGCGATGATTCGCCTATGTTCAGATGCAGTGTTTCGTCTATTGTCACGCCAGTCACAGGTACTGGTGTGTAGACTACGTGGTTTGAATTCAGAGGATAGACCTGAACATTCTGCCGATCTATATCAGGATTGGTATTTGCATTATACCAATCTACAAATCCGTTTACTTTTGCTTCAGAATATAAAAACAATTCATTCCAAGTAAGTGTATAATCAGCATTGGCGTCTGCTAAAAGGGTTGAAAACTCTGTGTTTTCATATAGTCCGAAGCCATCATGGATTCCATAATCAAAAATCCCAATCCAATATTCATCTCCTCCTACTTCTGTAGGAACTAAATTAGCAGCAGCAAATGGAGAGTCTGTTAATCGAACAGTTACTTCATATGATAGTTCATCACCAGAACTGGCAGTCATAACATAATATCCACCTTGATCCAGTGTTTTTGATGCTAATTGGGGTTGGCTGAATGCCGAAATTACAAGACTATTGAAGCCTTCCGGTGTATCTACAGAGCTAAATGATTTGCTGGCTGGCATATCTTTTGCAATAAATCCACCAGAATAGCAGGCATCTATCATCACTTCTTTCACGCCTGTATGCACAGATAGTGCGCTTTCAAGATCATCAATATATATTGGTGACATGTCAGAGCCCCATAGGCATGCGCCGTATGTTCCGGTGCCCCCGTGCCCAGAGTAGCCAAAGAACAGAGTGCCGTCAGTTGGCATTGCTGTTGCCACAGCCTCTACCTTAGCCAATAGTTGTGCGGAAGTATAGTCCATATATGTATATACTGTATAGCCTGCATATTCCAGCACGGCTTTCATGCCTATTGCATCATTTACAGGCCCGTTCAAATCGTTTGCTGTGCCCACATAGTCGGCCATGCCAAAAATAATAGCAACTTTTTGATCAGTTATTGGTGAAACTACGGTTACTTCGCAGGTATCCGTGAAGCCGCCATCTTCTGTAGTTACTGTTATTGTGGCTGTGCCCGCTGCTACAGCTGTTACCAGTCCTGTGCTATCTACAGTTGCTACGCTTTCATCACTAGATGAATATTCCACATTTGTATTTTCTGCATCGCTAGGAGACACTTCAGCACTAAGCTGTAGCGGTTGCCCTGCAACTATTATAGTGCTTTCATGGGATAGCTCAACACCAGTTACAGGTCGAACGACATTTACAGTGCATGTATCTGTGTGTCCGCTATCATCTGTGGTTACCGTTATTATTGCTGAGCCAACAGAATGTGCAGTGACTAATCCAGCTGAATCAACGGTTGCTACAGCTTCGTTATCGGATGAATAGGTCACGTTTTTATTTCTAGCATTCGCAGGCAGAACGTTTTCGTCTAAATCATTTGTTTCGCCAACGTTTATTTGAAGCGTTTCAGCAGACAGCTCTACACTTGATACATTTGGATATATAGTTATTTCACATGTGTCTGTGTATCCGCCGTCTTGTGTAGTTACTGTTATTGTTGTGCTTCCTTCTGCTATAGCTGTTACCAGCCCTGAGCTATCTACAGTTGCTGCCGATTCATTG
Source organism: Eubacteriales bacterium (assembly GCA_040883315.1). Lineage (GTDB taxonomy): Bacteria > Bacillota > Clostridia > Christensenellales > UMGS416 > JAFGUF01. The sequence continues at coordinate 4,251 of JBFLKU010000007.1, forward strand.
CTGGATGTATATGCTACAGTTTTATTCGTTGCGTCACTGGGTGATACTGTTTCATTTAAGTCTACAGTACCATCAGCATCAATCTCTGCTGTTTCTAAGTTTAACGTTACTCCTGTTACAGCGGTTGCAAAGACTGCTGTGTATTCGTTCGCAACATTAACCTCTGCACCTCCTGCATACTGATTATCACTTATGTCAATCCAATACAGAAAAGCACCTTCAGGTGTCGATAGGTTAAACATAGTAAAAATATTATTATAAAAGGCTAAATGGCCAATAAAGGTAACTTTATTAGGAATTACTATTGAAGTAAGCTCATTTGATCTAAATGCTTCATAGCCTATATACTCTAGATTTGCTGGCAGCGTCACTTCGGTTAAAGCATTTCGAGAAAAAGCATTTTCACCAATAACTATTAGACTACTTGGCAGTTCAACAATATTTATACTATTGTTGGAAAATGCATGCAAACCAATTTCAGTAACACCATTGGGTAAGGATACATATTCTAGTTCTTTTAATCTAAAAGCTTCTTCGCCAATCGAAGTGATGTTTTGCCCGTCCAAAATGGAAGGAATAATTATTCTTGTTGGGGATTCGTTCAGAAAATATCCAGCGCCTGCAAAATCATAGCTAATTATTGTGCCATCAGTAACAACGACATCAGCATCTGTTAGCGTATAATTGACTTCAGCTTCATATTCCAGATATAAAACACTAACCACTTCGCCGTTATTATGGGTATTTCCATCACTGTCACGCCAAGTTACATAGCCCTCATGTGTATTTGTGGGCAGAGTAAAAGATGTTAGTATATTGTCAGAAAAAGCAAGGCGACCTATGCTAAATACACTATTTGGTATATCAACACTCGAAAGACTGTTGTTATTGAAGCATGCTTCTCCGATTACAGAAAGGGTATTAGAAAGAGTTACACTGGTCATTCCATTCCCTTTAAAGGCCTGTTCGCCAAGATATTTTACACTGTTCGGCAAAGCGAGGACAGTAATATTATTATTACTGAATGCATTTCCATATATAGTATCAATGCTATTTGGTATTGTTAAGCTAGAGATATTATTCATCGAAAAAACAGCATAATTGATAACTGACAAACTACTTGGCAGTTCTACAGTGGATAACGAGTTGTTGTAGAATGCATTTATTCCAATAGTACTTAATCCTTCAGGAAAAGTAACAGAAGTTAATTTACCGTTTGCAAATGCATACTCACCGATAAATATTACATTGCTGGGAATAGTTAATGTGCTAATTCGACCATTATCGAATGCATGGTCTCCTATTGTTATAAGAGAAGAAGGTAGTTCGATTTCTGACAGCAGGTTACGATTAAATGCAGAAGTACCAATATCCTCTATAGCATTAGGCAAATCAATATATGAGATGTAATCCCCATCAAATAGGGAGTTACCTATTCCGGTTATTGTTTGTGAGTCTAGTACGGAAGGTACTATAATATGTTTTGGTGTTCCCCAACCCGAATATCTGCTGCTGTCATATGTCCAACTTATAATAACTCCATCCACAACCTCTACATCAGCATCTGTAAAAGTGTATTCATATATGGCTGTATGTGATGTATGCACATCCGTTACTACATGTTCGCTAGGATATTTGTCACCCTCACTGGTAATCCAATATTGGAAATCAGGTTCTGATTTCATTGGCAAAGTGTATGTAGTTACTTCATTGCCAAATGCAGTGGCGCCAATATACTCTAAACTATTAGGCAATGTAACTGCACTTAAAGTGTTGCCGTAAAAAGCACTCATTCCTATGCTTTCTAATTGGCTTCCAAAAGTGATGCTGGTAAGGTCATTATTTGAAAATGCACCTTCACCAATATCCAACAAACTATCAGGAAAAGTTAGTGTTTCGAATGCATTATATACAAATGCACGGTCACCAATTTCTTCAAGGTTACTTGACCAAGTAATATTAGAAAGCTGATTATTAAATGCAAATGCTTCATTTCCTATTGTAATAAGAGTGTCAGGCAAATTTACCTGTGTTAATTCACAATCATAAAAAGCTCTATTATTAATGGTCTCCACTCCATATGGGATATTTATTTCTGCTAAATCATTTGATATAAAAGACTGATCTCCAATTACAATTAGTGTATCTGGCAACGTTACTCCCATCAAGTTCTGATTGGCAAATGAATAATGCCCGGTACTTGTAACAGTTTGTCCATCCAAAACTGATGGAACAATTAAATGCTGCGGATTACTTACGCCTTTATACCCGCTGCCGTTATAATAGTAGGAGTTTATAACTCCATCCACTACCACAACATCTTGGTCAGTAACAGTATATTCGTATACAGCGTAGTATTCGCTTCCGAACTCTGTAATTAGTGCTCCGTTTGCAAAAGGATTATCTGATCTATCTGCCCAATATGCAAAATCACTATCACTTTTCATGGGGAGCTGAAATGAGGTCATTCCACCAGTGTTTAAAGCATTATTACCAATGTATTCTACATTGCTTGATAGCGATACGGTAGTTAGCATGGTGTTAAAAAATGCGGTAGTACCAATGTAGGTAACGCTATCAGGAATTACAACACTTGTTAAAGTTATATCCCTGAAGGCAGATGAACCAATGGCTTCAACGGCTACCCCATCTATAGTATCAGGTATGGTGATATCTCCTCCTGCACCTGAATAACCCGTTATTGTTCCTGTTGTGGTTTCGAAAACAAAGCCTTCGGGAGTAGTTATCTCCGCTGCATATGCATTTATAGCTAGTGAAAGCGAAAATGACAACAGCAATAGTAGCAATAGCAAAGCTCTTGAATGTATTTTTTTTAACATATCTATCCTCTTATCTATACAATATCTTCTGTGGAAATTACAGTGACATTATACCATAATTTATATAGTGAATATAGCATTTATATTCAATGTATCTTCAATAATCAAAAAATGCACATTAGGAGCTCTATATCAGTCTTTTAGGGAATATATACTATATTAAAAAATACTAAAGAACACTAAGTAATATATCTATCCATCAATAAAGCGGCACTAGATCCAGAATGTGCAGCCTCACCAGAGTATAGTCTATTATGTCTATTGTGCCGTCGTCATTTACGTCTGCCGATTCCAGATAGATGCCCGACATTTGTGCCACATCCAGAATGTGCAGGCGAATCAGAGTGTAGTCCACAATGTCCAGTATAGTGTCCGGATTGCAGTCGCCTTCAATAATTATTCGCAGTGAATCCACAACCTCGCCTTCAATTATCAGCTGAACATAATATCCTGTGGATACGTTCCCATCAGTCACAGGGTTCATATTGGTGTCGAAGATTTGCACTTCTCCGTATGTATTGTTTACCGAATCGATAATATCCTGATAGGATGAATCTATGGCCACGTCTTCGTAGTATTCCAAATCTCTATTCACAAAGTATGTGTCGGAGGTAATCATCTCCTGCACCACTGATACGTGGCACTGGGCTGTGAAAGAGCCATCCTCTGTCTCTGCTGTTATTATGGCGGAGCCTATTGCATGGGCTGTTACTATGCCGGATGCATCTACCTCAGCAATTGATATATCGCTGGATGAAAATGACACGTTTTGGTTGTCTGCATCCGCTGGTGTGATAGATATGTTTATCTGAAATGTATCATCTATAAGCATCTTGTGAGATAGGGGAGATATATTTATCCCTTCCACTTTTGTCTCCACGTTCACTATGCATGTGTCTTCAAATCCGCCGCTTGCTGTCCTAACTGATATTATGGCAGTGCCGGTGGATAAAGCAGTCACCACGCCGGATGCATCCACTGATGCTATGCCAGCATCTGATGATGTCCATGTAACACTTTTATCCGAGGCATCCTCGGGAGCGATGGTGGCAGTCAGTGTGTGTGAGTCGCCTTTGTTCAGGTTTATCTCTTCAGCGTCTAGGGTTACTCCCGTCACAGGCTGAGGCTCATCTATTATCACATAGACTGAATACACAAAATAATTCCTGCCGCCGAAATTAATCATATGGAATGTAGAGCTGTAGTCTTCCTGTACCACCTCTATTCTGGCATTGGGAGGCAATGTGAATATTCTGGCGGCACTGGTGCTGGCAGTCTCTCTCACGCTTAGGTAATCGTTGCATATAACTGTGGCGTTGCTATTGTCTGCAGGCGGGTCTATAGACGTTAGCGGAGCCTTGGCTATATCCAGTATTGCAGCTCCTGTTTCAGGGTAGTAGAAGCTGAGTATTTGCTGGAATGTCTGCCCGGCGTTTGCTCTTTGCTGTGCTCCTCGCTGGCTTAGCCCAATTCCGTGGCCATATCGCCTGTGATAGATGGAAAACCCAGATAGCACGCCTTCCTCGTATACAGGCTCTGCTATGGTCAGGCGAAGGCTAGTGAAATTAAAAACTCTGTATGTGTCGTCGTCGTTTGCGCCGTCGAAATATCGCATGTCCAGCTCCACGCCGCTGATGATTGCTTCCTCTGCTGTGCCGCCTTTGGTGGCATTCACGCGGAAGCTGGCAGTCGCCATGATGTAGTCGGGGCAGTCGTTTACGCCGGTGCTTGGCATGCGGCTGTGGTCTTCGCTGCCTCCTGCGTCATGGGTATGCTGGACGATATCCAAAAGCCCTGTCAGCTCAAAATCATTAACGGAGCTAACATCATATCCTGCATTCTGCAGCTGATTGGAATTGAATATTGCGGTCTTGAAATACAAAATCGCATTGTCTATATTGGGAGAGCCAGTCACATTGTCCGATGCCGTAACAGGGTGAGTTTCATCTATTAGAACAGGGAAAAAGACCTGCTCATACGGGCTGGATGGGTTCAGGACATCGTACATATCGTATTCTATATAGTATGGCATGGTGGATCCGCCGCCCCATGTGTGCAGTGGGATTTCCGTGTATCCGCCGTTGGAGGCAGAGTAGTAGGTGGCAGCAATGGCTGATGAGCCTACCTGCAGCACCATTTTGCTGGTGGCATTCACTGCGGCTATTGCCACATCGTTGCCCGGATGGTAGCCTTTGTACACCTGGCTGGCAGAAGTATCGCCGAAGTCATATTCTCCGCCGCCCATATTTCGCACGGCGTATGTGCGTGCAGCTACAGCCTGTGCTTTCAGTGCCTCTATGGGGAAGGAGTTGCTCATCTCATGGGGAACTACGCCCCAGAGATACTCTTCCAGATATATGTGGTTGACTACCTGAATTGCAGAATCTGCAATTGTAAATTTCATATCCCCCAGATACCTGCGTGTGCCGTAGGAAGGGTGATTTATCCATAGGAAATTGTTATCATAGTCCAGTGCCTCATGCTGCACCAAAGTCAGCTGAGTGCCGCTTGCCAGAATGGTGTCCCCGTAGTAAAGCCGCAGGGTATTGCTTTCCAGCTTAATATTATAAAACTGTCTGGGAAGTGAAACAGCGGGAGCTTCTGCTATGCTGTAGGAGCCATCCAGATAAAAGGGCATAGTCGTAATAGCACCCATGCTCAGCTTTATGCGTATAGTTTCCGATGCGGAAACAGGCACAAGAGGCGTCACCGTTACTTGACAACTTACATTGATATCCGGGTTTTCCTGTGATGATGCGGTGATTACTGCCGTGCCTTCTGAAAATGCTGTCACCTCGCCGTCATCTACCACGGCTACGCTATCATCAGATGATGTCCAAACGATGTTTTGGTTGGAGGCATCACTTGGATCTACCTGTGCATTTAGCACATGGGTATCCGATGCCTGCATCTCAATAGATGTGGTATCTATGCTGATGCCAGCCACAGCCACGCCCTCCGCTGCCAGCCCAGTGCTGCCCAAAGTGGAGAGGGACAAAAAGCATAAACTGTATAAGAAAACTCGAAAGATTCTTTTTGTATTTAATTTCATATTTAATTCAACTTCATAATTTCATTACGCATATAAAAAACACCATAATGCCTTGATTCATTATATCATATTACGAAAATATTAAAATTGGTATATTGTTAATAATTAAGGCGGTTTTATTAAATTATTAGTACTGAATATGAATAATTCACCCGAAATACACCACAAATGCAATATATTTATATAAATATATAAAAAAACTGCTGTTATTAATATATAACTTGACGTGAATGTGTCATATTATCATGCTATAATAGACCTATGAAAATCAATCGTTTATTTGAAATAGTCTATATTCTGCTCAACAGCCAGCAGGTGACGGCAAAGGAGCTGGCAGAGCGATTTGAGGTGTCCACCAGAACAATATATCGTGATATAGATATATTGTCATCTTGCAATGTGCCCGTATACTGCAGCAAAGGAAAAGGCGGAGGCATCGGGCTGCTGGAGAGCGGCAAAATGGACAAAGCCATGCTGACAACCGACGAACAGATGGAGATACTCTCTGCTCTGCAGGGGCTGAAAGCCACAGACATAGACGGACATAACAAAGTGCTGGGGAAGCTATCCACATTTTTCAACAGCCAAAGAGCCGACTGGATAGAGATAGACTTCTCGTCCTTCTCTGCCAATTCCAATTGGAAGGATAATTTTGAAATTATAAAAAGCGGCATACTGAATTTGAAAAGGGTGGAGATAGAGTACGCCAATATGAGGGGAGAGATATCCAAGCGAAAAATAGAGCCTATCAAGCTGATATTCAAGGGCGTCAGCTGGTATCTTTCAGCCTATTGCCTTAATAAAAATGACTATCGTATGTTTAAGCTGAACAGGATAATATCCATAAAGATGCTAGAGGAGGTCTTTCAGCAGCATCCAATGCAGCCTGCACCCGAGGGCAGCTTCAGCCCTGTGGTGCACAAAAGGCTGGTGTTTCGTGCAGACAAAAGCTATGCATTCAGGATATATGATGATTTCTACAAAGATAATATATCAGTAGATGAAAATGGCGACTTTATAGTCAGCACAGACATGTATGAAAGGGACTGGATGCTCAGCTATATACTATCTCTAGGGGATAGAGCAGAGTGCATGGAGCCGGAGGACATGCGGCGAGAAATAGGGGAGACCATAAAAAAATCTGCAGAAAAATATTTATAATATGACACGCAGCTGTCGCATTAATTAATATATAATACAGGCATACTAGGAGGTTATTATGCCGATAATTACAGTGGACATAAACAATTTAGAAACAGAACACATTTGCTGTGCCATCAGCGAAAAAAAGGGCGAAAACTGCGTAGGCAGCAAAAAGGCATGGCTGAGGCAGCGCATGGAATACGGGCTGGTATTCAAGAAGCTGGACGAGAGAGGCAAGGTGTTTATTGAATACATTCCGGCAGAGTATGCATTTGCACCTGTGGATGCACCAGGCTATATGTATATCAATTGCTTTTGGGTGTCCGGCAAATACAAAGGGCAAGGCTATGCCAATGAGCTATTGCAGGCATGCATAGACGATGCCAAGGCAAAGGGCTGCAAGGGGCTGGTCACATTGTCATCGGATAAAAAAAGTACATTTTTGTCAGACCCAAAATATCTGAAATACAAAGGCTTCACGCTGGCTGATTCAGCCGAGCCGTATTTCGAGCTGCTGTATTTGCCATTTGATGAAAACGCACAAAAGCCCAGCTTCCGCCCGCAGGTGAAGACAGGCAAAATAGATGAGGGCGGATTGGTATTATACTATTCCAATGGCTGCCCCCATACAGATAAATACGTGAAAATAATTCAAGAACATGCACAAAGCCAAGGAAAGCAATTATCTGTCCGCAAAATAGAAACGCTGGAGCAGGCAAAAAGCAGCCCTACGCCCTTTACCATATACAGCCTGTATAAAGATGGCGAGTTTGTGACAAACGAAATATTAACCACTAAAAAATTTGATGAACTGACAGAATAGAAAAACGATGCCCCGAATTTCGAGGCATCTTTATTATTTATTATATTGTTGCTAAAATGGTGCGTCTATGGTGCTGTATGCCAGCCCTACAGTTCCGGGGCCTACTGCCTGACCGACGGCAGGACCCATTTCGGATATTTCGACATACACATCAGATGTTTTTTTCACTTTTCTAGCCAGCTCCACGGCCTCATCATAGGCATCTATGTGGGTGACCACTGCCTTTGCTATTCCAAGGTCTTTCATATCCTGCTGGACAAACTCCACCATTTTTTCGATGGCTTTGGATTGGGTTCTAACCATTTCCTTTGGGGATAGCACGCCGTGCTCTGTGCTAAGCAGTGGAATCAGCTGTATTGCATTGCCTATCACTGCCTTTGCCTTGTTTATTTCCTGCCTTTTGAGCACATAGTCCAGATTCTTTGGCGAGAAGAAAAATTTTGTCCGCAAGACTGCCTCTTTTGCTGCTTCCTCCACGCTTTCATGCCATGCACCGTGTTTGTTTGCCTCCGCTGCTGCCATCACTATCAGCCCTAGTGCTATGCATGCATTCAGCGAGTCTACTATGCTGATGTGGGCACTTGTGTATTTTTGCAACAGCTTGTCCTTTGCTTTTTTGGCGTTCACTATGGTTTCCCCCGCTCTGGATGACATGAAAATGCCTACTATAGAGTTGCCTGCTTTCAGCTCCTTTTCAAATGCATCCAGCATCACTTCGTAGGATGGACCTTCCGGCTGGGGGATTGTGGGCATGGATTTTGCTTTTTCAAAAAATTCTTTGTTGGTCAGCTCTGTCTCTTTATATGGCTGGCCATCCAAAAACACCCGGAAGGGCAAAACAGCAATATCATATTTGCTCTTTATGTCCTGCGGCAAATATGAAGTAGAATCAGTGATAATCTTAATCATAAAGTCCCTCCGTAGTTAGTATAAATTTATCTAATTATAGCATGCTAAATGCAAACATACAATTAAAACCATAAGATTATAAATATTAAAAAACAAGTATTATATTGCCAATATTTAAATAAAAAAAAGATACTTTTATTGTAAAGTATCTAGTAAATTGTTATTTAAAATAACAATGTTAAAAGGCTAATTTAATTTAAAAAGCACTGCTTTTTAAATATTTAATGGGTGTGCTTCCATGGTGTTGTATATCAGCCCAAGCGTACCGGGGCCTATTGAAACACCAACAGCAGGACCGATTTCTGATATCTCAACCGGTAAGTCCAAAATACCCTCAATTTTTTTGGATAGTTCCTGTGCTTCCTCTATGTCGTCTATGTGGGTAACCACCACTTTTTGTACGCCGTATTTGTCCGCGTCTTCTTTCATTATCTCCACCATTCTGTCAATGGCTTTGCCTCTGGTTCTCACGGTCTCCAGTGGAGCAATCTCGCCCTTGGATGTGGTCAGCAGTGGAACTAGCTGCATAAAGTCTCCAATCAGAGCCTTTGCTTTGCCGATTTTGCCGCTGCGTGCCATATGATCCAGCTTTTTGGGGATAAATAGCAGTCTGTTTCTCAAAACCGCTGCATTTGCAGCCTCCACCACGTCCTCCAGCCATGCTCCCTCTTGGTGCTTCTCGGCAGCGGCAAGTGCCACTATTCCCAGCGCCATGCATGTGTTTTTGGAGTCTATTACTGTGATGTTTGATCTTGGATATTTTTTCAGCAGCACATCCTTTGCTCTGTTGGCTCTTTGCACAGTTTCACTGGCAAGGTTGGATATGAAAATACCTAATACTGTATTTCCTGCTTTCACTTCCTTTTCGAATGCTTCCAAGATAGTATCGTATGTAGGTGGATTGGAGACGGGTAGCTCATTCATATTTCTTATTTTTTCAAAGAAGCTAAAGTTTGATATTTCAGTTTCCAAATATCCTTGTCCGTCTATTGTGATGCAGTGTGATAAAACAGTGATGTCGTATTTTTCTACTAGCTCAGCTGGAATGTAGGAAGTAGAGTCTGTAATTATTTTTATCATATTTTCCCCCAGTTTTTTTGTGCGGATTCATTATAGCACCTAAATTAGGGCAAATTATGTATTTGTAATTATTTTTTATATTGTTAATATTTTGTTTACAACTTTAATTTTTTCGTTTGAAACAGCAACAATAATTTAAATAAAAATGTGAAATATAGACACTATTATTTGTGTGTATTACTTTTGAAAAGGCAGCCTAAAGGCTGCCTGAAATGCATGTATTTTTATGTGTATGTAGAATGACTACTGCGAATTAATAAAAACGCTTAGCAGGTTTATTCATTTAGCGGATGCACATCTATAGTATTATATATCAGTCCGATAGTGCCGGGGCCTACAGCCGCACCAACTACAGGACCAATCTCTGAGATGTCAGCATCTATATCCAGCGTATCCTTTATCTTTTTTATTAGGATATTTGCTTCCTCCGGGTCATCAATATGAGATACCACCACTTTGTTTACGCCGAATTTATCCATATCCTCTTTCATTATCTCCAGCATTCTGTCTATGGCTTTGCTGCGGGTTCGCACCATCTCAAAAGGGTTAATCTCGCCCTTTATGGATGTAAGCAAAGGAACCAATTGAATAGCATTTCCTATTATTGCACGCGCCTTGCCTATTCTGCCGCTTTTTTGCAGCTGGTTCAGGTTTTTGGGAACGAATAAAAATCTATTCCTCATCACGGCAGCATGTGCAGCCTCCACCACGTCCTCCAGCCATGCGCCTTTTGTGTAGGCCTCTGCGGCAGCTATTGCCACTATGCCCAATGCCATGCCTGTGTTCATTGAGTCAATTATTGTGATGTTTGCCTTGGGATACTTTTGCAGCAGCTCCTGCTTTGCCTGATTTGCTCTTTGGATGGTTTCGCTTGCCACGCTGGTAATGAAAACACCTATAATGCTTTTACCTGCGGACACTTCCTTTTCAAATGCTTCTAAAATGCTTTCGTATTTTGGCGGGCTGGATTTGGGAAGCTCGCTCATTTCGCCTATCATTTTGAAAAAGCCTGCGTTTGTCATGTCCGTTTCCAGATATTCCTGCCCGTCTATATTTACGCTGAGGGGCAAAACCGTGATGTCATACTTCTCCAGAAGATCCTGCGGAATATAGGACGTCGAATCCGTAATAATTTTTATCATATAATTCCCTCCAATAGATTATATTGCTCCAAAACACTCTCTTTTTATTATATCACTTTGTAGTTTACCAAACAATTTATACTGAAATGTTCAAAGTAATTTCATTTATTAACTAAATGCTGGAATTAATATAATTAATTGATTATTGCTTGTTTAAAGGCTGTATTTTAGTGTATATTAAAATAATAGATATAAAGGAGAGAAAGTATGAAAGCATTATTAATAGGCGGCACAGGCACCATCAGCATGAGCATATCCAAGAAGCTGGCTGAAGACGGGCATGAGCTGTACCTTCTGAACAGAGGCAATAGAAATGATGAGCTGGAAGAATACAATGTAAACTACATTACATGTGATATAAACGACGAAGTAGCCATGCAGAAGGCACTAGGCGAGCATGAATTTGACGTGGTTGCAGATTTTATAGCATTTACAAAGGAGCACTTGGAAAGGGACTACAGGATGTTTCGGGATAGAGCACGCCAGTTTATGTTCATATCCTCCGCCAGTGCATACCAAAAGCCCCTGTCAAACTATTTGATTACCGAAAGCACACCTCTTGCCAACCCGTTCTGGCAGTATTCCAGAGACAAAATAGAGTGCGAAAATTATCTGAACAAATTATACCAAGAGGAAGGATTTCCTATTACAATAATCAGACCCAGCCACACATACAGCGAACGAAGCGTGCCGCTGGCTGTGAAGGGAAACAACGGCTCGTGGCAGGTGATTCGCAGAATGATGGAGGGCAAGCCGGTGATAGTGCACGGCGATGGATCGTCCCTATGGACGCTGACCCATGCCAGAGACTTTGCAATAGCATTTGTAGGGCTGATGGACAATGTGCATGCTGTGGGCGAGACATTCCACATTACATCCGATGAAAGCCTGAGCTGGAATCAGATATACCACACCATTGCACGTGTGCTTGGGGTGAAGGCAAACATACGGTATATGTCCTCGGAGCTGCTGGAAGCATGCAGCGACTATGATTTTTTGGGAGAGCTGCAGGGCGACAAAACGCATACTGTGGTTTTCGACAATACCAAGGTGAAAAGGGCAGTGCCGGAATTCGTGTGCACCACTAGATTCGACCAAGGCATAAAGGAAACCATAGAGTATATTCTGGCTCATCCCGAGTATCAGCTGATAGATGAGGATTTTGATGCATGGTGCGATAGGATGATACTGGCGTATGATAATATGATAGAGGATATGAGGAAATTTCTATAAAAAAAGAGCTTTTTAGCTCTTTTTAATTTTATATAAATAATTTGTTATTATTCACATGATATCTACAGCTTAGACAATATAGTCTGCCGCAAATCATTCAAAAACTGTTCTTCGTCGCTTTTGGTCAGGTGCTCTGTGGGCATCGGCTCGGATATGTAGCACTCTATCCTTGCGGGCTTCATGGATCTGCCGTTGTAGGATAATATCTTATAAGAGCCTTTTATCGTAACGGGAACAACTGGAATTTTGTTTTGGCGAACCATCTTCAGCCAGCCCTTTTGGAAATCAAAAGTCTCGCCGCCGTCGTTCATTTTTCCCTCAGGAAATACTACCATAGAGTGACCTGTGCCTATAATATCGGCAGCTTTATTTATGGTCATAAAGGTCTGGCGAATGTCATTTCTGTCTATAAATACGCTGCCCATGTGCTGCATCCACGAGCCCAGAATAGGTACTCTTTCGTACTGGGTGATGGAAACAAATCCTTTTGGCTTTTTTATAAATCCTTGGATTATTACGCTATCTAAATGCCCCTGATGATTGCTAACGAAAAGGCATGGTGTGGTTGGTATTTTTTCTCTGCCTTCTATCTTTATCCGGGAGCCTGTCATATAAAATATTACTCTTGCCAGCCTGGAAACCACTATGTTAGCGTACCAGTTTCGTCTGGCATAGCTGCCTCTGTAGTTTAGGTATCTTGCCAAAAATATGCTGGGGTATGATACAACTAGGCATATAATGGCTGCACCATACCAAGCCACTGCTCTTACACGTGCCATATAATCTTCCCCTTTTTTCTATATTTACTTATTATATGAATTATCTAATTATACCTTATATTCATATATGCATGTGTTTTTGTTCATATATAGCTTACGTATTGCATAAGCGAATAGTATAAGGCGCTGATAACTACTTTCTATTTACTATGAAATAAGTGCGTAAAGAGATTTATTTGGTATTAGGACAATTATTCCAAAAGCTATACACATCATCATAAAATCATCTTCTGTATTCTCTACAACTATTTTATAATTGGGTGGATTAGCGATGATTTTAGCAATCTCTAGTTCGCCATTTTGTATTACCAATGTTCGCTTTGTTATCAAAACCTTTGTACTGAAATCGCCATAAACAGAGGATATATTGAATTTAGGCAATCGTAACCCCGAACTTTGAGTGATATGAAAAATTTTTGATGAACCTTCACTAAATGTATATTCATCAGTATGATTATGATGATGGATTTCTCCAGCGTATTCTTTGTTATTGTTTGGGTCTTTAAAGTTTAATTTGTTTGGTAAATAATTGTTGTAGCTTACGTGTAGTAGAGTCTTCGATAAATCATCTACTATATCTATACTATTATTCTGTTTCAGCGCTTCAAAACTGCCTTCTATTATCATTACACCTATCACCTTGCTATATTTATCTATTTTTGCAAAAAACATTCTAACATATAATAATGATTGTTGCAATTACAAACTTATGAAAAAATTGACAATATGTAAGGTAGGAAAATTAGGTTGTTTTTTTGTGGTAATAAAGGATTAAAATGCCCTAAATTCAGTATTAATATAGGGATTTCAAAGGGACAAGTCCCTTTGATGGGGTTGGGGCAACACCCCATAAACCACTGCAATAAAAAAAGAGCTGTCACCCGACAGCCCATTTAAATACAATACTTAAAGCGTCTTATCAATAATCAAATAGGATAATTTCTCTGACACAAGAGTAAGAACTATGATAATGCCTGCATATAGTAGTATGTTCATAGAATCGAATGTTGCTATATCCATCACGCCAGTCAGCACCAGCAAAAAGAATAGATACGATGCCAATCCGAAAACTGATGCGGAAATCAGGCTTGCCAATACCTCCACCAATAGCGACCTTTCGTCCTTGTCTTTGTATCGTTTGGGGATGATAACAAAGTAATTTAGTACACCGCCGATTATGGCGCCGATGCCTGTGCCTATTGCGAAGCCGCGGATTAGACTGTCCACTGTTAGGATTGCTAGTATAGCAGCCAGCACCACGGTAGCTGCCACCAATACGCTGCTGAGTATAGTAAGTGTTTTTATCACGAATTTTTTATTCATCTTCATTCTCCTTGTAAATAAATATTTCTTCTATTTTTTTGTTAAATACCTTTGCCAGCTTGAATGCCAAGGTGATGGATGGATTGTATCTGCCTGCCTCCAGTGAATTGATTGTCTGCCTGCTGACTCCCACCATATCGCCCAGCTTTGCCTGGGAAAGATCCATTTCCTGCCGAAGTTGCTGCACGTTGTTTTGCATAGCCGCCTCCTTTATTTTGTGTGTCAAGTATACTTTACATTAGGATAATATCACAATACAAAACATGTGTCAAGTACACTTTACATATTTGTTCAAAAATTTTTTAAACGCAAAAAAAAGCCCCAGCCCTAAGTTATCACTTTATTTGAACTTAGACCGGGGTTTTAAAAAACTTTTCTTAATCTACTTTAGGGTATTTTTACTATGAAACTCGAACGCTTTTTCTATATATATCCCATTGCCGAAACGGATAGCAATGAAATAATCTATGGGAAAAAATTTTCCTCTTCCTCTGCCGAACATATACTGCTTGCGTTATCCTTTTTTGTATCTATCTATTTATCTGTCTCTATCTTTTTATCTATCTCTTCCCCTCATCTATTGAATGAAAGGTACTGTTATTGAATATATACGTGGAATGTCGTCTTCTTCTGCAGATGCTGTGGTTGCTGCGGTGCCAATTGCTAAAACTAGTGTGATAACTACGATGATTTTCCAAAATTTCTTTTTCATTTTACTTGTCATCCTTTTCTCTATCTATCCTATTGTAGGAATGGTACTGTTATGGAATATATGCGTGGGATGTCGTCTTCTTCTGCAGATGCTGTGGTTGCTGCGGTGCCGATTGCTAAAACTAGTGTGATAACTACTATGATTTTCCATATCTTTTTTTTCATTTTCCGAACCATCCTTGTATATTTGATATTTATACTTTATAATATGTTTAAGTAATATAATACCCGACTAAAGTCGGGATAGAGAAAGCAAGGAATTTGTAGATATATGTAGATATATGACGAACGGGAAGGCAAAAAAAGATGCTCCATAATTATCAGACAAAAGATTTTGGCAATCGCATCAGAGACATTAGAAAAGGGCTGAATTTGAGCCAGCAGGATGTTTCTGATTTGTCTGGCGTAAATTTGGATACACTTCGCAAGATAGAGAATGGATATGTCGTGCCCCGCTACGACACGCTTGAGATTTTGAGCATAGCCTACCGCACAGATCTATTGGAGACATTCAAAAACTACCGGTTCACATCCGATCTATACGAAATATACAACATGCTGGATAGATACATTGTTGACTATCAGGTGGACAAGCTGGGAGATATCAAAAACAAAATTGACAATCTGGACGGCGAAATATACAGCACTATTATCCTAGCATCCGAAATAAACAAACTTGGGCTTCTGGTAGATGGAATATACTACTTTAATAAAAGCGACACAGACAAATCCACCAACAATCTGGAAAAGGCAAGGGACTATCTAATTGGTGCCATCTGCGTGCACAACGAGGAATTCGAGCTGGAAAAGGTGACCACGTATAAATACAATTTTTTCGACGTGCGTATTCTGGTGATACTGGCGGTGGTGCTTTGCAAGCTGGGCGACGGAGAAATAAGCAACGAGATACTTTGCTTTATTCTGGAGATAGTAGACAAATCTCCTCATGCATCATTTTTGGAAAAACTGCTGGTAATAAAAATCTATTCAAATATATCCTATAATTACTACCTGATGGACGACCCTGAAAACACATTAGTATACTCTGAGGACGGCATAAAATATGCACAGAATAACAACCTGCTATACGGGCTGTCCACTCTGTTTTGGCGAAAGGGAATAGCCATGATGAAGATGGGGCAGGATGGATATATTGAGAGCATTAGAAAGAGCATAAATGTACTGGACATTCAGGAAAATCATCAGCTCAAGGAAGTGTATCTGAATGTACTTAAGAAAAAGTACGACATAGAGCTTTAGCAAACAAAAAAAGCAGGCAATTGCCTGCTTATATTTTTGGTATATTCAATTCTCTATTTTCCGTCGTCCACGTATTCCCAGCTGTCATTTTCAGGGCTTGCCTCGCTGAATTCCTCGTGCTTTTTCTCTATGTGGTTTGTCCAGCTTCGGAATGCATCCAGCTGCTCCTGCGTGAATGCGGTCTTTGGAATGCAGTGGTAGCTTCCGTTGGTTTCATCCAAGCAAAATACAGTTTTCAGCTCTACTATTGCTCTGAATTGTTCCCAGTTTATATTTTCTTTAAAATTATGATTAAATGTTGTAATACCTTCTTTGTATATTTCCATCTTTTGTTGCTTGCTATATACACTATGCTTATAAACGAATTTTTTGACGAAGGGCTTTACAGTGGTTTGCAGCCTGATAAAATAGATGGCAAAGAAATTGGTAACCGCCAGCACGAAGCTCAGCAGAAAGTGTCCTCTTCCTGTGAAATAGGCAGCATCGAAAATAAAGGGTATGCCAAAGGTGAAAGTTCCTATGAAAATTACAATATTGATAATATGAAAATATGTTTTATCGAAATTAGCTTTCAATACTTCATACATATTTTCGTATTTCAGCTTAAATACTATGTCCATTCTATCCATATGCTACCCCTTTCTTTCTATCTGGCTCAGGCATTCTTTTGCAAATTCCAGCTCTTCATCGCTCTGAAATACACTCTTTGGAAGCCATATCAATTCTGTCTCTGTCAGCAGCACACTAAAATATTTTTTCTTTTCTTTCACAGAAAATACATCTTCCCATTTTGTTAAATATTCTTTGCCCTCGTATACTCTTTTTATGCCCTCTTTGCTGATTCTCCAATGGTATTCTTTGGTGTAGTATTGGCTTGTTCGTATCTGCCTTTCCACATTGCCGCCTATCATAGAGAATTTGATGAATCCTAAAAGAACAGAATACATCAATAATATAAAAACGGGAAATAGAAGATAGTAGATATCCAGCATATTCAAGACGGCAGCATATATTAGAACTAGCATGCAAAACACCAGCTTTTCCAATAGCGAATGTACAGACAGTACGTCATTAAAATAGTGATATCTTTCTATTGCCACCAAATCTTTTTTGCTCATTTTGTATTTTATGTCAAGTGTGTCCATAGCGTCTCCTATGAAGTTTTTTATTTTTGATATTATATCACAACATTTGATTTGCTGCAGTACATTCTTGTTATAATTTTTTGCAGATGGTATAATGTGGGAAAATGTGTTTGGCAGGTGGATGATGGATAAAGTTATTAAGATGTATGAGGTAGAAGAACGTTTTCAAAACTTTGCTGATTTGTTGGATAATGTGAGTTTTGAATATCAGGATACAGATGACGACGGCATAGTCACTATTAAGGCTGAAACTAAATCTGGAAAGTATATATGTTTACAGTATCGAGAAATAAGTTTGCCTGAAATTAAAGAAATGTTTTTAAGCGGAGAAAAAATAGATTTAACAGGTAAATACATTAATAATTTCGATATTGATAAATTGAATTTGCCGAGTGGATTTCAACTAAATGTTGATTTTATTGCAGATTTTAGCTACTGGAATGGCGATACAAATTTCAAAGGCTTTGATTTTGGCAAAGGAAATGTTCAGTTTACGGGAGTAAACTTCGATAACGGAGATGTTTGGTTTTCTGGAGTCTGCTTTAACATAGGAGATGTATCTTTTTTAAAAGCAAATTTTGGCGAAGGAGATGTAAGCTTTGAAGCAATAAACTTGTATCAAGGGGATATAAGCTTTTATGACACAAACTTTGGTGAAGGAGATGTAAAATTTTTTGGTTCAAACCTTGGCAAAGGAATTATGAATTTTGATGGTACAAACTTTGGCAAAGGAATTGTGAATTTTGATGGTACAAACTTTGGTAAAGGAGATGTGACGTTTGATGGTGCAAATTTTGGTAAAGGAAAAGTAAGCTTTAATGGGACAACTTCTGATAAAGGAAATATCAGTTTTCGGGGAGCATCAGCAGATATCGTATCTATTATTGGGAGTAAATTTACAAATGATATTAATTTGCAGTTTCGCTCTATTAATCATTTAGAATTAATCTCATGTACAAATAAACAGCATATGAAAATAAGCGGAATCAAGGAGAAACTATCTTTTAAAGATAGTGCCAATCTTGGAAGAATCGAAATTAACTGGGACCAATGCAATGTGAAGAAAGCAATACAAAATGCATATAATTTAAAAGGAAGCAAACATAGAGAAGGATATAAACGGGATTGTGCAGATGCAGCACACGATTTTCTGCTGCTAAAAGAAAACTACAGAAATATAGCAAACTATGAATGGGAAGATGAAGCCTATTTTAATTATATGAAGTACAATACTAAATCTATGGAATGGCCATCAAATAAATTCGGCAAGAAATTTTTTAATACACTATTTGGCGGCATCAGTGGATATGGAACAAGGATATTGAATATTTTAGTCTCTTGTTTATTGATGATATTGCTATCCGGTGCAATATATTGCAGTGCATTTCATGATAGGGTTCTTACATTTCGGAATGTACTTAAATCAATGTATTTCAGCACAATTACATTTTTGACTATAGGCTATGGCGATTTTGCACCTGCAAACATGAATTTTAGTGATTTTCAAACATTTTGGACAGGTGTGGAGGGCTTTGCTGGGCTGTTTTTGATGTCTATATTCACAATTGTTATAATGCGCAAAGTACTGCGATGAAAAAGCCGCCAAAAGGCGGCTTAGCAATGGTTTATTTTATCAGCTTTTTCAAAAACTCCCGAACAGAGCCAAATGACTTCAGCCTATATTTTGCCTGCGTGATTCCTATGCCCACCTTGATGGTGCATGCATCCTCCGGCATGGCGTTGAATAGGTCTTCGTCTGTGTGGTCGTCGCCTATTGCCAGCACAAAGTCGTGCTCTATGCTGTGCAGCAGCTGGGCTGCGCTCTGCCCTTTGTTCACACGGGTGTCCTTCACCTCCAGCACCTTGTTGCCCTCTAGCAGGCTCAGGCTCATGGACTGAATCATGTTGTTCAGTGCTGCGCGTATTTCCCATATTTTTATGGCTACCATGTCCGGCTCGCATTGGCGGTAGTGGAAGGCGATGGAGTAGTCCTTTTCCTCTATCAGTGCTCCCGGCATGCGGTCGGAATACATTTGCATCACGCTGTATATGCTCTCTTTCCAGCTGTTGTCCAGGTTCACTGTCATCTCCCAGTCCGTGCCGATTTCCTTTCGCCATAGTCCGTGAGTAGCCAGAAGATGCATGTCTATATCTCCCAGCCATGATTCCAATGTGTGCCTGTCTCTGCCGGATACAATAGCCACAGTGTTTTTGGGGTCGGCTGCCAGCTTTCGCAGCAGCTCCTTCACCTCGGCGTCTGGCTTTGCCTGCATGGGGATGGATTTAAACCCGACAAGTGTTCCATCGTAGTCTAGGAAAATAACTCTTTTCTTTGCCTTTTTGTATTCATCCATTATCTTGGTGCTTCGCTTGTCTATGCTCTTTGTCACCAGCTCCTCGGATAGCTGAGTGGCGGCGGATAGGGAGGCGATAAATTCATCTGCCCAGAAGTTCACATTGTATCTTTTCAGCCTTCTGTGGAGTATTTTGTTTATAGCCACTTTTTCCTTTTCAGGCATAGTCAGGGCGGATTGGATACCGTCGGCTATGGCGTTGCTGTCGTTGGCGTTCACCACCACCACCTCGCCCAGCTCGCTGGCAGCACCGGCTGTTTCGCTGATGACCACCATGCCCTTCAGGTCGGGTCTGGCGGCTATGTATTCCTTGGATACCAGGTTCATGCCGTCACGCAGCGGCGTGACCAAAAGTACATCGGCATTTTTGTATAGTGCTATCAGGCTCTCCTGTGAGAATGACTGAAAATAGTACCACACGGGCATCCAGCCCATGGTGGCGTATTTGCCGTTCACGTTGCTCACCAGCTCGGCTATTTCGCTGCGCAGCAGCTCGTATGTGTCCACTGCCACTCTCGATGGTGCCACTATCAGGTGCAGGCGTACCTTGCCGATGTATTCGGGGTATTTTTCTAGGAATCTATCGAATGCCTTTATGCGCTCCGGAATGCCCTTGGTGTAGTCCAGCCTGTCGATAGAGAGCACCATGTGCTCGCCCTTTATGCTCTTTTGTATGTCCTTTTCTTCCATCACAAACTGCGGGTCATCGTATTTTTTGGAAAACCTTTCGTAGTCTATGCCCATGGGGAATGCATCCACCTGCACAAATCTGTCTTCGTAGGTTATTCTATTCAGGTTGTGCTCATATCCCAGCAGTCTTCGCACGCTGCTGAGGAAATGCCGAACATAGTCGTAGGTGTGCAGGCCTATTAAATCCGCACCCAGCAGACCGCGGAGTATGTCGCCGCGCCATACCATCAGGCGGAATATCTCGAAGGATGGGAACGGAATATGCAGAAAGAATCCGATTTTTGTATTTGGGAATTCGTCTTTTATTATCTGGGGCAGCAGCATCAGCTGGTAGTCGTGTATCCACACGGTGTCGTCCTCGTCCACTATCTCTTTCATAGCTTCAAAGAATTTTTTGTTCACCGTTTTGTATGCAGCCCACTGGTCTTTGTCATATTCTGTTTTGTTTATAAAGTAGTGAAACAGAGGCCATATGGTCCTGTTGCAGAATCCGTAGTAGAAATCCTCCACTTCCTCCTCTGTCATGTATACGGGCAGGCAGTTGAATTTATCCTGAAGCTCATCGTTCAGCTTCAGTCTGTCGCCCCTAGTCAGCTGCTCTGTGGGTATGCCGGGCCAGCCCACCCATACGCTGTCGCTTTGCTCGTGGTAGCTCTTCAGGCCCGTCGCCAGCCCTCCGATGCTTTTTTCATATTTAAACTGACTGCCGTCTTTTTTTATGGTTACGGGCAGCCTATTTGATATAAATATTATCTTGCTCATACGCGCTCCTTTCGTGCCGTTTGGCACATGAAAAATTTATTAAATCAACGTATCACAAATAGAGTAAGGCATCTTACAAATGAATAAAAAAATATTGAAAATTAAAAATTACAAATTTAAAATATCGTAAAAATCAGTAGTAGATTATGTTGCATGCCCCGCATGAGAATCAGCCCTTTGAATATAAAGCAGCAGAATCAGCTCTATTTGCAAATGTTGTTTTTTACTTATTATATACTAACATTTTTTGGGGATTTTGTCCAATCCGCTGCTTTTCTGTTTGCACTATCTGCAGCTTAATTTGATTGTAAGAAAAGCCAGAAATTAGCAAAATAAAGATTGTAATTAATATCACAAAGTGTTAGAATAATACTATATATAAATGACATATGTTTTAATACATATTCTATGATAGGGCGAAGAAATCTGATTAAAATTAAAAAATATATTAAGGGATTTTGGGCAAATTATGAAAAAAGTATTTGGTCTCATTGTTTTTGTAGCTTTAATTATGCTATTGTTTCCCGCTTCTGCTTTTGCTGATAGTTTCAATACAGCAACAGGAGAGCTAGTAATAGATACAAATCCACCCGGTAACAATCTAGCTCTTGCAATAGCCAATGCTATGGGGGTGAATCCCTATACAAGTGTAACAAGCTTCACCATTACATCAGATGTCATATACACTTTAGGAAGTGCTGATCAATCATTTATTACATCAGCTTTTGATTTTTTGGAGCGTTTGGATATAGCCAGTACTGTTTCCTTTAATGCAGATGGAGCTCTGCCAGTAGGAGATGTAATGAATGGCTTCTGCTCTGGGTTGACCTTTTTACAGAGTGTAAATTTACCTTCTGCAGTATATTTTGGTGATAACGCTTTTGCCGGATGTACTGCATTGTCAACAGTTAATTTGCCTTCTGCTGCTTCATTTGACACTGCAGCATTTGTAGCGTGTTATGGTCTAAATTCTATCACATTGCCTTCTGCCACGTCATTTGGCACTGCGGCATTTATTAGCTGTATAAATCTATCTAGTGTCAGCTTACCCCTAGCTCAGCAATTTGGAGACCAATGCTTCCAAGACTGTGATTCACTCGCAAGTGTCAGCCTGCCCAATGCTACTACTTTTGGCAATGCCACTTTTTGGGGCTGCACTTCTCTTACGAGCATCAGCCTGCCTTCAGCGGATAGCTTCTTAGCAGTTACATTTGGAAACTGCACATCACTATCTAGTGTCAGTTTACCATCTATAACATCCATGGGTCCAGGAACGTTTTCTGGATGTTCACAGGCTATTGTTTTGACCCTTCCTACATCTGTACCAACTACCGATGTAAATGTATTTGGGGGATACACAATGAATGCCGCATCCAGAGTGAGAATACCTGAGGTGTCATTTAACGCATATGATAACCACGCACTTGACGTGACTGGTGCATCTGGCGACGGTCTATGGTTTGGCTGGACCTTGGATAGAATAGCAGCAGGTGCTGTAGCAAATCCGCCAACCGGAGACAGAGGATTTAGCTATGTGTGGCTGGTGATGATATTACCTCTGCTGGTAGCAGCATATATAATAGGAAAGAGAAAAATGCTGCATAACTAATCTGACATATAAATTATAAATAATGCCTCTATAGAATTTCTATAGGGGCTTTTTATTGCTCTGCACTACAGCAAAACAGACCGCCCGAAGGCGGCCTATTAAGAAGTGTGTGTAAGTTGTGTGTCTTATTAATAGAAGTCTATTACTTCGCCTGTCAGGGCATGCACCAGCATATAGCAATTGCTGTTTGTTCTATTGCCCGTCCTTATCTCGTTGTCATCAGCCCGGGTGTTGGTTTGTGTTCCCAGAAATGCATATGCAGGCACTAAGTGCTGGCTTCCATCATCATCTGCTATTCTAACCATTCCATATGTTATCTGAGTTATATTTATTTTAGAACTGATTGCGCTGCGGTCATTAAACACTCGAGAATCCCAAATATTTCTTTCGAAAATTTGAATTGCATCGTTTATAGTAATAGGTACTTCGTTTTGAGTGCTTAGGTTTTTTATTTCCTGCGGATCAGTCCATGATAATTCTAATATGCCGTCTTTGTCCACAACTACAGTGATGCATTCGCTAAGCCACGGTGACGCAAACAGTACTTCTCTTTCGTCGTCTATTCCCTTTGCCATTGCTCCAAAGGTGCAGAGTGTATTCTCTACTATAGGCGTAAAGTAGAATATATAGCATTTATCAGCATTTACATCTGAAATTAGGTCTTCATAGCTTGTCCACACGTCATATTCGTCTTTGGTTACACCGATTTCTACAGCAGCCATAGTCATTTCTTTGTCACAAATTGCGGATACGGCATCCAGTGCAGTGCGTCTGTATTTTGCAAATTCACTTGCTTCGCTGTCTTCTCCCTCATACCATGTCCCTATACTCGTATAGTACATAAACATATTGTCACGTGAATAGAAAAATGTATAGTTCTCTCCGG
This sequence comes from Eubacteriales bacterium, assembly GCA_040883315.1. Taxonomy (GTDB): domain Bacteria; phylum Bacillota; class Clostridia; order Christensenellales; family UMGS416; genus JAFGUF01. The sequence goes on from JBFLKU010000007.1 coordinate 27,992, forward strand.
GAGAATTATCCACGATAATCTCCTGTATATCGCCGTTTTCTGTATATCCCATTAGTGAAAGCATCTGCTGCGGACCCTTGCCAGAGAGAAACGCTGTTTCTCCTTCTTCGTTTTCTGTAGGAGCAGCCGCAATTCTATCCTTAAGAATTTGTATATATTCGTCTACCTCTGCTTGGTCGCCGCTAGACATTTCCACGCCCTCTATCAGCTCTGTGTATTCCCTTAGCCTTTTTTCATAGTCAGCTTTGGTCAGCTTAGTGCCGAAATATTCATCGCCCATAAAGTATTCTACTGCTCTGCGAGTGAAATCCGTATCGAAGCCATGGGTTTCCACATCCGCTGAAGGGAAGCTGCCAGCAGATGGCTGACTGGCAAATCTCAGATTAAATACAACAGACATATCCAGCCCATATTCACTGCTTGTAATTGTTTTTCCATTCATATAATCCAGAGAAAATGCTTCAGGTGTAGTATCAGGACTATATGTAGCGGTTATTGGGTTTCCGTCTTTGTCGAAATCTATCACTTGGGGAGTGGGAGTGGGGTCGTCTATCTTTTCGTTATGTATAGCCGGAGGCATAGTAGCCATGGGTGTGGGAGATGGCTGCACTTGCTGGCATGCTGTTGTAAAGCAGCATACAGAGATTATCATTATCATAATTGCCAAAACGGCAGTTTGCTTTTTGCTTTGTTTTATAGGTTGTAGTATATTCATTATTCTTCTCCTTAGTTTTGTCTCGCTTTCGCAGAATGAGAGCATGTAGGGAGCAGAGTATACCGGCTTTTTGTTTATCATCTTTGCAGCGTCCAGAAGGCTCTGGCTGTAATGGATTTTCAGGTCTTCATCCAGTCGTTTCATCACGTGATAGTCGCAGCATATCTCCGTGTCGGAGACGTACTGGCGATATCCTATCCACACCAGCGGATTGAACCAGTATATAGCCTTGGCTGCAAGCCAAAGATAATTTTTTAGTATATCCAGCCTTTTTATGTGCATCAGCTCGTGCATCAGTATAAGCTCCATCTTTGTTTCATCCATATGCATTATCATGTTTTGGGGCAGCAGTATTTTGGGTGAAAACAAAGAGTATGCCATAGGCACGGTTATGTCCTCGCTGATGAAAATATCAACAGGTCTTTTGATGCCTAGCCTATCTTTGGCTCTTTTAAATGCGGACAGCACATTATCTGCAGGGGCTGTGCCCTTGATGCGGAAAAATGCGAATATCAGCATGTTTACTATATTTATTCCAAGTATTCCTATGGCACATACTATCCATATGGATGCCGATAGGGCAGGTATATCTATGCTCTCTAAAGCGGTTTTTATTTTCTGAAAAGCACTGGGTTGGTTTGAGGTATATGCAGGCAGCTCGTCGTATGCAATGCCTGTGGGTGAATCCGGGGAAATAGCCACCGGTATGTCTATTTCGCTCTCCATTGTGTAGATTGGAGGAGCGTAATTATACTCTGCAGAAGGCATTGTTTCCTTTGCTGCGGCTGTCTCTTTTTCCGGCATAAAGCTCCATATATTTATGGGTGACTCTATGGAAAAGGGCATCAATAAGCGCACCATAACCATAATCCAGAGTACGGATACTACTGCCGGCTTTATCTTGTTCTTGAATACGCCTTTTGCCAGCAAAACAAATAGTATCATGACTGATGAGAGTATTGTATTTATGATTATTAAATTAAATAGTGCACTCATTATATGCCCCTTATTGCTAGTTTTGGTATATTATGCTGCCGTCCACTGCGTTTATTATCATTGTGTAGTTTATCTGGTTCAGCCCACTTGTTTGTTTTCCGGAAAATGCATAAACAGGATACAGAGTGTATGCTCCGTCTTCATCTGCCACAGGGTACATAGACAGATATATGTAGTCTATTAATATGAAAGCTGTAGATGATGGGTCTGGAGTCCATTCTTTGCCTTCGTCAAATGCATTTGCCTTGAATGCGTCCACTGCGTCTTCTAGTTGTATTATCTGTACTTCAGATAGCTTTTCGTCGTCCTTTGAACGCATATTTCGCCATTCAAAGGATGCCACGCCTTTTTCGTCTATAGCAATAAGTATATATTCAAATTTGAAAAAATCATTTTCCAAATAGTCTATCACATCATATCTTTTTTCAGTGTCCATGGACATCTGACCGAATAATGATGAAATATCAGCCGTTTTGGGAGTGAACAAAAATGCCAGGCTGGTTTCATCACTTTGTGCATACAAGTCGTAGTCGCTGTATATCAAATCTGAACCACGAGGAACAAATTTGCCTGCGTATATATTGGTCAGCTCCATATTGGTGCTGAATTTCTCGACTATTTCGCTTGCCTGCTTATAGGCACTGTTTACGTATGAAGACTTTATGAATTTGTCTATCTCTGCCTTGTGAATTGAATGTTCACCTACTATGCTTTGCCCTGCTGTTGCTAGGCCTCCTCTGGCGTAGTATATTCCTGTGCCGAATTTATTGGTCCAAACCTCAAAGTTGATTTGCTGCTTGTCCTTTGTGTATGCCAGCATAATTAAATCGCCCGGTTTTTCTGCATGATTGAGATTATAGTATTTTCCCAGCTCATACTCCTGCTGAGCGTTTATATCCATATATGTGCCTTCCAAAAAATAGTCGGCTGTCTTTTGAAGCAAAGAGTTATCTATATCCATATATTTTATTTCTGCTGTATGATAGGCATTTTTTTGAGGAAGATAGCTTCTGTAGAGCAGATCGGGATTTATAGTTACTCTCACGTTCACATCGTCTATCATTTTTGATTCATCATATTTCGAAAAAACTGCATGGTCGCTGGTGGCAGCTGAGACAAAATACTTCATTATGTCATCATTTAAATTTGAATCGTTCTCTATTTGCTCCGGTTCTGCCTCGCTATATATAGCAGAATCATCTGGTTTTTCTGATTTGGGCTCTTTGCATGCTGTGGTAAAGCACATTACTAAAAGCACGCAAATTAATATCGCTATTGCAAAGCTTGTGCTTCTTCTTTGCTTTGCAGGCTGTAGTATATTCATTATTCTTCTCCTTAGCTTACTTTTGTTTTCACAAAAATTCAGCACTACAGGATAGGTTTTTTGCTTTGTTCTGCTCAGTATTTTTGCAGCCTCCACCAGGCTGTCGCTGTATTCTGCACATTCATCAGCATTGATTTTCTGCATCACTTTGGTGTCGCAGACTATCTCCATATCGCCTAGATACATCTTGTATGCTATCCATACCATTGGGTTGAACCAATGTATTGCCTTTGCCAAAAGCCACAGATAGTTTTTTAATATATCCAGCCTTTTTATGTGCATCAGCTCGTGCATTATAATAAGCTGCAGCTTGTCGCTGTCTATTTCCTTTGCCATTTGTTTTGGGATTATTATTCTGGGGTTTATCATGCCGTAGGTGATGGGCATATCCACATGAATGCTCTCCACTATGCGCACATCCAGACGAGGGGATATCCGCTGCTTCGCCTTTTTGTATGCATCGTATAGCTTTTTTGACACTATGTTTTCGCTTCTTAGTTTGCTATTGAATCTAGCTAGGGTGAATACACCACTAGCCACTATGCCAAAGCCTACAGCCAGCCACAGAACAGATAGAACAACTGCAAAATCTATCTCTTGTATCAGTGATTTCCATTTTGTGACGGTCGGGGAGGTGGGGGAGACGTATTGTGCCTCCGCAGGTGTGTATTCGGCATTGGCAGCAGGTGGACTGAAAATGGGGATGACGTCCGCCTCTGCTTCGCCGCTGATTTCATTATCTATAGTGTGGTTTGTTTCCTCGCCTACAGAGGATGTGTTTATCGAGGTATTTTTGGGGAAAACATCGCCTAGATATATGGGGGACTGCAAGGTGTAGGGCAAAAGCAGCCGAAGCAAAACCAAAGCCCAAAGCAAAGATATAGCTTTTGTGCCGATATTGTTTTTGAATAGTGCCTTTATAATTGCAACTGCTGATATCACGGCAGCTGAGAGCACAGAAACAAGAAACAGCTGGCTTAAAACGCTACTCATTTTATTTGTCCTTTTGGCGATACTGGTTTATCAGGCTCTCCAGCTCGTCCAGCTCTTCGTCGGATATTTTCTCTCGCTCCAGAAGACCTGCCACCATGTTGGTGAGGGAGCTGTAGTGATCTTTCAGATATATGCTGCTCTCCTCCGCTATGTAGTCCTGTTTTGAAATGAGAGGGTAGTATACATTTTTGCGTGGGTTGATTTGGCGTATGCCTACCAGTCCTTTTTCATTCAGCCTGCGAAGATATGTCTTCACTGTGTGGCGTGACCAGTCGCGGAAGCCATCCAGAGCGAGCATGATTTCGGAATTGTCCACTTCGCCCTTTTCCCAGATGATATCCATGATGACTGCATCTGCCTCTGATAAATTTGTATAGCCCATGGTTTTTCTCCTTGCACAATATAAGGGTAATGTTTTACCTCTCACGATGAGAGTAACACTTTACCTCTTGTTTGTCAATAGGTTTTACAATAAAGTGGTATTTATGGTGTAAAAAATTTAAATATGATATAATTTAATTATTATATATATTATTAGGAGGCAGAATGAATAATTCAAATTCATATAGCAATGAAGAAATTTCATTTTTAGAATTAATTGATAATAAAGAAGATTATATGGTTTTAGAGAATGAGTCTTTTGTTGTTTTTTTGAATTCTAATTGGGGTACAGGCAAGACTACGTTTATCCAAAATATAAAAAATAAAGTTGAAAAAGGTGTTAAGTATAATGAAAAAAAATATGATATGGAATTTATATATTATGATGCATGGGAATATGACGATTGGTCTGAACCAGTGTCTCCTCTAATTAACTGTCTCAAAAATAATTTTGACGGTATTGACGATGAAGTAAATCAATATATTGATGCTATCATATCTGTAGGAGTAAGGAAAGGCTTAAATTTGCTTATGGAGCTGTTGATGGAAATTTCAGAGAATAAAGTCGGTATATCTAAAAAAACATTTAGGAAAGCAATTCGCATTGGCAAAGACGTTAATGAAGAGGTAAAGGCAAAAGAAAGATTGAAATATTCTGAAGAATTTGAAGAGTATCTTAGTAAGAAGAAATCATTTTTAGATTATCTAAAACGAAAAACAAAAAATAAAAATATAGTGTTTGTAATAGATGAACTTGATAGATGTAAACCGAATTTTGCAATTGAGACACTAGAATTTATAAAGCATTACTTTAATGAATGCGATGTTACTTTTGTATTTGTAACAGATATTGTTCAATTAGGAGAATCTATTTGTTCAGTATATGGTAATATTAATTATGATATTTATTTGAGTAAATTTTATGATTATAAATATGAGTTCCAGCAAATATTGATAGAAGACTATATACGTAATAAAATGGGAGAATTATCATATGATTATAATATTTTAGGAGATATTCCTTGTGATAAATATATTGAACAAATTGTCGTATATTCAAAATTGTTTATGGTGAGCTACCGTGAAATTCACAAAATATTAAAGGCAATTGTGAACACATTACATAAAATGTCACTAAATGTTAACGATTTTGAAAGTGTTAACCATATAACAGGAATCACTTTACTAATATTTTTAAAACAACTAGACATTCATTCATATTATAAATTATTAAGCGGGCAATATGAACGGAGTACAGATGATGGTTTACCTGTATTTTTACGTGAGAAATATCCATCATTAAAAAGAATTAATGGTGTAATTCCTTGTAGTAGAATCGATAGTCTGCTTGGAATAATAAAAAGAAGTAATACTACAGAAATCAGTGTAGATTACAAATTAATAATGAAATGTTTAGATAATTAATCGGATAAAGGATATATATATATATAAAGCAGAACACAAAACATCAAACCTCTTTACATAAATATTTGATATCCATATTATAAACAAAATACAAATACTCAAGATTTTGAAGAGGCTGATTACCTTGATGGGGCAAGCCCCATAAATCCTGTCTAAAATCACAATCGAGAAATTCAGCTTTTCGCTGTCAACAAATTGCTGTGGTCGTTATAATACGGCAAACGACCACCTTATCATGTTCTTCCTAACGAAAGGAACATGATAGTAGGTGGTCGTTTATTACGCCGATGGCTTGAAGATAAGAATACACTATAGTCGTACCCACAAATTTAAAGCCACGCTTTTTCAAATCCTTGGATATCCGATCGGAGAGCTCTGTGCTGACGGGCATCTCGTCCATACGCTCCCAGCTATTCACCACCTGTTTGCCGTCTACAAAAGACCATAGATATTTGTAGAACGAGCCAAACTCATTCTGCACTTCTATAAAATGCCGTGCATTGGTGACGGCACTGTGGATTTTCAGACGATTGCGGATAATCTCCGGATTGTTTCGCAGCTCCTCCATCTTGGCTTCGTCATATTCAGCTACTTTTTTGTAGTCAAAATTATCAAATGCCTTTCGGTATCCTTCACGCTTTTTCAGAATGGTCAGCCAGTTCAGCCCTGCCTGTGCTCCCTCTAGAATAAGAAACTCATAAAGCACGGTATCATCCGTGGCTATCTTTCCCCATTCTTCGTCGTGATATTTTATGCTTAGTTCGTGGTTTGCCCATCCGCATCTGTTCATAGTTTTCTCCTTTTTGTTGATATTGGGGACGCTGTCCCCATACCCCTGTCTAAGGGATTTTATCCCTTAGATATCCCTTTTAATAGTATTATAAAAGTATTATAAAACCAGATTGGGATTCTAAAGGGACTAGTCCCTTTAGCGGGGTTTGGGGCAGAGCCCCACACAATCCCTATTCCTTTTTCCCTTAAATTCCGATAATCCAATTAATCGCTTGCCCCACTATAATAGAAGCCATATTAAAAACCAAAGACAGCAAAAGAGCCTTACTGAATTTTGGTATACACTTTGATATATAGTATAGTCCTGCCTCAATCAGGGTCACCATTATTTCGCCGAATAGATATACGTACATATTGTACCCTATGGACGTGAGCAGCATGTATGAAAAGAAAATATGCAGGCTAAGGTGAGTGAACACATTGAAGCTGACAGCGGACAAAATCCGGATGGGCCTTTTGGAAACCAGCAGTGAAAAAAGCCCCACCTCCACAATCAGCGTGGTAGCTAGCTGCTTAAAATAGAACCATAGCGGATTAAAAAACATAGCACGCCTCTTGCCTAATCATTATCTGTATTGTTAATATTTGCATGGGGATATTTTATCATGTATAATGCCTTTGTACAAATATAAAGTGTGGAAGTTTTATGATTAAGAAAACAATATTGATTACTATGCTGGCTATAGTGCTGATAGCACCACTAGTGTCTGCCAACGACGGATTTTATCTGCACGGGGGCGATGAACTAACAGCCAAAATTATTCCATCATCATATCATGTAAATATAGGCGAAAAGTTCAAGTATACTATAGAGGCTACAAACTACACAGATGAACCAATTTGGAAATTATGGACCCGAAATATGATTGGAACGGATTTTGGCGAGATTTCAGCAGAAGTAAATCTCGGATCATACAGGAGCGTACAGATAGATGTGGAGATTGATATAGATGAGAACATTGAATGGTATAAAGAGGGGGATAAATATTATACAGTACTGCAGCCTGTATTTGAGTTTTTAGCCAGCGAAGGGCAGTATATGGTTTACCCGGAGAAAGTAGTATTGGAAATAGATAATATTAAAGACGGAAGCAAATATCTATCTGCAGAGTTTGCAGACGACAGACAGTATTTGCTGTATCAGGAAGTAGAGCTGGAGCTTTATGCAGACTTTATATGCCTTGGACAAATAGAAAACAATATAATAATAGAAAACATAAGCGGAAATGAAATAGATGAAGTTTACTATGAAACAGTGGATAAATTAAACAAGAAATATTATGAGAAAGACGTAGAAATTTGCCAAATAGAAGGGCTGATGCCTTCAGAGAGCGTAGCGGTAGTTGCATATTTTTGGGATGAAGCATCTCCTCATAATGTGCCGGAGAATACGGATGTGAGCCATCAGTTTTTGTTGGAAATAGATGGAGAATACTATGGCGTGCAAGTGGAGAAAAACTACAATACTAAGGAATTTTATCGCCCTGAAATAATGCTGGTGGAAACATATAAAAACGACGAAAATGGCAAAATAACAGAGCGTTATTTTGAAATCACCAATTATTCTGATATGGAAATATACAATTTTTATGTAGATTTTACTCATAAGGATAGCAATATGCCGGACTACATATTTCCTATAGTACATCCAAACGAAACCATAAGAACAGATTTGCCTTTTGAAGGAGATGATTCTGTCAATAAGTTTTATAATTATGGCTATTATATGGAAGATGAGGATTTTGTTGTTGGATGGGGTTCAAGGAATTTAGAAAAAGATGAATGTGTATATACAGAAGAATATTCGGAGTTTCATGATGACCTGAGAAAAGGTTATGGATGGTTTATTGATATGCATCATTTTAATTTATACTATGATTTTTATCCTGTTTGTCGTGAAGATACGCAGACAGAGCCAACCATTGAGCCGAGTCCTGAAAAAACGGAAAATACTCCAACACAAACACCAAAGATAGAAAATGAAACTGCAGCTGTTGTGGAAACTCGCCAAGTATCCTACATCCCGCAATGGGCATGGATAGCGGTGCTTGCGGCCGCATTGGCTAGCAGTGCATTGATATATTATATAAAGAAAACTAAAGAAAATGGGTAAGGAAGATGAATACAATAATCAGAAAAGCATTGTTGATTGCAATGCTGGCTATTGTGCTGATAGCACCACTAGTGTCTGCCAACGACGGTGGATCTCGCCCGGATACACAAAGACTGAGCTTCACATTCACCCCAATAAGCAAAGAGGTAAAGGTGGGCGAATCATTTGAGTTTAAGGTGAAGGTAGTGAACAACACATCCAGAGAAGCATGGCTAATCGCTTTTAACCAGATATTTGTCGGGTCGTATGAAACAGAGAACGCAGATGTAAACGGAATAATTATACCTGCCTATAAGACGGTGACGCTGGACGTCAGCTATGTAGTGCCTGATAGTATCAATTGGTATGAAAAGAACGGCAAATACTACACGGATTTTTCACCGGAAATGTACTATCAGGCAAAGGAACTGCTGGATTGGGAAGAAAAGGACGATTGGTATGATGAAACTGACGATTCTTGGGATTATTATCAGCTGAACAATCAATTATCTCCAATAGAGATTACAAACCTGATAGACGGCAGCGAGTATGCCTCAATCCGCCTGCTGGACCAAAAAACAATCGTGGGCTTTAATGACAGCGCCTACAAAGTATCTGCTTCTTGGAGTGGAGAGCTGGTAGGCGAAGTATACAATAGGCTGCAAATAGAGAACATAAGCGATGCAGCCATAGAAAATGTTCATGTATATAATAATATAAACTATGCGGACATAAATGAGTATAAGATAGACCAGCTAGGCAGCAAAGGGCAGCATGAGCTAGAGCATAGTTCCGTCTATTATCTGCTGGAAAATGACATCCCTCAAAACATGACGATAGACTACAAGGCTATATTTAATGTGGATGATAAATACTACTGTGTACATACATCCAGAGACTATAAAACGGAAATATATCTGCGTCCGGATGTGAAAATATATAGACAGGAAACAGATAATGAAGATACGGGCAGGTCTACGTATAGCTACATGGTGGAAAACGTATCATCCCAAAGCATAGAGAACTTCACCGTGTTTTTCGGCGATTTATATGCAGATAATTATTCATACAGTGACTGGCAGGAGCATACACTATCCGGTGAATTTATGCCGGGAGACACATGGAATATTCCTATCAGTTTTGATGCGGGCAGCTTCTATAAAATATATGTAGGATATGTGGTAGAAGACGTATTCTACTGCACTTGGCTGGATGAATGGTACTGGAAAGATGCAGTTGACACTCTGGTATCTATAAACGCAGAAGACCTATATTTTGAAGATGAAATATTCAATATATATAATATTATGCAAAATAAAGAGGCGGATATTCAGGATTTGCCCATAGCAGAAGAGTATATTTATAGTGACCATAAAGACACAGATGCTCCCACTGCGGCAGCGACGCCTACCATGCCTGCTTCGTCGTTCACAGCGACGCCAATAGAAGAAACAAATGGTGCTAGAATGCAGACGACTGTATACTTTGCGATAATAATGGCAGTACTCATTATTTTGCTGGTGATTTCCATAGTATACTGGCGAGGCACAAAAAGGCAAGATGGCGAAGGTGAATAAGAACAAAAAAAGAGACCATTTGGTCTCTTTTTGCATATTGCTTTTTATGCTATTCCCATTTAAAAACCATCAGGGATATTCCGCCGAACAATACGAACAGCCCGGATAGTACACCAATGGGCAGCAGATAATCTCCCATGCTTCCCCCCAGCCAAAGTCCCTGCAGCAGCTCCACACCATAGGTGAGGGGCAGGAATTTGGATGCGGTGACTATTGCCTCCGGCATAAACTGCAAAGGCAGAGTGGCACCGGACAGAAACAGCATAGGGAAATACACCACGTATGATATTGCCAAAGCGGATTTTGCATTCTTTGTGACGCCTGCAATGAATAGCCCTAATGAAAAGATGGATAGGGTAATTAGCAGCATTGCGGCGATTACCTCCAGTACATTCCCGAAAAACTTCAAGTCAAATACTAAAATACCTATTGCTATCAAAAGCACTGTGCCCATCAGGCTGACTATTGCATTCACGATTAGCTGGGAAACCAAAATATCAAATGGACGAATAGGCGTTGCCATAAATCTTTTTAATATCTTTCGCTCTCTGTATTGTGAAAGGGTGATAGGCAGCGTCATCAGCCCAGATACGGATATTACCATGCATATATATCCCGCTGTGGACGTATCCACAGAGCCGTGTCCGCCATAGTATTGGGATGGGTCGTTGCCGTATATAGAGCCGAAAAGCAGCATCATCATCACGGGGAAGATGAGCGAGAAAAACACATTAACAAAATTTCTTAAGTTTATTTTCCATTCCACCATTGTTGTCTTAAATAATAATTTCATTTTATGCCTCCCATTGCTTGCCCGTCAGCTTCAGATACGCATCCTCTAGGCTCGGTCTTTTTATGTCCAGATGTTTGTATGCTATGTTGTGCTTTTTCAGCAGAAGCACCACGTCCGATATTATGTCCTCTTTTGCCGAATGCACCCGCACCACGCCATCTTCGAATGTCACTTCATCGTCTTTATCCAGATTTTTTGCTATGGTATCCAAATCATTATTATCCGCTAAAAAGCTGACTTCATGCTTTAGCTGGGCGGATTCTATCACGCCTTCCACGTCGCTCAATGCCACCAGCTGTCCGCTGTCTATAATGCCTATCATGTCGCAAAGATGTGTTGCCTCCTCCATGTAGTGGGTGGTCAGAAACACAGTTCTGCCCTCTGCCTTCAGCTGCTTCACATGCTGCCACATCTCTCGCCTTGCCTTCGGGTCTAGCCCTGTTGTCAGCTCATCTAAAAACACGATTTTGGGATTGGAGATTAATGATAGGATAATAGCTAGCTTCTGCCTCTGTCCGCCGGAAAGCGAGCTGATATATTCTTTTTTCTTTTCTGTCAGGCTGAATTTTTCCAGCAGCTCCATGTAGCTGAGTGGATTTTCATACATAGCTGAAAACAAATCACACAGCTCCCATACCCGAAGCTTATCCTGATAGGATGTCTCCTGCAGCTGCACGCCTATAAAATCGAATAGTTTTTTGCCTGCTTTCAGTGCATCCATATCCAATATGCGCAGCTCGCCGCCGTCGGGCTTTTTCAGCCCTATCATGCACTCGATGGTGGTGGTTTTGCCTGCGCCGTTTGGCCCCAGCAGCCCAAAAATTGTACCGCTCTCCACATCGAATGATATATTGTCCACGGCTGTAAATTTGCCGTATTTCTTTGTCAGATTTTTTACTTCTATTATATTCATTTTTACCTCCTCTTGTGCATGAATATATTATATAGTAAATATTGTATGTGACAATAGGATGTTGCTAAATGGTCGTAAAACGGGGATGAAAGGTGAAAATAAGGAATTAATAATGGAAATAAACAAATAATGATTGTTAAACGACTTACTTCATGGGATTGTTTTTTAAATAATTTATTTCGGTTTTAACCAATTGTTCTATAAATAGATAGCAAGTTATACCCACATCGAAGACAAACTTATAGTTTAGCAAAACGTCATCATTAGGATGAAATTCTAATGACATGCTTGGAAAACTTAACTTAGCAGTTTCTCCGGAATTTAAGGTGAAGCTATGATTTTTTTCCTCCATATTATTTGGTGTTCCACTAGTTAAGGTCATTTTTAAATATTTAAGCTCTAACGTATTGTTACCCTTGTTATTTATATCTTTATTTGCTAGAACAACACCATTTCTGTGAACTAAGCAAGTGCGCACATTATTAATAGTTAAAATTTCATCTTTATACTTAATTTTTTCACCAAGAATTTGTTCCATTTTTTCTATAAGTTTAGGGAATGGCATATTCTGTGCTCTTTTATAATAGTTATTTTTTAATTCTTCTATATCTTTCAAGCTTTTGGGTTTTCCATCTAGCATTTCTTTGCACGTTAAGAGCATGTGATATCCGTCGCATAGCGTTAAATTAATTCCTTTGATTAAGTCTTCAAAACTCTTATTTATTAGTATTTTCTTCAATGTTGCATCTAATTCTTCTTTAGAAAGCGGATTGTCTATTTGTAACTTTATGAAATCTTCTTCATTTTTCATGAAATCTGTAGGTACTCCAGAAGAATTTTCTGCTAGAAGTATTCCGTATCGAAGAGCTTCAATATTGCTTTTATAAATTTGAATGAAATGAGAGGCTGTATTTTTAGGAGAAAATATCAGTTCTAATGTTGCTGTTTCTTCATTAATATCGCTATTCATAGTTTAATGTCCCTCTCATTTTTAATTTTCCTTATTATACCACATGAAACATTCTTGCAATAAAATTATCAAATCTTGCAGAAAAACTTTTTTATTCTTCTCTCTTCTCGGGTGATTCAAAAGAATCCACTTTTTCATATTCGTCGGTAATCATATTATAAATATATTCTCTATAAATAAACTCTTGTGGGAATAGATAGTTACCGTATCTGCATACAGACATACTAAAATTTTTAGCTGAATCACTTTTCGTAATTATGGTATGATGTTTTCTTTGCAATGTATCTAAGCTATACACATAGTCATAATTTTGTGCGGACAAAATAAACAAGTTTTCGTTAAATATTATTGTATTTAATCTTAGAATATTATCGGTATATGTTTCTTCTGCCAAGATTTGCATTTCGTTTGTGTCCGAATTATATACATAAATTTTCTCTTCTCCATTGTTGCCTTGGAATCCTATAGTAAGTATATTTTTATATGGTACAACATATCTGATAATCCCATTGGCACTCATTACATGCTGATTAGAAGAATCGTAATTTCCATACTTGCTAATAAACAAATCGCATTCATAATTATATTTATATTCACCAGCCTCATCTAGTTTTTCGTTTGTAAAAGAATAAACCATATCATTATATATTATGCTGCGGGTTTCTGTTTCGTAGTCCACAAATTCATTTGTTTTCAGGCTGTACTCACCGCCTTTGAAGAAGTAAAGGGTATCATCATAATAGTCAGAAATTATCAAATTGCGATCGCTTTCATAAAGTATTTTTGAATCACGACCATCAAGAGAGAGTGAAATCAGATAGAAAATTTCTTCTTTATAGTCATTTGTTGAATCGGTAAAGTAAATGGTGTTTTCGTGTGCATTTATTGATATAATAGCTTTGGAAAAATCATTGATGCATTCATAAATTTTTTCCTTGTCAGAAAAATCTGTATGACATTTATATATATCATTATATTCTTCCAAAATCAGCCATTCGCCACATTCTGTTATAGTTCCTGTGTATAAAGGGAAGTAATAGCTTGTGATTTCCTTGCCATACGCACTATTGGCATACAGCACTACAGTATAATCTTTGCTTACACTTTCACCAAATGCAGGCTCTTGTTTCACGACAACATTATGCTGCATCTCGGGCGCTTCAATAAAGAGCACTTCATATGGCTGCCCAATATTTTTTAGAGCACAGGCTACCTCTGCACAGCTCCATCCTTTAAAATCCGGCAAAGTCCATTCGCCTGAAATTTTGTTGCTTTCATCAGTTTTGTGGGTTGCCATCACATCGAAAAACTTTATGCCATCATCTTTTGCAGATGTACACAGCACAAAAGACAAAGGATTATTATATACCAAATCCCATGCTTCATAGTGCATACCGTTTTTGAGATATTTTTGAAGCAGGATGTTGTCTATTGTCACGCTGGTTAAAAATATTGCTGCTGAAAGAGCTGCAATATATATTAGATATGACCATTTTAATTTAGGTTTCTTCATAAACTTCTCCTAAAATACATATGCAAATTGTATCATCGATGGAAAAGTTTATCAATTTATTTTGACTAAAACATTAAGTGTAAAGCAGCAAATATCAAAATTTACGCTTAAACCCAACACCCCAATCCCGACAAAACACATCATGTATAATTATAACAAATATGCAAAATAGCATGATTTATAATTGTAAATTTATCTGAAACAGTCGTGTATTCTTATGTTTTTGCACCTATTTAATATATATTTACATTGCATTCTGAAAAAATTATTGTATAATATACAATGGTGCAATTTTGGGATAGTGCACGTACACGGACGCTATATATGGTATATAGCTGTATATCCTGCCTGCTAGCTAAATGGCTGGCTTGATGATTAGCGATTAATTTTATTTTATAAATTTAAGGCATTTTTAGGAGGTACAAATGTTTACTTTAGCAGTTTTTGTAGCTGTGTCTATAGCCCTTTTGACGGCTGTATACAACTACATGAAGGTCAAGCGTCGTGACGCTGGAACCGAGGAAATGAAGGAGATAGCTGCGGCTATCCAAGAGGGAGCAAATGCGTTTATCGCCCACGAATACAAGATAATATCTGTGGTAGCACTGGCAGTATTTGTAGTGCTGGCTGTGGTAGTTCAGTGGTATGTAGGCGTTGCATTTGTAGTAGGAGCTCTAATGAGTGCTACAGCAGGATATGTGGGCATGAAGATAGCAACAATAGCCAACGTTCGCGTATCCAATGAAGCAAGAACAACAAAAAGCCTGGGCAAAACACTGAAAGTTGCATTCCAAGGCGGCTCTGTTATGGGTCTTTGCGTTGGCGGATTTGCATTGCTGGGCTTAGGGCTGGTTTTCGTATTTTTCGGCGACATAATGGGTCAGCTGACAGAAGCTAATCTGACACTTCAATCCAATTGGCTTGGAATCACTTTCATCCCATTTGCAATGACAGTATCAGGCTATGCACTTGGCTGCTCACTTATCGCAATGTTCAACCGCGTAGGCGGCGGAATATACACAAAGGCTGCTGACATGGGCGCAGACCTTGTGGGCAAAACAGAGGCACACATCCCAGAGGACGATCCTCGTAACCCAGCAACAATAGCAGACAACGTAGGCGACAATGTAGGCGACGTAGCAGGACTAGGCTCCGACTTGCTGGAGTCATTCGTAGGCGCAATAGTGGCATGCATAGCATTGACATGCTACAATTTCGTAATCGAGAAGGAAGCTTTCAATTTCGCTATTACATCAAAGATGATTTCATATCCTATAATTTTCACATCCATCGGCTTGGTAGCATGCGTAGTGGGCATACTTTCACTGATATTCAGAAAAGTATCCGACAAACCGCACAAAGAGCTGAACACAGCAACATGGGTGGCAGCAGGCATCACAATTCTAGGAACTGGCGTATTCACATTCCTATACTTCAACAAAATGGACGCATCTGTTTTGAAATCAGCAGGCTTTGAAATAGGCGTGCTTTCACCATGGGTATGTGCAATACTTGGAATAGTCAGCGGTATAGCAATCGGCGCAATCGCAGAATACTACACCAGCTACGATTTCCAACCAACTAAAAACATAGCAAGAACATCAATAGAGGGTGCAGCACTTACCATCACAGAAGGCTTGGGCGTGGGCATGAAATCCACACTATATCCTGTGGCTATTTTGGCAATTGCAATCATCGCATCATTCTATATGGCTGGAATATACGGCGTGACTATGGCAGCTGTAGGTATGCTTTCATTCGTTGCTGCAACTGTGGCTGTGGATACATACGGCCCAATAGCAGACAATGCAGGCGGCATCAGCGAAATGGCACACCTAGACCCAGAGGTTCGCGGAATAACAGACAAACTAGACTCTGTAGGAAACACAACAGCAGCAGTTGGCAAAGGCTTTGCAATAGGCTCAGCAGCACTTGCAGCTCTATCTCTGCTGGCATCATTCCTGCACTCGCAGGTATCCATAGGCTCAACACATGTGGAGCTGACTCTAAACATCATGCAGCCAATAGTACTGGCCGGAGCAATTGTAGGCGGAGCATTGCCATATCTTTTCTCAGGAATATTAATCGACGCTGTATCAAAAGCTGCACGTAACATGGTGAAGGAAGTGCGTCGTCAGTTTGCTGAAATCAAGGGCATAATGACAGGCGAAGCAAAACCGGACTACAAAACATGCATAGAGATTTCATCATCAGGCGCATTGAAGGAAATGAAAGTGCCTGCAATGATAGCAATACTTGCACCGCTTGTTTCAGGATTCATCTTTGGCCCTGGCTTTGTTGGCGGATTGCTGATAGGCACAACCATCTCGGGCATCATGCTGGCACTATTCACAGCCAATGCAGGCGGAGCATGGGACAACGCCAAAAAGTACGTGGAATCCGGAGAGATTGAAGGACACGAAAAGGGATCTGACACACACGCCGCCACAGTAATCGGCGACACAGTGGGCGACCCATTGAAAGATACTGTTGGCCCATCACTTGATATCTTGATTAAGATTATGGCTACAGTTTCACTAATTGGTGTAAGCATATTTGGTCAATACAATTTATTTGGACTATTTTTCTAGTAGAATAGACCAAATATGAATTGGCTATAAAAAGAATACAGTTTGAGGCGACACATTATGGCAGTTATGTTTCAAAGAAACATATCGAGAATAATGTGTGCCAATAGTCTAAAGTATATTAAAGGCAGTCGAAAGACTGCCTTTTTAATAAATACTAAACGTTGAAGGTTTAAATGAACCCAATCTTTTTTTTGTTGGTGTATGGATTATAGGTATGCCAATTTTTTTAAATTCATTAGTTCTTTTATTATATTCAAATACATCAGTTAAAAAGTCTGCTGGATTTCCTTGCATTACTTCAATTGTTGGCTTATAGTCGCTATCTAGAATATAGTTTTTTAAATCTTTATCATATATAAAAACGCCAGCCCTATATATAAATAATCTATATTCGTTTTCACCTTTATAACATATATCTTTATAAAACGGGTAGTTGTCGGGTAAAATTAATTTATTTTCCTTATCCGAACTTGTATCAATATATTCCACTTTATTTTTTAGTATTGCATAATGCGTTAATGATGGCATTGCAGTAAAATTTCCTAAATTGTCGCATTTTATACTAATTAATTCATCTAATTTATTTATATTTGTTTTAGTTACATATGCTAAATTACTTTCCACTCCTTCAGTGTCTTCAAATTTGCAATATTGTTTCAGTTTGCTAATTTTTTCTTCAATATTCATATTTGAAAAATCATCCATGGTCCAACATGAAATTAACATATATTCACGCCAAGCATTCCATACTTTTGCGTATCCACTGCTTTTTTCGTGATTATAGCAATCATATTCATCTTCTTGATTCATTGCATTAGTGAAAACAAGACCATTATTTATTAGATAATCATATTTCCACTTATCCATATATCTATATAATACAGTTTCTTTATTTGGTTTAATTATTTCTTGATTATCCATAAACCTAACCTTTCAAGCATTAATTGATAGTCATTTTTCTACTATATTATACTAAACAATCGACAAAAACACTAATAGTCACATTGCTTATAGATCTTCAGATTATTTTATCCTTTCATTTATTCTATTGAAAGTTAATACAACATATAGTAATAGGAACACGTTCTTTTCGTTATGCTTCTTCGAAAAATTACCGCCCAAATGTATACCAATATATTGCATAGCTTTGATATACTTCAGCATGTCTTTCTTCGAATGACATTTTAGTTCAAGACTTTCAGATGCGGTCGCCGGCTGAAAGTCGATTGGAGTTAGTGAAAAGGGGACTATTTTTGTATAAAGAACCCCTCAGTCAGATTTCATCTGCCAGCTCCCCTCAAGTGGAGCCTTGCTGTTTGTTAGGCATATAGTGCACTCATCTGAAGGGAGCAGATAAGCAGGGCGTGATGACGACGTATTGTTATATGCTTTTTATGCTGTTATAATATATGTAGCTTAGAATCCCTATTATGCCATCAGCCCAAAGCAATAAAACCACATTATAAATCAATCTATAGAGAGCCTCCACTCGTAGGGGAGGTGGCCGACGCAGGAGGGCGGAGGGGTAAAAATCCCACTTATATAAAGGAGGCAAACCTATGCAAAAGAAAGGCAAAATATTGGCATACATAGCCAGCGGAATGATGCTGGCACTCGCTTTGTTGTTTCTATTTATTGGCGTAAGTGCATTGACAGCCAGTGAATATGAATACGACCAAGATGGCAACATGGTGCCAAGACATTTTGAGGAAGTAGGAATCAGCAGATGGATAGGATACAGAATGCTAATAATAGGGATGGTAGTCCTTGTGCCGGGCATACTGGGGCTTGTCGGTGCTATTTCTATTGGCAAAAACAACAGAAAGGCTATCATTTTGCTTAATATTGCATGTGCTATAAGCCTGCTGAGTATAATAGGATTTATTCCGTTTGTGCTGTTTATTATTGCATCGGATGATGTCTCCTCTGCGGAGAGAAAGAAGAAAAAACTAGAAGAAAAAGCCCAGGAAATATAGAAAAAGCCGCAATTTTTACGCCAAATTAATGAATATATTTTTATCAATATAGAGATGTATTCGCTATTTTTTATCGATTAAAACATACTTAAATAACGAAAAAAAAGTAAAAAAATATTTTATTTA
Organism: Eubacteriales bacterium; assembly: GCA_040883315.1. Lineage (GTDB taxonomy): Bacteria > Bacillota > Clostridia > Christensenellales > UMGS416 > JAFGUF01. The sequence continues at coordinate 47,169 of JBFLKU010000007.1, forward strand.
ATATTGTTAAAAAATTAACAAATAACTGTTGACATGCCCATTTTACTGTGTTAATATGCAATCGAAAATAGAATACATTACCGATTTTTATGGGCTGATAGCCATCTAATTTCACTTTTATCAGTAAATTAAAAAATTTATATAAGGACGGAAAAATGGAAAACATAAGAAAATTTGAGCGAGTTTGTGAAATAATTAACGAATATAATTATGACGCATCCAAGCTGATACCTATTCTATCTGCTGTACAGGATGAATACAGGTATCTACCAGAAGAGGTTATGACATTTGTGGCTACCAGCCTGAATGTAGCTCCGGCAAAGGTTTTTGGCGTGGCTTCATTCTATTCTCACTTCACCCTGAAGCCAAAGGGAAAATATGTGGTGAAAGTATGCGATGGCACAGCATGCCATGTTAAAAAGTCTATGGACGTTCTGGACGCTATAAAGGAATACCTGAGCCTAAGCGACGACCACATGACCACAAGCGATATGATGTTTACCGTTGAGACCGTTTCATGCCTGGGCACATGCGGTCTTGCTCCTGCGATTATGGTTAATGACAAGGTGTTTGGCCTGCTTAACCGTGAAAAGGTGATAAAGGTGCTAGAGGACATAAAAGCAGGGGAGGAAGAGAAGAATGTATAATTATATTCCTATAGAGGACGCCAAGAAAACATATGAGGCAAATTCCAAAAAGATAGTAAAGAGAATAGTCATCTGTGCGGGCACAGGCTGTGTAGCCAATGGCTCACTGGAGATAAAGGACAAATTCGTAGAGATAATAAAAAGCAGCGGACTAAATGCAATAGTGGAGCTGAAAAAGGAAGAGGAAGGCATTCACGTATCCGGCAGCGGATGCCAAGGCTTCTGCCAGATGGGGCCATTGGTCACTATTTTCCCATCCAAGATTATGTACTGCAAGGTAGCGCTGGACGACGTGGAGGAGATAGTAGCGCAGAGCATAGTGAAAGACGGCGTGGTGGACAGGCTGGTATACGAGCTGAAATCCACCGGCGAAAAATACCCAAAGCAGGACGATATCCCATTCTATGCAAAGCAAAATAGATTTATACTGAAGCAATGCGGCACGCTGAACCCAGAGGACATAAACGAGTTTATTGCGGAGGGCGGATATGAGGCAGCAAAGAAATCCTGCACAGAGCTTTCGCAGGAAGAGATATGCAGGATAATACAAGACTCTGGGCTAAAGGGCAGAGGCGGCGGCGGATTTCCCACGGGGCTGAAATGGGAATTTACCCGCAGAAATGAAAGCGACAAAAAATACGTTATCTGCAACGGAGACGAAGGTGACCCGGGCGCATTCATGGACAGATCCGTCATGGAGGGCAACCCCCACAGCGTGATAGAGGGAATGATAGTATGTGCCATGGCAATAGGTGCAGATGAAGGATATGTGTATGTTCGTGCGGAGTATCCTCTGGCTGTTAAGAGGGTATCCAATGCAGTTGCAGCCGCCGAAAAGGCAGGTATACTGGGCGAGAATATATTCAACAGCGGCAAGAATTTCAAGATAACTGTTATGGAGGGGGCAGGTGCATTTGTATGCGGCGAGGAAACAGCACTGATGTCATCCATAGAGGGCAACAGAGGCATGCCTATGCCAAAGCCGCCGTTTCCTGCTGAGAAGGGGCTATTTGGCAAACCAACCGTAATAAACAACGTAGAGACGCTGGCAAGCATCGGCACGATCATGCAGATGGGTGCGGATAAATTCAAGGCTATCGGCATGGAGACAGCATCCGGCACAAAGACCTTTGCCCTCACAGGGCACGTTGTGAATACAGGACTTATAGAGGTGCCATTTGGCACAACTCTACGCCACATCATTGCAAACATCGCAGGCGGCGTGGTGGATGCCGATGGAAACGTAGCGGGAACGGATTTTAAATCTGTGCAGATTGGCGGGCCATCCGGCGGATGCCTGACCCAGCAGCATTTGGATCTGCCGCTGGATTATGATTCCCTGAAAACTGTAGGTGCAATGGTAGGCTCTGGCGGGCTGGTGGTGATGAACCACAGCACATGTATGGTGGAGATAGCCAGATACTTCATGGAGTTTACGCAGAATGAATCCTGCGGAAAATGCGTGGTGTGCAGAGAGGGCACAAAGCAAATGCTAAACCTTCTGACGGACATCACAGAAGGCAGAGGCACAAAGGCAACGATAGACCTTTTGGAGGAGCTAGCACATGTGGTACAGAAAGGATCACTATGTGCACTCGGCAAAACAGCACCAAACCCTGTTTTGTCCACTCTTAAATATTTCCGAGACGAATACATGGAGCATGTAATAGACAAAAAGTGCAGAGCAGGCGAATGCACCGCATTGAAAAACTACAAAATACTAGATGACAAATGCATAGGCTGCGGGCTGTGTGCACGCAAATGCCCGGTGAGCGCAATAGAGGGCGAGAAAAAGCAGCCCCACACAATAGACATCGACAAATGCATTAAATGCGGTGCGTGTATTGATTCATGCAAATTCGGCGCAGTGGTAGTAGAGTAAGGAGATATTATGAAAAATAAAAATACATTAATTATAGATAATATGGAGATACCGATAGAGGATGAAAGAAACCTTCTGGAGGTAATCAGAAAAGCAAAGATAGACCTTCCCACTTTCTGCTATCACTCCGAGATGAGTATCTACGGCGCATGCAGGCTGTGCATGGTAGACATAGAGGGCAGAGGGCTTCAGCCGTCCTGCTCCACTTTGCCGCAGGCAAACATGGTGGTGAAGACAAACACAGCAGAGATACTGACAATGCGCAAGATGATAGTGGAGCTGCTTTTGGCAAGCCACGTAGGCGAATGCCCAACATGCTCCAAGGGCGCAAACTGCCAGCTTCAGTCACTGGCACAAAGGATGGGCGTCTCTACAGTGCGCTTCAGCAAGAAAAAGGAAGCAAAGCCAATAGACACATCTTCCCTTTCTATCCTGCGTGACCCAAACAAATGCGTGCTGTGCGGAGACTGCGTGAGAATGTGCAACGAAATACAGCAAGTAGGTGCAATACATTTTGCATTCCGCGGCTCGGAAACACAGGTAGCACCAAGCTTCAACAAAAACCTAGGCGAAGTGGAGTGCGTAAACTGCGGACAGTGTGCCAGAGTGTGCCCTGTGGGTGCACTGGTGCCAAAGAGCAGCAAAGACATGGTGTGGGATGCACTGCAGCAAAAGGACAAGCACGTGGTGGTGCAGGTAGCTCCTGCTGTGCGTGTGGCAATAGGCGAGGAATTTGGATTCGAGCCGGGCACTATCAGCACTGGCAAGATGGTGGCTGCCCTAAAGAGAATGGGATTCAAGGGCGTGTATGACACATCATTTACTGCCGATTTAACAATACTGGAAGAAGCAAACGAATTTATAACAAGATATAAAAAAGGCGAGAAAATACCACAGTTCACATCATGCTGCCCGGGCTGGGTGAAGTATGCAGAGCAGTACTATCCAGATTATCTGCCAAATATCTCATCCTGCAGATCGCCCCAGCAGATGTTCGGCTCTCTCTGCAAAAAGCAGCTGATAGAGCAGGACAATATACCTGCTGATGACATAGTGATGGTGTCTGTGATGCCCTGCACAGCCAAAAAATACGAGGCTGCACGAGATGAATTTGCAGGCAAATACGGCAGAGACGTGGACATAGTGATAACCACACAGGAGCTAGCCCTGATGATAAAGGAGATGGGTCTGAATTTCGCACAGCTGGAGCAGGGCTCATTCGATATGCCATACGGATTCAAAACAGGCGGAGGCGTGATATTCGGAAATTCCGGCGGCGTGACAGAGGCAGTGATACGCTATGCAGGCGAAGAGCTGAGCGGAAAGAAAAACGACGAATATGAGATTAAGGCAGTCCGCGGCGAGGAAGGCATACGCGAGGCCAGCGTGACCATAGGCGACATAACGCTGAATTTTGCAATAGTCAGCGGGCTGGGAAATGCCAAAAAAGTGATGGAAGACATAAAGGCTGGCGTTGCAGACTACGACTTTATAGAGGTGATGGCATGCCCGGGCGGGTGCATAAACGGCGGCGGACAGCCGGCATCTATGGATAAGGACGTGCGCAAAAAACGTTCAGCAGGGCTATATGACAATGACAAAATGCTGCAGCTGCACAAATCCCAGGACAATCCGTTTATATCCGAAGTATACGAGAAGCTGCTGAAGGCACCGAATTCCCACATAGCCCACGAGCTGCTGCACACCACATACAAAAACAGGCGAAGAATAGATGCTGATGATGTGACGCTGGGCGAAAACCACGGCGAAGATGCCCTGAAGGTATCCATATGCTTTGGCACCAGCTGCTTTGTAAAAGGCTCACAGAAAATCCTTCAGAAGATAACAAAACACATGAAGGAAAACAAGATAGAGGACAGGCTGGAAATACAGGCAACATTCTGCTATGAAAAATGCGACCGAGGACCAGTTGTCAGGATTGGCGACGAAATAATAGAAAAATGTACTCCTGAAATCGCCATAAAAGAAATAGACAAACAACTAAAGTAAACATGCTTTTGAGACTGCAATATCTATTGCAGTCTTAATGCTATTAGACAAATGAAAAAATAGTGATACAATATAGCGATGGAAAACAATATGATAAATACAAGTGAAATATTAAAAACGTCAATAGCCAGATGCAGGGACTGCTACAGATGCGTGCGTGCATGCCCCGTGAATGCCATCGGCGTGAAGGGAAACCAAGCATATATAGACCCGGACAGATGCATACTCTGCGGCACATGCGTGCGCGAATGCCCCCAAAAAGCGAAAATATACAGAGATGATATTCAGGCTGTGAAGGCACTGCTGAAGCAGGGCAAGGTGATTGCCAGCATAGCGCCATCATTTGCGGGAGTATACGGCATAAACAAAAGCACCAGACTGCCGGCTGCACTGAGAAAGCTGGGGTTTTATAAGGTGGAGGAGACCAGCATAGGTGCAGACGCAGTGGCAAAAGCCAGTGCGGAGAAAATAGACGCCGGCAAATGCGGAGGGGTGTGCTCGGCATGCCCGGCTGTGGTATCCTACATCGAAAAATACATGAGCGACCACACGAATATATTAACCACCATAACATCGCCTATGATTGCCCACGGCAGCATCATAAAGCATAGATACGCCGATGCCAAGGTGGTGTTTATAGGCCCGTGCATCGCCAAAAAGGGGGAAGCAAGCCAAGAAAAATACCATGGCATAGTGGATGCTGTGCTCACATTTGATGAGCTAAATAGATGGCTGGAGAGCGAGGACATAGACCTATCCATTCTGCCCGAGAGCACATTCGACGGAGTGGGCATCACCAGAGCTGCCAAGCTATTTGCTCTGCCCGGGGGCATGCTGGAGACCGCAGGCTATGACGCACAGATAACCAATGCCGCATACGTGCATACATCCGGCTCTGAAAACGTGAAAATGATACTGCATGCTGCCATAAACTCCGACGACATGGAGGTGCTGGAGCCGCTGTTTTGCAATGGCGGATGCATCGGTGGGCCGGGAATAAGCAGCGAGCTAAATATATTCCAGCGCAAAGCCGCCATAATGAAATATGCGGACAAAAGCAACATGTACCCAAAGGTAGTGAAGGACGAATTCGGCGTGAAGCTGGACACCCAGTTCGCACCATACAAGATAAAAGACACAGAAATAACAGAGCAGCAGATACTGGATGTATACGAAGCCACAGGCAAGATGAACAGTGCCCTGCGGCTGGACTGCGGTGCCTGCGGATACGCCAACTGCAAGGAGAACGCCATAGCCATGATAAAAGGCATGGCAGAGGCGGAGATGTGCCTGCCATACATGCGAAGACTGGCGGAGAAGCGAACAGACAAAATATTGGAAAGCTCCCCCAACGGCATAGTGATACTGGATGAGAACATGGCGATACTTTCCATGAATACATCATTTAAAAATTTCTTCTCCTGCACCAATTCAATAGTGGGCAGGCAGATATCATACCTGTGCGATGACAGGGACTATGCCTCCATATCAAAGGGCGAAAGCCTGACAAAAGAGTCTATTATAAAATGCTACGGCAAGGAATTTCACCAGCTTTCATACTATCTGCCGGAGGAGAAGCAGTTTGTAGGAATATATGTGGATATCAGCGCCGTAAGATCCAATGAAGCAAAGCTGCAGGCTATGCGCACAAAGACGCTGGAGCAGGTGCAGAAATTGCTGAACCATCAGGTGGAGATGGCACAGGAGATGACCAAATTCCTGGGGGAGAGCACAGCAAAGAGCGAGGCACTGATGGAAGGGCTGCTGGACGATGAAAGCTGATAAGCATATATACATAGATGACTATACATCGCAGGTGAATAAGAAAAATAACTTTGTCTGCGGCGACTATGCCATGATAAAAAGAAACCCAGAGTACACGGATTTTGTGCTGTGCGACGGCATGGGGTCGGGTCCGAAGGCAAACATGAGCGCTATAATGTGTGCAAACAGAATACTGGGGCTGATGGAAAACGGAGTATCCATATACAGAGCCTGCGAAAAGGCAGTGGAGCTGATGCACAGAGCCAGAACAGAGGATATCCCCTTTGCGGCATTTTCCATCGTGCGTATAAATAAGCATGGGCACTACACAGCTCTTTCATTCGAGATTCCGCCGCCTGTTATCGTGAAGGAGAAGATAGCCGAAGTATGCGAGCAGAGATTTTTTGCATGTGCACACGAGGTGGTATCTGAAAGCATCGGCAGGCTAGGGAGCGGAGATTCATTGATATTTGTATCCGATGGCGTCAGCCAGGCAGGGCTGGGGATAATGTCCGGCTCGGGCTGGGGCATAGAAGGATTTGAAAAATTTATAAATATAAATCTCGTAAAGGGACTGAGAATAAATGAAATTGCCGAAAAAACGCTGAAGCAGACCCATAGGCTATCTGGCAGGGTGCATGCTGATGACACCACAGTAGCCGTGCTGAGTGCAAAAAACGCCAGCATCATAAACATACTTTCAGGGCCTCCTGCAGACAGAGGAATGGATGCAGAATTTGTAAAAGCCTTTATGAAAAGAACCGGCAGCAAAATAATCTGCGGCTCTACAACGGCGGGAATGGCAGCCAGAGAGCTAGGAGAAGAAGTGCAGGTGTCTGATATATCCACCAGTTTCCATGAGCCGCCCAGATACCATATAGGCGGAATAGATATAGTCAGCGAAGGTGCGGTGACACTGAACCAGATATATAATATTCTGGATATAGACATGGGAAGCATCTCGGAGAACTCTGTTGTTTTTGACATTGCAAAAATGCTGCTATCAGCAGACATTATAAATATATATATGGGCGACGCCAAAAACACAGCACATCAGGACACATCTTTCAAGCAAATCGGCATAGCAGAGCGTGCTGTTATTGTGAAGCTGCTGATAGAGAAACTGACAAAGATGGGCAAGGTGGTACGGATTATTAAGCCCAGCGAAGTGATTGGCAAGGGCAGATGACTGCTGTGATTTTAGCAAATAAAGAATAATTTGAAATTATAATACTGCCATGATAGAATATTCACTAAATAGTATAAATATTATGATATAGAGTGCACAATATGTTTCAAGGCAGATTTGAAGGGTTCTTAATAGGAGTATTCAGCATACTCTTTTTGTACTTCATCACCCATTATTTCACTAGAAGGGGCGAAAAGTACAATCTTTATTTTGCTGTGGGCTGCCTTATATCTATCATAAGGACGCTGGCGGCAGATGCATATCTGGAAGACGGGCTGCTGAAATACTATTCGCTGATACGCAGAATAGACTATTTTTCATTTATGTGGGGACCCATGTTCTACATTCTGCTGGCGGAGAGCCTTTTCCCGAAAATATCCCACATAAAGATAGTATACATATTTGCAGGCGCGAATACGCTGCTTAGCATTTTTGTCCTCGTAACACCCGTAGAAATATTTTCATCTCTTTATATATACGATTATTTAATAATAGCAGAGCTTCTGTATGCCACATATCTATACACTGCAGCAGTGATAAAAAAGCGGAAATTTGCAATAGCAATGGTGGCAGCAAATTTAATTTTTATTCTTGGCGTTGCGCACGACGTGCTGTATGAAAGCAGCATTATTCCGTGGGATTTTGGCGAGGTGAACACATATACATATTTTATGTATCTATATATTTCATCGGTGGTGCTGGCACAGAAATTTGCTATGATAGACAAAAAAAGCATGGAGTCGCAGGTCAATTTCCTGCATGCGCAGATTCAGCCTCATTTTCTATATAATACTATAAATACAATAATAGCATACAGCCGGACAGACCCGCAGCAGACAAGACGGCTGCTGGTGGAGCTGAGCACATATCTGCGAGGCAAATTCAAAACCCAAAAAGAAAACTACACATCTATAAAGGATGAAATTGCTCTGATAAAATCCTATCTGAATATAGAGCAGGTGAGATTTAAAAAAAGGCTGGAGATAGAGTATGATATAGATGAGGAATGCGACACTCTGATACCGTGCCTGATACTTCAGCCCATTGTAGAGAATGCAGTGAAGCACGGGCTGACGCCAAAAAAAGAAGGCGGCAAGCTGACCATATCTATAAAGAGAGAGAACAACAATATAATCGCAAAAATAAAAGACAACGGAGTAGGCATGGACATGAAAAGACTGCCGAAGATTCTGCAGGGCAGCGAAAGCGGGGCGGGCATAGGGCTGAGCAACACCAATGAAAGGCTGGAAAGATACTACAACACCCACATACATGCACAGAGCGAGATAGGCAAGGGAACAGAAGTGACGGTGACAATACCTATTGTTAAAGGAAGCAAAAATGATTAAATGTATGCTAGTAGATGACGAAGAAATAATTCTTAACGAGCTTTGCACCATAGTGGAGCAGAATAGAGATGCCCGGGTTTGCGGAGCATTCACAGAGCCGGAGAAGGCGCTGGCAGCCATAGAAAGGCTGAAGCCGGATGTGGCATTTTTAGATATTGAGATGCCGGAAATCAGCGGGATAGAGATGGCGAAAAGAATAGGCGAGATGGATGCCGACATATACATCATATTTGTAACAGCATACGAGCAATACGCCATGAGTGCATTTGATGTGAGCGCCGTGCACTATCTTTTGAAGCCCATTGCAGAGGAAAAGATGGACGAGGCAATACAGAGAATAAAGAAGCTGAAGCAAAAAAATCAGGCGGAACAGATAGCTGCAGAGCCGGAGTTTATTAAAAATGCAATGGGTGCACTGGACAGGATAAATGTGAAGAACAGAGACAATATATATATAGTAAAGACGAATGACATACTATATATAAAATCTGAAAACGGCAAAACAAACATAGTGACCAAAAAGGGAAGCTTCAGCACGAGAATAGGGCTGCAATACTGGGAGAGCAACCTGAAGGGAACTAATCTGATAAGATGCCACAGAAGCTTCATTGTGAATGCGGACTATATATCAAAAATGGTCAGCATTATGGGGGAATACAAAGAGCTGGAGCTGGAACACTGCGACGCATATATACCTATCGGCAGGCAGAATCTGAGCAATGTGAAGGACTGGCTGAAGATAACATAAAGCAAAAAAATGAATATAATAAATGAGCAGAGCTGAATGCCTGCTCTTTTTTTGTTTATTAAATTATGCCGCTAAACAGGCGTATTCTGGGCATAAACTTCAAAAAATGCCAATTGCTTTATTAATATATTCTGTTGTTCGTCGCACTATACCTGTTGTTCATTTCACTTCCATTGACTATATGCATATATACATGTGAAAATACATAAGATTATACATAAATATATAAAAACAGATGGAGAATAACCGCATGAAAAAATTTCTATTCACACTCACAGTTATTACCATATTTTTAGTATGTGCTCCTGCTGCTGTGCTGGCAGCGGATATCACACTGAATGACGGAGATGTAGTGACTATTTCGGCAAATAATATATATACTCTGCCCGCCGGATATACTGCTACATTGATAGGCGATGCAGGCACAGTATATAATGATGTAGGCATTATATGTGAAGCGAATTCCAGCATCACTCTGCGTGATGTGAGAATAGACAGAAGTGCAACGATTTATGCGTTAGCACTTTATTTTAGTTCCTATTACGGAAATAATACGCTAACAATAGAAGGCACAAATACGGTGAAAGCTGGTGCATATTATTCGGGAGTCAGCTCTCGTGCTGGTATTAACCTGACTATAGGAGGCACGGGCACGCTGGAGGCGGAGTCGGCTGGTGCAGCACCAGGCATAGGCTTTGGAGCCGGCAACGGATGGGATATCAATTCTGGAAGGTTAGGAATTATTACAATAGAAAGCGGAACTATTATAGCCACTGGTTCAACTAGTTCCCCGGGTATAGGCGTCAGCTCCAATCGCGGAGGTGGACAGATTAATATAACGGGAGGCACAGTTTATGCCTATGGTGGAGCTATGTCGCCGGGTATTGGCAATGGTCGCTTCTGCAGCACTACTGTTCCTCCGATTTCAGTAAATATATCAGGAGATGCAAAAATATTTGCGCAGAAATCCGATCCGTATAATTATGGAGGTTTTTCTGATATTGGAGACAGCTATGATACACCGCCAGCATATTCTACTGCTCTTACGATAACGGGCACTGATGCAGCAGTGTTTACAAAAAGCGATGTTGAATACACGGGTACATTGACTCTGCAAAACGGCGCTGCATGGTCTGCGGATTCATCTGCTATTTCAAGCAGGCTTTCAGACCTAGGTCTAAGCGGGAGTCCTTGGAATACAGCAGTAGGAGCATATTTCACTCCGAATATCACTGGAACAGCATCAATATCGGGGAATGCATATGTAGGCGAGGTGCTCACTGCCACCCTAAGCGCATCTAATTCATCATCGCCTATATACCAATGGCAGGTGAGTGACGACAGCATCAGCTGGAGCGACATCTCATTAGCCGCTTCACAGACATATACTATAGCTAGTGCACAGGCAGGCAAATACATACGAGTTGAAATATCGGGATCGGATGTAGTGGGGGAGATATACAGCAGCTCAGTAGGGGCGGTAATCAATCAGCCGTCTGCACCGCAGAGCCTATCAGCAGCTGAAGGCGTTTCTGAGGTGACATTAAGCTGGAGTGCACCAAGTGATGACGGGGGAAGCGCTGTGACAGGCTATGAAGTATCCAGCGACAATGGAACAAGCTGGGCGGCTGCATCCTCGCCTTCTGATCACACCTTCACAGGGCTGACAAACGGAGTGGAATACTTTTTCCGTGTGCGTGCAGTAAACATAGCAGGAGAAGGAGCACAAGCCAGCACAAGTGCAACACCAAGGACAGTGCCGGATGCACCTGAAAACTTAACAGGGACATCAGGAGACTCAGAGGTTGCTCTCAGCTGGAGTGCACCAAGCTTTGACGGCGGCAGCGCAATAACATCCTATCAGGTGTCTAATGACGGCGGCACCACATGGATAACTTCATCATCTTCAACCGGCCACACATTCACAGGGCTGACAAACGGCACGCAGTATATATTCTGTGTGCGTGCAATCAATGTGGCAGGAGACGGCGCACAGGCAAGCATTGCGGCAACGCCCAGCACTGTGCCGAATGTTCCGGAGAATATCGTAACAGTAGCGGGTGATGGACAAATCATAATTGAGTGGCAGCCCCCGCTATATGACGGCGGAAGCGTGATAACGGGATATGAAGTGTCCTGCGATGACGGAGCAAACTGGACAGCTGCCTCGGCTATCAATGGCCACACCTTCACAGGGCTGACAAACGGAGTGGAATACATCTGCAAGGTGCGTGCTGTGAATGCATCTGGAAGCGGAGTGGAGAGTGCAGGAATTGCAGAAAAGCCATATGAAACAAGAATGCAGAGTGCGAGCGTATCAGCAAACACAAACAATAACAACAACACAGTGATTACTATACAAGGCAGCGACCTGATTATAGATCAAATAGTAAGTTTTTATATTAATGGTGTTGAGATTACATTGGACAGAACCAATCCCACGAGATACACATTCTCCGGCGGATACTTGGAGCAGGGCAGCATAGTAGTGACTATGGAGCCTGCATTTGTAAATACTCTTCCACTTGGCATAAATTATTTTATAGTGGAAATGAACAACGGAGGGCTGTATGTGGTCGAGGCCTTCACAGTGTCCAACGCCAGGGCATCCAACTCACAGACGGGAGACGACTCTGCGAGATACCTGTGGACTGTGCTGATAGCTGCGGCGACAATTCTGGCAGCATGCTGGGCATTATTCAGAAAAAAACTTTTGAAAAACTCATAAGATACTAATGTTTCTGATTTTATATTTGCAAAGGACGGCTTTTACTAAGCCGTCTTTTTGATGCACAAAAATTCCTTTTTCGACATCTGTTGACATTATTTTTTGAAGCTCTGTGATAGCATTGAAAATAGTATTATATTTTAGAAATGGAGAACAGAACATGAAGAAGGCTTTTGAGAGAACGATCGCAATTATACTATTTATTTTGACGTATGCCTTTATGGCGGTGATAAGGCTGGAACGTAATATTTACTATGATATTATGTATTCTTCTCCTTATTGGTTTTATATCATTTTTAATATTTTGTTCTTCACCATGTCCGTAGGATTTTTGGTGATAGCATTTGTTTATTCCAAGAGGTGGATAAAGAAACTGATTAATAAGCAAATTGCAAAAGATGCAAAATTTATTAAAACCCTGAATGATGGACTGGCTAATGAAACGGTTGCAAATTCAGAAGATATCATCTCCATTTATGAGGGAATAAACAAAGCCCAAGAGGACATAAAACTGAGGAATAGAAATATAATATTGCTGCTGAGGCAATTCAAAATTGACTATATTCACCCCGTTGAAAAAACCACATCGGCCAGCGGACACTCGGAGCATAAAGGCAAATTCGACATAAATGAAGCAAAGAAAATAATAGATGAATGCATAAAGGACTTTGAGAGCTATGGAATAGAATACAGCGGATTCACGCCCACAGAGCGCAGCCTGCTGATAGACATTGCTAATTTTAATGCAGACGGAAAAACGGACGATGTGAAGCGAAAGATAGACGAGATAGCACTGGTGCTGGAGGCAAAAAACAACGAACTGCAGTCATTGCGTAATACGAAAAGGGTATCTGTGCCGATAGCCATATTTTCCTCGCTCTTGGCTATTGCGGGGATTGTGGTCACGATTATCACTTCCATGTAGCACCATTAAATAAACTAAAAGAGCCGCTATGATATATGGCGGCTTTTGTATGCAAAAAAATACTCTTGACTTTCGGATAAAGGTAATGTATTATCTTTTTAGGTAATATGTTACCTAAACGGAAAGGCAGGAACAATGAGTATAAAAAGTCATGTACCCATCAAGCATTTTGTGCTAGGCATTCTTTTTGTGGTCACCAACAGGCTAGACACTTTGCTGGACAGGGAGCTGAGCGAGTTTGGCATAACATCAAAGCAATGGTTTCTTTCCATAGTGATTGGCAATGCATTTGGCAAGCCGCCCACAATGAAAGAGGCTGCAAAGCAGATGGGTTGCTCCCATCAGAATGTGAAGCAGGTGGCACTGAAGCTGGAGGAAAAAGGACTGCTGAAGATGGAAAAGGATGAAAACGACCAGCGAGTGACCAGAATGAGACTGACACAAAAGAGCACGGAATTTTGGAGCGACATATCGCCGAAGGATTATGAATTTATGGACAATGTATTCCAAGGCATAGGCGAAGATGACATGGAGACGACCAAAGCTGTGCTAGTGCAGGTGCTGGAGAATTTAGAAAAAATGGATGAGAGAAAATAGAAAGGGAACAATATGAAAACACTGATAGTATACGGCAGCAAATACGGCTACACAGCCAGCTGCGCCGAGGAGCTGAGAAACCAAATGAGCGGAGACGTCACTGTGGCGGACGCAAAGCAAAAAATCAAAAACGTGGCAGAGTATGACAACGTGATAATGGGAGGGTCTATATATATGACCATGCCCAATAAGCACGTAAAGGCATTTGCTAAAAAGAACATGAAGGTGCTGATGGACAAGAAGGTAGGGCTATTTCTGTGCTGCGGCGGCATAGAGAAATTCGACGAGTTTTTGGCAAAGACATTCCCGGCTGAGCTGATAGAGAAGGCATACGCAAAGGAATGCTTCGGTGGAAAGATGAATAAGGAAAACATGAGCGGATTCCACAAGAAGATAGTAGAGATGATAGAAAAGGACGAGAGCCAGCCGCCAATGAAGAGCCTGGAAGAGAACATAGGAAAGCTGGCAGAGAAATTCAGCTAGAAGAGGGAAAAATGAAAAAGATATTAATAATTATTGTGATTGTACTAGTTATAGTGGCAGTTGGCGGTTTTTTCGCCATCAAAAGCAAGGCTATAGACCCGGATGACATAAAAATTGACAACGTGGATATATCCTCTGTGGCAGATGGAGTATACACAGGCGAATACAACACGGCGATGGTGTCGGCGGAGGTAGAGGTGGCGATATCAGACGGAAAGATATCCGCATTGCAGATACTGCGCCACGACTGCGGACTGGGCGGCAAGGCGGAGGTCATCGTAGATGACATAGTCAGCAGCCAGTCGCTGGATGTAGACACAGTGGCAGGTGCTACCACCAGCAGCAAAGTGATATTGAAGGCTGTGGAGAATGCATTGACAGGCGAATAGATGAATAGTTAAAAGCTCTCTTTCGGGGGAGCTTTTTATATTGAAACTATACAGGTGGGGATATGGAGGCTTTGCCGCAGCTCTCAAAACTGCAAGCAATTTCTGCCGCTCGGCGTATATCATTTCATGATATTACTCGTCCGTATAAGGGACTAGTCCCTTATATATCCCTGTTATTATATGAAATAAAAAAAGAATAAATTCCCTAAAAACAGAGAATAATATTAGGGATTTTCAAGGGAAGACTTCCCTTGAATGGGGTTTGGGGCAAAGCCCCATCATCCTCTCATCCTCTCATCCTCTCATCCCCTCATCCTCTCACCATCCCACCCCCACACTATAAACAAAGCCTGCGATAACATTGCATTGAATGCTACCGCAGGCTCTTTATAATTAGGTGTTCTATTTATGTGCTTCTATTGCGTATTAGCCTTCTGCTAAGTGTAGCAGATAGTTCAGGAGTCCGTCGCTCTTTCTGCCCTCGGCGCCGTTTCCGCTATCTATATATAAATATTCTGAGTTGCCGAAGTCAATTGTCAGGATCTTCTCCGTGCCCTCATCATTCACCTTGACAATTGCTTGATATGGACTATCTGTGCTTTGCTGGTCTACATTGTGGCCTTGGCCTAGCAGCGAGAAGAACCTTTTGATTATTGCCTCGTCTTCTTGGGTGTAGCTGAATAGCAATTTATCATCTGCTGATGTATCGTATATAGAAAGGTCAGTTATTGCTTTTGCACTCACCGTCATGGTGTGTTCCCCATTGCTGGAGATACTAATCGTGCCACTGGAAAAAACATAGTCAAGTATCTTTTGTGCTAGTTTATCTTCAATTTCGGTGTATGCCAGCTTTCCGTCCTCGAGTACGGCCCTGTACATGCTATAGATTTCAGCATCAGGAGCACTTTGTTTATCTGTTTTTAGGATATATATTTTATCGCCGTAGGTAATAAGTCTGTAATCCCATTTTTCGTCTTCAGCTATTGCGGAGTAGGTATCCGTTTCTAAATCGTAGCATTCAATAAGGGATGAACGATATTCACCGCCCGTAGCAATTGAGTTTGAATAAAGCTCACGGTTTCCGTCCTTGTTAATATCCGCCTTCATCAAATAAAACATCATAATATTTTCAGGGTCACGTGCCTTATCAAAAAGCGCTGTATACTCTGGATAGTTCTCTAGATTGAATAGGTTGGTTATATCCAAGTATGTTCTTGCCTCTTGTATTGGTTCAGGCGGTTTTTTAGTGCCGACAATCAGGACAAGTGCTATTATTATTGCTGCCATCAGCACTGAGCCTATTATCCATTTTTTCTTTCCGTTGGCTAGGTTTTTTATCCTTTGTTTCATTTCGTTTTTTCCTCCTATCATGGTGGCAGATGCAGCTAGTGCACTGAGGGATGTTTTCCGAGATAAATATAGAAGGCTTTTGCCGTAGTCTGCCACTTCGTCTTCGCCTATCAGCTTCACCACTCTTTCGTCGCAGAGCACCTCTCTATCTTTCTTGGATAGAATCAGGGCGATCCACATGAATGGATTAAACCAATTGACTATGCAGGCCGCCAGACCTAGCATATATATCAAATTATCTTTGTGCTTGTAGTGGGTGGTTTCGTGATATAGGGAATACCGTCGCGTTTTTTCGTGTTCATGGCTTTTGGAGTTTAGCACTATTTTGGGGCTTAATACCCCAGCCAGGCAAGGCGAATTGATATGCTCTGATAAATATACATTCCGCACTTTCATTTTTTGGTGGGCAAATATCTGCTTGTCATATTCACTGAGCTCTATTTTAGTTATGTTTGTCTTCAGCTTGTAAGCGAATGCGATATTTAATATTAGTATATATCCTAATATGATGGCTGCACCTAGGACATATATCAGCAGAGGGATGTCGTATTTTTTGATGTAATTGGTGACCTGCGGGATGCCTTCTGGTGCAGAGCCGACCGATGCCTCGCCTGCAGGTTCGTTTTGCACGGTGCTGATATTTGTCTCGCTCCCTTGGGTGTTCGCTGCTGCGGAGCTATTTCTGCTGGCTGTGCTGATTTGCAGGGAAGAATATGGCACGGATACGATATTGTTTTTTGCCAGATCGCTCTCTATGGGTATGGGGATAAGCATACGCAGAAAAATCACCAGCCATATTGCGCATAGTATACGGGTGTATACCTTGCCTTTGAATAAATGCCTTATCAGCAAAAACGCTGCAATGACAGCTGCTATGCCTGCATTAAGCAATAGCAGGTTATGAATGAATATATTCATTTTTCTGCCTTCTTACTTTCTAGCAGCTGAATTAATTCGCCTATTTCCTCGTCTGATAAATCGCTGCTGGATACCATATTGGATACCAAAAGCCCTAAATTTCCGTTATATACATTCTGTATTATGCCCTTTGTGGTCTCCTGAAGTGTTGGCTTCCTTTCGATAAGAGGCGAGTACACCTTAACGGGCGTCTCCGACACCACGCTGATAAGCTCCTTCTGCTCCATTCTTTTTAGGAAGGAGATGATGGTGTGCTTTGTCCAGCCTGTTTTTTCGCATACAGCGTCCATTATCATTCGGAGGGTCGCTTCTTTAGCTTCCCAAATCACATTCATTATCACGATTTCGCTTTGAGTTATTTCATTTTTTTTCATTTGGTGCACCTCGGTAACAATTTGTTACCATGACTTTATCACTTTATTTTTGCTTTGTCAATAGTTTTTGGTAATAAATTATTACCAATGTTGAAAAGGCTCATATTTTCATAACGTTTACATTATAATTTAATGATGGTATAATTTACATGATTATACTACAGGGGGTGGCAAATGAGCAGCAAAAGAGAGCACTTCAAAGATATAATAACCAACATAGCCAGCCAAAATATCGAGTACGTAGAGCAGGTGTTTATAGACGATATGATAGAGATGCTGAATGAATCGGAAGTATATATTCTGGGCGTTCTATACAAATGCATGGACACCGGCGAATTCGAAAAAAGAATTGCAGATGCCAAGGGCACAATGAGCAGCAGCAATAGCTTTTTCATTGACCAAAACTTCAACCGAATGCTGGAGATAATATCGGGCTGGGAAATCGACAATGTATATAGTGTGGTGGAGAGCCTGCAGAAAAAGGGACTGCTGGAAAAGTACGCAGTGGATGAGGATCTGAAAGGCGTGGAGCTGCTCAACAATTCGCTGACAAAAGACGGCAGAACAATATGTGAGGCTATAATGGCATAGATGGATATTTTCGGCACGCACGGCGTGCCTTTTTGCTGCAAAAAAAGCAAAATAATTGGGATATATGATTTGCAAAACATCTGATTGATGGTAAAATGGCATATATATAAAATTTTTGGAGCTAAAGTAGATGGACAATTTCATAATTATTCTTTTCAGTGTGAGTGCAGTGCTAGTTCTGTATCTATTAGGGTTGTTTATTAAAAAACAAGCATGGAAAAAGGTGTACAAAAGCTTCAAGAGAATAAGCAGCGAAAGATACAATGGATACGACAAATACGTGGCACAGAGCATGACCACCAAATCCCGGCTCTATAGGGTGAGCAAGCTCTACATAGCATTTGAAGACGATAAGATAGTGCTTCTGCGAAATGAAGGAAGCAACCAAAAGTATGCATGCGAATTCAGCAAAAGAAATATTAAAGAAATCAGCAGTTCATCATATGGGCTGAATGTTTTTATAGAGATTAAGCATAGTATAGATGGCTTGGTCACCCCGTATACTGTGGAGATATTCACCAATCACATCGAGGCCATAGAGGATGCCGTGAATAGAATGGCAGCCAGCCTGGGGAATATGCACTACAAATAATTTATAAAAAATCCAATTAAGCTCTAATAGTATATCTGCTTATTTCCGCTTATGGAATTTTCCAGAGAGGATTTAAGGCATTCCAGTGCACCCTCAAAATCCCTTTTTTCCAGCATGGTGCACAATTCATCTGTGTTCTTATAAAGTGCAGCTATGCCATATAGCTCGCAGAAGCGCAGCCATAGTGTGCGTGTCAGGGACTTGAATGAGCTGAAGATGACGGGCAGAAAAGTGTTTTCTGAAAAGAACGCCAGATGATGCTGAAATGAAAATGCCTGCGCCACTGCCTCATCGTATGTCTTTGCCTCTTTCATCTTTTCTGTAATATCTCTCAGCTGAGCCAGCTCATCATCTGTTATTCTCTTGGAGCATAGCTGTATTGCCAATGTATCCAAAGACAGACGAAGCTCCAATATGGATTTTATCTCCTCCCGGCGCAGCATGCCTCCGTTGTAGGAGGTGATCGCCATAAATGTCTCGATAGTTCCGTTTTTTCTGTAGTCCGCCACAAATGTGCCCACCCGTGGGCGTATCACCAAAAATCCCTTTCTGGCTAGCTCCACGATGCCCGCATTTACAACGGCGCGGCTGACCTGCATATTCTCCGCCAGCTCTCGCTCCGGAGGCAGCTGGGTGTCCACGGGCAGCTTGCCGGACAAAATCATGGATTCAAGCTCTTTTACGAAGAGCTCTTTTAATGTGGGGGCACTTAGCTTTGAAAATTCCATACTATTATTTCCTTTTTAGTGTAATTGATATTGGTACAACCAGATACCACAGACAAATCATAGCATATTTATGCAACAAAAACAATAGAAAAACCACAAATAATCCTTATAGTAAAGGATTTATAGTTAATTATATTGACATTATCCAATAGACAGTGTTAAAATATTAACAATGTATTGGGTATTGGTATGACCAATTATTTATATTAGGAAAGCTGCAGAAAAATATATATGCAGCCCATCCCCGATTGCTAGGAGGAAAATAATTATGTTCACTTTTAACTACGCAGACGGCGCAACAGTCGTGTCTGCCCTGCTGGTATGGCTATGTGTTCTCTCAGCACTTTTTGCATTGAATGAATTTGCCAGACGATTTAAGTATGTTGGGTTTGCTTTTTTTGTAGTGCTGCCCATAGTGCTTTCCGTACTTTGGTTCACAGTGCTAAAGGAAGACATATACACCGATTGGTTTCACCTTGCCAAGGTTTATTCATCCACTGCAGGCTGCATCGGCTTCTGGATGATTCGCCACCTGAAGGGCAAAAAGAAAGACGGCACGGAATGGAGACTTGCAGACAAAAAGGCCGCTTTAGTGTTTCCGCCGCTGATACTGGCAATAAATATACTGGAGGCATGTGTGCGTGACGTGGAGGTGGGCATGAACTACGCAGTTGCCGCATTGGATAAAACTGCCGACTCTGCTGTTATGCTGATGGGCGGATCGTGGAACTACATGAATGCAATTGCAGGCATATTAAATATTATAACCATAACAGGATGGTTCGGAATAACCCTACGAAAAGTGACCAAAAAAGATGGCAGCCGCGACATGCTGTGGCCGGATATGCTGTGGTTTTGGATAATAGCATATGATGTTTGGAATTTTGCCTACACATACAATTGCCTGCCAAATCACTCATGGTACTGCGGGCTGGCACTGCTGATTGCGCCTACACTATGTGCATTTACAGTGGGAAAGGGTGCATGGCTGCAGCACAGAGCACAGACTCTGGCACTTTGGTGCATGTTCGCACAGACCTTCCCTATGTTTCAGGACGCAGGCAGATTCCGTGTGGACTCCACATATAATCCGAAAATATATTTTGCCATTAGCCTAGCTGCACTTGTAGCTAATGTAGCTGTAGCTGTGTACATGATATATAAGATACGCAAAACGCACCGCAACCCATACAAGGCAGAGCTATATACAGACTTGGCAGAGTATAAAAAAATTAAGCAGCTGGCCGAATAGGAGAGAAAATGAACGAATTTAGAATATTGGAAATAAAGCAGAGTGTATTTGAAAGCAACGACAACGAGGCGGACAAGCTGAGAGATGAGCTGAAACAAAAGAAAGTATTTTTGCTTAATTTAATGTCATCTCCGGGAGCTGGCAAAACTACCACTTTGTGCGGGACTATAGACAGGCTGAAGGACGAATACTCAATCGGCGTGATGGAGGCGGATATCGACTCGGATGTAGACGCCAAAACCATTATGGAGACAGGGGCAAAGGTTATTCAGCTGCACACAGGCGGCATGTGCCATCTGGATGCAGGCATGACACGCCAAGGGCTAGACGGGCTGGGGCTGGACGGCATAGACATTGCTATTTTGGAGAACGTGGGCAATCTAGTATGCCCGGCGGAGTTTGATACGGGTGCTGCGAAAAACGCCATGATACTCTCCGTGCCAGAGGGAGATGACAAGCCATTAAAATACCCATTGATGTTTACGATATGCGATGTGGTGCTGGTGAACAAAACAGACGTGCTTCCGTATTTTGAATTTGACATGGATGCAGTACGTGAAAGAGTGCACAAGCTGAACCCTGATGCGAAAATCATTCCTATCTGCGCAAAAACAGGCGAGGGACTGGATGAATGGACTGCATGGATAAAAGATGAAGCTGAAAAATGGAACAAAGGATAGAGCAAAACGGAATTTGAAACACTGAATTCAAGGAGAGAAAAATGGCTGAAATGACAAGTGGAAAAACAAACAAACAAGTTAAACCAAAAGTGCTGGCACTGGCAAACCACATAGGGCGAAAAAAGCCCGGCGCAAAAGACGAATATGACTATGAAGCACCGGAATATCTGATACTGGAGCCTGTGGTGACAGATGAGATGGCAGAGGTGTGCATGACGATGGCAATACGTGAAAAGGTGACAGCTGAGACGGTGAGCCAGCGTATTGACAAGAGCGAGGATGAATGCCATAAACTTCTTCTGGAGCTGGCTGATGCAGGGGTATGCTTTGTGAATACAATAGATGGCAAAGACACTTTCTGGTATGATACATGGGTTCCGGGAATAATGGAGATGATGACAAACCACCCGACAAACCCTCAGAAATATCCCCAGATAGCAGAGGCATTCGAGGCATATGGCAGAGTGCGGGGAGCAAAGACAGCAGGAATGACCCCTGTGGGAATAGGACTGATGCGTGTTATACCGATAGAGCAGGCCATAGACGGCGAAAGCCGCAGAGCATCCTACGAGGAGATATCCAAGCACATTGAAGAGCATGATATATTTTCCGTATCCAATTGCTCATGCCGCACAGCCAGAGAGATTATGGGGGAGGGCTGCGGACACCTGAAAGAGGACATGTGCATACAGATGGGGCATGCAGCGGAATACTACATCCGCACAAACAGAGGCAGACAGGTGGAAAAAGAAGAGGTATATGAAATACTTCGCCGTGCAGAGGAAAACGGGCTGATGCACGAGATACCAAACCTAGACGGGGACGGAAAAACCCACGCAATATGCAACTGCTGCGGCTGCGGATGCTTCTCTATGCGTACAGCAGAGATGTACTTAAATGCGGATATGGTTCGCTCCAATTATATATCGACAGTAGACAGGGACAAATGCGTAGCCTGCGGGCAGTGCGTGGAAAACTGCCCTGTGAATGCACTGCAGCTGGGGCAAAAGGTATGCTCAACAGAGGACAAAATAATCCGTGAAGAAACACCGAGAGACACAGAATGGACAGCAGAGCACTGGAACCCTGAATACAGAACAAACCGCAAAAACGTGGTGGAGAGCGGAACAGCACCCTGCAAAACAGAGTGCCCTGCACACATTGCCATACAGGGATATATCAAGCTGGCGGCACAGGGCAAATACACAGATGCACTAGAGCTGATAAAAAAGGAAAATCCATTCCCGGCAGTCTGCGGAAGAATATGCAACAGACGATGCGAATCTGCATGTACCAGATGCGAAATAGACGAAGCCATAGCAATAGACGACATAAAAAGATTTATCGCGGAGCAGGACATGAACAGCGATCTGAGATATGTGCCTGAAAAACGCCATGACTACGGCAGGCAAATAGCTGTGGTGGGTGCAGGCCCTGCAGGGCTTTCCTGCACATACTATCTGGCAATTGACGGATATAAAGTGACGGTATTTGAAAAGCAGAATAAGCTGGGCGGAATGCTGACATTTGGAATACCTGCATTCCGACTGGAAAAAGACGTGGTGAATGCAGAAATAGATGTGCTTCGTGAGCTGGGCGTAGAGTTTAAAACGGGCATTGAAGTGGGCAAAGATGTGACCATAAAGGAGCTGAGAAAGCAAGGATACGAAGCGTTCTATATTGCCATCGGTGCACAGGGCGGACGCAGCCTAGGCATAGAGGGCGAGGACGCAGAAGGCGTGCTTTCGGGAATAGATTTCGTTCGCAGAGTAAATCTGGGCGAGGACATAAAGCTATCCGGCAAAGCCATAGTGATAGGCGGCGGCAACGTGGCAGTGGACGTAGCAAGGACAGCGGCAAGGCTGGATGCATCGGATGTATCCATGTATTGCCTGGAGAGTGCAGAGGAGATGCCTGCATCGCCGGATGAAGTGGAGGAAGCAAACCACGAAGGCATAGCCGTGAACAACGGCTGGGGGCCTTGTGAAATAGTAGCTGAAAAGGGAAAAGTAACGGGCGTGAAATTCCGCAGATGCGTATCTGTATTTGATGAAAACCACAGGTTTGCACCGGTGTATGACGACAAGGATACAATAATCGTGGAGGCTGACTATGTGCTGCTTTCCATTGGGCAGTCTATACAATGGGGCGAGCTATTAGCCGACACAAAAGTGGAGATAAACAGAAACGGCACAGTGAAGGCAGACGACTTCACCTATCAAAGCGCAGAACCGGATATTTTCGTAGGCGGCGACGCATACACAGGGCCTAGATTTGCAATAGATGCCATAGCTGCAGGAAAGCAGGGGGCTATATCCATCCATAGATATGTACAGCCGGGGCAAAGCCTGGTGCTGGGCAGAGACAGGCGAGAATACAAGGCACTGGACAAGGATGCACTGGAGCTGGAGAGCTACGACAAAATGCCTCGCCAGCAGGCACCCCACAAAAAGGCGGATACAAAATTCGGCGACGACAGAGGAACATTCACCGAGGAGCAGCTGAAAAAGGAAACAGAACGCTGCCTTGGCTGCGGTGCAGTAGTGGTGGACGAATTCCTGTGCGTGGGCTGCGGACAGTGCACCACAAAATGCAAATTTGACGCTATATCATTGGAGAGAAGATACGACGGCGAGGGCGTTTCGCTATTTGACATGAAGAAGGCTATTATTCCCCATGTTATAAAGCGCAAGGCGAAAATAGCGGTGAAGAACGTGAAAAAATCCTTTAAAAAGAAGGCGAAATAAATGCACGAGCTAGGAATAGTCAGCGAGATTGTCCGCATAGTGGAAAAGACAGCCAAGGAGCAAAACCTGACAAAGGTGGATACACTGGTTCTTCAGATAGGCGAGCTATCATCGGTAGTTCCCTATTATGTGGAGCAGTGCTATCCTGCCGCCTCCTATGGCACTATGCTGGAGGATACGAAGCTGCGGATTGAGATACTGCCGGGCAATGTGCGATGCAAAGAATGCGGCAGCGTATACAACCTGATAGAGAACAAGAAGGTCTGCCCCAAATGCCAGCAGACGTCATTCGAGGTGCTGGGTGGGCGAGAATTCATGATAAAAGAGATAATTGCCTGCTAGGAGAGAAGAGATGAACAAAGCTGAAATACAGGCGTATTTTGATAGGCATGCAAAAAGCTGGGACGAAAATATGATTCGCTCGCAAAAGAAGATAGAGATCATTCTGGATGCAGCAGGCGTAGATGCAGAGTGTACTGTGCTGGATGTGGCGTGCGGCACGGGCGTGCTATTTGAGGATTATCTTCTGCGAGGGGTCAAAAAGCTGGTGGGGGTGGATATATCCACAGAGATGACCAGCATTGCCCGCCGCAAATATCCACAGTCCCATGTGTCGGTGATATGTGCGGACATAGAGGAGGCGGATATGGGCATGCAGTTTGACTGCTGCGTGGTGTACAATGCCATTCCGCATTTTCCGGATCCGCAGAGCCTGATACAAAAACTAGCCAGCATGACAAGACCCAAAGGAAGGCTATGCATAGCCCACGGAATGAGCAGAGAAGCAATAATGAAGCACCATTCAAAGGGTGCGAAGCATGTGTCGAGGCCGCTGCCGGAGGCAGGCGAGATGAGCAAAATGATGGAGCAGTTTTTCGCGGTGGACACCATGATAAGCGACCACGAAAAATACATCGTGGCTGGAAGCCGGATATAGCAGAAAAATAAATTAATCAATAAGAATTCTTTCCATATAAATGTATTTCTCCCCTTATAGGGGAGTTTTTTTATTGGTAAAGCGGTTGATGAAAGCGGGAATGGGGCGCTGCCCCAAACCCCGTTCAAGGGATTTCATCCCTTGAAAATCCCTAATACTGATTATTTATTCATCCTCTATTTCAACCTCTATGTCAACGTTGTTGCATATATCTATCATTTCTTCAAGTATATATAATACTTCTTTGTTTTCATATTTCTTTAGTTCAGTGCATAGTTTTATCTCGTGCTTTTCGTTTTCTATAAACATATTGAATATGATATTTCTAAAAAATTCTTTGGTGTTCTCGACGTGCTTTGTAGCATTATTTATTATTATGTTGGTATCAATGTCTGCAGAGTATATTTTATGCAGGTCTTCATCAACTATTTTTAGAAATAATATTACTTCTTTCATAACTACACCTCATTTATTGTTTTTATAAACGGAATATTGAATTTTTCACCACGTTTTTTGAGAGCAACTGTGCCGCCTTCTACAATATTGCAAACATTCTCTATAAATTTTACATCCTCGATACCAGAATTATTATATATACATTTTCCGTCTTCTTTCTTGGCAACAATTATATTTTCAGAGTCAGCCATTATAGAGATATTTGCGTTATGTGTAACGCAAATGATTTGCGGTAGGGTATTATTTATTTTCATACATCTTATTTTATTAACTACCTCTTTGGTAATTCCTTTGTTGTCTAGACTATCTTCGGGTTGGTCAATAATCACTATTACTGGGGTATCGTTTTTCACATCAGACTCTACTTGATTAAATATGACCCGCATAATAAGATTTGCTCTTTCTCCAGCAGATTTGTGCTTTAATGAATCATTTCCTTCTAGTAAGTCGTATTCAAACTTTGTGAAATTCGCATAATAAGTATTAAGAAAGTTTTCTAAATTTTCAACAAAGCTTTTATTACCCGAGAAAGGCGACTCGCTATTTATTGATTGAATAATTCCGATGAAAAAAGGTTTATTTCTATAATCATTTTTTAGTATCTTTTTTTTGTATGATTGGTATTCAATTTTCTGATTATACATACATCTCATTTTAAATGAAGTATCACCAATATTATTTTCTTTTTTTTGCTCCGATATTTGATTAAAATTTTCTTCTGAGTATGTGATTTCAAATTTTGCACATAATGTTTTTAGTTTTTTCAAAGATACGGCATATTCATATAAGTATTCCCGTATATTTTTGAGTATATCCGTATTTGAAGATAAAGAAAGATTCCTTTTTTCTATGTCTCTACTTATTTCCTTGATTTTATTTTCAATTTTATTAAGATAATGATTAACTTTTGTTGTTATTTCAGATGCATTATTGTTTTTGCTTTTAATCAATTCACTGGTTAAAGTGATATTTTCTCTTTCTTGGTCAGAATATAAAGGATTCCCGAAGAACAAACTCTTTTGTTCTAAACTCAAATTTGAATATAACGTAATTAAATAGTCTTTACTTTTGTAAATGTCAGATAATGTTTCGTTTTCTATCGTGTAGTCCTTGGTATCTTTTTTAGAAAGTTCTTCGTAATTAAATTCATCTGTAATGCTCTTATGAAATAATAAACTATATTCATTAAATGAATCAATAAGTGATTTTTCATCTTTTGGAGAAATTATGTCCAGTTTAGGGAAAGTAATCCCTAATTTTCTTTCTAAATCATTTTTACATTTTTCATCAATAGATGCACTGAAGTATATTTCTTTTTCTTGATCGAATCGAATTATCTTAATTTTTTCAATAGTTTCCTCAATTGACTTTCTAGGTGTGCCGTCAGATAATTTTAGACTAAAACTGATATAATGCTGCTTCAGCGTATTGTACTTTTCAATATCTACGCCATCAATGCCATTTTGAATTAAGTTCAATAAAAACGACTTTCCAGTTCCGAATCCACCTATTATTGTATTTTGATACGGACTAAGTTTTATTGCTTTGCCATCTATTGAAAGCTCTTGAATATATTCAGATGCATGAGATAATTTTCTGCACGTAACATCTTTGATATAAACTCTAGTTTGTACATCTTGAAATGCAGTTTTCACACTACTGAAAGGGTGATTTATATTGCCTAAAATAAACATTTGAGTTTGTATGATTTGAGAATCTTTGTTTTTGCCATTAGGGTAAATTTTCAGATTATGATTGTCTGAGAATACCACTAGAGGGACATCGGAATATTCATTTCTTTCAAAAGCTTTAATAGAATCAATCAGATTATTTCTATTATTACTATCCTCTAGAGCATTAAAAACAGTATATACAAAACTATCTATACTATCACTTGTAGGCAATCCTTTATGCTTATTATTAAAATGGGGAATAGTAATGATGTTTTCAATTTCGCAATTAAAACACGTTCTAAAGATTTCTGATAGTTCAAGAGTTTTGTTGTTTCCACCTAGCTCACTTACGCTTTTCTTTCCATATAAATCGCATATTAATTTTTCGACTATATCAATATTTTGTGTATCGAAATATATAAGCAAATGAAATACATCTTTGTGAACAGCGGTATCATACACATCGATTTCTGCCCCAATTAAATAATTGATTTGACCTTCATATTTTGGTATTGTTCTTTCAATATCCTTATATAAGTCTACGTTGAGAATGTTGTGGTCAGTAATAGAAAAAAGGTTTACGTTATTATTGATAAGTGTTTTAATGAGCTCGTCTGCGGTATATTCAGTACCATCATAATCATTTTTTTTAGTCTGATTACTAATAATACTATGAATGTGCAAATCTGTTTTGAGCCAATCTGAATATGACATAAGTTAACCTCAATAAATTGGTTAGATGTTGTCGTTAGTAAAATTAAACATTATTTATAAAAATTATAACATTACAGCTAATCTAAATCAATTATTTTACAGTAAATATCATATTTCGACAAAGGATAATATAATTAATGGGATATATAAGGGACGTGTCCCTTATACAGGGTATGGGACAGAGTCCCATAATAACAACAAAAAAACCGCCTAAGCGGTCTTTTAATACAAATCCATAGCCTCCTGCTTGCTCATAATCAGCAGATATTCCTGCTCATTTTTGTGGGTGATGTCGGCTGTTTTCAGATAGGTGAAGCCGGCCTTTTTGTAGGCGGCGATGGCGGCGGTGTTTTCCACCTCCGGGCCTATGGTGCAGTGGGTGATATCAGGGTATAGACTGAAAATCATTTCCTTTAGGAATTTCTGCAAAATCTTCTTGCCCAGCCCCTTGTGCAGAAAATCCGGCTCGCCGATAAACAAATCTATACCGGCTGTCTCCAGCCCGGTGTCTAGGCATGCCCAGTAGTCCGGGTAGTCGGCTGTCTTGTAGCTTTGGATATATCCTATTTTGCTGTCGTCGCACATGATGACGAAGCTGTCTATTGTCTTTTTATCTTGTGCACTCGGCAGATATTTGTCTATTACTTTTTGCTCTGTCCACTCTGTTTTGCGGGCGTACCACTGGTGCACAAAGTCGGTGGTCAGCCACCTGTACATATCCGGCATGTCGTCTGCGTGAAGCGGCCTGAATGAAATTTCGTACATTATACTATCCTTTTATTTATTTATTAGTAGAACGTTGGCATGGTGGCACACATGGTGAGTGCATTGCCCAGAATGATGATGGTGACTATAAAGAACACCACAAAAAATATGGCAGTGGCTACCTTGCCTACTGATTCTTCTGACTTGCTCGGAGGGTGCGGAGTGTAGGAAGGATTGCCTGTGTTTGGGGTGCTCAGACGGCTTTGTATGGTGTCTAGCTTGTCGTCCATATCGTCAATTTTTTCGTATACGTCCTCGGCATCTATCATGTCCTTCATGCTCATGCCGCAGTATGGGCACATATTGAAATCAGCCTCTATTGGTGCTCCGCAGTTGGTGCATTTCATATTCTATCTCCTAGTTCCCTTTGGTGTTATATTGGCATTACTAGAACATTATATAATATTTCCAGCGATTTATAAATAGCATTTTGCACAAAGTTTTGAACTTATGCTATTTAAGTATTTTCAGCAAAATGAGAGCCGCAATGGCAATCCAAAGCAGTACTATGCCCACAGCAGCGGCGTAGCTTTTGGGCTTGTCCTCCATTTGCTTTGCCTGCTCTCTGCATTGCTCCAGCACATCATTGGGTATCATTCGAATGGCTATGTATATGCCCAAAGGCAGCAGAATGATATCGTCCAGCAGCCCCAAAACGGGTATGAAATCCGGTATCAGGTCTATGGGACTGAGTGCATAGGCTACAATAAGCCCAGTCAGTATTTTGGCAAAGAGAGGCGTGCACGGATGCCGGCTGGCTAGATATAGCGCCAGCACGTTGCTTTTCAGCTCCTTTGCCTTGGTTTTTATTTTGTTTAGCATAGTTTATCCTTTGCAGATAATTATACAGCACTTGCACTGAATAATGAAGTAATCTAATTAATACTTTTTTGTTATTTGCAGCAATAGGATAAATTCGCATAAAAAAAGCAACTGCCAAAAAGTGTATCGGCGAGCTGCTGATGTAGGATATATACAGAAAGAAATATTTCCCAAAGGGGCATTGGATGAAAGACAAGCAGATTACTCAACACTTTTTTCTCGATACTTTTTTGTTATTTGCAGCAATGGGAAAAATCTGCATAAAAAAAGCAACTGTCAAAAAGTGTATCGGCAAGCTGCTGATGTAGGATATATAGCAGAAAGAAATATCCCCCAAAGGGGCATTGGATGAAAGACAAGTAGATTACTCAACACTTTTTTCTCGATACTTTTTTGTTATTTGCAGCAATAGGATAAATTCGCATAAAAAAAGCAACTGCCAAAAAGTGTATCGGAGAGCTGCTGATGTAGGATAGATAACGGCAAAAAATAGTCCCAACAAGGTGGGACTGTTTTTTTATAGGTCTTCTGCCATCATTTTTTTCATTTCTTTGTCTTTTGTGGTGGGGTGACTATTTTTGTAGGCTGCCCTGCACACAAAATATATTATCAGGCTGATGATAACGGGAGAATAGACAAAGCCGAGCTTCAAAGAAAGTGCCCATATGCCTACGCCGCCGTAGCTTTGCAAAAATCCGCCGAAGCCCTCGATATTTGTGAAGGCCTCCGATATATTGAATATCGCAAATATGCTTAGCAATATAAAAAGCCCTGCGGGGATAATCAGCCCAAGCCATTTTGATTTTTTAAGAGATAGAAAAATCTCCAGTGCCAGCAGCACTATTAATACTACAACGAATAAAGTTATGCTCATAATGTGTTCTCTTCCTTGCCTTTCTTGTATGCACCGATAATTACCTTTGCTGTGTCCAGCTCCACTTTTTCGTCTATTGCCAGCCGCTTTATCAGGCTGATAAATTCGTCTTCATCGGATTTTTCATTCAGCTGAATTTTCTGTATCAGCTTGTCCAGCCTCAGCCGCACAGTGGGGTAGGATACATCGTATATTTTGGCTATTTCCTTCAGAGAGCCTGATGCCAGAATGAATTTCTTGATGAAATTGATGTCTTCTGTGTCCAGCTCTGCCAGCCAGCTATTTTCATATGCCATAAAAATCTCTCCTTTACACTGCCAATTATAAATAATATTTAGAGCAATGTCAATAAAAATATTAATAAAATTAAAATATAGTTTAATATAATTAAAGTGTGACATGGTTTATTGATAGGTATATTAAAAAAAGAGAGTAAATATATGACAAAAATAGGGTGGAGATTTCGTTTGTTACATTTTTCTAAAAAATAAATACAATCTTTGCATTTTTTCTGTGTTTATATTATTATATTACTATACAAATGAATAGGGAAATTTATTTTTCGGGAGATTTTATGGTTACTTTGGAAAGCATGGCAAAAGAGGATTTAATAAATCTGAATGTTAAAGCTGACAGCAAAAAAATAGCAATTGATGTACTTGCTGACATGATGCGTTCAAAGGGCATTGTGGCTGATACTACAGAGTTCACCAAATCGGTGCTGCTTAGCGAGCTGGAATCCACCATAAACAAAGGAAACGGAGTGGCACTATCCAGAGGCAAATGCTCCGCAGTATCCAGCGCAGCCATAGCCATTGGCAGGCTGACAAAAAGCATCTCTTGGGAAGACTATGGCGAGCCTGTGGATATTATCGTGCTGGCTGCCGTGCCGGAAGATGACATAGACTTTGAAAGGCTGGATTTGATGGGGCTGATTTCCGAAATGCTGGAGAGCATTACTGTGGTATCTGATTTGTACAATATTCAAACCCCCGGAGAAATGCGCGACGCTATGGTGGGGCATATAAATGAATTTTAGCTGAGAAAATGATTTAATATATAAATACCAAACCGTCATATGGCGGTTTTTTTGTTTTATGGGCTCTGCCTAGACCCGCCTAAGGGATGCAACCCTTAGGTATCTCGACTATCTTGTTCAGTTTCAGCTTGTGCTTTTTCATATGCTTCTTTTTCTTTATATAATATTTCTATATTATTATAGGTTGATGCAGTATAAGGATGTTCTGCTCCTAATACAACTTTAACTATATTAAGAGCTTTATCATAATAGGGTAGTGCCGTATCATAGTCTCCTTTGTCTTGATATACTCCTGCTATATTATTATAGGTAGCGGCTGTATCAGGATGTTCTGCTCCTAATACAACTTTAACTATATTAAGAGCTTTATCATAATAGCGTAGTGCCTTATCATAGTCTCCTTTGTCTTTATATACTCCTGCTATATTATTATATGAAGTGGCTGTACTAGGGTGCTCTTTGCCCAGTACTTTTTCTTTTGCTTTAAGAGCTTTATCATAATAGCTTAGAGCCGTATCATAGTCTCCTTTGGCTTGATATACTACTGCTATATTATTATAGGTAATCGCTGTACTAGGATGCTCTTTGCCTAATACTTTTTCGCTTATTTCAAGATCTTTATCATAATAGCGTAGTGCCTTATCATAGTCTCCTTTGGCTTTATATACTCCTGCTATATTATTATAGGTAATGGCAGTATCAGGATGCTCTTTGCCTAATACTTTTTCGCTTATTTCAAGAGCTTTATCATAATAGATTAGTGCCTTATCATAGTCTTCTTTGGCGTGATATACTAATGCTATATTATTATAGATAGTGGCTGTATCAGGATGCTCTTTGCCTAATACTTTTTCGCTTATTTCAAGAGCTTTATCATAATAGCGTAGGGCCTTATCATAGTCTCCTTTGGCTTGATATACTCCTGCTATATTATTATAGGTAGTGGCTGTACTAGGATGGTCTTTGCCTAATACTTTTTCTCTTATTTCAAGAGCTTTATCATAATAGCGTAGTGCCTTATCATAGTCTCCTTTGGCTTGATATACTACTGCTATATTATTATAGGTAGCGGATGTATCAGGATGCTCTTTGCCTGATACTTTTTCTCTTATTTCAAGAGCTTTATGATAATAGATTAGTGCCTTATCATAGTCTCCTTTGGCTTGATATACTCCTGCTAAATTATTATAGGTAGTGGCTGTATCAGGATGCTCTTTGCCTAATACTATTTCGCTTATTTCAAGAGCTTTATCAAAATAGCGTAGTGCCGTATCATAGTCTCCTTTGGCTTGATATACTCCTGCTATATTATTATAGGTAGTGGCTGTATTAGGATGCTCTTTGCCTAATACTTTTTCTTTTATTTCAAGTGCTAAATTATAGTGTTTTAGTGATTGAGAATATTCGCCAATGTCATCATATACAGATGCTATCATAAAATTCAGATAAGCAACGTCTTCTTCTTTTAAGCCGCTGAAATATTCGCTTATACTTATGCAAAATGGCATATACTCTGCTTTATATCTATTGGGGTCATCTTCTTCTAAATTAATTTCTTCGGCTAAAGCATATATCAGATGCTTGCATTCGCTGATATCTATTTCATTTTCAAATTCCATTCTTAGTGTTTCGCTTATAACACTGTGCATAGATATATAGTTTTTTTCACATTTTAGCCAGCCGGATTTTGTCAGTGCACTTAATGCATTGCTATATTTGTCTTTATCATCCAACCATTTGCTCATTTTTGCAAAAGGCACAGGCATAGAGGGCAGTATGCATATGTTTTTTAGGACATGAATTTCATCATCATCATCTTTTATTTTGGATATATCAAATAGTGTAAGCAGCCGCTTTCGGAATTCATCCTCATTTATGTCCTGATGGGAAGACACGATATCTTTTAAATTAAAACCGTTGGCTTTAAGTTCATCATAAAGCTGTGCTAGTGTTTCATATTTTGATGGGCTGTCGTATAGTCTTGCCAGAAGCTCTATTACAAGGGTATGTTTTCCTGCACGCCTTACTAAATCGGTTAGCGTTTTTTCATCTTTGATTTCTCTGTTTTTGCAGTAGAATTTAAAAATATCACAGCATGTTTTTTCATCGATTAAATCCAGATAATAATTCTTCGTATTAGAAGTTAATATATTATGATTTTTTCGGCTGGTAATTATTACTTTGCAGTTTAGCCTCCTCAGCAGGTCTATGTCTTGCGTCTCAAAGTCTTCAAGATTGTCAAATACTAATAAATATCTATAGTCAAGCCTCATAAGAAATTGTTTGACATTTTCTATTTTTTCTTCTTGGGTCATTTCTTTGCTGGGCTTTGCAATCATTTTGATGCCGTCGTTTAGCCCTTGGTTGCATTTAAACCAATATATATGGTCTCTTTCTGTAATATTGCTGTCGCAGATTTTGGCACTCAGCTCTGTTTTGCCAACGCCGCCCCAGCCATTTACTATTACAATATGCTGATAGGAATGCAGATAGCCAATTACTTCTTTTATATCTCGTTCTCTGCCAAATAGCTTTTTGAATGTTTTGTATGGCGGAGCAACAGCGTCTTGTATCATGTTTGCAGCTTTGATTTCCGCTATGGCTTTGGTGTTTGCATCTATTTGCTCTTGTAGGTCTTCCTTCACTTGCGCAATTACAGCTTCTATGTAATTTAAGCGCTCATTTATTATATCGATATTTATCAAACTGATATCGTTATCGTTCTTTTCGATTGATATCCGGCTAAGAAATTCTCTTTCAAAATCCAAAATAATTTTTCTATTATCCAGCGATTGCGCATCTTCTTTTTGGTTTATCAGCTCTGTAGCCACATCTATAAATTCATCAGTCGATATTTTTCTTTTTTTGCCGCTGTCCTCAAATGCTTTTTGAATGTTTAATGAAACCGCGGTAAGTGCCTTTTCATATTCTTGTGCTTGGCTGCTGTCTTTCAGGTTTTCATATGTATTTTGTATAGCCTTAATAATTTGATTCTTTTTTAGATTGCTTTTGAATATGCCTGATTCAGAGAAAATATCATAAACAGAGGGTAGAATGATTCCTGCGATAGACAAAGTAGCATAAACAGGAAGCAGCCCAAATAAAGACAGAGCACCGCCTACTACAATGGATGTGATTTTTAATGTTTTTGTGATATTGCTTTTATCTACCATCGCGCTTCCTCGCTTTACGGTATTATACCATGCCAGTAAATATATGTCATTAGTTCAACAGACGCAAAAATAAATTTATTAGCAAAAAAATATGCAAACACATGATATAATTATTAGACTAAACACAGCAATAGGAAGAGAGCTATTATAAAAAGAGAAGATTTACATAGCTATATGCAGCTAATGAGTGCTGTATATAGCTTTATTTATATATAATATTTTTTAATTTGCAAAATATATGAAATATTCTCCATAGTATGATAAAATACATATGATTGAATAATATTCAGCATTGTTTTGAATGAAATTAGTTTAGAGAATATCTCTAAAGAAAATAAAATTCAAAGGAGAAGTTTTGTAATGGAGTATGCAAAAACTAACGATGCATTGGGTACAGCCAACCGGGGGAATGCAGCCCCGTCTGGTTTGTGCACCCTGTGCAGGGCAAATTGCAGAGGCAACTGTGAGACGTTTGCTGCATGTATGCAGGGCAGGAAGATTCTATATCCACGGGATTTTGGTGCCGTTACAGCAGGAAGCAAGAACATTAACGAGCTGGGAGTCAGCTACGACACAGTGAGAATTGAGGGATACAACTACGGTGCATATGGGCTGCCAAGCGGAATATCCGACAGTGCAGACGATGACATTTTTCCTAATGTAGACATATCCACATCATTTGGCAGCAGCGTGAAAACAAATGCAAAAGTTCCACTAATGACAGGTGCACTAGGCTCCACTTTCATCGCAGCAAAGTATTGGGATTCGTTTGCTATAGGTGCAGCACTAGTAGGGTATCCCATTGTTATAGGTGAGAATGTAGTAGGCGTGGACAAAGAGGCTGTTATAGAAAACGGCAAAATTTTGAAAGCCCCCGAGATGGACAGACGCATCAACACATATTTGAAGTATTATGATGGAAAAAACGGTGCGATAATTGTGCAGCTGAATGTAGAGGACACCAGAAATGGCGTGGCGGAATACATTATTGAAAAATTCGGCGACAAAGTAATAATCGAGCTGAAGTGGGGACAAGGAGCCAAAGACATAGGCGGCGAAATTCAGGTAAACAGCCTGGAATATGCACAGTTTTTGAGCGACAGGGGATATGTAGTGGATCCAGACCCAAACAAACCTGAAGTGCAGGAAGGATTCAAGCATGGAGCTATCAAATCATTTGCCAGGCACAGCCGTCTGGGATACACAGACCTAAAATCCAGTGATGAAGTGAAGGAAAACTTCATGAAGGCTGTAGGCTATCTAAGAGGCTTGGGATATAAAAGAATAACACTTAAAACAGGTGCATATGGCATGGAAGCGCTGGCTATGTCTATAAAGTATGCGTCGGAGGCAAAGCTGGACCTGCTGACAATAGACGGCGCTGGCGGCGGAACAGGAATGAGCCCATGGAATATGATGGAGTCATGGGGTGTGCCATCCATATATCTGCATTCAAAAGCACGAGAATATGCAGACATACTGGCTGCTAATGGTGAGCACGTAGTAGACATGGCCTTTGCAGGAGGATTGGCGCGAGAAGACCATATGTTTAAAGCACTGGCAATAGGTGCACCATATGTGAAACTGATATGCATGGGCAGAGCACTGATGATACCGGGATTTTTAGGATCAAATATCGAGGGTGTGCTTTTGCCGGAAAATAGAATAGAGGTAAACGGAAATTGGGACAAGCTGCCAAAGACTGTGCTGGAAAATGGAGCATATGTAGAGGAGATATTTGCAGGCTACTACGATGTGAAAAAACTGGTGGGCGCAGACGAGATGAAAAACATTCCATATGGCGCGCTGGCAGCATGGACGCTTTCTGATAAACTCTCAGCAGGATTGCAGCAGCTGATGGCAGGTGCACGTAGATTTTCGCTGGGCGCAATATCCAGAGAGGATATAGTGGCAGCCAACAGAGAAACTGCAAAAGAATTGGGAATCACATTTATTACAGAGGCAAATGACCAAAAGGCTAAAGATATAATGGCAAAATAGAGCGAATGATTTTACTTTGACTAAATAAATAGACGGCAGATTTGCCGTCTATTTTCATAAAGAAATATTTTTATTATGTATATATCAATAAGGCTTTTGTAATAATTAACATTTTACAATGAAATTTACTAACTTATGATATAATAATGGCATTATAATTAAGGAGTACTTATGCGGATATTTCCATACAAAGAATATATAATAGAAACGAGCATGCCAAAAGATGCAGCGGTGGAGAAACTGCTGCACCACACAAAAGCAAAGGGCAAATTTAGGCTGGCAAAAATGGATGAATATTTCATAGGCGAAGTGGCGGAGGAAGGGTTTGATTTGCTGCTTAGAATATTTTCCATAAACTACAATAGCAGATATTACAGACCTGTGATAAAAGGAAATATGGTTCAGAAAAATGATAGGACGGAAGTTCGATTTTCTGCTAGCGCTAGCTTTATGAGCAAGTTTATTGCGTTTTTGGTTGGGGCTATTTTTCTTGGCTCGGCTGCTACACAATACAGCGAAACGGACATTGTCTTGCTATTGCTGGGGTTTGGGGTATTTTCACTTTTGGTGAATATTGGTGCAATACATTTGTATTTTAAATTTTATATGAAAAGATGCATGAAGAGCATGGAGCTGATTTTCAAAGAAAACGATTCGCAAAACTACAAAATATATGAAAGATCGCCAGAGGAGTATGGTCTAGAGTAAGGAGAGCATATGGGCAATGAGCCCTAATTATAATTATGTAGTACAAAAGAAGCACCTAATCGGTGCTTTTATATTTGTTTACTTCGGTATGCCGTTCTGGCATGGCACAGCCACCTGGCATTTGCCGCAGCCGTATCTGGGCGAGCACATCTCCTCCACCTTGTCCAAAAACAACATGCATGGATAGTGCTGCTTGCCGTGCTCGAAGCTGATAGCACCGGCAGGGCAGTTTGCTATGCACTTGCCGCATTTGTTGCAGTATTCGTATATGTCTGTGTATTCGCGTGGGGTAGGTGCATGAAAATAGTTGGTTATCACGCTGGTGAATCTGCCGGCTACGCCTCGCTTGGTGATTAGCCCGCGGGATAGGGAAAACGTGCCGTGCCCCGCTGCAAACGCTGCGTGCCGCTCGGACCAATTTGGCACGAAGTATGAATTGTCCTGATGCTCCTCGTCACCCATGCTCAGCCATTTTCTTTCATCCACGCAGGGGGCTGCTGCTGCGTATCCGCTGCTTTGCAGATATTCAACCAGTGCCTTGGTGCATCGCACTATCATTTCCTGCCCTTCGTATCGTGCCTGCAGCCACTCGATGGATGGCATATCCATATTCGCTGCATTGCTTTTTTTCACTTCATCGGATAAAGGAAAGAAAACGGATATCACAGTGGAGGCTTCATTCAGCCATTCCTTTGGGGGCATAAATTTATTCTGAAGTATTTCCTTTTTGGTCGCATACTCATGGAATATCCCATCCTCTGCCGATGCATATGCCACCAGCGGCTCGTCATACATTTTCAGCCCTATCATTGCTTCATTTGCTGCATTTTCCTTGGTGATGTATGTGTTTTTCGCTACAAATTCATTTATAAAATTTTCTATATTCAAATTAACCTCAAACTAGGAGATAAAGCTGCCCTTATATCCCCACTCTGCTTTGTCGGAGAAAATCACGTATATATGGCTTTCCGGTATGCCAAGATTGCTATTTAAAAATTCGCACAAAAATGTGTTCACTTGCTTCTTGGTGCTGCTGGATGTATTGCCGAATACTTTTATGTGCACTACTGCGCCGCTTTCCACGCGGCTGCCGCCCATAAAAAGATTGTCAGCTGTGTTCAGATCCACCATTATGGTGTCTATGCCCTTGCCTAGAATTGTAGATAGGCTATCTGTTATTTCAGATGCTATATCTTCTGCATTTGTGCTGTCTATTTTGCTGGTGGTTTTTACATTGATATATGGCATATTTGCTCCTCCTTTTTTTCATATTATATCACATTTTTTATTTGCTGAATGAAATGTTTTATAGTTTTATATATTATAAATGTGGCTAATTTTTAAATAAATGTTACGAAACATTTACAATAAATCGCCTTGGTGGTAAAATAATGGACATATACTATAAGTGGAAAGAAGAAAATGAAGCATACAATTAAAATAATAGTTATTATGATAGCACTATTGAGCGTATCCATCCCGGCTGCGGCGCATGAGGCGGATACCATTGCGGCCGTCAGCGAGGATGTGACGGAGGAACCAACCGCCAGCCCAAGCCCTTCGCCGTCGCCCACAGCTGAGCCAACCCCCACGCCCACAGAGCAGCCAACCGCAACGCCAACAGCCACCCCGACGCCAACCCCCACCATCACATTGATGCCTACGCCGGAAAACAGCGGCAAGCCAGGGGGAACAGGCAGAACTATATTATCCATGCTGCTGATTTTTATATTGGTGCTTTTGATTGTGGCATTTGTATGGGTGATAATACAGTATAGAGGTGCTAGGGGAAGCAATAAAAAATATTATAAATACATGAAATAAGATATAGATAGAAGAGGTTTAGATGAAGAAGAAAATTACATTGCTTTTTATGTTTGCACTTTGTGTGGTGCTTTTATCGTCCTGCAGTGCAGATGCCAAACCAGAGAATGCACCAACGCCTACAGCAGAGCCAACACCAATACCTACAGAAAAGCCAATTCCAGAGCTGGATTTTGATGTGGATGAGTATTTGGACAAGGAATACGAAATAAATTTTCGTGGAAGCGTAGATAACCCAATAATTTATATAGAAGTAGATAATGATAATGGTTATTACATATTAACAATGGATGATGTAGTTTATTATTCAAGCTATAATGGAATTATTATATCCAATGAAGATACAAATAAGAATATTGAAAATCTGATAATTGAAGAATATAGCGTTTATGGGGAGCTGAAAGGCAAATGTGAATATCATAATGTTATGCTTTATACAAATTCAGCAAAGGATCAAGAGAACTTTGAATCAGAAGCGAAGCAAGTGGAATATTTGTTTGCTATTGATTACTGGTATAATGAAGACATAAACATAGATTTAATGTTGTCAGAAATTGCTTTAATGAAGGATATTAAGGTTATTGAATTTCCATCATCTTATTATATAGACCATATGGATGTTTTTCACGAGATGCCATATTTAATAGGCCTAGAAATATATACAACTATAGAAAATATACCTGAATTGACGCAATTAAGGGAATTACATCTATTTAATTATGATTCTAATATTAAGGATTTCAGCTCACTGCGGAAAATGGAAAATATAAGAGACTTGGAAATTAAAAGTAGTGGTCTGAAGGATTTATCTGACATATGCAATTTCTCTAGTTTAGATACATTAGTACTATCAGGGTGTGAAGACCTTGTAGATATATCTGCGCTGAGTAAGATGAAAAACCTGAAATCACTGCAAATACAGAACTGCGAAAATATACAAATAGTAAATGTAGAAGAGTGCGAACAACTAGAAAATTTAGAAATTGTGATGGATTCTGAAGATTTGGGCTTTATTTCAAAATGCAGAAATTTAAAATCACTATCTATTATTGGAGAGTGTAAAGATATATCTACCATTAGCAACCTAAAGAAACTAGAGCGACTATCACTGGACGGGAATTTTGAAGACGTTACAGGATTATGGGGACTAACAAATTTAAAAGAGCTTTATTTGGATTTGTCTTTGGAAACTGATATTGAGCAAATAAAAAATTTATCTTGTCTAGTAAAGCTGGATATAGAGTTAACTAGCAATATTAAGTCTTATGCTCCTATTGGATATTTAAAGAATCTGAAAGAACTTAGCTTGCTAGGAGACCGGTATAATTCTTCATATTATGACGAGAGTCTTGCGTTTTTAGAAAATCTTGATCATTTAGAATCTCTTGAGTTATGTGCTTTTGACGTAGATGCCTCGCCCATATACAGTCTGAGTAATTTAAAAAAATTGAATATAATTGGATATTTTAAAGAGAGCATATTCAAAGGATTGGAAAACCTAGAAGAACTGGTGATTGAAAATTATGCAATGAGAAATTTTGATGATTTGAAATGCTTACATAATCTAAAAAGTTTATCAATTACTTACGGAATAGAAATCACTGATATGTCAGGAATAAGATATTTGACCAACTTAGAATATTTATATATTAAAGATATTAATATAGATAGAATAACAGATTTAGGTAATCTGGATAAGCTGAAAATAATTGAGCTATCATGCTGTGATATCTATATTCCTGAAAATCTAGATGGAATAGCAGATGCTAAAAATCTGGAAAGGCTATGCGTATGGGGAGACGGAGAAGATATAAGCTTTGGATTTGTTTTAGATATGGATAAACTAAAATTTTTGGAAGTGTCATGTGTGAACATAACAGACAGAGATGAATGGATAGATGAGTTTGAAGGGATTTTTATTGAGAAGTGATGCCAACGCCGGAAAACAGCGGCAAGACCGAACGAACAGGCAGAGCTATATTGTCCGTGCTGTTGATTTTTCATATTGGTGTGTTCCTTAATATTTGCCGAAAAAGATGAATTACTTTTCTACCTTCACCAGACCATACGCCTCCACCAGATCGTTGCGCACATACACAGTGACTGCAGACCAAAGCCGAACACTGTCGTTTTTCACGAATATCTGCTGATAGGCAACCAAGACTGGAGTGTAGTCATGCATGGTTATTTCACCATCGAATATGTATTCCAAATCCACGCTTCCAATCAGCACATCCGGTGCACCTATTTCGCGCCATTTTGCAAGAGTTTGGTCTATGTACTCTTGGTCTGCCATGAAGTGCTGAATATATCCTGCTTTGCCGTCATTCAGTGAATAGATTATATTTCTGCCAAAGTATGCGTTCACCGTAGCGTCCCGCTGAATATTCAGGCAGTCATGTTCTGTTTCTGTGCAGTCCTCTAGTGTTCGAAAGGCTGCCATGATGTTAGCATCTTCCAGATTGTTTTCCTTTATAAATTCGGCAATCTCCCTCTTACTGTCGTATGGATATCGTACGTCATTTATTATCACGCTGATATTCCAATACATCGGAATCAAGATGCATATTGCTGCAAAGACACCCAAAGACTTTTTTATCATCACTTCTGCCGTTTGCTTGTCTGGGCTGCTTTTTGTCAGCCAATTGGGTATAGTTATAATGAAGCTTTCCTCAAAGCATATCCATGCAATAAAAAGCGTGAAATAGGAGATAACGGGTATGTGATGCTCTGAAAAATACATAGTGCCAGCAAAGAGAGCAAACAAAACATACGGTATTATAGTTTCTTTCAGCTTGCCCTTGGATTTAGAAACAATATATACAGCCAGCGTATATATCGCAAATACTGCTATGCCGATGATCGCTGTGTATATGGGTATTTCACCCTTGAATATATGGTATTCCCCTGTGAAATGGTGGGCGAAAACTGCCTCGGTTGGTGCAAGTATAAACATGTAGAAAAGTCTGTATACCAAAGGCTGGCTTTTGGGGTAGTATGTGGCGATGGCGTCTTTGCTGGGAAAGATTAGATATATCAA
The DNA here is from genome assembly GCA_040883315.1 of Eubacteriales bacterium. Lineage (GTDB taxonomy): Bacteria > Bacillota > Clostridia > Christensenellales > UMGS416 > JAFGUF01. Next base: position 89,138 of record JBFLKU010000007.1, read on the forward strand.
AAGCATTGTCACAAAAAGCAGACCTAACATCCATAATGTGCGTTTGTCTTTCAGCAGAGATTTTGTTAAGCCCAACAGCCCTTTTTCGCCGATTATCTCCAGCAGCCAGACTATGCACAGACCGCCTGCGAATATTACTCCGTATATGGAGGATAGACAGAGCAGAGCCATTGAAAGCACATAAAATATCGGCTTTGTGTTTCTGGATTTATATGATATTGCCATCAGCACAAATGCCAGCATTGTGATGCTATAGCATCTGGCGACTACGCCGTACAGATAGAAAAAATAATAGGTGAATGGCAGTGCGTAGCGTATTGCCCGCATAAAGGGAGCTTTATAAATAAACAAAGATATTGCAATTGCATTTATTATGATAGATGCAGATTTTAGACCTATTTCAAATGGGATATTGCTTTTAGCAAAAGGAACAAGGTATAGATGCCACAAAGCCGGGTGAGCCTCGTAGTGGGGAATGCGAAATATTATATCCATTATGCTGGCATCCCGTGCTATTAAATATGCCTGAACTTCATCGAACCAAGGCTCGTGAAAATATGTGACTACAGCTAGGGCAACAATATATATTAGAATAATAATAGGGTTCAGAATTTTATCAATACTGTTTTTTTTCATGTCTTCCTCTGAATGTGCTTAAATTATTTAAAGTGATTATATCATATATATGAGGAAAAAACATGGCTGAAATGAAATGCAGAAATAGTAGATAAAAGACTTGAGTAAAAATTGTGTTATTTTTTGCAAAACAAAATCCCCCGGCTAGGCCGAGGGATTGTGTCATTTTGTAATAAGAAACTCTATTGCAGAGTCGTGTCGATATTTTGAGTGTAGTCTTCTCCTAGGTATTTTTCAGATAGCTCAGAAAGTACTCCATCTTTTTTTAGAGCTGCCAATGCATCATTCAGCTCGTGAACGAGCTTTTCATTTCCCAGATTTACAGCTATGCCCAAAGGCTCGTTTGTAAGATGAGCAGAGCTTATTTCAAACTGATCAGGGAACTTGTCGCAAATGTCTATGGCTACTGCCATGTCGCAGATTATGCAGTCTAGCTGCTCTGCCTTCAGTGCGGCGATGCACACAGACATTGTCTCGTAGCGAACCAAGGTGAAGTCAATTTTACCGAGCAAATCCGATGCTATTGTGTCCACAGTGCTCTCTGCTTCCACTCCTGCGGACATGCCCGCTAGGCTCTCTATCGATGTGATGGTATCCACCAGCTCGGGGCGTGTAACTATTACTGAGCCATTTGCCAGATAAGGGTCTGTGAAGTCCAGATACACTGATTTGCTTTTGGTCATAGAAACGGAGGAAATCAAAATGTCAACTGTTCGGTCTTTTAGTGTGCCCATCATGTCCTCACGGTGAATAACCACAAATTCTAGTTCACTGCCCATTTCTTTTGCAAGTTCTTTTGCCAGCTCCACCTCAAATCCCTCCAGTTCATCGGAACTGGTGCGATATCCCATAGGCGGATAGTCGTCTGTTACGCCAACTTTAATCACTTTTTCGCCTTTGCTGCAGCCTGCCAGAGATATGGCAGCAATCGCTAAAATCAAAATTAATACAAAAAACCGTTTCATAGTACTCCTCCTTCTATATATGGTTTTATAAGCCTAATTTACATCGAATAAACACCAGCGTAAAGGGTGTTTACAGTATCTTAACTTTTTGTTATTTTTGTTAATAAATGATACATATTCTAAAAGCATGTTAAATGCGTGTAAAGGAGCAGAATAATTATAAATGCAATACTGTGTTTTTTTAACCAATTAGACAAAATTTATGAAAAAAACCAAAAAAAATTTGATTTTGACAACTATTCGACAATATTCGACGGCAGTTACATAGTATTTTAAAAGAAAAAAGTGTATATTTATATGGTGCAGTTAAAATCAAACTAGGGGAGTAACAAAGAAGATAACAAACAGAGACCAGTACATGATCTACCTGATGAAAACCAGTCCGCCAATTAAAAAATTTTTCATTCGTCTACTTTTAAAATTTTCTCGATTGCTTTTGCCAAAGCGTTGACATGGGCTTTGTCGCTCTGCTTTGCTTTTTTATATATTTCCAGCAGTTCGCGTTCTTGTTTTGATATAGAATATTCATTTCCGCTATCAATATCCAAAAGATAGTCTACGGACACATTAAAAATACCAGAAAGTTCTTTTAAAGTTTCAAATCCGGGTTGACGTTTTCCATTTTCATACTGTGAAATGGCACTTTCCGACACCCCTATTTTGTCGGCCAAGTCTTTCATAGTCATTCCGTTTTCTTTTCTAATTTTTCTTAAATTTTTCATAGTATAACCTCATCTAGAGTATATACTTTACGAAATGTAAAGTAAATATAATTAACAAATCGTTAAGTATATATTTTCTAAACTTGACAAAACGTAAATATTTGTATAAACTTAACAATGCGTTAAGCAAAAAAGACTTAATTTGAAGAATAATTAACGTAATGTAAATAATGAATAAATTGTAAACAAATTGCCGTTTTTCATACTTAACGCATTGACAAGGAGAGAAAAAGTGATAGATATAGATGAAACCATGGAGCGAATATACAAAAACCCATTTGAAGCAGAGCCAAAGCCAGTGTATGCATGCAGACTATGCGGCAGGGGAATATACCATGGGGATGTCTACATCAGGCAAGGCAGTAAAAGTATCTGCAGTATATGCATAAGCAAGAGAAACAAGTAGCCTGAAAGCGAAAAAATGGTAATGGCAGTAAAGAGGATGCAAAAGGATTTAAAAAATCCTAGGCGAAATAAAAAATAGAAAAAAGCAGCGTTAGTTGATGGTGCGAAGCAAAATCAACAAATAGCGGAAAAGCACAACGGGGGTATGTGATGGCAACAAAACGAATGCTCAACAAAAACATAACAGAATCGGACAAATTTATAAATCTTTCGGTGCACAGCCAGGCACTGTATTTCCACCTTAACCTGAAGGCGGATGACGAGGGATTTGTCAGCAGCCCTAATCAGATGATAAAAATGCTGGATTTGAAAAAGGAGCATTTCGATGAGCTGGTGGAAAAGGGATTCATCATCGCATTTGAAAGCGGAATCTGCCTGGTGTGCCACTGGCACATACACAATAGCATTCGAAAAGACCGTGCCATGGACACCATATATCACATGGAGAAGGAAATGGTGTGCCTAGATAGCAGCAAGGCCTACGCCATGAAGCCCATAGAAAAAGGGCAAGAAGAGCAGGCAGAGGAGAAGCCGAGTATTCCTTTGGGAATGATGTCCGCACAGAAGAGAGAAGAAGAGAATAGAAAAGATGAGAATAGGACAGAGAAGCCTAGGCAGGCGGCAATGCCTGCAACTGTGTGTGATGCACGGCTGAATGAAATACTGAAGGATGAAAGCATTCTGCCAAGGGCACAGACCATACGGGCACTGGGTAAATACATGAAGTCCATGGACTTTGAGTGCATAGAGTACGCTATAGACCAGAGCCGCCAATGGAACAAGCAGAGCGTGGGGTACGTGTGTGCCATATTGGACAGGCTGCTGGCACAGGGAGTGAAGACCAGAGAGCAGCTGGCGTCGGAGGTGAAGATACGTCATGGTCCAAATGCAGGCAATGCAAACCAAGGCATGATAGGGCACGGAGGCGGCGATGACTACTACGAAAAAATATTTGAGAGGGCAGAGGAGCTATGACGGATTATATAGAGCAAGGCAGGCATCTATCCAGCCAGTATCAGGAAGTATGCGCCATGATAATGACAATAACCGATAGAATGGCTGAAGAATACGAGGCACTTTACGAGATGGCATACAAGGCACGGGAGATGAGCCTGCCGGAGAAAAATAGAGGAAAATCATCGCCGGTGGAGAGCGCGGTGATACTGATAGAGAAAATGCGGAATGAAATGGACAGCAGATACTGCAGCGAGATAGCTGAGCTGGAGCGAAAGCGAATGGACATAGAGGGCATAGTGGAGAGTGCTGGGCTTTCCGCCGTGGAGCAGCAGGTATTCTACCTGCGCTATGGTATCCGCAGAAAAAGGCTTTCCCTAGATGAGATAGCGGATATGGTATTCTACAGCCAGCGGCATGTGAAAAGGGTGCTGGAGCGGTGCTATGATAAAGTGGGTGCTGTACTTTGAGGGAATGGAAGCACGCTCTCACAATTTTGAATAGCTGTTTGTTACACATGTTTTCGGGATATTGCCAAACAAATTATTAATTTTTTATTAAAAATACTCTATTATTGGTTGTTATTGGTATTTTAAAATGGTATAATTTTCTTCGTGCTGTAAGCAATGGATTAATCAAAGACATTTTTGCTAGCAAATGGCAAAGCAAATGATAATATTTTGGTTTAAGAATAATTGCTGAAGTATTCAAAATAGCAATAAATTTAAAATATCCCACAATAAAATTATGCATCACTAAAAAGAAAAAAACAGTGTTTATGCAGTTAAATATATTAAGAGTAAAAATATTGATTAAATTACGGTTTTGTAGTAATATAGACAAAGTTAGCCAAATTTAGATAAAAGAATTTTGAAGAGGTAGTATGGAAAGTTGTTTAATCGGATATACAGGATTTGTAGGCAGCAATATTGCAGAGCAGATGCCATTTGACGATCTGTATAATAGCAAGAATATAAATGATATTAAAGGCAAAGACTATGATTTGATAGTATGTGCAGGAATCAGAGCAGAAAAGTATTTGGCAAATAAGTACCCTGAGGATGACCTGAATGCTATTAAAGATTTGATTGACATTCTGGAAACTGTAGCCTGTAAAAGATTTGTTTTGATCTCTACAATTGATGTATATGATCGTCCAGTCGGTGCAGATGAAGACACGGTGATTGACGAAAAGATGCTGCATCCATATGGCAAAAACAGATTGTTTATGGAAAAGTGGGTGAGCGAACATTTTGACCATTATAATATCATCAGGCTGCCTGCTCTATTTGGAAAAGGACTGAAGAAAAATTTTGTATACGACTGCCTGACCAAAATCCCAACCATGATAATGGCACCCAAATTCGATGAGCTCTCTGCCCAAGATGAGAGCGCAGCACTTTCACAGTATTATAAAAAAGATGATAACGGCAATTATGTTTTTGACAAAAAAACAAATGAAGCCGATAAAGCAAAACTGAAAGCAATTCTTGAAGAACTGGGCTTCACAAGCCTGATTTTTACGGACTCAAGAAGTCGCTTTCCTTTTTATTATCTAAAATTCCTCAGTGAGCATATAAAAACCACAATAAATAATGATATAAGGCTTATTAATTTTGCTACAGAGCCTATCACGGCAAAAGAAGCAGCGAAAGAAGTGTTCGGCATAGATTTTGACAATGAAAAGCCGAATGCCGACCCAATCAATTATGATTTTAAAACTAAATACTACGATTTGTTCCACGGAAGTGACGGATATCTATTCGATAAGGAAACAATATATAAGCAGCTAAAAGAATTTGTAGGTGAATTTTGATGAAATTATCAATATCAAATATTGCATGGCATGCAGAAGAAGATAGCACAGTATATGATTTGATGATAAAGCACGGATTTTCCGGGCTAGAGATCGCACCGACCAGATTTTTTGAAAAACCCTACAGTGCCAATAAAGAAGACATAGAAAAGATACGAAGCGAGATAGAAGCGAGAGGGCTGGAGGTTGTAGCGATGCAGTCACTCCACTATGGAAAGAGCGGCCTATCGCTTTTTGAGTGCGAAGAGCAAAGAGCCGCTATGCTGGAATACACAAAAGATGCTGTTTTGTTTGCAGAGAAAATTGGAGCTAAGTTATTGGTTTTTGGCAGCCCAAAGCTGAGAGTGAGCAATAATATAGAAAAAGACTATGCTATTGCGGTCGAATTTTTCGACGAATTAGGCAGCTTTGCAAGCAGCCATAAATGCTGTGTGTGCATAGAACCAAACCCAAAAGAATATAATACCAACTTCATAAACCATACAAGCGAGGCCCTGAAGCTGGTGAAAGACGTGGACAATGATGGATTTGGACTGCACATAGATATGGGCACGATAATCATAAACAATGAAGACCTAGATGCAGTAGATGAAGCCATGGACTACATTAAGCATATCCACATAAGTTCGCCTTTTCTGAATGAGATAAACGAGGACGATATAGAGCTACACGAAAAGCTGAACAAAATACTAGACAATAAAAATTACAGCAATTACGTCTCTATAGAGATGAGACGCCAGGATAAAGCTATAGAAAAGATAGATGATGCACTAAAATATGTATCAAAGGTATTTGGAGGGAAAACATTTGAGAGACAACTGGGAAATTCCAAAACATGAAGTTGACGAGCTGAAGGAAAAATCGCACAAGTATTGCTTGTGCATACCCGTAATCAACGAAGGCGAGAGAATAGTCAGCCAGCTGAAAAAAATCGACCACGAAAAAATAAATGAATCTATTGATGTAATCATTTGCGACGGCGGAAGCACAGACGGCTCTTTGGAGAGAAGCATATTAGAAGACGCCGGAGTAACCACTTTGTTGACCAAAAAAGACAAGGGAAAATTAAGCGCTCAGCTGCGCATGGGTTATTCATACGCTATGGGAAAGGGCTATGAAGGCATTGTGACAATAGACGGAAATGGCAAAGATGATGTGAAGGGCGTACTCAATTTCATTAAAGCTCTTGATGATGGCTACGATATGATACAGGGTTCACGATATGTAGAGGGCGGGCAGGCAATAAATACACCCAAGATACGGCATATTGCAGTGAAGATGATACATATACCTATCACCAATATTGGTGCAGGGTTTAAATACACAGATACTACAAATGGATTTAGAGGGTATTCTAAAAAACTTATTATGGATGAAAGAGTTCAGCCATTTAGAAATGTGTTTGACACATACGAGCTGCTTGCATACCTTTCTGTTCGTGCACCGCGCCTAGGATTCAAAACCATAGAAGTGCCGGTGACCAGAAAATACCCAAATGACGGGCATGTGCCCACAAAAATCAGCTTTTTTAAAGGAAATTGGTTGCTAATAAAGATACTCTTTAGTGCGGTATTTGGTTTATACAACCCTAAAAAGATAGATGAATAAAAAATATTTAGGCGTAATAATTATGATTACATCTGCTCTTTGCACGTCATTGGGGCAGATGCTTTGGAAGCTGTCGGAAGCACAGATTAATGTTTACCTGATAGTAGGATTTCTGCTCTATTCAGTTGGAGCATTGCTGATGGTGGTTGGCTTTAAATACGGAGAGCTATCTAGGCTCCATCCGCTTCTTTGCCTCAGCTATTTTTTTGCGATAATTTTGGGATGGACAATTCTCGGAGAAATAATATCGGTGTATAAACTGATTGGGATTGCAGTAATTATCACAGGAGTTATTTTTATTGTGGGAGATTCAAATGGTTAAATATTATGCAGTATTGGTGATTATGACAATTCTAGGCTCCTTTGGTGCTTATTTTTTGAAGAAAGCCACAAGCGTAGAAAGCAGCCTGTTTAGAACTTTTTTTAAAAAGGAGATATACATAGGCGGATCATTATATTTTTTGAGTGCACTTATTAATATATATATACTTAAGTTCATCGATTACACAATCGTTCTACCGCTGACATCATTGTCATATATATGGACTATGGTAATAGCAGGAATAATAATGAAGGAGAAAATAGGCAGGAATAAGGTAATTGGGGTTGCCTGCATTCTGATTGGTGCCGTATTTGTTGGGATAGGATAGGAAAATGAAAGACTACGATAAGATAATTATTGGTGCGGGTATATATGGGCTATATGCCGCAAAATTTTGTGTGGAAAAAGGCGATAAAGTATTGGTGTTGGAATACGATAGTGAAGCAGTATCCAGAGCTACTTATATTAATCAGGCAAGGGTACATAATGGATATCACTATCCGCGAAGCTACTCTACAGCCATAAAATCCGCAAACTACTTCAGAAGATTTAATGAAGACTTCAACTTTGCAGTAAATAAGCAATTTACAAAAATATATGCTACATCCAAAGAATACTCATGGACATCAGAAAAGCAATTTGAAAAATTTTGTGAAGCTGCCAATATACGATGTGAAAAAATCAATTACAGACAGTATTTTAATAAAGGGCTTGTCGATGGTGCATTCGAAACGGAGGAATACACCTTTGATGCAATGGAAATAAAAAAATATTTTCTAGACAGCATCAAGGGCAAGGTGGAGATAATCTATAATGCCAAAATTGATTCCGTTGAGGAGACCAACGACAGACTCTATAAAGTCATATTGAAAGACGGCACAGAGCATGCAGCGCCATATGTGCTGAATGCAACATACGCCAGTACAAACCAAATATCGCATTTGATGGGCTTTCAAATGTTTAACATCAAATATGAGCTGTGCGAAATTATACTTTGCAAAACATCAAAAAACATCGAAAACATTGGTATCACTGTGATGGATGGGCCTTTCTTTTCGGTTATGCCATTTGGGCTAACGGGTGACCATTCACTAACATCTGTTACTTTTACGCCCCACATCAGCAGCAGCGAAAGCCTTCCAGCATTCAGCTGCCAGTCTAGGTGCGAATGCTCGCCAGTGCAGCTGAGCAACTGCAACCTATGCGATTACAAGCCCAAAAGTGCATGGGAATACATGTACAGACTGGCAAAAAAATATTTGAAAAATGACATTGATATATTTTACAAGGGCTCGTTATTTTCAATAAAGCCAATACTAAAAGCATCAGAAATAGATGACTCCAGACCAACTGTAATAAGAATACACAATGAAAGCCCCAAATTTGTATCTGTGCTCTCAGGCAAGATAAACACGGTTTATGATTTGGACGAGGTTTTATAAACAATTACGTGCGAATTGATTTGGAATAGCTATACATTTCACAAATATATATATATATATATATTGTGGATGTAATGCAGAGAACAACCACTAGGAAGGAACGCGAGACATGAAAAACTATTTAGAGAAAGAAAAGAATTTTATAAGTGCTGTAGTATATTTAAGAAACTGCACTGAGAGAATAATAGATTTTATGGAAAAGGTTGATGCAGTATTATCGGAAAATTTTTGTCAGTATGAATTTATACTGGTGGATGACAACAGTGAAGATGACACACTAAAAAAAGTTAATTCGGTCACTTTGAGCGAAAACAGCAATATGTATGTGGTGAAAATGGCGTATTATCACGGCAAGGAAAAGGCAATGCGTGCTGGCATAGACCTGGCAATTGGAGACTTTGTGTTTGAGTTCGATTCAACCCTTATAAATTATGAGCTTTCGTTGATTTATGATGTTTATCTAAAATCACTAGAAGGATATGATGTGGTTGCTGCTTCGCAGAATGCAGAGCAAGGAAAGAGATTCTCGACTTTTTATAAAATACTGGAAAAGACATCGGAGAATAATATTAAGCTAAAATCAGAGACCTTTAGGGTAGTATCACGCCGAATGATAAACAGATCTATGAACAGCAGCAATCAGGTATTTTATAGAAAGGCAATATACCATAATTCCGGACTAAAGACGTGCATTATTAATTATGATGTTACGAATGATAAAAAAGTAAATGATTCGCTGAAATTTTCTCAGCAGACTAATATGGCTATGGATATTTTAGTAAATCATTCTGATATCGGTACCAGAATAGCAGGGTATATATCTATCATATTTTTGGTCTTTGCCATTATTACTACAGGTTATACAGTGTATACATACTTAACATTGGAGAACATACAGCCGGGCTGGGCAACAACAATGTTTTTTCTATCCATCAGCTTTACTGGAGTGTTCCTTACACTTTATATAATAACAAAATACTTGGTTAATATTTTGTTGGAAGTCAGAAACAAGCCGATGTATGTATACAAATCCGTAGAAAAGCTAAAGAAGAATGGCACAGAGTCTTGATTTTAGATATTTTATGATTCTAACATTATGCTGAAATCTATGCCATGCACGCAACCTGAGAAAATGTGAGCTATAATAAAAAAAGGATGTAGTAAAGAATGAAACTATCTAAACTGAATTTTTTGGGAATTTTAACTATACTTTGTCCGGTCTGGGTGCTGGTCTCTCTGCAGGCTTTTGTGCCAACTAGTGCAATATATATTATAAAGAATGTGGTGTTGGGATGCATTCTGGGATATTTTATATATCGATTCATACTTAAAAAATATGTAGACGATAAAGAAACCAATATCGCAAAAGTAATTTGCCTTCTATTGCCCTCAATATTGATGCTAGGGCATGCTTTTCCGTTTTTTAAGACAGTTCTATTCTATAATTTATATTTGGCACTGCAGCTAATATTTGTTTATGTAGCGTTTTTATCAGGTGTTGAAAAAGGAATGAAACGAACATGCATATATATTTTAGCAGCTGCTATAGCTTTAGTTATTTGGTTTTGCATTTTCCCAGCATCTTGTTTTACAGCTGATTCGTACAGTTACTATGAAATGTCTAAAAACATATTTAGTGATTTTGGAAAAATAAACACTCACAGACAATATGTAATGCCTTCTGATTATGGAATCTCTTTTCCTTATTTATATCCTGCAATGATTGCAATTCTCAATTTCTTTACTGGATTGGGCATTTACAATGGTGTTTTGATAAATATAGCTGCAGCAATAGGGTCTATTTACATCTTAGCAAGTTTTTCGAATAAGGCTCTAAACAACTACATAGCAGGCACTGTTACTTCGTTATTGCTTGTTTGCAATCCCCACTATCTATTTGAAGTATTTGCTGCTCGCGCTATTCCAGCCGCTATCTTTTGCTCTTTAATTGTATTAAACTTGCTTTATAATATTAATGAAGTATCACCGAAAAAACTATTTATAGCTGGGTTAGCGGCAGGGGCAGCAATAGTTATAAGGTTTGATGCCTTGGTAATAGCGGGGTGCAGTGGAATTATTGTTTTTTTATTCAGCAAGGAAAAACGCATTTCTAACTTAATTTATTTTGGCTTAGGCATTATGATATTTGCAATGCCATGGGCTCTGTATTCCCTAGTTCATTTTCACAAGCCGTGGATTAGTGACAATGGCGGTAATTTATTGTTAGTAAATACTCAAATTCCACATCGTTATCTATCAGATAATTTCGTTTCTCCTAATTTGATTAATAGCCCCCAATTATGGGTTGAAGCATTGGTAACACGAAAATTGAAAACAATTATTAAATCACTGTTTTATAGCATAATAAATAGTGGTGGATTTTATATATTTATATGGTTTCTGATTAATGCCGCTCTCACAAAGTTTAAGGGAATAAAGAAATACTTTACTAACAACAAGTACTATTTTATCGTATCTCTAATACTAATTGGCATTTTTGCATTGAAGACGCTTTCATATATAATGGTAGGCTATGGTGACAGCAGATATCATGTAGAGACAATACTTTTTTCTTCTTTTTTATTTATTGGATATATTTCATCTATGCAAAGGGACGAAAGCACAAAAATATTTACAACAAGAAAAATCTTGCTGATTATTTTAAGCGTGCTTATGATTTCCCACGTTGTATTATCTCCTTTGATTCGCTTAGCTCCGATTTATGGAAATAGTGTGTGTCCATATGACTTAAAAAAGTCAGTGTATAATCCTATTGTAGAACAAGAAATTGTTTATATGCCTAAAATTGTAGGAGAAATATCAGAAGTAGTGAAAGAAGAAAAAGAAGAGCCTAGAGTACTGTTTTTGTCCGGCAATATTTCATTTATATTTGGGGCTTATACCGGCATAACGACATTTGTAGAACCAGTAATATATGAAAATGCTGATGAGGATGCAATATATGATTTTATAAACACGATAGCAAAACCGGACTATATACTGATGGATAGAGAATACGATTATATTAATTTAGCATATCAGCTAGAGTATATAGGCGAAGCAAACAAGCTGACAATATACAAAGTGCACGACAAGAGCGCATACCGAGAAGAGGGATAGAAGGAATGTTGCAGCGGCGCAGTTTTTGAGTGTCAGGGCACTGCCCTGATACCCGCACAAGGGACATATCCCTTGTGTATCCCAAAAGTAAAATATAAAAAACGGCAGAATTATAATATTAGGGATTTTAAAGGGACTAGTTCCTTTAGCGGGGTTTGGGGCAGCGCCCCATCTCTCCCCCTACCATGCATCAAAATACATTATATTTTATAAAATACTTCCCACAAATATAATAGTATGATAAAATGTATACCCAAAGCGAGGTATTTTTATGAAATTCACATACTCCAAAAAATTGCCAACGCCCGAGGAGATAATCGCGGCGCTGCCATTGAAAGAGGAGCACAAAAAAGCAAAAGAGAAAAGACTAGACGAGATTAAGAAAGTATTCAAAGGTGAGGATAAAAGATTTCTGCTTTTGGTTGGCCCATGCTCGGCGGACAACGAAAAAGCAGTGCTTGAATATATAGAGCGTCTAGCAAAGGTGCAGGAAAAGGTGGCGAAGGAAATTTTGATAGTTCCGCGCATATACACCAACAAGCCAAGAACCACAGGCGAGGGATACAAGGGCATGGTGCACCAAGTGAACCCAGAGGGCGACAGCGACATGGAGCAGGGCATAAAGGCAATACGCAGCCTGCACATAAAGGCAATAGAGCAATATAATATGCCGTCTGCTGACGAGATGCTATACCCTGAAAACTACGCATATCTATCAGACGTGCTGGCATATGTGGCAATAGGCGCACGCTCTGTGGAGAACCAGCAGCACAGGCTGACATCATCGGGCATCAGCTCGCCGGTAGGAATGAAAAACCCCACATCAGGTGACCTATCAGTAATGTTCAATAGCATAAAGGCAGCACAGATTCCACACCGTTTCATATTCCACGGCTACGAGGTGGAGACAGCAGGCAATGAATATGCACATGGCATTCTGCGTGGTGCAGTGGATATACACAGCTGCAATATCCCAAACTATCACTACGAAGATTTGGTGATAGCGGCGGACGAATACGAAAAAAGAGGGCTGGATAATCCATCGATTATAGTGGACTGCAACCATGCAAACAGCTCAAAGAAATATGCAGAGCAGCCGAGAATAGCACTGGAAGTGATGCGAAGCAGGCAATATAACAGCAGGCTAAAAGACATGATAAAAGGTCTGATGATAGAGAGCTATCTGCTGGAAGGCAGGCAGGAAATCGGCGACAATATCTACGGCAAATCCATCACGGACCCATGCCTGGGCTGGGAAGCCACTGAAAAGCTGATATTTGATATTGCAGAGAATGTATAAATATATATTAGCGTAATAAAAGCAGACAATAATAAAGAGTCTATGATACAATTAAGTATCATAGGCTTTCTTAATAAGAGGTGAAATTATGAATTATGGATTAAAATACAGCTGTGAAGATTTTTTAAGCCGATCAGAGCTGCCGTGGGTGAAGTATGCACTTAGTAGTTCAGCAGATGACAAAAAAGAGATGCTGGGAAACACATTTATAAAAGAGACGGTGAATGAGTGCCTGCAATGGCCGGATATGCCGCTTCTTCGGCATAACGATGCCAAGCACATTATCCATAAAATATGTATATTACTTGATTTGGGAATGACATATGAAGATGCTGAAATGAAAACTATTGCGAACAAAATATTAAGCAACCAATCGGATGATGGAGCACTATTGACAATGCTGAATATTGCAAAGAACTTTGGAGGAAATGGCGAAAATGAATTGGGATGGATAGTATGTGATTTTCCTATACTATTATATATACTTTTGAAACTTGGGCTTGAAAATGATGAAAGAACACAAAAAGCTATTGGTTTATTAAAGGCTATTTCCTCGGAGGTAGGCTGGCAATGCGTGGGAGCTATTGAAAAATTCAGAGGACCCGGCAGAAAGACAGACTATTGTCCTTACGGAACGCTAGTATCACTAAAAGCATTTTCTATGCTGGAGCAGTATCACCAAGATGATTTTATTATTGGCGGAATAGATTCAATATTAAGCCACTGGAAAAACCAAAAAGAAAGAAAAATATATATGTTTGGAATAGGTACAGACTTCAGAAAATTGAAGTATCCAAACGTTTGGTTTGATATTGTTCATGTGGTTAGAGTGCTTGGATGCTTCGAACATGCAAGAAAATCAAAAGAGTTTGGAGAAATGATTTCGATTATAGCAGACAAGCAATTAAATACCGGAGGATTTATACCGGAATCTATATACACAGCATATAAACAATATGATTTTGGGCAAAAAAAGAAGGAATCAGAAACACTAACATATATGATATATACTATTTTCAAAAATCTGGAGAAGTATGATATATAGTGAAAAAGCGAATAGCAGACATAAAAAGCTCCTCGTATAAACGAGGAGAAGAAAAACGCTAAAGTAGGTTATTGTAAACTCTTAAGATTGTATTTTTATTTGCAAATCGTATAATTAATTAGCTTTACAATTGCATTATACCATATAATAGAAAAAATACAAGTATATATATGAAAATAATATTATTATGCATTATTATGCTATTTATGTATTTAAAATATAATCCTCGATATCAATAGGGCTCTTAACATAGATTTCCTGCAGGTCTGTATCATAGAGCACGGATATCTCCATTCCTCTGTAAATATAAAACTGCATCAGGCTGCCGTCATCCGAAACTACCAAATCATCCTTCTGCAAATCCAAAAGATTTTGCTGCAGCATACGGCACTGTGCATCAAATGTATCCTTGGTGGTCACATTTTCTATGCAGTATTCATATTCTTTTTGGCTTTTCTTTTTGTTAAACATCTTTTCTCCGCTCATGTGTTCTATTGATATATCATAGCATTTTTATGCATGGGAAACAACAATTTGTGCGCAATAATGTATATCATAAACATTCGTCTTGTTATTTTATAACTCAACTGATATTATTATAATAGTATTATTATTTATGTGAGGTAGATTATGATTCAGACTACGTTTCAAACTTTAAAAAAACAACCAGAGATAATTTTGGGAGTATTCATCGTGTTTTTGGTAGTGGTATTGGCGGAGATTCCCCTAGTGACCGGCATGGATGACGTGATGATTGACTTTCAGCGTCTGGAAAGCGGACAAACAGATGCAGCACACGATGTGGTGAGCTACTACGCAAAAATTTCGCTTATCTCTTTGTTTATTGGCATATTTTCGGGCTTCTTTGCGATACCGACCTTGATGAACAGAACATATGAGGCATGCGCAGGCATAGCAGAGCCGGGATGGATAGGCAGAGGCATAAAAAGATGCTGGTGGAAGCCTTTTGTGATGGGGCTGCTTATCGGAGCAGGGGCTATGGTGGTTTCACTGGTTTCTATTATTTTAGCTATCATTCCTATTTTAGGCCAGCTAATATTGTTTGCTGTAATGATTTCAATGGTAGTATTTGCAATAATTTCATACACGGCTGTAATAGCCGAGCCGGACTTGGGGTCTGGGCTAGGCGGCATATTTAAAATAGGCAGCAGATATTTTTTCAAGCTGCTTGGTGTTGTAACAGTGGTGATAATTGTGCCTATGGTGCTGCTATCCACTGTTTCGGGCATTATTATGTCGAAAAACATGATGGATATATACAGCTCTACACCTACTCAGGATCTAAGTGAGGCGGCGGCATATATGGAACAGATAATGAAGCCCGTATATACTATGATTGTAGTAATGGGCTTATATGCAGTATTTGCTTATCCTTTCGTGTACACATACAGCATGCATCAATATTTGTCTACAAATGGAGCAAAAGAGCCATATATTGGACCTGTATCAGACTATGTGATACAAAGCAGAGATATGACTCTATAATAAATAAACCGAGGTATGAAAATGGATAGGGATATAACAACTACGTGGATAGACACTATGCTGAAATCACTCAAGGGAAAGGACGAGAGACTTGGGCAAAGGGTTTTGGAGGACTGCGGCAGGCAGTGCAGCGTGGAGAATGAAATGGTATTCACTGCAAGGGAGATAGGCAACAGATACAAAAATGCCTCGGAAGAAGAAAAATTCGAAGCTATGAAAGAGGCCTTTTCAACGGATAAATACAAAATATACAAAGAGTCAGGCATGATATACGCAGAATACGATGAATGCCTATGCCCGCTGGTGTATAAAAAGGGCGAGATTGACGGACTTTTGTGCGAATGTACAAAGGGATTTACCAAATCCATAGTGGAGGCGGTATACGGCAGGAGTGCAGATGTGACGATATTAAAAACAATTTTAAGAGGAGATGACATTTGCCTGCTGGCAGTGAGAATATTATGAAACTAAGGTGCAGTGTCTGCACCTTTTTTGTATTTGTTATCATTCCCTGTAACAAAGTTACACAAAGCTTACTCGTGTGTGGTATAATTAAAATATAAACATAGCGGTGTTTAAAAAAATCGTGGTAAGTTTATATAGAGAATAAGAATAATAAAAAAATAGGATATTAAAGTAAAAGGAGATTATTATGAATAAGAAACTAGTCGATGCAATAAACGAGCAAATCAAAAATGAGTTTTACTCAGCATTTCTATATTTGGCAATGGCAGCATACGCAGCAGACAAAGAACTGCCGGGATTCCAAAGCTGGCTATTGGTGCAGGCAGGCGAGGAGCAGCTGCACGCCACAAAGTTTGTTAACTATCTTAATGATAGAAATGAAAGACCAATCATCAAAGGATTTGATGACCCAAAGAATGAATACAAATCAATGCTAGATGTTTTTGAATATGGGCTGGAGCACGAAAAATTTGTGACATCAAAAATCAATGAGCTGATGAAAATAGCAAGAGAATCCGACGACTATGCAGCAGTCAGCTTCCTGCAGTGGTACGTGGACGAGCAGGTGGAGGAAGAATCATCATTCACATCAGTAATCAACAAGCTGAAAATGGTGGGCGACAGCGGAGTCGGATTGTATCAGCTGGATAAAGAAATGGTTGCCAGAGTGCCGGGACCAGGGGTAGCTATCAGCAACCCGAATGCACTGGCATAGGGCTAAACAAATCTTAGAGAGTATATATTATTTTAAAAGGTGGGATTTCCCGCCTTTTATTGTCTGTGCATCTATGCTATAATAAACACTACTAATACGGTATATGGAGCAAATAATATTTAGGAGACGTATATGCTTAGTATTTCAACAATTGCAGTGGGCAAGCTGACAGGCTTTATTCTGAATTTGGTGGTGATGGTGGCGGTGATAGGCTCTATCCTATTGATAGCCACGCTAATAAACAAACGCATCACAAAAAAAGAACAGGAACAAGCAGAAAAAGACCAACAAAAATAACGCAAAGTTTACCTTAAGCGCTCATCATGGGCGTTTTTATTTTATCCTCTTTGCAGAGGTAATGGTATAATAAAGAAAAAACAGGAGCACAATATGAATAAGCTTGGCATATCAGGCAGCACCATTTTGACCGATGAAAAGCGAATGGCAGAGCTATTTGAATTGAGCTGGATCATATAGAAATAGGCGAATTCAAAAACAAAAAGGAATATCATTTTTTTCTACATATGGTCTCCAACAGCCTGATGAGCTTTGCCGTGCATTCACCTATTATCAGGGGTATGAGCAAATACGACATAATAGAAAATATAGACTACACTCCTAAATACGCCATAGAGCAGATAGAAAAGGAAGCCAAGGAAGTGAAGAAAGCAGGCGGCAAATATCTGCTGGTGCACTTTCCTTTTTTTGCAGGCGAATGCTATGGAGACCCTGATGAGATAATAGAAAACGGGCTGAAAAAGCTGAGCAGAATACAGAATGATGCAAATATAGACATAGTGTGCGAGCCAAAGCTGGGCATAAAAAGAGCAGCATTTGGTATAGAGTATATGCACCGATTTCCTGTGGACACATGGGCGAAATACGGCCTGGGCATATGCATAGATATAGGCGACTATGTGATGGTGGCAGGCGAAGATGGAACTATGGAATACATAGACAAATGGAGGAAGCACATAAAGGTGGTGCACCTGCACAATGTGGACTATTCGGGCGGCGAATATTTCTGGAAGCCCATGCACCCGGATGACGAAGCGGACGGACACCACAAAACGCAGCATATAATAGAGCAGCTGGCACAGCTTGGCAATATATATTTTGTGCTGGAGCATACGCCCCATGGAGAATATAGTAAGGAATACGTTAAAGAAGGCATTGAGTGGGTGGAGGAGATGATACAAGGCAAATACAAATCAGATATTTGAAATTGTTAAAACCTAGCACACTGCCATAATGTAGTAAAATATGTCATTAAACTTGCAAAGATTACAAATATATGTATAATATAGATGGACAAAGCCACTGAGGAGATGTTTCTATCAGCAAAATACTAGGACTGCAGCCTATGGGGTAGTACACCTATTCCAAGGGGATAAATAGAAAAGCAGATACCCTAAGTTATCACAATAGGATGTATTACCCTGTATTTATTTATGCAGGGTAATGCTGTATAATGGTATAATATACAAATGGATACATACAGTAGAAATACAGAATAAAAAATTCAAAAAAGAGGAAACATTATGAAGAAACACGCATCAAGACTATACAGCACGGGGCTGGTTGCTCTACTTGTGGCATTGGCAATGCTGGGAGGGGCAGCAGCAGGCGGAGCAGGCACAGTATATGATTATGGAATGACAGACTATGATGACTATACACCAGGTGATACTACAGGCGAAGGCCTGCTTGGCAATTTCCCCAATATTGAGCCGACACAGGTGGTGGATGAAGAGAATATTAACCTGACACTGCTTTCTATTGACTACAGCAGCTATGAATATGTGATGATAAACTATGAGGTGGAGAGTACCTATGAAATACCCGTGACAGTACAGATGTGGGAGTTTTCTATCAATGGCTATATGATCAATGCATCCTGCTCCAGCGATGTGGCACCTGGTGAAAAGAAGGAAGATGTAGTGTACATTCAGCAGGTAGATTTGGATTTGGCAGGCATCAAAGAGATTGCAGATATGCAGCTTCAGTTCACTGTTTTCGACAGTGCAAGCTACGATGATATTTTGATCACAGACTATATTCAGGTTAGCACAGGTAGCACCTATATGCAGACATATGACGACTCAGGAATAGTGCTTTATGACAAAGACGAAGTGAAAATAGTGATGAAGCCGCTGGACTACAGCGACAGCCTGACAGGCCCTAGAATACCGCTGTATATAGAAAACAACAGCGATGTGGCACTGACCTTCAGCACCTCAGATTTGCTAATAAACGGTAAGTTAATAGATGACTTCTTCATTGTCTCTGTTTCTCCGGGCAAAAGACTGGTGGCATACATAGAGTATTTTGAAACGCCCAAAAGGCAGTACGGCATAGAAGAATTTGAAAATATTGAGTTTAATATGTATGTTTCCAGCATACGAAGCTTCGAGGTGTTTTTCTCTACAGGAAATCTATACGTAGAGCTGGATGAAAAATAGAATGATGAAAAAGACTATTCTTTTTTTAGCGGTTCTTTTCGCATTGGCTGTGCCTGCTGTGCACGCTAATGACGGAGGAGCGTACCCTGACTATAACAAATATATTACATATACAGTAGAAACGGACTGCACAGAGATAGGCATAGGCGAGGAGCTGACATTCACTATCACTGTTAAAAACCATACGCCGGATACGTTTAGACCATTTTACGGAAACAATATTTTTAGAAATACTTCATTAATCGCAAATGAAGAGTGGTGTTACTTATTCAAAGGTATATATGTGGAGCCATATGCAAAAAGTACATTTGAAATGAAAGTCCTTGTTGGAGAAGACGTTTGGTGGTATGAAACGGACGGAAGCTACTATATAGACCTATGCCCCACGATTATGTATTCTTTATATGCTGATAGTGGTACTAGCGAGGAAAAATACGGAGGAACGGGACTGTTTATAAATATGGTGGGGGTTGAGCCTATACCTATTAGGCTGAACAATCTGCATGACGGCAGCCATCTGGTGGACTTTGGAATAATAGATGAAAACACCATGGTGCTGTATTCTGATACGGCAGAAACAGAAGCGTTTACTTATATGGGAGAATATGAAGCATATATCAGAAACTATGTTTCAATAAAAAATATATCAAACAGTCCAATCCGCATAGGATGCATAGATGGATACGAACGCGAATTTAAGGAAATAGACTATGACTATTTTCTGCCAGCAGGGCAAAGCATAGTGGCAAAAATTACGGAAAGAAGAGATGAGCTTCCTAAGCTGATAACAGAAACTGAGCATGTGGAGCTGCGTGCTTTATTTACATATGACAACAGTGAATATTATTTTGTGAATGCACAAAGAGACTATAAAGTGATTTTGGATAACGGTATGCCGGAGATGGAAATACGTGCTGTATCAGCAGGATATGAAGATGATAAATATGCTCTATTTAATATAGAAGTTACTAACATTTCTGATGAAGATATAGATGATTTTTTCATTTACTACGGAGAGGAATTCCCAGAAAGTCGAGATCAGCTTTATGGCAGCAGCCTGAAGAAGCCGCTTCATGCAGGGGAGACTATTGCACTAGGTGAACCAATTAAAATAGACATACTGAATATCACAGATGAATATATGGAAATTGATTACTATCGCCTGAGGATAGGGCACTGGGCAGGGAACATGCTATATTATTGCATTGTAAACATAGACGGAAGCGAAGTAAGAGAATCGGACATATATACAAGCAGCGATTTCTCATATATGCATCAGGAAGATGTTTTCAATCTAATGATGGATGAAGAGATATTCAGCCTGAATGATGAGATGGAAAAAGCCAATGCTACGCCGACACCTTTTTCATCAGAAACGCCGGATATCACTATAGCACCTTCTGCCACACCCACTAGCAATGTATCCGTTGAAAAGGTGCGATCATACTATATTTCGCCGTTTATATTTGCGCTCCTTGGCTTTGCCGCCGCAGCCGCTGCAGCGATGGTTATTATTAGCCGCAGGAAGGACAAGGGGGATAGTGAGGAAAAATGAAATTTATAATTCTAATTAAATAAAACATTAATATATTATAAAATATCAAAAAAAGCACCGTTCACCGGTGCTTTCATCATTTCTAGTTTTTTAAATATCCTATATCTTTAAGCCATGCTTTCACTTCTGCTTCATCTACGCTGCGAACGCTGGTATCAAACCCATCTAGTTTTTCCGCTGCACCTGCTGCCAGCTCGTTTATTTCCTTCAGGCAATTTGCCTCTCCGCCACCTCGTGTGGCAAATGGAATTACTTTTTTGCCGGTGAAATCATTGTTCACCAAAAATGTCCTGACTGGCGGTGCTATGCTGCCGTACCAATTGGGCGAGCCAATGAAGATGGTGTCGTATTCTGAGATGTCGATGTCGCTTTGCAGTTTTCTTTCCTTTTTCATGCGTATCTCTATGTCTATTTTTCTCAAAACTTCTGTATATGATTCAGGATATGGCTTACTGGGCATGATAGCCCTGAAATCGCCGCCTGTTGATCTTGATATTATTTTTGCCAGGTCTCTGGTAGCCCCCGCATATGAATAGGCGGTTACTAGGATTCTTTCTTTCTTATCCATAGATTTTTCACCTCTTTCCGTATTTGTTACTATATAATTATATCACATTTCGAGTATATATTGTATACGGCGTATTGCCGATTGAATTAATTTTGATTTAATGTAATAATATAATATTGTAGTGAATCTTTTTGTAACAAAATTACATAAAGCATCACGTAGTGATGCTTTTGCTGTAAACATCACATAGTGATGCAATACAATTAAAAAACGTTTCAATAAACATAGCAATCAATTTAATTTATATAGGAGCATATTATGAAAGCAACAATATTTTTTTTCAGCGGCACAGGCAACACATACCTAGCCGCCACAAACATAGCAAAGCACCTGAATGAAATGGGTGCAGAGGCACAGGCAGTGTCTATAGAGAGTGCCGAGGCGAAGGATATCAAAAAGCTGCAGGCTATGGTGGAAACCAGCGACAAAATAGCCGTGGGGTATCCCATATACGGGTCGAAAGCACCCAAGATAATGGAGCAGTTTATGGATAACTTCCCGGAGACCAAGGACAAAAAGCCGGTGAGCCTGTTTACCACAGTGGCACTGTATTCTGGGGATGGGGCAGTATTTTATAGCAAAAAATTTATAGAAAAAGGCTATGTTTTTGAAAACGGCGTGGAGTTTGTATCCAATAATAATTTCAACGTACCCGGGTTTCCGGACGTACTGAAGGTGGGCGACGAGAAAAAAGTGAGCCGCAAAAACGAAAAGCTGATAGCCAAAACCAAGACTATGGCGGAGGCGATGATAAAGGGCAAGCCCATGGTGCAGGGCAGGGGAGTGTTTGCCAGATGGATAGGCGGCATGCAGCGTAAATACGTGGATGAGTGGATAGTGAAGATAAACGGCATGCTCTACGTGGAGCACAGCAAATGCATAAACTGCGGCAGGTGCGTGAAGATATGCCCGGTGGAAAATATCAGCACGGTAGATGGTAAGATAACCTTTGCAGATGGCTGCATTGCCTGCATGAGATGCTATCATTTCTGCCCGACAGCCGCTATCAATATAACAGAAAAAAGCATAGATACAGACAAGTGGCCTAGGTATAAAGGCCCAAACAAGGAATATATTAAGACTTTGCTGTAGGGGAATAAATGCATATGATTTGCTTGAAACGCAAATCATATGCATTTTGGTTATTACATATAAAATAAGTGTTTAAGTTTTTTATTGAAAATATTTTTGTATCTATGTATAATGCAGGATATATATGGAAAAATAGAAACCTGGAGGAAAAATGAAAAAGAAATTCTTTATTCTGTTAATAGCGATAATTATTCTGACTGCATGTGATGCACCAGAAAAAACTGATGAATATACTCAGGAAACCACGCCCATTCCAGTGGCTGAAACAATGCCGCTGACAATGCCGGATGAAACCGGAAACATTAGGTTTGATTGGGACGGCAGCAAACTAGACATAGAATACAGTGGAACTTTGGATGTAGAATATTACATTGTGCAAATGGATGATATAAGCAGAAAAGTGGATGGCGATCGTTTTTTTACAGGCGAAAATGATGAAGATAGGCTGATAGAAGAAATGAAAATACAGGCATATGATTCTGAAGCTAAAGCTATAGATCAGTCAATTTATCATAATGTATATTTATATGATTTTAAAAATGATAAGAAGCTCGAAGAGGTAACCAAAAAATATCCACAGATAGAAAGATTATTTGTTTTTTCATTTGACAATGAGGAAATCACATATATCGGCAGACTAAAAAATCTGAAACAGCTCTATATTTCTAATTGTGGAAATATAGGAGCAAAACTTAGTTCCTTATGGGATTTAAAATATTTAGAGGATTTAGAGCTGGGATGGATAGACCATATATATTTTGATTTCTTATACAATCATCCTAATATTAAAAGACTAACGATAAATTACTCTTTTGAGGGCATTATAAGCACTCATAATTTGGATAAACTGAAAAACTTAGAATATTTGATGTTGAGCAAATGCAAAGAAAGCACTATAGAGGAAATATCGAAACTGGAAAAACTGAAGACCTTATATTTGCATGGATATACAGGCAAGGATTTGACGGGATTATCTTCATTGGAGAGTCTAGAGAAATTAAGCATAACAGACTATCAGGGGGATAGCATAGACAGCTTGAAAAACCTGACAAATTTAAAATGGCTTAGCTTGTCAAGAACGGAGAATATCACAGATATTTCTCCTATATCATCTCTTGAAAATATAGAAAAACTATACTTAAGAGACTTAAAAAACGTAACTAGCATTGATGCATTAGGCAGCCTTAAAAATCTGAGATATGTTAGCTTTGAAAATATGCCAAATATAGAAGATAGTTATGCGCTTGCATCACTTACCAAATTAAAAGCTGTCAATATAAAAGGCAGCGGATTTAATCTGCAGCCAATATCTCAAGCGAAATGCATAGAGACAATTAATTTTGTAAAAGCAAAAAATACAGAAAGTATATCAAATCTTATAAACTTGAAAAGCCTTTATCTGACTTTAGATGAAAACACAGAGCTAAAAAATGTTGACTGGCTCTCCGGGTTAGTCAATCTGGAATCACTTACTATTAGCAACAACAGCCTGATATCGGATTTTTCCTGTTTGGAGCAGCTAAAAAATCTTAAAACGCTTGGAATATATGGGAGTGGCATAGATTTGGATGTTTTAGAAAAATTAGATTTTTTGGAGAAACTGGAAATAACAATTACCGATAAAAGAGACTTTAGATATATTACGGATATGAACAATCTTTCGGAGCTGAGAGTAAGGCTGGACGGAGGCTTTCCAAGCCTTTCGGGCAAACTGAAAAATTTAAAAAAAATAACTATACTAGAAGGGGAAGGGGATGGGGATACATTGGATATTGAGCCTCTATGCGATTTAAAGAGCCTAGAATCATTGATTATTCCATGGATGGAATACACTGAGATTGATTTAAGCCCAATTGAGAAAATGACACAGCTGAAAGAGCTGGATTTAGACTGCCGAGAGGCTACAAACTTTCCGGATTTAAGTAATCATATTATGCTGGAGAAGCTATATGTTACTGATATAGAAGACGAAGCATTTTTTGAAAAAATATGGACAAATAGAAGCCTTAGCTTTTTGTACATAGTAGATTGTAGGCTGAGTGATATATCTCAAATAGTGAATATGAGCAATCTAGAAACTGTTGTGTTGTTTCATACGAATATCGAGGACTACACGCCGCTTTTGCAGCTGGAAAACCTGAAAAGTCTGTCCATAGGCTTCCCAATAGTGGATGAAAAGGATTTAGCATATTTTTATGATATTGAAGGATTAGAAATTGAGATTAGATGATAGATTAATAATTTTAAAAGCTAGCTTTAAATTAAAAAAGGCACACAATATTGTGTGCCTTCACTATTATCATTTTCTATTTGTATATATGCTCCACAGTCACTTGATTTGTGTCGCCTGCAATAGTTATCAGTGTAGCTCCCTGCATCTCCTCCTCCGAGTAGCATGTAGCACCGGTTTTCAGTCCGTAGGTCAGCCGGATGCCTTCATAATTGACGGAGAGGGAATTGATATGATCGTGGCCTGCGAATATATGGGACGTGCTGCCAAGCTCCACGGCTTTGTCGAAAAGCCCGGAATTTACAGGAGCATCACACACAGGCTCATGGTTTTCGCCAAACGCATTGGGGTCTGATAAATCGCCGGATTCCAGCATGGCTGCTGCCTCCGCGTATTCGGGCAGTGGAATGTGGAAAAACAGCATAGACGGCACTTCGCTCTGTGCGGATACAACCCACTCATACCATTTGATTTGGTCATAGTATATGAAGTCGTAGTCCTCGCCTTCGGCATAGTCCCGGTCGCCGTGGGAGTCCAAAACAATAAGCGAATAGATAACACTTCCATCTGTATCTACTATGTTTATCACGTAGTTGCCTACGCCGTGGATATTGGATGGACCCATTTCAAATAGGGAATTTTCGGCGTTTTGGTATTGGTTTCCCAGCCAGTTTCTATCTGCCAGAGAGTCTGTGTCGTGGTTGCCCAGAGTGGTGCTCCACGGAATGCCATAGCTCTCCAGCTGCTTAATCACGCGAATGGTCATAAAGTCCGCAAGGGCAAAATAGCTGTTGTCGCCGGTGGTCATTATGAAGTCTGGGTCAGTTTCTTTCACCAGCTCGTCCACCATCTCCAATGCCTTTTTGTCCTTAGATATGCTTGAGCCCAGCTGTATATCCGCCAGCAGAAGTATTTTGAAATCTTCGCCGTCGCTCTTTATCAGCTGATTGGCAGAGGCGGGATTATACTCATTGGATTCTGTCCAGATATCGGTGGATGGAGAGCCTGTGAAAAAGAAATATTTCACGCCTGCCAGTGCACCCCAAACAGCCAGTGCTATTATTGCTATTGTCAAAATAATCTTTATTATCTTTTTAATGATTGATTTCATAAAATACCTCTTTGCCTAATATGTTTTCAACCTATTATATCAAACTTTTCCTTGGGCTGATAGCAATATATTTTTATATGCAAAAGCCCGCCATGTTTTCACACGGCGGGCTGCTATAGAAAATATTATTTACTCGGCAGCACCCAAAAACAAAGAGTAGCTGGTGACTGTGCCGGAGGCATCGTAGTAGAAGGAAAAGCTGAATTTCGTCATATACATGGAGTATTCCTTCAGGTCATTCATGGTGTAGGTGCTCAGCACGTTGTCCTCCATGTAGCAGTCTGCGTGGAAATATCTCAGCACCGATGTCTCATATGAAAAACATGATGGGGGAACAATGGCGTAAACATCCGTGTCGCCTGTGTTTGCCCTGTAGTACACTATGAATTCATCGAATGAATACTCGGGCACAGAGATGAATGAAGCCATAATGTCTGATATATTGTCGCCTACGCCAAATCCTCTGGGGCCGGGCAGGGTAGAGTATATCTCTGCGGCTATCAGCTCGCCATCCAAAAAGGTGATGGTTCCAAAGCTATAGGTGTATATCTCGGCGGTGGCACCGATGGCATCCCACTCTTGGGTTTCGATATTCGTGGGGGTGTATGCACTGCCTAGGTGATTTAGGAAGGTCTGCTTGTCGTTGCCCAGCATTATTCCGTCCACCGTGGCGTCCAGCTTGATAAATGGAGACGATGCAGGAGGTGGCGGCACGACTGGTGCATTAAGGTCTGCCCATTTGCTTTCATCTATCACCCAGAAGCTTTGCAGAATCATGGGGATTTCATCGTAGAAGCTGCTGTACTGCTCTGCGTCTGCTGTGCCTTGGGTATAGGGGAAATCCAAAACGGGAACGTTATAGAATTTCACATCGTCCAGCTGCAAAAACGTATCTGCCGATGCGTATAGATTGGCGGGCTCTACATCGTATGCTGCGCCTACGTGCAGCAGAATAGGGTTCACCACTCTCTCCTCTGGGTCTGATGTGATGTGATAAATATAGGTCTCGTCTTCGTACATTTCGTAGGACGTGCAGCCCATCCATGCGTCGGGAACGGGGATATAATATCCGCCAGCTTCGTTGGCTATTTCTCTGCTGTTTATTATTGTGCCCTTTGCGCTTTGCTCAGGCGAATCGATGGCGGGAGCGTATGTCTGCGGCATTTCTGTGGCTATTGGCGGCATTGGGGTGGGCGTAGGCATCAGCCTTGTACCCGAGCAGCCGGACAGCAGCAGAACTGCACAAATTAGTATTAAAATTGTAATGCTTATTTTCTTCATTCTTGTCCTCCTATTTCTGGATTGTTTTGCTCTTCCTGTCTTTTTATATTATATATAGTACCACTGGTCAGCAAAAATAACAATGCTTGGATATATATGGTAAAAAATAGTTTATGATTTTATATAACAAAATCTTTCATTGTTCGCTCTTTCAGAGAGTGGGAGACGGTGAAAAGGCTGAACTGATTGGTATTAATCAGGTTTTTGATATAAACAAAACTTTATAAATGAACAAGTATGAATTAATAGTGAACTTCTATACATAAATATGACTGTACACATCGGCTATGTTAATATAATAGTAAGTAAAAGAATACATTTAGCTATTAAATGATGATAGTGAGGAAAATAAAATGATTAGAATAATTGCAGACTCCACAAGTAATTTAAGCCAGGAAATTATTGATAAATACGATATAGCAATTGCACCTCTTACAATTACTATTAATGGTGAAACCTATGTAGACTACAAAGAAATTTCGCCACAGGATTTATATGATCAGCTGCCTTCGCTAAAGGAATTGCCTACTACGGCAGCACCTAGTCCTGCAGTTTTCATCGATATTATAAAGGCTGATGTAGAGAAGAACATTAAGGATTTTTTGATAATAACCATGTCTAGCCTAACAAGCGGCACATATCAGTCGGCGGTTGTTGGCAAGGATACATTTTTGGAAACAAACAATGATGACAAGGTGCGAATTCACGTGGTGGATTCCCGGTCTATGAGCCACGGAAGCGGTTACTTGGTGATGAAATCGTGTATGATGCGTGATGCCGGGGCAACATTCGAGGAACTAGTGGAATTTAACGAAACATACAAAACAAGAGTAAAGCATTTTCTATCTGTAGGTGACTTGGACAATTTGGTAAAAAGCGGACGCCTTAGCCACACTAGCGCAATAATCGGCAAGGTACTGCGTGTAGAACCAATAATGACCATGAAAAGCGGAAGAGGCGCGATAGTGGGCAAAGTACGCGGACACAAGAATGTATTGCGCTACTATGTAGATGAATATAAAAAGCGTGTGGACACAGAAATGACGGATTTTATTATTATTGGCTACACATCAGATTTATCATATGCTAAGGCTTTGCATAATCTCTTTGTAGAAGAAACCGGATTTGACGGCGATATATATATTATTCAAATGGGAGCAACTGTCGGCACCCATGTAGGGCTTGGCGGTGTCAGCATGTATTTTATTGAAAAGCCCAAAGCTCACAATAATACCTATATTGATAAAATTGGCGAGATGAAAGAAGCTGTGACAGCCAAAGTGAAAGAACAGATTAATAATTATAAGAAATAGCTATAATTTTATGGAGAAAAAAGAAAAGCCACAAGACGAAGATTATAACTAACATTTAAAGGTCACCCTAGCAAGGTGGTCTTTTTTATTTTTAACTTTTATCTTTCATTTTTCTTTTCTTGTGAGAGGACGTGGGATGGTAGAAAAGTTGAACTGGTTGGGATTACTGATATATTGGGTAAATGAGATATCTTGAAGTGCAAGTCAAAGTGATTTCTTAAGGGGTCAAGTCCCTTCGACTGCACCAGCTTGAAAAGTCATCGATAGATATTGGTAGTTTCAATTTTTTTAAACTTTTGGTAACATTACATTGACTGAGTGGTAGATATTACTAATTGTCTACGAATATCGCTCCATCTACAGCTACCTTATAATATTATATTGAAACGTTTCATATAAGTTATTTTCTATCACATTTTTTTAATAAAATTCTATCTATATCTGCAGGCATATTAACATACTTTAAAAAAATCCCATCAGGCTTTATTTTGCATACATCATTATCAATACAATCCAGAATAAAATCATTAATCTCAAATATAATGGAATTTCTGGAATACGTTTTGTGTATAATGCATGGTTCAGGATCATTAAAATAGTCAATGCTTTTTTTTATTATAGATTCTTCATTTATGGGCAGCTCCTTTATTATGGTTTCTAATAAAACGTTTTTATCTTTATCCAAAAATATTACTTTGATTACCTTCATCAGACACTTCCTCCCTTACTAATAAGTTAAAAAAAAGTTTGTAAAATCATAAAGGCCAATATAATCGCAAAAAACACTGTATTAGTCAGCTTAATAATGTGCATCTTCTCCAAAAATACATTGCCGATTGAGAATACTTGCTTTCCTTTATATATCAGTAAACTAATTAAAATAAGAGGTATACACAAAGCCAAGTTATATATTATCAAGTAAAAAACAACTGTACTATTAAATTCATTTGTAAGCTCTAGTACGGTTACTAAAGTGGCTAGATATACTTGACCTGTACACAAAAATTCGCCCAATGAAATTACAAATCCTATTAAAAAAATTAAAACATAAAACGTCTTTTTATCAATCAAATTCTGTAATTTTTTAATTAAAGAGTGATTGAAATCCTTTATTTTTTTAGGCAGCTGTAATTTTATTTTATTGTACTTTTCCTTTTGCGCCGATAAAAAATCACTGAAATTATAAATCACCAATAAGGTTAAAATTATAATCATAACAATACGTATATAAAAGTAAGAACTCATTAAGTTAACTGAGCTAATAACTTTGTATAATACTGTTCCTAACAGAAGAAAACAAATATATTTGCCAGCAATATAACTAAAGCAAATTTTCAGCACATTGTTTTTTTGCGTTATTAGTACTGAAACTAGAAACAAAAGCATTGAAATAGAACATGGATTTAATCCATTCAAAAACCCTGCGAGAAACACACTAAGAAAATTCATTTTAGAAAGCAATTCAAATTCCTCTTCAAAATGTGTGCTATCTAGCTCATGGATGCTTATTGTTTCTACTGAGTAGTTATCCAATGCACTTTGCAAATTTTCAGAAATCTCATCATATCCACAGAGGGATTTATCAGAAACAAAAACAATAGGTACAGTTGCTCCAAAATCTATTCCGTATTCTTTTAGGTAGCCGTTCATAATCCCTTTGTTTTCTACTTCCATAATATTGTATTTGTGAACTTCAATATTTCTGTTTGTCAACACTAGTGAGTTAAGGATTTTTGAAACTCTGCCGCATGAGCTGCATGTAGAAGAATAAAAGTAGACTATTTCCTTTTGAATTATTTGCTCATCATTCTCAGACTGCGCATTGACACTGCCAACAGATAATACCGTTAAAGAAAATAATGATAGAATTACATATAAATATTTTTTAAAAAATAATTTTCTTTTCATTTATTCACCAAGGTTGCTAGCTAAAAATTCATTTATTTCCAAATCATAAAGATACTCAGTTACTTTGCCATCCACAATGTGGAGCATCAACGGTATGCCAGGTATTTTTATGTCCTTTTCTTTAGTATTTAAAAGGTCTATCTCGAAAGTATCATTGTGTGCATAAACTTTTCCTAGTAAAGCATTTGAATTTTTTCTTATGTAGTCCTCGTCAGCGATTAATATTTCAAAATCGATTACCTGACCAAATTTATTTTTTATTGTTCCGTTTTGATATTTTTCCATGCTTTCACCGCTGTAAAAAACAATGTTTCCCGATTTATCTATGCTGCCTATT
This sequence comes from Eubacteriales bacterium, assembly GCA_040883315.1. Classification (GTDB taxonomy): domain Bacteria; phylum Bacillota; class Clostridia; order Christensenellales; family UMGS416; genus JAFGUF01. The sequence goes on from JBFLKU010000007.1 coordinate 120,016, forward strand.
TCTATGTCATTATTCCTGCAATGATTGTTCCAGTTGTACCAAGCATTAACGTTATATTCATCATCCATTTTCACAAAGTAGATAGGCGTAGTTTTTAGTTCAACATATTCCTTTATTTTATCAGATATACTATTGCATCCTTCGCAGTTTTCGGCATAAAAGTACACATAGTATTCGCTATCTGCCTGAGAGAATGACTCGTCATAATTAATATGATTCTTGTTTTCCTGCTTATCAGTATCAGCAATTATAAAAATATATGCAAAAACTGCTGCTAATTGTAATAAAGTAATGATTGAAATTGTAATTAGTTTCTTATTCATCATAATATCCTTCTGTTAATAATTATTGATATAGGTCATTAATATCCAGTCTTTTAAACACATAATTGCTTGATAACAGCGAGAACAAAGCACACATTATGACGATAAATATATTTAGGAATACTAAACAGTAAATAGCCACTACTTCTACAGTATTCATTAATATAATGCAAAGAATTAACTGAACAAGAACAATAATGAGGATGCTGAAGACAGCATACCATATGCCTTCTATTATGATAGATTTAGTTATTTCTCTTTTGGTTATCCCTATGGCATTTAACGCCAGTATTTCATCTTTTCTGTTGATTACATTATTCATTATGGTATTAAAGCATGTTATCAAGGTAATAAGTCCAAGTATGAAAATGAAATATAATTGTGTTTTCAGCTTGTTCTTTTCGTTTTGAATAAACTGCTGAGCCCGCATATCAAAAGAGGCAATACTAACCTCATAACCATAGTCTATATTATTTAATTGAGTAAGTATATTAGCATCATTGGCATCATTTAGCCAAATGTCAAATCTATCATACCCTTGGCTTTTAGTTAGTTTTGTTAGACCTTCGTAATCAGCCATTATTGTTGACATACCTGTTCCGGATTCATTAAAAATTGGCACATTATCAAGTATCGCGCCAATAGTTGCTTTATTGTGCAGTAAATTTCCTATCTCAAAGCTTTCGTTAATATTAAGAAAACCTATTGGTATTGTATCTCCAATTGACAAGTTTAAAAAATCAGCAAATTCAGAGTTTATAATTATTGTAAAATCGTTTTTATCTTTTATGTAGTCTTTATCCAGATATTCTCTAATATCTGTTCCTATAGCTAATAAATTCAGTACTAAATACTCATTACCTTCAAAGCTTTTTGTGTTTGTTTCTATTATTTCTTTGCCTATAGATTTCTCATAAAAATCACTTTGCTTGTTTGCAGTGTCCGTTCTTACACAAACAAGTACGTCTTTCATTTTATATGGATTTACTGTGCTAATATTGTCAATGGCTAATAAGCTCTCTACAATGTCTTCGTCCATACCATTTGACTTGCTTGAAACTTTCATGTTTCTTATTTCGATTTTTATATCTCCTGGAATATAGAACTCTTTAATCCAATCAGTAGAGATTTCGCTGCCTACATTAAGGATAATAACTGAACTTGCCATAATTACAGTAAAAACAATGGAAGCAACAGTGACAAAAGTTCTTTTTCTGTTCCTGGCTAGGTTTTTCAGAGCATATAGAGAGAACTTGTTTTTCAAAAATTTTGCTGTAAACTTTACCCACCACTGTAATTTCAAGTTTAGCTTTTGCCTGCCGCTGCGAATAATTTGCAATGGCGAAATTTTCAGCAGTCTATAAAATGGCGATAAGACGCTTGGAATTACTGTAATAATTGTTAATAAAGCAGCGTTCAGAAGCACCTTTGCAGAAATACTAGATGAAACTAATATATTATCGTTATTTGATAAAAGTATTGCATTAAGAATGGTTTGAAACAGTATTGAATTTAATATCCAACCAAATAAAATCCCAGCAGGTATGCATATGGCTAAATATATCAGCATTTCATAAATCAACACTCTTGCTAGGCTTCTAGGAGGGAATCCTAAGCTTATCATAATACCCAAATCTTTATTTTTTGATATAAAGTTAAAGTACAACACATTATAGATTACAAGACCCATAGAAATGCATAAGATAATGTTTATTATATTTATAAACCATCGTAAATCATCACTTTTTTTATATGCATAAATAAGCTCATTATTATATTTGATTTTTGGCTTTAGCTCCAACTCATTTGACAAACGATTAATTTGGCTTTCAATATTGCTGTTGCCTTTTAATTTAATTAGAGCAGACTCTATAGGAATATCTTTTTGAAGCTGGCTAAAATATTCTTTTGATACAAAAGCAGTGCTCACATTAAAAAACTCATCAGTGTCTACATCAACAGATATTCCAGATATAACAAATGTCTTTGTATTGCTAAATAAAAAGTTCCCGTTTTCAAAGTCGTATTTCTCATAGCTAATTTCGATTCTATCTCCAACTTCAAGACCTTTTGAATCCATTAACCCTTTTGAAAGAACAATTTCATCTTCTTCAATGGCTTCTCTGCCCTGAATAATATCTGATGTATTTCCATATAGAATGTTATAGTTTTCATCATTGTACAATATTACAATGGTAGTTTCATCTATAGATGAAATTCCGATTACCCATTGTAGTCCCACAGTCTCAACATATATATATTCGCTTAGATTGTCATACTCATTATATGTTGGATACTGATATGAAAAATGATACGCTCCAAAGTCGTTAATTGTTGACTGTAAAGTAACATATTCCATGTTCATGTATGCTTGATTCACTAAAATAAAGGTGGAAATAGTAATCGCAAGTATTAGAACTATAACGATGGTCATTTTTGGCTTTTTTGTTACATAATTTTTAGACAAGTTAAGTAATCTAAATTTATTCATCAATTATCTCCCCATCAAATAATTTAATTACCCTGTCTGCATGGGAAATCAAATTCATATTATGTGTGATAAGTAATATAGTGGTGTTAAAATTTTTGATTAGTTTTCGAAAAATAGCTATTACGTTTGCCTCGGACTTTGAGTCCAGATTTCCTGTTGGTTCATCTGCAAAAACAATATTAGGCTTGTTTACCAGTGCTCTGGCAATGGCACATCTTTGCTGCTGACCTCCTGATAATTGGCTCGGCATATGATTTTGTCTTTCGCTGATTTCCAAAAGCTCCATTAGTTCATTTACATAGGCTGAATTCTCGCTGATCTGGGGCAATTCTATGTTTTCACGCACATTCAGCACGGGAATCAGGTTATATGATTGAAATATAAATCCAATTTTATTTCGCCTTAATAAAGTTATATCATTAGTAGATAAATCAGAAATATCCTGATGATCAATTTCAATTTTTCCATTAGTAACTGTATCTAACCCGCTGAGAACATTTAGTAATGTACTTTTCCCAGATCCGCTTCTTCCAACGATAGCTATAAACTCACCTTGCTTGATTTCTAAAAATATATCTTTTAATGCTGCTACTTTGGATTCGCCGCTCCCGTATTCTTTACTTACATTTTGTGCCTTAATTATACTCATCTTGTCTCCTTTTTACATTAATTATTGATTTGACTGTAGCTTGGACATTTTGTAATACAGTTTATTTTGTTTAATCAATTTGGCATGGCTTCCTTCTTCTACAATTTTACCATCTTTAAATACATATATATTATCACATATTTCTAGAAAATTAATTTTGTGAGAAATAATAATAATTATTTTATTTTTTGACATATCATTTATATAGGTCTTAATATTATTTTCGGTAATTGAGTCTAATGCAGAGGTAGCTTCATCGAATATAATAGTGCTGGCGCTGCTCAAATACGCTCTTGCAATAGAGAAGCGCTGCTTTTGACCACCTGAAAAATTTATGCCATCTTCTCCAACAACTGTCTCAAACCTTTTTGGCAGGCTATTTATAAAATCATAAATATCTGCCTTTTTACATGCTTTAATAATATCCTCTTCAGATGTTTCCGCATTATTAAGAATGACCTGCCCCAAATAATGCTACAGACTTGAAAGTGAATTTTCACAGCTGTTATGGTCGTTAGTCCATCTAGTAACGGGAGCAGGAGGCTTATAATC
>JBFLKU010000008.1:0-190835 GCA_040883315.1 Eubacteriales bacterium
CAAAAACATAGTCGCTGTCTTCAAATAATCTGCTGCCATCCATAACGCCAGAAATATATGTCTTGCCGTCTTTTGTTTTGACAGTAACTACAAAACTTCCACCTTCTACATCATTATACTCAACATCCATATAACGAATAGAAAAATTATGAATCCTCTCAAAAAATATTTTTGTTCGCTCTGCATCTCTTGCATTGTCGTTAACTTCTTTTGTTTTATCGCCGTTTGCATCTGTAAGCACAAAAGTGACTGTGTCTACATTACGGTAATCAGTCAAAAGTAAACTAAAATACGGCGGCGGCTGTGTCAGCGCCGATGCAGTGTTCAAACCCATTACCAAAATAATAACAATTAAAAACGTTAAAACTACCTTATTCATATCCACCTCACAGTAAACATAGTTTATATAGATAGCCTATATTATACCACAAAAATGTGTCGCTATTGCATATACAGAACTGGAAGAGAAAAACGCTAAAATTACGTTCACTAAACTATTTTCTCTCTTGTGAGTGTGCGTGGCATGACGGAAAAGTCGAACTGGTTAGGATAATTAAATACAAAATAGACAAATAACCATAATGTGCAGTACTCTTTGTAATTGAGTGGATTGATAGTTTTAAAAAAGCAATTAATTCTATACATATTGACTTGCCAACAAGTTCCATAAATTATATAATTTAAAAATAAGGCAGGTTAAAATGAACATATCAATCAAAGTAAAAAAGATAGGCTCAAAGAGAGCATTATTAAATGATTTAAATCTCCAAATAGATGCATCAAATTCCCCCATTAGTCTAGAAGAGTTTATAAAAGCTGTAGTTATTCAAAACGTAGAGGATTTCAACAATAGAATAGACGGCAAAAACATAATCCCATTTCTTACTCAAAAGGAAATAGAAGAGAAGAGCAAGACAGGCAAAATAGCCGGTAATGCACTTATGAACGATAAAAAGCAGGATATATGCAAAGCTGTGGATGCTGCACTACTAGCCCATGAAGACGGATTATATAAAGTATTTGTAGATGCTGTACTATATGATGACTTAAAAGAAGACATTCCCCTAAAGCAAAATTGTGAAGTGGTGTTTGTCAGGCTGACATTTTTAACAGGGGGAATTTTCTATGGATAAAAAAGAATTTTTAGAGAGTAAGGAAATAAAGGAGAAAATCAAAAAGCAGCTGCTAGAAATAAAAAAATGCAGATATATGTCCGACGATGAAAAGGGCTGTGCAACATTGTTACTAGAGAAAGAGGTGCATTCAGCTCGATATTTCTCCCTTAACGAAGGCAGCCTAACATACGCAAGAACTGCCAAAATATTAAAGGGAAATAAATACAAGAAAAACAAATCAATATACAAATTTTTGTTTGGCGAGGGCAATGAAGATATAATAATAGAGTGCCTTGGCAACATAGGAAAGCTGGCATTTCAATTATATTACGACAGACGCTCGTACAGAGTGCCTAATAATAAATCTATTATTACAAGTGGTAGAACAAAGTTTTTGGTAATACTAAACCACTGCATGCGTTATGATATGCCTCTGGTGGAGTATTTTAGGTACAATCTGGATAACAATCAATACTTCTGGATGTATGCGGCCGAGCATGCAAAAAGGGATGAAAATCTTCTAAACGAATTGATTGACGGCGTATATGGAAGGCATGAATTTATAACTATCAGCAGAGATTTAATAGGCACGCTTTTATTCACAAATGATAAAAGAGCATATAAAGCCATAGAGGATTTGCTCTTATCTGCTCAGAGGCAGGAAGGGCTGCGCCAGAGCATACTGGAATGCTTGGATGAAACTACAGTAGAAGCGCAGAAGTACTTTATGAGGGTTATTTTAGATAATAATCTTATTCGCTTTTCCTCTGTAAAGAGAGCACTTTTCACATGGTGCGGCCTGGTATATGAAGCGCAAAGAGAAAACACAGTAAAGCGTCTGATTGAGCTGGGGCATAAATATCTGGAGAATCCAGCCGAGATACCAAATGGAATAAACAGCCAAGATAGCTCAGAGTGCTATATGGCTCTATGGGCAAAGGCATGCACTGATGTTGAGAAAACGTTTACAGACTTGCACAAAATATTTGACAAGGGCAATACCCAGAAAAAACTATTAGCTCTGGACTTTGCATACAGTACTAAGCTGATAAAAATATATAAAGAACTAGGGAAAAAAGCAATGCTTTCAGATAATATATATATATTCATGAGAGGACTAGATTTATTAGACCCATTGATGTATAAGCAAAGCGGCGGATTATATAGTAATAGAAAACCTACACTGCACAATTATATTAAAGTGCCAGATATATTGAAAATATATGATAATGCACTGGTACAGTACCGAAAAGCAAAAGACAAAAAATTAGATGAAGCAGATGAATATTTTGACTTTATAAACTATAAAATAGACAGTAGTAGAATATCCAAATTCATGTATAATGTTTCTTCCTATGCTGCAGAAAAGGAAAAAGACATGGTAAAGATGTTTGCTTATCTAGATGCAAATACACGGTCGATTATGATGAATAGAACAGCAAACAAATTAGAAAAAACAAAGAAGTGCTCAAACAATGATTTGGAACTGATCTTCTTAGGTGTGCAGGACAAGGGTTCATCTATCAGGCAGGCTGCCTTTGAGGCAATAAAATATGTGAAGATTGACAGCGATAATCAAAGGATGCTGGAAGATCTATTGAGGACTAAAAATAGTGCCTATAGAAAGGCTATAATCAATGTGCTGATGAGCCTCGACACTAAAGATATAAAAAGAAGCATTGAGAGACTTATGGATAAGGATGCAACAGAGTATCAGCTGGGCGCACTGGATATGCTGAACCAAATGAAGAGCAAAGGCATAGAGAAGGCGTGGGTAAAGCAAAAAGCAAAGTATTATCGTGCAAATCTGGCTGCCAATTCTCAGGCTGAAATACTGCTGAAAAATATACTGGATGAAAAAGAAAGCGTTTTGGAATACAGCAAGGAAAACGGATTTGGGCTGTACGATGTAGAAAATATAAGAGAATATACAAAGCCTAAAAAGCCAGATGAAACAACTATGAAACTGATGCATCTATCCGATACGGAATTAGAATTAGTAAATGATCAGCTAATTAAACTTAAGGAAATTATAGAAGATAACAAAGACTACGAGTATACATCCGGCGAATTTGGATTACGCCAGACGCTGTTGATAGGCAATAGAATAACCAGCAAATCATCGAAATATCGTAGTTTATCGGGCGAAGAGCTTTTGGATACATACCCGCTGGCAGATATATGGAAGAAATGGTACAAAGACTCTGGGTTAACCCCGAGACAGCTTTTTTTAGCAAGAGTATATATGGCACAATGCCGATATATGAGTATTTTTGAAGAGACTGCAAACAAAAATAAGGGCGTATATAAGTACTTTCTTTATGGATTTAAGGAAATTAAAATTGTTTCTAAAACAAACTGGAGAAATTCCGGCGGTGCAAGTTCTATCATAGATGTTTTGACTAAGGCATATCCGTTTGATGACTCTGAAAGAATGGGATTTTACATTAATCAGCTGGAGTATTTTGTTGCCTCAGTTAAAGAATCTGATTATATATCGGACAATCATGGATATAGAGGTGGATTGTATAACATATTAAATAGTAATATTTGCTCCAATTTTAATCGGGAAATACAAAGTCAGATAGACTGCATGAACAAAGAGCTGCTAGAACGCTATATAAATTTGGTCGGGTACGTGAATATAACTGTCTATAAAATAAAGATAAAAGAGAGTGAATCCAATAGTTTTTTGGCAAGGTTGGGTTATGGTCTGACATTTGATACGGTTTGCAAGGGATTTCAGATGGGCATATTATCAGAAGATGATTTTATAGACAATCTAACCACGCCTAGCCTTATTGGGATGGAAAGAGGATACTATAGTAAAAGCCAAAACCGTTTTTTTAAAAAATATCCCTTTCTAGAAGGCTATATGAAAAAAATATCCCAGCGGCTGCTGGAAATAGAAACAGCCAGAGGAGATGCATCTACAAAAGCGTCGTATTTGGCATGCAGCCTGCAGTATGTCCGTGGCATGGAAAGCTATATGAAGATATTAAATGCATTGGGCAAAAGCGGACTGCATTCCGGGCATATGTGGGACGGCGTATACGAACAAAGCAGCAAAAAGGAAATGCTCAGCTTTCTTTTGCGTCAGTCAATGCCAGATGAGGGCGAAGACTATGCAAAATTTAAGGAGCTGGCGGATAAATATAAAATATCCAGAACCAAACTGATAGAGTCAGCTGTATATAGCCCTGCATGGGTAAAGTACGTGAAGGAATATCTGAGAATAGAATATTTTGAATCCGCAGTGTGGTGGATATACGCCCACACTAATGGTGCAAACAATGTGGAAAACTTATCGGAAATCAGCAAATATTCCAATATAGAGCTGGCAGATTTCAGAAATGGTGCTGTGGATGTAGACTGGTTTAATAATGTATACAGCAAAATAGACTGCTGGGATGAAATATACAAATGCGGGAAATACGTAACCGACGGAAATGGACACACCAGAGCGCAGCTATTTGCAGATGCTATACTGAAAAAAGTGAGCATTGAAGATGCTATAGCAAAAGTTGAAAAAACTAGAAATAAGGATTACCTGCGTATAGTCGGATTAATTCCTTTGGGCGAAAGCAAGAAAAAGGACATGCTCGAAAGGTATAATTTCATACAAAAGTTTGCAAAGGAAAGCAGGCAGTTTGGCGCACAAAGGCAGGCAAGCGAAAAAATCGCTGTGCAGATAGCTATAGACAATCTGGCAAGGACGAGCGGATATATGGACTCAATGAGATTTATATGGAACATGGAAACAGAAAATACTATAGATATATTATCTAAATCTCAAGGTATCAAAGTGGGTGAAATAACAGTGTCTATAGTGATAGATGAAAACGGCAAATCTGGACTGCAGATACAAAAGGGAGACAAAACACAAAAGACAATACCGGAAAAGCACAAAAAGAGTGAGACGATACTGCAGATGAAATCCTTTATCAAGGAGCTGAATACTCAAGGCAAGCGGGTTGTCAAATCTATGGAAGATGCCATGATAAACATGGACTATTTTGAGGCAGATGAAATAGAAAAACTGATGAAAAACCCGATAATAAAGCCGGTGCTGAAAAAGCTAGTAATAAAAGCAGGGGATGATTTAGGGTTTTATGAAGATGGAAACATAGTTGGAACTAAACGCAGAAAAATAGAACAAGATGAAAAGGTGTATATAGCCCATTGCTATGATTTATATAAAAGCGGAGACTGGGGATATTTTCAGGAAAAATGTTTTGCAGAAAGAATAACGCAGCCGTTTAAGCAAATATTCAGGGAGCTATATGTGCCTACAGAAGAAGAGCTATTTGAAAAAAGTATATCCAGAAGATATGCAGGCTATCAGGTGGCAGCAAAAAAAACCGCTGCACTATTAAAATCCCGAGGCTGGCAGATAAACTACGAAGAAGGTCTGAAAAAGTATTATAAAAAGCAAAACATATTAGTAAATATGTATGCATATGCTGATTGGTTTACTCCAGCAGACGTTGAAGCACCAAGTCTGGAGTTGATACATTTCTTAGATGCAAATAAAGGCGATGCACTGGATATAAAAGACATTGAGCCGACAATATTCAGCGAAACTATGAGGGATATGGACTTGGTAGTATCTGTTGCTTATGTGGGAGGAGTGGACCCAGAGGCAAGCCACTCTACTATAGAGATGCGCCGTGCTCTGATAACAGAAACTGCAAAACTATTTAAGCTGGATAACTATCAGCTGAAGGATAACCATGCCATCATAAATGGGCATTATGGAGACTATTCTGTACATTTAGGCAGCGGAGTGGTGCATAAGATTTTGGGTGCACATTTGAGCATTCTGCCTGTACATTCAGCGCAAAGAGGCAGATTGTTCCTGCCGTTTATGGATAATGACCCGAAATCTGCAGAGATACTATCGAAGGTGCTGCTGCTTTGCCAAGATAATAAAATAAAAGACCCTACAATTTTGAGGCAGGTGGAGTAATTTTATTATCCATTGGAATAACAAAAGAAAATTACAACATTGAATGGAGAAGTGATGGATTTCAGAGGAGATTTGGTTTTAAGAATATATGATGAGAATCTTGACTTTGATGAGATTAGTCATAACATAAAGTTAGAACCTACCACAATCATAAAGCAGGGAGAAAAAATAAGAGGAAAACGTAATGCTCCATATGATGGTTGGCTGTATATAAAACAAATTGATAACTGGGAAAATAAGTTTGATCAGCTAAACGCTATGCTCGATGAACTCTTGGATTATGCAGAATTTATCAGAATGGCAAAAGAGAAATATAAATATGTTGCTTTTACGTTTTATATACGTACAAATTCTGGGCAGATAGGATTTCAAATACCTGAAATAACAGTAAAGAAATTAGAAGAATTGAATATTGGGCTGGAATTCGATATTCTTTCCTTTGGAATGGCTGAATAAAATAATTAAAGCTATCAAGCATTGCTTAATAGCTTTAACATTACCCTTTCACAACTCCTAAAGTCTTCAGCTTCTTAATAGTCTCAACCAAATCCTTTTCGTTTTCAATTACCCTATCTATGTCCTTGTAGGACAGGCGGTATTCTTCGGCCACGTCCTTTTTGCTGCGCTTTCCTAAAACCATGCCGGATGAGTTTATGTCTGTCATCACCTGCTCAACGGTGTATGTTTCCTTTGCCTTCGTGCGGGACATCTTTCTGCCTGCGCCGTGTGAGCAGGACATAAAGCTTTCCGGGTTGCCCTTGCCGCGCACTATGTAGCTGAATGAGCCCATCGCCCCGGGGATTATCCCCACCTCATTTTCGCGGGCACGGATTGCTCCTTTTCTGTGTACCCACACGTTTTTGTCGTAATGGTTTTCTAATGCCGCGTAGTTGTGATGGCAGTTAATATAATCACTGTATTCAGGTGTTTTGCTCAGATGCCTTTCACAAAGCTTCGTAAATGTTTTTTGAACTTCATCCATCATCTTGTCCCTGTTCTCGTGGGCAAAGTCCAAACACAGCTGCATATAGTTTATATACGCCTGCCCCTCCTCAATGTCAACGGGCAGAAACGCCAGCTGCTTTGTGTCGGGCAAATCACTGTACCATTTTTCGTTTAGCTCGCGAGCAAGCTTATGAAAATAATTGCAAACTCTTGCGCCTATGTTGCGTGAGCCGCTGTGCAGCATTATGCCCACATATCCGTCATCGCCTTCTTGTATCTCAATAAAGTGGTTGCCTCCACCCAATGTTCCTGCCTGGTAATACACATTCTTCAGTTCGTTTTGCAAATCCGGCACAAATGAATATTTTTCAGGCTCCTCCATAGCGCTATCTAGCGTTTTGCAGGGCTGCTTTTCACCATGCTTTGAAAAGCCGACTGGAATATTGCGTAGAATATCGCCTATTATGCACTGCAGCACAGTGCCGGAGTCCGTCATCGTTTTTGTGATGTCTTCTGCCTTAATATCCGTCTGCACATACGCCATGCCGCAGCCTATGTCTGAACCTACAGCATTCGGTATTATAACATTATCCGCCGCAATAACTCCGCCTATGGGCATGCCCATCCCTGTGTGTGTGTCGGGCATCAGCGCCACCCATTTATGTATAAAAGGCATTTGGGCCAGCTTCTTTGCCTGTCCCAGGCATTCAATCTCTATTTCGCCTTCATCTAGCCATATTTTAATAGGCACTTTTTGGTTTTCGTCTGCGACTACATACATTTTTCTGTCCTCTTTTCTTATATTACAATGCAAGTATATATCAGCATATAAATTATATCATTAAAAAAAGTGTGCGGGAAAATTAGTTTGCTACTTTTTTCTAAAAAAGATATAATATTTCAAGGGGGAAAGCACGTTGCCGGGATATGCAGAATTAATAAAAAATATAGAAAAAATAAGAAAACTGGTCAGGGATTTTTATGTGTTCGGGTTTAAGGGGAAGGATGACTTTAACGTGTCCTCCCGCTCATACGATAATGAGCGCAGAAGGATACAAAGCTATCTGCAGGATTATGTAGTTGAATCCTATGACAAAAACGGAAAAACCATTTCCATTTCTTCGGATACCGTCGCAAAAACGGTCAATCCGCTATTTAAGGTATGGCAAACCAAGTCCTTTACAAAAAACGATATATTCCTGCACTTTGTCCTTATGGATGTGCTAAAAGGCAGGGTTTTAAGCAACACCGAGATTTCGGACATAATCGCCGGTGAATACCTGTCCCTGCAGGATGCCCCTGTGCAGATAGACAATATGACCATTCGGAACAAGCTGAATGAATATGTCAGCCTAGGGATATTTGCGAGCGAAAAAAAAGGCAAAACATTATATTACAGCTTAAAGGATAAAGTTATCTTTCCATCTGAAAGCCTGCTGGACGCAATGTCATTTTATCAGAATATTTTAACAGGTGGGTTTTTGCTGTCTCCATATTTAAAAGACCATAAAAGCGAATTTATTTATAAGAATATATACTTTGCTCAGACTCTGGATGATGAAATAGCTAAGCAGCTATTCGATGCAATAAAAAGCGAAAACATATTAACCGTAAACTGCGTAACCAGATGGAGAAAGGTGTGCGCTAAAGACGTTGTGCCCCTAAAAATAGTCAATAATCTTAGAACAGGCAGAAAATATCTGGCATCTTACAATAAGCGAATCCATAAGTTTGGCACTCTGCGTATTGATAACATTGTGTCCGTTGAAATAACGGGAGTATATAGGGAACACAAGAAGGTGTCGGACGAGTATGAGGAGAGAATGAAGAATTCTTTTGCCATCATGCCGAAATCCCAGGATATAAACAACATAAAGATGGTGCTTGCCATAGACGAAGAAAAAGAAAAGTATGTTTTGGAGAGGCTTGAACGGGAAGGCATGCATGGCAGCATTAAAAAACTGGATACAAATATATTCGAGTACAGCATTTTAGTTCCCGACACTGTGGAGATGCTGCCATGGCTGCGCACATTTATAGGCAGAATATTATCCATTGAGGGCAGCGAGACTGCGGTAATCAGGCAGTTTAAAAGAGATATAAAATCAATGATGGTAAAGCACAGAGGTGAAGCGGATGTTTAATGAAATTTACGGACTTTACTACCTGATGATGGACAAAATATTAGAAAAAGCGGAGCACGGCGACATAAGCCAAAAAGACATCACAGACATTGTAAATGAATACGGATTCGCCGAAAGCAGCATATACTTTAGTCCCAAAACTACCGCACAGGATGGCAGCGGATATAGCCTGCTGGTAAAATCGGGCGACAAATACAGAAGCGTGCTAAAAAACCCCACAGCCAAATACTCCACGTCTATGCAGCTATCGATAATTAAGTGTATGCTGTCGGACAAAAGGATATGGTTGTTTTTGGATGATAGCGAGCTGAACGATCTGCAGTGTTCGCTAGATGGCATTGAGCCGCTTTATAACAACGAGCATATACTGAATGTGGGCATTTCAAAAGAGGCAGATGATTACGATGACCCGAAGTATGTAAACAATTTCAGAACCGTACTTAAGGCGGTTAAGTCGGGTAATTACCTTAAGGTTGTTTTCAACAACTCCAAAAATATCCGCAGGACAACGAACATTGCTCCGTATAAAATCGAATACAGCCCGCGGGAGGACAGATTCAGGCTGTGCGGCGTCAGCCGCATGGGTAAGGTTTACAAATACATCAAGCTGAACATCAACAGGATTATCGAAGCAATTCCGCTGGATGATACGTTTGAATTGGACGCCGCCTATTATATAGAAAAGAAGCGGACAACGCCGGTTGAAATTGAAGTGGCTAATTTCAGAAACGGCATAGAGCGGATATTTATTGGTCTTTCCAACTACAAGCGTGTGTCAACATACGACAGCGAAACGGGCAAATGCACCATGAAAATATACTGCGACGAGGACGACCTGCAGGAGCTTTTGATAGTTATGCTCTCCTTCGGTCCGGCTGTTAAGGTGATTGGGCCAAAAAGATTTAAGGAGCAGTATATTGAAAGAATAGACAAGCAGATGGAGATACTGGCAGAATATCAATCAAGGAGCAAAAAGCAGACAATGAATGAAATAATAAAAGCAAAACTTTATGAGATAGAAAAAAAGCACGATATAAAAATACTCTACGCCGTGGAATCCGGCAGCCGTGGCTGGGGCTTTGCATCCACCGACAGCGATTATGATGTTCGCTTTGTGTACATTCATAAAATGGAGTGGTATCTGTCAATCGAAAGAAAGCGGGATGTAATAGAGCTGCCCATAAATGATTTGCTGGACATAAACGGATGGGACATAAAAAAGACGCTGAGCCTTTACCAGAAGAGCAACCCGACATTGCTGGAGTGGTTTTCATCCCCCATCGTATACAAAGAGCAGACTGATTTTACTGATAAACTTAAAAAGCTGCTGGATAAATATTTTTCATCAAAGACCTGCATATTCCACTATCTGCACATGGCGGAGGGGAACTACAGGGAGTATTTAAAGGGCGACAAGGTGCGCATAAAAAAATATTTCTATGTGCTGCGCCCTATAATGGCATGCATGTGGGTGGAAAAATTCGGCACGCAGCCGCCAATGCTTTTTGAGGAGCTGATGAACTCTCTTGATTTGGATAAGGATTTAATTAGTGAAATTGAAATGCTTCTAAAAAGAAAACGTGCAGGGCATGAGATGGACTGGGAAGAGCAGATAACCGTAATAAACAAATTCCTTGAAGATAAAATAGAGTATTTTGAGGAATATTCAAAGAACCTAAAAAGCTTCCAGGCAGATGCTGAGGAGCTGGACAAGTTGTTTAGAGATGTGCTGGAGGATGCGTGGGGGTAGGTTTTTATGAGGCTCTGCCTCAAACCCCGTTAAAGGGACTGGTCCCTTTAAAATCCTTAAAAATTATAGGGGTAATTCACCAATTGAAAATCATATAAGTGTATAGTATAATTCCCATAAGGAGTAAAATATGTCTAGTATAAAATATATGGAAAGACAGAATTTCGAATCACTTTTTGGAATGTCTAGTGGTTATGTTATAGATTTTAAAAATAGAGAATTCCAAGAATTCGTATTTGAATGTGTAAAAGTGGATATATATAAAATATATCCTGACTTATCTAAAGCAAAGATTCTTAGAGCACTATTGCAAGATTTGGATAATGTTAATGCAGGCAAACTGCTTCTTTGTTTATTAGAATACTTTCAATCCAAAAGATTTATAGATGATTCAAACAGAGAAATATTTTATAAATGTGTTCAAATAGGAAACAGGCTTATTGGAAAGATGGAATCAAAAGAAGTTAAATTTAAAACACCACCTGTACCAGACGAAAAAAATAACGAAGCATTTGATTATGATAAAAATAAAACAGAAATACATAAACTAGCAAATTTAGATGATACACCTCAAAAAAGAGGGTATGCTTTTGAGAGTTATTTATGTCAGTTATTTAGTGATTGTGGACTAGACCCCAGAGGAAGCTTTAAAATAACAGGAGAACAAATTGATGGCAGCTTTGTGATGGATAGTGAAATATATTTGCTTGAAGCCAAATGGACGAACGCCCAACAAAGTAAAGATGACTTAGTTGTTTTTAACGAAAAGGTAACTTCAAAGTCCACTTTTACAAGAGGTTTATTTATTAGCTTTGCTGGATTTACAGAAAACGCAGTTGCTACTTTTAACAGTGGTAGAAAACCAAGTATTGTTCTAATGACAGTACAAGAATTAGTTGTTTCATTTGAGAGAAAAATTGAATTCAAATCTCTTTTGAAGAAAAAGATTAGAGCTTTAGCCGAAGAAGGAGCTGTTTTAAAAAATGTATTGAATTAAGTTGAAGTACATATAGCCTTATTGCTATATTTGAAGGGATTTTCAAGGGACTAGTCCATTGAACAGGGGGTTGGGGACGGAGTCCCCGCATCCATCCACCAAACACCAAAAACGCACCAAGAATTATTCTACGGTGCGTTTCTTTACTTACCTATCAGTTCTCCCAGCTGCTCCAGCACTCCGGCATTTGCAGAAAGTGAAATATTGCCTACCTTGTCGCATATACGCTCTAGGTACTCAAGCTCCTTCAGCTTGTAAAGTGTCTTGTTCTCGTCCATCAGCTTTGCAGTGTTTAGCAAGCTGCGAGTGGAGGCAGTCTCCTCACGGCGAGTGATGACATTTGCCAATGCCTTTTTTTCTGCGATTAGGACGGTGTTTAAGATGTCCCTGATATCGCCGGGCAGGATTATGTCCTTTACGCCGCAGCCAATGAATTGAACACCTAAAAAGTCCTGATTCTTTGTGACTATCTCAAGGATAATATCACCTATTTCATGCTTTTTGGCAAGCAGTTCATCGAGGGTTAGAGTGGACACATACTCACGCAGAGCAAGCTGCACGGTTGAGTAAATCTGCTCTTGGTGATTGGTGAACTCAACTGCTGACTTTATGTAGTCAGTGATTTTGTACTGACAAATAAAGTTCATACGCAAAGTTACCTTATCCTTGGTGAGCAGTTCCTGTGAGTTTAATTCTAAGGACTGATTTCGAGTATCCACCTTTATCACAGCCACGCTGTTTGTGCCTCTCCAAAAGAAGTGGTCACCCACAGGCAGCTCTTCTTGATACTTGCCGTTAATTAAAAGGATGCCTACAGTGCCTGCTGATATTTTGTAGGGCGTAATATAGTTGAATCCTTTTTGAGTAAAATAGCTTTTGTTGAAAATTGATTTGTCAATCTCTTCGCCAACTATTGGGTTCTTTGTATCCACTATGATAAAATCATGCTTATGCACAGCGTTGAAAAATCCATGAATTCCGCTTGGCAGAATCTGCAGGAAGTTTTCGTCTACATAGTGCAGGGCAATCTCGTTATCCTTTACGTGGATAATGTCCAGTAAGTTCTTTAGAAGTTCATCGTGCTTTACTAGGTTTAAATCTATACCCTTAGCTGATAAGCTCTCACGCATATCACAAAGTATAACTTTATACTTTAGATAATTGCTGTATAAGTATTTACCTGCAGGAAGAGCTTTGATAAACTCACCGTTTTTATAAAGCAGACCTACTTCATGTTTCTTTACTATGTACTTCATAATATACCTCCTATAGAGTACTGTTTTTTTAGACAGTACTTACTGTTATTTATTAAAGCTGTGTTATTTTTGGCTACACTTTTTAACAGAATTATTTTCTTAATGAAAATACTTTGAGAAAAAATTGTGCCTACTTACCAAATTATAAAATAATTTGGAACAGCATTTTTGGCGAATGACCAAATGCCTTACCTCCACAAATTATAAAGCGGACTTTTAATTAAGTGCTTTGCTATAGCAGCGGACAAAACTGCTGGCAGCTATAGCATAAATACGGTATCCTTAAAAATGCAGGGCTTTAAATCTGCTTCCTTATGGCAGCTTCTTGGGGCTTGCAGCCATAAAGACAGAAGTAAAACATTTAGATCATGATGTGATGTTTCCATCCAAGTTGAGATTTTGCTTAACAGGCAAATTCAATTGATTGCTATACCACTTAGCTATGTATGCGATCCGCGCTATACAGTGGGAGTCGAACCCACGTCACATCAAGGTGCAAATACATTTGGAATACATACAGGCAGAGCCCAAATGCACCGTGCAGGATACAAACCTGACCACATAAAATGCAACTTACAAAATGGATTATATTATTTGTATAGATTATTATCATTAAAAAAAGTGTGCGAAGTGTTTGAATATACAATTTTCTAACTATATAAATAAAAATGTAAAACATATTTCTGGTTCATAAATTTTTTTTATTCTATACATAACCTGTGCTCTAAAACAATATATGACATAATCAAAAAAGAATATTAGAACATTATATACTGGAAGAAAAAGACACGGATACAGTGTAGTGTATACGTGTCACGTTTTCTCTCGAAAGAGCTGGTCATAAATACTGCATATTTATTGCTCGCTATGTATCCAGAAAAAACAAAGCAAAAAAACCGAATGGCTATTTCATTTGAAAAGGTTTGGTCAACATATAATATATTGCATAGAATTAAGCTTGTAAAAAGGACAGCCGACAGGTCAAGAAAATTCAACTCGCATTTCGCTCCATATTTTTATGATACTTTCGGAATGTTAAAATCATTCCTTTTACCCAACGTATTTCTCATCGAGAAATTACTTGGTTCATTTTCGATTTGAGTTAGTGTTCTAAAAACAAACTAAATGAATAAATTGCATCTCAGATAACTGTAATGAAATAAAATGCACCAGTCAAACAACCGGCGCATTTTTCATTTATATCTATTATACTGCTGCCTCTTTTTTCACTTTCCGCATCTGTATCTTTGTAAGAATATACACCAGTATACCTCCAGCTAGTGTGCCGTATTCCAATATCTGAGCAAGCACTCCGTATTTCCAAACCCCAAGACCTATTTTTATCTGGCTGAATGGATACAGAGGCATGCCCGTATCATACGGGTAAAACGCCAGCTTGGGCGATGCTATGAAATCCAGCAGAGTGTGGCTGAAAACCAAAAGCCCAATAGTGAGTGCAGCCTTTTTGTTTTTGGAAAACAAAAATGTGAGCAATGCCCCCAGAAACGAAAGCACCACACCCGATGCAATGCTGTGGGAATACTCGTAAAACCCAGCACCTGTAGCAGAAGAAGGCGTTTCAATGCCTCCTGCCCATAGCCCCATAAAGACCAATTCCACAGCCTCTGCTGCCAGTATTAAATATCCTACTTTTATATCTTTTGCAAATTTTTTAGCTGCAAAGCCAACACCTATATGTGCAACTGCAGGCATAAAAACCTCCTATTTATCTAATTAATCATTAATTCTACTATGTCGTCTAGCTGCTTATATATTGCATCCAAGGTCAGCTCGTCATTGCCCGAAAGATACAGAGTGAGCATACCATATAGTGCGTATATGATGGTGTAGGTTGCTTTGCCTACTGCCTCCATGGAGTATCCGCCTCGCTGCATCATGTACTGAAATGTCTGGGCGAATTTCGCCTGCACCTGCGGCTCATTCATTATTTTTTTGTTGCTTCTCGTCACTGACTTGTCCAGAGGGTAGCAATAGAAAAAGAAGAACACATTTGGATTTTGTATAAAATAATCCATAAACAGCCTGAATATTTTCTTTAAATCATCGTCGTTTTTTATTTCTCCGTTTTGGTTCATGAAATACTCAGCAATGTCCGCCAGCATCAGGTCCCTGGTGTGCCACAGAAGCTCATCCAGATTGGTAAAGTAATTATAGATGGTTCGCAGGGAATATCCCGACTGCTCCGCCACCTTCCGCACAGACACAGCCTGCACGCCGGATTGCTCTATGATATCCTTGGCAGTTTGTGCGAATGCGTCCTTCACCCTTTGAGACTTGATAGCCTTTTTGTCATCTTTGCTTAATACCATTTTTTCACCGCTTTGATAGTTTGATAAGATCAATGCCTGTAAACACAAACCATATGAAATAGAATGGTCCTGCTGCATATAGCAGCTTTTCTGCGAATGCCGGCATCGAGTAGTGAAGCAGATGCTGCATCAGATCTACTCCATTGCATATTATACCACCTAATGCCGTGATGAGAGCAAAATTTTTGTTTTTTAGCATGACTATAGATATTGCAACGCCTGATCCCTGCATGAATATGCCGCAGAAATATCCTGCTGTGGTGTACCACATGTTTCTGGCTATCACTGCCTCTGCTGCGGAAACTATGCCTAATTTCGCTGCTTCGCTGCTTGCCTCTGCATATAGCTGGCTAAGGTGCATCAGCGAAAAAGCAGAATGGGTTGTTATTGTCAAAATAACAGCCACAAATGTGAACAGAACAGAAAAGAATGTAGTCACGGGCTTTGTTTCGTACAGTGCAAAAAACAGAGCAGTGAATGTGAAAAAATACATCACTATCATAAATACTGTCAGCAGCTCGTCCTGCATCAGCCCGGCAAAGGGCGACGCTTTAAATGCCTCTAGTGCTTCTCGTGCATTCTCTGGACGAATGCCCAGAATGCCTATCACTATTATACCTGCAATCACCAAAGCTATCTGCAAAAATGCTGCGACTCCCCCGAGCCTGTAAAATTTATTTCTCTCTTTTAATAAACTTTCCATATTTCCTCCTTTCCGTGTAGTTAGTAATATATCTGAACGCATTATAACAATATTAAATAAATTATAACACTGTTATATATTATTTAAAAGTTTGAGATTTGTCAATAGTTTTTTAAAAAAATATAGATATATATTTATTAAATTTTCGTGACGTGTATTGACGAGCAAATAAACGGAGTGCTATAATGTCATAGGTGTGACATTTTATTGATATCGCTAAATGTTTTTATGGAAGAAGGAAACATTTTGAAAAGTAGTACCACATTAGACAAAAAAGCAAGAACCAAAAAAGCCATATTAGATGCCGCAGAAGAGGCATTTATCCAGAATGGATATTTAAATACCGACATGGGGCAGGTAGCCCAGATGGTGGGTATTGATAAGCGTACCATTTATAGATACTTTTCCAGCAAGGAAGCGCTGGCTTTTGCCATATGGCAGGACGTGCTGACATATATCATGGACTTTGCAGAGGATATACAGGGCGACACGGGATATGAGAAGCTGGAAAATATGCTCTATGAATACATGAAGCAGGTGCGGCTGCAAAAAAACATTGTTCGCTTTCTAGGCGAATTCGACAACACATTTGGCGGCGAATACCCCCACATACAGGAGGCGGACGAATTTGTCAGCTACATTTCCAACAGAGAAAACGGCATAACCCTCTGCATTAAAGAGGGCGTGGCAGACGGCAGCATAAAGCCGGATGTAGATATATATTTGATTTCCAACACGATAACAAACGTAGTATTGGCGCTTTCTGAGCGCATCGTAATCCGCGGAGAACACCTGAAAATGGAGAGCGGATATTCATATGAAATGCTGGAAAGCTGTGTAGCATTGCTGCTGGACGGCATAAAAGCATAGATAAAAATGGTATGGTGAGGAACTAAGTATGGAAAAAAAGCACATTAATCCGCAGGTATTCGAGGAAAAGAAGGAAAAGCCACGATTTGCCTACAGAGACAAGACCCATGAAAAAAAGTTTATAGACCTAAACGGCAAATGGAAATTCAGCTATGCAACATGCCCTAAGCTGCGTCAAAAGGACTTTTACAAAAAGGAATTTGACACATCAGAGTGGGGCACTATTGACGTGCCTGCTGTATGGGAGCTATCCGGATACGGCAAGCCCCAGTATCTGGCATATGCATACCCGGATGCCATAGGCGTGAGAAAGCACCAGATACCATCCATAGACGAAAAGGACAACCCTGTTGGCAGCTATAGGCGTACGTTCCATCTGGACAAAAGCTACATGCAGGGCAAGACAATCGTGCACTTTGGTGCGGTGAAGTCGGCATTCTATCTGTGGGTAAATGGAGAATACGCAGGGTATTCACAGGGGTCTATGACACCCCATGAATTTGACATATCAGCATATATAAAAGAGGGCGAAAACAGCATATCCGCAGAGGTATATAAATACAGCGACGGCATATATCTGGAGGATCAGGACATGTGGTTCTTTGCAGGAATATACCGTGATGTATATATTTATAATCTGCCCCAAAGCCACATTGCAGATGTATTTGCCCGCAGTGTGTTCGAGGGAGACAAGGCCATATTGTTTATGGACGTATGGACGAATGACGCAGAGAAAATGCAGCTGAAGGTGAACCTGCTGGACGAGAACATAAACAGGGTGATATATTTAGAAACCCTAAAAAGCAATTTTGTGAATATAAGTGCACAGCTAGAGGACATAAAAAAATGGTCGGCAGAGCAGCCAAATCTATACAAAATACAGATAAGCCTATACCACGACAAGGAAATACTGCAGATACTGGAGATAGACTTTGGATTCCGTGAAATAAAAATAGAGAAGGGCGTATTCTACGTGAATGATATGCCTGTGAAGCTAAAGGGAGTGAACCGCCACGACTACAGCCCGTACACAGGCTGGGCAGTGGGAAAAGAGCTTCGCGAAAAAGACATTATTATAATGAAGGAAAACAACATAAATGCACTTAGATGCAGCCACTACCCAAACCCATCCCACACATATGAGCTATGCAACAAATACGGGCTATATGTGATAGACGAGGCAGATGTGGAGAGCCACGGCATCAGAAAAACCGGAATACCGGGAAATGATGAAAGATTTAAAGAGGCCATGATAAACCGTGCACAGCGAATGGTGCACAGAGACAAAAATCATCCTTGCATAATAATGTGGTCTCTGGGAAATGAAGCAGGAGACGGCGAAAACTTTGCCCACATGAAAAAGGCCATTCTGGAAATAGACAGCACACGCCCAATACACTATGAAGGGGACATAGCCCTGAAAAAGAGCGATGTGCTCAGCCTGATGTATCCATCCCCTGAGGAGGAAGAGATATTCGGCAAAAGGCTGGACAAAGAGCTTTCGTTTTTCCAAAAGCTCAGCAATAAATTCACAGCAGACAACAAAGGATTTACAAAGGAGATGTATGCGGACAAGCCCATTATGAACTGCGAATTTGCCCACGCCATGGAAAACAGCCTAGGCAACTTTGCAGAGCACATGGAGGTATTTGAAAAATACGATCATTTCATGGGCGGCTTCATCTGGGATTTTGTAGACCAGAGCATATATCAAGACGGCAAATGGCTATACGGCGATGACTTCGGCTACAAAAGAAACCACTCTATATACTGCTGCAACGGCATAGTGGCAGGGGATAGAACCCTGCACCCCAGCATGTACGAAGTGAAAAAGGTGTATCAGGACTTTGCATTTGAACTGAACGACAACCGCATATCCATATCAAACAAAAATTATTTTATATCATCAGAGGAATACGAATTTACATATGATATAAAGCAAAACGGCGAAGTGATATACAGAGACAGACTAGACATAAATCCTATACCGCCGAGAAAAAGGCTGACATGCGATATAAATATACCTGCCACGGACATGGCTGGCGAATATACACTGGATATATACGCAAAGCTGAAAAAAGACAAAATATACGCCAACGCTGGGCACATTGCTGCATGGGAGCAGTTTATTATAGCTGATATCAAAAAGGAGAAAAAGGCAAAGCTTGCACAGCTGCTGATAAAAGCAGATGAGAATCAAGATAGAATACTGGCAGGCAACGAACGCATCCATGTGGAAATAGACAAGAAAACAGGTGCACTTGCAGGCATAGATTTTGGCACAGGAAATATTATAAAAAGCCCGCTGAGGCTGAATATGAGCCGTGCCATGACGGACAATGACGTGGGGCTTGGCAACTTTATGAAATTCCTAAAGCCTTTGGAGCTGACCGCAAAATGGCTGAAATATGAAAAAAAAGCTAAGGTGAAAAATATAAGCATAGCAGACGAAAAAGAGCATGTGACAATAAAGGTGACATACTCCCTGAAGCAGGCATCGATGCTGGAGATAGAATACAGAGTGCATGAAAACGGAGTGCTGGATATATTGGGCAGCATACTGCCAAAGACAGACATGGTGGCATTTGGACTATCCGGAGAGCTGCACAGCACATATGAAAACATGGCATGGTATGGCAGAGGCCCACACGAAAATTATTGGGACAGAAAAACAGGGGCTATGATAGGCAAATACGAAATGCGCGCATCGGAGATGACAGTGGAATATGTGCGTCCCCAGGAAAACGGCAGCAGAGCGGACATACGGCACATGGACGTGACAGACAATATGGGGCATGGACTGCATGTTGCATCGGATACGCCATTTCAGGCTAGCCTGCTGCCAAACACCATAGAGGACTATGAAACGGCGGCACATATCCACGAGCTGCCCAAAAGAGACAGCGTCACCTTGACCATCAGAAGCCACATGATAGGCGTGGGCGGAGATGTGCCGGGCATAGCACAGCTGCTGGAAAAATACAAGCTGCCAAAGGGCAGAAAATACAATATGTGCTTTACCGTCAGCAAGGCAAAGAAACAAATGCAATAGGAGCTGTTTGCTGATTGAGAGCAGGGCAAAAAGGGTAATATATTTAAAGGAGAAAGAAATGGAAAACTGGTGGAAAGAAAGAGCGGTATATCAGATATATCCTCGAAGCTTCAACGACACCAACGGCGACGGGGTGGGCGACATTCCGGGCATAATAGAGAAGCTGGATTATCTGAGGGACTTGGGAATCGGCGTGATATGGCTGAGCCCAGTGTACAAATCCCCCAACGAGGACAATGGCTACGACATTAGCGACTATAGGGACATAAACCCCGAGTATGGCACCATGGCAGACATGGACATGCTGATAGCTGAGGCAGCCAAGCGAGACATAAAGATAATCATGGATCTGGTTATAAACCATACATCCAGCCAGCACGAATGGTTTCAAAAGGCACTGGCAGGAGACGAGAAATACAGAGACTACTATATATGGAGAGAAGGCAAAGACGGAAAAGAGCCAAATAACTGGACTAGCTTTTTCGGGGGCAGCACATGGGAGCTGGACGAAAAGAGCGGCGAATACTATCTGCATCTTTTTGCAAAGGGGCAGCCGGATTTAAACTACTATAATCCAAAAGTATTGGAAGAGATAAAGGACATAATGCATTTCTGGCTGAAAAAGGGAATAGCCGGATTTCGCTGCGATGTGATAAACATAATATATAAATCATCACTGGAGGACGGCAAAAGCAAGCTGATATTGACAGGCAGCGAATACTACATATCTCAGCAGGGCACTCACGACATATTAAAAGAGCTGCGCAGGGATGTGCTGAGCCATTATGATTGTTTTTCAGTGGGAGAAACGGTGTTTGTGACACCAAAGATGGGAAAAGAGCTGTGCGACGCCCAAAGAGGCGAGCTGGACATGATTTTTTCATTTGAGCACATGGAAGTGGATCAGTTCTTTGTGAAATGGTTCCCTAGAAAGTTCCGCCCGAAAAAATTCTTCGAAGTAATAGTGAAGTGGCAGGATGCGATGGAATGGTGTGCAAACTATTTTGAAAACCACGACCAGCCAAGAAGCGTGTCTAGATTCTGCGATGACAAAAACTATCATGATGTATCTGCGAAAATGCTATCTACCATGCTGCTGTCGCTTCGGGGAACACCGTATATTTTCCAAGGGCAGGAAATAGGAATGACCAACTACGACTTTAAGTCGCTGGATGAGATAGAGGACGTGGAGACCCACAACATAATGAAAGAGGCGAAAAATATGGGTCTGCCAAAATGGTATAGATGGAAGATGATACGACGTGCATGCAGAGACCTATCCCGCACCCCAATGCAGTGGACAGATGGCAAAAACGGCGGATTTACAGACGGAAAGCCGTGGCTGGTGGTGAATGAAAACTGCAAAACAATAAATGCAGCGGCTCAGGTGGGCGATGAAAAATCCATATACAGCTACTACAAAAAAATGATAGAGCTAAAAAGAACAAATGAAGTGCTGAAATACGGCGACTTCAGACCCGTGAAAATGACGAAGAACGTATTCATATATACTAGAGAATACGATGGGAAGAAATTGAGCATTCTGCTGAATTTCACTGATAAGAGCATCAAGCAAAACTACAGCGGAAAAGTATTGATATCCAACTATGAAGACAGGGCAGAGAACACCCTGAGACCATATGAAGCAATAATAATTGAGGGAGTGTGATAGAGTGATAAAATATAAGGAAAAAGTATTCTATCTGGACACAGACGACACATCCTATTGGTTTGCCATTACGAAATTTGGCCATTTGGAGCATGTGCACTACGGACCAAGACTGAAAGAGCAGCCAATAGATGCCCTGCAGCATAAGCACACAGCAGGCATAGGAAGCACCGTGGCATACGATGAGAGCGACGTGAACTACTCTATGGATACCCTTTGCTTGGAATACTCCGGCATAGGAACAGGCGACTTTCGTCATTCGCCAATAGAGATGAAAATGCCTGACAAAACATATGTGTCGGATTTCGTCTACAAAAGCCACCAAATAGTAAAAGGTGCTGTGGCAATGAAAACACTGCCGTCGGCATATGATGAAAAAAGCGAATGTGACACGCTGGAGATAGTGCTGGCGGATGAATCCAACGACGTGGAGATGAAAATGTACTACACGGTGTACGAAAAGGCAAACGTCATCACCCGCCGAGTGGAGCTGAAAAACAACAACGAAAATTCGCTGAACATCAGAAGGATTATGAGCATGATGGTGGATATGCCAAACAGAAACTTTTACATGATGACCTTTGACGGCGGCTGGATAAAAGAAGCCCACAAGCACATGCGAAAGATAGAGCAGGGCATGTATGTGAATTCATCCACCACAGGTGCCAGCAGCAATAGACACAACCCAGGCTTTATACTATCCGAGAAAACCACAACGGAAGATTTGGGCTATGCATATGGCTTCAACATAGTATACAGCGGCAATCACTACGGCGCAGTGGAGCTGAGCAACCATGACGTCGCTCGCATAATGCTGGGCATAAACCCCCACTGCTTTGAATGGGAGCTGAAAAAAGACGATGTTTTCGAAACGCCAGAGGTGATAATGAGCTTTTCTGAAAACGGATACAATAAGCTAAGCCAGAATTTCCACGACTTTATCAATGAAAATATCGTTCGGGGGGATTTTAAAAAAAAAGATAGACCAATCCTCATAAATAACTGGGAAGCTACGTTTTTTAAATTCAATCAAACCAAGCTGATAAATCTGGCAAGAAGAGCAAAAAAGCTAGGCATAGAGCTATTTGTGCTGGATGACGGATGGTTCGGCAAAAGAGACAACGACAGTGCAGGGCTTGGCGACTACAGCATAAATAGGAAAAAGCTGCGTGGCGGGCTGGGGAAATTCAGCAAGCGCATAAACAAGCTGGGCATGAAATTCGGGCTGTGGTTCGAGCCGGAGATGGTGAACGAAGACAGCGACCTTTTTCGTGCACACCCGGACTGGGCTGTTATTACGCCGGGCAAAAAGCCCACACTTGGACGCCACCAGATGGTACTGGATCTGTGCAGGGCGGATGTGAGGGACTACATAGTGGAAAATATATGCCGCATACTGGACGAGAACGAAATATCCTATGTGAAATGGGACATGAACAGGCACATCAGCGACATGTACTCTGCCCATATATCAAATCAAGGGGAATTTTTCCACAGATATATGCTGGGGCTATATGACATACTGGAGAGAATATTTGTGCCACGATCTCACATCCTGCTGGAGAGCTGCTCATCCGGCGGCAACAGATTTGATTTGGGAATGCTCTGCTATTCGCCGCAGGTGTGGACCAGCGACGACACAGACCCAATAGAAAGGCTGAAAATACAGGAGGGCATATCCTATCTGTATCCGCCATCTGCTATGGGTGCACACGTGTCTACATCGCCGCACCAGCAGACGCTTCGCCATTCGCCGCTGGCTACTCGGTTCAACGTGGCAAGCTTTGGCTGCCTAGGCTACGAGATGGACTTGAAGCACTTGAATTTTGTAGAGCGCAAAGAGGTGAAAAACCAAGTGCAATTCTACAAAGACCACAGGAGCACGTTTCAGTACGGCACATTCTATAGGATAGATGCAGCCAAGCAAAACAAAGTGCACTGGATGAGCACGGCGAAGAACGGCAGCGAGGCTATCGCTGGGTTTTTCCAAACGCAGTGCAATGCAAGCGAAGGATATGATTACCTGCCTGTGAGGGGAATAGAAAAGGACAGCAAATACACAGTGGAGACAAGGCCGCAGAGCGTATTTGTGAAGAGCTTTGGAGATTTGGTGAAATTCCTTGTGCCGTTCTCTATACATCCTGAGGGATTTTTGCTGAGAACTGCCAACAAATACTACAGCATGACAGACTGCGTGGAAAAATACGAGGCATACGGCGATGCACTATGCAGCGGCATACGGCTGAATAACCAGTTTATGGGCTCATACTACAATGACCAAACACGGCTTCTTTCGGACTTTGGATCGAATTTATATATAATAAATAAAATTAATTAGGAGAAGGACTATGAACAACAGAAGGAATGTTTTAACCTTTGGAATGGGTACAATAGGAAGGGATATGGTTTACTCATTGGTAAGCATGTATCTGCCTTTCTACCTGACAGATGCACTTGACCTGCCGGATGCTCTTGCGTGGATAGTAAATACAATTATATTAGCAGCAAGAATATTTGACGCTGTGAATGACCCTATAATGGGAACCATTGTAGACAACACGAAAACAAAATGGGGCAAATTTAAGCCTTGGATTACAGTGGGCATGATTATGTCTGCCGTATTCACTGTTCTCATGTTCACAACATTAGGACTGACCGGAACAAAGTATATAATTTATTTTGGTGTTGTTTATATACTATGGGGCATCAGCTGGACAATGAACGACATATCATACTGGTCAATGCTGCCGGCACTATCTACCGACCAAAAAAGCAGAGAGAAAATAGGTGCAACAGCACGTATATTTGCCAATATTGGTCTGGCAGCAGCAGTTGTAGGAATTCAGCCGCTGACAAGCTCTTTAGGTGAGAAATTTGGCAGCTTGGAAAGAGGATATACATCCGTAGCTATTGGCGTTGTAGTCATAATGATAATATTCCAAATTGTCACAATTATTGGCGTAATAGAGAAAAAAGATGTATTTAAAAAGGAAGAAACAACAACACTTAAGGGAACAGTAAAGGCAATATTCAAAAATGACCAATTGCTTTTTGTAGCCATATCTATGTCACTATTTATGATTGGATATGTAACAACCACTGGATTTGGACTTCACTTTTTCAAGTATGCATACGGCAACGAGGATATGTATCCTTTATTTGGCGGTATACTAATTGGCATTCAAATAGTTGCATTGGCACTATTCCCTATTTTCAGCAGAAGATACAGCAGAAAGCAGCTATATAAATTTGGCACAATATTAGTGGTGATAGGCTATATAGGTTTCTTCCTATCTCCGATGAATATGCTATACATCGGCACATCAGGAGCGATTTTATTCTTTGGTCAGGCATTCATTCAGCTGCTTATTTTAATGTTCCTAGCCGATACTGTAGAATACGGACAATTAAAACTAGGCAAAAGAAACGAAAGCGTCACCTTTGCACTTCAGCCATTTATTAATAAAATCGGCGGTGCTGTGGCAAACTTCATAGTTATAGGTACGGCAATTATCATTGGAATAAATGAAGCTGAAGCTGTTTCAGATGTATCAGCACAAGGCATATGGATAATGAAGGTAGCTATGCTGATAGTTCCACTTATATTCATTTTGGCAGGCTATGCAGTATACAAGAAAAAATTCAAAATAGATGAAGATACTTTCGCAAACATATTGAAAGAGCTGGAAGAGCGCGGCGACATTAATTTGAATAACGAAGACTAGATGTAGGGAAATGTATAATTAAAAAACGGCTCGTTTGAGCCGTTTTTTGTGTGCTGAGTGAGCAGAATATCGGAAGAAAATTTTGATAAGAACGGCTAAAATAGCGTCAAGCCAATAAAAACATGATATAATACTACTAAAAAATGGCAGGCATATATATTATCTAAAGAAAATAAAGAAAAGATATTTGAAGTCGAATCATTGATACTAAATAAGGAGCAATATAATGGCATACTTACAAAGAAAACTAAAACAAAGAATTTATGAAGAAGAAAGCAAAATTGTAAACAGCCTGACATCAAAAGATGCATATTCCCAAAGCAGGGGAATATATCCAACAGAAATTTATGGCTATAATAATACTTTTTTAAAGGGAATTATAGAAAGCTTTATAAGAGGAGAGGTTATTAAGACCGACGGACATGTGTGCTGGATAGATTACTCGAAGTATGAAGTGCACATCAATAGACGAAAAGCAACAAATGTGATGATAGCAGCTTTTGTAATAATATTTGCAATTGTCACTTTGGTAATCACGTGGATACTTCGCTAAATTTTATTAATGCTTACTTTGCCCATGCACATAGGTGACGATAAAATGCGTCAGGGTCTCAATAAAATCCGGAGCATGGTATTTATGCCCGGTCATCTCTATTGCCTTCTGCTGGCTTTCTGTCATTTTGCACATAGGGTATAGACCCATAGCGAATGTATTCTGAATCATCAGGAATTCCTCTATCTGGTGCTTTTTCAGCATAGGAAGCTGATGCTTTAATATCTCCAGCAGCTCGCCGTACAGATAGAAATAGCTTTGCTTGAATTCAGCTAGCTTTTCGATAGACGAATGCTTTTCTAAATCTGCATACAGCATAGACAGAAGCTCAGCCATTCTTTTTTGGCTATATAGGGCAGATGACCACTTGAATGCAAAGCTTTTCACATCTTTTGATGGCTGCCCTGAAAATATCAGCTTTAGCTTATCTATCCATTTGTACATATCCAGCTCTACGATTTTTAGAAATATTTCTTCCTTGGAATTAAAATATTTATATAAATTCACTCTGGAAAAACTAAGGTCTTTGCTGATGGACGCCAAGGTGATTTCCTCGTATGGCATATGGTGATATTGGTGCACCGCTGCCTCTATAATTTCAGATATTCTTACATCTTTTTGCTCTTTTGTTCGTGCTCTTTCAAATTCCATAAATACACCTTTAAATTAATCTAGCATATGATAACATAAATAAGCAAATAAAACAAGTTACAATATGTAATTTATATATAAAAATTTGCTGTACATGCTTCGATGGATAATATATACTATTAATGGTAAATTTATACCGATAGAGGAGATAGGATGAAAAGATTTTTTGCATTTCTTTTTATAATGATTTCGATATTATTAAGTGGCTGCGAAGATACCCAAAAAGAAATTAAGATAACAGATAATGGTTTGCCTGCATATGAAATGACGGAAGAAGAACTTGATGATTTCAAAAATCAGTTTTCAGAGAACAAATCTAGTGATGCACTAAAAGCTATATTCCACGGTGCAATTGGTGGGTTTTATGCTGACCTAAATAATGATGGAGAATATGAAATATACTTTAATATGAGTTTAGGGTATGGAATAATAAGCAATTATGCGGCGTATTATAATCATGAGGAAGACAGATTATCTGAAATCAATAGAAGATTCGTTAGAGACTATTCATTTTTTATTTATAATGATGAGATATTTTTATTAAGCAGTATTTTTTATTATGGAACCACATATAATGCTAGTGGAAGCCGTATATATAAACCAGTGCTAGAAGAGGGAATATTAGCTTGTGAAGCAATAGAATCAGAAATGGAAGAAGAGATTTTATTAGAAGAATTCAAAATTATAAAACCAGAGATACTATCTGCCAAGAAAGTTAAAGACAAAGAAATAGAAGATTTGGAAGAAGTACGCAAGAGTCTGGATATAGGAAATGGTTTTAACTTTTTAAGCGGCGAATTATATTTAGCTGATTTGAACTATGACGGACAATATGAAGTATATTCGGAATCATTATATGAAAACGAAATGAAAACGTATTTTATTGAATGCTATGATTTTGCAACAGGCGAATATAGCATAATGTTTAACAGGTATTTAAACGATTATAGATTAGTTTTATATGAAAATGATCTATATTTATATTCTTTGTTTTATCAACTAGACTCTAGTGAGCCATATTCATGCTTAACAAACCTATATTACGACAATAATAATGATTCAGGTGTAAGCACTAGTGGTATTGTATTTTCAAGAGAATTTCAAAATAAAATATTAGATACTACAAAAATAGATGAACAAAGTGAAAAAATTGCGCAGCAAAAATCTGAATATTTAGCTCAATTTTTGCATTCTATACCAAGATGTATTGCAAGCGATGAAAAAGAAAGCATAGAGAAAGAATACAGATATTTATTAGAAGAAAACTACAAATATAGATTTTTGGATATGTATGAAACTGACCTTAACAATGACGGGGGAGCAGAAATATTAATAAATAATCTTTTTAGTGGTGAGATTCAGGTTATTATTGGTGAAAAGAATACTAACGAAAAAAGGATATTGAGTTATGGGGTTGGATACGCAGAAGATGTATTGCTTTACATTCGCGATGAGGAGCTATATATAGAGAAAACTGAAAAAAGCGATAAAGGAGAATTGCAGAAGAATATTTACAAGCTCTTTATAATAGACGATCAACTAGTGCTGAAAGAAATATCGAACAAAAGAAAGCAAGAAATATTACACGATTTATATCCTTACAAATACTAAATAATAAGTGATGTATACCATTAAAATAATTACCATATTTTAATACCATATACTTTAAAAAACAATTATTATATGGTATCATTCTATACATATAAAACACTAAAGAGGAGATAGGGAATGTACAAACTAAATGAATTTGAAGAGCTGGAAGCTACGTTTATCAACAAGAGAACAAAGTTAATTATTGAGCCTATCATAAGGCTGATAAAAAAACTCGAAGAAAGAGAAATAGTGGACGAAGAACTGGCAGAAAAATTTGGCGAGCTGCTGGAAGGACTAAAAGAATTTGAGAATGCGGACAAAAAGCAACGAAAAGCTGCATTATACAAAAATAGCGAAATAATCGCCTATTCGAGAAAGCAATATGAGCTGGTGGCAAAGGGAACTCTGCAAAATGAAAGCATGGGGCTGTTTATGTGCATCGGCTTGGCTCTGGGAGCTGCTTTTTCAGCAAGAAACACTGCACTTTTGGGTGTAGGACTTCCGATTGGCCTGGCTATAGGGCTGGCAGTAGGTGCAGATAAAGAAAAGAAAGCCGAAGAGAAAGGTTTATTATATTAAAGACTGCCCATTATGCGATTTACAAATTTTGTAGATAATGTATAATGGGTTTATGTTATAAATAAGAAGGAGGTATTTATGGAGCGACTATCTACTTCGATGGGTACAAAAGAGCAGAAGCCCAATATTGACCTAGCTATAAAGCTGGCAACTACAAAAGACAAGAAAACAATTGGCGAGATAGCCCAAAACCTTCACAACAATGACAAATTGATAGCAAGCGACTGCGTAAAGGTGATGTATGAGATAGGCAGCATAGAGCCGGAGCTGATAGCAGGCTATGGAGATGAATTTCTAGAGCTTATATCATCCAATAATAATAGAATGGTATGGGGCGCTATGTACGCACTGGCACAAATTGCCCCGATCAGAACACAATTTATCGATGAAAATTTCGAGAAAATCGAAGAAGCATATAAAGAGGGCAGCGTGATAACCATAGACAGCTGCATAGTGATATTTGCGCATATTGCAAAAGCAGACGCGGACAATTCGCAAAAGGCATTTGACCTGATAATAAATCATCTGAAAAGCTGCCGTGCAAAGGATATTCCACAGCACAGCGAAAAGGCATTTGTATGCATAAACGGCAGCAACTACACTGAATTTGAAAACATATTGAAGGACAGATTCGACGAAATGAGCACAAGCCAGCAAAGGAGAGTGGCAAGGGTACTGCAGAAGATAGAAAAAAGAGAATTTGAATGACCAGAAAGATATGAGGTGCAAATATGGAATTTATACTTTTAAATGAAGACGATTTGCCTTCTGTATTGTCGTTTTTGAAAAATTCGGCTATATGGCTGAGAGAAAAAGAAATAGACTATTGGCAAAACTGGCATGACCCGCCCAAGCCACACGTAAACTGGGTGCAGGAGGGGCTGAGAATGCAGCAATTTTACCTAGTACGTAAGGACAACAAGGATATCGGCATTTTCAGGCTGCAGTACGAGGACGAAAGATTCTGGGGAAAAAGAGACGACAACGCCGGATATATTCATTCATTTACAGTAAGCAGAGAGCTGAGCGGACAAGGATGGGGATATAGGATATTAGCCGCCATTGAAACTCTGCTGAAGCATAACGGATATGAATACATGCGTCTGGACTGCTCTACACAAATAGAAGGGCTGAAAAACTACTACAAAAAGTTCGGATTTAAGGAGACTGGATCTGCTGTAGTGGGCGGCGAAGACGTGACGCTGATGGAGAAGAAAATTATTTAGATAAAAAGATATAGAGTAGGGTAGAAGGATGAGCAATAGAAATAGGAAAAGAGCTATAGTGGGATTAATCCTGCTGGTAATAATATTACTGCTATCTGGCGGCTGAACATATATAAAAAAAGAAACAATAAAGAATTTAAAAAAAATAAATATATAGATAAAGGAACAAAAAATGGTAGAAATATTTGTAGTATACTCAATATGTAAAAAAACAGTTGAAAACGCAAAAGCCAGAGGCAAGAAAACAGGCATAGCTGTGCTATATACTATTTTGCTATGGCTTGGAATGGAGTTTTACGGAGCATTTTACTCGGCTTTTCTACTGGGCTATTTCGGTGTATACGAAAAGCTAAACTTACTGGTGTATGTTTTCGCATTAGGATTTGCAGCAATCGGCGGATATTTAGCAGTACTTATATCAAAGGTGGCAAAACCGATACATGCTGAATCTAGCAGCACATCATCTTATTCAGCAGTGGGGAATCTAGGGTTTTCTCTTACTAGGGATTTAAGAAAAGGCGTAGATGACATAAGCAAACCGTGGGATAAACGCTAGGAGAAGAATGAATGAAGAGCCTGACAAAATCAACTGTAACAAAAGAACAAATAGAAAAAGCATGTAAAAAGCATTTTAACTGCACAATAGATGAGTACCATGAATTGAACGATGGATTTTATAACATATCATATCTTGTTAGGCTATCTGATGGCAAAGAAACGGTTTTGAAGATCGCTCCTCCAAAAGATGTGGACATTCTGACCTACGAAAAAGACATAATGGCTACGGAGACGCTTTTTTATAAGCTGACATTTGAGCATACAGACATAAAAGTGCCTCGCATACTAGCGGAGGATGATAGCTGCGAAATTATTTCATCGCCTTATTATTTTATGAGCAAGCTCGAGGGCATGCCGCTGAATAAGATAAAGAAAATCACACCGGAGATGCGAAAAAATATTTATATCACTCTGGCTGAATATCTGGCAAAGATTCATAACATTAAAGGTGAGACTTTTGGATACATTACCATGGAAAAGGAGTGCAAAGGCAAAGGATGCCTAAATTCGCTGATAGTCAGCGTAGATGCACTGCTTAGGGATGCAAAGAGAAAAAATGTGAAATTACCATTTAAAAATGAAGAAATATATGAAGTTTTCGAAAACTCAAAAAAAGCATTTGATGAAATAGAATATCCCGTAGTCTGCCACTATGATTTATGGGACGGAAATATTTTTGTGCAGGGTGAAAATGAGGGCATTGAGATAACCGGGGTAATAGATTTTGAGCGTGGATTCTATGGCTGTCCTGCTGCGGATTTTTGCCAGGCGGTTCACTACATAGATTTTGGAAAAGACACATATTTTTTGGACACATATAATAAATATGCCAATAAAAAGGCTGTTTACGACGACAAAATGAAATGCAGAATAGCTGCATACAGATTTTATCTGTTCCTTATAATGCGCATAGAGTGCGACTACAGAGATGTGGCAGGCAGCTTCTTGCCGCAAAAGCTTTGGGTGCTGAAGGACATAAAAGGCGTATACAAAAATTTAAAAGAAACATCCGACAAATTATTATAAGGTGACAATATCACAGATAAAGATCTTGCGTTTTAGTAGAATAATATAATTTGAGCTATAGCGTATTGGAATACTTGATGTCTGTGATTAAAATTGCACACTATACTCGTTAACAATTTATTCATGATTTTGTCTATATTCTGATACTTTAGCAGATTATCATCTGGAACATCAACTTAAAGGAGTAGGAATATGAAATCGAAACATGTGCGTCTAGCCGCGCAGATAATTTTCTTTGCACTAATTGCGTTTATATCCATCAACCACACTTTGGCGGAGGCGGGAGCTGGGCTCAGCTTTATACCCGAGGTCAGCCTGCATGCCATATGCCCATTTGGAGCAGTGGAAACACTAGGCAGCTTTTTGACTGGCTGGGGGCTGATACGCCAGCTGCATCCATCGGTTATGGTGATAGGCTCTATAATACTGCTGCTGACGCTGCTTTTTGGCCCTGTATTTTGCAGCCACATCTGTCCGCTGGGCTCTATTCAGGAATGGATTGGCAAGCTGGGCAGGAAGATATTTAAAAATCGATACAATAAACTTATCCCAAAGAAAGTGCACAATGTGCTGAAGTATCTGAGATATGTAGTGCTTATTCTGATTTTGGTGCAGACATACAGAAGTGCCAGCCTGATATTCACAGATGCTGACCCATACTACGCACTGTTTCATTTCTGGACAGGCGAGGCAACAATAGCCGCACTAATAATTCTGGGTGTCACGCTGGTGATGTCACTATTTGTGGAAAGACCATGGTGCAAATACGCATGCCCATATGGCGGGCTGCTGGGGATTTTCAGCAAGATATCATTATTTAAAATAAGACGTTCAGAGAGCAAGTGCATAGACTGCGGCAAATGCGACAAAGAATGCCCCATGCTGATAGACATATCCAAAAAGAAAAGAGTGAACGACACCCTATGCAATAGATGCATGATATGCACAACCGAGGAGGGCACATGCCCGGTGGACGGTGCATGCTACAACGGCATAATGAATGCAAAGAACGAGGAGGCATAATATGAAAAGACTGAAGCCTGTACATATATCAATATTGGTAATCGTTGTTTTCCTTGCAGCTTTGTTTCTGGGAATGCAGAGCAACTGGTGGCAGCTGGAAGGCAGAAAAACACCGAGTGATTTCAGCATAGATTTTGGAGCAAACAATGATGCGGCCGAGCACGAAGATGCAGAAAGCGGCACGGAAATAGAAGCCACAGAGGAAGAGCACAGCGAGGATGAGGAAGACCACGAGACCACTTCCGTAGCCGGAAGCTCCACTGTGCAGGATGCAATAGATTTAGGAATTCCGCTGGAAAAAATCGAAGAGATTCTGGCAGGAGAAGTAGAGGACAAAGACCAGCTGATAAAAACAATAGTAACAGAAAGAGGGCTGAAATTCGGCGAAGTGAAGGATGCGCTGAATGCCCTATTAAGATAGCATGCGAGGAGGCATAAAAAATGAAAAGGATTATAATAATAGCAGCGGCACTAGTGCTGGCAATGGCATTGGTGGGCTGCACGCAGGATAGCAAAAGCACAGAGGAGCAAAACGTTGCAGCAGCGGAGGCTGCAAAGGACATGGGCGAATATGATTTCGGTGCTAAGACAGCGCTGGGAATGGACGAGCTGACCATAGAGCAGATGCTCCACTACGCAATACAGGATGAATACCTAGCAAGGCAGGAATACGAGATGATAATGGATGAATACGGCAATCAAAGACCATTCTCCAATATCATCAAGGCAGAAGAAAACCATATTATCTGGCTAAAAGAGCTGTATGATGCATATGGATATGATACCCCAGAAGACAACGCAATGGACTACGCAGTGCTGCCGGATAGCCTGAGTGAGGCATTCGACGTGGGAGTGCAGGCAGAGATTGACAACATAGCAATGTATGAAAAATTTCTGGAAGATGATTTGCCGGACGATATAAAAGCAGTGTTTATGGAGCTGCGAGATGCATCCAAAAACCATTTAGCATCCTTTGAAAAAGGCGAGCGAGGCAATGGGCAGGGTGCAGGGCAAGGCGCAAACAATTAAGATAATAAAAATGATAATAAAAACACGCATATGCGTGCTTTTATTTTTATTAAATTATTATATAATATATAAAGACAAAACTTGACTTTGACGCGGCGTTCCACACTATACTGCATTTAGGAGGGAAAAATGGAGCTGATAACTATAAGCAAAATATCAAAAGATTATGGCATATCTACAAGAACATTGCGGTATTACGAGGAAATAGGGCTGATACAGAGCAAGCGCATGGAAGACTATGCATACAGAGCATATGACAAGGAAACAATCGACAAAATACAGAAAATAGTCATATTGCGAAAGCTTAGCCTTAGCCTGAAACAGATACAGGATATTTTCCTTAATGAAGATGCAAAATATGCTGTGGAGGTGTTTTCAGAAAAGATTGCTGAAATAGATAAAGAAATCGACTGGCTAAATAGCGTGAAGTCGGTGATTCAAATGCTATCGAGCAGACTGCAGAAAACAGTAGACCTTGATATAGCTGCACAAATAGCTGACGACAGCAAGCTGCTTAAAATTATTGAAGCTCTTGAGCCTTCTGTAAAACAGCTGAAGGAGAAAAGACACATGGAAGATATTAAAAAAGTGAACGAAGCAAAAGAGAATGTGGACAATGTGAGGATAATATACCTGCCGCCTTCCACCGTGGCATCCAGCCACTATATAGGCGAAGAACCGGAAGAAAACGCTTTGAAGGCACTGCATAGATTTGTAGAGGAGCGAAGCCTGCCAGAGAAAAAGCCGGATTTCAGAGTGTATGGCTTCAACAATCCAAATCCTAAAGGTGACGAAGAGTACGGATATGAATTCTGGGCGACTATACCGGATGATATGGACACAGGCAATCTGCAGAAGAAGCATTTTGCAGGCGGGCTGTATGCTGCATATTGCATAAAAATGGGGGATTTTCACAAGTGGCAGTCATTTTTCGAATGGGTGCAAAATAGTGCTGAATACGATTATGACCGGAGAGAGCCAATGAGCATGGGCGGCTCCATGGAGGAACATTTGAATGCATATAGCTTTTACAAAGAAAAAGGGAGCAAGGGATTTTTGCAGCTGGATTTGCTGATATCCATTAAAGAGAAATAACACAAGGGCACGCATAGGCGTGTCCTTTATTTACAATATGTGGGAATTGTGGTACAATGCTATTGGCAGGAGGAAATATGAAGAAAAAAAGATTTTTTGTTATTGCACTATTTATATCTTTGCTGTTTTCTTCATGCAGTGCACAGGATACGGAGGATATAGAAGAAGTGCCCGTATATGAAAAATGCATTCACGAAATACAAGAGAACAAATATTACTATATAGATAATGACTATTCTACCATAGAGTTATTGGGCAAAGAAGTTTATTTTGATAATTCCGCAGATATGCAAAGCGTTGTACTGCAGGCAGAGCAGATATGGTTTGAAATATATGGTGAGGAATATATCACAGCAGAAAGACCATACAAAGTGATGTATGATTTTGAAAATGACAATTGGTATATAGAAGGCACTTTGCATGGTGCTATAGGTGATGAAGAAGAAAATGTGGAAGTAGTAGGCGGCGTGGCGAGCATTGTTGTTTCCAAAGATACAGGGCAAGTATTAAAAGTTTGGCATAGTGAATAATCAATCCGCCTTCGGGCGGTTTTTTTATGCCCGAAATTCTGCCACAAAACTGCCACAAATTAAGTATGTATAAGCCATATTTTTTATATATTATATTCACATAAACAAAAGCAAAAGGAGAAAGTATGAAAAAGAATTTAATATATTTTGTAATGGCTTTATCTATGGCTTTGCTCTTTGCTGGCTGCGGCAGGCAAAGGGAGAAAGCAGAGCAGGAGCAAAGCGAGATAGAGAGCCTATCGGAAATAGAGCAGCTGGAGAAAATAGAGCAGATAGAGAGGCTGGGGAATATGCACGAAGATGGAGAACCAGCAGAGCAGGCATATGAGCTGTCGCAGATAGAGGAGCTCAGCGAGTTGCAGCGACTGGAGGAGCTGGAGCGACTTCAGGAGATAGAGCAGCTGGAGGCCATGATAGCGGAGATGGATGAGCTGGAAAAATACAATGAATAACTGTCACATATCTGCCACAAAGCAAACCGCAAAGTAACATAAATTTCTATTAGCATATAGGCACAGACCGAAAGGAGCAACAAATGAAAAAAATAATCATATTAACATTGGCGGCAGTAGCACTGCTATTTGTCACAGCAGTCACAGCATCCGCAGAGGAAGCAGAGGCAAATGACCCGGCACAAATAAGAGAGCGACTGGAGCAGAGAGCCGAGGAGCTGAACATGACATACGACGAATACGTAGCATGGCTGCAGGAGCGAAAGGAGATATTCCAGCAAAGGGCAGAGGAAAACGGCATGACTATAGAAGAATATGCTGCATTCCTAAAAGACAAAGCACAAAGCAGGGCAGATGAGCTGGGAATGACATTGGATGAATACAAAGAGCAGATGAAGCAAAGATGGCAGCAGATACAGGAGCGAGCAGAAGCCAATGGAATGAATGTGGATGAATACATCGACAGCATGAAAGAAAAGGCACAGGAGCGAGCTGCAGAGCTGGGCATGAGCATGGAAGAATACAGAGAGCACCTGAAAGAAAGATGGGAAAACATAAAGCAAAAAGCCGATGAGAGCGGCATGACCCCGGAAGAATACAGAGAGCAGATGCAGGAGCGCAAAGCCAAAATGGAAGAGAAAGCAGCCGAAAAGGGCATGACACTGGAAGAGTATCTTCAATTTTTGAAAGAGCATAAAGAAGACAGACCAAACCCGGACAACTAGACAACCTTCCATACAGGAGAACCCATAGTTTTTACTATGGGTTGCTTTTGCACTATAGCAAATGGTATTGAGACTTTAATATTAAAGAAAAAATATGATATAATAAAACGAAAAGGGCAGAATATGAAACTGATATATGTAGCTGATGATGACAAAAACATATGCACTCTGCTAAAGAGCCACATAGAAAACGAGGGCTATATAGTGGAGGTTTTTTCAAATGGCAGAGAGCTATTGGAAAGATTCAATGAAAAGCCATGTGATATGGTGATAACGGATATTGTGATGCCCCAAATGGGGGGATATGACCTTTGCAAGGAAATACGCAGGGCAAGCATGATACCCGTTTTTATGATATCTGCCAACAATGAGGAGATAGACAGAGTGCTGGGTCTGGAGCTGGGGAGCGATGACTACATATCAAAGCCCATCAGCTTTCGGGAGCTGAATGCCAAGATAAAAAACACATTTAAAAGAATAGAGATTTATGAAAACCCCAAGGAAGGGGACAAGGACGAGATAACAATAAAAGATTTGACACTGAACAAAGCAAACAGGCAGGTTTTTATTGGGGGCGAGCTTTTGCAGACCACCGCCAAGGAGTTTGAGATGCTTTTGCTTTTTTTGAATAATATAAACAGAGCCTTCACTAGAGAGCAGATAATAGAGAAGATATGGGGATACGACTACTACGGCGACTCTAGGCAGGTGGATCATATGATAAAAAGGCTGCGAAAAAAGATGCTGGAAGCCGAGGCACAGTGCCAGATAGAGACTGTATGGGGATTTGGATACAAAATAGGTGAGTGATATGAAAAACAAGATAAGCAAAAAGCTGAACTTAACAAATGCTGCCATCCTTGCGGGGGCACTTTTGTTTTTTTGCATTTTGTCCATAGTGGTTTTCAATTTCTATATGCGAAGAACCATAAAAGACCAGCTGCTGGCAGAGAACGCAATGAGCTACAGGCTGGCAGTGGTGGGAGCACTAGACAGGGAGGCGGATATACCGCTGGAAACTGCTCGAGCCAGAGTGCTGGAGAACATTTTGCAGAGAACTGCCGATATCAGAAGGAACAACATATATTCTGCTCTTGCAGAGAGCATAAGCATGGTGTTTGTAAAATCCGATGATGAGCCGTACAAGATGACGTATTCCAGCCTAGACGGAGCTACAGGCAAATATGATATTGACAAGCTGAGTACACAGGTAGATGAAGCAATAGACGGAGTTATCCGGGTGAGCGTGGACGGCGTAGACTATTTCTGCACTTTGCAGCAGTCCGAGCCAAAAGGGCCAAAGAACGTGACCATGACTGTAATCAGCATGGTGCCGCTTAGCAGCATACAGAGAGCGAACAGACAGTATATATTTGTTTTTATGGTGTGCGCCACAATACTGGTGATGATATCTATAGCAATAATGTCGTTTATGTCCGACAGGATAACGAAGCCCATAGTAAAGGTGACAAACCTGACCAAAGAATACGCAAAGCGGGAATTCAAAAACAAATACATAGCCAATACAAACGATGAAATAGAAGACCTTTCAATTGCTGTAAGCACCATGGCAGACAGCCTGGAAAAGCAGGACATACAAAGGGAGAAAATGTTCCGACATATATCCCACGAGCTGAAAACACCGCTGACTGCTATCTACGGATATGCAGAGGGCATAAAAACCGGAGTATTCCGAAATGCTGAAGAGCCGCTTGATATTATAATGAAGGAGAGCCTGCGGATAAAGAAGCTGACGGAGGACATAATATATCTCAGCAAGCTGGAGAGCCATGTGGAAGCATTCAAAATGGAAAAATGCGATATATCCGACACCATGATAAAGGCGATACAGAGCATAGAGAGCATAGCTATTATGAAGGACATAGACATAGACTATGTGCCAATAAGCATTGAGATGATAGACGCCGACTGCGACAAGATACACAGAGCACTGATAAATATACTATCCAACAGCGTGAAGTACACCAAGGACAGAATAGAGATAGAGATAAAAGACGCTGGAGACACTGTGGAGATAATAGTGGCGGACAACGGCAATGGATTCAACCAAGAGGACATAGAGACACTGCTAAGCGGAATGACCAAGGAGAAAAGCGACGGCAGCGGCATTGGGCTGAGCATTGTGAACGAGATAATAAAAGCCCACAGGGGCGAATTCTACATTGGCAACAATGAAGCAGGCGGAGCGATATTTAGCATAGTGCTGAAAAAGAAACAGCAATAAATGCGTTAAAAAGGCAGCATGAGAGTGTATATAGACTGTATAGAAAATGCGGAGAAAAAGATGAAATACAGGATAATAATAGTAGAAGACGAGGCAAGCATACGCGAGATGGTTTCGCTGTATCTGAAAGATGCAGGCTACGAAACAAAAGCATATAGCAGGGGCATAGATGCTCTTAGTGACTTTGCAGATTTCAAGCCCCACCTTGCAATACTGGATATTTCCATGCCGGGCATATCCGGGCTGGAGGTGCTGGAGGAGATACGGGAAGTATCGGATATTCCAGTTATCATGCTGACAGCCATGACGGCAGAGGACGACAGGCTGAAAGGATTCAGCACCGGTGCAGACGATTATGTGTGCAAGCCCTTTAGCCCCAAAGAGGTGGTATCCAGAGTAAATGTATTTATAAAACGGCTTTATAAGGGCAGCAGCGATGTGATAGAATACG
Source organism: Eubacteriales bacterium (assembly GCA_040883315.1). Taxonomy (GTDB): domain Bacteria; phylum Bacillota; class Clostridia; order Christensenellales; family UMGS416; genus JAFGUF01. Next base: position 39,262 of record JBFLKU010000008.1, read on the forward strand.
GAGAGCTGAAGCTGGACACTGTGAAGATGACTTTGCATAAAAATGATGAGCCGGTGGACATAACATCCCGAGAATACGAGATATTATATGTATTTTTCAAAAATATCGGCATACCATTGACAAGGGAGCAGATAATAAACAAAGCCATAGGATACAATTATGAAGGATACGACAGAAGCATAGATGCCTTCATCAAAAACATACGCCACAAGGTGGAGGACGACTGGAAGAAGCCGAAATACATTAAAACAAAGTACGCATACGGATATGTCTTTGGAGGTGAGGAAGATGAGCATTAAAAGATTTCTTATATTACTGGTATCATTGGCAGTTCTGCTTTCCCTTGCTCTTTTTGCCATCATTTCCAGCAGCCATATGAACAGCTATTTTAACCAATATATAAACGAAGAATATCTGCAGAACGTGGAGAACATAAAAGAATTTGCAAAGCTGGAGATAATAGAGGGGCATCAGCCCAGAATAACACTGGCAAGCTATGTGAAAGACCCTATATACTACATTGAGATACAGGACGCAGAAAAAAACGTGCTGACAAGCACAGGCGGAAGCATGGGAAACAGCATGGGCGGCGGAATGATGGGGAACAATTTCACATTTGACAGCAAAAACATGGATGAAGACAGCTTCAAAATAGAAGATGGCGGCAAAACAATTGGCTATCTGGTGATAGCAAAGGAAAAAAACATAGACAAAACAACCACTAACAAGCTATTTAACAGAGCACTTTTGATGGGTGCATTGGTTTCGCTGGCGGTGGTTATTGCCTCTATAGGCGTGCTGCTATTTGCACTGCTTAGGTACATCAGCCGCAATGTAGACCACATAACAGAGTATGCCACCCACGATGAAATAGACATTAAGGAATACAAGATAGAGGAATTTAACACCATAGCAGAGTCTATAAAAAACTATAGAGTAAAGCTGAAAACAAAGGAAAAGGTGAAGAAAGAAAAATTCGACAGGCTGCTCCACGAGACCAAAACGCCTATTACCGTGATAAAGAGCCAGCTGGAGGGTGCACAGGACAATATAATAAAGATGGACAAAGACAGAGTGGGAACTATGCTGGAGGTGGTAGACAGCCTTAATGATATGCTGGGGGACATCACAAACATAGTGGAGGGTGCACCAGTGGAGAGCACAGTGGAGATATCTGAAATTGACTACCTGAAAGAGGCTGAGAAGATAGCAAAGAGCCTGAGTGCCAAATTTGCAAAAAAGGATATTGAGCTGATTCTGAAGAAGGATCATTTAAGGATAAAGACCAATAAGGAACTGCTGAATAATGCAGTATACAACCTGCTGATAAATGCCTACAAATACACAGATGATGGCAGCGTGACTATAACATTGGATGACAAAGAAAAAACCATATCTATAAAAGACACAGGAGCAGGCATAGACAAAGAGGACATGAAAAATATATTCAAGCCGTATTTCAGGGGCAAAAACGCCTATGGCACATCCGGAGAAGGACTGGGGCTATCCAACGTGAAAGAGAGCGTGGAAAAGGCAGGCGGAGCAATAGAGGTGCAGAGCGAAGAAGGAAAATATACCGAATTTAAAATTATTTTTTCAAAATCATAATTCTTTCACATTTCAAAGCTATAATGAGGCTACAAACAATGAAAGGAACAAGTGAAAATGAAAAAAGTATTTATAATTGTTTTTGTTTTAGCATTATTAACAATAGGAGCAACAGCAGCACTAGCTGATGAAGTAACAGACCAAGAGCTTTTGGAACGCCATGAGGAAATGCTGGCTGCAAAGGAAGAATGGCTTGATGAATTAGTAGCAGAAGGTGTTATTACACAAGAAGAAGCTGATGAATACCTAGCTAATATGGAAGAAAGATTCGAAGAAGCATACTGTCTGACAGAAGATGGCTGGTTTGGCGGCAGAATGTTCTCCGACGAAGACGGCTGGTTCGGCGGCATGTTCAATGATGACGGCGAAAGAGTATTCGGCGGTGGTATGTTCCAAGATGATGACACAGTTCGTGGCGCAGGACGCGGCATGGGATGCGGATTCAGATTCGACGACTAAGAATAGCAAAGAAAAAACCTCTCTGATTTCAGGGAGGCTTTTTTATTGTCTATTTTATGGTTTCATTTGTATTTCAGAAAGATACTTTATTAATAAAGCAAAACACACCGGAAAAACCGATGTGCTCTGCAGCTGAAAAAGGTTAATTATATCTTATGATTATTGAAAGTAGCTAAGTAGGTACACAACCGGCGAATTCCAATAGATGGTTATCTCATTGGTAGAGTAGCTTTGCTCGCTGTCTGCGTAGCATTTTGCTGGTGGTTTGCCCTCTAGCATGGTTAGTGCGTATGGATCCTCTAGGTTTTTGTTTGGTCCACCTATCACAAGCCCAGGGAATACTTCGCCTACTGTTTGCGTCACTCTGTGGTGGATATTGTGCACTTGGTTGGTGCCAAAGCCTGTGATGTAGCTTTTGTCCATTGCGTTTTTGCCCAATAGATAGTTTAGGTGCTCGTAGGCAACGGATACATACTCTTCATCTGGTTTATATTCGTTTGCTATCAGCAGCAGCATTGCGTTGTCTGCCACCAGCATATTGCTGCCCCATACATAGTCGTCGTATGTGAGGGATAGCTGATACATATCCTGCTTGCTGTTTGCTATTATGGTATCTGCGGCGGATAAAAGACTGCTCAGCATCTTTTCATATAGCTCAGCATCCTGCATATCCGTAGGAAGGCTTAGATAGCTTATTACACCGTACATGCCGATTTCCTGCCATCCCATGCCGCTGTATATAGCTGCATCTTTTAGATATGTGTGATATTTTTCATCGCCTGTTGCCTTGTATAGCTCGGCAGCCGCCCAGAATCTTTCATCCATGGAGCTGCTGTCTCCGTATTCGCCTGTTACTATTCCCTGCGGATTTTTGAAGCTTTGTGCATCTGGGTTGGCTTCTAGCCATTGCCATGCCAGCTCTGCACTTGCCAGGCATTCCTGTGAGTATTCATCGCCAAATGGCAGTGCCATAGATGATACCTTTGCCATAACAGCCGCAAAGTCTGCTGTAGCCATGCCGGAGATTGGGTTTATTATCAGCTGTGCGTTGGATTCATTTGGCATTAAAACATCTGCAAAGTTGGCTGCTGTGAGCTTGTGGTGCACTCCGCCTGTTTCCGCGTTCTGCATCTTCAGAAGGAAGTCCAGCTCGTATTTCACTTCGTCTAGAACATCAGGTATGCTGTCATTTGATTCGGGGATATTTGACGATGCAGAGAATGCATCTGGATTGGCTTCGTATGCCAAAAGCAAATCTATAACTGCCTTTGATGCGGGTGTCACATATTTGCCGAAGTCTCCTGCATCGTGCCAGCCGCCTGTCATATCCACCGTTTTAGAGTCCATATATATTCTGGATTCTTTGGTGTGGCATGCATCGTGTGCCCAGTCTTCTGCGTATTTTTCCGTCAAGTCCATTCCGCATCTTTGATAGTAGAACATCTTTAGAGTGGAGGCTAAAAGACCCTCGTAAATATTGTCTGCTATTTCAAATTCGTATGAATTTTCATAGCCTTCTATTTCTATGTGGTATACGCCCGGCTCATTTAGTGCCGTGAAATCCCCAAGGCGTACTTTTTCGCCGCTGTTTGGGTTGTCGCCGGCAGCACCGATATTTCCTGTGAAGGCAGCATTGCCATCTGCATCTGCTACAGTGAATTCTGATACGCTGTCGTCTATGTCTACAAATGCGGCAATTTTATTGCTGTCCAGCTTATAGCCTAGCTGATTTATTCTGATATTGCTGGTTTTTTCCTCACCGAAAACATATCCGCTGGCGTCTCCGCCGACCATCTCTAGTGACACATTGTCTATTTCGATGGTGTGTGCAGGCAGTGAATCGTCTTCTACGAACTTGCCTATATTAAATACTATTCGGCATGTGGGGTCTGCATCGTATTCCATAGTGAAATCCAAAGTATAGGTTTCAAATTCCGAGGTTATTGGAATAATCTCCTCCATGTATCCGGTGTATGGTGAGCCGTTTTTCTGCACTCTCACCTGAATGTGGCGCGGAACTGTTGATTTCACATCAAACTGCACTCTGTATTGGCAGTCTTTTACTAGCAAAATGCCATCTTGGAATACCTGTATGGAGTGCATTTCGCTGCCGGTTTTGTTAATTGGTATCTTGGCTGTTCCCTCGGATGGTTCAAAGCTGACTGTTGGCCCCATAAGGAACATTCCCCAGAATTCATACTCTCTGGAAAAATCACCGTTTTTAATCATTTTTCCCTCGTCCGGGTCTGGCGTGGCTGTAGGCTCCGGAGTGGCTGTGGGTGGTGCAGGCGTGTCTGTCTGCTGCGTAGGGCTGGGAGCCGGGCTTCTGTCGCAGGCCGAAAGCATGCTAGAGAGCGCAAACAAAACAAGCAAAATAAATATTAAACCCTTCTTCTTAGTCATAATATTATACCTTTCTTCTTTAAGATGATAATAGTTTTCCTGTGTACTTTGTAATAGAATACCATTAAAAAGAGCTTTATGCAACCGGTTACGGAAATGTGATATATAATAATCTAAAAAAGCTGAACTTTGCCGTTGAATAAAAAAAGAACCTGAAAAATCAGGTTCCAATTTATGTTTTTTGTTTGGTTTATTTGGTTGGCTTCTTTTTGCCCTTGGCAATCAGGTATGCTCCCTGATATAGCCCAAGCAGTACAAAAACCAATAGATATAGGATAATAGGTATCCATGTTATCTGGTGTATGTCGGCGATGGTATTGTCGTTGCCGAATACCCCGGAAAACACAACCACTGCCGCCGCTGCATACAGAGCAGACAGAGCAATGAGTGCCCATTTTTTCTTTATGATGCCGTATACCTGTGTTACGATAAACATCATCAAAAATCCGAATGTAAACATAGGCCACATGCCGTTGCCAGCCTCTATTGCCACTACTGCGCCGTGTGCCGCTACGTATACTTCCAGCACTGTCACCCATGCAGTCTCATTGTGGAATGATGTCTTTGCAAGCGACATCTGGATAAGCAGCAGGAACAGATAGAAAAAGCCCAGCAAATGTCCCAGCGTTCCCTCGGTGGGGTGGAACCAGAATGTGAAGACCACAGCCCATGCAATGTAGAACCCGTGAGATTTCATTACCCAGCCAACAGCACCCTGCGGCATCTTTACCTTTTTGCCGAAGAATAGTCCGCGGCGGGAATTCATCAGAATAAGTATCATCACCAGCATTATAATAACTGAACCCTGCGATGACATTACAGGCGTGTACTGCGCCAGTCCGTCATAAAACAGCATTGTTTGTGCTATATGCAGCAGCACAAATACTGCATTTACAACGAGAAAGACAATATTCAGCTTTGTTACTTTCCCTTTTTCAGCCTGCTTTTGCTTGCTGATTTTGTATATCAGATACCATGCACTGATCTGGTGCAGAATGTAGAGCCCCCAGCCAGTGATGGCAGCCCAAAGGCTGAAACTAGGCAGCTTCCAATAATACCATGATGCTCCCTTATCCTCTAGCAGGATGCTCTGAAACCTGCTTAAAGATAAAGACGATAAATATACAAGCAATGTCAAAAATAGAGCAACTGCAATAGATATAATAACTGTCTTTTTCAGATTGTAGGTTTTGGTGTTATCCATATTTTCTCCTTCATCAAAAACAATACTAAGCATTAAATGCCTAGTATTGTATTATTATTAAATTTATAATAGTTTTTCTATGTGTGCAGCAATATCTTCCGGTGTGTCCTTGGATACGAATCTGTTTACCACTTTTCCGTCTCTATCAACTAGGAATTTTTCGAAGTTCCAATTGATTCTTTTGCTGCTTACGGGGTTTTCAGCCAGAAGATATTTGTATAGCTCGTGGCGTTCTCTGCCGTTTACGCTAATCTTTTGAAACATTGGGAATGTAACGCCGTAGTTGACCTGACAAAATTCCAAAATCTTGTCGTTGTCTGCCGGATCCTGCCCTGCAAATTGATTGCAAGGAAAGCCCAGAATTAGGAAATCTTTGTCCTTGTATTTTTCAAATACCTCCTCAAGCCCTGCAAACTGCTTTGTGTATCCGCATTTGCTGGCTGTGTTTACAATCAATAGTACTTTGCCTTTATATTGTGAAAAGTCGACTGTGTCGCCTTTCATATTTACTGCCTTTAGTCCTGAATCATATAAGCTCATAATTTCTTCCTTTCTTCTAGTTGTTTTATTTTTTTATAATACCCTTGTTTTTTGTTTTCCAAACAAGTATCAATCTTTTTTATATACTTAATTTACCATAGTTACCCTAGACTAACTGTAACAAAGTCACATTTGAGCACACTGCAAATGCTTTTAATATTGCAAAAATATGTGGTATAATTATTTTCTGGCAAAGCATAAACGCCAAAGGAGAAAGCACATGAAACCAAAAGAAAAAAAATATGATATTGCCATAATAGGCGGCGGAATCAGCGGCATTATGGCGGCGCATTGGCTGAGCGAGCAAAACGACAAGCTGAAAATAGTGATGCTGGAAAAGGGCGAGGACATAATAAAGAGAAAATGCCCAATGATAGCCAACCGTATGGATAACTGCGTCAGCTGCCAGAGCTGCGCAATAATGGAGGGCATGGCAGGAGCCGGCGCATTCAGCGACGGAAAATACGTGATATCCACCGAGTACGGCGGATGGCTGACGGACTTTATGCCAGAAGATACCGTGATAGACTATATAGAGCAGGCAGATGATATATTAATTAAACATGGTGCGACAGAGGAGAGGTTTTCCCCAAACAATGAACTGAAAAGAATATGCTTGATGCACGATTTGCACATGCAGCAGGCAGAGCTGAAGCATCTGGGAACAGACAGCAATTATGACACCATGTGCAGCCTAGTGGATGAAATCCGCGAGAGAATAGAGATATTGACCAAAACCGAAGTGCTGGATGTGGACAAAGAAAAGCACACTCTGCAGCTGGATGGCGGAGATGAAATACACGCAGATATTATAATATTTGCAGTTGGCAGGGCAGGAAGCCGAGACTTTGCAAAATGGTGCATAAAAAACGGCGTGGAGATGAGCAACAATCAGGTGGACATAGGTGTCCGCGTGGAGCTGCCCGCCATAATATGGGACCATTTCAGCAAGAAAATATATGAGCCGAAAATATGGTACAGATCCAAACAATACGGCGACACCACCAGAATGTTCTGCTTCAACGAAAGAGGCAATGTGGTGGTGGAAAACACAGACGGCGTGATGACGGTGAACGGGCATAGCTACAGAGGAGAAGAAAAGAAAACGCAAAATTCCAATTTCGCACTCCTTAGTACCATTCGCTTTACGCAGCCATTTAAAAACCCGATAGAATACGCCAGATATGTGGCATCGCTTGCCAATCTGATAAGCGGTGGCGGCGTGCTGGTGCAGAGACTAGGCGACCTGGAGATGGGCAGACGCACAGAGGAAAAACGCCTTCGTCAATCTACCACCAGACCCACTTTGAATGCAGTGCCGGGGGATTTGAGCCTATGCATGCCAAAGCGACAGCTGGATAACATAGTGGAGACTTTGCATGCCCTTAACGACATAGCACCGGGCACAGCCAACCACGACACGCTGCTATACGGCATAGAGTGCAAATATTATTCCTCCAGACCAAGTGCAGAGGATTTTGAGCTGGAAGGCATGGAGAAAATATATGCCATTGGCGATGGGGGAGGCTTTACTAGGTCGCTTTCCCATGCGGCGGCACATGGGCTGTATATTGCGGATAAGATATTGAAATAAGAAACAAGTACCATTCTGATATACAGTGTGGTACTTTTTTTACAGATATTCAATTATTTCTGTCGCATATTACAAGTTTAATTTCTGTATCATTGCGGATGCTTTTTTAGCATTGTTTATAGACTGAACAAAATTTTTAGTATATATAAGATTGGATAAATTCATAAGCGAATTTTTGTATTCATCTATAACTGTGTGGTGAATGCCTGCCAGTAAAAAAACATAATTAACTGGTGTATTGTAGTCTTCCCAGTCTATCTCGCTGGTCGTCTTAATTACCATAAATGAAGTTTTTGCTACAGATGAAGAAGCGATTGCAATCATTGCAACGCCGTTACCCATGTTGGTGGTGGATATGCTTTCCTGCTTCTTGATTTCATTAATAAACGGATCAATTGCTTTCAGGCAGGAATTATCGAATAATTTCTTAGCGATTTTATTAAATAATTCATCTTTGGTCTTCGCATCTAAATCTAAGTCTATAATATTGTTGTTCAATAAAGTGTTAGCGCTCATAATATCTATCTCCTTTGTCTATATTAGATATACTTGCTTAATCTCTCTTCTCTATATATATTTATATTTTCTTTGTGTTTTAATAATATTATTTGTTTAATTACTAATTAAGCAAAAATAAATGGTTTAAATCAAATTTCGCAATAAAGCTTGTTAAATAATTATTTTTGGAGTAAAAACCGATTAATAAGTGATTCGCATAGGTAAAAAAAGCATGTGTTTTTAGGTGTAAGCCCGCAGCTGAATACAGCAGCACTTTAAATTAATCATTTATATTTCCGCAGAATCATGTATAATAATATGGTTATACAAGGAAGAAAAAAATATATATATAAAGATAAAGGATAGCTGCTTCTATGAAAGAGAAATTAATATTACAAAAGAAAATAATAGGGAAAACTCCATTTTTCTATGGCTGGGTAATGGTTTTTATGGCTGGTGTAGCAATGTTTTTCACCGGACCGGGGCAGACCTTTTCCTTCTCCATATTTATGGATCAGTTTATAAATGAATTCGGCTGGAGCAGGGGACAGATAAACAATATTTATTCGCTAGCCACCTTGCTTTCGGGCAGCACTATGTTTATGGTGGGCAAGATGGTGGATAAACACGGCACGAAGAAATTTATGATATTATCCAGCATACTGCTGACGGGGGCAATGGTTTTCCTAAGCATGCTGACAGGAAGCATTATAATGCTATTTATAGGGTTTTTCCTTGGCAGGTTTTCTGGGCAGGGTGTCCTTGGGCTGTCGGCAGGGGTATTGACGCCTCATTGGTTTATTAAAAAACGCGGACGTGCGCTGATGCTGGCAGGGCTGGGCGGCACTTTTGGAGCGGCAGTTTTCCCAAAGCTGAATCTATTTTTGATAGAGGCGTATGGCTGGCGGCATGCTTTTCAGATACTTGGTGTGATAGTTTTTGCCATATGCCTGCCTTTAGTTATTGTATTTATAGTGAACAGACCAGAGGATGTGGGGAAATACCCCGACGATGCGGACGGAGAAGCCGAAGATAAAAAAGAAATAAATGATATTCTGATGGACGAAAAAACATCACTCACACAAAATGAAACACTGAAAACAGGCACTTTCTGGCTGCTTTTTCTGGGGGCTACGCAGCTTTCGATGATAGTGACGGGCATTGCACTGAATATGCTATCTATTTTCCGCACAGGCGGGCTGACAGATAGCTTTGCGACTACCATAATGAGTTTTGCATCGCTAGTGGGGCTGGGGTCTAATTTAGTGGTCGGAATGTTTATAGACAAGGTGAAAAAGCCCCATGTAGTTCTTGCCATAATGTGCTTTATGCAGGCAGTCAGCTACGTAATACTATCGGGCATGGACACCAAGCTAGAGGGCGTTCTGTATGTTATTATAAACGGCGTATCAATGGCGGCATTTCAGCTGACCCACAGAATGGTGCTGCCAAAGTTTTTCGGCAGACGCTACCTAGGCGGAGTGTCCGGCATAATGACAATCGCATGGGTGGGCGGCTCTGCACTGGGGCCTATTATATTCGGAAATGCATTTGAAATATTCGGCGGATACAGAGAGATATTGATAATTATATCTCTAGTTCCTATAATATCCGGCGTATCTCTGCTCTTTGCAAAGATGCCGAAAAAGAGACAAATAGGATAAATAAAGAAAAAATATATTCATATAGAAAGTATATACATTTTGTGGTATCATATTCAAAGAAAGGTAGGTAAATATGATACTATACGGAGCAAAAAACGACTACAGCGGACAAAAAGTGATTGAAGAAAAGCAATGTCCAAAATGCGGCGGCACAACACACGTGATGACCAATTTATACACATCAGGGCATGTATTTTTCATTCCTGTTATGCCTGTTATCACACAAACTTTGGTTTTATGCACTGGCTGCAAAAAAAGATACACATTAAAAAGATTTAGCAAAAAATTTGAAATGTATCTGACAAATGACGAGATGAAGGACATTAAGGCAGAGCTTCACGGGCAAATGACAGAGGAGATGGCAAAAAAATATAAGCGCAGAAATATAGCAGGAAGCGTAGTTATGTGGCTCTTAATTGGTATCGTAGTGCTGGGAATTACAGCTGCTCTTATTACAAACTGATAATATAAAATAGTAATAAATAAACACCACATGTATCGTGTGGTGTTTTTGTTTGCTGATTATTAGGCTATGCCTATATTTTTGAGAAAGTGGAATAGATATCTATGCCTTCATGTGATTTTAGCAGGTGAATAAGATAATCAACACCCTGCACTGATAAAAAGGCAATAGGAGCAAATACGTCTATCTGCCTTTTGATGTTTCCATGCTTGTCGGTGTATTCTGCTTCATATATATCGATATCTTTAGCTGGTGAAAAAAACACATTAAATCTTTCTTTCTGTGCTTTGTATATTTCTACTTTATTTATCTCTGCTAAATGCTGTGCGCGCACTATATGCTTTTCCTTGTTTTTCCTTAAAATGATTATCCGCTTATTTGTTAGATAATATATTGGCTGGCTTTTTGTGCTGCTATTCAATGAAATCCATAAAATGAACAATGCACTGAATATAGCTAAAGCTAAAAAAACACCCCATATTCTAGCATTCAATCCGGCTAAATATGTTAAGCAAGCAAATCCTCCAAAGGTAATAATAATGCTAACCCTTGAAAAGAACTCCCGAATTTGGTCTATAGTATCTTTTTCGCTCGTTTTGTATTCGCCGCTGCTGCACCAGAGCACAGCTTCGTCATCTAATAAATCATAATAAATGTATTTCTCCACGCTTCACCTCATGTCTTTGGCATTCTTTCTTTTCCAGAAGTTCAATAAAAATATCTTTAAGCAGCTCAGCATCTGCAACATTTTCAAAAGACACATCCCCTAGTGAAGTGGAGCTTTTAAAAACTATATCAGTTCCGCCGTATAGATTTTTTGCTGCTTTAATGTCTTTAAATTCGATAATATTTCTTGATAGAATTAATAGAGGGTCTTTTAGCAATAGTGAATCCTCATCGTAGTGCTCGGCTTTATTCTTTTTACCATTTCTCCTGTATTCAGCACCAAAATACACAATAATCCGCATATTTGTGAAAGCATATCTGGCTTTTTTCCGTTCATTAATCCTTTTCGAGAGCTTAGCTAGTATAACAGAATAAATTATGAAAAAAACAAGGTAGAAAGGAACAGTGATGCTTTTGCCTAATTGTATTGGAGTTTGAAACAATTTAGGATATATAGACGATATAATGATAAAGGCTAAAATCCATATAGAGATGATAAAAAAGGCAATACCGCCTATGTCATTAATACGCAGGAACTTTTTGGGGTCAGGTTTGCCCTCCCAGATGACATACTCATCCTCATATAGTGTTCTTTCTAAAAAATCTCTATCATGCATTTTCTTCCCCCATACTGTTAATTTACATATTATAGTATTATATCATGGGATAGACACTGGGACAATATCAGAAGCATAGCTTTTGGGGCTTAAAGGTACAGATTTGGGGCTTGGGATTGTATAAATCATACAAAACAGCATCTATGAAAAAACAAATAAAATTGCTGATTGCAAAACTTATTGAACAAGCAACACAACAATGGTATTATATGGATAGTATTAATAAAAACAGAAAAAATAGGTAAGTATAATGAAGAAAAGATTGCCCGTTCCATTCAATGACACTAGAAGGATAGAACAATATTTTAACGAAATGTCCAAAGAGGGATACCATGTTATAAATGTAGAAAACGGTTTTGCAGTTTTCGAATTAGGTAAATGTATTGATTATGACTACAAAATACTGCCATCTGAAAAGAAAGAAGACTTAACGATTCCAAATCTGGGACAAAACCTAGATGGATGTGCTAAAGCACAAAAAATATTCGAAGACGGTTATTCTTATGTGTGCAGTCAGAAGCGTTTGCACCTATTTAAAGGGAACAAGGAAGAAATAAGAGAAATATATGAGCAGGATGATGATACGAAGATCTCTATTATAAAATTATTCATTAAAAGCGAGATTGCTATTGTAGCAGGGCTATTGGTGGGAGTGCTATTATTCTTATTCCTAAAAATTGTAGTTGATAAAAACCTAATATATACAATTCGATTTAGACCTAAAGAATTATATTTGTTTGTTTTAATAATTGATTTCATTTCGATTAGAATGATAATAGCTATAAAGGATACTTTACGTGCAAAAAAAGAAAAGAATTTACCGAATGATAAGATAGTGCATTGGAAGAAAAAAAGCAGCAAACGAAAGAAAACAGTACTGCTGTATATAGTAACATTTCTTTTGCTAGTATTCATATTAATATACCCTTTCTATTTCAAAAAAAGCACAACAATAGAAAAGGTGCAGCAGGAGAGTGAACAACAGGTTTTAAGACTTGAAGACATAGAAGACATTGAAGAAAATGAAGATTTTAATATTTATAAGGTTAATATAGAAAGTACAAAAAGTATTATCACATCTTTTGAATATAACTATTCTGAAAATATGATCATCGAGCGAAGAGAGGACAGCAACAGGATAGAGAACGCTGAAAGTAACATAAACAAACTAATGTGTGCGCTAGACGTGAAATATTATGAACTAAGAAATAGAGCACTTGCAAATCATTTTTATACCTCTTACATAAACGAAGATGGGTTTAAGCTGATTAGCCTTCCAGTGAATATTAAATCGCAGATATTTGATTATTTATATATATCAAAATTAGATGGGGACAGTACACTAGCTATTTTTTATATATTAAATGGTAGTGATGTTTGGGTTATTTCCTACAGTGGAGACAAAAGCGTAGAAGAAGTGCTGGAAGACATTGAAAGAATATATGGCGAATAATGACAATAGAATTAATAAAGAGAATATAAAGCGTTGATTACATTTCAATTTTTTGAATATAATAAAAGCCTAACGATATATCGCTAGGCTTTTTTTGTGCTGTATTAATAGGGATTCCTAAGGGATGAAATCCCTTGGCTAGGGTTCTGGGCGGCGCCCCATCTCTCAAAGCCTACGCTTGAAATCTTCATATCCAAATTCCTTCACCAGCGTAATATCTCCATCATCATATATTGCGATTGATGGCAGATTGATGCCGTTGAAGGTATTGTTTTTCACCATGGTGTAGTGTGCCATGTCCGTGAAGACCAGCTTGTCGCCGGGCTTTAGCGGATAGCTGAATGAATAGTCGCCGATTACATCGCCGGCTAGGCATGTGTTGCCGCCCAGACGATATGTATAGGGCAGTGCACTTGGCAGCTGTGCTCCTATTATCTCCGGTCGATACGGCATCTCCAATACATCCGGCATATGGCATGCGGCTGATGCATCGATTATAGCCAAATCCATGTTATTTTTCAGCACGTCCATCACGCTGGTCACCAAAAACCCGGTGTTCAGTGCTATTGCCTCGCCAGGCTCCAGATATACCTTCACGTCGTATTTGTCGCGAATGCGTATAATGGACTCCACCAGCAAATCAATATTGTAGTCTGCTCTGGTTATGTGGTGTCCGCCGCCGAAATTCACCCATTTCATTTGGTGAAGATACTTGCCGAATTTCTCCTCCACCACGTCCAGTATGCGGGATAGTGTGTCGCTGTTTTGCTCGCACATGGCATGGAAATGCAGCCCGTCCACGCCGTCTATGTCGCCTTCTTCGAATTGAGAAAGCACAGTGCCCAGGCGGGAATTGGTGAAGCAGGGGTTATACATGTCTGTTTCTATCTCTGAATATTCAGGGTTTATGCGTATGCCCACCTCTATGTCTCTGCCGCTGTTTTTTACACGGCTCTTGAATTTGTCATATTGAGCGAAGGTATTGAAAACCATGTGGTCGCATATCTGCAGTATCTCGTCGAATTCATCCTCCCTATAGGCAGGGGCGAAAATATGCACCTGCTTGCCCATCTCCTCGTAGCCCAGCTTGGCTTCATTCAGCGAGCTGGCAGTGATGCCTGCTAGGCAGCTGCCAATCTGCGGGAAGGTGGAATACATGGAAAAGCCTTTTAGTGCAAGGAGTATTTCGCAGCCGCTGCGCTTTTGCACATCGTCTAGTATATCCAGATTTCTCTGCAAAAGTGCTTTGTCTACTATATAGTATGGTGTTTTTAAATCGTTGCAAATATATTTCATCTTATTCTGGTATCACCGGTTCAAAATTTTCCTGCCATGGCAGACCCTGCACGTTTAGCTGATCCATAAATGGATCTGGGTCAAATTCCTCCACGTTGTATACGCCGGGCTTTTTCCACAGCCCTTTCAATATCATCATTGCACCAATCATGGCAGGCACGCCTGTGGTGTAGGATATGGCCTGTGAGCCAACCTCTGCGAATGCCTCCTCGTGGTCGCATACATTGTATACATAGTATGTTTTTGGCTGTCCGTCTTTTTTTCCTCTTATTATGCAGCCGATGTTTGTTTTGCCCTTGGTGCGTGGGCCTAGTGTGGATGGGTCTGGCAGCACAGCTTTCAAAAACTGCAGCGGCTGAATGTCCATTCCCTCATATTTTATAGGCTCAATCGATGTCATGCCCACGTTTTGAAGAACTGTCAGGTGGTTTATGTAGCTTTGACCAAATGTCATCCAGAAACGTATTTGCTTTACGCCCTTTATGTTCACAGCCAAAGATTCCAGCTCCTCGTGATAGAGCAAATACATGTCCTTGTCGCCGATTTTATCGAAATTATATACTCTCTTCACCTCTAGCGGCTGTGTCTCCACCCATTTGCCGTCCTTGAAATATCTGCCGTTTGCTGTTATTTCGCGAATATTGATTTCTGGATTAAAATTGGTGGCGAAAGGATAGCCGTGGTCTCCGCCGTTTGCATCCAGTATATCGATGTATTCTATTTCATCAAAATAGTGCTTTTGTGCATATGCGCAGAATACGCCAGTTACGCCCGGGTCGAATCCGCTGCCCAATACTGCTGTCAATCCTGCCTTTTCAAATTTTTCCTTGTATGCCCATTGCCATTTATACTCGAATTTCGGTATTTCCGGCGGCTCATAGTTGGCAGTGTCCAGATAGTGCACGCCGGTTGCCAGGCATGCATCCATTATTGTCAGGTCCTGATAGGGCAGGGCAACGTTTATTACAAGCTCTGGCTTAAATTCATTAATCAGAGCCACTAATTCGTCTACATTGTCTGCATCTACTTGTGCAGTTGTTATTTTGCTTTTGCTGTTTTTAATGCTTGCTGCTATTGCATCGCATTTGGATTTTGTGCGGGAAGCCAGCAGTATTTCGCTGAACACATCTGCATTCTGTGCGCATTTGTGCACTACCACGTTTGATACTCCGCCTGCACCTATAATCATTACTTTTGCCATTTTGTTTCCTCCGTAGTCTACTTATATATTATTATGCCATAATCAGCAATACTTCTCGTAATACTTTGCACGCAACGGCTGTTGATACGCCGCTGGCGTCGTAGTGGGGTGAGAGCTCCACGATGTCTGCCCCTACGATGTTTAGCCCGTCCATGCTCTGTATGGCACTCATCAGCTCGCTGAATGTGATTCCGCCAGCCTCCGGTGTGCCTGTGCCGGGAAAAATGGATGGGTCGAGAACATCCAAGTCTATGGTCAGGTATATAGGATTGTCCTTCACCTTCTCTGCAACAGTTGAGATATCCTTTGCATGGAATTTGTGCAGATTGGTGTGCTCTGTCCCAAAATCGAATTCTTCCTTTGTGCCCGAGCGTATGCCGAACTGATATATTCTGTCGTCGCCTAGTATGTCATACACTCTTTTGATAACCGTAGCATGAGATAGCTCTTCTCCGAAGAATTCATCACGCAGGTCGGTGTGTGCATCAAAGTGCAGAACCACTAAGTCATTATATTTATTATAGTATTCCTTTATCACAGGGTAGCTGACCAAATGCTCGCCGCCAAGTGCCAAGGTCTTTTTGCCGTCTTGCAGCATGCTCTTTGTTTCCTCTGCTATGCGCTGCATCACCAGCTCTCTGTTTCCAAAGGGCATCTCTATGTCGCCTAAATCGCATACTTTGCATTCATCTAGGTCTTTGTCCAGATAGGGGCTGTAGGTTTCCAGACCATACATCTCGTTTCGGATAGCCTCTGGACCAAATCTGGTGCCCGGTCTGTAGGATGTGGTGCCGTCATATGGTATACCAAATACAGCTATGTCACATTCATCATAGGAATCATCAAAAAATTCCTTTTTATTTTCATTATCTTTTAGCATAATAATACCTTACTTTTCGTAGTAGGTGTATCCCGATAGCCCAGCGTCGAATGCATCCATTATCTTTCTGTGGTCTGTGGTGCTTATGCGCCCTTCGCGCACAGCTTTCTCTGCCGTCACACGGAAGCTTTTTCTCATGTGCTTTGTGTCGAATTCCACATAGGATAGCACATCTGCCACTGTGTCGCCTTGTATTTCGTTCACCAGCTCGTAGCTGCCATCTGTGTCCACTTTTATGCTCACGACGTTTGTGTCACCAAATAGATTATGCAGATCACCCAATGTCTCCTGATATGCACCAACCAAGAACACTCCGAAATAGTATTCTTCGCCATCTTTTAGCTTATGCACCGGCAAAGTCTGCTTTATGTCGTGAGGGTCGATGAAATGGTCTATTTTGCCGTCACAGTCGCATGTGATATCTGCTATCACAGCATTGCTGCTGGGGCATTCATCCAGACGCTGCAATGGAACGATAGGGAAAAGCTGGTCTATTGCCCAGCTATCAGGGATAGACTGGAACAGGGAGAAATTGCAGTAATAGATATCAGCGATTGCGGATTCGATGTTTTCCAGCTCTTCAGGAGCCATACGCACCTTCTTTTTGGTTTTTGCTATTTCATTTACGGTGTTCCAGAATATTTTTTCACTCATTGCACGCTCACGAAGGGATATTCTGCCGTGTTTGAACATATCTCTTATTTGGTCTCTGTAGTATAGTGCATCGTTGTAGCACTCCTGAATATTTTTAGGAGTGATGGTCTTGTTTGCTTCATATAGATTTTTGATTATTTCGTTTGTGTCCTCTTTCAGCTCGTCCGGGATTTGATATTTTTCGAATTCAGCCACATCCAGCACATTGAAAACCAAAACGGAATAGTATGCCACCAAAGACCTGCCGGATTCTGTGACGATAATCGGGTGCTCTATTTCGCTTTTGTCCAGTATATTCATTACAGCCTCCACTATGTCTGCGCAGTATTCATCCACAGTGTAGTTTCTGCTGCTGGCGAAATTGGACTGAGATCCGTCGTAGTCCACAGCTAATCCGCCACCAAGATCCAGATAGCCCATTGGCGCGCCTTCCTTCACTAGCTCCGCATACACGCGGGATGCTTCCAGCACAGCAGAGCGGATATCCCTGATGTTTGGAATCTGTGAGCCTAGGTGATAGTGAAGCAGTTTCAGGCAGTGAAGCATGTTTATCTCTCTTAGCTTATCAACTATTTCAATAACTTGTGTAGTGTTCAGCCCAAATATGCTTCTGTCGCCGGAGGACTCTGACCAGTGTCCGCCTGCTGTTGCAGATAGCTTTATGCGTACGCCGATGTTTGGCTCCACGCCTATGGACTGGGCACGCTCTAGTATTATGTCCAGTTCGCCCTGCATTTCCAGCACGAAAAAGCACTTGAAGCCCATTTTTGTGGCATAAAGACCAAGGTCTATAAATTCAGAATCTTTATAGCCGTTGCATACTATAGCAGCTTCTTTGTCTTTCATAACAGAAAGTGCGGCAATCAGCTCTGCTTTGCTGCCCACTTCCAGACCATGGTGATATCTTTGCCCGAATTTGGCCACTTCTTCCACCACTTGCTGCTGCTGATTCACCTTGATGGGATATACGCCTCTATATTGTCCTCTATAGTTCAGCTTTTTCATTGCTTTGCTAAAGCTATTGTTTATAAAAGTAATCTGTGAGTCCAGTATATTTTCAAACCTTAAAAGAACAGGGGCATCAATGCCGCCGTCTTTGAGGCCGTTTATTATATTGATTAAGCTAACAGAAGACTCGTCGTCACGTCTATAAGGATTTACAGACATTTCGCCTTTTTCATTTATTGAAAAATATTTAGCTCCCCAGTTTTTGATGTTGTACAATTCTTCGGACTTTGCTGTAGTCCATCTGTCTAAAATCTGTTTATTGTTCACGTATTTACCCTCTCAAAAGTATATTTATATAGTTAAATTTTTCAAATCTCATTCAAATATCCGTGTATATTACTATATAGTATATAATATTTCGTGCATTTAGCATCAAATATCACATAAAACTACTACTATTGGCTTGATGTCATCAATGTTTTATGGTGTCTAGCCCATTCAAGGATAGTTTATCGATGATAAAACTACCACCATGGACATGCATAACTGATGACTTATCTGCTGAGATATTTATTTTGGTACGTTTATTAAAACAAACGTACCTTTATTATACTATTTTTTAAATAATATAAAAGGGATATTTAATTTTTTATAAAAATTTTTTATATAAATAATTATTAAAATCAATAGTATTGGCATGAATTATTATTAATGCAATTGATAGATATGCAAATGCTTCAGAAACATGAAAATACGAATATAAACATTGAGAAAAAACAACAAATGAAGGTTTTGATATGCTGAAGTTGCAAAAGAGTGAAAAAAACACAAAAAAAATTAAAAAAATTCTTAATTTACAGTATGTGAAATGGGAATATTTACATTGAATATTATTCAATTTAATATTTTTAGTGTACAAAATGCATTTTTGTATAGTATTTTTCTGTAAAAAGCTCTATAAGCGAATAAAAAAAGCAGATATTTGGATATTATGCAGGAGCATATGCAATTAAATGAATGAATTAAAAAACTGACTATATTTAATATATTAAAAATATAAATTGTAAAATTAAATATATTTGAGCTAAATATGTAATATATTTAAACATGCAAATTTGTTATATATGTTTTTGCGAAAAAATAATGCTGTATTTTCTCTGTACTTATAGCGGATGCTATTAATAATATATATAGAGAGACATAATACTGCATAATAAAATGCTACTTTAAATCGATAAAGTGATATTGATGAATATTTATTAATGCGTCGGAATATTGTTTCATTATATTTTTTATTGGTTATTAATTATTAAAATATTGTATTTGTCATAAAGCGTTTTTTAGTATTGCATTTTATTTTTGCTTACTGTATAATTATCCCGAATTATAGGAAAGCTGATATATTATATTAAGCTTTTATATATTTTATTATAATTATAGATTTTCATTTTTGGTATATGCAAAGGCGCGTATTATGTGATTGAAAACGGATGATTTGGGACAACTTTAATACAGTTCCAATACCTTGACAATTGTACGATAATATGCAAAAATTAATTTGTATATACTTTTATATTTTTATGGGTAATATTATCCGGAAAAATATAAAATGAAAAAATTAATTATATGCTTGCATCTTAATGCAAAATAAAATTAAGGAGAGTAGAAAGATGAAAAACAAGACACTGAAGCTTTTAGTAGTTTTGATGGTTATTGTTATGGCTCTGGGCGTTTTTGCAGCATGCAAAGACAAAGCACCAGAAGTAACAAAAGCACCTGAAGATAC
The DNA here is from genome assembly GCA_040883315.1 of Eubacteriales bacterium. Taxonomy (GTDB): domain Bacteria; phylum Bacillota; class Clostridia; order Christensenellales; family UMGS416; genus JAFGUF01. The sequence goes on from JBFLKU010000008.1 coordinate 59,196, forward strand.
AACTAAAGTGGAAGAAACAGCAGAACCTTTAGTTGAACCCGCAGCTAATTTGAATTCAGTAACTTTTGTAGAGGTTAATGAAGCTTCTGTTGTAACACAATTATCAGCAGACGAAATCGATATTTTCGCTGGTTCTATGCCAGGAAAATACAGAACAGAAATTGAGGCAGCTGGTTTATCAAACGTTAACCTACCAGGAACATACTATGAACTAATGACAAACAATGCTCATTTTGATGATGGCAGTTTCAATCCGTTCACAGTTCGTGAATTCCGCGTAGGACTAAGTAAACTAGTTGACCGTGACTATATCTGTTCAGAAATATTTGACGGTGCAGCAATGCCTCGTTATTTTGTAGTTAGTGCAGCTGATGTTGACTATGCAAAATACGTTGAATATGCTCGTGCAGCAGAAGCATCTCTATCACATGATAAAGAGGCAGCTATTGCTATGATGCAAAAAGTTATGGCTGATGCCGGTATCGAAAAGAACGCTGATGGATTCTATGAAGAAAACGGCGAAGAAATGGTACTTGTATTCTTAATCCGTAACGAAGACGGCGTACGTCAAAACATCGGTGACTATGTATCTAACCTATTAGAAGAAGTTGGATTTAAAGTAGACCGTCAATACAAAAATTCTGGCGAATGCTGGGGAACTATTGACAGTGCAACACCACAAACAGGCCACTGGGATATCTATACAGGCGGTTGGGGTGCTTCAGGTCTAGTACGTGACTCAGGTATTAACTGGCACGACATGAACTCACCTGATTCTCGTTATGGCATGCCAGAATTTGCATGTTATGAAATCTCAGATGAATTTAACACATTACTAGAAGATGTAGCTTATAACAAATATAGCTCAGTTGAAGAACGCGATGCATTATTTGCACAAATTTTCGAATTAGAAGCATATTATAGTAACCATATTTGGTTGGCTGACTCATTAGCATATACTGTATGGGATAACGACGTATCAACATCTTACAACTTGGCAGCTGGCGTTGACGGCAGCAGCTTGACAGCTTATTCATTGAGATTCAATGACAGAGTTGGCGGAGAATTAGTATGGGCAAACCAAGCAGCACCACTAAATGACCCTGTTAACCCAATAGCTGGCACAAACCAAACATACGACCACCAATACCTACGTTTCACATATGATTATCTATTCTTAGATGATCCTTATACAGGATTGCAATATCCAAAACGTGCTGAAGGTATGGACGTTGTTGTTGAAACAGGATTACCTGTTGGCAAAACATATGACTGGGTAAACCTATCATTTGAAGATGAAATCGTAGTTCCAAGCGATGCTATGATTGACTGGGATGTTGAATCAGAAACTTGGATTTTGGCTGATGAAGATTATCTAGCAAGCAAAGTTGCAGATGCAGAAGCAGCTGTAGCAGCAGCAGAAGAAGCATTAGCTGATGCAAATGCAGCAGCAAAAGCTGGCCCAGAAGCTGACAGTGAGCTAACACAAGCAGATCTTGATGATATGGCAGATAGTGCAGAAGCAGCATTGACTTCAGCACAAGAAGAATTGACAGCAGCACAAGAGACAGCTGACAAAGGATACCTAAATGCCAAAGTAAAGACTACTGTATATATAGGATCTGACTTAAGTGAATACACATGGCACGATGGCACACCAATCACATTGGCTGACATCATGATGGTTCAAATTATGGGATTTGCTACAGCATACGAAGACAGTGACCTATATGATGAATACATCGCAGCAAGCTTCCTAAGCTCACTAGAGCTAGCAAAAGGCTGGAAAATTGTTTCTGAAGATCCAATCGTTATTGAAGTATATTTAGACAACTATTCAATGGATGCTGAATTAAATATGAATGACATCGGACTTGGCTGGACTTATGACTCAACAGGTGCACAAGCATCTTGGTCAGCAGTTGCAGCAGGTAATGAAGTAGTAAGAAGCGGATTGGCTTCATATTCATCAGGCGGAGCAGCAGACAATGACGCAGTTGAATGGCTAAACTACATTGATGGCCCATGCCTAGACTATCTAAAAGACGCTTATGAAAAACTAGCAGAAGAGTCATATATCCCATTTGAAGCTACAATGGGCAAATATATCACACCTGAAGAAGCTAAAGAGAAATACGAAGCAGCACTTGCTTTCTATGAAGAAAACGGTCACTTTGTAATCGGATGCGGACCTTACTATATCTCTCACGTTATGTCAACAGAGGGTTCAGTAACAGTTTCATCATATCAAGACTATAAAGAAGACAAACATAGATGGGACTTCTTGTCAACACCTAAGACAGCTACAGTTGAAGTAGATGGCCCAGCAAGCGTATCAAAAGACGCAGAAGCAGTATTTGAAGTATATGTAGAAGATCCTAACGGAGATGCATATCCAGCAGATGAAATTTCAGCTGTTAAATACTTGCTGTTCAACTCAGCAGGTGAAATCGCAGATGTTGTTGCAGTTGAAGCTACAGAAGATGGACTATACGAAATAGTTCTATCAGCAGACGTAATCGCCGGACTTGGCGACGGCTCATGCAAGATAGAGGTTGTTGTATCACCATCGACAGTGGCATCACCTTCAATCGTTCCTGCTGAATTCGTAGTAGAATAATTTGAATGAATTAAGTCTATAATTAAATAGTTGAGGTAAGGCATTATGCCTTACCTCGATTATAATTATAAGCTTTATTAGCAAGGTGGGAATAATGACAGAAAATACAAACATTAAAAAAGCAAAGAGAGGCTCAACCTTAAAGAGGGTGCTAAAGTACTCGGGTGTGAGACTAGTATCACTTGTTATTACTGTAATAATAGGTGTTTATTTAACAATACTGATAGCTAACATGGGCGGATATGTAGATGAGCTGCAAAAAGGAATGATAGACGACAGAATTACTCAGGAAGCAGCAGTAGACCCAACTGTTAGACAAATGACTCCAGTAGCTCGAAAAGAATATCTCGAGCAGAAAAAAGAACTTGAATACAAAAGACTTCACTTAGATGAACCTTTTCCAATTAAGAGCTTTAGGTTTTTGAAGAATGCTATTATGATGGATTTCGGGAAGGCAACGATGATGGTTTCCGACTCTGGTTCAAAGCAGGTAAGTCTTATTATTTCAGAAAGATTGGCTCCCTCGCTATTGCTGATGGGTACATCGAATCTGATACTATTTTTTATGGCAATGGCAATATCATTAGCACTATCAAGGAGATATGGTTCAATTATAGATAAAGTATTTATTTCTTTATCTCCGTTATCATCGATGCCGGCATGGTTCTTTGGTATTTTCCTAATATTACTATTTGCAGCGGTACTAAAGATATTACCATTCTCAGGAATGATAGACGCGCCTCCGCCGGATGACGGCTGGCCATATATATTCAGCGTGCTAAGGCACCTGACACTGCCGGTTATTTCGCTGATAATCAGCCAGTCTTTTGCTTCTATATATTCATGGAGAACATTCTTTATGATATATTCCAGCGAAGACTATGTAGAAATGGCAAAGGCAAAAGGACTACCTTCAAAATTAATTAAACGCAGATACATACTTAGGCCTACTTTGCCAACCATCCTAACAAGCTTTTCATTGATGATGATAACCAGCTGGATGGGAGCAATGCTGACAGAAACTATATTTAAATGGCCTGGTCTTGGAACAGTCATTTTTAGAGCTGTAGGACTATATGACACTGCAGTAATAGTAGCCACAACTATCATTTACGGATATTTGCTGGCAATCACAGTATTTTTGCTAGACTTTATATATGCACTTGTGGACCCACGTGTAAAAGTCGGCACAGGAAATGGAGGGTAGGATATGAAAAAGTTTTGGGCAGATATTAAACAGTATCCTACAGCAATAATAGGGCTGATAATGATATTTATAGTTATATTTATTGCTATATATGCAATGATATCTATTCCGTACAATGAAGCAGTTACTCTATGGCGCGCGAACGAAGAGGACGTATATCGTCATCCTGAAAAAGTGCCGCCTACATGGATAAATTCATTTAGAAATGAAAAACTACCGGAAGGTTTCTACTGTATCCTCACAGACGATACATCAGAGAACTACGACAAAGTGACAGTAGAAGACAATACAGTAGATGGTGTTTTTGACGTTACATATTATTACGAGTTTGAATTTGATGCTGATGATTATTATCAAGAGATAATGTACTACATCAGAAGCGAATTTGACGAAAAACAGCCCTATATTGAAGCTAGTATAATCACGCCTGATGGACGTGAGATACGAACAGCAAGCGGCGGAACATCACCGATATACAGATATAAATTTACAGCTGATGAAAAGCTGGAGCGCAGAGTGGGAAAGATTAATCCTATTGTAGGCATTTTCTCCACACAGGAGTCTATAGATGCAGGTGAGCCTGAACTTCAAAAGGGCACCTACATAATGAAGACCAGAATCAGAGCGTTTGAGCCAGACACAGAAATAAGTGCAGAAATAGTTGTTCACGGCAGAGTATATGGAATGGCCGGAACAGACCATATGAGAAGAGATGTATCAACAGCACTTTTGTGGGGTGCACCAATAGCACTGGCATTCGGCTTGATTGCAGCATTTGGTATATCAATACTCACAATGACAATAGCAGCCACAGGAACATGGGTAGGCGGCTGGCTGGATGAATTGATACAAAGACTTACAGAAGTAAACATGATGCTTCCGTTCCTGCCTATACTTATAATGGTGGGTACGTTCTATTCCAGAAGTCTGTGGGTAATATTAGGTACTGTTATATTGCTGAGCATATTCTCTGCAAGCATAAAAACCTATCGTGCTATTTTCCTGCAGGTAAAGCAGTCCACATATATCGAGGCAGCAAAAGTATATGGCGCCAGCAACTCCAGAATAATATTCAGGTATATGATACCAAAGATTATTCCTATGCTGATACCGGGCTTGGTTCTTTCAATCCCCAGCTATGTTTTCCTTGAGGCTTCACTGGCTGTTTTGGGTCTAGGTGACCCGACGCTTCCTACATGGGGCAAAATGATACACGATGCATACGCAGACGGTGCCCTGTGGACCGGAGAATATTACTGGATACTTGAGCCTGCTGTACTACTGATAATAACAGGTTTCTCATTTGCAATGGTTGGATTCGCTCTTGACAGAATATTCAATCCTAGACTAAGAGATCAGTAGAAAGGAGAGGATATAATGCAAGAAAAAACTAAAATTTTAGAAATAAATGACCTATATCTCCATTTTAACACTCAAAAAGGAGATGTTCAGGCAGTAGACGGAGTAAACTTTGAAATGTTTACAGACGAAGCTGTGGTTATACTTGGCGAATCAGGATGCGGCAAAAGCTCGCTTACAAAGGCTATTCTTCGACTTCTGCCAAGAAACGTAGCTAGATATGACGGGTCTATAAAGCTGAAGGGCCAAGACATAATGCAGCTTTCAGACGAAGCATACCGCACACAGATTCGCTGGAAGAAGATTTCAATGGTGCCCCAGTCTGCTATGACATCGCTAAACCCTGTTTTAAGGGTGGGTGATCAGGTGGCTGAGCCGCTGATTATCGGCGAAGGCATGAAAAAGAACCTAGCTATGGAAAAAGCAGCAGAATATTTTAAATACGTAGGAGTACCTACAGATTTTCTATACAGATATGCTTTCGAGCTATCAGGTGGAATGAGGCAGCGTGCTGCACTGGCAATGGCACTGATTACAGAGCCGGATTTGGTGCTGCTGGATGAGCCTACATCTGCATTGGACGTTTTGACCCAATGCAATATAATGAACCTGCTAAAGAGAATAAAGATGGAAAACCAAGCTAGTTTCATTTTGGTTACTCATGATATCGCTACTTCATCAGAGCTGGCAAATAGAGTGGCTATAATGTATGCTGGTGAAATAGTAGAAGTTTCAGATTCTGAATTATTCTTCAAAAAGCCACTGCATCCATATGCGCAAAAGCTGATGGCATCTGTTCCAAGACTTCGCGGAACAGACGAGCTGGAGTTCATCTCCGGCAAGCCGCCAAGTCTTATCGGACTGCCGCAAGGATGTAGATTTGCACCCAGATGTCCATATAAAATGGATGTTTGTGACCAGGAGCCTCCAGTTGTTAAAAAAGGCAACAGCATAGTTAAGTGCTGGCTTCATAAATAATTTAGAAGGGAAAGTGAAGATTTATGGCAAATAAAAATTCAGTTGATGAAGCCAGAGTTGAATCAACAGATTATAATGGCCCTGTACTGCAAGTTGAAAATCTTAAAGTATGGTTTAAGCTAAGAAAATTTGGTTTTGGTACTGTTGGTCATGTAAAAGCTGTTGACGGCGTTTCATTTGACCTAGGCACACAAGAAGCCATCGCTATAGTTGGTGAATCCGGATGCGGCAAAACAAGCCTTATGAAGTCTATTCTGGGGCTGTATGAGCCGGTTGACGGATCTATAAAATACCTGGGCAAAGACCTAACAGGATTTGATAAAACACAAAGGAAATGGTATTCATCACAGGTTGGATACGTGCAGCAGGATCCATTTGGAGCTATTGCACCATTCATGACAATAAGAAGAATTCTGACAGAAGCATTAATATGCAATGGTATAAAGGACAAGGACGAAATCCAAAAGCGCATACTTGACGCTATGGAGGAAGTTAGACTGATACCTGCGGATGACTTTATAGACAAATATCCGCACATGCTATCTGGTGGTCAGCAGCAGCGTGTAGTTATAGCTCGTGCTATAATACTGCGCCAAAGACTGCTGGTGGCAGACGAGCCTGTATCCATGCTGGATGCATCAGTTCGTGTAGAGGTGCTGAAGCTTTTAGAAAAGCTCCAAGAGACCCATCATCTGTCCGTTATATACATTACCCACGACTTGTCTACTGTTAGATATTTCTCCAGCAGAATATTCGTTATGTATGCTGGCAGAATAATAGAAAAGGCCGGCGTGGACGAGCTGCTATATAATGCAAAGCACCCATATACGGAGGCATTGCTTTTGGCAACAAGTGAACCGGACGCTAAAAACGCAGTGACATTCAAAGAAATCCCGGAAGGAGAGCCGCCAAACCTTGTTCATCCGCCGGAGGGATGCCACTATCACCCAAGATGTCCTAAAAAGATTGCTGGGCTTTGTGATGTGCAGGAGCCACCGGAGTTCTCGATCTCCGAGACTCACCAAACAAAGTGCTGGCTGTATAAAGAAGATGAAAAAAAGTAGTCAACTTTTATTAATAGGCGGCATATTGGTGGTAATAGGCTTTGTTGTTCCATTTATGATGGTGGCTGATGTTATACCCAAGGCACTATGGCTAGAGATGATAATTGCTATTGTTCAGGTAGTAGGTCTGGGAATGGGCATAATGGGCAGCGTTATAATGACGAAAAACAGGCGAGACAAAAACAAAAAATATTAATTATATAGACGGAATTTTGCCGACTATGGTTATATGCAAATATAGCCGCTATAATTGAATCGATTAAAAGCTCAGTTTACAAGCTGGGCTTTTAGAATGTAGAAATATATAGTTGAGGGTAAAATGGTAAAACATAAAATATTGCCGTATCTGGCGATAGTATCATCCATCACTTTCTGGGGAATCAGCTACATAGCCTCGGATATTAGCCTGAGATACATGCATCCTATCACTTTGGTTATGCTGCGCTGCGTAATAGCCGCGGCTTTGCTTCTGGTGGTGTGGAGGATAAAAGAGCCGAAAACCAGAATACAAAAGGTGCATATTCCCAGAATGTTTATCAGCGGATTTGTGGGCATAGTGTGCTACTTTATTTTCGAATTCTACGGCATAAAGCTGACATCGCCGGCAGTTGCAGCCATTATTTTGGCGGTAATTCCTATTATCTCGCTGCTGGCACAGAGAATGCTGGGCAAAGAAATGCTGACTGTGCTGAAAGTAGCAGGAGTTGCCATCAGTCTAATTGGCGTGGCATTGGTAATAGGCATCGGAAAGGCAGAGCAAAACACAAACAGCCAAGTAATAGGATATTTATGCATGCTGGGTGCTGCACTTTCATGGGTGGTGTTCAATTATATTACTATGCCCCTGTATGATAACTATTCGCCTCTTACAATAACCACATTTCAGATGGTAGCTGGAACGATAGCCATAGTGCCTATATATCTATTCAGCGGGCAAAGCCTGCCTCCTGTGAATGTTGATGTGGTTGCAAATGTACTGTTCCTTTCGGTATTCTGCTCGGCAGTAGGCATACTTTTCTATATGTATGCACTGCGCAGCCTAGGCATATTGACGGTTACGCTTTTTATAAACATACAGCCATTTGTTACTGTAGCTGCCAGTATGATGATATTAAAAGAATTTTTGTCCATGAACCAAATGCTTGGTGGACTGCTGGTAATAGGTGCTGTTTATCTATCCACATATAAAAAGAAGCAGAAGAAGCAAAATCAGCCGGAAAAAGCGGAAATATAGAGACAAAAACAAATTAAAACAATGCAAAAACCTGATGTATTTTATATAGCAGGTTTTTTATATATTTGCATATAAACCCCATAGTGATACAATAAATTAAGGGATTCATGCGTAAAAAAGGGCTAAAAACGAAAAATAAGCCAAAACGCAACCGATAGTTGCGGAAATAAAAACCCGAATTGGTGGTGCTGTACAAAGAGTGGCAGGTATAATAAAATCAAAAAAAGGGAGGCAATATCATGAACGTAGAAGTTGCAAACAAACTAGTAAAATTAAGAAAGAGCCACGGATTTTCTCAGGAAGATTTGGCCGAACAGCTGGGAGTATCTCGCCAGGCAGTGTCTAAATGGGAGAGGGCAGAGGCATCACCGGACACAGAGAATCTGATAACCCTATCAAAGATATATAGCATAAGTATAGATGACATACTAGATGCAGAAATAGAGATAGCCAACAGCACAGAAGTGAGCAGGAAAACAGGAAAGCAAATGACGGACAAGCAGGAGGCATGGGCAGCAATAGGATCTATGATTGCAGTTATATCTTTTATGCTAACAGGATTTTTGCTGCACGCATGGGCATACAATTGGGTAGTATTTCTTATCATACCTGTCTTCTACTACATACCTGTTATTTCTAAGAGATATTAGGAAAGAAAAACATAGTGAAATATGATATAATATAGGGGATTAATAATTTGGAGAGTGAGAGACCATGAAAAAATTAATTCCCTTATTAGTATTATTGCTAGCCATATCCATGATGTTTTCAGGGTGTGCAGCAATTACAAACATTTTTGATCCCCTGCCTGATAATTACGTAGACGGGGTAAAGATACCGAAAGAATTCCCGGACGACTATCTGGAGGTATACGACGATGCAGTAGTATATGAAGCAGAAGAAGACGACGGAGAAGTGACGCTGATGTGCGGCACAGAGGACGAAATAGACGATGTAATTGATTTTTATGAAGACCTTTTTGATGATGAAATATTCACAATTGATGAGACAGATGACGGCAGAGGAGAATACTTTGCTAAGGGAGTAGTGGAAGGATACGGCTTCGAGATATTTGCAGAGGATGCAAGCGGAGACTATGAAGAGCGAGCATTTGCAACAGTTATTGAAGTGAAAACCAGAGAACTGGGCAAGGATACGCTGGAGAAGATGCAGGGCTTTTGGCACGTGTGCGGATTCGACGGCGAGATATCTGATGAAGTCAGAACCCTTGGACTGGGGCTGGAAGTAGACGAAAATAAAATAGACAGCTATAAAGAATTTGAAATAAACTCAAACAATATAGAATTTAGCTTTGTGGATGACGAAACCATAGTATACACGGATGACGGCGAAGAATACATGCCGAAGGTGACATTTGAGAAAATAGATGGCATATCCGTGATGACCATGGAATACGAAGGTGACACATTGCATCTGGAAAAATCCAGCATGGAGAAAATGAGCGAGTATGCCGTGCCAGGTGCTGAGATGCTGGCAAAAATGCAGGGATTCTGGCTGGTGTGCGGCGTGGACGGAGACATATACGATGCAGTCAGAATGCAGGGAAGTGCAGTGATATTTGAAGGAAATCAAATGTCATCATATTCATATTTTGAGCTGGACGAAGAGGTCTATGAAATAGAATTTATTGATGACTCCACTTTTGTATATACAGATGCCGGAGAGCAGGTAGAGCTGACTATATCATTTGAGACAATAGACGGGCTGGAAGTGATGTCGATGACAGACGGCGATACAACAATTAACCTAGAAAAATCAAGTGTGGATACTATGTGGACATATTATGAAATGGATGATGATGGAGCACTGATTTATCTTTCGGACGTATTGACTGATGCTCAGCTGGAGTATTATATTTCCGGTGCTGACTGGACATTTGTGTATCTATATGATACTGACGGACAATACTACAACGCAGAAGCACGTGAAGTATTCACTTTCTTCTCAGATTACACTGGTCTCTATGAATATGAAGGAGTAATGTATGATACTACATGGTATGTTTCTGATAGTATAATCTACATATATATCTATGATGACACCTCTGAATTCTATGTTGACTACATGCTAGATATGGAATATGACGGAGAAGCATTTTATATGTATTTATTCGATAGTACATTAGGGCATCAAAGCTCTGCATATGTATACACGGTAATTTTTAATTAGAATTTGATAAAGATAATATATAGAGCTCCTAGTTTTGCTGGGGGCTCTTTTTTTATAATAATGCAGGTATATGCAATTTACAATATTCTTTGCGGATGATAAAATGGCTGTATACATCAGGAGAGCAATCGAAAGAAGAAAGAATGAAACAGAATGAAATAGTGCTTTACATAGGCAAGGTGCTGATGGAGAACACCAACGAGCAATGCCCTATGACGGCAAATAGAATAATAGAAAAGCTGAAAGAATATGGCGTGGAGATAGAGCGAAAGACCGTGTATTCGGCGGTGGACACGCTGATATCATTTGGATACGACATACAAAACAGCAAAGCTGAGCCAAAAGGATACTACATAGCATCCCGTGAATTTGAGCTGCCGGAAATAAAGCTGCTGATGGATGCCGTGCAGTCATCAAAATTTATAACACAGAAAAAGAGCATAGAGCTGATAAACAAGATAAAAAAACTGACCGATGCAAATAGTGCCAGAGGGCTGCAAAGGCAGGTGGTGGTATCTGGCAGGGTGAAGATGGCAAACGAGAGGGTATACTACAGCATAGATGCCATTCACGAAGCCATAGCGGCAGGCAAGAAGATATCGTTCCAGTACTGCGAATACGACACAGACAAAAACCTAGTGCCCAGAAAAGACGGCAGACGCTATGTGTATACGCCGAGCCTTTTGATATGGGACGATGAGCGATACTACATGGTGGCATATGATGAAAAACGGGATGATTATACCCACTTTAGAGCGGATAAGATGATAGACGTGGCGGTATTGGCGGAGGATGGAGCTAAACCAAAGCACAAGCTGGATGCTGGTGAATACTCCAGAAGCGTATTCAGCATGTTTCACGGCGATTTCGAGGACGTAGTGATAGCAGCACAAAATAAGCTGGTAGGAGCGTTTTTGGATAAATTCGGTATGGACGTGATGATAAGAAAGCACTCGGAGGATGAATTTTCCATCAAGGCACACATAGCAGTGAGCAGCACATTTTTCGCATGGCTTTTTCAGTTTGGCGACATGGCAAGGATAATATCGCCCGAATCTGTGGCACAAAAATATAAAAATCATATAGAAAACACATTGAAAGCATATAAATAGCCCTTGATGTCCGTACATGCGTACATTGATTTGTGTACAATTAACACATAATCAATGAAAGAGGGCATAAATCATGACAAATGAAAATAGAATAGTATATCAAAACACAGGAGCAAAGCACTACAAAAACTACACACCAATATATAATTTTGGCAAAAAGGTGGAGCTGGGCAAATATGCAGAGATGGCACGAGAATACATGCAGCAAAATGCCCCCATTGCATACAATGAATACAGCACCTACAGTGAGTTTGACAACATGCTGGCACAAATAGACCATGAAGCCATAGAAAGGCTATATACGGCAAAAATTAGCCTTAGAAAGCAGTATCCTGCACCCAAGACCAATGACTTTGCGCTGCTTTCAAAGCACAGCAGCTTTATAGAGAGCAAAGCAGAGGAGATAGTGATTAAAGAGATTATATACAGAATGCATATCTCAGATGATGAAGTGGCAAGAGCACAAAATGCCAGACATGCAGTTAGACAATAAGGAGGCAAACATGAGCTTTATACTGAGAAATAGAGAAAACAAATATCTATATGTAGATATGACCAAGGAAAACAAAGAAAAAATAGGATTTACGGAAAATATAAACTGGGCAGAAAAATACGACGAAGAGATAGCCTGCCATGTGGCAGAGGCATATGACTGCGTTATAGTGCCCTATGAAACCAGCTACATATCATAACACCCTCAATAAATAAGACGAAAAGACACACCTTTGTGTGTCTTTTCGTCCTTCCTGCATTTGAATGCAATATGTATGTCGAGTTAGTAGATTAAGTAATTATTAATTTTGCGTAAACCAAGGGGTTATTGTAAATACAGTTTCCTGTACTTGGCTATTCAATGCATTGATATCATCTTCAAATGATATTTCCAGCTCCAGCAGGCAGTAGTCATCGGTTTTGTTGTCGCTGTCTAGTACGATTCCTCCGAATGATACGTCTGTGTTGCCGGATGCACTGTTTAGCATTTGTCCTGTGCCCTTGTTGGACACTGTGTTTACTGGTACAGAGTCTACATACTGTGTCAGAGTCCATTTTAGTACCAGATGCTGTCCTAGTTCTGTGTTGTCGGTAGCCACGTTTACACCCTCTAGTAAAACGTCTATCGATCCATCATTTACTATTTTATAGCTAAGTAGGGCACTGTCTCCCGGTGCCATATTGCTTAGTGTTTCTTTTATTGATGATACAGCATCGATTTCTTGGCTGCTGTATTCCATGCCGTCGCCTGCATCCTTTGTTCTTTCTACTATTTTAACATCTATGAATCCGGATTTAGCAACTATATCTGATTCATCAACATATTTAGCCAATGCTGTATTGGCTAAAAACAACAGTGATAATACTACTATTAATACTACAGCTACCTTTTTCATGATGTCACTTCCTACTAAAGTAAGTTTCCTACCTTTTAATCATATATATATATCTGTGTGATTTCTTTATTTATATACTAATCATAAGCCTTATTTTGAGTGTTTAAAATGGCTCTTTCTATAAGCAAAGGTGTCTTTATTTATACTGAATTGTACATGAATTAAAAAAGTTAACCTTTTTTCATAAAAATGTATATTAAGCAATATTATATCCATTAATTTAGTACAAAATCACCGAATTACAACTATGAAAGTGTGCAAAATGCATAAAAAACTGTGTTTGATGTTCGAATTTATTTTAGTTGATTTCGTGTATTAGCAGATAAAATGTGTATATTTACTGTCTTAGGAGTGGTTTTTTAATATGCGGCATGAATATGGGATAATACACCAAAACAATTAACATTTTATTCATTTTAATTCAATTTCAAGGCCATGTATTTTGGTTATAAATAGGGTATGACAACTAAGAAACGGAGAACGGAAACAAAGAAAAGAATTCGAGATACGGCCGAGGGTGATGAGCAGATGAAGAGAGTAATATTAAAATTAGTAATAGTACTTACTGCATTATTCCTGTTTGCTGGGTTTGCATATGCATCGTGGACAGATGATGTGGATGTAAATGTGAATGCAGGCACAGGTATTACAAGGCTGAGAATAACCGAATGGAACCTAGTCTCTGGCGACGGCAGCAAAATAAGCGTATCAAGAGCCGATAACAAAGCAAGCGTCAGCACAAATAATTTGCTTGACGGAGAGCAGATAGTCATTTCCTTCACTGCTAAAAATACAGGGACAATACCTGTGGATGTGGATATAGCCAGACTATACAACATGGTGATGACAAACGGAAACAAAAACGATGACAAAAACATAACCATAGATGTGCAGGTATACAGAAGCGGAAATATAATAGCCGGCAAAAGCTCGAAACTGAGCGACGGAGCAAACGGCAAAACTGTGGATATAAGAATAACCAATAATGCTAGGCTAATATCCGGACAGGAAGTGAAAGTATTTATTACCATGACCTATGAAAAAAAGAGCAGCGGTGGTGGCAAGGACAACAACGGAAAAGGCAATGACAAAAACGATGGAAACAAGGAAGTAAGTTTTGAATTTGATTTGGGTATTATTTATTCGAGATTTAATCAATAATTTTAGAAAGTGAGACAAAGAGGAATGAAAAAAAGCAGATTAGTAGTTATAGGTATCGTAGCAGCCCTTTTATTGACAGGTATAGCATTTGCCGCATGGACAGCAAGTGTGGACGTAAACGTGAACGCAAAGAGCGGAGAGCTGAATGTAGAGATAGTGGACAAAGCAGTGGGAGCAGTATCGGATTATGTAGTGTTTGCAGAGGGTGACGTAGTGATCTCCAGCGATAAAAAATCCGCAACTGTGAGCATAGACAATATGTATCCCGGTGCAGAGGCAGTATTTACAGTGAAGGTAGAAAACGTGGGAACACTGCCAGTTGATCTTTCCAAGCTGACACATTCAGCTGTACAAGTGCTGGACAAGAACACAAACGAGAGCTTCGGAATGGATGCAGACCTGATGCAGTACTTCCACGCTGAATACACAGCAGCAGTGCTGGATTCAGCAGGCGCAACTGTGGACACATTGGCACCGGCAGTAACAAACTGGGTAACAGATTTATTTGCCGCAAATACTCTTCCATCCATTGAGCCTGGACAAAGCCTAGAGCTGACAGTAAAGGTATATATGGACGACACAGCAGACGACAACACTGAAAACAAGCTTTTCAAATTTACAGTAACTCCATTATTTAGCCAAGCAAACTAATAGGCTAATCAAAAGAATCCCATATGCACTATAAAGCATATGGGGTTTTTTTGTTAAATTTTTGTTTTATTCATATAAAAAAACATTATTATATATAGGTATCACTAGCAAAAAGTGTTTAGATAAAAGGTGGATTAGTGCATGAGTATAATAAATACAAAATCAGATTTAGATAACTTGCTCCTAAGCTGTATAGAGCTGAACGGAACTGACCTGCATTTTAGTGTAGGAGCATATCCTGCTGTCAGGATACACGGCGAGGTGAAATACCTGAAAACTGAGCAGAGAGTGATGACAGAGGATGTGGAAAACATCATGGAATTTATAGTTCCGGTTGGCAAGTTTAATGATTATGACGATTTCCACAACAGCACATTTTCATATTCAATTGCCGGAAAAGGCAGATTTAGAGTCAATATTTTTAAGCAAAGAAATAGCTATTGCGCATCATTTAGAATAGGCAATTTTTATTGTCCATCAAAGGAGGAGCTGAGGCTTCCCGACGAGATAGACAATGTTTTCACCATAACATCAGGACTTATTATAATATCCGGGCCTATTGGCAGCGGCAGAACGAATACCGGCGCATATATACTGGACAAGATGAGGCAGGAAAAGGCATACTTTATAGACACTGTAGAGGATCCTATAGAGTTTCTATTTAGGCACGACAAGAGCGTGATAAACCAGATGGAGATTGGCATAGATGTAGCCGGCATACTGGACGGGCTGAAAATTTCACTCAAAAACTATTCAGACGTAATATTCCTTAGCTCATTTGTAGACAAAGATGTGATAAAGATGGCTCTGGAGGCCACAAGAGCCGGCAGGATAATTATTGCTGTGGGCGAAGTGCAGGGCGTGGAGGAAGTGCTGCGAAGCATCGTAGATATTTTCCCCAATGAGCAGGCTAATTATATTCGCACGCTGCTTTCTCACTCTATCAAGTGCATCATATCCCAGCAGCTGATTCCAGATGTAGAGGACAACCCTATACCTTTGTGCGAAATATTATATGGAATAAAGGCAGCAACAAACCTAATAAGAGAGAACAAAATACCGCAGATATCCCGTGTATTGGAGGCAAGCGAATCCAAGCACATGCTATCTATAGATAACCATCTTACAAAGCTATACAATGATGGACATATCACTATAGATACTGCAAAGGACTTCAGCCAAAACTGGAATGTTCTTTCGCAAAAACTGGTGAAGAAAAAATAGCGATATGGTATTTAGAAAAGAAATAAGAATAATTGTTTCGCTGATGATTATATTCACCCACCATGTTTTTGCCGCTTATTTGCTGAATAACTCCACACAAAAGCTGGTGGCGGACTTTGTTTTTTGGTCGCTGATGGGGCTGGTATTTTTTGCAAACAAAAGTGTGAGAGCCCACGGAAAGCTGAAACACAAGGGATATTACATGATATGGATGTTTGTAGCGGGTGTGCTTTATATGCTTTCCTACTTTGCCAGCGGCTTTGTAGACGGATTCGGCAAGACGCTATTTGACATATCCTTCAGAGGAGTTACGCTGAATATATTGCATCTGGGCACAGTAATATTCTTTAAGGAATACATCAGGTATCATCTGATAAATACAGTGCAGAAAAAATTCAGCCTGTATTTCGGCATTGCAATAGTGCTGGTATACAGCATGATGGATATAAATCTGGTGAGCTTAATCAGCCAAAAGGGAGCAGAGAACATAATAATATTCCTATGTTCGTTTGTGTTCCCGGTGATAGCTTATAATGCTTTTTTGACTTTGGGCTCGTACCTGGCTGGATTTGGAGCTACTGCTATATATGCATTGGCAGTGAAAGTGCCGCTTTGGATTTTGCCTATTCTGCCAAACCCGCAGTGGATAACGCTGATGCTAATAGGCACATGTATACCTATAATTGGTATGATAGTGCTGAGCAATACACACAGATCCAAGAGCACAAGGGGAAGAAAAAGAATGGACAAGGAGGAAAACCCATATTCACTGCTGCTGGTGGCTACGCTGGTGGTGGCGATGGTGTGGTTTGCCCTTAGGATATTCCCCATATATCCTACGGTTATAGCATCAAATAGCATGTATCCGGAGATATCCAGAGGAGACATGGTGATAGCAAAGAAAGAGAGCTATGACGAGCTGCAGGTGGATGATATTATAGAATATCAGCTGGAAAATATCCGTGTGGTGCACAGGATAGTGGAGATACAGAATTTAGACGGAGATATATTTCTGGTGACCAAAGGCGACGCCAACCACATAGAGGATGCATTTATGGTGGCAAGAGGGCAGTATTTAGGCACAGTGAAAACGATTATTCCGTATTTGGGGTATCCATCGCTTCTTTTTAGCACTACGATAGAGCAGGATTTGGTGGAAACAGGGGACGATGCAAGCAACTGATAAAAATATATAATGCCTTATTTAAGGATGGAGGAACAATGCTCACATTAAGAAAAAAAACACGAATTATATTTATTGCTGTCATTTCGGCTATAGCGGCTGCGATGGCTGTGTGTGCTGTGATAGTATATGCTTTTCCGGGATATGAAACCACTGTAGACAAGGCACTGGAAGCGCAGGCAACGGCAGAGATAGTGTATTCCGTGCTGATGGATGAAAACCCTGTATATGAGGACAAAATAGTCACCGACGAAAAATACTATTTAAAGCCCTTCACAAAGTATCTGGATATTGACTGCAGCCTTCGTGTGACTACGGATATTGAGGCACAGATAGACTGCAAAAGCGAAATATACGGGCTGCTGATATCGGAAGTGACCACAGACAGCGGCACAGATACTGTATGGGAAAAGAGATATGACTATTCCAGAAAAATAGAGAAAAGCGAAAAAGGAATGGATGCACACCTTACAAGGGGAGTGTATGTGAGCCTTGATAAATATGTAGAACTTACAGATACGCTGATGGATGAATATAGCCTATATACAGACTACTATCTAAGGATTATGTTTGATTCACAAGTGACTGTGACAACAGGCGAGCAGAGCAAAACAGAGCGTATATATACATATATAGATGTACCATTCACCAACAATGTGATGCAAATAGAGAATGTTTCTCCTGAGTCTATGAGCATATATATAGACAAAGAGATAACCACCAAAAAGCCGGTAAACACAGACTTGGGATTTTTGTTCATTCTTTTGCTGGCTGCATTTTCCATATGCCTGCTGCTAGTTTTATTCAAGACAAAGGGAATAGACAAGCAAGATAAATTTACAAACCAGGTAGAGAAGATATTCAAAGAATACGGCAACAGACTTGCTGGGCTGACGGACACATTGGCGTATCAGTCATCTGTGATGATAAGCATAGACAAAATAGACGATATGGTGAAAATAGCTGATGAAATCGGACAGACCATATTCTACTATGAAGTGGATGAAGAGGAAGAGAGAAAGATAGAATTCTATGTATTTGATGAAGGAAGAATATACTATCTGGTTATCTTTGGTAAGCTGACGGAAAGCTAAGACAAAACACGCATTTTTAATATATTAGTATAAAAAGAAAACGGTTGGAGAAGGAGCTATATGAAATTATCTACAAAAGTATTGGCAACACTACTTGCTTTCACAATTGTTGTTGCTGCGCTCATAAATTTTGTGTTGGCTCCTAAACTGAAGCAGAAGTATGTTCAGGATATAGAGATACAATATAGAATATCATTGGAAAGCAATATCATATATCTTGATGAGCATATAGAAGATATTATAAACGACATGAACTATATCAGCACAGCAGAAAAGCATTTTGTATACGGGGAGAAGTATTATACTTCCTATATTAATGCAGAAGATGAGGACTTTGTCTATTCGCCCAACGAGAATGAACAGATGATACAGCAATTTTTATATGAATATAAAATGCAAAATGCGGATATAGAGGATATATTCATTGGACTTGAGGATGGCAGCTTTATAACAGACGACCCTGTGGCGCTGATAGGCGATAACCAAAGTGAGATATATAGCTATGACCCGCGAGTAAGACCATGGTACAAAAAGGCAATTGAAAGCCCGGATGATACCATTGTTTCTCCATTGTATCAAAGGATAAAGCTCTTGGAGGGCACAGATAATACCAATCCGATAAACTATTACTTGACTGTAGCTAGAGCAGTAAAGAACGAAGAGGGCGAAATAGTTGGTGCGATAGGTATCAATATTGGCCTTCATAGAATTTTAGATGAAATTAGAGTAAGTGATTATCAAGAGATTAAATATCTTGGAATAATGTTTAATGAAAATATAGCTTGCATTTTAAGAGACGGAGACCTTCTAATTGACCCTTACTTCAGCAATTCAGAACTAAAAAAAGTGTTGACTGAACTAGATGGAAAAAGTAATAATTTGTGCGATTCAGACATCAAGGATGAATGTGTGATAAAGGCGGATTCTGAGGCTATAGAGTCCACTTTGTTCTACGTAGCAAACGGAGAAATGATAGACGAGAAAATAAATGAATATATTCGTTCTATTATTGCTACACTTATTGTCAGCATTTTAATATTCGTGTTAATGATTTTAACATTTATAAATATTTATATCGTTCATCCTATGAACAAATTGAAAAAAGTGACCACCAGCATAACAGAAACCATGGACTTTACGCAGAAGGTGAAATACAAAAGCAATGATGAAGTGGGCGAGCTGGCAGACAACTTCAACTTTATGATGGATGAAATAAGTGCATATAGAGACAATATGGACAACATAGTGAAGGAAAGAACTGAGGAGCTGGCAAAATTTAATACTGTTATTGAGCAGAGTCCTATTTCTGTAGTTATTATGGACAAAATGGGCAGAGTAGAGTATATAAACCCCGAATATTCGCATATGACAGGCTATGGTCTGGAAGAGCTGAAAGGCAAAAGAATGCCTGTTATGACCAATCAGAAAAATAGAAAAGAATTTTTCCGCAATATTTTCGAAATGGCTATTATAGGCAATGACTGGAAAGGAGTGCTGGAGAGCACTAAAAAGAACGGGGAAGTTTTTTACGAAAATCTGATGATATCGTCGATAAAAGACGAAAACGGCGAAATATCAAACATAATTGCAATAATAGAGGATTTGACAGATTTTATAAAAATAGAAAGAAACCTGACTGCATTATTTGAAAACATGCCTACAGGCTTTGCAGAGCATGAAATAATATATGATGAAAACGGAGAAGCTGTAGACTATAAATATTTGAATATAAATGAATCGTTCAAGAAACATACAGGACTGACAGATGAAGTGCTGGGTAAAACTGTGAAAGAGCTGCTTCCTGGAACTGAAGACAGATGGATTACGATATATGATAAAGTGGTGAGAACGCAGAAGCCAAAGACATTCGAGGACTATGCCAGAGAACTGAAAAAATATTTTAGGGTCACTGCATTTCCAACCGGCAAAAAAACATTTGCCACTATTTTTGATGACATTACCGAAAGCAAAAAAGCAGAAATGCTGATAGAGGAAAACGAGAAGCGGCTGAGATACATTTTTGAAACTACACCTTTTGCCGTAGTTAGAACGGTGAAGGGCATAGTATACTATGCAAATAAAAACTTTGCGAAAATGACAGGGCTAAAAATGAAGGACTCTATTGTAGAAGCATATTATGACCCTAAAGAAAGACTGGAAATACACAAAAAGATAAATAAGGGTGAAAATGTACTAAATAGAGAAGTGAGACTTAAAAGAGCGAATGGAGAAATGTTCTATGCGCTGATTTCTGTGGTCAGAATGAATGTGCTGGGAGAAGCTGGCATGCTGGCATGGCTGATGGATATTTCGGAGATAAAAGAAGCCGAAGAGCAGCTGATAATAGCCAAAGAGCAGGCGGAGGCAGCTACGCAGGCAAAGAGCGACTTTTTGGCAAACATGAGCCACGAAATAAGAACGCCGATGAATGCTGTGATAGGGCTGAACAGCCTGCTAAAAAGCACAAAACTGGATACGAAGCAAGAGGACTATGTAGACAAGATAGAGCGCTCAGCTTCCAGATTGCTGAACATAATAAATGATATATTGGACTTTTCGAAGATAGAATCGGGCAAGATGGAGCTAGAAAACATAGAGTTTGACATTGACGAAGCAATGAAAGACCAAATAAGCGTTATATCAATGGCTGCATACGGCAAAAACATAGAGATACTGTATGATAAAGACCTGAACATACCTAGAAAAGTGAAGGGAGATCTGCACAAGCTGGGACAGGTGCTGGGGAACCTGATGAACAATGCTGTGAAATTCACGGAAAAAGGGCATGTTTTGATAAAGGCAAGACTGGTGGAGAAAAACAACGAGAATATCAAAGTAAAATTTACGGTTTCGGATACAGGAATAGGCATGGACAAGAAGCAGATTTCACAGCTGTTTATGCCATTTACTCAGGCAGACACATCTACTACCAGAAAATATGGCGGGACAGGACTGGGCTTGGTTATTACAAAAGAGCTGGTGGAGATGATGGGCGGCGAGATACGAGTATCAAGCAAAAAAAACAAGGGAAGCAAATTTGAATTTGAGATTAACTTTATCTCTATAGGCAGCCAAGAAGAAAGCTTGAAAATAAAAGAATGCAAGAAAGTGATGCTGATAGAGGAGAATAAACTAGCTAGAGAGGTGCTTTGCAAATATATCAACGGATTAGGCTGCGAGTGCATATCCTATAAGAGCGCAAAAAAGACCTCTGAAATGTCCAAAGAAGGCTGCTTTGACTTGGTGATTATAAACAGCGCACAGAAAGACGAAGGAACAGAGCTGCTGGAAAAGATAAAAGAATGCAGACTGAATAAAAACAAGCCAAAGGTGATACTGATGCAGAGCGTAAACTACGAGCTGGAAGACTATATAAAATCTGGTGATGAAGACACTATGCTTGTGAAGCCTATTTTCCCATACACTCTATACGAAGCCATAAACGAAGTATTTGAGTATACAGAAATAGCAAAAGAGCATAATGACATAAAGGAAAGCCATCTCGAGGATATAAAAGAAGTAGAAAATGCAAATATACTAGTGGTGGAAGACAACGAAATAAACAGGCTGGTTATCTGCGATCTATTGAAGAATGCCGGGTTTAAAGTAGATGAAGCTGAAAATGGCAGAGAAGCAGTGGATATGATAGGGCAAAACAGCTATGATCTGGTGCTGATGGACATACAAATGCCGGAACTTGACGGATATGAAGCCACAAAAATAATCCGAAGGAAATATTCTAAGGATGATCTGCCGATTATAGCACTGACAGCAGATGTGGTGCTGGAAACCAGACGCAAAACATTTGAGATAGGCATGAATGACTTCCTGAGCAAGCCTATTGACATGAAGATGCTATATGAAAAGCTGATGAAATGGCTGAAGATAAAAAATTTGGCTAATCTAGCTGTGAATGACGGAGACAGCAAGCAAATAACCAATACTATGAAAATAGTACTATATGATTTTGATGTTGATAAAGCACTATCCAGAATAAATGGGAATGTAATATTCTATATAAAGACCCTAAATAAATTTGCTGCAGAATCTATGGACCTGATAAACGAAATAAAAGAGCTATATAATGTAGATGATGCGGAAAAGCTTATGTTTATTGCACACTCCCAAAAGGGCGTGTCTGCCTATTTAGGCGCAGACGAACTTAGCGGGATGTTTGCAAAAATGGAGAAAAGGCTGAAAGAGAAGGGCGTAGATAAAAAGATAAATGGTCAAATTGAAGAGATAGAAAAGGCTATAAAGCATATTTATAATGAAATAAAGATACTGAATAAAAAATTCAACGAAATGGATATTTTTGAAAACGAAAATGCAAAAGCTGACGAACACGAAAAAATAGTAAAGGAACTTAAAGAGCTGATAGAGCGGCTGAAAAAAAGCGATGAGAAAGTCGTGAGCCTTGCAAAGATATTGAAAAACAAAGTAGAAAACAAAAATATAGCTGGTATGCTGGATTTGACAATCAGCTTTATAGATGAGAAAAAATTCGACAGAGCACAAAGCATCGCAATGGATATACTAGACCTAGTAGAGTCCACAGGTATATAGCAGACAATTCATTTTGACATTTTGAACATATACTAGATGATTTTATGCAGAAAAGTAGATTAGTTTACAAAAATGTGATAGTTTTAACAAACTTATTCACAGCTCTTGTGATAGAATAACCAGAATTAGGGTATGTCGGAATTCAAGTAAAAAAGCAGGGCATATTATCTTGCCTGAATTTTGGAGGGAAAATGGAGAAAACCTACTTAAAAAGCAGGTATAACACTTCTGTATTTGTTTGCATCAATTTAATAGCCAATATAGCATTTATAATAATCGGGATAATTTCAATTAAAAAAAACGGAGAGTATGTATTTGATTTTTCTTGGTTGATTATTTTTACATTAAGCTGCTTTGGCATAATTTTTAATGCACATTTTGCATACCTTGGCATGTTTTCTAGAATAAAGATGGATGATGGCTCTATCTCAGCTATCAGAGTGATAAACCCCGAAAGAAGAATACTATATAGGAACATAGAAAGCATTAATCTAACGAAGGAATTGAAGCACTTTTTCCTAAGATTTGAAATGCCTATAATAATTATCGAGGGATACGATGAATTAAGCAACAGTGATATTGCAATAAAAATAGACTACAGAGAAGATTTGTATGATAATCTTATCAGCTTGATAGAACAATCGGAGAAAAATGAACTGAAAAAAATGGATAGGTATTTCGAAATACAGCCAAGATAAAACTAGCAGCGTATAGCTGCTTTTCTTTTGCCAAAATACAGACTGCTAATAACAATAATGTCGTCTTTACTTTCCTATCTAATTATCGTAAAATGAATTAATAGAGAATTTAGTGGATAGATATGATGAAAATGAAGATGAAATTAACTAAATACTATCTAGTGCTAGTGCTTTCGGCACTTTTTTTTGCTGGCTGCCAGCAGGAAACGCCGGAAAATGTGGACTATGAAAATACCCACTCAAATGATAATGAAGAATATATTATAATCGGCGGCGAAGAAATAGAAAAAACAGAGCAAGAGCTAAACTTAAAGAGCAAAGGAATAGATGATATTTCTCCGTTATATGGAATGCATGATTTAAAAACACTGGATATTCGAGACAACCCTATACCGCAAAATGAAATAATAGAATTTATAAAAAAAACGCCCGATTGCCAAGTGCTGTGGAGCATTTACATCGGCGGAAAGTATTACGACAGCGACATAGATGAAATAGACCTTAGCAAGTCGGATGACTGGAACTATGCAGAGGCTTCTGTGGTGCTGGAGCACTTTACAGAGCTGCAAAAAATACAAATGAAGAGCACCCAGATATCTGCCGAGCAATATGCAAAACTGAGGGAGCAATATCCGCGAATTGAAATGAAAATGAGTGTATTGTTCTGCGATAGATACTATGATGCAGATGCGAAACAGCTGGATTTAGCAGAATGCGAAGAAATAGACGCAGAGGCATTAGCATACTTTATAAATATAGAAAAAATTGATTTCGGTGAGAGAATACTGAATGACCGCATGATGGATACAGTAATGAAAAACTGCCCAGATGCACAATACGTATGGAATGTGGAGCTGCTAGATGATGTGTATTCATCTACTGAGGAGGACATAAATATATCCTATACCGCGGTGAAGGATTTTAACACATTCAAACATAGGCTTAAGTATCTGACATCGTTGAAGCGCATAAACATGACCTACTGCTATCTGAAAAATGAAAACATGGAGGAGCTAACCCAGATGTACCCCCATGTGAAATTTGTGTGGCGAGTGCGAGTGGGCGACTGGGAGCTGAGCACCGACTTGAAGGCATTCAGCACAGGCAAAACAGAGGTATTTGACGGCATAAGGTATTTCGGCGACGGCGTGAACCTGCTGGATGAGGACGCAGCGAAGCTGAAATACTGCACCGACTTGGAGGCACTAGATATAGGGCATCAGATGTATATTACGGATTATTCATTTCTGCAGTATATGCCCAAGCTGAAAATACTGATAGTAGCATGGACGCAGCTGACAGACATTAACCAGATAACACACCTGAAAGATCTGGAATACCTAGAGATATTCAGCAATAATATTGTGGATTTCTCGCCCCTATCGCAGCTAACGAATTTGAAATACCTGAACTGCAGCAACAACGAAATGGACTCTGTGGATGTTTTCATGCAAATGCCCCAGCTGGAAAAGCTTTGGCTAGTGTCCTGCGAGAATATATCCGAAGAGGACAGACAAAGGCTGGTGGAGGCTCTGCCGGACTGTGAAATAGTATTTGACGCCCAGAGCCCGACACACGGAGGATGGCGAAGCAGAGACAACGAAATATACAGAGCCATGCGGGAGACTTTTGGGCTGCGACCTGTTTTTTACGATTAAATTTTCAGAAAAATCACATTAAATATTGACAAGTAACACCGTGTAACTTATAATGAATCTCATATAAATAAAGGAGAGATATATTATGCAATACAGGCAAATGCCAAAATCAGAGGATAAATTATCAGTGCTGGGGTTTGGATGCATGCGTCTGCCCACAAACGGCAGACATATAGATGCACAGGAAGCAAAAAAGCAGATTATGCACGCCATAGACAACGGAGTGAACTATCTGGACACTGCGTGGCCCTATCACATGGGA
This sequence comes from Eubacteriales bacterium, assembly GCA_040883315.1. Lineage (GTDB taxonomy): Bacteria > Bacillota > Clostridia > Christensenellales > UMGS416 > JAFGUF01. Next base: position 84,845 of record JBFLKU010000008.1, read on the forward strand.
GAATCCGAAAGCTTTCTAGGGGAGCATATTTTATCGGACAAAGATATCAGAGAAAAGGTTTATGTGGCTACAAAGCTGCCATGCTTTATGATAAGCAAAGCAGAGAAATTCGACGAGATATTCCAAAAACAGCTGGATAAGCTAAAGGTGGACTATGTGGATTATTATCTGCTGCACTCCATAAACGGTGTAGTGTGGGACAAGATGGAGGCACTGGGCATAAAGGCATGGATGGACAAAGTGAAAAAAGAGGGCAAGGTGCGCCACATGGGCTTTTCATTCCACGGAAAGCACGAAGATTTCCCTAGAATAGTAGATGCCTATGATTTCGATTTTGTTCAGGTGCAGTTTAATATATTGGATGAAAATTTTCAGGCAGGAATAATGGGCATAGACTACGCAGCCAAAAAAGATATGGGAATAATTATAATGGAGCCTCTACGGGGCGGAACACTGGTGGGTAAGATACCAGCTGAAGTGCAGGAAATATACGATACGGCAGATATTAAACGCTCTGCCGCAGAATGGGCACTAGGCTGGATATACAATCATCCACAGATATCCACAGTGCTCTCCGGCATGAACAGCATAGAGCAGATAGATGAAAATATAAAAACAGCCAGTACCGTAACAGCCAATTCACTGACTGAAAAGGAAGAGAAAATACTGCAAAGCGTGCGAGACAAATACATGGAGCTGATGACTATTGGGTGCACAGGATGCAGATACTGCATGCCTTGTCCTGTGGGCATCGATATACCGGGGGTTTTGAAGAGGCTGAACGACTATCATATGTTCCCAAAAGCCAGAACAAAGATGAACCACATGCTATATAGTGGAATAGCTACAGAGGATGGAAAACCTCACTTTGCAGGCAGCTGCATACAGTGCGGCAAATGCGAAGGCAAATGCCCGCAGAATCTGGAGATACGCAAAGCACTGAAGCAGGTGAAAAAGGAAATGGAAGGCCCGGGAATAAAAGCGGTTGCTGCAATTATGAGACCGATTTTAAACAAAAGAAAAAAGAGCGGATAAAAAAGAGCAAATAAAAACCTCCTGATATTTTCAGGAGGTTCGTTTTTTAATATTCTTCTCTCACGCCAAACTCGGCATCTTCCACCCATTGCTCTGCATTTGTAAGCATTCGAACCAAGTCGTCTATTATCTCGTAGTGCTCGGTTTCCTGAGCCACTAAGAATTCAAACAGCACTTTGTCCTTCTCATCCTCAGCATCTGCCAAAAAATCCATATATAAATCTATGCTTTTTTGCTCGTTTTCCAGTGCAAACCTATAGAATTCCAGCTGATCTGGTGTTTCCTTTATTTCGCTTGTAAAGGTTTTGGCATCGCTGAATATATTTTTTGCCTTTTCATATGCCTCGCTTTCGCTCAGCTTGTAGGGCAGGCTGTTCATTTTGCTTTCCAAAATCTCTGCATGTCCCTTTTCTTCCTTGGCTAGAAGCATGCAAACTGTGTGCAGGGGGTTGCCTTTGTTTATTTCTGCCTGCTTTGTGTAGTAGGCTTCTCCGTCTTTTTCCATCTGTATAGCGTACTTTAGAACGTCCATTTTTTCCTCCCTTATATATAAATATTTTTTATTAACTGAATTATTTAGGCTATTTATAGTGGGATAGCCATAGCCTGCAAGAATCGACTTTAATATAATTATTCAGTTTGAAATAAAGAAATCTATATATTTAGTATACTACCTTTGCTAATTTTGTAAATACCAATATATGATATTTGAGAAAGAATTTTAAAAATTAATTTGAATATAATTTTAAAATACTATACAATTTTCATATTAGTGAAAGGGGAAAGAGAACGCAAATGAAAGAGATTATTCTGGAAAAGCCGCAGATAGACATGGATTTCCCGCTGATGCGTGCTATATCTCTGCGCCGCACAAAAAGAAAGTGGAAATATGAAGATTTGGATATGCAGCACATTTCAAATATACTGTGGGCGGCATGCGGAGAGACCAAAAAAGCAAAGGGAAAAGCCAAAAATAGAAGAACTATTGCATCTGCCTGCAGTGCACAGCTCATTCGAGTGTATGCTGCACTGGATAGCGGAGTATATAGATATAATGAACCAGAGCACAAGCTGGAGATGGTATCCGAGCATGATGTCAGGGACATGCTGGGCACGCAGATGCTGATGCGAAATGCACCATTTGGGCTGATATATGTGACCGAAGCCGGCAATAAGACAGGCATTATAAGGGGCGGCGACGAAAAAACTATGTTTATGGCTGCCACCGAAACAGGGGAGATTAGCCAGAATGTATATCTATACTGTGCGGCATCTGGGCTGAACACTGTGCTGATAGCACTGGTAGATAGAGAGAAACTGGCTGAGAAAATGAACCTGAGAGAGGGCAGCTTCATCACCTTTACACAGATAATAGGAAAAGAAGCATAAAAAATGCCGCCATCGGCGTCAGCATTTTCTATTTGTCCTTCCATGCAGGCAGATTTGCCATCATCGCCATTGCTGTGCTTCTGGCAGCAGATGCGTCTATTCCCTGTGTATTTACTATGAAAGAGGTCATTCCTTCTAGTTTTTCTTCGTAGTCCTGCATTGTGCCGTCTTCTCTGGCACAGTATTTGCAGTAGTCTTTGGCTTCGTCGCCCATTGCAAAGTCATCCTTTTGTTTCATAGGCATTCCGCATGCAATACATGTTTTCATAATGTTCTCCTTTAGTTTGATATTAGATTTATATAGTGTTCAACTAGTTGCTCTTTATATCTTTTTATCACGGATTCCTCAGGTGCAAACAAATCTTTATTCATCAAATAATAGTTTACAAGACCTATCCATGTGTTAAACAAAAGACTGACCGGCATTTGCTTTATTTTGCCTTGCTCCATTTCTTTTTTTGCCGCTTGGCTCAGGTGAATGGAAATAGCGGATTGCATAGATACGAGGGTGTGCTTAGCCATGTCATCCAGCAGAGATGCCTCTGATATTAGCCGAGTGTAGAAGGCTTCATACTGCTCTATGCCCGCTAGGTGGGCGTGCAGCAGGCTCTCCACACTGCCGTTTTCGTCTATCAGCTGGTGCATTTTGCGGGCTGCATTTATGCCGAATTGCTCTATCACCTCTTCCAGCAGGATTTCTCTGGTGGGGAAGTGAGAGAAAACTGTGCCGTGGGATACATTCGCGGCTGCGGCTATATCCGAGGTTTTGGCGGAGGTCAGCCCATTTTTGGCAAATTCGCCTATTGCAGCCTCTATAATCAGCTTTCTGGTGTTTTCTTTTTGTTGCTGTCTTTTATTCATTTGATTGACTCCAAACTCATTGAGTAAGAACTCATTATAATTAATTAAATATGTTTTGTCAATTTTTTTTTGCGAAAAAGCAAAGATAGTATTATAATATTTAAGGATTTTTAAAATTAGATAGAAAAATATACAAGGATAGAAAAACATGAAGCTATTTGGGAAAGAAATATCTATAGTAGATAAAAAATTCAGAAAGAACAAATCCCACTATATTTTGCAGTGCATGATGGCAACGGCTGCCGTAGTGGGGATACTTTTGGCGATGGACAGCGTTTTCAAGGAAGTTATGCTGGCGTCATTTGGTGCTACTGCTTTTTTGATTTTTGCTATGCCGCATCTAAGGACAAGCCAAGAAAGAAGTGTGCTGGGCGGATATATTATTGGCATGATTTTGGGAATAGCACTGCACCACTTCGCAGCATATATATATGAACTAACAGATTTCAAGCTGATATACAGCATAATGGCTGGGCTGGCTGTGGGGCTTTCTCTTTTGATTATGACAATGACCAATGCGGAGCATCCGCCGGCAGCAGGGCTATCCCTGGGATTGGTGCTGCAGGGATATCATGCTATGTCGCTGGTTATAGTTTTTGCATCAGTTGTGGTGCTGATGATAATAAAAAGACTGCTAAAAAACTGGCTTATTAACCTATATTAGAGAGAATGGCATAAAATACAATATTGTAAATTATTTATTATATTTATTAAATAATATATAATATAAATTGATAAATTTTATCGATTGTGTTATACTACACAACATTGAAGAAGAAGGCAATGCACAGTATTAAATTGGTAATAATAACGAAAGTTATTTAAAATATTTTACATCTATATGTGAGGATATAAAAATGAAATCAATAGTTGTTAAGCTATCTTTGACAGAAGACATCAAAGATTTTGTACGCATTACTTCAAAGTATTCCTACGACATTGACCTGAAGTCAGGAAGATACATAATTGACGCCAAATCCATTTTGGGCATATTCAGCCTAGATTTGAAACAACCTATCACAGTAGAAGTTCACAGCGATAACTGCGACGATTTGCTGGACGAACTAAAACAATTCCAAGTGTAAATAGCAGATAAAAAGCTGTTGTGTTTTCTAAACGCAGCAGCTTTATTAGCGAGATTATAAGGATTATACATTGTATAATCAATCCGGCAAATGGGTCGGCTATCCTGCGGTGTGGTTCATCGCGTCTTTGCCGTGCTTTTATAAAAAAATAGCACTGCAAAAATTTAATTGTTAATAATATTATTCAATTTTTTGTATTCTGGAGTGATATGAAAAAATGAATGATATTGAATAAATTTTAAAATTTGAAAGATAAAAGGTGAAAGTATGGAACTCTATCATATAATTACCGCAATAAGTATATTCGTTATCATTTATGGCGTAATTATCTCTGAGAAAATTCACAGGACTACAATAGCTATCTTTGGTGCAACTATGCTGCTGGTTTTCAAAATAGTTACACAGGAAAAGGCTATAGAGAACATTGACTTCAATACAATCGGGCTTCTGGTTGGTATGATGATTATTGTAAACATACTAAGGAGAACAGGTGCTTTTGAATACCTTGCCATAAAGGCTGCAAAGGCAGTGAAAGGTGAACCGTGGAGAATTATAGTGGTGTTCTCTATTTTCACGGCTATTGCATCTGCACTCTTGGACAACGTGACAACCATTTTGCTGATGGTACCTATAACATTGGTTATAACTGAGACATTGGAGCTGAACCCTGTAATATTCGTTCTTCCATTAATTATTGCATCCAATGTTGGCGGCACAGCCACACTGATAGGTGACCCGCCAAACATAATGATAGGATCGGCAGCTGGACTGGGATTTATTGATTTCATCAAAAATCTGGCACCGATAATTATAATCGTATTGATTGCTGTTATTTTCATTTTTAAATTGATGTACAAAAAGCAGCTGAAAATATCCGACGACAAAAAAGCAAAGATAATGGAGATGGACGAAAATCTGGCAATAAGGGACAGCGTTCTGCTGAAAAAGAGCGTTGTGGTGCTGGCAATCACTATGGTGGGATTTATTCTTCACCAATATCTAAATTTTGAGTCTGCTACAGTTGCATTGGTGGGCGCAGCACTGCTGCTGCTTATCAGCAAAGTGGACGCAGAGGACATACTAATAGAGATAGAATGGCCGACGATTTTCTTCTTCATGGCGTTGTTCATTTTAGTGGGCGGACTAGAGGAAGTGGGCGTAATTGATTTCCTAGCTAGTGGATTGCTAAATCTTACCGGCGGAAATTTATTCTTTATGGTAATATTGATCCTCTGGGGCTCTGCAATAGCATCAGCATTCCTAGACAATATACCATTTGTAGCCACAATGATACCATTGATAAAGAGCATGGCAGCAATGACTGCTGTCAGCGTGACACCGCTGTGGTGGGCACTGGCACTGGGTGCATGTCTAGGCGGCAACGGAACGCTAGTGGGAGCATCTGCCAATGTAATAGCCAGCGGAATGCTGGAAAAGCAAGGACACAAGCTTAGCTTTGTACATTATTTCAAGGCGGGATTTCCTATTATGATAGTTTCTATAGTTTTATCAACAGTTTATCTGATTATATTCTACCTGTAAGGAGGGGCTTATGAGAAATATTATTAACACAGCAGAGATATCACAGCACACCATAAAGCTGCAGCAGCTGGGAGCCAAGGTGCAGGTGATAAACAGTACGCTTTGCTACGTCAATTTTAATATAGACGGGCTGGAGCTGCAATACGTATACAACGTGAACCACAAAGGCAATTATTTTCTGGAAAGAATAAAGCCCTATCCGCTGGCACTGCAGGAGGTAAGCGACGAAAAGGGCATAGTGAAGATTATAAAAGAGGACGTGGATAAATTCAAAAATACGCTTAAATCAAATCATTCACAGAATTTTATATCTATGGCTCAGCAAATAAGCAAAACATTTGCAACATTCGAAGACACCTTTTTGAACTACAACATACCAAAGGAAAAGGTGGAGAAAATATATAAAAAGATTTTGGCGCTGGAATTTGAAATAGACATGATTAGAGAGATTGCCAAGGAGATAACGCTGAAAGATCAGGAAGACAACTAAAATTTACATACTATACTTCTTAAATGCCGCAACTATTTTGCGGCATTTTTAATAATTGTAAACTATTATAAAAAAAGCCCAGCAAAAGCTGAACTTATTTATAAAATATGGTTTTTTTATTTCTTTATCACACCGTAGCCGCCGTATACAGGCTTTATATCGTTTATTGTGATTACCACATTGCCCTGTATTTCCCTTATCATCTTTGCTACTTCCTTTTGATTTTTGCGGGGGATGTTCATCAGCAAAATATTGCGTTTGAAGTTCATGCCGTCGCCTTCCATCACAGTCACAGCAAAGCCTTTTGCTCGTATTCTGTTTGCCAGCTCCAGCCCATGCTCCTCCATAACTATTGCCTCTATGCGCACCGTGCCGATGCCTAGCCTTTGCTCAAAGGTGGAGCCCACATAGTTGCCGATAGAAAAGCCAAGTGCATATGCCACCAGCTTGAAGGGGTCTTCTGTGATATTTGTAAGCACAGTGGATACCAGCACAACCCATATCAAAACTTCCAGAAGCCCAATCAGCGATCCTATCACCTTTACGCCTCGTGTTATAAGTACAATTCTGGTGGTTGCCAGAGACACTTCCAGAATTTTAGCAAAAAATATCAAAAAATATAATAATATGCCCATAGTATCCATCCTTTTCATAAAAAATAAAAGGCCTTTAAAGGTGAAACCATTAAAGACCAAATGTATCTATATATTCACAAATCCAGATTATCAGGATAGGTGTATATATCGCCTTTATAATTTCGCAGAACCACCTGCGAGCCGTCAAACGCCTTGATGTAGTGGGAGTTCACGGGGATTTTGCCGCCGCCTCCCGGTGCATCAATCACGTATTTTGGCACAGCATATCCGGATATGTATCCGGTCAGCTGCTCCATCAGCTCCATGCCCCTGCGGACATCCACTCGGAAGTGTGAAAGCCCCTGTGTCAGGTCGCACTGATACATATAGTAGGGTCGCACTTTGATGGCTGCAAGTTTCATATACAATTCTCTTAATATATTTATATCATCATTTATGCCTTTTAGCAATACGTTTTGGTTTCCCATAGGGATTCCTGCATTCACGATGGAAAGGCATGCAGCAGAAGACTCGGGCGTAATCTCCTTTGGATGATTAAAATGAGTATTGATATATATAGGCGAATACTTTTTCAGCATAGTCAACAGCTTCGGTGTGATGCGCATAGGCAGGACAACAGGCACACGTGTACCAATCCTGATAATTTTTACATGCGGAATGCTGCGGATTTTGGATATTATGTATTCCAGCTTTTTGTCGCCAAGTGTCAGCGGGTCTCCGCCGGATATCAAAACGTCCTCTATCTGTGGGTTATTTCTGATGTATGCCACAGCATTTGCTATCTCAATTTCTGATATTATCTTGTCTTCTTCGCCCACCACTCTTTTTCTGGTGCAGTGCCTGCAGTACATAGAGCACTGCAATGTCACAAGAAACAGCACTCTGTTTGGGTATCTGTGCACTATGTGGTTTACGGGGCTGTCGCCTTCTTCATTTAGAGGGTCTGCCATCTCATAGGGCATCACGCACATTTCACTGGCAGATGGAATAGCCTGCCTGCGAATAGGGCAGTTTTCGTCATTTATATCCATTAATGATGCATAGTAGGGCGTGATTGCCATTCTGAAAGAATTGAGACAGGTACTGATATTTCTCTGCTCATTTTCAGACAGCGGGATTATCCTGCTAAGGCTCTCTGCATCCTTTATGCGGTTTTTCATCTGCCATTCCCAGTCGCCAAATTGCTTTTGGGAGACAAAATTATTTAGTTTATGTGCAAAGGTAGTTTGCATATTATTTCGCCTCCTTTTCGCTGTATCTTTTTATGGCAGCTGAGAGCACCATATTTATTAATGATTCGTATGATATGCCGTTTTTTTCAGCTATCATGGGCATGTCACTGTATCCGGGGGCAAGCCCTGGCAGGGGATTTATTTCTATAAAATAAAGCTCATTTTTTTCGTTGAGCATGAAATCTATTCTAGAGAGGTCTTTGCAGCCGAGAATATTATATATTTTCACAGCCGTTTCCATCATCACTTTCTCTGTCTTGTCGGATATATTTGCAGGGCATACATATTTCACTTTGCTTTGGTAGTCCTGCTTCACGCTGTAGTCATACACGGTGTTTTCAGCGGCATTTAAAAACTCTATCTCCATAGGCCTCAGTGCGTATGCATCGCTGCCGTTGCCCAAAACGCCCACGGTGAATTCTCTGCCTTTTATGTATTCTTCCAGAAGCAAAGTTTGGGAAGCATTAGAGAGCAGATAGCCCACTAAATCCTTCAGCTGTTTTTTGCTTTTCACCACTGATACGCTGGATATGCCTTTGCTGCTGCCTTCTGCATTCGGTTTCACTATCACGGGGAACTTAATGTTTTTGTCCAGCACAAAATCAGCACTTTCAATCACTTGAAATGCAGGGGTTTTCACGCCGTGTGGAATAACAACATTTTTACATAGTGCTTTATCCAAACAGATGCATAGTGTTGTGGCATCAGAGCCTGTAAATTTTAAATTAAAGAAATCTAATAAAGCCGGCACTTGTGCTTCTCGGCTTCTGCCGTTTGCACCTTCAGCTATATTGAAAATGATGTCTAAATGGTTGCTTAAAAGTTTCTCGGGCAATGATTTGTCTACCTCCAGTAAAACTACTTTGTATCCGTTGCTTTCCAGAGATTTTTTTATTGCCTCAATGGTTTCTATAGAGTCGAACTCCGCCTCCTCTTCAGATTTACTTCTTTTTAAATTGAAAGTAAATCCGACAGAGGGAGGAGGGTCTTTTTCGTCGATGTTAAGCATGTATTACCACCTCGCTTTTTTTATAAATTTCACAATATTTATATTTATGATTGCAAATCATATACCAAAAAAATCATTAAGTCAATATATTTTTTATGGATTTTTATGTAGTAAATATGCATTGATTTTGTGCAGAAAAAAAGCAGCCAATCAGCTGCTTTTTTATAAGTTTTTAATTTTTATTCATCTTCATCTTCTTCATAGTCTTCATCGTAATCTTCGTAGCCATCATAATCTTCGTAATCATCATAGTCTTCGTATTCTTCATACTCATCATCATCATAGTAGCTGTCGGATCCGCCAAAATATTGGTCGTGTTTACTCATGCCTCTGCCTCTTAGGCCGTCTTCATAGTCATGTTTATTACTCATAACCATTCCTCACTTTTAAATATTATTCTACAATGTTCTAATGAACATATTTTTACTTTAATGAATTCAAAACTATCTCCGTTATGCTTTCTGTTTTGCCATACAGGATTAGCCTGTCGCCCTGCTTCAGAACAAACTGTGCATCAGGGAAATCGTATACTTTTTCGCCTCTGTCCACCTTCAGAACGTTTATTTCCAGCTTGCTGAGCTGTGAGCTGCGTAGTGAATGCCCGCAAAGGTCATTGTTCTCTTCCAGCACTATCTCGTGCACGCCGTATCCCTCAGAAACCTGCAGGATGCTGTCGATGGAGCTGCTATCCTGTTTTTTTATGCTCTTTGATAGTATCTTCTCCACAAACTTATTAAACCGCGTGTTTATTCGGCGTGATCTGGTGAAGACAATCAGCATAGCTGCTACTATCACCAGCATGATGCCAATGTATATCAGCTGATTTTTGTTTTGTATCAGTATGTTTACAAACAGCGAAATCAGCATGACCTGCGAAATATAGCTGATGACCATCAGCCAGCTGGCTATCTGCCTGCGCATCTTGTGCTGGGCAATTAGCTCGGATTCACGGGTGGTGAAGCCTGTGTGAGTGATGATTGATATAATCTGAAACCTCGCTTTGTCAAAATCAAGTCCAGTCATTTTTAAAACTACAGCTAATATTTCTATCAAAAGCCACAGAGCCAAAAAAACAATAAAAGCTATAACAACAGACATGGCACTCTCCTTATTCACGTTTCAAAAGTATAACAACTTATAACTGGATTATATCTCTTTATCACAAATAGTCAATGGTTTTGCCATTATATTTTTCGAAAAATATAAATTTTTTTTGCCAAAATATTCTAGCAATATATCTGCAAATAAACTACAATATACATATGAGAAAAAATAAAGGTATTATACCGAAATATATAATTATTGCATTGGTATTTATGATGGGCTTTTCTGCCTGCCACAAAAATACAGACTGGGAGATGATGCAGAGCCAGGAGAGCACTGCTTTATTGCCGACACAGTATATTTCTGATGAGGTATCAGAGCCTATTCTGCCGGATTTAGACTTTGCGGATATGACATTTTTCGAGGATGGATACGAGATAGTGCAGTACGAGAGCATATCAGACGGCGACACAGCAGTTTTTGTGCTGAAGGATGGCACATTCACCACTCGATTTCTGGCAATAGATACGCCTGAGGTGAACTCGGCTGAAAGCGGCATGGAGCCGTGGTCTGTGGCTGCAAAAGAATATGTGGAGAGTATTTTGGAGGGTGCAGACGAGATAATACTGGAGCGTGAAGATGCCAGCGATATATTTGACAGATATGATAGACTATTAGTGTGGGTTTGGGCGGATGGCAGGCTGCTGAACTGCATGATTGCCGAGCAGGGGCTTGGCAAGGTGAACTATATATACGGCGACTACAAATATGTGGAATATATAAAAGAAATACAAGAGCAAACAAAGAGCAGCGGCATAAAAATATGGGGCGAAGAAGACCCGAGCTTCGACTACAGCACAGAAGCCCTTCAGGGAGACATTGCCTTCATCCGCAGCCAGATGCTGGGCAGAAATGTATTGGCAGAGGGCGTAGTTACAAATGTTATCGGCACAAATGCATTTATACAGGATGGCAGCGGAGCTATTTATATATACACAAACAAAGTGGAGTTTCCGGAGCTTTCTCCGGGTAATAAAGTTACAGTTCACGGCAAGATTCTGGAATACAATGGGTTAATAGAAATATCCAGCATTGCAGAGAATGGAATTGAGATACTGGAGCAGGGCATAGATATTCAGCCTGCAAATATTACATTGGATATGATGGGAGAGAGCACAGAGGGAATGTATGTGAAAATAGATAATCTCACTGTTACATCAATTGACTACCAGATTGGACAGATGGGATATAATATATACGTGAGCGACGGAAAAGTGCAGGGCTGTATTCGAGTAGACAAATACCTGAAAAGCTACCCTGAGCCAGAGGAATTCAGCGTGGGCGATACATTTAGCGTTATCGGCAATGTTGGGCAGTATCAGGACATGTATCAGCTGATGATTGGATCAGCAGAGGATATACACAGATAGATTATTGATGAAGAAATAGCAAATTGACTTAAAAAATCGGCTGTGATATATTTATTTATGAACAAAAGCGGAGACTATATATGAGAAAAATAACGATAATAATATTGGTGCTGATTCTAGCATTTTCTGCGGCAGCATGCCAAGAAAAAGAAGCAGCAAAAGAAGACGGAAAAATAACAGTGGCAGTCAGCATAGTGCCGGAGGTGGCATTTGTGGAAGCTGTGGCAGGGGATTTGGTGGACGTATTTGCCGTGATACCAAAAGGCAACAGTCCGGCTAACTATCAGCCCACTACATTGGAGATGCAGAAGCTTTCCGATGCGGACATATACTTTGTGATGCAGGTGCCTACAGAGGAAGCAAACATTTTGCCCAAAGTATCAGATTTCAACAAAGATATAATTTTAATTAATTTAAGAGATGCGGCCAGCGAAAAATATCCTCTACGCCATATGGAGGAGCACTCCCATGGCGAGGAGGCAGCACAAGATGAGACCGAAGAGGAGTACGCAGATGTGGACCCTCATATCTGGCTATCACCAAAAAGAGTGATTGTGATGATTGAAACAATTGCAGAAGAGCTTTCGAAGATAGATGAAGCAAACAGAGAAACATATAGGCAAAATGCGGCAGACTATATAGACAAACTGAATGCGCTAGATGCCGAAATAAAGGCGGCTGTGGATGAGATGGACAACAAATCATTTATGATATACCACGGCTCCTACGGATATTTTGCAGATGACTACGGGCTTACCATGATTTCGCTGGAAGCAGACGGCAAGGCAGCTACAGCCGCAAAAATGCAGCAGGTGATAGATGAAGCAAATGAGCAGGAAATAAAGGCCATATTCTATCAGGATGAATTCGCTGATACACAAGCCAGAACAATAGCAGAGGAAATAGGCGGAGTGGTGCAGAGAGCAGCACCGCTATCAGATGAATACATCGAGAGCCTAAAAGAATTTGTGGCAGCATTAACCAACAGTACAGGAGAAAGCAAGTGACGGAAACAGCAGTAAAATTTAGCGATGTGCGCTATTGCTACAATGAAGTATGCGCAGTACATGATGTCAGCTTTGATATAGAAAAAGGTCAGCTGACTGCACTGGTGGGGCCAAACGGCGGCGGAAAAAGCACAATAATAAAGCTGATGTCTGGCTTTGTGCGCGCAGACGAGGGGAAAATAGCCATAAATAGCGGCTCGACCATTGGCTACGTAGCACAGAATTTTGGTTTTGACGTTTCGTTTCCCATTACGGTGCTGGAAGTGGTGCTATCAGGTGCACTAGATAAAAAGATTAAGCCATTTAGAAAATATACAAAAGAGCAGGTGAAAAGGGCGGAGGACGCCATAGAGGAAGTGGGACTTGCAGGATTTGAAAAGCGCGGCATAAACCAGCTGTCGGGCGGGCAGCTGAAGCGAGTGATTATAGCCCGTGCTCTGGCATCGGAGGCAGACATACTGGTGCTTGATGAGCCGGACAGCAATCTGGATGCAGAAGCCGCAAAAGAGCTGTATATGCTTCTTAACGACCTGAAAAAGATAAAAACAATTGTTGTTGCCAGCCATCATATAGACTATATTCTGGATATTGCCGACACAGCAATATACGTGAATAGAAAGACGCAGAATTTTGAAAAGCCTAAGCAGCTGAAAGACAAACTGAAAGAGGGAATGGTGATATGATACAGGCGGTACTAAAATATACATTCATGCAGAATGCGCTGATTGCTGCTATATTGGCGAGCATAGTGACGGGCATAATCGGAACTATAGCAATAGAAAAGAAGCTAATCAGCATGTCCGGAGGCATAGCACATGCATCTTTCGGCGGAATAGGGCTTGGCTATCTGCTGGGCTTTGAGCCCATATGGGGAGGACTGGCATTTGCACTGGGCGCATCGGCACTCATATCCAATATTTCGCAGAATAAAAGAATAAAGGCGGACACATTAACCGGCATACTCTGGTCTTTTGGCATGGCACTCGGCATTCTTTTCATATCACTAACGCCGGGATATATGCCGGATATGACCAGCTACCTTTTCGGCGATATTTTGTCTATATCAAAAAGTGCTGTGATATATATGTCCATCATAACGGCTGTGATACTCTTCCTTTTTGTAATGCTATACAACTATTGGGTGGTGTATCTTTTTGATGAAGAATACGCCAGAGCCAGAAAAATGAATGTAGGGCTAATACGTATCTTGGTGTATTCGCTGATACCTATTGGAATAATCGTACTTATAAAAATAGTGGGAATTATTTTAACGATTGCACTGATGACAATACCGGCATCAATAGCAAAACTGTTTTTTAAATCCTTTGGCAAGGTAGTGCTGTGGGCCATACTATTCAGTACATTTTTCTGTATTGTTGGCTTGGTGGTTTCATACTATGTGAATATTCCTTCGGGAGTATGCATAATATTGATTAGCACGCTTTTCTATCTGGGAGCATTGTTTATAAAAAAAGGACTTCAAAAATTTATACACACCAGAAGGATTCATGCAGAGAAAGACTGATATCTGATATAAATTAGCAGAAAGGATGAAGAGATGATCAAGATTAATGAAAAAGTATATCAATTTGAAAAGACAGCAGTCAGCAGCATATATTTTATACTAGACGGCGATGAAGCAACAATAGTGGACACCGGAATGGTGGGCGATTTAGCAAAAATGAAAAATCAGCTGAAAGATTTCGACCTGAAAATACATCAGATAAATAATATCATTATCACGCATCATCATTTCGACCACACATGCAATTTGAAACGCATAGCACAGGCATCAGGTGCAAAGGTATATGTTCACGAAGGCGACTATGACGAGATAGCCGACAAAGTGGATGAGAAAAACACCGTGAAGCTCCATGATGGGGACGTGGTGCCGATACTTGGCGGGCTGGAGACCATTCATGTGAAAGGCCACACAGATGGCACGATGTCTCTATATTCAAAGGAGTACAAAATGCTGATAGCAGGAGACTGCATATTTAATAACAAAACAGTCGCCTTGCCGCCGGTGCAGTACAACAAGGACACAGATGCATTCATGGAAAACGTGAAGAAACTGCTGAAATACGATATTGAAATAATTCTGCCCGGACATGGGCAGTATATAGATGATAAATGCAATGAAATAATTAAAAAATTGACTAAATAAACAAAGGAGCTTACTTAAGCTCCTTTTTCAGTTCCGTCACATTTTCCCAGTAGCGAACAGGTATAAAGCTGCGCTGCAGTTTTTTGTTTTTTCGCTCGGATATGGCGATGCATTCAAAATATCGCTGCCACATGCTGCGAAATGAATATTCGCGGGAGCTATATGAAATATTTTTCATCTGTATGTCGTTTGCAATTATCCACTCACCTCTGTCTGATAGTATTGCGTTTTTTCTTTTTTTGTCGTATATTATCAGTTTCTCTGTCCCTAGCCTTGCGGCGAAGTGCTCGCCCATCAGAGGGAGAATATTATGATCCGGTGCAATCTCTGAAAAAAGTGTGCCGTCCTGCATCTCGGAAAATCGGAGAATGCCAAGAAACCTGTGCACTTCTAATTCCACCTTCCGGTTTGTTTTCAGCACAAAATCTACATTATCATGTGTAAGCATAAAGTTGACATTGTTGCCTTTTTTAAAGCCCAGTTCGATGTATTTCAGGATATGGTATCCACGTCTTGGCAGCTCGGATAGCCAAGTATTCACAGCATTATTGAATGTGAGATTGGATATTTTTTTCTTTATAGCGTAGGATACCTTCTGGGCATTGTCATAGTCTGTTTCTATGTAGTCATAGTTGCACATGAAGTCGCTCTGCTGATAGCTGCCTGTGATTATATCCACCACATTGTCGCCGCTATAGTAGCTTCTGTAGATAGAGCTCAAAAGCCCCTCCACGCTGTTATCACAAATATATACTATTTCCATCATACTACACCTGTAATTATTTTTTTGGCATTTTCCATATTTTCAGCATCGAACATGCTGGTCTGTGCTCCCATTGGCAGAGCGGGCATTTTGTTCTGCACCAGCAGAGAATTATATACCTGCGGCGTAGACAAAAATACGCTTTTTTCGTGCTTTCCGCTGCATGTGATGAAATATCTTGCACGCTTTAATACTACGCCGATTTTCTTTAAATCTGCAAATCCGAGGCTGCCCATACGCCTTGCCGTGATTATTCGTCGTGCAGAGATATTGCCTATCCCCGGCACACGCAGCAGCTCCCATAGGGATGCTTTGTTTACATCAATGGGGAAATACTCTCTATGGCGAAGTGCCCACACGCATTTGGGGTCTAGGTTGTTGTCCAGCATCGGGTATTTTTCATCTAATATTTCACTGGCGTCAAATCCATAAAATCGCATCAGCCAGTCCGCCTGATACAGCCTGTGCTCACGCAGAAGGGGAGGCTTATCTATTACTGGCAGCAGAGGATTTTTGGTTACGGGCACAAAGGCAGAGAAATACACTCTTTTTAGTTCATAGTGTCTATATAGATATTGGCTTAGCTTCAGTATCTGGTGGTCGCTGTCGCTGGTAGCACCAATTATCATCTGGGTGCTTTGCCCAGCAGGCACGAATTTATCCTTATCCAGGTAATTGTTTTTGTTTGCATTTATAGATGCAGCTATCTGCCCCATAGGCAGAAAAATATTTTCTTTGCTCTTTTCCGGGGCTAGCAGCATCAGACTTTGGCTGGTTGGCATCTCCACATTCACAGACATCCTGTCCACCAAAAATCCTGCACGCTCTATCAGATCCTTTGATGCACCGGGAATTGCCTTCAAATGTATATATCCGCCGAATTCATTTTTGCGAAGCAGTTCCACGCATTTTATCATTTTTTCCATGGTGTAGTCTGGGCTTTTTATGATGCTGGAGCTAAGAAAAAGCCCTTCAATATAGTTTCGCTTGTAGAAATTCATCGTAATTTCATACACTTCGTGTGGCTCAAATCCCGCTCTTTGCGTATCGCTTTTGTTGGAATTTTTGCAGTAGGCACAGTTATACAGGCATCTGTTATCCATCAAAATTTTCAGCAGCGAAATGCACCTGCCGTCGGCTGCCCACGAGTGGCATATGCCGGGCATAGATGCCATGCCTGTTTTGCCCTTTCTGGCGGATCCGCTGGATGCACAGGAAGCGTCATATTTGGCGGCTGCGCCCAAAATCTCCAGCTTATCGATTAAATCCATTGTGCTGCTCCTTGTGATAATATTTACTTAATTATAGCACATATGTTCGGTGTAAACAAATAAATTATTTTAATTTTATATGAAAATATTTAGCTGTAGATTGAGAAAATTAATTTATGGTTATATATACAAAAACAACTTTTTTTAAAGACAAGGAGTACAATATGGAAACATTTAAAGAATATTTAGATACAATTGAAAACCCCGAAAACAGGATGAGGGTAGAGCAGGTGCTGGGCTGGGTTCAGGATACGTTTCCGCAGCTAGAGAAAAAAATAGCATGGAGTCAGCCTATGTTTACAGACCACGGAACATTTATCATAGGCTTTAGCTCATACAAAAAGCACATGAATATGTCGCCGGAGAAAAAGACATTGGACAAATTTTCAGATGAGATTAAAAAAAGGGGATATACTCATACTCAGCAGCTTGTTCAGTTCCCGTGGGACAAAGAAATAGACTATAATCTGCTGGAAGATATAATAAAATTTAATATTTCTGATAAAAAAGACTGCCAGAGCTTTTGGCGCAAATAGCAAATTTAATATGGTTTAATTTCACCGGAAAGTATTGCAGACCATTCATCCGGGCTTATTTTATTCACTCTGTAGAATGGAACCAAATCATTGCGCATAAATATTCTTAAAAAGCTGCCGGAGCGAGCAAAATCATTTTTGGATATTCTCTTTTCGCCTATCACTTTCACCAAAGTATAGTCGGCGTATGATACTTCATTCTCGAAAATCACATCTAAATCAGGATGTCCTATGATTATATCCGGTGCACCTAGCCGACGGTATTTTTGGTATGCAGCCAGCATATCTTCCTGTGTGGGCATGATGTGTGTGTTGTAGCAAAGGCTATCGTCGCCGTCATTAAAGGTATAGAATATGTTGCTATCGAAGTAGGCTAGGGTGGCAGGCGATGACTGCTGTGCGATGTTTACCATAGACAAATCATCATCAGAGCTGTTTTGCCATTGGGTCATAATCAATTTATCCTCTAGGTTGTGTGACGTGATAAAGCTCGCTATATCATCTGCAGAGCAGTAGTTTGTGCTGATATCCTCGATAGATGCACTGACGCTCCAGAAAAGTGAAAAGCCAATTAAAACAGCAGGAAACATCCAAAGGTATTTTCTTATGGTTTGTATCTCGCTTTCAGCGATATTTCGGCTGATTTTTTTCGGCAGTGTAAATTTTGAATCGTCATCAAAAACTATCCAAAACCAAAATAGCAGAAAATATGCAATCACGCTGATGTGGTGCTCGGTGAAATAGAACATGCTGGCGAACACTGCAAAAAGTGAATAGGGCAAAACCAGCATCATTAGCTTTTTGTGTCCTTTGCCTAGTATAAAAATGCATATGGCGAAAAGCACAAATAAAACCGTGCCTATTATTATTGTGCTGCCTGGTATCTGCACGTTCATCAATGCATAGTTGCCGGGAATAGACGTGAAAAACGTAGCGTCCAGGGGTGCCAGCACTATCATATAGAAAAGCCTGATGTAAAATGGATTTTCAAATTCATCTAAATTCACAGCAAAGGTGTTTTCTCGCGGAATAATCAAATAGACAATAAACAGAGTAAAAACCAAAAGCATTGCCAGCGAATGTATTCTTTTGTCTTTTGCAATATCTCGTAGTTTTGCTTTGCGCACTATCTCTCCTAGCCATATTATTGCCGCTCCTGCACAAAACATTATGCCGAATGCAGTGGATAGACAAACCAGCAGCATAGAAAGAGCATATCTATACGGCTTTGTATTACGATCTTTATATGATATTGCCATCAGCACAAAGCCTAGCATAGTGAAGCTGTAGCAGCGGCTGACAACGCCGTATAGGAAAAAGAAATAGTATGTAAAGGGGATAATATAGCGTATGGCTTTTTTAAAGGGAGCTTTGAAAATAAAAAGCCCCATAGCCAAAGTGTTTATGATTATAGCAGCCAGCTTAATTCCTATCTCGTATGGCATGCCCATCTTTGCAAAGGGAACGAGATACAGATGCCACAGGGGAGGGTGACCCTCATAGTGAGGGATAAAAAAGAGAATATCTTTTATGCTGGCATCACGTGCTATCAGCCAGCTTTGTGCTTCATCGAACCATGGCTCGTGGTAAAATGAAACCACGCAAAGCAAAAATACATACGCCAAAAGAACAGCCCAGCCGTATTTTTCATTGGAATTTTCCAGCCGATTTACCAGAGATATTTTATCATGACTTTTTTGCTTCATGGTATTCATTCTCCGTGTTTACCTGCCATATGCTCTCTTTGTTTTTTCCGCCCGAAAGATAGGACTTCGCAGCCTCTATTCCTGTCAGAATGGAATGATCCATGTTGTTGTATCTGTGTTGTCCGTTTCTGCCGATGCAGTAGAGGTTTTCTACTTTATTCAGGTGGTTTTTAACTAAGTCAAAGTCTTTATATACGCCAAAATATGCAGGATAGGCCTTTTTCTGTCGAACCAGCGTGCTATCCAGCACAGATTTTTTTTCTATAATTCCTATTTTCACCAGCTCATCAACAGCCATATTGATGAATTTTTCGTCATCCATAGTCCAAAGGCTGTCGCCCTCGCTGCAGAAATACTCCAGCCCCATAAACACAGTGTTTTCATAGTCTGCCACCATGTAGGGTGACCAGTTGTTGAATATCTGCAGTCTGCCAAGTGTCACATCTCTGTCCTGAATATATATCCAGCAGTCCGGCACTATGTCTCCAACTGTTTCTATGCCGGATTTATTTTTTATGGCTAGCTTATCCACCAGCAGTCCAACAGTCATAAAATCCCGATAGGGTAGGTTTTCGGCTATGTTTTTCACTTCATCTGTTGCGTATTCGCCTAGGGAAGCAATCAAATCCTTTACGGGCATAGATGAGAATACGGCATCTGCACTGTATGTGGTGGTGCCGCCTTTTTCATCTGATGCACTTACCGAGATGATTTTATCGTTTTGCATTTCTATATGGTTTACGCATTGATTGTATTTTATTTCTCCGCCCAGCTTTATAATCTTATCCAGCAGATGCTCATACAGGCTGCCCGGGCCTTGTGCAGGGTAGAAAAATTCCTCTATCAGAGATGTCTCCACTTTGCTGCCTTTTTTAAAGGGCTTTGTGATAACATTTAAAAGTGCTTTGAATAATGACAGTCCCTTTACTCGCTGAGAACCCCAATCCGGTGATATTTCAGATGGATGAATGCCCCACACTTTCTCTGTGTAGCCTTCAAAAAACATTTCATAAAGCGGCTTGCCAAAGCGATTTATATAGAAATCTTCCAGGGATTTTTCCTGCCTTTTAAATATGCTGGCATAAACGTAGCCAAAGCCTGCTCGCATGGTGCGCCACAGCCCCATATTGGCAAATGTTTTAAATTTCAAGCTGATAGGATAGTCGAAAAACTTTTTCAGGAAAAATATGCGGGATACTCTTCGTCTTTTCAGGAAAACTTGGTTGGTTTTTTCCGGGTCTGGCCCGTTTTCACAAAGCTCTACTTTTCTATTTAGTGCTATGTCATCCTTCGCAGGTGCACCCTGCAGAGGCATTATGCTAGTCCATAGATCCATCACTTCTTTGCTCTTGGTGAAAAACCTGTGCCCCCCTAAATCCATGCGGTTGCCTGCGAATTCATGAGTTCTGGATATGCCGCCTACATAGGGTGATGATTCCAAAATAATGGGCTTAACGCCCTTGTTTTCTGATAGCAGCTTGTATGCAGTGCTCAGCCCTGCAGGCCCAGCACCTATTATAATAATTTCCCCCATAAAATCTCCTTGTATATCAGCTGAATATAATCACTTTTCTTGCTATGTAGTTCCACATCATTACGCCGCCTGCCACAAATACCTTGGTTATCAGATGGTGAATGTTCATCACATCCACACCGATGTGCATGCCCAGCTCTGTTAGCCCCAGCCCTATTACGCCAATTATGGCAAATATAATAAAAGTGCGGATTTTTTTGTTTTCGGTTTTTTCTTTTGCGTTTTTGAAAACAAAAAGAAGAGACAATATAAAGTTGACAGTAAGCCCCGCTATAAAGCCTACAGCAGTGGCGATATACAAAATAAATCTTCCCTCTGGGAATAGTGTAATGATTAGATGAAGTATTCCGGCATCTACTAAAAATGCAAATCCGCCCACTAATACATACCTGAAAAGTTCTTTTATATTATCTTTCAATCTCTATCCTCATGTTCTTTTTTCTAATAAGATATTATAACACACTTATATAATAAAATGCTAATTGCATATACTACATCTTTGTAATAAATGCACCATATGATTTTAATATTATTTTGCCGTTTTCAGCCTCTGCATTGCTTTGAATCAGTATTTCGCTGTATGGCATATCCATTACAAAATCATCGGTTTTGCTTCTGTTTATAGCAGCAGTATATTTTTCATTTTCATGCTCTATAGTAAAGCAGAATACATCATCGCTTATGCTTTGGTATGTAAAGAATCCATATTTAAATGCAGAGTGCTCTTTTCGAAGTGCAGAAAGCTTTGTGACGAAATCCTGCAGAGATTTGTCTGTGCTGCCCCACGGGAAGGTGGATCGATTGTAGGGGTCTTTGTATCCTTCTATGGCTGTTTCGTCGCCGTAGTATATGCATGGATTGCCGGGCAGTGCAAAAAGAATGGCGAAAAATTGACGAATTCTTTGCAGTGCAGTTTCTCTTTGGTCTTCGTTCATTTTGTATTTCCGCTTTTGCCATCTATCCATGCTGTCCTCATCCGGTGCATCCCCCAGCAGCGTTGCCAGTCGTATGCTGTCGTGTGTGCCGGATAGATTCATAAGGGATTGGAAGACATCAGAAGGATAGTTTTCCTGTAGGCTCATTATCTGCATTCCCAAATCGTTGCTTGTTGCTTTTCCCCTAAGGTAGCCTATTATGGCATCACGCAGAGGATAATTTGATACGGAATCCATAGTGTCATCTATTATGTATTTGCGGGGTTCGCCGTAGCTCACCTTGTTGCTGGCGTCTTCCCACACTTCCCCCAGCAAAATAGGAGCACGGCAGAATGATTTTGCAGCCTGCTTCATCTCCTTGATGAAATCATCGGGCAGCTCGTCTGCCACGTCCAGCCGCCAGCCCATTATGCCCATCTCCATCCACTTTTTTAAAACGCTGTTTTGGCTGCCGAATAAAAAATTGCGGTATGCAGGGTTGTCTTTGTTCACTTCCGGCAGTGCATCAATTCCCCACCAGCTTTTGTATTTGTCGGGGAAGTTTTCGAATGTGAA
This sequence comes from Eubacteriales bacterium, assembly GCA_040883315.1. Classification (GTDB taxonomy): domain Bacteria; phylum Bacillota; class Clostridia; order Christensenellales; family UMGS416; genus JAFGUF01. The sequence continues at coordinate 107,032 of JBFLKU010000008.1, forward strand.
CCAGCTGTAGTACGGGGATTCTTCCCCTTGATAAGCCCCTAAATTGTCGTAGTTTGCGTATTTATTGAAATATATGCTGTCGTCCCCTGTGTGGGAGAAAACGCCGTCTAGTATTATATTCATGCCCATGCTGCGGGCTTTGTCTATCAGTTGCTTCAGGTCTTTTTCGCTGCCGTACATTGGGTCCGCTTTTGTGTAGTCGCCTGTATCATATTTATGGTTGCTGGCTGCCTCGAATATGGGGTTCAGATATATCACATCCACTCCAAGGCTTTTTATATAGTCCAGTTTTTCTATCACTCCCTGCAGGCTGCCGCCGAAAAAATCCCATTCTACTATCCGCATGTCGCTGTCATAGATGTATAGGGGCATATCGCTCCATGATGTGTGATACAAAATATCATCCTTTAGCACCGGGTTATTGGTGGGGCGGAAAAACCTATCCACGTATATCTGATACATCACGGCACCTTTAAACCAATCCGGGGTAGGGGTGTTTTGATATACTGTCAGCTGATATGCCGTGTCTGGGTTTTTGGATTTTTGGCATATGCCGCCCACTCCTGAAAGGGGCGTGATATAGGAGTGTTTTTCGCCTTTTATTGCCTCAAAATAATAATGAACTAGGCATGGAGAATCTGGTGCAGCTGCTGTCGCCCTGAATACGCCGTCTGCCTTTTCCATATGTATTGCATCGCCGAATCCGTGCAGCAGCATGCTATCTGCGTCACTTTCCACCATATAGTTTACAGCAGTACCACATGGTACTGCTCCAAACGGATTTTTATATTGTTTTTCTTGTGAATTGTATTTAATATTCATATCTTACTCTAGTCTGCCTGCCTCAGCAGCTTGGAATACAGCTCTACATATTTTTTGGCGCTGATGCCCCATGAGAAATCTGTATTCATGTTCTTCTGGCATATTTCGTCCCACTTGTCCTTGTGGTTTGTGTATATATCGTATGCGAAATGTATCACATTAAGCATGTCATTTGCGTTGTAATTGGTGAATGAAAAGCCTGTGCCCTCATTTGTGTGCACATTGTATGGGATTACTGTGTCTTTCAGCCCTCCTGTTTCGCGCACCAATGGCAGCGTTCCGTATCGCATGGCTATCATCTGGCTCAGCCCGCATGGCTCGAAATCCGACGGCATCAAAAACATGTCGCTGGCTGCGTATATTTTTCTGGCTATTTCATCGTTATACATAATAAAGCATTTGCATCTGTTTCCGTATTTGTACTCAATGTTGGCAAATGCCTTTTCATAGTACATCTCTCCAGTGCCCAGCAGCACAAACTGCACCGGCATCTGCATTATATCATCTATGATATATAGTATTAAATCCAGTCCTTTTTGCCTGTCCAGCCGTGTTACTATGCTGATAATCATGTCGTCCGGGCTGGCTAGGCGGAATTCTTTGGCAAATTGCTTTTTGTTCTCTGCCTTGCCTTCCATAGTGTGGTAGTTGTTGTATATCCTTATATCGCCCATTGGGTTGAATGAATCCACGTCCAGTCCGTTCAATATGCCCAGGAGCTTGTATGAATTTTCGTTCAGTATGTCCTCCAGCCCTTCGCCGTAGTAGGCGGTTTTTATCTCGTCTGCATAGGTTGCAGATACTGTTGTCACATAGTCTGAATTGTATATTGCACCTTTTAGCAGATTAATGCAGCCTTCAAATTCCAGCTGTGAATAATATATGCTATCGTAGCCTATGCCCAGCATATCCGGGGCAATATTCAGCGGGAATTTGCCTTGGAAGCGCAGATTGTGGATAGTGAAAATGGTTTTAATGTCTTTGTATTTGTCGTATTTTTTGTAGTGGGCATTCAGCAGAAGCGGCACAGCAGCCACCTGCCAGTCGTGGCAGTGTATAATGTCCACTTTGTTCATGTATTCAATGGCGGACAGCACAGCGAATGAAAAGAAAATAAAGCTCTCGTCTGCCTCGCCGTATCCGTATAGTATGTCTCTGTTGAAATGGTCTTGGTTGTCTATAAAGTAAAATTCTTTTCCATCTAAATCAAGGTGCATCAGACCGCAGTATATTTCTTTGCCGCCTATATTCACCGTATATTCTGCTATTCTTGTTGTTTTGCTTTTAAATACTTCATCCATCATGCTGTAGTAGGGAAGTATAGTGCTGACATGCACGTTTTCCTTTTGCAGTGCATTTGGCAGAGCACTTACTACATCAGCTAGTCCGCCGCTTTTTATAAACTCCCTGCATTCAGATGCTGCAAATAAAACATGAGGGGTGTTTGTCATATTTCCATCTCCTTGCTCAAAATTATAGGGTTGTCTTCTGTGCCTCGCAGTGTAATACCATCGTTTATTATTACGTTTCTATCGGATATTACATAGTCCAGCACTACGTTGTTTCCTATTTCGCATCCTTCCATAATGATGCTGTTTGTCACATTGGTGTCGGTGCCTACATTGACCTGACGGAACAGAATGGATTTATTCACCTTGCCGTCTATTTTGCCTCCGCTGGCGATGCACGCATATGTTACATCTGCATTTTTCATATATCTGGTTGGATGGTTGTCTTTCTCTTTTGTATATACCTTGTCATCTGCCTTAAATAGGCCCATGGACATCTCCGGATCCAAAAGCTCCATATTGGCTTTGAAGTATTGGTTCACTGTATTTATGCGTCTCAAATATCCATCAAATACTACATTTCCTATTTTTAATGATTGAATATTCTCGTTTATTATCTCCAGCATGTCTATTTCGCCGGATTCCTCGCTGAACTCCATAAAATCCTCCAGTGCCTTCTGCGATACTATCAGCATGCCGGAGTATTGGTATTTGCAGTCCAATATCTTGCCGTAGCTGATGCGGGAAACTATGCCGTCATCGCTGCAGCCTATAAAGATATCATTTGCTGGGTTCATATTGTTTTCAGCGGGTGTTGTGATGAATGTGACATCGTTTTCGTTTTCCTCGTGATATTCCAGCGCATCCTCATAGTTGATATGGCATATTGTATTTGGACATACTATTAATATATGCTCTGTGTCGTTTCTTTCAAATACTATATCATTTTTTATGAAGTCCATCATATTCACGCTGACATTCATAGCACGGCGAAGCCTGCTGGCACCCTGCAGAATAATCAAAGACCTGCTTTTTCTGCTAAGCCCCCATTCCTGCCCTGTGCCCACATGATCCAGCAGAGAGCGATATTTATCGCTGGCTACAAGACCTATTTTTTTTATGCTGCTGTTCACCATGTTGCTCATTGCAAAGTCTACCAGACGGTATCTGGCGTAGAAGGGAAGCGTTATGGGGTTTCTGTGCCCAGTCAGCTGGCTTAGCTCGCTGGATGGGTTATTTAAAATAATTCCTATTGTTTTCTTCATTTTTATATACACCTCTAAACCTCTAAAGGCTATTCTCCTTTTAATTTTTTCTACATGGATAAAATCTTGTTCATCTTGTTTTTGTAGTATAGTTTTACATCAGAGCTGGATTTCAGGTTGCCCTTTATGTCTCCGCTGGTTATCACGATGTTTTCACCAACTACAGCGTTTTTAATTGTTACGCTGTTTTCTATTTTGGAATTATGCAAAACTATGGAGTTTTCTATCACTACATCCTCGCCAACGTATACATTGTTTGAAAGGATGGAGTTTTTCACTGTGCCAAGAACAAGACAGCCGTCGCAAATCAATGAGTTTGTCACCTTTGCTTTTTCACCCACTAGATGAGGCATAAAATTATCATTATTTGAATATATAGGGAAGCTGCTGTCATTCAGGTCTATTGGCGGCTCATCCTGCAGGAGCTCCAGACTGGCTTCATAATATGATTCCACCGTTCCTACATCTCGCCAGTATCCATCAAACCTGTATGCCATCACTTTGTATTTGTCCGCAATCATATGAGGGATAATATTGCCGCCGAAGTCCTTTTTGGATGTTTCGTCGTTGTGGTCGCGGATAAGCTCCTCGCGGAGAATATCCCATGTGAACACATATATTCCCATAGATGCCAGAGTGGATTTCGGCACTTTTGGCTTCTCTTGAAATTCGATTATATTGTCGTTTTTGTCTGTTGCCATCAGTCCAAATCTGCTGGCGTCCTCCAGAGGAACGTTCATAACTGCGATTGTCACATCGGCTTCATTTTCCTCATGAAAATCTATCATCTTGGAGTAGTCCATTTTGTATATATGGTCACCAGATAGTATTATTACATTTGTTGGGTTATATTGGTCAATGAATTCTATATTTTGATATATGGCGTCGGCTGTGTTTCTATACCAGTCTCCGCCGTCCATGCCCATATACGGCGGCAGCACATGCACGCCTCCGCCCACTGTATCCAGTGCCCACGGTGCACCTGTGCTGAGGTATGAATTTAGAACCAACGGTTTATACTGGGTCAAAACGCCCACTACCTCTATATCTGAATATCTGCAATTGCTTAAAGGAAAGTCAATTAGTCGGTATTTTCCGCCAAAGGGCACAGCAGGCTTTGCTGTGGTATGGGTCAGCCCTCCTAGTCTGCTTCCCTGCCCGCCAGCTAGTAGCATGGCAACTGTATCGTGTTTCTTCATATCTGCATCTTCCTTCCTTTATCTCTATAGATTTATCTTTACTTTCCAAATATCATCAACATATTCTCGTATGGTTCTGTCGCTGGAGAAATGCCCGGACATTGCGATGTTGTGTATTTGTACCTTTCTGAAAAAGTCTTTGTTGGTGTAGTCTGCTTCACACTTTTTGCACATATCAAAGTAGCTCTTGAAGTCCTGAAGCACAAAGTAGGAGTCTCCGTATTTCATCAGGCTCTCGTATATGTCGCTGAACTGCTCCATGCCGCCTCCGAAAAATCCAACTCTCAGCTGGTTCACAGTTTTGCGAAGCACTGGGTCTTTGTCCAGCACATTCCAAGGGTCGTAGCCGTTGTGACGAAGCTCAGCTACCTCTTCTACGGTCATTCCGAAGATGTTTATGTTTTCATCTCCTACCAGCTCAAATATTTCAACGTTGGCGCCGTCTAGTGTTCCCAGTGTCACGGCACCGTTCATCATAAATTTCATGTTGCCTGTTCCGGATGCCTCCATGCCGGCTGTTGATATTTGCTGTGAAATATCTGCAGCAGGGTATATTTTTTGTGCAATGGAAACATTGAAGTTTGGTATAAATATAACCTTAATCTTTTGCGATAAAACAGGATCGTTGTTAATTCGCTGTGCTAATCTATTGCAAAGCCTGATGATAGACTTGGCATATGTGTATGAAGGAGCTGATTTCCCTGCGAAAATAAAGGTGTGAGGCTCCATGTTTTTAATGTATTCCGGGTCTTGATTGCATCTGTACATTATGGCGAGAATATTTAGCAGCTGCCTTTTGTATGCATGTATTCTCTTCACCTGTATATCGAATATCGAATTAGGGTCTACTTTGTAGGATGTGACATCGTATATCAAATCCGAAAGCTCAATTTTGTTTTCATATTTTATCTTCGCAAATTCTTCTCTAAAAGCCGCATCTTCTTTGTATTTCAGCAGTTCTTTCAGCTCATAGGGGTTCTTTATCCACTTTTCGCCTATAGAGGAGGAAATCAGATCGGAAAGCTTGTGGTTGGCATTCAGCAAAAATGTCCTGTGGGATATGCCGTTGGTTTTGTTGTTGAACCTTTCCGGGAAAAGCTCATAGTAGGGCTTCATTACCCTAGTTTTCAATATCTCTGTGTGCAGAGCTGCCACTCCGTTTATGGAGTGTGAGCCTACCATGGAAAGGGCAGCCATGTGTATGGTGTTGTCCTTTATTATGGATACTGTATGCATTCTATTGTGGTCAAAATCATCTCGCTCCATCATAGCGTCTGTGAAGCGTCTGTTTATTTCATCTATTATCATATATATTCTGGGCTGCACTTCTCGCATCAGGTCGCATGACCATGTTTCCAGTGCCTCAGGAAGAATGGTGTGATTGGTGTAGCTGACTATTTTTGTAGTCATATCCCATGCTTTATCCCACAGTATATCGTACTCGTCCACAAAAATACGCATCAGCTCCGGCACGCATAGGGCAGGGTGGGTGTCATTTATGTGCACTGCCACGTTGTCTTCTATTCCATCTATGCTGTCGTGATATTCCATGTATTCTTCCACAATGGAGTTGATGCCGGCACTCACGAAAAAGTATTCCTGCATCAGCCTCAGCTTTCTGCCCTGCGGATGGTTATCTGCCGGGTATAGCAGCTGCGTCAGCTTCTGTGCCTCTATTTCGCATTCGAATGCCTTGAAATAGTCTCCGCTGTTAAATGAGACAAAGTCAAATCTGTCTATTGGCTCGGCGTCCCATAGGCGCAGTGCATTCACGTGCTCTTTGTTGTCGTAGGACATGATAGACACGTCATATGGCATAGCGCGCACTGCCCAGTAGTCCTCGTGGTTGAAATACAGCCTTTCGTTTATGTATTCTATGTCTACGTGTCCGCCGAATTTCACTATCACTGCCTTGCCGGGGTGCTTTGTCTCCCATGGGTATCCGTTTTTCAGCCAGTCATCAGCCACTTCCTTTTGCTCGAAGTTTTCAATCACTTGCGTGAAGAAGCCGTGATTATACCGGATGCTGTGGCCTTTTGCGGATATGCCAAGAGCTGTCATAGAGTCCATGAAGCATGCTGCCAGCCTGCCTAGTCCGCCGTTTCCCAGCCCTGCGTCCTTTTCCTGCTTTATCAAAAAGTCGTAGTCTATGTTTATATCCTTCAGTCCTTCTCGTACAATCTCTTCCATCTTGAAGGATTTTATATTTTGTGTCAGTGTGTGTCCTATCAAAAATTCGCTGGAGAAGTAATATATTTTTTTATCCATTCTCCTTTTGTTTCTGGACACTGTCCATATTTTTCGTATTTCTTCTGAAAATAGAGACGCAAGGGACAAATACTGCTCGACAGGCTTTAGAATATTCGGCTCGTCTGCAAACTCGCTCATGCACTGCTCTCTATATCTTTTTTTAAAGTCTTCCTTGCTCTTAAACATATGTCTCTCCTATGTTAGTTAATTTTTTTCAATACTGTAGTGCTGAATGCACCGATTTGCAGCGTGACTGAAAAGTCCTTTTTCTGCCATGGCTTCTCAGCCGCCGGTATGTCGCCCGGGTTTATGTGCCCGCTGCCGCCGTGCTCTTCTTTGTTGGATGTGAAAACCTCCCTGTACATTCCTCCCTGCGGAACGCCCTGCACGAATTCATCGAAGTGCTGGAAGGATAGGTTTAGTATTATAATTAGCTCATCGCCGCTTTTATTTCGCCTTACAAATGATATGACGCCCTGAGTAGAGTTATCTGCGTCTATCCATTCAAATCCTAGGTAATCAAAATCCAGCTCGTATAGCTCGCTGTTTTCTCTGTAGAATTCATTCAGGCTTTTCACGTATTGGTTGAACCCATTGTGCATCGGGTATTTCAGCATGAAAAACTCTATTGGCTCGTAATATCGCCATTCCATCATTTGGGCTATTTCTGTGCCCATGAAGTTTAGCTTTTTGCCTTGGGTAAACATCTGGTATGCCAGCAAAGTGCGAAGCCCTGCAAAGCGCTGCCAATAGTCCCCGGGCAGCTTTTCAACCAGCTGCTTTTTGCCATGGACTACCTCATCGTGGGAAAAGGGAAGGATATATTTCTCTCTTTGCCTGTATGTGGATGAAAAAGTGAGGATATTATGCTTGTGCACTCTTTCATTGAAATCATATTCAAAATACTTCAGGGTGTCATTCATCCAGCCCATGTCCCATTTGTAGTCAAAGCCCAGCCCGCCGTTTTCTACTGGTGCTGTTATGCCCAGATAGTCGCTGGATTCCTCGGCGATGGTCAGAAATCCTTGGAAGTATTTGTGCATAGTGCTGTTGAATTCCTGCAAAAACTTGATAGCGTAGCTATCATATTCTATAGGGTGGTCGTAGTCGCCAAAATTATACTGAATCATGCTGGTCACGCCATCTACGCGTATGCCGTCCACGTGAAAATACTTGGCAAAATACAGAGCAGAGGACAAAAGGAATGACCAAACGTGGTGCTTTCCAAAATCGAATTTGTATGTTCCCCAATGAAGGTGTTTTTTAAATCCATAAAGATCTGTAGAGTCAAATTTAAAAAGACCGTGCTCATCAGGGCAGAAATGCCCAGGAACCCAGTCCATAATGACGCCTATTTCATTTTCGTGGCACAGGTTAATAAACTCCTGCAATGCTGATGCGCCGCCCAGCCTGCTGGTGGGGGCGAAATATCCCGTCACTTGATATCCCCATGACATATCCAGCGGATACTCCGTGATTGGCATTATCTCCACGTGAGTATAGCCCATGTTTTTTACATGGCGAACTATGTCCTTGCCTACAAGGTGCAGGTCTATAGAGGAATAGTCAGTGCAGGACTGGGTGAATGACGTGAGGCTGACCTCGTATATATTCATCGGCATGGAATAAAAATCTGTCTTTTTTCTTTTTTTCATCCATTCATTGTCGGTGAATTCATAGCTGAATGGGTCTGCAACTACGCTGGCGTTGTTTGGGCGCAGCTCTGTGTAGAATGCATATGGGTCGGCTTTTAGCACAACATTATCATAGCCGTCTTTCACGGCGTATTTATATATATGCCCTTCGCCTATGTTTTCCACATACAGCTCAAAAATGTCGCCTTTTCGCTCCATATAGTGGCTTTCTCTGTTCCAGCTGTTGAAGTCGCCAACTACGGAAACGCTTTTTGCATTTGGTGCAAATACTCGGAATATTACTCCGTTTTTGTGCAAATGTGCGCCCAAGACGTCGTGTGCGTTTAGCTGGGCACCTTTTTTATATAAATAAATGAACTCATCGTAATTCATGTAATGTCCCTCCATAGTTAGATTATACTTTAAAAAAAATGGCATAACAAGTGAGATATATAATTTTATGTTAATTCGGTGAAAAAACTGCTGAAATAATAAATAATACGCTTCACTAAATATGACGTCATTTTAAAAGAGAGCGTTTTGGTGGTATAATAAAGTAAATGAGATGGAAAAGGAAAGCATATGAATATAAAAAAATTAGAAAATCCGGCAAGAGTAGCTGAGCTAAATCCGCTGGAGACATTGAAAAAAATAGGAGTAGATGAGGGCACAGTGTTTTTTGACTATGGTGCAGGCACAGGTGTTTTCAGCATACCTGCATGCAAGATGACAAAAGAGAAAGTATACGCATACGATATCAGCAGCCATATGCTGGATGCGATAAAGCAGAAAGCAGAGCATGAAAGCATAGAAAACATTGTATTGCTGGATGCTGATGGACTGGCAAGACAGATAGACAGCATTCAGGTAGATAATATTATGATGGCGGCAGTATACCATCACATTGATGACCTTGAAAAAATGTTTGAGAATTTCGCGAGACTTCTGAAAAAAGAAGGCAAAGTATCCGTGATAGAGTTTTTCTATAAGGAGACGCCAATGGGTCCTCCGACTAGCCACAGGGTGCATAGGCAGAGCTTGGTGGATGAATTCACACAGCACGACTACAAGGTATCAGAGGAATTTGAGCTAGGGGAGAATTTTTATTTGATTTCGTTTGTAAAAAGTATTATATAAACAAAAAAGGCACTTACTTAGTAGGTGCCTTTCAATAATTTTATTTAAAACTCAGTTTTTCAGCAAGTGCAGTCTGATTAAATTCAGTGCATTCAGCGAAGAAAAACGCCTGTTATATTCTCTATTGCTCCTGCCTTGATATTCCATAGTGGTGGATGTTTTGCCATCGTATAGAGATATATAAACCAGCCCTGCTTTTTTGTCGCCTGCATCATCTGGCCCTGCTATGCCTGTGACGGAAACGGCGATATCACAGTCGGCATTTTCATACATGCCCATTGCCATCTCTTCGGCGGTCTGGCGGGACACTGCACCGTATTTATCTAGGGTTTCTTTTTTCACGTTCAGCCTCTGCATCTTTGCAGTGTTGGAATAGGTAACGAAGCTTTCCTTTAGCACATTGGATGAGCCGGGTATATCCACCAGCATACTGGTCAGCATTCCGCCAGTGCAGCTTTCTGCAAAGGAAACGTTCATATTTCTGTTTTTCAGCTCTTTTATCACTACCTCTGCCAATGATTCGTTGGAATACGAGTAAATTTTATCTCCTAGAATTTCGCCTATTTCATCGCATACAGGATTCAGCAGTGCTTCTGCCTCATCCTCTGTCTGGGCTTTGGCTGTGACACGCAGCAGCAGCTCGCCTTGTGTGGCATAGGTGGCTAGGGTAGGGTTGGTTTGCTTTTCTATCAGGTGCATCAGGGCAGTCTCCAGCGAGCTTTCGCCCATTCCGAATACCTTTATGTGCTTGGATTTTAAAACGTTTCCTGTTTTTTCTCCTAGATATGGGGAAACGTGATTTGCAAACATTGGCTGCATTTCCATAGGAGGGCCAGGGAGTATCACCACCATTTTGCCGTTTTGCTCCACTATGCATCCCGGTGCTGTGCCGTTTGGGTTTTTAAGTATTTTTGCACCCTCTGGGAAATATGCCTGCCTGAGATTATTTTTGGTCATATCTTTGTGGATTATGCTAAAGAAGTTTTCTATTGTGTTTTTGCTCTCTTCATCCAGCACCATTTCCAGCCCCAATGCCTCAGCCACGGATTCCTTTGTCAGGTCATCCATCGTAGGGCCTATTCCGCCGGTTGTGATGACTATATCGCATCTATCAAATATGCTTTTTAATAGCTCCACCAGTCTTTGCTGGTTGTCGCCCACTACGTGATGGTAGTGCACATCTATTCCTATGCCGGAAAGCTCTCTGGATAAATACATTGCGTTGGTATTGGCTATCTGCCCCATCAAAAGCTCCGTGCCTACTGCTACTATTTCAGCTTTCATTTTTCTGTTGCTCCCAGCCTTTTTAATTCTTTCATTCCGCCTATTATGTAGTCCGTCATAGACCAGAGTGAAAGAACTATTGTGATGAATATGAAGATATATTCAAAGGGGAACGATATAAATGAGAACCAAACATCCCTGACCAATAGCACACAGATAAGAACTATCTGAGATATTGTTTTCAGCTTGCCTATTATGCTGGCTGCAATCACTTTGCCGCCTGCAGCAGCCACAACATTGCGGAATCCGCCAACTATAAACTCTCTGGAAAGAAGAACAATAATCACCCAGCCTGCCAGCATTTTGTATTCGGCCAGCGGTATTAATGCTGCCAAAACCAGCACTTTGTCTGCTATTGGGTCAAATATTTTTCCGAAGTTGGTCACTTGATTGTATTTTCTGGCAATATATCCGTCTAGTGTATCTGTTACAGAGGCTATAATGAATATAAACATAGCAATAACCAAAGAGATATCTGTTCCTCTATAAACAAAGAACATAAACACAGGGATAAGCAAAATTCTTAGCATTGTCAGTTTGTTCGCAGTTGTCATGTTATTCTCCTATTTTTCCATACAAATCATATATCGATGAATCTGTTATTTCTACATCGTAGAATTCACCGATTTCCAGCTCTTTTGTGCTCTCTATCTCTATCTCACCGTCTATTTCAGCGGTGAAATGCTGGCTTCTTCCAAAATAGTGCCCGTCCTGAAAATCCTCTACAAGCACTTGATATGTCTTGCCCACGCGTTTTGCCATAAGGGCTGCGGATATTTCGCTCTGATACTGCAGCAGCAGGTCTCGGCGCTCGTCCTTTACGCTGTCGTCTATTTGCTCCTTCATGTCATATGCAGGTGTGCCTTCCTCTCGGGAATAGCTGAATACACCTACATTATCAAATGGATAATCGTGAATGAAAGCAACCAGCTGGTCAAAATCATCCTGCGTTTCGCCGGGGAAGCCCGTGATATATGTGGTGCGCAGTGAAGCATCCGGAAGCTGCTCTCTTATTTTTTTGTATGTATTTACGATGCCAGAATAGTTGGAGTGGCGGTTCATAGCCTTCAGCATTTTGTCGCTGACATGCTGCAGGGGTATGTCGAAATATCTGCATATATTTTCATGCTTTTTATAAACGGATAAAAGCTCGTCTGTAATCATTTCCGGGTACATGTATAGAATGCGTATCCACACGGTCTTATCCAGTGATGCTATTTTATCCAGAAGGCCTGCGATGTTTTCACCTATGTCCATGCCGTATCTGGTGGTGTCCTGTGCCACCAAGGTAATCTCTTTCACGCCATCAGCTATCAGCTGCTTTGCCTCTGCGATTATTTTGTCCACGGCTCTGGATCTCATTTTGCCTCTTATGCTGGGGATAGCACAGTAGGTGCAGTTATTCGAGCAGCCCTCTGCTATCTTCAGATATGCTCTTTGAGGCGGAGTGATAATCACCCTGCCGTCTTCTGCCGACATTTTTTCATTTATCTCGGCACAGATGTATCTTTCGCCTCCTAGGCATCTTTCAATGTGTTCTGCAATATCCGGGTATTGTGATATGCCGAGGATAGCATCTACCTCCGGCATTTCGTCGTATATTGTTTGGCTGTATCTGCCGCTGAAGCAGCCAGATACAATTATTTTTTTCAGGTTAGTTTCATCTTTGTATTGTGCTATGTCAAAAATGGTGTCTATTGCTTCCTGCTTTGCACTCTTCAAAAATCCGCAGGTATTTATTATAACCAAATCACATTCAGCAGGGTTTTCCTCTATTTCATGCCCCGCCTGCTTTATCCTGTGGAGCATCACCTCTGCGTCCACTTCGTTTTTGGGGCAGCCCAGTGATACCAGGCCTATTTTGTATTTATTCATCATCATCTCCAGAGACTATCTGCATAGCAGTTCCGTATGAAACCATTATTTCTCTTGGCTTCGAGCCGTCTGCTTCGCCTACTACTCCCAGTCTTTCCAAGTCGTCCATTATTCGGGCGGCTCTATTGTATCCCACTCTCAGCTTTCTCTGCACCATAGATGTAGATGCTTTTTCGTGGTCATATATCACCTTCACTGCATCCGGCAGCAAATTGTCGAATTCATCCAGAGGGGAATCATATCCTCCGCCAGAATCGCTTTGTGCTTGCTTTTCTATTTTCTTAACGTCCTCTAGAACGTTGTTGTCGTATTTCACGCCTTCAGCTTTCAGGAAGCTGCAGACCTTTTCCACCTCTTTGTCTGCCACAAATGCACCCTGCAGACGGATGGGTTTGCCTGTGAATTTAAAGAGCATGTCGCCGTTCCCTAAAAGGTGCTCGGCTCCGCTGCCATCCAAAATAGTGCGTGAGTCCACCAGCTGGTTTACGCTGAATGCCACTCTGCATGGTATGTTTGCCTTTATTGTTCCTGTAATTACCTTAACATCCGGTCTTTGTGTGGCTATTACCAAGTGCATGCCTGCGGCACGTGCCAGCTGTGCCAGCCTGTATATGGCATCTTCCACTTCGGCTGAAGCCACCTGCATCAGGTCTGCCAGCTCATCCACTATAATAACAAACCTAGGCATAGTCTCCATACCTTTTTTGCTATTTGCCAGCTTGTTGTATCCGTCCAGGTTTCTTACGCCGTTTTCTGCGAATATATCGTAGCGTTTCATCATCTCTTTAACAGCCCAGTTTAGTGCACTGGCTGCCATGGATGCCTTTGTAACTACTGGTATCAGCAGATGGGGGATTCCATTGTATACGTTCAATTCCACTTTTTTGGGGTCAACCATAATAAAGCGTACGTCATTTGGTGAGCTTTTATATATCAATGACAGTATAAGCGAATTGATGAAAACAGATTTACCAGAGCCAGTAGCACCGGCTACCAGCATGTGGGGCATTTTTGCCAAGTCTGCCACTATGTTTCTGCCTGTTATGTCTTTTCCAACGCATATTGTAAGTGGTGAAGTGGCGGTTTTGAATTTTGAGCCTTCCAAAATATCACGAAGCCCAACAATAGATCGTGTTCTGTTTGGCACCTCTATGCCAACTGCGTTTTTATTTGGAATAGGTGCCTCTATGCGCACACTGGTGGCTGCCAGAGCCATAGCCAGGTCTTTTGAAAGACCATTGATTTTGGCAACACGCACACCGGGGGCAGGGCGAAGCTCATATCTTGTTACGGTGGGACCGCAGGTGATGTTTATAACCTTTGCGTCCACACGGAAGCTAGACAATGTCTCCTCTAGTTTCATTGCATTGGCGTGGCATTCCGCTCTTAGGCTTGCATCCTGCTTGTTGCTGCTGAATGCTATCAAATCAAGAGGCGGGAATTTATATTCTTCGTCTTCTTTTGCAGGATGTGCAGGCACATCTTTTTTGTAGTCATCATCATCTGTCATTCTTATCTGAATAGGAAGATCACCAACCGCTTTGCTGGATGCAGATCGGCTTGGCTTATGGCTTTGTTCCTTTTCCAGTGCATATTCCCACTGATCCTCGTCCACAGCGTATCTGCCTCCGTTTGCCGATGATAGGGGCTGCTTATTGTGGCGAAGCAAAAAGTCCGTATTCAGCTCTGAATCTTCATCAAAATTATCAGATGCATTTTTTATATTCTCCACATAGAGTTTATGCTTGCTGTCTTTCATCACATGCAGAGATTCGCTTTTGTGCGGTGGGGAAGCTACAGCTCTTTCCGGGGCAGGATATTCATCGTGCACCTTTCTTCTGCCGCTCTCTGCCGCAATAGGCACGTCCTTGCCCAGCCTTTCCAGAGGAGTCTCTCTGCTTTCGCGTTCTTCAATACGCATTTCAATGCCTTCTTTGGTGTTTCTGATAAATTCACCCAAAAGAACATGATTTTTCACTATTAGTACTATTAGCATATAGGTAAGCGGCACAAAAACAGCGCCGAATATGCTGAAATTTTTCAATAGCCAGTATGAAAGCAGTGCACCCAGTGCACCAGCCGAGCCGCCTCTGCTGGCTACGCCATAGTCATATGATGACTTTATGTAGTCTTTGAAAGTCGTTGTTAAAAAGTCAACATCCACCACTTTCATGGCGAAGATTTTCCTTAAGAAAAATGTGTGGTAAAAAAGAACAGCACACAGCACAAAGACGGTCCAAAGCGTAACTTGTCCCCATCTTATGCCGGCTTCTTTTTTCAATATCAAAATAAGGCCTACTATAAAGCCAAGGACAGGTATTAAGTAGCCAAATGAGCCAAACGTCCCTACAACAGCGCTTTTTATGGCGTAGCCTTTTGCGCCTGTTATGGATGATTGGAACATAATGATTAGCACAAACAGGCTGGTAACGCATGTTATTATGCCTATCATTACTTCATTTTTTTTCTGTTCAGATTTAACAGGCTTTTTTGGAGCAGCTTTTTTGCTGGTCGTTTTTCCTGTCGTTGTTTTTCTCGTGCTAGATGTTTTCGCAGTGCTTGTTTTTTTTCTGCTGTTTGTTTTGCTTGGCAATGCTTTTCATCCTTTCTATAATTCACAAATAAATATCAACTCATTTTAACACATTAATAATGTTTAATACAACATCTATCATTATAACACATATTTTTTTCAAAATACTGCCATTTTAAAAGAGCTGGATGCATGATTTGTGTTGTAATAATTGTTGTTTTGCGTTAAAATACTTTTTATAGATTTAAAAAAATCAGGAGGGCATATAGAGATGACTATGAATAATGCAGAATTACTAAAAGACGGCGATGAACGCATGGATAAAGCAGTGGAATTTTACAAAACAGAGCTGCAGTCTATGAGAGCAGGACGTGCAAACCCAAAACTTTTAGACAGAATAACAGTAGATTACTATGGCACACCCACACCTCTGGCACAGGTAGGAAATATTTCCGCACCGGAACCAAGAATATTGATGATATCTCCGTGGGATGCTTCAATGATACATGAAATTGAAAAAGCTATACAAACATCAGACATCGGAATCAATCCAATGAATGACGGCAAAGTGATACGATTGGTTATACCGGAGCTGACAGAAGAGCGCAGAAAAGATTTGGTTAAGCAGCTGCATAAATTTTCAGAGGAAGCAAAGGTAGCAGTACGTGCAGTGCGCCACGACGCCAAAAAACACCTTGAAAAGCTGGAAAAAGACAATGCAATCACAGAAGATGACCTTCGCCGCGATGAAAAGAAGCTGCAGGACATGACAGACAAACATATTAAAAATATTGATGACATAACAAAAGACAAGGAAAAGGAAATCCTTGCAGTATAGTAATCTGATAGGCTGCACATTGCAGTACGCCAAAAATTTTGCAGAAGAAAACAATATTAAAGCATTGTTTATAGAGACAAAAGATAGATACAATGATTATGAGAATAAGAGGATAATCAGAGTGAAGAAAATAGATGGTGATGAAACCATAGAGTTTTTGTATGCTGGTTTTCCGCCTTATAAGGAATAAAAATGAAAGTAAAAGGATATACATACAGCAATATCCCCCACAATCTGCCGGAGCATGTTGCCATTATTATGGACGGCAACGGCAGATGGGCAAAGAAAAGGCTGCTTCCACGCTCTGCAGGGCATAGGGCAGGAGTAGAGGCACTGCGAAACATCATCAGGATGAGCAGCCATATAGGCATTAAATATCTTACTTTGTATGCGTTTTCCACTGAAAACTGGAAACGCCCCAAGGACGAAGTGAACGTGCTGATGAAGCTGCTGGTGGAATTTTTATATAATGAAATAGATGAACTGGACGCAGAGAATGTGTGCATCACATTTATGGGCGACATCGAAAAATTCCCCAAAGACCCATTTAAGGCCATAAAATATGCACTGGAGAGAACAAAGGACAACACAGGGCTAACAGTGTGCATCGCACTCAACTACGGCTCTAGGCTGGAGATACGCCAAGCTGTTAAAAAAATAGCAGAGCTTTATAAAGCAGGGAATATTTTGCTGGATGATATCACAGATGAACTGATTAGCAGCCATCTGGATACAAGCCATATGCCAGACCCTGACCTGATTATACGAACCAGCGGAGAGCAGAGGCTGAGCAATTTTATGCTGTATCAGGCATCGTACTCCGAGTTTTATTTTACTCAGGCGCATTGGCCGGATTTTGGCAATGAAGAATATACTGAAGCATTAAATGAATACGCGAAAAGAAAAAGACGCTTCGGCGACGTGAAATAGGAGTGATGAATTGAAAAATAGATTTCTAATTGGCATACCAATCGGATTGGTCTTGGCGGCAATAGCTTTTGTAAGGGGAATACCCTATATAATACTGCTGAGCGTCATCGCATTAATATGCCAATATGAGATGACAAAAGCCATGTTTAGCGCAGGATACCACCCAAATAGGAGAACGGCTGTATTATTCGGACTTTTATTATACCCTTCATACCTCATCAGCCCGCAGGTCACCTTGCTACTATTTGCATTATTGGTTATATACAATCTGATTTGGGGAGTATTTGACAAAAGTGTGAAGTTTGAGGATGCAATTGTATCCTGCTTTACAATAAGCTATCCCGGATCATTTTTTTTGGCGCTGATTATGATAGGCGAGATGAAACCGTATACGATAAGTGTGTTTGTGATGGCCATCGCTTTGCTTTCACCAGTTGCTAGTGATATAGGTGCATATTTTATTGGCAGCAAGTTTGGCAAGAAAAAGCTGGCACCATCTATCAGCCCCAATAAAACGGTGGAGGGAGCGGTAGGCGGCGTGGCATCCAGCCTGATTATAATAGGCTTGCTGTATGTTGCACTTTGTAAGACCGGTATATTGGCAAGCTATCCGGAGATAACATCTATCCCGTGGTATCATGTGATTATCTGTACATTTATCTGCACGATATTTTCACAGATAGGCGATTTGGTGGCATCGGCTGTAAAAAGATTCGCAAATATCAAAGACTTTTCACAGGTGCTGGGAGGACACGGCGGACTAATAGACAGACTGGATTCCACGCTGTTTTCTTCGCTGACTGCACTTGTATACTATAATCTGTTTATCAGATAGGACGGATAAAATTGGATAAAAAACGCAAAATATTAATTCTGGGGTCCACAGGCTCTATCGGCACGCAGACTCTGGATATTATAAGCCACTACAAAGATAGATTTCAGGTGGTTGGAATAAGCGGACACAAAAACTACGCTTTGCTGAACGAGCAGATAGAAAAATTCCAGCCTGCATATTGTGCGATAGGTGATGAATCCCTAGCTAAGCATATTAATTCTTCAAACACAAAAATATTATCAGGGCACGATGGCATAATAGAGATGTGCAATATCTGCGGTGCGGATATTGCTGTGTGTGCTATTGTGGGCATTGCTGGGCTGGAGAGCACCATAGCGTGCATAAAGCAGGGCATGACCATAGCCTTGGCAAACAAGGAAACACTGGTGGCAGGCGGCAGCATGGTGACGAACCTTGCAAAGCTGCATAATACGCCGATATACCCTGTGGATTCAGAGCACTCTGCCATATTCCAATGTCTGCAGAGCGATGCAAACATAAAGGGCATCAAAAACATATATCTGACGGCATCGGGCGGCCCTTTTGTGGATACGCCAATGGATGCAATGAAAAACATTACTGTGGAGCAGGCGCTAAAGCATCCGAACTGGAGCATGGGTGCAAAAATAACAATAGATTCGGCCACAATGATGAACAAAGGGCTGGAGGTGATAGAGGCAAAATATCTATTTGATCTTAATCCCAGCCAGATAAAAGTATGTGTACACAGAAAAAGCATCGTTCACTCTATGGTGGAATTTATGGATAATTCCATTCTGGCACAGCTTGGAAACCCGGACATGCGAATTCCAATACAATATGCTATAATGTATCCTGAAAGAGTGGAATGCCCCAGCGAGCCGCTGGACATTTTCTCAGCGGGTGCACTGGAATTCGAAAAACCTGATTTTGAAAAATTCCCATGCCTTGCAATCGCCTTCAAATCACTGGAAGAGGGCGGCGGCAGGAGCTTGGTTATAAACTCTGCCAATGAAGAAGCTGTAGCTGAATTTTTGGCAGGAAACATAAAATATACACAAATATATGACATAATCGAAAGTGCATATATCAATGTAGAAAGTCTGGAAGATGACAGCCTGGAAAGCATTCTGGAAACAGATAGAAAAACCAGAGCATACTGCAGAGATTTGATGCACAAAAGGAGAACATAGATGATAAACGTAGCAACAATATTATTTTCTATCCTAGCACTTAGCATACTAGTGGTGGCACACGAACTGGGGCACTTTCTGGCAGGAAAGTGGCTGGGCTTTGATATCTACGAATTTGCAATAGGATTTGGACCAAAGATATTTAGCAAAGAAAAAAAAGGCACAAAATTTTCCCTTAGGGCACTGCCTCTAGGCGGATTTGTGGCATTTGACGACGAAAAAAATCTGGAAAGCGGAGAGCTTTCATTCGATAAAAAACCTGTATGGAAAAGAATAGTGGTAGTACTAGCAGGCCCATTCATGAATGTGGTAGCGGCACTATTGATAATTATTTCCCTATATACAGTATCAGGCATAGTAAGATATGATGAACCTACCCAGTACTATATAACAAGCATGGAAGAGGGCGGCCCTGCATATGAAGCTGGAATGGAAGCAGGAGACATATTCTACATGATGGAGGACAAGCTGGTAGCAGGAGACTATGATGTGCTAACCAGTGCTCTGCAGGATGAAGATGGACTGAATGTAACTGTGCTAAGAGACGGTGAACAGGTGGAAATGTACCTAGTGCCGGAATATAGCCAGGCAGACCAAAGATATATGATTGATATTGAGCTTGGTCAACAATACATGCGAGAGAAGGTTTCTTTTGGCAGTGCTATGAAAGAAGGAACAGCTGAAGTATTCAACATGACTAAAGAGCTGGTTGTATTTATGGGCAAGCTATTCTTCAGAGGCGAGGGCGCAAAGGACGTGGGCAGCATAGTGGGCGCTGTAGACGTGATGAGCACTATAGTGCGTCAGCTGGATTTCTATGTCTTCATATACATACTGGCATTCATATCTATCAACTTAGGTCTTTTCAATTTGATACCTTTCCCTCCATTTGACGGATTCAAGGTGGGTATGTATCTATTTGAAAAAGTAAGAGGCAAAAAGATATCTATAGAAACACAGTCTAAATGGAGCATGGCAGGGTTTATAATTCTGTTTGCACTTTCAGCGTTTCTGATGTATCGCGACTTTGCAAGGATATTTACAGGCGGATAAAATGACCAAGGTAATAAATATAGGCAATGCAAAAATAGGCGGAGGGTATCCTGTGCTTATTCAGAGCATGACGAACGTGGATACAGCCGATGCAGATGCTGTGATACGCCAGATAAATGAACTGGAAGCAGCAGGCTGCGAAATTATTCGTGCATCTGTATATGATGAAAACTGTGCCAAGGCCTTTTCAAAAATAAAAGAAAAAATAAACATACCTTTAGTAGCTGATATACACTTTGACTACAGGCTGGCTATTGCCGCCATGGAAAACGGAGCGGACAAAATCCGCATAAATCCTGGAAACATTGGCAGCGATGACAGAGTGAAAAAAGTGGTGGACTGCGCCAAAAGCCACGGTGTACCCATAAGAGTGGGGGTAAATTCCGGCTCGTTGCCGAAGGATCTGCAGGATGAATACGGGCACAGTGCCAAAGCAATGGTGATGGCTGCTATGCGGCATGTGGAGCTACTGGAGAAATTCGGATTTTACGATATTGTAGTATCGCTAAAATCATCAGATGTGGTAAAGACCATAGAGAGCTGCATGGAGTTTAGCAAGGTGAGCCAGTATCCGCAGCATATCGGCGTGACAGAGGCAGGCTCATCCCGTCAAGGCTTCATAAACGCTGCTATAGGCATAGGAAACCTATTGTATAATCATATAGGCGACACCATTCGCGTGTCTATCAGCGGAGACCCACTGCAGGAGGTATACGCCGCATGGGACATACTGAATGCCCTTAACCTTCGCCAAAGAGGCGTGAACATAGTGTCATGCCCCACATGTGCACGCAAGGGAATAGATGTGGAGCAGCTGGCGGAGAGAATAAAGCAGAGATATATAAACGAGAGCAAATACCTGAAGGTGGCAGTGATGGGCTGCGTGGTGAATGGGCCCGGCGAAGCAAAGGACGCAGACATAGGAATAGCTGCCGGCAAAGACAGCAGTATAATATTTGCAAAGGGCGAAAAGCAGATGAAGATAGACAATGAAAATGCATTTGAAACCCTGTGCAGTGAAATTGATAAATTATTAGAAAAGTAAATGTGAATTTTTAATTTGTTGTACTTTTTCTATTGACTAAAGAATATGTGTTACTTATCATATTAATACATATTTTTTTTGTTGAATTAATAGGTTTATAGGTATAGTTCGCATAGCTGCGGGCTATGTAATTTGTGCAAATTTTTTAGGAGATGTGTGGATGGCAGGTCAGATAGATAGATTTTTTCATGTAGAACATTCGGATATACTACAGTATTTTCAGATTGTTGCTGTCGATACATATGAAAAGGACAAAAAAATACACATAAAGACCAATGGCCTTGCAGAAAAGAGCGACAATCTGCTGGATAGGCTATCATCATATTTTGAAGAACACATCAAAACATCGCAGATATTGGTGGAATACGAGCAAATAAAGGAGCTGGACATATTGCTTGGCAATGCCAGTCTATTTTTGGCGAATATAAACCACAATGCAAAAAACTGCGCAAAGCAGATAAAGACACTTAAATTTGCAAATAATAACGGCGTGCTCCACGCAAAGTATCATTGGGATATATCAACCGAGCAGGAAAACGCTATTCAAAAGATAATAAAACATATAGCACAGATAGTTGACGCTGAATGCACATTTCAAAAAGAAGCCAAGACAATATCCAAAACTACAGCTGCACAGCAGAATGAAAAAACAAATAAATCCAGCAGCTATGTTTTCGGAAAGGACACAAAGGCTGAACTATGCGAAATAGGGGAGATAACCGAATTAAGCGGTGCTGTGACAATACAGGGTGAAATCACCAGAGTGGAGATTAGAGACCTGAAAGACAATGTATCACAGGTTTTGAGCATAGATGTTACAGACTACGAAAGCTCCATCACCTGCGAAAAATATCTGCGTGATGCCAAAAAGAAGCAGAAGCAGTATGCATTCTTGCAGGATTTGAAAAAAGGACAGCGCGTGAAGGTGCAGGGGCACTGCATGTACAACAAATACAAAAGAGAAAACGTTGTAGAGATAAAGAGCATAGAGATGCTGGAAAATGAAAAGCTGGTAGACGACGCAGACGAAAAAAGAATAGAGCTGCATCTGCATACCAAAATGAGCACAATGGACGGACTGGTGGACATAAAGGAGCTGATTGAGACTGTCAGCCAATATGGACACAGAGCAGTGGGAATAACAGACCACGGAACAGTGCAGTCTTTTCCTGACGCTGCGATTTTGGCAAAGAAAAAGGGCATAAAGCTTTTATATGGCATTGAGGCATATCTTTTTGATGATACCCAAACGGCACTAACCGGTAAAACTGACATAGGCTTTGACGGCTCTTTTGTGGTATTCGATTTGGAGACCACAGGGCTATATGCCGACAGCAACGTGATAATAGAGATAGGCGCAGTAAAGATAGAGAACGGGAAAATAATAGATACATTTTCCACCTTCGTAGACCCAAAAAGAAGCATTCCGCAGGAGGTGCAGAAGCTGACGGGGATATCCAACAGCATGGTAGCAGGTGCACCAGCAGAGGATGAGGCAGTGCCTAAATTTATCGAATTTGCACAGGGCAGTGTTTTGGCTGCACACAATGCAGAATTCGACATGGGGTTTTTGAAGGCTGCATGCAAAAGGCTGGGAATTGATGAAGACTTTGCATATGTAGATACTATTCAGATAGCAAAAAGGCTGACTCCCGAAAAGCGTATTTTTAAGCTGGACAAGCTGTGCAAGGACTACAATATAATGCTTAGATCCCACCACAGGGCAAAGGATGACGCAGAGGCAACCGGTCATTTGCTTTTGGAGCTCTTTAAAGGGCTGGAAGAGAAGGAAATAAACAAAGTAGACCAAATTGATAGCATAAAAAACAAAAACATACAGCCTAGAAATATATATCATGCTGTAATATATGCCAAGAACAAAGCTGGGCTTAAAAACCTCTATAGGCTAGTATCTATCAGCAATTTGGAATATCTATTCCGCGGCAAGCCCCACATTCCCAAAACAGAGCTGATGAAGATGCGAGAAGGGCTGATACTGGGCTCAGCATGCGAGGCTGGCGAGCTATACAGGGCAATGGTAGACGGCGAAAAGGAAGAGGCTCTGCTGAATATTGCATCCTTTTATGATTATTTAGAGATACAGCCTTTGGGCAACAATAATTTTATGATTGCAGACCAAAGGACAAAAAGAGTGCAGAGCGTAGATGACATAATCAGCCTGAATAAAAAGGTGCTGGAGATAGGCAGAAAGCTGGGCAAGCCAGTGGTTGCCACGGGCGACGTGCACTTTATGAAAAAACGTGACAGCATATACAGGGCTATTTTGATGTATTCAAAAGACTTTGACGATGCAGACAATCAAGCACCTCTATTTTATAGAAACACGAAAGAGATGCTGGGAGAGTTTTACTATCTGGATGATAAAACGGCAAAAGAGATAGTGGTGGATAATCCTAATGCCATCTGTGACATGATGGAGGACATAGAGCCACTGCCGGAAGAAAAGCTGTACGCTCCTACAATGGAGAATGCAAAAGAGCAGATAATAGAGATGTCCTACAATACTGCCCACCAAATATACGGCGAGACTCTGCCGGAGATAGTGCAGAAAAGGCTAGATAAAGAGCTTAATTCCATAACGGGATACGGATATTCTGTTATGTATTTAATAGCACATAAGTTAGTTAAAAAATCAAACAGCGACGGCTATATTGTTGGCTCACGTGGCTCTGTGGGCTCGTCTTTTGTTGCCAATTTAACAGGCATAACAGAGGTAGATCCGCTGCCGCCACACTATACCTGCGATATATGCAACCACACGGATTTTGATGTGGATACTGCACTATATGGGTGTGGGCCTGATTTGCCGGATAAGACATGCCCAAATTGCAGCAATCAGCTGACAAAGCGAGGCTTTGACATACCATTTGAAGTTTTCCTAGGATTTAAAGGGGACAAAGTGCCGGATATCGACCTTAACTTTTCCGGCGAAAACCAAGCTACAGCACACAAATACACCGAGGTATTATTCGGTGAAAAAAATGTTTTCCGCTCTGGCACTATATCCGGAGTGGCAGAAAAGACAGCATATGGCTACGTGATGAAATACATGGAGCACCTGAACAAAGAAGCGACCAAGGCAGAAATAAACAGGCTAGTGGCTGGCTGCGTAGGGGTGAGAAGAACCACAGGGCAGCACCCCGGCGGCATAATTGTTGTACCTCATGAATATGACATACATGATTTTACGCCTATTCAGTATCCGGCGGACGACAAAGAGTGCGGAACGATAACCACCCACTTCACCTTTAATATGCTGCACGATAGGCTGGTGAAGCTGGACATACTAGGACACGACGACCCGACCATGCTGCGCATGCTTCAGGAGCTGACGGGGCTGGATCCGCTGACTATACCATTGGATGACAAGGACACTATGTCTCTATTTTCCTCTGTAGATAGCCTGAAAGTGAAAAGCGAAGATATATTGGCGGAAATGGGCACATATGGCGTGCCGGAATTTGGCACGGGATTTGTGCGGGGCATGCTGAAGGACACAATGCCAAAGACTATGGCAGAGCTGGTGCGCATAAGCGGGCTGTCCCACGGCACGGATGTGTGGCTGGGCAATGCGCAGGAGCTGGTGCGAAGCAAAACAGCAACACTGCTGGAAGCAATATGTACACGTGATGACATAATGCTGGCACTAATCAGATGGGGAATAGACGATAAGATAGCTTTTGACACCATGGAAAATGTGCGAAAGGGCAGAGGACTGACAGAGCAGATGGAGAGCGCCATGACAGAGGCTAAAGTGCCTGCGTGGTTTATAAACTCCTGCAAGCTGATAAAATATATGTTCCCAAAGGCACACGCCGCCGCATACGTTATTATGGCATTCAGAATAGCCTACTATAAGGTTCACTATCCGCTGGAATACTATGTGGCATATTTCAGCATAAGAGGAGAGGACTTTGATGCACTGACGATGACATGCACTCATGCAGAGGCAAAGGCAAAGGTGCAGGAGCTGAGGAACATGGGTAACGACCTAACAGCCAAAGAAAAAGGTCAGCTTACCGTCTGGGAGATGGTGCTGGAGATGCTGGCTCGTGGATTTGAATTCCTGAATGTGGACTTGAAAAAGAGCAAGGCAGATAAATTCCAGATAGTAGACGGCAAAATACTACCTCCGCTGAACAGACTGCCCGGAATCGGCACAACTGCGGCTATTGCAATAGAACGTGAAAGAGAAAAAGAAATGTTCAGAACGATAGACGACCTGCAGCAAAGAGCCAGCGTAAATAAATCTGCATTGGAATCCCTAGAGAGTGCAGGATGCCTAGAGGGACTTCCTCAGAGCAGTCAGGTTTCGTTTTTCGATTTATAATCAGTCCATAAATTTCATCAATATGGTGTTTTGAATATCCATGCCTTTTTGGCTTAGTATAAAATGAGTGGAACTTGGCAATATGTATTCTTGAGCTTTCAGTTCTGATAGAATATCAGCATATTTTTCTGCGAAGTTTTCACCTGTAAAATCATTATAATTTGAGTATTTCATGCCCTCTGCCAGCCTGGTGGAGAGCATTATCATTTCAAAGGCAATTTCATCTTTGGATAAAGCACTTTTTTCAACCAGCGGAAGCGTATTAGAGGCTATCGATGAAATATATTCCTGTATGCTGGATGTATTTAGCCAGCGAGTGTCATTATACATGGATGCCGCTGCAACGCCTACGCCTAGGTAGGGCAGCCTTTGCCAGTATTTTAGATTGTGCCGTGATTCATATCCTTTTTGTGCAAAATTGGATATTTCATATCGCTGATAGCCGAGCTTATTCATGTATTCACGGGCAGCAACGGACATTTCGTATTCCTGCTCATCAGTCGGCAAACCCACGCTTCCGTTTTCTACGGCGGATTTCAGAGGTGTGCCATCCTCTAGCTTCAGTGTATACATGCTGATGTGCTTTCCACCGAGACTATGAACCAGCGAAACAGAAGAGAGCAAATCTTCTTTTGTTTCATTTGGAAGTCCGCTTATTAAATCCGCACTGAAATTATTAATTCCAGCGGATTTTATTTGATTAATGGTTTCTTTGAATTGCGAGATGGTGTGTATTCTGCCTATGGCTTTCAGCACGCTGTCATTGGCGCACTGCAGCCCAACGGATGCTCTGTTCACGCCCATTTTTTGCATCATTTCAAATAGATGTATATCACCTGTGCCGGGGTTTATCTCCACGGTGAACTCATCTATATTCGTGCTGAAATTATCATAAATTGATGAAATAATTCTATGCAGATTCTCCTGCGGGATGCAGCTGGGCGTGCCGCCGCCTATAAAAACGGTGTCAAATGTAATAGCTGAAAATGCAGCCTTGTGCATGGTCATTTCCCTGCACAAGGCTTTTGTGTAGTCGTCTATTAGCCTGCTGTTTGCGGCAACAGATGCAAAATCGCAGTATGCACACTTGGATATGCAAAAAGGTATGTGCACATACAGCCCGTGTGGTGTATTAGTTGCCATTGGCTTTATCGTATTCTTTCCATAGCTCTTCGTATTGTGCTACCACGGCGTTGTGCTCTGCCAGAGTCCTGCTGAATGCCAGCTCACCGGATTCAGGGTCCTTTGTGGCGAAGAATAGGTATCCGTCGCTCATAAAGCCCTCATCTGGGTATAGTGCGGCATCAATAGCCTTTTCAGACGGCGAGCATATGGGGCCTGCAGGAAGCCCAGCATATATATAAGTATTGTATTTGGAGTCTATAGACTTTTCTTCATTAGATAGTTTCAGTTTGTTTGTGCCCAGCACATACTTTATGGTGGCATCAGATTCCAATTTCATGCCTTTGTTTATGCGGTTGTAGAATACTGCACTCACCTTTGTAAAATCATTGGGGCGTGATTCACGCTCTATAATAGATGCCAATATCACAACCTCATCTATAGACATGCCAAGCTCCTGTGCTCTGGCTATTCGTTTGTCGTTGAATACATCTGAAAACTTTGTAAGCATTTTTTTGATGATCGTTTCAGAGGATGAGCCAACGTATATTTCGTATTTAGCAGGGTATAGGTATCCTTCCAGAAGATACGGCCTATCAGGGTTTTCTGCCTGCGATAATTCATCTATAAAGCTGTAGCTTTTATATTCATCAATATTAGAAACTGCCTGCAAAAATGCGTCCACATCTTCTATCACTCCGTCATTCAAAAGCTTTGCAGCCGTTGTTTTTATGCTGGAGCCTTCAATAATCAAAAATTCTGTCACCTGCATCGGGCCTGTGCCCTCTGCCAGCTGCATCATTATCTCCTGCATGGTCATTGTTTTGTTCATTGTATATGTGCCAGCCTGCATCTTTTTGCCGTAGCCGGAGAAATCAATGTAGTATTCAAAAACCTTTGCATTGCTGATAAGCCCATTATTATATAGTATCTCGGTTATGGAGCTGACGCTTGTTCCCTTGGGTATCTCTATGGATACAGGGGTTATGTCGGTCTCTGATGTGGGCAGCCAGTAGTTATTCAAAAAATAATCCACGCCAAAATATATTACTGAAAGCACCATAAGAATGGATGCCAGAATAATCAGCCCAGATCGGATGAATTTCCATATGCCGAAAAATATGTTTCTTTTGCTATAGGTAACGTCGCGATATCCTCCGCCTCGCACGGGGACACGTCTATTTTGGTTTCTATCGTAGTTGTTATTGTTCACTAAAATAACCTCCAAAGCATGCAGCTTTTTGCTATGCTATATTATACCATAAATAATTTGTATAATGAAAAGGAAAAATGGAACTATAGATGAAAGGATAATTCCGCAGGCAAAGCCAGTGACGGCGTATTGCTTGCCAAGCCCTTTGGTGATGGCCGGCAGAGTGGTGTCCATTGCTGTGGCTCCGCATGCTGCTATGGCGCTTTCTTTGCTCATCAGGCGTCCTATTAGCGGAACAAAAGCTATTGCTGTAAGCTCCCTTATTAAGTTGGCAGAGAATGCAACTGCACCAAGCTCTGCATTCAGCTTGGACAGCACTATTCCGGCTAGGGAATACCAGCCCATAGGGCTGCCTACAGCCAGCGAGAAAATCGCATCATATCCCAGCAGCAGTCCCACAGCCAGTGCCCCAACTAGCGAGCCTATAGATACACCCATGCATATTACAACGGTGCTTTTGCCGATGGACAAAAGATGATCTAGCGTCAGCTGGGAAAGACCCATATCTATACCTATGAAAAACACAAGTGCCATCAATGATCCGTCCACCAGAGTGGATAGCATATTTTCACCTATAATATACCCATTAAAATATCCTAGAATACCGCCTAGAACCACCAGCCCCAGAAAAACAAATATCATTAAAATATTATGCTTTTGAGAGCTTTCCTCGTAGTCCACAGAAAAGGGGACGTGGCTGTTCAGCTTTTTGTTTCTCTTTTTCAGGTGCACTTTTTTGGCTATGGAAATAAAAAGCCACGTAACTAGTGAGCTGCCAAGAAGGGCAGATATGCCAAAGAGCACTGAATGAATGCCTATGGTGGAAAACCCAGCTACAAGCTCTTTGTTCGAGCCGATTTTGTATCCCATCATAAAAAGCAGAATAAATATCGAAATATTCTGGCATATGGTTATTACTTTGCTGAATTTATTTTGTCTTTGGCTTTGCAGAAATTTGTGAGCAATCTTGCCAATAAGAAAGCCTGATATAATCAGGCCTACTAATATCAATCCAAATATCACAGTTTAAATCTCCATAAATATCGGCAGAATCATAGGCTTTCTGCCTATTCTATTGTACAAAAATCTTCTCAATTCTTTTCTGATTTTTGATTTCATGTCCTGCCACTGCATCATTTCTTTCAGAGATGCATTGTCTATTATCTTCTGCACCAAATCGCGCATATCATCAATTAATTTTTCAGATTCTTTCATATATACGAATCCGCGGGATATAATATCTGGCCCTGCGACCAGTACGCCCTCGCTTTTTGATATTGTCAAAACTACGATTATCAGCCCGTCCTGCGATAGATGCTTTCTGTCTCGCAGCACCACTTCGCCTACGTCGCCGATGCCTAGTCCGTCCACCAGCACTCCGCCGTTTGGCACAGTCTCAGATGCTTTTATGCTGTCCTCTGTCACGGAATATGCTCGTCCCATTTCTGGTATCATTATGTTTTGGCTGTCCATTCCCATTTTCTGTGCCAGCTGCCCGTGCAGCTTTAGGTGGCGGTATTCGCCGTGAACAGGCATAAAGAATTTTGGCTTTACAAGTGAATGTATCAGCTTCAGCTCCTCTTGGCATGCGTGCCCTGAGGTATGTATATCCTCCAGACTGCCGTATTTCACGTCTGCGCCCTTTTTAAATAGCTGGTTAATCAGCCTGTATACCAGCTTTTCGTTGCCGGGGATGGGGCTTGCAGACATCACAACTGTGTCGCCGGGCAGCACGCTGATGTGGGAATGGATGCCAGTTGCCATCCGCACCAGTCCGCTCATGTTTTCGCCCTGTGAGCCTGTTGTAATAATGGTCAGCTTTTCTGGGGTGTAGTTGTTTATCTGTGAAATGTCAATAACATTTTGCGGATTGATTTTCAGCTGGTTTATGCTGGTTGCCACCTCGCTGATACGCAGCATTGAGCGGCCAGTGAAGCAAACCTTTCTGCCGAAAAGCTCTGCATTGTCTACTATCTGCTGAAGTCTGTGGATATTGGATGAAAATGTGGACACTATTATTCTGCCCTTTGCCTCGTGGAATATTTCCTCCAATGAGCCGCCGACGGTGCTTTCGCTCTCTGTATAGCCTGGGCGTTCCACATTGGTGGAGTCTGCCAGCATCAGCAATACGCCTTCTTCGCCTAGGCATGCAAACCTGTGCAGGTCTATAAGCTGCCCGTCAATGGGCGTGAAATCCACCTTGAAATCCCCCGTGTGAATTATTTTGCCCACAGGTGTGTCTATAGCAAACGCTACAGAGCCCTGTATGGAGTGGCTCACCTGAATAGGCTCTATTTCAAAGCAGTCTATTTTAAATTTCTGTCTGGGCTTAATAATATTAAGCGATACATTGTCTATTCTGTGTTCTTTCAGCTTGGATTCTATCAGCCCTATGGTCAGCTCTGTTCCATATACAGGCACTTTTAGCGACTGTATATAATAAGGGATAGCACCTATGTGGTCTTCGTGGCCGTGGGTGATGATTAATGCTTTTATTTTGTCCTTGTTGTCTTCTAGGTATGTAATATCCGGGATAACAACGTCTATTCCCAGCATTTCCTCATCCGGGAATGTCATACCCAAGTCTACTACTATCATGTTTTTTCCATACTCAATAACGGTGCAGTTTTTTCCGATTTCGTCAACTCCACCCAATGGAATGATTTTCAATTTTTTCGCCATTTTTTTCTCCTGTTTTATCTCGACTGCCTAGGTTTTGCTTTGCCGAAAAAGCTACGCAGCTCAGCTACATTAAGAAGCTGAAATATACTACTGCAATAGTTATTCCTAGCAATGCCCCCATCAGCACTTCGAAGGGCTCATGCCCAATTATCTCCTTTAGTTGTTCTGCATCAAATTCCTTGTGGGTTCTTGCAAAATCTACAAGGTCATTGATTATTTCAGCGTGCTTCCCGCTTTCCAATCGTACATTTGCAGCATCATACATCACGATCATCGTAAATACAAATGCTATAATGAATATTGGGCTGTCAAAGCCCAAAAATATGCCGCATGCTGCTGTTGCTCCCATTGTAGAGGAGCTGTGAGAGGAGGGCATGCCGCCTGCATTGAAAAAGTTTTTAAGCCTGATTTTACCACCAGTAAATATTTTAAAAAACTGTGCTAAAAACCAAGATGTAAAAGACACCAAAAAAATAGGGTGTTTAAACATTATCCAAAAATTCGAATGCATCTATTTGTTCCTCTCCAAAATATAATCTATAAGCAAAGACAAAAATTCGCCTTTTTCACCAAATGTTTTAAGCGGTGATTTTGCTTTCTCGGCAATCTCCTGTGCATATTTCATGCTGCCATCCAGCCCCATGTGGCTGACAAAAGTGGATTTTTCCTGTGCCATGTCCTTGCCTATGGTTTTGCCTAATTCTTCCTGACTGCCCACAACATCCAGTATATCATCCTTTATCTGAAAAAGCAGACCAAGGTGTTTTGAATATTCCTGTAAGCAATTCATGATATCACTATTGCTGCCTAAAAGCAAGGCAGGGCATATGCAGCAGGCTTCAAAAAGTGCGCCTGTTTTCATTCTGTGCATACGCTCCAGCTCGTCTTGGCTCTGGAATTTACCCGTGTTTGCAATATCCATTGCCTGACCACCTATCATACCATTTGCACCTGATGATGAAAAGAGTTTGCGGACAGCGTTTATATAATTTTCACAATTGTCAGAATCAAGGCAGGACATTGCATTTTCAAATGCCAGATTCAAAAGTCCGTCGCCAGCCAGCACAGCCATTGCCTCGCCGTATACTTTGTGATTGGTGGGCTTGCCCCTTCGCAGGTCGTCATCATCCATTGCCGGCAGGTCATCGTGTATCAGCGAATAGGTGTGCACCAGCTCTATTGATATAGCCAGCGGCATAATCTTTTCTGCATCCAGCCCAATCATCTTTGAGCATTCTATCATCAGCACAGGGCGAAGCCTTTTCCCCCCGGCATTCAGCGAATATGCCATGGCATCATTTAGCTGCGGGTAGCATTCTATACTGGCTATGTATTCAGTCAGCTTCTTTTCAAACATTTCTTTTGTGCTTGTGTAGCCTTGCAGAAAAGTATCCATTTTATTCACTCTCAGCTTTGCTGCCTATTTTCGTTATCTTCAGTCTGGCTTCTTCCAGCTCGCTTTGGCACTCCGCCGTAAGTGATGTGCCTTCGTTGTATAGCTTCACGCTTTCATCCAGAGTTGATGAATTGCTTTCTAATTTTTCGATGATTTCATCGATTTTTGCAATTTTTTGCTCAAAAGTTAGTTTAGCCATTTTCATCCTTCCTTGCTTTTGGGTACGATATCTATTGTTCCGTCTTTTGCTCTCAGCTTTGCTTTGCCCAGCTTCACTATCTGCTCTGTGGTATTCAGTATGTTTTCTTCATCATCCAGTGCTATCATATATCCTTTTTCCAGAGGTGACAGGGGATTTAGAGACGCAAGTGTGGCTTTGTGCAGCTCCAGCTGGCTTTGCTTGCTGATTAATTTTTGCTCTGCTAGGTTCTTCAGCCTTTGTACCATGAAGTCAAGGCTTTGGGAATATTCGTTCAGTCTATTTTCAGGAGACAATGTTTTCAATATCAAAGTTGCAGTATTTGCCTTTGCCTCTAAAGAATCCAGCTTTTGTCCAAACAAAACATTCAGGCTGTATGAATATCCATTCAGTACAGCTAAAAGCTCATCTCTGTCGGGCACTGCTCTGGCAGCTGCTGTAGATGGCGTTGATTCCCTTACATCAGCCACATAATCGCTGATGGACACGTCTCTTTCATGCCCTATAGCACTGATTATAGGAATTTTGCAGGCAAATATTGCCCTTGCCACGATTTCCTCGTTGAATTCCCACAAATCTTCTTCGCTGCCTCCACCCCGGGTAAGTATTATCACATCGCAGATGTTGTTTTCGCTCATGTAGTCGATAGCTGCGGCTATTGTCACGCTGGCACCTGCCCCCTGCACCATAACAGGGTAGTGAAGCACTTCACATATTGGGTATCTGGCGCTCAGCACCCGTACAACGTCCTTTATTGCAGCACCCGTTTCAGATGTTATCACGCCGATTTTGCTAGGGTAGGCAGGCAGACTTTTTTTGTGGATATCGTCAAACAACCCCTCTGCTTCCAGCTTGGTTCTTATTTTGTGAAATTTTTCGTACCAATATCCGATCCCGGAATATTCAACATTGCTGACAATCAGCTGGTATTCGCCGCCACGAACATATAAAGATACGCTGCCTGTAACTATCACATTATCAGAATTTTTAAAAGATATGCTTTGTCCTCTGCCAAACCAAGCACAGCGAACACTGGCATTTTCATCTTTTAATGTGAAATACACGTGATTAGCACTGGATACGGACAGGTTGGAGACCTCCCCGCGAACTTTGATATTTTTCAGGGAATGCTCATATTCAAAAAGACGCTTTATATGATTGTTAAGATCATTTACTGTATATGTCAGCATTCTATATATTGTGTTGGTTCTTGTATGCCGTTAATGTGTTTTGTAGAAGCATAGCGATGGTCATTGGCCCTACGCCGCCCGGAACAGGGGTGATATATGATGCTTTTTTACATGCGGATTCAAATTCCACATCTCCCACTAGTTTCTCATCCACAGTGTTCATGCCCACATCTATCACTACAGCGCCTTCTTTTATCATGTCTCCGGTCACCAAATTGGCAACTCCTACAGCGGCAACAACAATATCTGCACGACCAATCTCTGCGGCTAAGTCCTTTGTTCTGCTGTGGCAAATAGTGACTGTGGCGTTTTCCTGCAGCAGCATCATAGCCACTGGCTTGCCTACCAGCAGGCTTCTGCCTATTACGACTGCATTTTTGCCGGATATCTCTATACCTGTGCTTTTTATCATCTTTATAACGCCTGTAGGTGTGCATGGGGTAAGCCCGTCTACGCCGGCTACCAATTTGCCTATGCTTATTTGGTTTAGCCCATCTACATCCTTTTCAGGGGAGATTGTATTCATTATCTTTTCTTGGCTGATGTGCTTTGGAACAGGAAACTGCACCAATATGCCGTTTACGCTGTCATCATTGTTCAGCTTTTTTACCAAATCCAAAAGATCGCTTTCGCTGGTTTCCTTTGGCAGTCGGATGACTTCTGATGCCATGTCGACCCTTGCTGCGAACTTCTCTTTATTGCGCACATACACATGCGATGCAGGGTCGTCGCCTACCAGCACAACCACTAGCTTGGGTATGCCGCCTAGCTTTTCAATCTCTTTTTTTATTTCTATACGTGTTTGCTTTGCCATTTCACGGCCATCAATTAAATTATACAATTCTTCCTCCTATCAAAATAGCCATCATATCCAAAGATATAAATGGCCTTTTAATTTATATAGATTTCAGCACCCCAGAGAGCACTCCGTTTATAAACTTGCCGGAGCCGTCTGTGGAGTATTCTTTGGCTATATCCACAGCTTCATTTATGGATACGCCTGTGGGCATGTCTTCCATATACTTCAGCTCATACACGGCTACACGAAGTATAGCCAAATCCACCTTTGGCAGCCTGTCCATCGCCCATTTTTTCAAATTAGGCTCTATCAGTCCGTCAATTGCGGCTAGGTTTGTCTGTATGTCTTTTATAGTGTTTTCAATGTATTCAATAGCTTCATTGCCTAGGCTAAGGTCATCCAAAACCAAAGACAACTGCGAGTAGTCGGAATTGAATTCCAACGAGTACATGCATCTAACTAGGCCAATACGTGCATTACGCCTGTTCATATATTTTTTCCTTTTTATTTGCGATTTTTTTGCTATACGCCTGTGCATAGCTATAGTCGGCAAATTCATGCCGACTATAAATTATTTTTTAAATTTATCCATACCGTTTTTTATTATGGAATTTCCGTCTATGGTCATTCCTATCAATACGCCTATGCCTATGAATATAAGCACCAGCATAGCCTTCCAAAAGCCGATAATCAGCATCAGAATAGCTATAATTAAGCCTGCTAGGCCGCCGATAAAGGCACCTTTATGCTTTGTAATTAACTCTATCATTTGCACCCTACCTTAAAGTTTGTTATTTACTAGAATGTTTATATCAGCGATAGTCATTCCTGTTAATTGCTGTATTTTTTCCTTTGTGCTTGTTTGTATCTCTTCGCAGACTTTAGGGATAATAACACCATCGTCTACAGAAACACCAACAGTAATAAATGTTTTGTCGTCTACTACGTTTGTTTTGGCTTTGCTGTCTGCTACGCCTGCAATCTCGTTTACGTTTTTGCAGATCATGCTGTTTATAGTAGATGCGGCAATTTTGATTTGTCCGTTTTCTGGTGTACCTATTTTAATATATTCGATAGCCTTCGCTTTTTCGCCTTTGTTCTTTCTGAATGCCAAAACAAGCAGCCAAACGCAAACAATCAAATATAGAACTATTATGCCTGTTGCAACTGCAAAAGCAGTATCGCTGCTATAGTATAGATTGTCCACTGTATTGGTAACAGTATTTATTATACCATCATGTGAAAACAGGGAATTAAGCTGCCAAACAAAAACCAAGAAAACCAAACTTGCAACAAGGGCAAGTAGTGCAGCTAAAACAAAAATAACTCTGCTTAAAAATCCAACTTTCATATTTTTAGTCCTTTCTATCTCTTCCAAAAGTATATTGTAATTTATTCTTTTGCATTAAGCATCTTTATGCTGCCTACATGCACATCTACCTTTGCTACCTTCAGGTCGGTCATGCTTTCTACTGCTTTAATAATATTGTCCTGTACTTCTGCACATACTTTGTGTATCAGTGCTCCATACTCTACAACAACATTCAAGTCCACTGTCACTTCGCCGTTTGCAACAGTTACTTTCAAGCCTTTTGTCAGGTTTTTGACACCCAGCATCTCCTGAATGGAGCCGCCTTCTGTGCCTAATATTCCCTTTACTTCGCCTGCTGCCAGTGCAGCTATTTTTGCAATAACGTCATTGGCATAGGTAACTTTGCCTGAGTCATCCACTACTGCCATTTCTTTTACTTCTTTATTTTCAGTGCTCATTATAAAACAATCCTTTTTAATTATTATATTTTTTATCATTATAGCATAACTTAAAAAAAATTACACTATATGAAGGCAAATCTTGAAAAATGCATTCATGTATACATTCCACAGGCAAAATATCTGCATAGAAGCGACCATATGGCACAGGCATAAAAGGTTGTATAATAAATACATTTACATTATAATAGGTAGGAATAAATCTAGAAAATGGAGAAAAATGTGAATATACAATGGTATCCCGGTCATATGACCAAAGCAAAAAGACAAATGACAGAAAACGCCAAAAAGGTGGATGGCGTGCTGGAGGTTTTGGACTCTAGGATACCCTTGTCATCTAGAAATCCGGATTTTGATGAAATATTTGCACACAAAAAAAGACTGATAGTGCTGAATAAATCAGACCTTGCAGACCAAGGACTGATAAATGTGTGGATAGACTACTATAAGCAAAAGGGAATAGACACGATAGAATTGTGTGCTACAAAGAAAAACGACAAGCAAAAACTGATACAGTTTATCAAAAAGTCGCTGGATGAAAGAATACAGCACAATAAAAACCGAGGAATAAAAAAAGACATAAAGCTGATGATTGTGGGCATACCGAATTCCGGAAAATCCACAGTTATTAATCTGCTTGCAAGTCAGGCATCAGCCAAAACAGGCAATAAGCCCGGCGTCACCCGTGGTCAGCAGATAATAAGGGTGGCAAAGGAGATAGTTTTGCTGGATACCCCCGGCGTGCTGTGGCCAAAATTCGAAGACGAAAGAAAGGCAATGAATCTGGCATTGACTGGGGCTATAAAGGAGCAGGTGCTGGACATATGGGAGCTGGCAACATATCTGGTGACGAAAACACCAGATAGAATAAAGAACCTGATAAAGCAAAGATATTCTCTGGATGCCATGACAGGCGATGCGATGGCTGACATAACAGAGATAGCGAAAAAAAGAGGATTTCTGCTAAAAGGCGGCGAATACGATATTGAGCGTGCTGCACAGATGATAATCACAGAATTTAAAAACGGCGTATGGGGCAAAATAGTGCTGGAGACACCAGAGGAATTTGACCAATGACAAACGCCAAGCTGGAATATGAAAACAGGCTGAAAAAGCAGGGATATGTGAATATAGCAGGCATAGATGAGGCAGGCAGAGGGCCATTGGCTGGGCCGGTGGTGGCGGCGTGCGTGATAATGGACACGGAAAAAATAATTGATGGAATAGACGACTCCAAAAAGATATCCCACAAAAAGAGGGCGATGCTGCTGGAGAAAATATATGAAAATGCCATAGCCTATGGCGTGGGCATAGTGGACGTGGAGACCATTGAGAGGATAAACATATATCAGGCTGCAAAGCTGGCTATGGAGATAGCCTGCAAGAGCATGAAGAAATCCCCCGATTATGTGCTGGTGGACGCCATGAAGAATTTGGACATTGATCACCCGCAGGAAGCTATAATAAAAGGCGACAGCAAATCGTATTCTATCGGTGCGGCTTCTATCATAGCCAAGGAAACAAGAGACGAGATCATGATAGAATACGACAAAAAATATCCCGAGTATGGCTTTGCAAAGCACAAAGGATATGGAACTAAAGAGCATCGGGATGCGTTAAAAGAATATGGCATGTGTGAAATACACAGACCAAGCTTTTTGAAAAAGATACTAGGTGACCAAAGTGAATAAAAAAAACTTGGGCGACAAAGGCGAAAGTGCAGCCTGCAGATACCTAGAAAACAAAGGATACAAGATAGTGCAGCAAAACTACAGAACCAGATATGGTGAAGTAGATATTATTGCAATGGATAAAGAGACTCTGGTTTTTGCCGAGGTGAAGCTGCGCACAGGCAGCCAATTTGGCAGAGGGCTGGAGGCAATTACAAAGCACAAAATAGACAAAATACACGGGGCGGCTATGGACTACATACAGAAAAACTACGAGATGGAGCCGGATTGCAGATTTGATGTTGTGGAAATATCAAAAGGCACCCGTATGGAAATATTACATATAGAAAATGCATTTTAGACGGAGGTCGAATTGGTGAAGAGAATCATTTTAATATTAGCAGCCCTTATTTTGGCTGTGGCTGCATCAGGGTGTGCAGACAAATCCGATACTGAATATGAAGTGAATTTAATAAAGGACGGAAGCTTCGAGGGCGACCTGTATGAATACTGGGACAAGGATGTGTGGGTATCTATAGAGGGCTTTTCGAAGTTTAACGTGGCAGATGAAAACGGAAACCATGTGCTGAAAATAGAAAGCCGCGAGATGAACGACGCGAAGATGAAGCAGACCGTGGACGTGGAGGAGAAAGAGATATACAAACTCTCCGGCTA
This sequence comes from Eubacteriales bacterium, assembly GCA_040883315.1. GTDB lineage: Bacteria > Bacillota > Clostridia > Christensenellales > UMGS416 > JAFGUF01. The sequence goes on from JBFLKU010000008.1 coordinate 145,260, forward strand.
CGTCAAGGCAGAAAACGCAATGAACGGCACAGGAGCAAACCTGTCCTTCGAAAATATGTTTTTTTATACGGATGCGCTTTTTGATACAAATGGTGAATACGTGTATGTGGAGATGTACGGCAAGACAGCCAAAGGACAAGAGCAGCTGACTGTTTTCGCACGGCTGGGCGGATACTCCAACGAAAGCATAGGAACGGCTTATTTTGATGATATACGTCTGGAAAAGGTGAAAGAGGCACCAGAGGGTGCAAAAGTATATACCTTGGAGGAGTCTAAGCCTGCAAAGAGGCAGACACAAGTGGAGGAAGATGACGAAGACAAGGTGAAGTTTGCAGGAATGATGACACTGCTTTCTATTGCCTTTATCGTGGCATTTTTGATGATAAAACAGTCTTTGGACTATGGAGACGCACTTATAAAGGACGACTACTCAAGCGTATACTTGAGCATATTCGGCGTGATAATTACATTTGGCCTGCTGGTACGTGCCGTATTGGCTGCCACAGTGGCTGGGTATCCCAATGATATTGGCTGCTGGATAGGCTGGAGCTCTGCAGCGGCAGACAGAGGGATTGCAGGATTATACGATGGAACTACTTTCATCGACTATCCGCCGGGATACATGTACATTCTCTACTTTGTAGGTCTTTTAAATAAAATACCTTTGGTAGGGCAGGCTGCAGCAGCCACGGTGAAGATTCCGCCTATTCTGGCTGACGTGGCAATGACGATGATAATATACAAAGTAGCCAAGGAAAAGCTAAGCGAGAAAGCTGCACTTTTGCTCAGCTCGCTGTACTTTTTGTCACCGGCTATCATAACGGACTCATCAGCATGGGGACAGATAGACTCTATACTTGCCATTATGGGTGTGCTCTTTATTATGTTCATGCACAAAAAGGACAAGAAAAGCTTTATACTAGCCGGAGTGATGCTGGGCGCAGGAGTATTGATAAAACCGCAGATGCTGTTTTTCGCACCTCTTTATATTTTGGGAAGTTTCCACCTGCTAAAGGACGATAACTCAATCGAATCGTGGAAAAAGATAATATTTGGAGTGATAGCAGGCATTGCAGCGTTTATTATTCTCACTTTGCCGCTTATCATAGGATATGGCGCAAAGTTTGTAATAGACTTGATGATAAATATTGTAAGCTCATATGGCTCTGTTTCGCTGAATGCAGCCAACCTATGGGCACTGCTGGGCGGAATGTGGGAAAAGGTAGAAACGCCATTCTTAGGCTCTACATATGGAGTGTGGGGATATATTGGACTGGCTTTGTCCGTAGTAATATTTGCAGTTGTTGCATTCAGGGATAAAAACCACAAGAATATTTTCTTCCATACAGCTCTTTTGATAACCGGCATATTCATATTATCCGGCAAAATGCATGAAAGATATATGTACCCGGCTATGGCATTGCTGCTGTTTTCATATATCTACACAAAGGACAGAAGGCATTTATCATTGTTTGGCTGGTTTACGGTCACGCAGTTTGCCAATACATCGCTGGTTTTGGCTAATAAATATATTTTCGGATTTAGGCTTGGTGGATTCACAAAGACCATGATTGACGCGGAAAATTTCCTATCATGGCTAAAAGAAAACCAAATGAACCTGTGGACCAGCTTTATATCCATAGCTGCTGTGCTGGGATACATTCTGATGATATACATTGGGCTCAAAAAGCCGGATATAGAAAAGCAGAATGAAATAGACGAAATAATAAAAGAAGAACGAAAAGAGATAGAGAGCAACAAAAAAGAAAAAATAATTGAGGACATAAATAGCGAAGAGTACAAAGGGCTATTTAAGTCCCTAAAGAAAAAAGACTATATAATTATGCTCTCTCTCACTGTAATATACGGCATAATAGCATTTATACATCTGGGCAATTCATACGGACCAGAGACCATGTGGAACGCAATAACCACAAATGAAGAGGTGGTGGTGGATTTTGGCAAAGACGTGGAGATAGACAAGATAATGTTTTTCCGTGCACAGGGAACAAACGGAGCAAACTTCACTGTGGATTTTGCCAGCACCAACAATGATGAAGAGTATTACACATCCTACTACTACAGAATAGACGAAGAGGGCAGGCTGGAGAACCTGCGAGATCAGATAATTAGTGAATATAATCTGACGGACGAATCAGTAATGGAATTCTCCAACTATCCTGCCATATTCAAATGGTATGAGATGGACGGATATGACATAGCGAGATATGCAAGGATTACAGTGCATAGACCTATGCTACGACTGGTAGAGATGGTGTTTGTAGACCCTGAAGGGAATGCTATTCCCATCAAGGACATTATAATAACAGACCCTGATTCCAGCGAGGCTGTCAATCTGTTTGACGAGCAGGAAACAGTGCCTGAAAAAAGAACATACATGAACTCCACATATTTCGACGAAATATACCATGCCGGCACAGCTTGGGAGCACCTGATGCGCTACAACCCATACGAGACCACTCACCCACCTTTGGGCAAGGTGATAATGAGCCTTGGAATAAAAATGTTCGGCATGAATCCATTTGGCTGGAGGTTTATGGGCACTATTATAGGCATACTGATGGTGCCTGTGATGTATCTGCTGGCCATGGTGATATTCATGAAGACCAGGTACGCATGGATAGCAACTGTATTGATGACATTCGACTTTATGCACATGACCCAAACTAGAATAGCAACTATAGACAGCTATGGCGTATTCTTTATAATGCTGATGTTTTTATGCATGGGAATATATTTTAGAATGAGCTTCTATAAATCCAAATTCATAAAGACGCTTATTCCGCTGTTCTTGTCAGGGCTGTTTTTTGGTCTGGGCGCCGCCAGCAAATGGATATGCCTGTATGCAGGTGCAGGACTGGCAGTGGTGTTCTTCTATACACTGTATAAAAGATACAGAGAATATCTATTCGTGTGGAAGCATGAAAATGAAGATGTGGGAATAGATGAAGAGAAATCATCATTTATTAAGAAAAAATACAGAAAATATATAATAATAACTGTAGCACTATGCATCATTTTCTTCATAGTAATACCTGTATGCATATATACCGCTTCCTATATACCTATCCTGCAGGCTGAGGAAGGCAGAGGGCTGGAATACGTAGTTGAATCACAAAAGTATATGTTCAATTATCACAGCGGTCTGAACGCCGAGCACAGCTTTGCGTCCCCATGGTATGAGTGGCCGTTTATTGTAAAACCAATGTGGTATTATTCAGACCCTACACTAAATGATACGGGAAGAATGGCGTCGATTGCGGCGTTTGGCAACCCGGCTGTATGGTGGATAGGCACTATAGCATGCATATGGCTGATAATTAGCTTATTCAGAAGCAAGAAAGCAGACGATATAAAAATATTTATAATAATTGGATTTTTGGCGCAGTATATGCCATGGATACTAGTACCTAGGTCTATGTTCATCTATCACTATTTTGCATCAGTTCCGTTTATCATCATTATGATTACCATGATGATAAGGTGGCTGGAAAACAAAAAGAGAACGTTTATTGATGAAGACGGCAATGTATATGAAAAGGCATTCTACAACAGAAATATTACCTATGTATACATAGGCATTGTAATTGCGTTGTTCATTTTCTTCTATCCTGTCACTGCTGGCGTAGAGATACCCGCCGAATACGGCAGGCTGCTGAAATGGCTGCCCTCATGGTGGTTCACCTATTCCTAAATCTAGAATGTACCCGGTGTTTCCGGATATGCAGGAATGCTGCCGCTATCGAGAATACCAAGCTCGATAGTGGTAGTCATCATAAATTCGTGTACGCTTATTACATTTGGGCTGGAGAAATACTGTCCCTCATCTGAAAACATATAAATGTCGCCATACCACATCGTTCCTGTGGCGTATTTCAGCATGTAGTCGCCTTCGGGCACATATATTTTCAATGCTTCGCCGGCCTTTATATAGGCCACGAACATAGACTCCTCTACAGTGTCTGTTACCAGATTGTATGAATACAGCTTCACATAGCAGTCCTTGTCTCCCAGCACTTTTATATCCACTTGGCGGTATGTAGCCTCATTTGTGTTATCTGTTATGATTGTGGTTTCTGCAAATGGACGCTCCACGAAGAAATAATTATCAATTACATTTGGATAATATAAACTGAACACATCATTAAATTTTGTGAATTCTTCATATATGTCGTTGACTATCTCCTCATAGAAGTCATCATTCAAAGTGAATGTATTTAAATTCTGAGAATACGTAAAATCGAATATTTTTGAATTCAGTGCTGATTCATCTTTATATGAATACATTAGCAGCTCTTTGCCAAAATCATCTATTACGGTGCTTTCATCTACTGGTGTCTGCTTGGATTCATAGTAGGATGAAAGCAAAGCCTGGCATACTGTGTTTATTGTGGTGCTGCCTTCTTCTATCAGATAGTTGATGGTGGCGCTTGATGCATCCGAGCCGGTGTTTATTTTTATTATGTTTTGTATAACTAGGCTGTTTAGGTAGTGCTTTGAGTACTTTACAAACAAATTCTTTTCCCATTCCTCTGTCAGAGGGCTATCTGGATGGTGTTCGTTGTATATATCCACAATGTTATCAAGAGGCAGCTCTTTTATGCTTTTGCAGAAAAACGCCGTGGAAATATCCGATGTGCTGACATAATCTGTGTATATTCTCTTTGCCTGATCATAGAATTCATTGTATATTTTGCTCATGTCGTCTTCATCCAATACAGCCTCCTGCACCATACTGCTGTAGGTCTCCTTGAATGATATATTTATAGTGTACTCTTTTGTATATATATCTTCATCATTTGATATATGCTGTATTTGGCGCATGGCATTGTCCTGCAGCTCCCAGATGTAGTCATTATATTTAGCAAAATCAAATTCTATATCGTTTTCCAGCTTTATTTTGGCAGGATCTATAAATAGTGCTGTCACTGCTATAGTGTCTTCACCCTTTGATATATGGTAGGCAGCCACATCGTAGTCTATTATCATATTGGATGCCAGCACATTTGCCAGCTTGTTGATAACGTCATTTTCATCTGCATCTTTCGATGAGGTGTAGTTTTGAGTTTCTTCTATTACGGAGTAAAGCCTTTGAGTATATATATCGGGAGATTTATCCACTGACATTTCGTCCACAAAAGGAGACAGCAAAACAATACTGAAAGAGCTGGCTAAAAAGCAGGATACTAAAACTAAAAGAGAATATAGTATGTTTTTCATCTTTTTTTTGTTTTCCATCTATTTCACCTCGCTCCAAGGAGTGCTTTCGTAGCTGATTTCATTTATATTGCTGCAGCTTTGTGCATTGAAGTACACCAAATTGCTGCTTTGCCATATGGATTCGATGTATTCATCTCCGTTTTCGCCAAGACTGGGGCAGGATTCGAAATCCACATACATCAAAGATGATGTTGAATTTATCGGCTGAGATAAATCTATCTTTTGGCAGCTTTTAATGGAAAGCATATTTAGTTTTTCCAGATTTAGCGTGTTTATCATGGTTGACAGATTGTCTGCATATGAAAGACTCAGCATTCTAAAATTGGGATAGGGCGAAATAAAGCTGAGGGCTTCTAGAGAATAGTTGTTTTCTATCTCCAGCCGCTCCAATCGGAATGAAAACAGACCATACTCATCAAATGATATATTGGGGCAGTCTTTTATTATAAGCTCCGGTGACTGCAAGTCTGCAAAAATTTCTCCCATGAATATTTCATAGCTGCTGTCATCTATCTCCAGAGTTTTTAAATTCTGCAGGGTGAATAGCCTGGTTATCACATCATGGTCTACTCCGGATAATTTTAGCAGTGAAATGTTTTCCAGAAGCAGAATAGGGGAATAGTCGGATATATTGTCGCTGCCTTCGAAATACAGGCTCTGCAAATCCGTGAAATAGAAAAAGAATGAAATATCTTCTAGACTTTCTGTATTGTACATATATATGTGGCTTGCACTGCTGTATTTTTCGGTTAAATCATATAAACTAACCTGACCTGCGGAATCATAGCACACAGCTTTATCCAGCATATCCATAGCCGTTATGTTGCCGTTTTCATCAGTTGAAATCATTTTAATGCTGTGAATGCCCTGAAGCTGCTCTATGGGCACGCGGATAGTATCGCCAAAGTATCTGGAAGAATAGAACACATTGTCTATATATAGCTCTACACTGGTTTCTATATTCAAAAGCTGTGATTTATAATCGCGAAGCTGCACGTATATGCTCTCGTCGTCGCCCTTGGCTCTATACATATAGATATATGGGTGAGTGTATACATACGAATCCATTCCGCTGTTTGCACGGAAAAAGTTTTCTCTTTGGAATTCATCGCCCCGCAGATAGTGAAGCTGAATATTTATCGTAGTATTGTATTTTTTGGCTTTGCTTGGCTCTGTGTCCAGCAGGAATGTGAAGTTGCCTATCATGCCGTAGGCAGTGTATGCATCTGTCAGCAAATACTGCTTGAAATAGTCAACTGATGTCATGCTGGTAAAGAACACATCGTAGTATTCAGAAACTGCAGCTAGGTCATCTGCCGTATCTATTGAAATATCTAAGGAATTGGTTTTTTCATCAAATGAATATTCCCGCACCTTGCACTCAGGGTATAGCGGAAGCTGCACGGCTGGGTATTCTGGGATTTTTTTGGCAGTTATTTTTTCAAAAAGATATTTTGTGTAGCTGAAAAAATCAGCAATTGCTTTTGCCACTGCATCTGCTGCCTTTATGAAAGCAGCATCTATCTTCAAAAGAGTCTCCGGTGCTTCGCCGTCTAGGCACACCATATGATTTATCATCAATGCAAGCATAAAAAGTACTATTACAATTGCAATGGATACTATAACTATACCTGAACGGTATCTCATTAATTTCTCCTAAAGTTTTCTGTTCGTTATTTATATAATATAATCATTTAGAATTATTGTAAATATTTATTTGTTAGGATATTTGCTCTTTCATATTATATTCATACAAACCGGTGGTGAAATATGGTACAATATTTTTGTAATATATGCAGGGAGCAGAAGCTGTGGAATATATAGATGCAAAAACCATATTATCAGGATATAGCGACAATCCATATTGGTTTGGAACAAACTACAATATGAATCTTTATAAAGGCTGCGCCCACGGATGCATATACTGCGACAGCAGAAGTGAATGCTATCAGATAGAGGAATTCGACAGAGTGCGAAGCAAAAAAGATGCTTTGCAGATACTGGAGAAAGAGCTGCAGGGCAAAAGGAAAAGGGGCGTAGTGGGGCTGGGAGCCATGAGCGACACATACAATCCATTTGAAAAGAGCCTGAAAATAACAAGGCAGGCACTGGAGCTGATAGACAAATATAGATTCGGCGTGGCAATAGCCACAAAAAGCGACCTGATAGTGCGGGACATCGACATATTCAAAAGGATAATGGAGCACTCGCCCGTATTGCTGAAGCTGACTATAACATCAGCAGATGATGAGATGTGCAAAATAATTGAGCCGAATGTGTGCCCGTCCTCCAGCAGGTTCAGGGCATTGAAGGAGCTGACAGAGAGCGGAATATACACTGGGGTATTGCTGATGCCCGTACTTCCATTTATTCTGGATACACCCGAGAATATACTATCTATTGTGGATAAAACCAAAGAGAGCGGCGGAAGGTTTATATACGCCGGATTTGGCGTGACACTGCGCCAGAACCAGAGGGCATGGTACTATTATGCATTGGATAAGCATTTTAAGGGGCTAAAGCAAAAATACATAGAAGCATACGGTGACAGGTATTCCTGCAGCATACCGAACTATGAAAAGATATTTAAAGAATTCAAAAATAAGTGCGAGCATCACGGCATATCATACAAAATGGATGAAATAATATCAGAATATAAAAAAGGATACAACAAAGAGCAGATATCATTTTTGTAAATAGTATACATGCATTTGCTTGCATGTGTCTTTGGCAATCTGCTATAATGAATAAATATTATTGGAGGGTAGCATATGGCAAACTATAGAATGGAAAAAGTAAACCACGATATACAAAGAATATTGAGTGAAATAATAAGAGATGATGTAAACGACCCGAACGTAGACAAAATGTGCTCTGTGATGAAAGCAGAAGTGACAAAGGACCTGAAATATGCAAAAGCATATATCAGCGTGTTTGGCGACGAAGACAAAAACAAAAAAACAGTGGATGCCCTAAACAAAGCAGCAGGGTTTATAAAGCATAGACTTTCTGAGATAATGAAAACAAAAAGCGTGCCCACAGTGAAGTTTTTGGTGGATAATTCTATTCGCTACAGCATAGAGATAGCACAGAAATTGGAAGACATAGAACATGAACAATAGCAGCATAAAAGAAATAGCAGAATTAATAAAGAATGCAAAAAAGCCTCTTTTCATATCTCACGAGCACCCGGACGGGGACACATACGGCGCATCCTTTGGTCTGCGAAGCGGCATGGGAAAGCAAAAGCATCCAATAGCCTGTGCCAGCAAAATAGAATGGCCATTCACGGAGCTTGGGATAGTGAACACGATATCCGACATAGGCGAGGACGAGCACGATTTATATGTGTTTTTGGACTGTGCAGATGAATTCCGCTGCGGAAACGGCATAAAGGACAAGCTGAGAGATGATGTTAAATCTATTAACATAGACCATCATCAAAGCAACACATACTATGCAGACTACAATTATGTGGAGGAGAGATCATCCACATGCGAGATTGTATTTGACATACTGATGGAACACAAGAGCACAATGAGCAAGGAAACAGCCGACTATCTGTATATGGGCGTAGCCAGCGACACAGGGCTTTTTGTGCACGGATATACCACGCCCCAGACCCACTACACAGCAGGCAAGCTGATGGAATTTGGTGCGGATTTTGAAAGAATAGGTAAGCTGATGTTTATGACTGTCAGCCAAGACACAGCATTTTTGACAGGAAAGCTATTTAACAATCTGGAGATAGTGGACAAAAGAATAGCTGTATCATACATTACAATAGATGACTTTAAGAGCACCAATACGGACTATAAAGACAGCGAAGGGCTGATAAACCACCTGACAAGCATAGACAAAATAGACATATGCATTCTGCTGAAGCAGCAGGAGGCAGGCACATTCAAGGCAAGTCTGCGCTCGACCAGAGACTACGACATCAGCAAGCTGGCAATAGCCAACGGCGGTGGCGGACACAAGCAGGCAGCCGGGTGCAAATTCCAAGGTGACGACGTGGAAGAGATAAAAAAGGATATATTTAAGCAGATAGCTGAGCTAGAGATAATATGACAGGATACCTGAACATTATAAAACCTGCAGGCATGACATCCAGCAATGTGGTTTCACGTGTCAGGTATAATCTGAAGATGAAAAAGGTAGGCCATGCAGGCACGCTGGATCCGCTGGCTGTGGGCGTACTGCCCATTATGCTGGGCAAAGCGACAAAGATGTTTGATTATCTTAACCTACAGAAAAAAATATATATCACAGAGTTTACATTTTGTATAGACACAGATACTCTGGATATAGAAGGCGATATAATAAAAAAATCCGATATAATACCAGTGCAAAAACAGATAGAGGGGACTATCAAAAAGCACTTTCTAGGCAAAATCAGCCAAGTGCCGCCAAAAGTATCTGCTATAAGCATAAACGGCAAAAGAGCCTATAACTTAGCCAGAGCAGGAGTGGAATTTGAAATAGAGCCTCGCCAAGTGGAGATATTTGAATTCGACCTTATCCGGCAGTCCGGCGAAAAATCATTTATGTTTCTGGTTGAGTGCTCAAAGGGCACATATATCAGAAGCCTGTGCAGGGATCTGGCAGAAAAAATGAATACATGTGCATACATCAGCTATCTATCCCGTGAACAGTCGGGATACTTTAAAATGCAGCAGGGCATTACATTGGAGCAGCTGGAGGACATTGCACAAAAAGGCGAAATAGAAAAGCATATAATAAAGGTGGATGAACCGCTTGATTATATGGATGAAATACACGTGCCTATAGAGAAACAGAAGGCGATACTAAACGGGGTAGAGATAAAGACACAGGATGAAGACGTAGATAGTTTGCGAGTATACTGCGGAGGAGAATTTATTGGTATCGGAAAAATATCACAAGGATACCTGAAGATAAAGAAAATGTTTTATGAATAAAATAGAAAAGGCGACTCTGGCTCTTGGCAATTTTGACGGAGTGCATACAGGGCACAGAAAGATAATACAAAAGGCAATCGACGAAGGCGGCAAAGAAAACGTATATGTTTGCTCATTTGAGCCGCACCCGCTGCAGGTGCTTGTGCCGAATCCGCCCAAGATAATAACGCCAAAAGATGAGAAGCTGAGAATAATAGAAGAGATAATCGGCGTAAAGTATTTTGCCATGGAGTTTAATATGGAATTGGCAAAGCTTTCCGGCGAAGAATTTGTTCAGATGCTGCTGGATACATTCCAGATAGAGAATGTGGTGGTAGGTGCCAATTATTATTTCGGCGACCACGCCAAATACTCAGCAAAGGATTTGAAAGAGCTGGGCAAAAAGCACGGATTTAGTGTTTATATAGTTCACGAGCTGAAAGAGCATGGCAAAGTGGTGTCATCCACCAGAATACGTCAGTATTTGTCGGAGGGGAACATACGCCATGCCAACAAGCTGCTAGGAAGAGAATTCAGCATACAGGGCATATGCCAAAAGGGCAGGGGAATAGGCGAATCTATAGGCTTTGCCACTGCCAATCTGGAAACAGATGATACATATCAATACCCTAGGCAGGGCGTATACGCAACAAAGACCATACTGGATGGCAGAGAATATATATCCATGACGAATGTAGGATATAATCCTACTGTGACATCGGAGAGAAAAAGGATGATAGAAACCCATCTGCTGGATTTTAATCAGGTGCTCTACGGCAGGCAAATCCGAGTGGAATTTGTGCAGAAAATGCGTGACGAGGAAAAATACGACACGCTGCAGGAGCTGAAAGACCAGCTGGAGGCAGACAAGCAGATGGTGAAGAGGATATTTAGCAAAGCTTAACAGCAGAATAATGCGTTCCAAAAGCACAGGCTTTACTGAATTAAAAAACTTGAATATATTAACAATATATTATATAATACACTAAATTGAATTTATCAATTTGCCAATGAAGCAAAAGAGTATATTTGCACCGACACATAGAGAGTGGATGTCACCGGCTGAAAGCATCCTGTGGAAGGCATATAGAAAGTGCGTTGCGGAGGCGAAAAGGGCAGGCCCTATACAGCCATCATGAGAGCCCGGTGCATGCCGGGAAATGGAGTGGAACCACGGTTATTATACCGTCTTCAATTTTTGAAGGCGGTTTTTTGATATTTAGAGAGAGAAGAGAGATATAGGAGGAAAACATGAATATAATAATGTCTGATATAAACGCTGCAGTGGAGAGAGACCCGGCAGCCAGAAACAAGCTGGAAGTAATATTGTGCTATCCCGGCATTCGGGCTATAATATGGCACAGAGCGTCTCATTTTTTCTATAGACACAAGATGTATCTGCTGGCTAGAATAATAAGCCAGACTGTAAGATTCTGGACAGGGGTAGAGATACATCCGGGTGCAAAAATAGGAAGAGGATTCTTTATAGACCACGGCATGGGCGTGGTAATAGGGGAGACCTGCGAAATAGGCAACAACGTGACTATATATCAGGGGGTCACCTTGGGAGGCACAGGAAAAGACACGGGCAAACGCCACCCTACAATAGGCAACGACGTATTGATAGGCGTGGGTGCAAAGGTGCTGGGGCCATTTAAGGTGGGCGATGGTGCCAAAATAGGTGCTGGCAGCATAGTGCTGAATGAGGTGCCGCCAAACTGCACAGTGGTGGGCAACCCGGGCAGGCTGGTGCGCTGCTGCGGACAAAAAATGGAGCTGCCTGAGGAGACAATGGATCAGATACATATACCAGATCCTATAGAGCAGGAGCTAAAGAGCATTAGAGAAAGGTTATTGGAAGTGGAAAACAAAATATTACGAGGAGAAAAAAACAAATGAAAATTTACAACACACAGACAAGACAGCTAGAGGAATTTACGCCGCTGGAAGAAAAAAAGGCAAATATATATGTGTGCGGACCTACAGTATACGATTATATCCACGTAGGCAACGCACGCCCATTAATAGTGTTTGATGTGCTAAGAAGATATTTGAAATTTGCAGAATATGATGTGAAATTCGTGCAGAACTACACGGACATAGACGACAAAATGATAATACGTGCAAAAAATGAAAACACAACAGTAAAGGATCTGGCAGATAGGTTTATTGTGGAATTTGAAAAGGACGCACAAAGCCTGAACGTGATGCCGGCAGACGTGAAGCCAAAGGCTACAGAGCACATTGGCGAGATAATAAAGATAATAAAAACCCTTGAAGAGAAGGGATATGCATACAAAAGCGACGATGGAGTGTATTTTGATACGCAGGCATATGAAGGCTACGGAAAGCTTTCTGGCAGAAACATGGAGGACATGCAGGCAGGAGCAAGGATAAAGGTGAACGACAGCAAAAAGCACCCAATGGACTTTGCCCTGTGGAAGCTGGAAAAGCCGGGCGAGCCATCATGGGGCTCTCCGTGGGGCAAAGGCAGGCCGGGCTGGCACATTGAATGCTCTGTGATGAGCATGAAATACCTGGGAGACACTGTGGATATACACGGCGGCGGCGAGGATCTGATATTCCCTCACCACGAGAATGAAGTGGCACAAAGCGAGGCCGCAACAGGCAAGGAATTCGTAAAATACTGGATGCACAACGGGCACATAAACATAAACAACCAAAAGATGAGTAAATCACTTGGCAATTTCTTCACTATACGGGACATAGGCGAAAAATTTGATTTGGAGATTCTAAGGTTTTTCATGCTGTCTGTGCATTATAGAAGCCCTGTAAATTTTTCATTTGAGCTGATGCAGCAGTCGGAGGCTGGTTTGCAAAGGCTATACAACGCCAGAGACAGCTGGGCAGATATGGCACAGCAGGGCAAAGCAGACGCAGACACAAAGGATGCCATAGCAACACTATATGACGGATTCAAAAGTGCTATGGACAGCGACCTGAATACAGCGGAAGCATTTGGCGTGATATTTGAATTTGTGAAAAAGATAAACACATCATTAGCAGAAAATCCAAACGGTGCAAATGCATTTGCTGCACACGAAGCCATGATGAAGGTGGCCGATGTGCTAGGGCTGCTGTATAGAGAAACAGAGATGGAGATACCTTCTGATGTTGCAGAGCTTTTGAAGCAAAGAGAAGACGCCAGAAAAAACAAGGAATGGGCAAAATCCGACGAAATAAGAGACCAAATATTAGCTCTTGGCTACACCGTGGAGGACACCAGAGACGGACAAAAAGTGAAAAAGGCATAGAATGAAGCGAGTAGACGAAAGGGACATGATGTTTTCTCGCATGTCATATGCGAAGGGCACGGATGCATACGAAGACTACTACATCAGAAACCCAGAAAAGAAAGATATAGATGACGATCTGCGGAGCAAACCGCAGCTTTATGCAGAAGGGAAGCCTACATTCGATGCTCTGCTTTCTCCTGCGGCGGATGCCAACTTTGCACTGCTTACAGATATGAAGAAGCTTTGCGAGGGAAAGCCGACAGGCAAGAAATGCCAAGTGGATGCAGACGAGATAACACAGCTGATAAAAAAGCTGGCGCTGCACTACGGCGCACAGGACGTTGGCATAGCATACGCTGATGATGAATTTTACTATAGCCACAGAGGCAGACGCATGGAGAACTATGGAGATGCGGTGGATACATCTCTTAAAAATGCCATAGTATTCACGGTGGAGATGAAGCAGGACATTATAAATACTGCACCTCAGGTATCTGCAGGGCTTGAAGCCAGCAAGGCATATGTAGCCGGAGCTATTGTAGGGCTGCAGCTGGCGTATTATATCCGCTCGCTTGGCTACAATGCACGCTGCCATATGGACGGCAATTATCTGATGCCGTGCATACCCATTGCAGAGCAGGCAGGGCTGGGGCAGAGAGGCAGAAACAATCTGCTGATAAGCAGAAAAAACGGCTGCTTCTGCAGAATAGGCATAGTGACTACAGATATGCCGCTGGTGCACGAGGTAAAAAAGGACTATGATTTAGTAAGGTTCTGCAAGCTTTGCGGCATGTGCATAAAAACATGCCCGGCAAAAACTATTCCGGCTGGTGACAACAGCGATGAATGGCACATAGAGCAGGAGAAATGCTTTGAGATATGGACGAGCATAGGCAACGACTGCGGAGTGTGCATCAGCTCATGCCCAATAGGTCAGGATATTAGCCTGGAAGCTATTAAAGATATGTCGGATAAAGATATAGAGGATTTTGTAGAAAAATATAAAGAAAAGTACGGAACCAGAAAGCGAGTGACGGGGAAGTATTTTAAATAAAATAGATATATTAAGAGGTAGGCAATGAAAAGATTTTTCAAAGATGTTTTTGGGGAGCTGAGGAATCCTTCTGAGGATGCAGGGCAGGTATTAGCAATAATGAAGCGATTGATATGCGCAGTTATGCTGATTTCAGCAATACTTTATATTTTTGGGTTTGTATTTTCAATTATAAATTTTATAAGCATGTACAAAGAAAATGTTGAAGCATATCAATTAGGCATTGAGCATTTTGGAATATTCTCTTCTATTTCTTCGTACATAAAACTAGCTGTTGACAGCATAATATTTTTTGTTTTGTTTCTTGCTTTCAATATAAGTATTAGAAAAAATACGAATGTTAACAGTGTATTATTGATTATGAGTCTATCCATATTATATCTAATCCCAATAGTTTTTTCTCTTATAAGAATATTTACTTTTGAAAATGTTTATTTAAATTTGCTATCTTCGATTAAGCCATTAGGTATATATTTAATAATAGCAGTGGTATTTTTCAGGATTAAAAATAGTGAAGAAAATGAGCAGAAAGAAAAAGCAAGAATTCGGAATGCTTTTGTAATATCGTTTGTACTATTTTTATTTTTGAGCATTATGACAATAGTGCGCTATTTTATTGGGTTTAGCTATCATGTTGAATATTGGAAAACGATCTTCACATACATTGCAGAGTATAAAGGTTTAAAATATTTATACTTTTTATTAGGAACTTTGATTACGGATATATCCTTCCTGTATTATGTTGCTGTATTTACTATTTTGATACTGATACTTATTAATAAACTGAAATACTTTGAGAAAATAAAAAAATTCATTAATGTGCTATGGTACTTTGCCTTTGCTCTGAATATATTGCTAGTGCTTTATAGCTTCTCAATTATTAATGTTTCTATTTTATTGGTTTTTTTGTTGGCAGCAGGATATAAAAACAAATATAGAGTTTTTGACAACCTAGCAACCAGACTTGCAAAAACAGGTATACAAAAATTTAAAGCTTGGTTCCAAAGGTATATGTCATTTGAAGAAAAATAACCATTAAAATTTTTTCCATAAAAAGGTTGACATTTGGAGTGCGGTGATATAATATGTCAATATACTTGGATATCCAAGTAAACTACAAAAGGAGAAAACGTATGAGAAAATTATTAGTTGTAGTTTTGGTTTTGGCATTGGTTCTAGGATCTGCTGCATGCCAAGGCAAAGAAGACGGGGGAATGACGGTAGAGAAGGGCGTTTTGAAGGTGGGAATGGATTTGCAGTATCCGCCTTTTGAGACATTTAACGAAAATAATGACCCAATGGGCATCAGCGTGGATGTGGCACAAGGGCTGGCAGACAAACTTGGACTAGAGCTTGAAGTAGTTAATATGGACTTTGGCAGCTTGATTACATCACTTGAGACCGGAAAAATTGATATCGCAATTGCATCCATGTCCATTACAGAAGAGAGAGAAGAAAAGGTAGATTTTTCAAAGCCATATTTCTTTTTCAAGATTATCGGACTGATGAACAAAGACTATGCAGACAAAAACGGATTGACAGGCACATCATCTCCGGATGAATTGTGGGCTGTGGCGGACACAAACTTCATAGGACTTTCAGGACAGATTTCTGTGTCTATTCCCGAAAAGCATGGATTTGTGGTTAATGAATCAGTTGATAAATCAGCTGCTGTTACAGAGGTAGGATTAGGCAGAGCCGATGTGCTGATTATGAGCCCTGAGGTGGTGGTGGACGCACACAATGCAAACCCAGACACTACAGTCGTTTTGTGGAATGCACTGGACGTGAGCCCAATAGGAATGGCTGTGGCTGAAGGCAATGCCGAGCTATTAGCTGAAGCAAATGATTACATTGCCCACCTAGATGATGAGGGCGGAGTGTACGACATGCTGAGAGGAAAATATCTATCTGTTATTCAGGAGAAATTTGGACCAGAGGCTACAATGGATTTTTATATCTATGAAGAATAGCAAAACAATAAAACAACTACTAAATAAACCAATACAGTTTTTACTGGCTGTATTGGTTTATGCAGTGTTTATAGCATTTGTAATATACAGAGTCAGCTCTGCAAACTTTTCCATAAGCAAAATATTTGATTATTCTAATCTTTTAAAGGAAGCATTTTTAAATACTATAATAATCAGCTTGTATTCTGTTTTCTTCGGTACGATTTTGGGATTTATTCTATACATTTTGCGTGAGAGCAAAATATACTTTGTAAAATCACTTTCAAATATTTTTATAGAGGTAATGATGGGCACGCCGCTGCTGGTGCTGGTATTTATCACATCATATTTTATTGGTGAGTCTTTTAATTTCCGAGATGACTATGTTCTGGGCATTATGGCTATCACGGCTTATATTGGCCCATATATGGCGAATATGTTTAAGGGTGCTATCGATAGCATAGACCCTCAGCAATACCTTGTGATGGATTTATACGGCTTTACGGGCTATCAGAAGTATAGGTATATCATTCTGCCGCAGATAGCTATGCGAATGATGCCGCCGCTGATGAATAATCTTTCGTATGCCATAAAAGGCTCTTCGCTGCTATATGTGACGGCAGTTACGGAGATATTCTATGCTATCAAGCTTATCCAGTCCAAAACCTTTGCATTCACAGAGGGATATTTGGTGCTGTGGGGTGCGTATTTGACGATAACCCTGACACTGACCTTGATAACCAAATACATTGAAAGCAGGCAGGTGTAGATGAAGATATCTATTAAAAATATAGTAAAGCATTATGATAAAAAGGTGCTGGACGATATATCCGTGGACATAGACGGATATTCGGCTGTTGCCATAATAGGGCTGAGCGGATGCGGCAAGAGCACGCTGCTGAGGCTGATATCCGGGCTGGAGTACGCAGAAAGCGGCGAAATAGTGATAAACGGCTGGAAGATAAACAAAGAAAATGCCAAGGCATATAGAGACCAGCTGGGCTTTGTATTCCAAAAACATAATCTTTTCCCACATCTGACACTGAAAAAGAACATAACAGTGATATTAGAGAAGGTGAAAGGGCAGAGCAAAGAGCAGGCAGAGAAAAGGGCAGAGGAGCTGCTGGCTACGCTGCACCTGACAGATGAAATGAATAAGCTGCCGGCAAATGTATCCGGCGGACAGGCACAGCGTGCATCTATCGCAAGGGCACTTTCCACCAAGCCAGAGCTTTTGATACTGGATGAGCCTACAGCTTCGCTGGATCCGATACTCACCCACGAGGTACTGATGGAGATAAAGCATCTTAAATCCATGGGGAAGGATTTTATTTTTGTTACTCACGAGCTGCCATTCGTAAAGAAATTCGCAGACTATGTAATATTTATAGACAACGGAAAGATAGCAGAGCAGGGCGAGGTTTCCATCTTGGATAGCCCTAAAACAGATAAATTGAAAGCATTTTTGAAAAATGTGACATACGACTAGGAGCAAAAAAATGAAGGATATATACAGGTCTATTCCGTCGAGAGTCAGCTCTCTGCGGCATAGCATGAACGAATATTTGGTTCAGCAGATGAGAAAAGCGGGGTGGAATGAGATATCCCCGTCTCACGGCGGAATTATATATGCTCTGCTAAAAAACGAAGTGCTGAGCATGAAGGAGATAGCACAGCGGGTAAAAAGAGACCCTTCCACAGTCACCACCTTGGTAAACAAGCTGGTGAAGCTAGGCTACGCAGAATACAAGAGAAACCCCGATGACATGCGCAGCAAGCAGGTGAGCCTGACAGCAAAGGGCAAAGAACTATATAATGATTTTAATCAAATATCTATGGAATTAACCAGTGCACTGGTAGAGGGGCTGGATGATAGTGATATAGATGTTTTTATGAATATAATGAAGAAAATGGAGAGCAATGTGAATAATCAAACAAAGTAAATATAATCATTAGTCTTTAATTATGTTAAAAGCATTATATAAAGAGAATAATTGCATGAATAATTATATGATTAATATTAATCTATAATTTCTTTTGTATCAAGATTAACTTTGTAAAGCAATTCTAAAGGAGCTATCTCCCTAGGCTTTCCTCTATCATAAATGAACAACCAATTTCCCGCTATTTCAAAGATGTTGTTGTCTACAATATTTCCCTCGAATTTTATTGTATACTCTATTTCTCCCAATCCATCAGCTTTTGCCTCTTGGCAATAAACTTCATTGTTGACAGCATATATTATACAATTATCAACTATATTAATCAAAACTACCTTTTCATCAAAGTACATTATTTTATTAAATTCAGAATTTTGTGTATCTCTTGCGTATAAGTTATGTTTATTGCTTTCTGTCGATGTTATTAAATACTGCAAACCTTCATATTCAAACATATAATCGATTTTTTCGCTGCTTTCAGTAATATCAAGTTTAATGCGATAAGACTCTAGTAAAGTTTCTCTATCTAATGCAATTAGTTCATTTAGATAAGCTAAAAATATATATTCTTCATTTGTGTTGATGACTTTTAAATCACAGTTGGCATTTTCCCTGGTTTGCCACAATAGTGATTCACCTGTATCAATGAAATACAAAGCATCATTATAATCAAAATCCAATTCACTAGTTTCATTAGGATCAAAATAAACATTCTCAGCAAATGTTATTATATATTTATCATATACTATTATCCCATAATAATATGACTCATTAATGTTGAATAATTCTACTGATTTAATCGGAGTCTTAGAAATATTAGAAATCATTTCTATATATGATTCAGCACCTCTTGAAGTTCCAATCATTTTAATCTGTCTAATAAAAATTTCATCTTCACTAAATATTACTGCATTTACTGCTGACTCACGTTCTCCTTCACCTGACAATAGAACAGATTCATTATTTTCTCTATCATACTTATATAGGCTATATCTTTCATCTTTGGATTTGCCTAAATAGCTTAATTCAATATAATAAATTCCATCATCTGCAATGATTATCTTTATGATTTTACGTGTGGCAATTTCGAAATTAAAATCTTTGCCATCTAAATTCATGCTATATATTCCGTATGAATCTCCTTGACCAGATGCAAAATACACTCTGTTATTATAAAATGCCGCAAGCTGGCCACTAGAATTGTATATATCATGCTTATAAGTAGCTGTTTTAAGATTGCTGAACTCTGCATTTTTTGCAATGCCTATACATCCAGTTAATACAGCACAAATCGTTATAGCTAATAAGCTTATTGCTACTATCTTTAATTTTTTAAACCTCATTAATTATCTCCATGCCTTCAATAAAAAATCTGCAGTCATTATTGCTTATCCTAAACAAATACATTTTTACAGCCCACATTCTGAATATGTTTACCAGAAGTATGCATTAATGTGGTGTGTTGCTTGTTTTTTAAATATTTTTAGACACCATAAATACCATGTGAATAATCTTAGCATTCTTGAATGCCTTGAGATGATTTTAAATTAAATAATTATATAGCATAACATAATTGCTATATTTCAAGTTTAAATTCTCTTTTCAGCTTTTTAAGACGCTTGTCTTTTCGCTTGGCTATGTCTTTCCATGGCTCCATTGTGAAATGATGCAGCACATCTGCATCCTTCAGCGCTTCATCGAATTTGGTGTGCACCTTGGATTTATCAGAGTGCAGGGATATAGCAGTGCAGATTTTGTCTATTTCCTTTTTCTTAAACATTTGAGACTGTTTCAATATTTTTTGTGCCATCTCGCTGCCGTATCTGGCATGGTCTTTCTGCTGGTTCTTTGTGTATGCGTATAAATCATGCAGCAGACCCGCGGCATATAGAAGCTCGTGGTTCAGGTTGCGCTTATAGGCAATCAACCGTGCACACTCCGCTACACCATGCAGATGGATATACGCCTCTCTGCGCAGAGGTGCTTTTTCTATTTTATCTAGCATTTTATCAATTTGTTTTGATAATACTGTATCTCTATTCATCGCTTTTCCTAGTTCTCATACTGTATCAGGCTCACAATGCATCTGGCAGATATTCCCTCGCCTCTGCCTTCGAAGCCCATTTTTTCGGTGGTAGTTCCCTTTATATTAACTCGGTCTTTGCCGCAGTGCAGTGCACCTGAAAGGCATTCAATCATTTTTTCTCTGTATGGTGCTATCTTTGGCGTTTCGCATGCTATCACAGCATCTATATTGTTTATCCTGTATCCTAGGCTTTCTGTCTTTTCTATTACTTTTTCGAGAAGATTTATGGAATAGATGCCCTTAAACTCGTCTGCCGAATCCGGGAAAAGCTGCCCAATATCCGGAAGCCCTGCTGCACCTAGTATGCCGTCCATTACGGCATGAGTCAGCACGTCTGCATCGGAATGCCCTAAAAGACCTAGGTGATAGGGTATCTCCACGCCGCCAAGTATCAGCTTTCTGTTTTTTGCAAATCTATGCACATCAAAGCCTAGACCCATTTTTATATTGCACTTTTTCATTAATAATTTTTCTACCAGCTCTACGTCGCTGGGATTTGTCAGCTTGAAATCCCTTTGCACTATTTCACACACAAATACATCCTCGCATATAGCTTCCATGGCGGAGGCATCATCGGTGATTGAGATGTCATTTTCTATTACATAATCATATGCTTTTTTTATCAGCGAATATTCAAAACACTGGGGCGTGTATACCTCCCAAATATCAGACCTATCTACGGTTTTCAATATTTTGGTTTCTGCTGTCTGCTTCAATGTGTTCACTACAGGCTTTGCAGCAATGGCAGAGCCTTTTGCGATGCACTGATCCAGAAGAATATCTATGCTCTGCTGTGTCAGCATAGGGCGTGCTCCGTCGTGTATCATCACGTAGTCGCAGCCCTCTAGCACACAAAGACCATTGTATACAGAGTGAGTTCTCTCTTCGCCGCCCTCGGTTATTTTTGTCAGCTTTTCTATTTTGTATTGGGATGCGATGTTTTCGTATTCGCCAGCTTGCCCTTTTGGGCAAACTAAAACTATTTCGTCCACTTTTTCAGAGGATTGAAATGCTTTCAGGCTATATAAAATGGCAGGGGTATTATTTATTTGCATCAAAACTTTAGGGGTGGATGACCCCATTCTTTTTCCGCTGCCGCCTGCCAGACATATTGCAGATATTTTATGCTTCTTTTTCATCCGGTGCGAATATGGTTTCGTATAGGGAATCAGCTTCAGCTTTTATTGTGGTGTCTTTAATATCTACCACCTTCACTTTTTTGTGGTATCCTCTGATATCTATTGTGATAATATCGCCCACTTTCACTTCGGTGCTGGCTTTTGCCTTTTTATCGTTTACCGTTATCATGCCGCCTGCACATGCCTGCTGTGCCAGAGTGCGGCGCTTTACCAGGCGAGAAACTTTTAAATATTTATCTATTCTCATACATTTTTCCTTTGCTGTTTTCTATTTAATATAATAATATACTTATTAGTTCTTTACAATAGAAAAAAATAAAGCCGGCGTATGCCGGCTGTTAAAGGTTATTGGATTCTTTCGCTTTTCAGCTCGCGGCTCATCAGAGCCGTCACGCTGTCGTCTGTGTCTTTTCCTAAATAGATTATATTGAATAATTCCGTAATAATTGGCATGGACACATTGTATTGCTTTGAAAGCCTGTATATGGACTTAATAGAGCCAATTCCCTCCACCACCATGGTAGATGATGCCACGGCGTCGTCCACGCTCATGCCTTTGCCTATCAGCTCGCCTGTGTTTCTGTTTCTGCTGTGTTTGGATATGCATGTTACTATAGCGTCTCCCATGCCTGCAAGCCCTATAAATGTCTCTGGTGCAATGCCCATTTTGTCGCCCAGACGCATCATCTCGTGTATGGAGCGCACGATGAATGCAGCCTTTGCGTTGTCTCCGCAGCCGCGTCCATCCAGTATACCTGCGCCTATTGCCATGGCGTTCTTCATGGCTCCGCATAGCTCAGCACCCACCAAATCGTCATTGGTATATATTCTGAATGTATTTGTAGAGAACATCACCTGTATTCTCTCAGCTTCTTCTCTGTTGTAGGATATACTGGATATGGATGTCAGCCCGCCCTGAATAACTTCCTCTGCGTGGGATGGGCCTGTCAGCAGCACATAGCTTTTTATTTTGTCTATATCTATTGATTCATATACCACCTCGGATATTCTCATCAGCGAATGGGGCTCTAGCCCTTTGCTGGCATTTATAAAAGTCTTTGGTGTGTGTATATATTCGTTCAGCTTTTCCAGCGTTGCCAAAATGGCGTGAGAGGGCAGAACGATGAGTATGTCGTCTGAAAACTCTGCGATTTCCTTCAGGCTGGTTGTGCCTTTTATATTTTTTGAAAGCTCAATATCCGGAAAAAAGAAACTTTTTCCGTTATTTATCATGTCTATTCTGCCCTGATCTATGCCGCAAAGCAGCACTTCGTGGTCATTTTTGCTTAGTGATTGAGCCAATGCAGACGCCCAGCTGCCGTCGCCCAATACAGAAATTTTAGCCATTATATACCTCGTTTCTTTTGTACATGTATTATTATAGTTGTTTTTTGGCTTTTAGCAACCAATAAGCATATTTTTTTTGTTTTGATACATATAGTTTTAATTTTGTTTACATAGATTTTTGCAGAAAAAATAGATGCCTAACATAAAAAGAAATATTGAAGGCAGAGTATAAATAATGTATTATATTTAGTACAAGGAGAAAAATTTTGAACAATAAAGTAGCTGAAAAATTGAAAGACCTGCCCGAAAAAAGCGGCGTTTATTTGATGAAGGACGCAGAGGGCAATGTGATATATGTGGGCAAAGCAAAGGTATTGAAAAACCGTGCGAAGTCCTATTTCACAGGCAGCCACGAAGGAAAAGTGGCTGTGATGGTTTCACGCATAGAAGACATAGACTGGATAATCACAGAGAGCGAAAACGAGGCATATGCACTGGAGATAAACCTGATAAAGGAATATATGCCAAAGTACAATATTATGATGCGGGACGACAAGCATTATCCATATATAAAAATAGATATAAAAAGCGATTACCCCAAAATGACGGTAGTACGCAGGGTGAAAAACGACGGAGCAAAATACTACGGACCATATTTTATGGGAACGAGCATACAAAGCACAATGGAAACCATACGAAAAATCTTTCCTATTCGCTCGTGCAACCTGAACATAACCCAAGTGAAGGGAAAAATACGCCCCTGCCTAAACTACGACATAGGCAGATGCATAGCCCCCTGCAAGGCGGACGTGCCGCAGGAGGAATATAAGGCACTGATAGATAAAGTATGCAATTTTTTAGATGGCAATGACGACAATATAACAAATGAATTTGTGCAGAAGATGCAGGACGCTGCGAAAAAGCAGGAATATGAAGATGCAGCAAAGTACAGAGACATTATAGAGAACATAACAAATATTATGTCTTCGCAGCAGCGAGTGATACTGGGCAAGATAGAGAGCTACGACATTATAGGCATAGCCAGCAAAAACACAAAGGCGATTGCCTGCATTATGGTGCTGCGGGGCGGCAAGATAATAGGCAGCGAGAACATGAGCCTGGATGTGCCGATGGACAGCACAGATGAGGAGATTGCGGAGTACTTTATAAAAAGCTACTATACCAATTCAAATAGCATTCCGCTGAATATACTGGTGAGCCATGAGATAGAAGACAATGAGGGCATGGAGGAATTTTTGGCAGGAATGCGTGATGCACCAGTGCACATTCACAAGCCTTTGAAAGGCGAGAAAAAAAGACTGCTGGATATGGCAATAGAGAACGCAGAATCCAGCATAGACAGGAGCATAGAGCAGGATAAACGCCGCTGGGACAGAACAGGTGGTGCAGTGGTTGCCCTGCAGAACGCACTGGCACTGAAAAGGTTGCCAAAGCGAATAGAGGCGTACGACATATCAAACATACAGGGTGTAGACTCTGTGGCATCTATGGTGGTTTTTGTGGATGGGATGCCTAGCAAAAAAAGCTATAGAAGATTCAAGATAAAAACTGTAGATGGGGCAAACGACTTTGCATCTATGGCTGAGGTAGTGCATAGAAGATTTAAAAGAGGGCTGGATGAGCGTGAAAAAGGCGAATTCGACAAGGAAAATAAATTCAGCTATCTGCCTGATTTGGTAGTGATAGACGGAGGCAAGGGACAGCTATCTGCCGCTAGAAAATCTATGGAGGACTTGGGAGTAGGGCACATAGCCACCATAGGACTTGCAAAAAAAGAGGAAGAAGTATTCTTCCCCAATGAGAGTGAGCCTGTGATAATAGCCAAATCATCGCCATCTCTGCACCTGCTGCAAAGAATAAGAGATGAAGCACATAGATTTGCCATCACCTACCATCGCTCGCTGCGTCAAAAGGGCGGACTAACCAGCGAGCTGGACAACATTGAAAACATTGGGCCAAAAAGAAGAAGAGCACTACTGATGGCTTTCCCTACAATTTCAGCAATTAAAAACGCTACAGTAGACGAACTGAGCGCTGTGCAGGGCATGAACCAAAAATGTGCCCAGTCTATATATGACTACTACCATAAAGAAGAAAAATAATTATAGGTAGTCAGCATCTTCATACATACCATCATCTGATATATTGTACATAGTATAATAATCAGCTGATGGTATTTCGTATTTGCCAGATGCGGAATATGCATCATCCATATGGTAGAGAGATATGTATCTATCCATAATCATGTTAACCACCCGTATTGTATTGATGGCGGCATAAGTCACCTCTTTTTCCATACACTTTTGGCTTTGCATATCTATCTGTATAAATGACTTTAGATCCTCTGACAGCGTATTAAAATAAAGGGGATAGGGCTGTGTATGTGTAAATCTATTTATATTATTAAGGATTTTGTCTACTATATCGTTGGTCTGCTTCTCGTATGCCAAATGCTTCACCAGGCTTTGTTTTCTGTATTTGTCATTGGTGTGGTATGGCGAGCAATAGTCTGCAACGAAATGGCTGACTATGCCAAGATTCCTGCCCAGCACATCCGGTGCATGCCGTGAAGATAGTATCTCATCTATCTTTTCTTCCACAATGCCAATGGTGCGCTTATATTCATGAGCGACAACGGTGTATTTTATGTTTGTATCAGGAAAGTAGGAACCCTCAATATAGGAATCTTTATTTATTAGGCATTGCGTAGAAAAGCTAATCATATCGTATGCGTAGGCTGCTATTTTT
The DNA here is from genome assembly GCA_040883315.1 of Eubacteriales bacterium. GTDB lineage: Bacteria > Bacillota > Clostridia > Christensenellales > UMGS416 > JAFGUF01. The sequence goes on from JBFLKU010000008.1 coordinate 170,904, forward strand.
TTATGTGTAGCAATAAACATTTTATATCCCCTTTGTTTTATTTATACCTACATCATAGTGTATGCATGTTATAGGCAGAGTAGGGAAGCATTATAAAAATGTTAAGTTTATTGCATTTAGCTGTTAAGGAAATATAAAAGACTGCCAAAAGGCAGCCTTATCAATGATTTTATATAATAATAGGTATTTGTAGGTAAATCAGTCTCCACGCATTTGTGCACGGTTTTGCCTTACTATGTCCAGATTTCTTTGGATATAGCTCTCCAGGTCTGCTAGAATGTCCTCTACATATTCATTGGCACTCATGCGGATTTCCTCTGCCTGGTGCTGAGCATTTTTTAAAATCTGTTCAGATTTCTCATATGCCATTTTGGTCACTTCGTCCTGCTCTACCAGCTGCTCCACCTTCAGGTTGGCATCTGAAATAATAGATTCTGCTTCTCTTTCAGCGTCATATATTATGGTGTCTTTGTCTCTTATAATGTTTTGAGCGTCCAAAACAACCTGCGGCAAATTATCTAGAATATCGTTTATTATATCCAGACTTTTGTCTCTATCTACAACAACTTTGTTTGACATAGGTCTTACTTGTGCTGTTTCGAAATCTTCCTTTAGAATATGTAGTAATTCTGCAATATTCATTATTTCCTCCTGTTTATATGAGTGTTTATTTTATCATATATTTTATTATTAACTAGCTCACTAAAGTTTCCTTTAAGCATAGCAATTTCCTTAACGCTACTGGATGATATGCACCTATACTCCGGGTCTGCACATATAAAAACGGTTTCTATTTCACTTTCCAGCTTTTTATTCAGAAGCGACATATTCTGCTCATATTCATAGTCGCCTACGTTTCTGATGCCGCGTATGATAGCCTGCGCATTCTTGCTTTTCACATAGTTTACGAGAAGCCCGTCAAAGCTCTCTACCATCACATTGCCGATGTGTTCTGTGCATTCTTTTATCATAGCCAGCTTTTCATCTGTCGTGAAAAGCGGATGTTTTGCAGAGTTGTTTAATACTGCGACATATAGCGTGTCGCAAAGCTTTGCAGCTCTCTCTATTATGTTTTCATGCCCCAGTGTAATGGGGTCAAAGCTGCCTGGATATACCCAGATACTCATCATGCACCTTCGTATCTGAAAATACTTACTGTAGTATTTCCATATTGTTTTGTCTGTTCCAGCGAATAGCCTTCCGCCATCTCTATTGTGGCACGCCTGTCATGCTCCACTATTACTGTACCGTCAATATTTATGATAGGAATACATTCTGCAAGAATGCTGCTGTATACGCTGGAGCTATACGGGGGATCAATATATATTATGTCTGCCAGCACGCCATCTGTTTCCATTCTGGTAAGTGCACGCTTGTATTCCATGGGGTACATGCTGTATTCTTTCTTTTCTACGCGGAATTCATCCAGATGCCCCTGTATGCTGTGGATTGCTCTTTTGTCGTAGTCGCAGTAGCACACCTTGGATGCGCCTCTGCTCAAAGCCTCCAAACCAAATCCGCCCGAGCCTGCAAACAAATCAACCACTACAGCATTGTATATTCTATTGTACAATATATTAAATAAAGCTCCTCTTACCTTAGTAGATGTTGGTCTGGCTTTGGAGCCTTTAGCCGTATAAAAATTACGACCTTTAAAACGACCGCTTATTATTTTCATTTCCAATCCTACCCAAAACATTGTTTCTGCATAAATATCTGTGATATTTGCATACAGTATAACCAATGGATATTTTATCATAAATGCAGTGTAATGTCATGTATTAATTACAAATTTATTAATTTTTGATTAAATAAATAGGATTAAATAAAGGTTTTAGTTGATTTTAATATAGTATTGCAGCAAAAAAACGGACTAGGCAAGGTATGGCATATTGTTTTCTCAAATAAACACATTACAGACATAAAAAAAAGGCCAATGGCCTTTTTTTAATGTTCTATTTGTATTCTTTCATATGCTTCGAGCACATCGCCTTCTTTAACATCGTTAAAGTTTTCTACGCCTATACCGCACTCGTAATTTTGCGTCACTTCTTTGGCATCGTCTTTAAATCTCTTCAATGAAGATATCGGTCCTTCGAATATTACCACGCTGTCACGAAGAACTCTGACCATTGAGGAACGCTTGATTTTGCCGTCTGTAACATAGGAGCCTGCGATGTTGCCAACGCCTGTCACCTTGAACACGCTTCGTACCTCTGCATGTCCTGTGACTTCCTCCTTGAATACAGGAGCCAAAAGACCCTTCATAGCTTTTTCTACGTCTTGTATTGCCTCATAGATGATGCGATATGTTCTAACGTCTATATTTTCTCTTTCGGCTGCGTCACGTCCATTTGCATCCGGACGTACATTGAAGCCAATAATAATTGCATTTGATGCTGTTGCAAGCATAACATCGTCTTGTGTCACGCCGCCTACACCTGTGTGTATGCAGCGAACTCTGACTTCTTCATTTGTCAGCTTTTCAAGAGACTGCTTGATAGCCTCGGCACTTCCTTGAACATCGGCTTTTACGATAATGTTCAAATCTTTCAGCTTGCCTTCCTCTATCTTGCCGAAAAGATCGTCCAAAGATACAGCAGAGGATGATGCTGTCATCTCTTCGCGCTTTTTCACCTTGCGCTCCTCAGCCACCTTGCGGATACGTTTTTCATCAGCTGCATAGATGGTGTCGCCTGCATCAGGCACTTCTGAGAATCCTACCACCTCAACAGGCATTGCCGGGCCGGCAGCTTCCACTTTGTCGCCTTTGTCATTCATCATAGCACGCACTCTGCCTGTGCAAAGCCCCGAAACTATGGAATCACCTACGTGCAGAGTACCGTTTTTAACCAATACTGTAGCAACAGGTCCACGTCCTTTGTCCAGCTGAGATTCTATGATAGTACCCACAGCTTTTCCTTCTGGGTTTGCTTTTAGCTCCAGCATATCTGCTTGCAGCAAAATCATCTCCAGCAGGCTGTCTATTCCGTCGCCTGTTTTTGCGGAAACTTCACATATAATGTGCTCTCCGCCCCATTCCTCGGCTACTATTCCGTGCTCTGTCAGCTCCTGCTTCACTTTGGCAGGGTTTGCAGCCGGCAGGTCACATTTGTTTATAGCCACAATTATAGGAACTTCTGCTGCCTTGGAGTGGTTGATAGCCTCGATAGTCTGTGGCATAACGCTGTCATCCGCAGCAACAACAATTATTGAAATATCTGTTACCTTTGCACCTCTGGCACGCATCGATGTAAACGCTTGGTGACCAGGTGTATCTATAAATGTTATTGGTTCGCCGTTTTTAGTTACTGTATATGCACCGATGTGCTGGGTGATGCCGCCGGCTTCTCCGGCCTGCACGTTTGCTTCACGTATTTTATCCAATAGGGATGTTTTTCCGTGGTCAACGTGTCCCATTACTGTAACGATTGGTGCACGCTTTGCAAGAAGCTCATCATCGATATGGCTCTCTTCGTGCTCGTCTATCATCTTTTCTTCTTGAGTTTTGGCAATCTCTTGTGTCAGTGCGACGCCAAACTCGGCAGCAACAACTTCCGCTGTGTCAAAATCTATTGTATTGTTTACTGTTGCCATTATGCCCAGTTTAAACAATTGTCCTACGATTTCACTGCTTTGCTTTCCTATCTTTTCAGCCAAATCCTTGATAGCTACAGTTTCTGTAGTAATAATAGCTTTTTCTATTACTATCCTTTCAATATTATTAGACTGTAATTTTCTCTGCTTTTTCCTTCTGGATCCAGTAGGTATATACACATCTCCATATTGGAAGGTTTTGTTGTATTTTCCTTGCTTAGGATTAACAGGAGTCTTTTTGACCTTTGCTTGTTGATCAGACTTTTTATCCGGCTTTTCCTTTTCCTTGTGTTTGTTAGCGAACTGAGAAGTCCTGTTTGTTGGCTTCTTTATTCCTGTATCCACAGTGGTCTCGGATGCAGCCTTTGGTGCTGAGGATGATGCTGATCTTTGCGGTCTGTTATCAGGTCTTTGATAGTCTTTTTTATCTTGATAATCTTTTTTGTCCTGATAAGGACCCTTTTTATCTTGGAAAGAACCTTTTTGAGCAGGTCTTTGAGTGGGCCTTCCAGTAGGAGCAGCGCTCTTTTTCCTCTCCTGATTTCTTTGCTGATACTTTTCTCTTTCAGCCCTGCGCTTCTCTTCCTCTTTTTGTCTTTCTTCTTGTGTAGGTGCGCGTTTGACCACTCTTATTCCTATTTGAGGAGTGGATGGTATCTTCTTTGTGGTTTCGCTTTTTGCTTTGGCAGCAGTTTTTGGTGCTGGCTTGGCATCAGCAGGCTTTTTCTCTGGTTCTGCAGCAGCCTTTGCTTTTGGCTTTTGCACCTCATCTTTAACCACAGTTTTTGCAGGTGCTTTAGCAGCAGGTTTTTCTTCTGTTTTCTTTTTAGTAGGGGCGGCTTCCACAGCTTTTTTCACAGGTTCAGCCTTTTTTTCTACAGCAGCAGCTGCAGCAGCGGCTTCCTGAACGGCTGCTTTTTCTTCCTGAATTTTTCTGGCTATCTGCTTTTCTATATCCTGAAGCTGATTAATTTGATTATTAACCTTATCCTTGGATAGCCTTACCTTCCCTAATAAATTCCCTGCACTGCCTTTTGCATCTTTTGTAAGTTTTTGTACGCTTACTTTACTCATTAAGACCTACGCACTCCTTTTTAATTTCTTATTTATTATACACACATCATTTAACTTATGTTGTTAAACTCTTTATTTGTTTTGCAAAGCCTTCGTCGTTTATGGACATCACCTTCATTTTGTCTTTTGATGTCAGCTGATAGAATATCTCGCTGAAATCGTCGCACACCATATCTATTTGATAGTGGGTGCATATATCGCTGATGTCTTTTTTTGTCCTGTCGGATGCCGCATCAGATAGCAGCACTAGCTTTGCTTTGTTCTGTCGTATTGCTTTTTTTACGATGTCTGTGCCCAATGATACTTTCCTTGATTTTATGCACAGTCCTATCATCCCTGAAACTTTGCTATTCAATTATATCTTCCTTTAGCTGATTTAGCAAATCATCGTTGATTTCCACTTCCAGAGCTCTCTGCAACGCCTTGGTTTTGTAGGCTTTGGTCAGGCATTCAGGGCTTTTGCATATGTATGCACCCCTGCCGGACATTTTGCCTTTTTTGTCTATGCAGACATCTCCTTCAGGAGTTCTGACAACGCGGATTAAATCAATTTTCAAAAACCTTTCCCTGCATCCTACGCACATACGGATTGGTTTTTTGCGTTGTGGTTTTTGCTGCTTTTTTACCATAATATCAGATTCATTTATTCCTTGTCTTCGTCGTATTCATCATCCAAGTCTAAATCAATATCATCAAGCTCTATATCCAGCTCGTCGTCTTCATATTCATCTTCTTCTGTGGCTTCATCATCAGCAGGCTCTTCAATTTCTTCTGAAGATTCATCTTCGTCTTCATCGTCCATGCTTTCGCCCAGCTCGTTTTCCATCACGCTTTCTATGCCTAGGTCGTCATCCAAATCCATAAGGCTGTCATCGAACATCTCAGCGTTTTCTTCATCGGCAAAGTCATCTATAAAGTTGCCGTTTTCATCAACCAGCTCCATAATCTGCGTTTGGCTCTTGATATCTATTTTCCAGCCTGTTAATTTGGCTGCCAGTCTTGCGTTTTGTCCCTCTTTGCCAATAGCTAGTGACAGGTGATTATCAGGAACAACAACTCTTGCTTTTTTGCTGTTTTCATATAGATAAACCATCACTACTCTTGCAGGGCTTAGTGCATTTGCTATATATTCAACCGGGTCTTCTGACCAGTCTACTATGTCTATTTTCTCGCCGCGAAGTTCATCCACCACGCGCTCTACGCGGATACCCCTCTGTCCAACACATGAACCGATGGCATCTATGTTTTCGTCGGATGAATATACGGCTATTTTGCTGCGCTGACCGGCCTCTCTAGCCACACTTACTATCTCTACTACTCCCGATTGAAGCTCCGGCACTTCCATTTCAAAAAGCCTTTTTACCAATCCCGGGTGTGAGCGTGAAACTATTATCTGCGGACCTCTTTTGGTCTTTCGCACTTCCATCACATATACTTTGATGCGGTCGTTTGCATATAGTCTTTCATTGCGCATTTGCTCGGATGGCGGCAGATAGCCGTCTGTTTGACCAAGCTCTACATACACATTGTTGTTTTCTACTCTTTGTACAGATGCAGTTATTACTTCATCTTTTTTATCTTCAAACTCTTGGGTAATTATCTCTCTTTCAGCTTCGCGGATTTTTTGCACTACCACCTGCTTCGCAGTTTGTGCAGCTGTTCTGCCGAAGTCAACATCTTTAACTTCAGTCTGCCATATATCATCAATTTCAAATTCAGGGTCAGAAATTCTTGCCTCTTCCAAAGAGATTTCGCACTCTTCGTCGATTACTTCTTCAACCACTGTTTTCAGCGCATATATTTTGATGTCGCCTGTCTCTCTGTCTACTTCCACTCTGGAGTCGTGAGCAGGGCCTACGCTTTTTTTATAGGCAGCATTAATAGCTGTTTCAATTGCTTCTATCAAGAAGTCTTTACTAATGTTTTTTTCCTTTTCTAATGCTTCCAATGCATTAATGAATTCAGCATTCATGGATATTTACCTTTCTAATAGTTTAATTAAAATTCGATTGATAAAGTCGCTTTTCCGATGTCTTTTATCTGTAGTGATATTTCACCGTCAGCGTCCTCTACTACTATGCCGTCCTCGTCTGCTTTTTTTAGCACACCAACTATCTTTTTCTTTCCGTCAACAGGGGCATAAAGGCTGATTTCTATCTTTTTCTCAATGTACCTTTTGTAGTCTGATAGGTCTTTGAACTCTCTGTCCAGCCCGGGGGAGGAAACCTGTAGAAAATCATACTTTTCCGCTGTATCAGGGTTTTCATCCAAAATAGGGTCTAGAGTTTTGGAAATCAATTCGCAGTCTTCAAAGCTTATGCCGCTTTCCTTATATATATATATAGTTAGTTTCCAGGGACCGCCTGGATTTTTATATTCCACATCCACCAATTCATAGCCTAAATCTTCAACGATAGGTTTTGCTATGTCAAAGGCGATGGATTTAACAGATTTTTTAGCCAAGTTTTTGCTTCCTTTTTTATAATAATTCTGACACAAAACTAAAGAGTGGGATTGCCCACTCCTTACACTCTGTTATCAATAGTTCTGTCTTACTTTATACATTATAGCATAAATTATTTTTTTATCAAGAAAATCTTTTATAGGTACGTTTGTGAGCAAATAGATGCGTTTTTATTTTTTTAACTATGCATACTATACTTCAATTTATAAATAAAATATGAATTAATATCAAAATTATTTGGGATTTGAAAGGCATTTCTAATTGTTATTTGTGCCAATAAATTGTATAATAAATTTTAATACAAAAAATCAAGGATATAAAATGGAAGAGAATAAAAAAATTAGAAATGAAGATAACAGCAGTGTATACATATATACTGTGTTAATTATACTTGGCATGGCAGTAATTGCCTTTGCATCTGTTTACATACCGTTTTTGATATTTGCTATGCTTATTATAGCTCCCTTTGCAATGCGGTACGACATGGAGGCTGCAAAGCCTATATTATCTATAGCATTGGCGGTAATCTGTGGGATTTTTCTGGCATTTAATAGCCTGAATTATTCGGTCTTTTATATTTTGACTGCAGCCACAGGGCTGAGCGTGGCTATCTCGTTTGTGATTTGGAGATTTGCAAAGATTGAAAAATTTTCAGTAGGCATGAAGTATGCTTTGCTGGGGTCTGCATTCATTGGTGTGATGATTGCTTTGGTTGTCTTCCTGATAGGAGGAAGAGAGCCGTTCTCACTGCAGATAGTAAACGATGTGGAAAAGTTTTTTACTAGCGGAAATTCGCAAAGCGGCACCCAGATGCTGGATGCACTATACAACAGAATGATTATGCTGGAAAAAGAAGGGCAGATGACTTTTAGCGAAAGGCTGCAGAGCGCAATGGGAATATTGGACTATTCAAAAGGTGTTGCTCTGGGAGACAAAGTGGACAAGGTGATGCCTTTGGCGGAAGCTGCTGCAAACACATACTCAATTCTGGCAATACTTTTTTATCCTGCCATTGCAGGAGGTCTTGCATGGTGGAGAGGCAGCTATAGATTCTATAAAGACAAAGAAATGACTGACAGCGTAAAGAACATGAAGCCAATGCCGTTTGCAACATTCACAATACCAAGAGGGCTATTTGGTTTGGTTGTTTCGCTGCTTCTGCTCTCGTTTATATTACAAGTATATCAAAGCAGTGACATGATGATGTATGCGGCGATGACTATGCAGTATTTTTCGTATTTACTTCTGGGCATTCAAGGGCTGGCAGTGGCAGAATATTTCTTGAAAAGAGTGAAGATATTCAAATTTGCAGCTTTAAGAATTACGCTAATGATTATTGTGGGGATAATTTCAGTCGGCATATTCTTCCTATTTATCGGAATGATAGATTTATTCTTTAATACGCGTCTGGTATATGCCAAGACAAAAGAGATGAAAGAAAAGATGGCTAGAATGAAGGAAACCCAAGAACAGCAGAAAAAAGACGAAACTGAAAATGAAAATAAAGACGAAAACAAAGACCAAGATAAAAATGATGACTAAGGTGACAAAAAATAATACTATAAGAGGTGAAAGATGAAAGTTATATTATTAAAAGATGTAAAAGGTTCGGGAAAAAAGGGAGATATAGTAAACGTATCCGACGGATATGCACGCAATTTTTTGTTTCCAAAAGGACTGGCACAGGAAGCCACAAAGCAAAATATAAATACCGTTGAGCAAAAAAAGGCAGCAATAGAGCACCAGCAAGAGCTGGAGCTGCAGGAGGCAAAGGATTTGGCGGCGTCACTAGACAACAAAGAAGTGACCATAAAGCTGAAAGCCGGAGCAAACGGAAAACTTTTTGGCTCTGCAAACACAAAAGATGTGGCTGATGCTGTGAATGAGCAGCTGAATATGGACATAGACAAAAAGAAGCTGGTGCTAAAAGACAGCATAAAAGAATGCGGAGTATACCCTGTGAAAATAAAGCTTTATCCAAATGTAACAGCTTCCATCAAAGTGAATGTGGAGGCAGTAGAGGAATAGAAGATGAGCGAAGCAAAGATAGGCAAGCAGCCGCCCCACAATCTAAACGCTGAAAAATCAGTTTTGGGTGCAATGATGCTTTCACCTGTTTCTGTTGCTATGGCAATAGAGCGGCTGAAAGAGGAGGATTTTTATCTTCTGCCGCACCAAAAGATATTTCAAGCTATGCATATACTGCATATGCATGCGAAAAATGTAGATTTAGTAACTGTAGGTGACGAGCTGGACAAAATGGGCGTTTTGGAGAACGTTGGGGGGTATTCGTATCTGACGGACTTGTCAGACTATGTTCCTGTGCTTACAAACATCCATGAATATGTAAATATAGTAAGAAATGATTCACTGCTTAGGCAGCTGATAGACATATCAGGAAGAATTACGGATGACTGCTTCAACGATGAAAAATCCACATATGACATAATTTCGGGTGCAGAGAAAATGATATTCGACTTATCCCAATCTGAGGATAAGAAGAAATTTGTGCATGTAAAAGAAACAGCTAATGAAGTAATCAAAAACGTGGAGTTCAGATATAGCAACCCGGACGCTATCACAGGCATAAGGACAGGGTTTTCGTCACTGGATACATTGCTGACTGGTCTGCACGGCGGCGAGCTGGTGCTGATAGCCGCACGCCCCGGAATGGGCAAGAGTGCATTTGCTCTAAACATTGCACAGCAGTCTGCAATGCTGGATAAAACCAAGGCAGCAGTATTCACATTGGAAATGCCTAGCGAGCAGCTGGTGGAAAGGCTGATGTCCAGCTTGGGAGATTTGGAGCTGACCAAGATAAAAACGGGTGCACTATCCGACAAAGACTGGGATAAAATAAGCGAAGCCGCGGATGAACTGGGGCAATGCGACATATACATAGATGACACATCGGGCATAAATATCCCGGAGATATTCAGCAAATGCAGAAGATTGAAAGCAGAATTCGGGCTTGGCATGGTGGTTATTGACTATTTGCAGCTGTTGTCTTCATTTGGCAGAAAGGAAAGCAGACTGCAGGAAATATCCGAGATGACCAGAATGCTGAAGATAATGTCGATGGACTTGGATGTGCCGGTTCTATTGCTTTCGCAGCTATCCCGTGCACCTGAGCAAAGACAAAACCACAGACCTATGCTCAGCGACCTGCGTGAATCTGGCTCCATTGAGCAGGACGCAGACGTTGTTATTTTCCTATATAGGGATGACTACTACATGCAGGAGGGCAGTGATATAAACCCGGATGCTGTTGCCAATGAGGCGGAGATTATAGTAGCCAAACACAGAAGCGGGCCCACAGGAACAATCAAGCTGGTGTGGCATGGCGACACCGTTCGATTTGTGGATGTGGACAACAGACATACATATATGTGATGACTGCTCAAAGCAGTCATTGCTTTATAAATAGAAATAGCAGAAAAGTGATTAAACAGTGGATATTTGCTTATATATAAAATGCATGTTTATTTAGTTTATCTGCAAGAGGAGAGGTTATGAGAAAAATAGCATTTATGGATTTCCACGGAACATTAGCATACAAATCATATTCAGATACCCTGCATCAGGTGCTCACAGAGTTTCATCCTGATCATTTATATACTCAAAGCACATTCAGAGACCTGCTGGACGGCAGCTATCTGTGGGACAACCCGGAAGCCGAGCATAAGCAGCTGAACAAGCCCGAAAAATGGTGGGAGCATATGAACGGCAAGCTGAAGGAGGCCTATATTCAGCTGGGCTACAAGCAGGACGCTGAGCAAATGACAGCTAGGTTTCGCGAGCTATACACAGACCCAAATGAATACATGGTGTATGATGACGCTGTAGAAGGCGTGAAAAAGATACGTAAAATGGGCTGGAAAGTCGTTATACTGACAAACCACATGCCCGAAATAAAAAAAGTGATAAAAAAACTGCCTTTCGGCAGATATATAAGCAAGGTAATTTCCTCTGCTAATATCGGCTATGAAAAGCCGAATATCAAATTCTACGAGTATGCCCTGAAAAAAACATGGCACCCTGAAAAGTGCGTTATGCTGGGAGACAACATTTTGGCAGACATTCAAGGTGCTACAAGCGTGGGTATACCGGCTATTTTAGTCAGAAATTCACTGTTTAAGGACAATGAAAACTGCAAGTACTTCGCTAAAGATTTGAATGAAGCAGTTGACATCATCGCAAAATATTTTTAGCTAGCCAACTGATGTTGGAGCTGGGGAATCCGTTGGTGTGGCTGCCTCTGTAGGCGATACGGTATCGGAAGGCTCCGGCGTAGGTGTGGGCGTGGGGTTGATATACCCCTCATAGTCTGCAGGGTTCACATGGAGCTCCGGATAGTAGTGCTTGTATACGTCAGTATATAGGAATTCAGTGGATATTGTTGCGCCGTCTTTATCTTTATACACTTTGTATACTTCGCATGTGATGCCTTGTCTGCCTTCTATCAATACGGGCTTTGAGCCAACAGGTACTTCGGCATCTTTCACATATTTAGGATCGCCGATAGCAATTGTATTAATTGTTTTCACTTTTATCTCTATATGGTCGCAATTGGTAAGCGGTGCACCAAAAATCTTGGCATACACATCACGTCCCTCTGTATACATCACTATGTATATTGGGTAATCACGATTATTTTTGAATTTCAAATCAGCAGTTCCATAGTTTACGGTGGCGTCTCTGCCCCTTGTCAGGTAGCTGACCACAAAAGAGTGGTGATGACGCTCTGTTATCTCTAGGTCTGCTAAAAGTGCGGCATTGTATAGTGTGCCGGACACCTGGCATACGCCGCCTGCGATATCTGGAACCAGCTCATTGCCGCCGACTATTGCGTTGGCTTCCTTGAAACCTGCAGCAGCTGTTCTTTTGCCTGTGGTGTCGTTCATGGAGAATTCTTCACCTGGCATCAAAACAGTGCCGTTTATCATAGAGCAGGCTAGTGCAATATTATGCTCTCTGTTGGCGTTTCTTGCCTGCCGTGTAGAGAAGGAAACAATCTCTTGCGTAATAGCACGGAAATCTATCTTCTCATCAGGATGCACTTCCCATTTCGGAACTTGCACTGATTCAAATTCCTGATCAATAAATGCGCTTTGCACGCTCTTCCACAGTGCATCTGCATCTGTGGTGATGCCCACGGAAAAGTCGCTGTAAACAAACCATTCTTCCTGTGGCTTGGAAGGATCGGGGTGGAATTCCACCGCAGGCTCTGACACATCAGCCTCTTTTGAAATGGCAATATTTTTGACATCAGCCTCAATAGGAGAGGGGTCTATTTCTCTGGATGTATTCAGGCGAACGTTTTGCTCTGTAAATCCCATCACTCTGTTGTATCTTTCGGCGTTTGTGCCCACTCTGCCCATCAAAAAGGCTTCATCTATTATTTCATCTGTATTGTACGTGATTATCACGTCTTTACCGGTGAATATATATTTTTCGTCTTCATCCCACACAACCTCCACCTGTATTTCGCTTTCGCTGGCTTTTTGCTGGGACGATATGGCATCCAGTGCCTGCTTCTTGGTCAGCCCACCTACGTGGATATTGTCTATATATATTCCAGAATAGAATGTGTCTGTATCGATCACTTCTAAATACTTTTCATTTTGAAAAAAACTATATAGATATATGCCTGCAAGGCTGCCTATGATAATAAGGCAAAACATCATTATCCTAAGCATTATCTTTTTCCGAGGCTTTCCGGCGTGCGGAGCATACCCAGAGGCAGCTGGCAATCCGCCGCTATAGTCGTAATTGACCTCTGTTGGCAAGTTTTGATCTGTATTTTGATTATCTATATAATTATTATTCGTATCCCTATCGAACATTGAACTCTCCTCATATTCACTTATTAAGTAGATAGTACTAAAATTAAAACCCAGTATTATACATTAATAATATATTTTGTGTAAAATAATTGTAACATAAATATAACATATTAATCAATATAAATTCAACTATTTGGACGAGAAAATATCTTAATTTGTTCCCTTTATTTTATTTTTATTATTCTGAAAATATGCTATAATTAACAAAAACTAAAAAAGAGGACCAATATGCTTATAACAAACGCCCCGAAGGGCACAAAAGATGTGCTGCCGTCAGAGAGCTACAAGTGGCAGTATATAGAGGAAAAAATAAGGCAAATCTGCGATTTATATAATTGTAATGAAGTGAGAGTTCCTACATTTGAACATACGGAGCTTTTTTTGCGCGGTGTAGGCGACAACACGGATATAGTAAATAAGGAAATGTATACGTTTTTAGACAAAGCAGAAAGAAGCATAACGCTGAAGCCAGAGGGCACAGCAGGCGTTGCCAGATGCTTTGTGGAAAATAGCATTTTCAATAATCCAATGCCCATAAAAATGTATTATCTTAATTCACCGGTTTTCAGGTATGAACAGCCCCAGTCGGGAAGGTATCGTGAGCATCACCAATTTGGAGTGGAGATGTTTGGCTCGGACGAGCCTACAATAGACGCCGAGGTAATATCTGTTGCAATGGATGTATTTAAAAAGCTGGGAGTAGGAAACCTGGAGCTGAATATCAATTCCATCGGTTGCAGCGAGTGCAGACCCAAGTACAATGCAGCACTTTTGGAATACATAGGCTCATCTATCGATAAAATGTGCACATCATGCCAGGAAAGGTATGAAAAGAACCCATTGCGTATATTGGACTGCAAAGTGCCAACATGCAAAGAAGTGGTGAAAAACGCACCGACGACCATAGAGCACCTGTGTGAGGACTGCAGTGAACACTTTGAAAGACTGCAAAAAAACCTGGACAGCATGGGCATAGCATACAAAGTGAACCCCCAGATAGTGCGTGGGCTAGACTACTACACAAAGACGGTTTTTGAGATAATCACCAATTCCATCGGTGCACAGGGCACTGTGTGCGGCGGCGGCAGATACAACAACCTGATAGAGGAGATAGGCGGAAAGCCGATGCCTGCAGCAGGCTTTGGAATGGGCATGGAGCGTCTTTTAATGGTGATGGAAAACGACAATGTGGAAATACCCGAGCCTAAGGCTGTGGATTTGTATATTGCGGCTACAGAAGATGACGCGATAATAAAGTCTATGGAAATAGCCAGAAAATTAAGAGCTGAGGGAATAAAGGTGGAAGCACCTCATATGAAAAAATCTCTAAAAGCTCAAATGAAATATGCGAATAAACTTAATTGCAGATACGTACTTATGCTATGGGATGAGGACATAAAAAATGGCGAAGTATTAGTGAAAGACATGGACGAGAACGGCGAAGAAAAGAAAATTAAAATTGATGAAATAGTCAAGGAGATAAATATATGATAGTAAGCAATTCATATGGCAGAACAAACATGTGCGGAGAGGTGACCTCCGCCGAAAAAGGCAAAAAGGTAGTGCTGATGGGCTGGGTGCAGCGCAGACGCGACCTAGGCTCCTTGATATTTTTATGGCTTCGCGACAGAACAGGAATAGTGCAGGTGGTATTCGACAGTGCTAGAGACGAAAAACTGCTGAGCGTGGCATCGGACATCAGAAGTGAATATGTTATCAAAGTGGTGGGCACAGTGGCTGCACGCGACGAGAAGAACATAAATACAGACCTTAAAACAGGCGAAATAGAAGTGATTGCAGAGGATATAGAGATACTGAATGTATCAGAAACTCCTCCATTTGGCATAGAGGACGACACCGTTTCGGAGACACTGAGACTGCAGTACAGATATCTGGATCTTCGCCGCGAAAAGGTACGCAGCACTATAATGAAAAAAGCACAGGTTGCATCTGAAATGCGTAAATTTCTAGATAGCAGCGGATTTATAGACATAGAAACACCAATACTTACAAAATCCACTCCAGAGGGTGCAAGGGACTATTTGGTGCCATCCAGAATACACGACAAGGCTTTTTATGCATTGCCTCAGTCACCCCAGCTATTTAAGCAGATGCTGATGGTTGCGGGATTCGATAAATATTATCAGCTGGCAAGATGCTTCCGTGATGAGGACCTGAGAGCGGATAGACAGCCGGAATTCACGCAGGTGGATATAGAGATGTCATTTGTAGATATGGATGACATTATAGATATGAATGAAAAGCTGATGAAGCATGTTTTCAAAACCACAATGGACATGGACATCGAAATACCATTCAGAAGAATGACATTTAAAGATGCCATGGAAACATACGGCTCTGATAAACCAGACACAAGGTTTGACATGACTATATCGATTTTGAATGATATAGTATCAGGCTGCGGATTTAAAGTGTTTGCCGATGCATGTGAATCCGGCGGCACAGTATGCGCAATAAATGCAAAAAATGCAGGCTTTTCACGCAAAGAAATAGACAAGCTGGGCGATGTAGCCAAGCTATATGGTGCGAAGGGACTGGCATGGATGGTGATAGATGAAAATGAAGTTCGTTCACCTATTGCAAAATTCCTAGATGAAAAAGTGATAAATGATATAGTGGCAAAAACTCAGGCAGAGGTCGGCGATGCTATATTGATTGTGGCTGATGAATGGGAGAGGGCACTTAATGCTATGGGGCAGCTAAGGCTGGAAGTAGCCAGAAAGCTGAACATGATTGACGAGGATAAATACAATTTCTTGTGGGTTGTGGATTTCCCACTGCTGGAGTACAACGAAGAACAGCAACGATACACAGCAAAGCATCATCCTTTCTGCTCATTGATGGACGAGGACATAGATCTTTTGGATACAGCACCGGAAAAAGTGCGTGCCAAGGCATATGACATAGTATTAAACGGAAATGAGATAGGCGGCGGCAGCATAAGAATACACAAAGCAGATGTGCAGGAAAAGGTATTTGGTGCACTTGGCTTTAGCAAAGAGCAGGCAAACGAGC
This sequence comes from Eubacteriales bacterium, assembly GCA_040883315.1. Classification (GTDB taxonomy): domain Bacteria; phylum Bacillota; class Clostridia; order Christensenellales; family UMGS416; genus JAFGUF01. The sequence goes on from JBFLKU010000008.1 coordinate 186,921, forward strand.
AATTCGGATTCCTGCTTAAAGCATTCAAATACGGCACACCGCCACACGGCGGCATAGCATATGGTCTGGATAGGCTGGTCATGATTATGACCCATTCCGAGAGCATACGTGATGCTATTGCCTTCCCGAAAGTAAAATCTGCTGCATGTCTTTTGACAGATGCACCAAGCCTTGTAAGCGATGCACAGCTCGAAGAGCTGGGAATAGCAGTGGTTGAAAAGGAAGCGGAATAATTGGATTTAAGCAGGCTGGAAATATTATTTGGGCATGAAAATGTGCAAAAGCTAAAAAACGCCACTGTGGCAGTAGTCGGACTTGGCGGAGTAGGGGGCATATGCACCGAGAGCCTCGCTAGGTGCGGCATTGGCAGGATGTATATTTGCGATGGCGACAAAGTAGAGCCTAGCAACATAAACAGGCAGATTGTGGCTACGCAAAAATCTATGGGCAAAAACAAGGCATTAGCTCTGAAGGAAAGACTGCTGGACATTAATCCAGATGCCGAAATTTTTGCTATGGATAGAAACTGGACTGAAGAAGACAATTTTTTAAAAGATGATAGATTTGACTTTGTAGTGGATGCTATAGATTCTGTGCCGCAGAAAATAGACCTGATAGCATACTGCAAGGAAAATGGCATAAATATAGTCTCTGCAATGGGGGCTGGACTGCGGCACCATGGCAGCATGTTTGAAGTTGATGATATTTTCAATACTTTTAACGATCCATTGGCTAAGAAAATAAGGAAAATGCTAAAAGACAGGGGAGTGGAGAGCCTGAATGTGGTATACTCAAAGGAGAAGCCTATGAAAGCTGAGACCACAATCGGCAGCGTGATGTACGCAGTGGCAGCAAGTGGGCTGAGGCTGTCTGAGCATGTAGTAGAAAGCATTATAGAGAAATAGACGAGGTATTATATGAAGCAAATAGATGCATGGAAGATGTTATGTGATGATATTGGCGGCAATTTTTTGGTATCTAAACATTTTAAGATACCGAGAGTGGAGCTGATATATAAAAACTTTTTGTTTTGTCTAGATACATACACCGTATCCACAGGCAAAAGCACAATGACTTTCACTAGAATGCGTGCAATGTTTATAAACAAAGAGGAATTTGCTTTTAAAATTTATAAAGAAGGATTCTTTGCAAAAATAGGCAAATTTTTTGGCATGGAAGACATAGAAATAGGCGATGAGATGGTAGATAAAAAGCTTATTATTAAAAGCGAGAATGAGTTTTTAATTAAGGATTTGCTTGCCAAAGAGGACATCAGACAAAAACTAAAAGAAATAAAATACATAAATTTGTGCATTGAGAAGAAACTATATGAAAACAAAGAGCACCTATACAAAGAAAGCGTGCTGAACCAAACACAAGTAGGAATAATAAAGGATGTGGAGCTGCTGAAGAGCTGGTACTATCTGTTCGCCGCCATAATAGACGGCATGACAGAACTGGACATCACGATGGATACGGCTCCCGAAAACGTGATTTTTAAGGAAAAATAAAATGGATAAAAAAAATATAATAAAAGATCATCCTTTGGGAATGGTGAAGGAAATAAAAGACGACAAGGTGATAGTAGTATTCGGAAGGTCATCCGCCTGCGGCAAATGCGAGGCATGCGGAATGCTGAAAGAAACAGGCGAAATGTATCTGGATTTTGACTTGGAAGAGAAAGTGGAGGTTGGCGAACACGTAGGCGTATACGTGGACGAAAGCTTCTTTTTGCTTTCAGCCTTCCTGCTCTATGGCATCCCATTGGTGGTGCTGCTGGCTGGCATAGGCGTAGCATCTGTGTTTTTTAATGAAGGCAACCAGCAGCTAATCGCAGCAGGCATAGGCTTTGCATTGTGTGTAGGCAGCTATTTTGTGCTTCGAAAATTTGACGGGTATTTCGAGAAAATAAAAAGAAAGTACATGAAATACACAAAAATATAGGTTTTTTGGTTGAAAAATAGGCGAAAAACTATTATAATACACTCAAAACACGAACTTTATTTAAAATTTTACATAAATAGTTAGGAGTGCAATATGATCGATATCAAAGAGATAAGAGCAGTGGACGCAGAGGTGGCAGATGCCATAGAGCTGGAGCTGAAAAGGCAAAGAGAGCATTTGGAGCTGATAGCATCTGAAAACTTTGTTAGTCCGGCAGTATTGGCGACAGCAGGAACACACTTGACCAACAAATATGCAGAAGGCTACCCAGGCAAAAGATACTACGGCGGATGCGAATTTGTAGACGTAGCTGAAAACCTGGCAATAGCGAGAGCAAAAGAGATATTCGGCTGCGACCATGTGAATGTGCAGCCCCACTCAGGAGCACAGGCAAACACTGCTGTGTATTTTGCTATGCTGGAGCCGGGAGATACAATCTTGGGAATGAACTTATCTCATGGCGGGCACTTAACCCACGGAAGCCCTGTAAATATTTCGGGAAAATATTTCAACATAGTGCCATACGGAGTGAGCAAAGAGGAAGAGACAATTGACTATGATGAGCTGATGAAACTGGCAAAGGAAAACAAGCCAAAGATGATAGTGGCAGGTGCCAGTGCATATCCTAGAATAATAGATTTTGCAAAATTTAAAGAAATAGCCGATGAAGTAGGCGCATATCTGATGGTAGATATGGCACACATCGCAGGTCTTGTGGCAGCAGGGCTGCACCCAAGCCCAGTGCCATATGCAGACTTTGTGACCACAACCACCCATAAAACACTGCGCGGACCAAGAGGCGGCATGATAATGTGCAAGGAAAAATATGCGAAGAAAATAAACAGCGCAATATTCCCAGGCACACAGGGCGGCCCACTGATGCACATAATTGCTGCAAAGGCTGTGGCATTCAAGGAAGCACTGACAGATGAATTCAAAGCATATCAAAAGCAGATTATAGACAATGCACAAGCATTAGCAAAAAGCCTGAAAGAAGAGGGCATAAAGCTGGTATCAGACGGGACTGATAATCACCTGATGCTTATTGACCTGCGCGGAACAGAAATAACAGGAAAAGCACTGGAGGCTATGCTGGGCGAAGCCAACATAACTGTAAACAAAAACACTATTCCATTTGAGGAAAGAAGCCCATTTGTTACATCAGGCATTAGAATAGGAACACCGGCATTGACAAGCAGAGGCATGAAAGAAGATGCCATGAAGACAATAGGCAAGCTGATAGCCAGAGTGATAAAAGAGGGCGAGAGCTGCATAGCTGATGTGAAGGCAGAGGTTATTGAGCTATGCAACAAATATGAGCTATACAACGGAAAAATAATAGAATAGACTAGCTGACTGGAGCAAATTATGTACGATATGGAGATAGCCACAAATAAAAGATGCCAGATGATAGATATCACCAAAAGGCTCTCGACTATTTTGGAAGAGAGCAAGGTAGAAGAAGGCGTGATGACTGTGTTTATTCCCCACACAACAGCAGGAGTAACCATAAACGAAAATGGCGACCCTGATGTAAGGAAGGACATTCTTCATCAGCTGGAAAAGATATCACCCCAGTCCGAGGAGTTCAATCATTTTGAAGGAAATTCGGACGCTCATGTGAAATCGAGCCTTGTAGGCTGCAGTGCTCAAGTTATAATAAAAGACGGCAGCATGTGCCTTGGAACATGGCAGAGCGTATACTTTTGTGAATTTGACGGACCTCGCCACAGGAAGATATGGGTATATATAAAATAGCTGAAACAGGCGTTTTTAGGCAAATTTAGCTTGCAATAGCCATTAGTTTTTGTTATAATACGCTAGTTGCGAACATGCAGCAAAAATAACGGACGGTCCTCTGGCAGAATGTGAATGAACGTCTATGAACGAGGTATAGAAAATGATTGATATTAAAACACTAGAGCAAGAACAGCTGCGTGATGATATCCCAGCCTTCGGAATAGGCGACAC
>JBFLKU010000009.1:0-11356 GCA_040883315.1 Eubacteriales bacterium
GTTATATTTATTTTTAGATTTTTAGCATAAATATTTCTGCTCAACAGCATAAATATGGTAAAATATTAATAACTGTGGAATAGACGCGAAATTGCTCTATTTTTTGACTCAACAATAATTTTTCATCAACAGATAATTGATTATTATCTGTTGCTTAAAGGTTTAAATCATTATATATTTATACAATGTGTTTTTGTGATAATTAGAATATGTCAAGAAATATGGATTCCGAAAATGCATAATCAAAAGTGTATAAAGCAATGTTTAATTATCCCCAATATTCAGAGCACTATAGTAATTCACTACGGCTATATAAATACAGATTTAGCGAATTTCTTATTTTTTATTATTAAGTATATAGATTTTGTATTGAATAATATACAATACAAATGCATATATGTAATATTTTATTATGGACGTTAAGTTGAAAATTGAACAATGATAAAAAGAAAAACGGTAAAGGAACGTTAAAAAATTATGAATAATTGATATCAGAATAGCACTAAAGATTTAATAATGATTGAAAACAACTAAGGACTTTATTTTGAATATTACATAAAAATAGTTTTCATATGACTAATAGCATAGAATAAAAAATGTATAATTATACATTTTAAATTTTGATTGACAAAGCATTTTAACCGTTCTATTATGAAAATAAAGTAGAAGTATGGAAGGATTCTATTATGGAGAATATTAGCTATGAAGAGCAAATTATATGGGGCACATCTTTAGGAATGGCGTCTGAAGATGAAATAAAATTGTGCCACGATATCGTAAAGAATTTCGTTATTTCCAAAAGTAAAGTATATCAAATATGTGAAAGCTCAAAAAGCACGAAGAACTTTATTGATATACGCTGGGAATGTGGAGAAGTAGTAAGTTCATTAGATTTATGCGAGAAAGAATTTAGCATAAAGAAAGAGCTTCTTGCCAAGGAAATAGAATGTATTGTTGAGAAAGATCTTACTATTGATGGCGAAACAGTAGTAAATGCCCTCAAAAAAAATGGGTATATTACAATCTGTCGTGGAGGACAGGTTTTTTTCAATGATTCACAAAACATATAATTACTCAATTTATAATTTGAATTTAAAAACTTCTAAACATAATAATAGCAAGTATTGTTAAATTATTGTTTTCATTTGTAGTATTAATCGATTGGAATTAAGTTATATTTCAATATAATTTAATATATTAAAATTTATGGAGGGATTGAAATGATTAGAAGAAATCATGAAATGGCAGTCGATGAAAAATTCGAACTGCTAGGAGGAGAAGGGACTGTGGAAATGAAGCATATCTACAAAGCAGATGAGCTAAAAGCAAAAACAAGGATATGCTGTGAAGTCACTGTACCTGCACATTGTTCAATCGGTGCACATGTACATGACGGAGAGGAAGAGGTGTACTACATTACAAAAGGTGTAGCAACTGTAAATGACAACGGTGAAGAGAAGATGCTTAGCGTTGGCGACGCAATGCTAACAGGAGATGGAGCATTCCATGCAATTTCAAACAATACTGACGAGGAAATGCAGTTTATTGCAATGGTAGTAGTTTATTGACGTAAAGTTAAAACAGGCGAACCGTAAGTATTCTTGAAACAGTTATAATCATATTATCAATATCAAATTTAAAGCACAAAAGTAAAAATATTCATATTCGAAAAAAATACTTTACAAAAGTAATTGGGTGTGATAAGATTTACGTGTAAATACATAGGATGTATGACGTATTACGTAATATGTATAAATTGGTATTAAATGTGACTGGGGAATGATAATGGTTAATTCAGTATTAAAAAACACATTAAAACCTGTAGGTAGCGAATCTGTTGTTGATAAGACAATCAGGAGAATAATAGAAGCTATTTCAGAAGGTAAATACGAAATAGGACAAAAACTGCCCAATGAATATGAACTGATAAGCGAACTGCAAATCAGTAGGAATTCATTAAGAGAAGCCATGAAAATATTGACTACACTAGGTGTAGTGGAAATTAGACGTGGAGATGGCACATATGTTTGTGATCAAATTCAACCCAGTGTTTTCGATAGCATTATTTATGGCTTGGTGTTTGATACTTCATCATCCTCAGAGCTTGCAGAGCTAAGGCAGGCACTGGACGAAACAATGATAAAACTAGCAATGAAGAAAGCAACAGCTGAAGATATTGCAGAATTACAGCATTCAATAAACAATATGGAAGTATTATTTAAAAGCGGTAATACTATTGCAGCATCTAATGAGGACTATAATTTTCATATCAAGGTTGTAGACATCTGCAGGAATAAACTGTTTTCAAGAATAGTAAAGGGAGTGTACCAATTTTTTAGACACTCTATACACGTAAACATAACTACCGAAGAAGAATTTGCACATGCTACTGAAAACCATACGGATATTTTGAACCTGATTAAAAATAAGCAAGAAGACAAGGTAGCCGCAGTGGTCGCAAATACTCTAAGAAGCTGGGGAGAAAATGTGAAGAAATAGTATATCTATTTTTCAATTCTCTTTAAGAAGACGACAATGTTTTTTTATTCAGAAAGGTAGGATGGATATATATGGTATCTAAACTACTGTATCAAAAAAGTAATTAAGTTTGTACTAAAGGTACAAAGAAGAAATAAGGAGGACGACAATGAAAAAAATTATTACAATTCTTTTTGCGCTGGTACTAGTTTTCTCAATGTTTTCTGGTTGCACAAAAGAAGCTGCAGAGACACAACCAGCAGCAACAGAAGAAAGCAAAACAGTTGAATCTAATCAAGATACAGTTGTTGAGTCAAACTATCCAGAAAGACCTATCAATTTGATAGTACCATTTGGAGCAGGCGGCGGAACAGACGGATGGAACCGTGCAATAGCTGCTGCACTAGTTGAAAATGGATGGGATGTAAAAGTTTCAAATGTAACTGGCGGAAGTGCTGGTTCTGTGGGAACAGCTCAAGTATGGAATGGAAAACATGATGGCTATACATTGGCTGGTACTTCTGAAACACCACTTTGTATCCCTGTAATGGCAGGTGACGAACAAACAACAGGAAGCTGGGAATACTATATTGCGGGTGGTTCACCTGGAATTCTATGTGTAAACAAAGATGCTGGAATTAACGACCTTCAAGCTCTAATTGATGCATGCTCCCAGGATACAGTAAATATCGCTGGTACATCAGGCGGATTATGGTTCCTACTGGCTTCAATGGTTGAATATGCAACAGATATCGATCTAAGAGTTGTTACATATGACGGCTCAGCAGGTGCTATTGCAGCATGTGTTTCAGGCGAAACAGCAGCAGTTGCAGCATCAGCTGGCGAAGTTGCTGAGTATGTAAAAGATGGCTCATTAATCCCAGTTGCAGCATTCCAAACAAATGATTTTGAGCACGCTGACTTTGGTACAGTACCTGCTATCACAAGCCTAATACCTGAAGTAGAAGCATATCTGCCTCTAAATCAATTTATAGGATTTATGGTACCAAAAGACACACCAGATGATGTAAAAGCAGTATTGGAAAAAGCATTTTTGGAAGCATGTGAAAGTGAAAGTCTGAAAGCATTTGCAGAACAAAACTATGCAGTTTTCTACAAATGGGTAGGTGAAGAAGCAGATCAAAATTGTGCAAAGGCACAATCAGTTATGTCATGGATGCTGTATGATATGGGCAAAACAGAGTATTCACCAGAGGAATTCGGTATTCCGAAACCATAAAACGTGAATTTAGATTAATTCAAACCAAGTCAATGGGTGTATATTATACTTGGTGTAATTACACCCATTTTACTAAAACTTAAGCAAATTTGGCCTGAGGCGACTTAGGCATAAGGAGGTGGCTGCAAATGGATAAGAAAACACTTAGAAAAGCGGATTTAGTTATGAGCATCATATTAATTCTCTTTTCAGCTTTAGTGTTTTTTATGTCATTGAAGCTAATGAATAGGACATTAAACCTCAACAATGAAGATTATGCACTATGGTATAGATCAGCGGGACTTATTCCAATGATAGTCAGTGTATTGCTGGCATTAAGTGCAGGATCACTATTTTTTAAAGCATGGAGTGAAGGAGCAAGATTTGATTTTTTCACAAAAGAAAAAATAAAGCATTTCTTCACATGCAGAGAATTTCGTGTTGCAGGGTTTGTTATTGGCTGGCTGGCAATATATATTTTCTTATTGCTGGGACCAGTAGAGAATTGGATTTATAATGCACTTTATGATATTCCGAATATAAACTGGATAATACCGTATTATCTTCCATATATAATGATGACTTTTATATATCTGTTTGTATTCATATTGGTGTTTAGTGACAAATCAAAGAAGCGTGAAATAACTTTGGCAGCAGTTATATCTATAATTGTAGCTTTAGTAGTTGCATATCTTTTCGGAGATGTAGCAATGATTATTTTACCATAGGAAGGAGGAGAGAAAATGTTAGAAAACATAGGAATATTTTTCAGTCAAATAATTGAAATATTCTCCAATCCATGGTTAACTCTTGTCCTCTTAGCTGCAACAGCATTAGGCGTAATAATCGGTGCGTTACCTGGGCTAACGGCTACTATGGGGATTGCCTTGCTGACAGGCCTTACATACAATGTGCCTTTAGAATTTACATTTGCTATCTTGATGGGTATATATGTAGGCGGTATCTATGGTGGAAGTATTTCAGCAATATTATTGAATATACCAGGTACAGCATCAGCAGCTGCAACAGCATTAGATGGACATAAACTTGCACTAGCAGGTTATGCGGAAAGAACAATAAAGGTTACAAGATTAGCTTCAATAGTGGGAACATTCTTAGGTGTTGTTGCCCTAACATTTATAGCACCATTGATGACAAAAATAGCACTAGAGTTTACTTCTCCTGAATTTTTTATGTTAGCTTTCTTTGGTGTAATGATCTGTGGGTCTGTAGTTTCTGAGGATTTAACTATAAAAGGATGGATAGCAGGATTGTTAGGGCTTACACTAGCATTTGTTCGCTATGATGATATAGAAGGAGTGGCAAGATTTTCTTTCGGTATATCACAGCTTCAAAGCGGAATTCAAGTAATTCCAGCAATGATTGGTTTTTATGCAGTGCCAGAGGTAATTAAAGCATTTGTTAGAGATGCAAAATACTCTGTAGTAACAACAGATAATGAAGATAAAAACCTTGGATTATTAAAAGTAACAACAATAAAGATAATAAATTTATTTAGAAAAAACAAAGTAAAAGTAAGCTACAAAGCAGCATTTATGGAAATGAAGTTTGTTTATAATACAGTTTTCAGTAAACTTAGAATAATCATTCAATCAGCACTGATTGGACTTGGCTTAGGCGCTTTGCCCGGAGTAGGTGAGGATGTAGCTGCTTGGGTATCTTATGACACTGCTCGAAAAACCAGCAAAGACAAAGATAAATACGGTACTGGTATTTATGAGGGCACAATAGCTCCTGAGGTTGGGAACAATGCAGCTATAGGCGGTGCAACGATACCACTATTGACACTAGGAATACCAGGATCACCACCAGCAGCTGTTCTGCTTGGTGCATTAATGCTTCATAATATCAGGCCAGGTCCTCGTATAGAGATTGAAAATCCTGGATTTATAGCAATGATGGCAGCCTTGATATTCTGTGCAATTATAGCTTTGTGGATTGTCGGTATGATATTAGCAAAACCTATGACAAAAGTGTTGAAAGTTCCTACAAAATATTTAATGCCAATAATTGCAATATTGTCTGTAGTTGGCGGATACTCACTTTCAATGTCTTCTTTTGATTTGATAATAATATTTATTTTTGGAATTGTTGGCTATGTTTTTGACAAAATGAAATACTCAGCTGCACCAATAATTTTAGGATTAATACTTGGAAATATGTTTGACTTTAGATTCAGAAATACTATTATAACCAATGGAGGATCTTTAAGTGCATTTATAAACCCTGTTGAGCATCCAATATCATTAGCTTTCTTTTTGATTATACTTTGGACTATGTTCAAACCAGGTATAAAAAAGATGATGGCAAAGATAAGGAAAGGAAAGCATACAAATTAAAGGAAGGATATATCAGCAAAGAATTATTTGTTGAATATGCAGTGAAACTGCGGTGATAAAATGGCTAAAAAATTATTTTTAATCCATACTGTAAACCAGTTCAGGAATATGATATACGAACCGTTTGCTGTTCCGTTTGAGAAAGCAAACAACGACATTGAAATCTATAATATTATGGATGATACTTTACTAAAAGAGACCCTAGCTAACGGAGGCATAACAAACGGAGTATGTTCTAGGATATTAAACTATGTAAAATCTGCAGCAGAGGCAGGAGCAGATTGTGTGATGTGTACATGTACATCTGTTAACGCAGCAGCAAAGTATGCCAGAAATTTTGCACCGATACCTTTTTTCAATATTGATGAGCCGGTTGCAAGAGAAACTGTTAAAAATGGTAAAAAAATTGGCGTATTGGCAACATTACCAACATCTCCGAAAGGAACAGTACGCCTTCTAAATGAAGAGGCACAAAAGCAAAATAAGGATATTGAAATTGTAACAAGCGTTGCAGAAGGCGCTTTTGATGCATTAACAGCAGGCGATGTAAAAAAACACGACGAAATGGTGACTGAGGCCTTGTTCAAGTTGGCAAAAGAAGTAGATACAATTACTTTTGCACAGATTTCAATGTCAAAGCTTGTGCATGATGACCCTGGTGTCCCGATTTATAAAATAGGCGCATCTGGCTTTGAAGAAGCCAAAAAGATACTGATGGGGCAAGGTTAACACCTTCCCCTTCATTGTATAAAATAAAATTCCTTAGCAGCTGTTTTCTGCTCAGAAAGGATAATTACTTATATGAGTAAAAAAGATATAATTGGAAATTTAGAAAATAAAGCTCGTGAAATGCGAGAAACAGTATTAAAGATGATACACAAAGCAAAATCTGGACATCCAGGTGGCTCATTATCTGCAGCTGATATGATGACTGCACTATACTTCTATGAAATGAATGTAAATCCTAAAGACCCTAAGATGGAAGAAAGAGATAGATTTGTGCTTTCAAAGGGACATGTTTGTCCAATACTTTATAGTGCACTAATACTAAAAGGATTTATGGAAAAAGAAGAGATATATACACTCAGGGAGTATGGTTCCAGGCTGCAAGGTCATCCTGACATGAAGAAAACCCCGGGTGTGGATATATCCACAGGTTCGCTTGGTCAAGGCATATCTACAGCTGTAGGTATTGCACTATCACTGAAGCGGGATGGAAGCAAATCCAGAGTATTTGCTATGCTGGGTGATGGCGAGTGTGGTGAAGGACAGGTTTGGGAATCAATACAGGTAGCATCAAAATACAGCCTTGATAATTTAACTATTTTAGTTGATAGAAACGGCCTTCAGAATGATGGCTTTACAAAGGATATAATGCCTCTTGGTGATTTGGCAGAGAAATTCAGAGTGTTTGGCTGTGATGTAAAAGAAATAGACGGACATGATATGGAACAGATAGTAGATGCTCTGGATGAACTTAGGGACTCTATAGGTAAACCAAAATGTATAGTAGCAAAATGTGTGAAGGGCAAGGGTGTTTCATTCATGGAAAATGTTGCAATGTGGCACGGTGTGGCACCGAATGATGAAGAGCTGGAAAGAGCATTAAAAGATGTTAAGGAGGGCTGGCAATGACCAAGATAACAAAACCCACCAGAGATGCTTTCGGTGACGAGATGATGCTGCTGGGTGAAGAAATTGAAAACCTGTACTTAATAGATGCAGATATTTCAAAATCTATGCGTACACAGCCATTTCATGAAAAATATCCTGAAAAATCTGTAAACGTAGGGATTGCTGAGCAATGTGCAGCAGGCGTTGCAGCTGGTTTGGCAGCCACAGGAAAGCTGCCATTTGTAAGTACATATGCTGTTTTTGGATCTATGAGAATGCTGGAACAGATTAGGCAAAGCATATGCTACCCTAATCTGAATGTAAAAATAGCATGCAGTCATGGCGGATTAACACCTGCAAATGATGGTGGATCACACCAGGGAATAGAGGATATGGGAGTTTTGCGAACTATCCCTAATATGAAGGTAATAATGGGTGCTGATTATAACTCCACAAGAAAACTCGTAAGAGCTATGTCGAAGGATGGTTCTCCTACATATATTAGATTCACAAGAGATGCAATTCCTGGAATATATGATGAAGATGAGGAATTTGAAATAGGTGTGGCAAAGAAACTGAAGGATGGAAATGATGTAACAATAATAGCTGTTGGAGATGCTCTGATATTTGCACTGAGGGCTGCAGAGCAGCTTGAAAGCCATAACATAAATGCAAGAGTACTGGATATGCATACAATAAAGCCACTTGACACTGATGCGGTGTTATCTGCTCTGAACGAAACAAAAGGTATAGTTACAGTAGAAGACCACAATATAATAAATGGACTAGGAAGTGCTGTAGCTGAGTTTGTTTGTGAAAATGGCGGGGGCATAGTAAAAAGGATAGGCATAAAAGATAAATTCGGTGAATCCGGGCCATATGAGGTTTTACTAGCTGAAAATGGAATAACAGTGGAAGCCATAGTTGAAAAAGTTAAAAGCATTCTATAGGAGAATAATATGAAAATAGTTATTTTGGATGGATACACATTAAATCCCGGAGACTTATCTTGGAGTGAGCTGGAAAACCTAGGTGAGTTAACTGTATATGATAGAACAGATGATGAAGAAATAGTAAACCGAATCGGTGATGCAGAATATATATATACAAATAAGACCCCTATTACAAAAGAAACAATCGAAAGATGTCCTAATATGAAATGGATAGGAGTCCTTGCAACTGGATATAATGTAGTAGATGTAAACGCAGCAAAGGAAAAGAATATACCGGTATGTAATGTGCCAACTTATGGTACTTCTGCTGTATCTCAGTATGTTTTCGCTCTGCTTCTAGAGCTCTGCCATCATGTAGGTGAACATAGTCAGTCTGTTAAAAATGGTGATTGGACAAATTGTAAAGATTTTTGCTATTGGAACTATCCATTAGTGGAATTAAAGGATAAAACAATAGGAATTATTGGTCTTGGTAGAATTGGTCAAGATACAGCTAAGATAGCACAAGCATTTGGCATGAATGTCTTAGCTTTTGACCAATACCAAATAGAAGAACTTAAGAGCGATACTTTAAAATATGTTGAACTAGATGAACTATTTGAAAAAAGTGATATCATAAGCTTACATTGCCCACTTTTTGAAAGCACAAGGGGTATAATAAATAAAACAAATATTTCTAAAATGAAAGATGGTGCAATGATTATAAACACCTCAAGAGGGCCTCTTATTGTGGAAGAAGATTTGAAAGAAGCATTAGAATCTGGCAAGGTAGCAGGAGCTGCAAGTGATGTTGTTTCAACAGAACCAATTAAAGCAGACAATGTTTTATTAAATGCTCCGAATATGATAATAACGCCTCATATCGCATGGGCACCAAAAGAGTCTAGGAAAAGGCTTCTGGATATTGCTGTCAATAATCTTAAAGAGTTTATTAAGGGGAATATAAAAAATACCGTAAATTAATTGCCATTAAGTAGTTAATATAAACTGCTTCTTGTAAACTAACTTCCAATAGCAATATTGGAAGTTCCTCCTATATGGAGATAGTTACAAAAAATAAAAAATATAATTGTGAGGTCAGTCATGAAAATAGTAATAGCACCAGATTCGTTCAAAGGGTCACTGAGCTCGATCGAAGTGATAGAAGCTATAAAGGGAGAAGCAGAGAAAGAGTTTTTTGATATTGAAGTTATAGGTGTTCCTTTGGCCGATGGCGGCGAAGGAACAATAGACGCTATTCTATTTGGAGCTTCAGGTATAAAAGGCACATTCAGTGTATGCGATCCTTTAGGCAATGGTATTGATGCAGAGTATGGGATTATTGGTGAAACGGCAATAGTTGAAATGGCACAATGTAGTGGGTTGCCGTTAATTCCAGAAAGTCAACGTAATCCTATGAAAACGACTAGCTATGGAACAGGACAGATGCTAAAACACATTCTAGATCTAGGCAAAAGGGATATATTGATTGGAATTGGCGGAAGTGCCACAAATGATGGAGGAATGGGAGCAATGCAGGCACTCGGTGCTAGGTTTTATGATAGTCACAATAATCTTATCATTTCTGGATGCGGAGAAAACTTAAGCAAAGTGAATAGGATTGATTTAGAAGAATTCGACAAAAGAATATACGAATGCAAAATATCTGTAATGTGTGATGTTGTTAATCCGCTAACAGGAACAAATGGGGCAACATACACCTATGGTCGTCAAAAAGGTGCTACAGACGAAATGCTAGATACTTTAGAGATGGGAATGTTAAACTTTGAAAAAATCATAAATCAATTATATAAAAGTAAAATATCGCAAATTTCAGGTGCAGGTGCAGCTGGTGGAATGGGGGCTGCACTAGTTGTATTTTGTGGTGCTAAGTTAGTAAGTGGAATTGATGCTATACTAAAGCTTAAAAACTTTGGTGAAACTATAAAAGGTGCAGACTTCATAATAACAGGTGAAGGACGTGTAGATGAACAGTCTGCATATGGCAAAGTGATTCAAGGGATTTCTGTTTATGCAACCAAGCAAAACATACCAGTTATTGTGATAGCTGGCGGAATGATTGAAGGATTTGAAAAAGTATATGAATTTGGAGTAAAGGCGATATTCTCCATAGCTAACAGACCAATGAGCTTAGTAGAATGTATGCAATCATCTAAAGAATTGATTAGAAATGCGTCACGTAATATATTTGCACTTTATCATTTGAAAAGTATAGAGGTGTGATAAATTCATATAATTGTCATACACTCATCTAAAATTGATATCCAGTAAAATCTAACATCCATCTAACATGTACCAGATGCGGTATATGCAGATGATGCAGAAAACGTACCCAGATGTGATAATTGCAGAGCGTGAATGTGCAGAAAAGGTGACAAAATGCAGCAAATGCGGAGTCAGACACTCCTTGCAATCAGAGGAAATATCTGGCAGTCATGAGGTCACGGGTTCGACTCCCGTATTCTCCACCAGTGAAGTGCTACCGCTATTTTGGACATATTTTTTTGGACATGTTCAAAATAGTGTCCACTTACTTCACGTAATAATCACTTTCAAATTGATTCGGCGTCCGATATTTTAGAGTTTGGTGAGGTCGAATTTTATTGTAAAAGCCTATATATTCAGCTATTGAAGTTTTCATATCATCACAAGTTTTATAATACCATCGGTATACTTCTTCTGCTTTTAACGAACGAAAAAACGATTCAGCTACAGCATTGTCATATGGACAA
>JBFLKU010000010.1:0-106489 GCA_040883315.1 Eubacteriales bacterium
AGTTTTGTAGTTACTGTCAAAACAAAAGACGGCAAGACATATATTTCTGGCGTTATGGATGGCAGCAGATTATTTGAAGACAGCGACTATGTTTTTGATACAGAACTTGGAGAGTTTGAAGATAGAGAAATAGAGAGCAGGCTTTCTGACCGATTTCTAGGCTTTGTGCTTGCTATCTGTTTATTTTTCTTTTATCTTGTAGTTTTTGCAGTTAAATCTATTTTGGGTCAAGTATATACGATAAAACCATTAGGAAGATTTTTATTGGTTATCACCCTTTTTAATATATTATCAATAGTATTTATTGAGATTTACTATTTGTATGTACTTACGGGTATCTGGTTTGTAATAATAGGTATTATGATTGCAGTAGCAGTAATTGAGTATAAGGTTTTAAACAAGATTGCGAAGCATACACTGATGGCAAAAAAAATTAGCTATGTTGTTATATCTAATATTGTGGAGATTGCTGGAGCGTTGCTTATGATTGTATTTGTAGTAACAACAACTTAGGGGTAAGTATCCATTGTCTAAAGACAATTTATCAACCAATGTTCATCATTTTATTTATTTGTTAAATAATAAATGAGAAAGTAATTATCCTAACCAGTTCGACTTTTCCGTCAATCCACGCACACTCACAAGAAAAGAAAAATGAAAGTATAATATTCTCAAATAGTCCTTACCAATTTTATAAGCTTTGTAACATTGGAATTATTAGATTTTTCCTAAATAAACAACAGCAAACTCACCGCCATCACAGCCATGCCAGAGAGCAGACCATAAAGCGAAAGGTGCGGCTCGCCGTATTCACGGGAGGCAGGCAGCAGCTCGTCTATTGCTATAAATACCATGATTCCGGCAACACCTGCAAAAAGCACCCCGAATATCACATCGTTTAGAATAGGCATCAATATGAAAAATGCCAGCAGTGCCCCGATAGGCTCTGCTATGCCGGATAGGAACGAATACCAGAAGGCCTTCTTTTTGCTGCCGGTAGCAAAATAGATAGGCACAGATACGGCAATACCCTCAGGTATATTGTGTATTACTATAGCTGTGGCTATGGCTATGCCAAGTGATGGGTTTTGCAAGGTGGATGTGAATGTGACTATGCCCTCCGGAAAATTATGAATAGCGATTGCAATCGCTGCATAAATGCCGGTGTTCATCAGCTTTTTGGTGTCGGCTATCACGTTCTCCGGTGCGTCCTTCATCTCCTCTATGCATCTGGCTTCATGGGGATTTTCCAGCTTTGGCACCACTTTGTCTATCAATGCTATAAATAGAATAGCTCCGAAAAAGCCTGCCACCATCACCCAGCTGCCCTTTGTCTCGCCCAGCACTCCCACCAGATGAGATTTAGACTCCACCAATATTTCCATAAAGGAAACATAAATCATGACACCTGCGGAAAACCCAAGTGCCACTGATAAAAATTTCGTATTTGTTCTTTTTGCAAAGAAAGCTATCAGGCTGCCTACTCCAGTTGCCAGCCCGGCTATCACTGTTAAGCTGATTGCTAAAAGTACATTGTTTATTTCCAACATTCAAGTTACCTCTTGCTAATTGTCCACAATATTATACCATATATCCTTCTGTATTGTTATATAATTTTCACTTTTCATAAATACTCTATTACAACTTAAGTTTTATTAAATTATATATTTTGTTAATTAATTTATACGTTTTACATATTGTAAATTAATTAGCAATAAAGGTATTTATTTGTATGCTTTGTGCTATAATAAAATATATATTTATAGGAGGAAGCACTATGACTTATAAAACTTTTTTGCTAATCACTCTTTGCATTATTTTAGTGCTAGCTGGATGCAATCAGCCAAGTATGCCAGATGAGACTGCAGCCAGCGCCCCGACAGATACATCTGCGACCACAAAAGCAGCAGATATGGCAACGCCCGAACCAAAGGAAACCACGGCTGGCAGCCTTCAAACGGTCTTTCAAGGCGACTGCCCATATGAAGAACAATACGAAATATGGGACATTTCAACGGAAGTATTTTCGCAGGATATTCTGGAGGAGCTGGGGGCAAACGGAATGACAGGAACAGATGCTGAGATAGCACAGCAGATATTTGACTGGCAGCTAAACAATATGGACTATGCAGGGCCGGACAGCCAATATTCGGATATAGGATATGGTGCAAGATGGAATGAAATGATACCCGGCATCTACCCAGCCAGCAAAAGAATAGAGCATAAAAATGAGCAAGGCAAAATTTATGGTATATGTTTTGATTATTCCGCCATATACTGTGCCATAGCACAAGCATATGGATTGGAGTGCAGAACTACAATATATACATATGATGCATTCGAGTCTATTTATGGATGCCTTCCGCTGGAAGTTGTAGAATCCGAACTAAACCGCGGCATGGGACGCGAAGAATACGAAAAGCTGAATGTAGTATTGCAGGAAAACGGAATTAATCTGACCTATGATCAGGTCTATAGAGCAGTCTCTGGCATATCACTAATTGACGGCCATGTTCAGGGAAGCCACTCACGTGCAGAGGTGTATCTCGACGGAGAATGGGTGCCTATGGATGTGGTTCACTTTATCAATCGCCCGGCAAATCCAGAGGATGATGATGCCAAAAACTATACCGTTGCAAACTGGGACGGCATATATAATCCTATCAGGCTTTATGCACCTGCCGCACAAGATTCTTCCATGCCCGGCTCTCCTGTAGATTATGATGCACTGGTCGAATATTTATCATTCGGTCCGCAGGTGATGTACGAGGGAATTACTGATGATTACGGCAATGAAAACAGAGCCGACGACTTCACATCATTCGTAACTGGCGATGCATATCTGCCATACGTGTCCGGCGCGCAAGGCCTAGCAGACTTTATGCACATAGATATTCATATAGCAGAAGATGAAGAATACGAGGAATTGATGTCAGACTTCTATGAAGGCACAGGAAGGCCTTTCAACATCATCGCGGACTTTCTAATATATGATGACGGTGAAATGGATGCCGAAAGATATGTATATCTATACAACGGGCTTACAGGCGACAATATGACAGTGGATGAATTCTACGAATATGTAGAATAGAATAAATACTCTTTTGAAATAATAATAAAAAAGTCAGTTTTTATACTGACTTTTTTTATTTAAAACAATTTATTCGTCTTCCTTATCCTTTTTCTTGTCCTTATCAAATTCCAAAATTTTGCCTGTGTCAAATGGCTTTTCTCTTTCAATCCTCTTCCAGTACTGCTCATTGGTCTCTGCATATTCAGATGGCTTCAGCATGCTCTCTATCCTCTTTCTGGGGGATAGATGACGCTGGTCTTTTTCGTCAAATTTGCCCAGCACCAAAGTGATATACAGCAAATACATAGGAACCAAGGACAAAGCCACGGCAATCACTGCAAGGGTTGTGCTTTTGCTCACTATCACCATTGCAAGCACCGCAACGCCTATCAGTGCCAGGGCACTTACCAAGCTGATAACTTTTGCTTTCATAATGCTCTCCTTTATAGTGCTATAAATTCAGGTTTCAGGTTTTTGAATACACATATGTATTTAAACCCTGCATCTATAGCTATTTGTCGTGCCCTATCGTATTCTTTTCCTATCTCGTGCAGCACGTGTGCATCCGAGCCAATAGTCAGTATCTCTCCGCCCAGCTCTCTATATCTGTTTATTATGGATACAGGCGGCATAGTCTCTTCGTAGTATTTGCCGAAATTGGATGTATTTATCTCTATGCCTATTCCCTTTTGTATGGCTTTCGTCAGCAGCTCGTCTATCACGTCTTTGAATTCTTCGTAGTATATTCTGTTGTCTTCATAGGGCGAATATCTGGCTGCGTAGCCTATGTGCCCTATCACGCTGACTCTAGGGTCCATATAGTCTATGCTGTCTCGTATTTCTCTCAGGTAGTCATAGTAGCTTTCCTGCTTTGTCCTGCCCTCATAGTACTGTGGAAAATACGGGTCCACCCCATTCACAAAGTGTGCAGATGCTATCACAAAATCGAAATCTATTGCATCCAGCACCTTTTTTATTTCCTCTGTTTTTTCATTGATGTGCCCTATTTCTATTCCGGCTGCTATTTCTATATCGTCGTATTTTTTGTTCAGTTTTTCTATGTCGCTCTTGTATTTTTTCAAATCCTTTATCTGCCACCCGCTGTAGAATTCGCCGTCTATCACCTCGTGGTGGTCAGTTATCGCCAGGTATTTTATGCCCAGCTCTCTGGCTCTATCCACTATATCGCCCAGTGCCTGCTTGGCATCCGGGGATATATCTGTGTGTATATGATAATCTATCATGTATTTTCTGTCTCCTAAGCATAGTGTATATGCCCTGTTGTGCTTTATGCTCCGCCGCTCATAAATAGATAGTATAGCAGGGCTATAAATGCTGCGATTCCCAGTATCACAAACAATACCTTCCATACGCTGACCGGTGCTTTGCCCGCTATTTTTCCGTTTTCGCCGTTTACCATCACCTGATATTTTTTGCCTGCATATGTGTAGCCTGCCAGCCACAGCGGCACCAGAATGTGCTTATAGCGTATATCCTTGTGATGAACATTCAGCACAATGTTTCGCACCTCATCTGCCACCACCATTCTGCGCACGTCCTCACGAAGGGCATCCATGATGTATCCTTCTGCCTTTTTCCAGCCGTCCTTCACGTCCACGCTGTATCGTTCGGCATTGAACCCGGATAAAAACTGTGCCTGAAATGGCTGCAGCTTGCCCAGAGTGTATGGCTCTGTTCTTCTTAATAAATTATTGTCCACCTTTGTTGTGGCATACACCTGCACATCATCGAAATATCTGGCAGACGACCCTGATACCATCCTCCAGCGTATCTTTCTCACCTGCTGGGTCACTGCCTTGCCGCTTGCGTCTCTTGTGGTCTCGGTCACGTAGTAGTAGTCCCCTGCCTGGGCAGTGTATGTGTATACTGTGTCGCTGTCATATGTCCAGTATGGAATGTACATTCCCTTAAATCTGTCTTTCACGCTTTCGGTTTTCAGCTTTCTAGGCGCCATCATCCTCTTGCCTATCCACTTTTTCAGTATGCCGTCAGCCTGCTTTTTCGTGATGGAAAAAGGAATAACAGACTCTGGGGATATTCCCATCATCTCTTCCTGCTTCACAATATGTGAAGAGCCGCAGAATGCACACTCGTGGCTGATGGTGTCATCGGTGATGACTGTTTGTGCTCCGCAGTTCTCGCATTTTATATTAACAGAATCACCCGACCATTCATTTACGTCGGACATCTGCTCATCTACCTTAGAAAAATCATATTCCACTATCTCGTCCGTAAGGCGTTCAAAATTGACAGTGGAGTCGCAGTATTCGCATTTGAGCATTCCGCTTGCAGGGTCGAAATGCATGTTTCCTCCGCAGGACGGGCACGGAAACTTATCCGAATCTTTTATAATGTCATTTTCCATTATCTATCTCCTTACACTATGTTTATTTATATACGAAAAAAAGCAGAGTATAGCACAAAAGCTATACTCTTTGTTATTTGCTTATTTATGCTTTTGCGCCACATTCCGGGCAGAATTTTGTGCCTGCCGGCATGCTTGCTCCGCAGCTTGCGCATTTAGCTGGCTCTTGGCTCTTTCCGCATTCCGGGCAGAATTTTGCACCATCTGCAATGTGTGCTCCGCAGTGTACGCAGGCTACCTTTTCAATGGTTGCCTTCTTGCCGCAGCTTGGGCAGAATTTAGAGCCTTGTGGAATCTGTACGCCGCAGTGCGGGCATCCCATTGTTGGCTGGCTGCTTTGGTTCATGGACTGTGCCATTGCCTGCCCCAGCACGCTGCCTGCGCCTAGGCCTACGCCTGCGCCTGCCATGCCGCCGCCTTCGTTTTGTGCAGCGTCACGAATAGCTTGTGCTGTTTGGAATTGGGTGAATTTGCCCATGTCGCCGATAACGCCCATAGATGTGCGTTGATCCAGCATTTTCTCCACTTCCTCAGGAAGTGATATATTCTCTATAAAGAACTGCATAATCTTTAATCCCAATGGATTAAATCTATCCTGCAGCTTCACTAATGCGCCTTGGCTCAGCTCGTCGTAATTGGCTGCCAAATCCAGTGCTGCTAGCTCGCTCTCTCCCAGCATGTCTGATATGCCGGATACTATCGCACGCTTTAGCTGGCCGGATACATCCTCTACTGTATACATAGAATTGGTGCCGAATACTTCCTTCATAAATTTGCCTGGGTCATCCACAGCAAATGAATATATACCAAATGCACGTAGACGAAGCATTCCGAATTCTGTATCACGCATCATAATAGGGTTCTTTGTGCCCCACTTTTGGTCTAAAAATTGTTTTGTATTTACAAAGTATACCTCTGCCTTAAAAGGTGAATCAAATCCGTATTTCCAGCCCTTTAATGTGGCTAAAATAGGCAGGTTGGCAGTCTCTAAAACATATCTGCCAGGTCCGAAAATGTCTGCTACTTGTCCTTCATTCACAAAGACTGCTGCCTGTGAAGGTCTTACTGTCAGCTGTGCTCCGTTTTTTATCTCGTTGTCATGCACTGGGAAGCGATACACCATTGTATCTGTCGAGTCGTCTGTCCACTCGATAATGTTAATAAACTCACTTCTTATAAAATCTCCGATTTTCCCCATAGTTCTTTCCTTTCTTACATCCACAGTAAATCATATTTCATTAGTTATATACCTAAAGTATTTTCTTGTCCAATATTTTATAATATAAATATTATATCAAGCACTTAAACATAAAAAATTTAGCAAACAAAATATTGTATTTATTTACTATATATTTTAATTGCCTCATAAAATTATTCTATCATTTTTTATATTCAACTGCAACAAGTATATAGACGCCCAATGCGACACTTTGCATATGCATATGTATGAGAAAAGGAAGCACTGCTTCCTTTTCTATTCATGGGTTTCATTCTCTGCCTAATGCAGCTGCTCTGTCAATCAGTTCCCCTTACCCCTGCTCCGGGGTTTCTATCATCCGGTATGCTTCCATAATGCTCTCGAACTGCTGCTGGTCTAGCTTTATATATACAATACGAGAAGTTTGAATTTCTATGTCATAATATTCAACAATCGCCATATTGTCGTCTATTTTTGGCGTTTCCATCTCCCACTCTTTCACAATGTCAAATATCTTTTCTCTGTTTTCCATCCTGTAATAATTGTTTGTTACATATCCGAAATACCTTATTTGTTCAGTGCCTTCGTCATCTACATATCTGAAAGCCACTGACATGTAGGCCTCAGCGCCGTTTTTCTGTGTTTCGTCAATATACTTCTTGTATGCTTGGCTGTTCATGTCATTAATCAGCTCTATAAACTCACTTGCTGCTTTTGGTGTTTTGCTAGTGATTTTATACCTATTCATGAAGTCCACACTACCCACTCTGCCCTTGATATAAAAATTTGTTATTGGTAAATACTTCGCATCTTCATTTTTACTATATACTTCTTCTAAATCTTTATAGTCTATTTCGTTACCATAAAAAATATTATTTGCAATACTCAAGCTGGACTGCTCCTCAAATGACAGCTGTGCAAACTCCGCCTGAAATGTTTTGTATATATCCAGCAGCTCATCCTGCCTGTCGTTAATCCCAAATAATATTCCGTCGTATATTCTGGTAATGTATTTATCCGGCACAGGCGTATGTATTAATTGCCTATATCCGGGTATGCTGTCCAGAATACCATCAATACTAGTGGCTTCCGGCCTAAACTCATTTCCCCAGTTTACAAACACGGTCATCATTTGGTATTTCGGCATTCCCGATTTCAAATTCAGCCTCACAAGCTCTCTGTGCATATTTGCGAAATCCGTGGTAATTTCTTCGTCCTGTTGCCCTGTGACAGCTATTTTGATCAGTTCAGTGTTTGCTATGTCAACACGGGATAGCAGATATGTTCCATATGTCAATGCCCTCTGTCCGTAGGCGTCATATGTATGCCCGTATTCGCTGTATTTCAGTATGTTCACGCTTTCCACGTCGCTGATGTCTCCAGCTCTGTTTTCCAAGGCTTCCCCAATCCATATTGGCACAAAGACAGCACAGAAAGATACCACGCCGCATGCCAGCACCACCCATATGCACCTGTTTTTCAGCCTCAGTTTTTTGTGGATTAGTATATCATAGGAAAATGCCAAAATTATTGCTGCCACTATCATCAAAAATGGCATAATTGCTTCCTGCCATACTATTATCTCGCCGGACATCATTATAAGTGATGCAGAGAAAACGAAAACGAATGGGAAAAATGCCATTGCAAAATAGTGCGCCCATTTGTTGGCTGTGTGCTGCCCTGTCACCTCTCCGCTTCGTCTTTTAAAAAGGAAATAGCCCGCCCCTATAATAGCTGCTGCCAGTAAGGTGGAGAAAAGAATGGCAGGCAGATATCTCGATGCATCATATTTGTCCATATTGTCAGCAAAAATATTTGCCAGCACATATAGGTCTTTTTTCTGCATAAAATAATTGGTAAATAGCCATCTTCCTCCATTATAGGTTATATATTTAGATCGAACCATATATAACAGTGCAGGTGCAAGTACAATATTAAGAAAAACAAATACAAGTGATGTTTCCTTACCCGTTACAGATGCTGCCAAAAACAGTGCTCCAATAATTATTGCAGAACCTATAGCTGCATTTACAAAATGCATCATTATGTCACCGATAAATGTATCCGTGCCCAGCGAGCCAAAAGACACCACAATTGCTGTTATTGCGCTAGCTGCCAGCACTACAATCTGCATGGTGAGAGCGGCAAATAGCTTTGTGCAGTATATCTGTCCTCTGCTGTATGGCAAAGAGAACAGATAGTCTGTTTTGTCACGCTTCCACGAAAATATTATTGCACGCCTACCTATCAGAGTGCTGCCTACCAGCACTAAGAAGAACAAAGGCATCTTTGCTGCGTTGTATGTATCTAGGCTGGTCATATAGTGGAGCTTATCGTAGGAAATGAACATATTGTACACTATAACAAATATAATACCCACAATAGACAAAGTTATAGTAGTGCCGATAAATTCCCTCAGGCTCTCTTTATACAAATTTTTATCAAAAAACTCTTTCACGTCTCTTCCCCCGCCTTCTTGTTTTCTTACTTTTGGCTGTATTCGTCGAATATCTCCAAAAGCTCGTCCTTTTCACCATCGGATATTTTTATAAACATAGCAACCGTGTCACGGGCTTCCTCGTCCATATACTCCACCACAGCAAATGTATCGCCTATTTGCGGCATCTCCATGTCGTAGTCCTTTATGGCATCGCCTATTTCCTGCCTAAAGGAGCCCCAGCCTTCGATCGAAGAATGTGGCATTTTGCCAATAATTTTCAGTTGGTTTTGCTCATCCATATAATAGACGTGTACATCAATTGGGCAATTATATATTGCAGGGTCGCTATTGTATTTTTCTGCAAATTCTTTATACGCTTGTGCATTTTGCTCATATACCATCTTGATATATGCATTGCTGGCATTTGGCGTGTATGCTGTCAGCTTGTATTTGTCTACCATCATGTCGCTGCCTGCTCTGCCCTTAACATATATATATCCTATAGGGATTATGCACTCCTCATCATAATTTGCATATATATTTACGTAGTTTAATGTCCATCCGCCCATATTGACTTCCGCTATTTCTCTCTTTGTGTTGTAGCTTAGCTCGTCAAATTCATCGGTTAGTTCATTTAGTATATCTATCAGTGTATCCTGTCTGTCCTCTATCTTGTACATGTAGGAATCATAAATAAATGTGATATATTCTGTAGGCATAGGGGCATATAGCATGTTCATGTATTCTTCCTGGCTATATAGTGCATCATCTGTGTCCATTCTTATGCTTCCGCAGTGGTTTAGTCTATCATAAAATGCAGGAACACGTGCCATTATAGATTCGCCTGATTTCAGATTAATCTTTATAAGTATTCTCTCTATGCCGCTATTGTCGGTGAATTTCTCGTTTTTTATGCTATACAAATCGACTATTTTGTTTATCACTCTGGTGCTTTTTATATTGTATTCTGTAGATATATATTCACCATATGTCGGGTCGTCCCATACTCTGTACCACGACCCATACTGACCATAGTTCACAAAATTTACGCTCTCTATTTCATCAGATGTCAGCTGCCTGCTGTCATCTCTGTTTGCTATCAAAAATGCTGGGTAAACAATTGCAAATGCCAGAACTACGCATGCGAGAAAAACCCATATGCATCGGTTGTTTTTGCATATTTTTTGGTTTATTACTCGCTCCTGCACAAATACCAAAACAGCCGCTAAACCAAAGAAAAAAATCGCCAGTCTCGCTGTGTCCTGTGTCAGTCCGCCCGAGGTGAAAAGATATAGAAATGTGATGAATACTATCACAAAAGGAAGAAAACCAATCAGCAGAAAATGCGACAATTTATTTTTAGTGTAGTTTCCGGTCAGTTCACCGCTTCTTCTTTTAAATAGCAGTGCACCCGCTATAAATAAGCCTGCAGCCAGCACGATGCCTGCAATAATAGACGGCAGATATCTGGTGGCGTCATATCTTCCTAGCGTTTTCAGCAGCAGATTGGGGATGATATATAGGTCGAATTTCTGCATGAAATAGCTGTTAAATCGTATCCGCCTGTATGTGCCTGTGAAATATCGAACTATAAACATCAGTGCAGGCATCAGCACTATCCAGTCCGCAATCAACGCAGACGAGCCTTTTCTGCCTGTTACACCGATGGATAAAAACACCGCACCTATTATTAATAAAGAGCCCAGCATCATGTTTAAGGTAGTCACTATAATATCACCTGCAAATACGATTTTGCCCATGTGCTTCATCGTCAGCAGTGCTCCCGCCAGGCTGATTACAGCAAGCAATACCCACTGCACAGTAACAGCTGCCAATGCCTTGGTGCAGAATATCTGCTCTCTGGTGTATGGTGATGAATAAACGCTGTCTGTTTTCGCCTTGCTCCACGCAAAGGATACCAGCTTTCTGGCTATCATGTTGCTTCCCAGTATCATCACCCCAAAGAGCGCTATATCCACAACATTAAATACTTCGGCTGATGTGTAATAGGTCGGCATCTCGCCTCTGCCAAACCAATATGCCAGTATAGTGGTTATAACGCCAAGTACCAGCAACACAATAGAAATATTTAGTATTTCCTTTATGCTGTCTTTAAATAATTCTCTGCTGAAAAACCTCTTCATATCTCTTGCTCCTTTGTAGGACTTTATGCTATCTTTCTGTCAGCTTCACAATCTCAGCCATCTCATCCGAGCTCACCTTCAAAAACATGGTGGATATGCCGCCGCCTCTGCCCACCTTCCATGTTATTTTTATTACGTTGTCATATATTGTGGGTGTAGACAAATCGTTGTTTTTTATTATCTCTAGTATGTTGTTGTATGCTATTAGCTGCTGGTTATCTTTCGGGATAAACCCCAAAAGCAGTATTCTGCCCGTTCCTGAATCCAGTGCAAAATCCACACTATAGCTCGTTATCTCTATGCTTCGCAGGAAGTTTGTATCCTGATACAGTCTTTCAAATTCGCCTATGTTTTTCTCGTTCACCAGCTCTATAAACATATTTGCAGTCTGGGGAGTATTGTCCGATATGGCGTAGTTATCCAGAGTGTTTTGCCTGCCGGCTCTTGCCTTCACTCGGATAGTGCCCCATGTGTGCTCGTCCATGTGGTCGGCGTTGTTCTCACGTATCATTTTGGTCTCAAACTGATATGTATCCAGCCGGATTTCATTTCTTTTGTCGTAGCTCAGCTGGCTGTATTCATGCATAAACAGCTTGTACATCTCCAATAGCTCTGCCTGGCTGTAGGTGTCCACATTGTTTGTTTCCATGTAAATGTAGTTCACTTCATCCGCCGGTGCAGGCACAAAATAGCTGGTTACGTAGTCTACAGATCTGCCCAGTATGGATTTTATATAGTCCAGATTATTCTCATCTGTGGTCTCTGCACCTATTCGCACATTTTTATATATGGTCTTTCCCGATGTCATTTTGAATTCCACCAAGTAGTAGAAATTATACAAAGCCTCATACTTGTCTTGGTTGCTGCTTCGCACTATTTTTTCTATTATGGCCCTGTCCACTATCTCCACATCCTCCGCCAGCATCTCTCCGTAGCTGAATGATGTATCGCTTTCTGCCCTGTCAAGGTAGCTTTTGGTCTGCACAAAGCTTATGCTCTCCACCTCGTCGGCATTTAGCTGGGCTTGCAGTGCATTTTCATTTATAGATATTATTCCCTTGTTCACTGCAAAGGATAGAGCCATAACTAGGATAAACCCTATGATATTTCGCAGCCGCAGAACCAGCCGTCTCTCTATTACTATCTCGTAGAACATGAATAGGAAAAACGAAATGGCAATGTATGTGAAAAACGTGCGTATCTGCTCCGCAGTGTAGTATTCGTATCCTTTTATTGCCAAGCCCAATGTAACGTATGCAAAAAACAGAGGCATTATGCTCATGGTGATATAGTGCATCCATTTTGTAGGTGTGTATGTGCCTGCCAGTGCTCCGTTTCTCTTTCTGAATAGCCTGTAGCCAAGCCAGATGTAGACAATGGACAACGCCAGAGTGAACAAAAGAGACGGAATATCCGTCAATATCTCGGGTGCTGAAAGGAACGAAGAATAAAGCATATTTGTGATGGAATATATGGATGGTATGTGCAGCGTTCCGTAGCTGTAGAGGGGAACAATATCAAAATCATTCATGCTCAAAATAGCAGATGAAAATGAAAGAAGCACAGGAATCCCGAATATTCCAAGCGATATTATAGATGTGGCAAGAGCTTTGCCGGACACGCCTATCGCCATAAAGCCAGCGCTTATTATCAGAAGTGAGCACACAAAATATGCAAATAGCATAGTAAGTGCCTCCCCCACAAAGACAAACGTGCCGATATATGGATAGACCAAAATCAATGACAAGACAGTGACGAATACCATCACTATTGCCTGCCATGTGACTACAGCTAGCAGCTTTGAAAAATACAGCTGCCCTTTTGTCACCGGCTGTGCATATTCAAAATCCGTCTGGCTGCGTATCCATGCAAAGCGCATCGTGACAGCAGGCATCAAAGGTGCACCCACCAAGGTAATCACAAAAAGTGCAGTCATATTGGGAATAAAAGAATTTGATGAGCTCATATAGTATGCTAATTGGTCATTGATGAATGTGCCCTTTTGTGCAGCCACTATTGTGATGGCTATCGCCAGCACAGCCAGCGCAGAGTACATCATGTCTATCATGGAGTTTTTGTATATTCCTTTGTTTATGTATTTTCTCATTTCAGCACTTCCTCCATCATTTCCATGCTGCCATATCCCAGCTGACGTAGGCGTGAAATAAACACTTCCTCCACAGTAATAGGCAATACCTCAGCCAGTATGGGCTTTAGCTTGTTTATCTTTTTCATCTGCACATCTTCCTCGCCCCGCACGATTATAGAGACGATTTTGCCGCTTTTTTCATAGCCTATCATGTCGAAGTCTTCGAATGTTTTTTCCGATACTTCTCCGTCGAATGCACAGCGGATTTTCACCAGATTGTTCTTTATGTCCTCCAAATCCCCCTGTATCACTATCTCGCCGTCGTGTATCATCGCCAGCCCGTCGCATATGTCTTCCAGCTCCTTCAGGGAGTGGGACGTGACAATTGTGGTCATGTTGTTTCTGGCTGTTTCATCGAATATCAGCTTCTTTATGTTTATACGCATCATCGGGTCCAGCCCGTCCAGCGTCTCGTCCAGCAGCAGATATTTTATGCCGCATGATAGTGCAATAGATAGAAAGACCTGCTTTTTCATTCCCTTGGAAAGCTTCATCATTCTGTCTGTTTTTTTCATTCTGAATATAGTAAGCAGCCTTTTGTATTTTTCATCATCAAAGTCTGTGTATATATTTTTGTATCTTTTGGTGACTATATCTATAGTATCTGCTGACTCGAAATATATTTCATCGCTCAAAAACAGCAAATTCGGTATGCTCTCCACTTTGTCTTCCCGCAGTACTCCATCGAATGAAATGCTGCCTGAAAGTATATCGTATACGCCGGATATCAGCCGCAGCAGTGTGGACTTGCCTGCGCCGTTGCTGCCCACTATGCCAAAGACAGCTCCGCTTTTGATGGTGCATGTTATATTGTCCAGTACCTTTATCTCACCGAATGATTTGCTTACGTTTTTTATCTCTATCATCTTATTTCTCCTTGCTTTTCTTTTATAATAATTTATCGTCTGTATCACACATTTTTTCTATTGTTCATTCCACGACCTTAGAAATGAACTATCGCTGCGTATTTCATTTGTTTAGCTTATCCAGATGTTTCTTTATATACTCTCTTCACCAAGTCTACAATGTCATCCAGCTTCACGCCGCTCTGCTTTGCATTGCGCACAATATCCGCAATTTCATTTATGCTCTCTTTTTTCTGCTTCATTATTATTTTTTTTGCATCTTTTGTAACATACCTGCCGCTGCCGGGCACGCTGACACAAAGATTTCTATTTTCCATCTCTCCATACGCTCTCTGCAAAGTATTTGGGTTCACTCCCAGCTCCTTTGCCAGAGCCCGAACAGACGGCAGCGCCTCCTCTGCCCCTATAACGCCGGTGAATATCAGCTCCTCAAATTGGTCTATCACCTGCAGGTATATGGGCGTGGGCGAAAACTTATTGATAAATAGCATTTTGCATCCTTTCTAGTCTATTTAATCGTACTAAGTGTATTAATATCATTAATACGATTTAATCATACCACTTTTATCCATTTTGTCAATGTGGTTTTTTAATTTTTTTATATGAGATATTTTTGCGAGTTAAAGCCATACATCTGCAAAATAATCAAATTTTTTCATCTACCATTTCTCTGCTTTGCTCTACTAGCATTTTATTATGTTTTGCTAGCATTTGAGTCGATACAGTTATTGGGGTACGCAAGTTTTCTTTTGAACATAATAAAAAAGACCACCTCGTTTTAGTGGTCTTAGAATATTCATCATTATCTTATTCTTCTTTTTCGTCTTCTTCGTCTTGCGGCTTTTTCTTTTTTCTCCATTTTCCCCATAAAATTATGACTATTGCCAAGATTAAAATACTCACAAACAAAACTATTGCGGATATAATAACATTCTCTTTTTGTTTTTCGCTTTTTGCTATCAAATCACGCTCATATTCTAGGTTTTCGTTGTTATTTATTTTTCCCTGCATATGTATGCTGCTTCTTTTGTCTATAGGAACATCAAAGCTTTTTGTGTTTTGGTTGATTACATCATCCTCTATGCTTTCATTTATAGGAAGGCTTATTGTCACTGTGCATTTGGCACTGTTTATAAAATCATCCGCTTCTTTGCCCACAGCACCTGGATATGCAGTGTATATTTGCTCATTTATTATATTGCTGAAATCAAGCGATGCATCCAGCGTGTAATCTTCGTAATAATAATTAAGATTGTATGTATAGTCTACATCTGAAAAAGGAGATATTTCATTGGTCATGCACTTGTACAGGCCAGCTAATGCTGCTCCTCTGGTTTCGTATTGTTCATTTATTTCCATATAAATGGAGATTCCGCCATCATAGGTAGAAATAGCTGCATCATAGCCATTGTCCTCCCAATGCTGTTCTATCTTCTCGAGATAAAGTTTTACCTCGTCATAGTTTATGTCATCTTTTTTTATGTCGGTAACATCAATTTTATAGCTATATGTCAACATGTTGTTCTCGTCAATTGACGCATCTATTTTCAGCTCAGTGCAGCCTGCAAACGCCAAAGCAAATGCCAGAAGAACTGCAGCGATTATATATTTTTTAATTCTATCCATCTTTTCACCTTAAATATTGTATTATATTATGACTTTTTAGTGTGTGATTAAAATTTTCTTAGTACACAAAGTCAAGAGGGTCTGACAGCATAACTGTTCCATCAGGGAATGTAACGCTTACACGAGCACGCACCCATGTGCCTTTAGGTATGCGGTCCCACCAATAGGAGTATATTGTGTTTGCCATTCGCTTTTCATAATGACCAATCCGTGCCCTACCTTGTACAGAACCTCTTACGGTCCTTGGCATGCAGATTACGTCATCGTTCATATTGTATAGAATAAGAGTATATACTACATTAGGGTCTGTAAATGGCTCATCCCATGCGAATACACGTCTCCTCGTGGTTGGTTTTGTGACAGAAAGATTTAAAGTGCCTATATCTTCTCGTTTTTCTCTGTTTGGCACATTTTCATCTATAAAACTATAAAAATATTCTTCCAACCCTTCTATATCACTGGGCAATCCCAGAGTTATATTTTCGTGAGGCGTGCCATTTCTGCACAATTTATATGAATAGCCGATTTTGTTCGCATACTCCCTGCCGTAAATTGCAAATTTCTCCACCATGTCTTTTGAATCATAAAAGTCTACAACCCTGTGGGCACGTGGAGATCCCATGAAATAAACATAATCTTCTGCTGCTAATTCCACCAAATACCACTTATGGTTGACAATATATTCTTCAAACGAGTCTGCTGCCAGTAGCACGCCATCTACACCCTCGCCTCTTAGCTTGTAGTATTCTGTTTCCTTATCTGTATCAGTGAATGTTAAATCGAAATAGAAGTTAGTAAAGTGATGACCATATTCATGACTTAACACTATTGCTATATCATCAATCTCTGAATATCTATTTGCCTGATAGAGATTTATTTCAGTCAGAACTGTTTTAGAATTGAAATTGTCAGCAGGTAAAAAATTATATAAAGACACAGGGATTTCAAAGGTTTGCTCTTCGTTCTTCTGCGAACCTAATATGCCATTTTCTGCACTTTCATTTAAAATGACAGATGATATATATTTAATCTCCTCGCCATGTTTATTCATAAATAATTCTTCTGCAAGACCCTTAAGGTGATTTTCATTCCATGCATCTGTATTGCTTAAAAAATAGATATTGTCTTTATTATATACATATTCATATTCTGAGTAATCCGCTTCTTCCAATGAAATATCTGTAATTTGTTCATTGTGATTAATATAGGAGTCTAAGTTGTTAATATTAAATGATTTTGTTGTTTCCAATGAATCCAAGGCTTCCAAACTTATTAAGTATTGATTTGCTGTGTAGCCGACGTAGGCTAGGCTGGCTGCAACAAGTACGCTTATCAAAACGATAAGGACTATAAATGATGATTTCTTCATATATTCCTCTTCCATATATAGCTATCTTCATGTGCACTTTGGCATTTTCGCAATACGCACACGCAAAAACTATTATACACTAATATAGCAATCATTACCACAAATATTGCTAATAAAATATACCACTTTTATGCCCTTATGAAATTTTTAACTGTTTAAAAAATCAGTGCTCACTATTTATCTATATCTTTAATCCAAACCACCACTACGGTGGTCACCAGCTCTCACAATCGCAAGCGATTGCTTTCGCTCATCGTATTGCCTCTGGCAATTACTTGCATTCACAAAAACAAGATTATATTGTAACAAAACTGACATAATGATAAGATATATTATAGTCCTAATAATATATCTTATAAGATAACATATAGGAATTTCAAGAGGTGACGTATGTACAACGTAAAGGTGCTGATAGCAGAGGACGAAAAGGCTCTGCGGGATATGATAGCAAAATATCTGAAGCGTGAGGGATTTGTCCCACTGGAGGCGGAGGATGGAAAGCAGGCAAGGGAGCTGGTGGAGAGCGAGTCCTTTGACCTTGCTATTTTGGATGTGATGATGCCATTTGAAAATGGATTTGATATAGCGGCAAAAATACGCCAGCAGTACCCCAATGTGCCTATCATAATGCTGACAGCCAGAACAAGCACCGAGGACAAAATTCAGGGCTTCGAATCGGGGGCAGACCAATACGTGCCAAAGCCTTTCAGCATGAAGGAGCTGATGGTGCGTGTGAAAAGCGTGCTGAAGAAGAAAAACATAAATGCAGTGGATATGGAGACCACCTTTGGCTGCATGTACATAAACACCAGTGCCAGAATTATAAAAGTGGAAGATGAAATCATCGACCTGACTCCCAGAGAATATGACCTGCTGATGTATCTGACGGACAACAAAGACCTGGCTCTGAGCCGGGATATGATACTGGAGCGAGTGTGGGGATATGATTATGACTGCGACGAGCGCACCGTGGATACATTCGTTCAAAGGCTTCGCAAGAAGCTGAAAAAGGCAGGCGACTACATACACACATTGCGGGCAATGGGATATAAATTCCACATAGAGGACTAGAGATGGCAAAAAAAGAAAAACAAAAAAAGAAAATATTTTTAAAGTTCAAGAGCATAACAACCACTATGTTCTTTTTCAGCCTTGCCACCATAGCCTTTGTGCTTCTGATAGGATATGTACTGACAGGGGTGATAGCCCCCAGAGTGTACAGCAACTCTGTGATGAACGAAATACAGAACAATCTGCAAAATACTCTATCGTACTACGAGATAACTCTGGAAGATGTAAAGGAAAACCCAAACATAATAATTATAGCGAGCGATTCCTCGCCGCTTTATAATCCGGCTGATAATTCTATAGTAGTCTCCACTGCGCCGGGAATAGTGACCGTGAATTCGCTTTTTAATGCGCTGGCAATGAGCCACGGTGCAGTGATAGAGATAGTGGATGAGAGCGGCGAAACAGTGTATGAAACACCAGACTGGTTTAAGGAAAACGTAAAAGGGCTTCGCGGAAATAACAGCTCCCCCAAATACCTAAAAAGTAATTTCTTCTTGGAAGAATTCATCGAGGACAATCTGTGGATCTACCGCACCACCACACTAAGCATGGAGCAGGACTACACGATGAATGTACGCATGGACTTGCGCTCATTCAACCAAAATATATATATTTTCAATAGGATATTTTTCTACATGCTGACATTGGGCGGCATATTCGCTGTGCTTTTCTCCGTGATGCTTTCTTTGATAGTCACCAAGCCATTGAAGGAGCTAAAGAGAATAGCATCTGCCATGGAAAACATGGATTTCTCCATACGCTACAGCAAAAACAGAGGCGATGAAATAGGCGAGCTGGGCAATACACTAAACCACATGATGGATAGACTGGGCACAACAATAACACAGCTGAAGGCAGAGCTGCAGAAGGAAAAACGAACTGACAAGCTCCGAAAGGAATTCGTGGCGCAGGTATCCCACGAGCTGAAAACCCCAGTTGCAATAGTTTCCAACTACACAGAGGCCTTGCTGGACGGCGTAGCCGACACCAAGCAGGAGCAGCAGGACTACCTGAACACCATCGAGAGCGAATGCCGCAAAATGGCACACATAATAAACGACCTGCTGGATCTATCCCAAATGGAGGCAGGAACATTCAAGATAAATAAATCAAAATTCCAGCTAAAGGATTTGATAGAGGATATAGTGGTCAGATACGACAACCTGACCAAGGGCAAAGTGCAATTTATAAAGGACATAAAAATAGGCAGCATAGCCCTGCACGGCGATGAGCTGCGAATAGAGCAGGCAGTATCTAATCTGCTATCCAATGCGGTGAAACATACTGCACAGGATGGATACATCAAGCTGACTGTCACCGATGAAAAGAGTATGGTCAATATTCAGGTGGAAAATGAAGGCGAGCCAATAGACGATGAGCTGATGCTGCACATATGGGATTCCTTCACCAAGGGAAGCGATGAAAAAGGAGCAGGTCTTGGTCTTTCCATCACCAAGAGCATAGTGGACGTCCACGGCGGCGAATACTATGTGCAAAACCTTGACAATGCAGTGCTGTTTGGCATACGGCTGCCGAAGTAACAAAAATACTTTTAAAAAGCACCAGTTAAAATCTGGTGCTTTAGTTTATTGTATCTAGTCATAATACTATGGTATAATTTACTAATGATATTTAGATATAAAAAAACAACAGTAAATCATAAAGGAAAAGAATATACTATTTGCGTTCCCAAATACGAATTTACCAAAAATACATTTCTCAATGAATTGAATACAAAAGATTTTTATATCGTTTCTTCAAACACAGATCATAAAGAGCTTAGCGATGCAATGCATTTTATTGCCGAACATAAAGATATTATTTTATATATACCTTTCAGTAAAAATAAAAACCCATTTTTAGGAAACGCTCGCCCTTATATGCCTCCCCAATTAGATTTAGTTTGCGTTCATCATTCTATGCAATTTCGTCAAAAAGAATGGAAAGAAATAAGAAACAAAATAAAAAATAATTTTGTAAATTGTAATTTCGATATTGATGATAAAGAATTACCTCATTATTGTTGGAGTGATTTCTTCAAAAGTGAGAACAACGACTATATAGATATATATAAAAATTTTTCTACTTTAATTATTACCGGCAGCAGCAAAACATTTAACTTCATTGCAGATAGAGCTTTTGAGTTGTCGCAATATAAATATAATGATGTTTATTTCGAACACGAACATTTATCTGAACTTTTCAAACGCACAGATAAAAAGCAAGAATGGCGTGAAGTAAGCCTATATCTCATAGACAAAATAGAAAACTATTAACCTACCTCCGCCTTAGATCATCCCCTAAAATGTTCATCAAGGCAGTATTTGTGGTGGATGCCACTCTGGATGATATCCTGTAGCCATATCTATCTTCCATGGCTTTTGGCTGTAGATTGGTGACGATAATGGTGTGCTTTTTGCTGGTGAGCCTGTGCTCCACTATGTCATATAGGGTCTCAACGGTGATGTTTCTCAGCACCGGTTCAGCACCCAAATCATCTATTATAAGCAAATCGCATGTTTTGAAAAATGATATTACGGAGTTGTCTCTGCTGTTTATCACCTTCAGCATTGCTTCGTTTATTCCGCTGGCTTTGGTGTTTACTACGCTATAGCCTTTTTTTATTATCTCATGTGCTATGCAGCTGGACATGTAGCTTTTCCCCACGCCTGTAGCACCCACAAATAAAGCCTGCAGCTTTTTTGTGCCGGGGAAGCTCTCGCACCATTTTTGTGCCCTCTCCTTCATATATAGGATGTGCTCTCTTTGGTTTCTGCCCTCTTTATCCACCTTTTTATCGGCGGGAAATATGCTGATGTCGAAATTATCAAATGTAGCATCTTCCATCAGGTTTTGGTTTGCCAATATCTGCTTGGTTGCTTTGTTTATCAGGCAGTGGCAGTATGTTTTCTCGCCCTCGCCCACAAACCCAGTGTCTTGGCAGTCTGGGCATTCGAATTTTATCTCTAATTCAGATACATCAATATCATTTGCCTTGCAGGCATATTCCAGCTCTCTATAGTATTGCTTTCTCTGCTTTTCTATGTCTGCGCTCTCGCCCTTCAGCTTTGCCATAGCCTGTGCTGCCCTAGCAGATGAATACTCCTCACGTGCTTTTTTGAAATTTGTGCTGCCTGAAAATAGCTGCTTGTATATGCCGTTCACTCTTGCCTGCTCACGTGCTCTTTTGCTGGCGTATTCTTCCAGTATGTTCTTTATCTCGCCTGCTATTGCCATCAGGACATCTCCTCCATAGACTCAAATATATCCTCGAAGGAGCTGCTGCCGTGGGCAATGTCTCCCTGATTTATGCTGCTTATTTTGCCGCTGTTTTTTTGTCCGCCCTTTAGTATGGCATTCATATATGGCTGTTTTTTGTCTGCATTCATAGCCTGTGCTGCGGCGTTGATTATGTCATCATGGCTGTATCCTGCCTCTATCCAGCGCATATATGCCCTCTTTTCATTGGGTGCTGCATTTCTGGTTTCGCCGAATGCTGCCACCATAGCATTGGCAGCCAGTGCTATTTGTGCCATGGCGTCCAGCTTGTCCATCATCATGGTGTCGTCTGCCACGCCTGTGCCAGCCCATTTCGCCACCACCTTGTGCATGTCTTCTATTTTCTCTACGCCCTCTTGCTTCAGTGCTATTGCCACACGTGTCAGCACCTTGTGGGAAAACCCCAGCTTTCGCATAGCCTTATATTCATTTTCAGTTTTTTCATCATATTTCGATGTATTGTATAGAATCTTTGTAATCTCACGCAGCCTCTCCGCCATGCTCAAATGCTCCTGCATGTCCTCGTATGTGCGGATGCCTTTATTGCTCCAGTCGGTCAGCACGCTGTCCAGATACTTGAATTTATTTCCGCTGACACCCACCATTTGCTTTCTTGCCTGGTTGATTACGGCCTCTGTCATTTCGTATTTTTCTGTCCACTTTTTGTACATGACTATCTCGTCTTTTGTGGCTACTCTGTTTTCATTCCATGATTTCAGCAGCTTGGTTGCTCCGCTCTCCCACGCACTGCTTATTATCAGGTAGTTTTCTGCCTCTTCGTACGAATCTATTTCCTTTTCCACCATGGTGGCTATCACTTTGTCTATGTAGGATAGGGAAACCCTTGTGCCCTTTTTGTCCACGCACCATGCCACCACCAGCGCTATCATGCCGGATGACCATTTGTATGTCTCCGCCCAGCCCAGCACTTTTTGTGTCTCGAATGTATTCAGCAGACGTCTGCCGCCGAAAGACTGCTGTATCTGCATTATCAGCTCCTGCTTGTCGTGGATATTGTTTTTGATGGGTTTTTCATTCTGCAGCATGTATTTAATATTTTTAACGCTGACAATAAAAGGTCTGCGGCTCTCTATCTCAATCAAAGATAGCTGTGCCCAGTATATCAGGGCCTTTTTCACCTCGTCCTCTTCCATTCCCAGCTCTTTTGCCACGTCTTTCACATCATAGTCATCATGGGGGTAATAGCATATATTAAGCAAAAAAAGATACACCTTCACGTAGTCTCCCGGTGCTCTCATCATATATTCTGTTATAAACATATTTTCTACAGGTGTCACATCGAACATAGAGCTGCCCTGTGCAAAGCCTTTTACCAACATAATAATCTCCCTCAACTCACTAGTAACATATTAATTATACTATCACACTTTTTATATATTTTATAGTAGCAAATTTTAAGGTTGTATCTTAATTAATATTTCTATATAATTAAATCAATACAAAAAGAGAGGAAAAGACATGATATCAAAACAAATAGAGCAAGACCTTTCAAAATCCTCAATGATTAGAAAGATGTTTGAGGAGGGAAAAAGACTGAAAGAAATGTACGGCGAAGAGAACGTATTTGATTTTTCGCTGGGCAACCCTGCCCTGCAGCCTCCAAAAGAGCTGCTGGACTCTCTGCTAAAGCACGCAACAGAGCCGAATGTGCACCAATACATGCTGAACGCCGGCTACGAGGATGTGCGCCAAAAGGTGGCAGAGCACCACAACAAATCCACAGAAAAAGTCACATTAACACAGAAAAACATAGTGATGACAGTGGGTGCAGCAGGCGGACTGAACGTGACCCTAAAGGCACTTTTGAACCCGGATGACGAGGTGATAGTGCTGGCTCCGTATTTCGTAGACTATTTGTTTTACATAAAAAATTACCTCGGCACTCCTGTTATCGTGCAGACCAAAAAGGACAGCTTCCAGCTGGACATAGAAAACATTAAATCAGCACTTACAAAAAATACAAAAGCTATCATTCTGAATTCGCCAAACAACCCAACGGGCGTAATATACCCTAAGGAAGACTTGGAGAAACTAGCCGCTGCGCTCAAAGAATTTGAGGAGGCAAACGGCACAAACATAGCGATAATATCTGACGAACCATACAACCAGCTGAACTACGAGCTGCCCGTTCCGAATCTTTTGGATATTTTCGAAAATGTAATAGTAATTAATTCCTTTTCAAAGTCTCTGTCACTGGCAGGCGGCAGAATAGGATATGTGATAGCCAGCCCCAAAATAGCTGACATAGATTTGGTGCTGGGAGCAATAGTTTTCTCCACACGCACACTGGGCTTTGTGAATGCACCTGCCCTATATCAAAAGGCAATAGCCGATGCACTGGATTTGCCATCCAATAAAGACCACTACAAAAAGCTGCGTGATGCACTGCTATCTATTGTCCGCGGAGCAGGCTTTGAATGCATAGAGCCTGACGGGGCATTTTATCTTTTCGTAAAGAGCCCAATCCCCGATGACGTAGCCTTTGCAGCATCAGCCGCCAAATACAATATACTGCTGGTTCCCGGCTCTGGGTTTGGCTGCCCGGGGTATTTCCGCCTGGCATACTGCGGAGACCTGAAGACCATTGAAAACTCCAAGGATGCATTTGAAAAGCTAGGCAAGGAATACGGACTTTAGAATATTTTAGGATAAGTGCCATGTTTAAAGTACCACTATCTAAAATTAGGTATACGGAAGAACCTGAAAATTCAGAAGCATACACACAAAAGATGAACAAAGTATACACAAGGTATGCAAGAGCCTATGACGGCTTTATGGCTGTGTTTCCTTTGTGGAAAAAATGGATTTGTTCTGTTCTTCCATACATTGAAGGCGAACGTGTTCTGGAGGTTTCCTTTGGGCCTGCTTATCTTATGAGCAAAATGCCAGATGATATTGAGATTCATGGGCTGGATTACAATGATACAATGGTAACACGTGCTAAAGAGAAAATGCGCAAAATTAATAAAAAAGCGAATATAATTAAAGGCAATGTGGAAAGCCTGCCTTATCCTGATAACTATTTTGACACAGTTGTAAACACTATGGCTTTCAGCGGGTATCCTAATGGGCAAAAAGCGATGAGTGAGCTGACCAGGGTGATGAAACCTGATGGAAAGCTGCTGCTGATGGACTATGATTTCCCTGAAAACAGAAATGTATTTGGTTACCTTATGGTCAAACTGATAGAGACATCTGGGGATATCATACGAAATGTGGCGGAAATAATAGAAAACTGCGGCTGTACATACACCAAGAAGTCCATTGGCGGCTTTGGCTCCATTTTTCTTTTTATCATTAGAAAGTCTGGTTGATTTTTCAGTGAATCGATCAGCTATGGAGAAAAGCATATGAGCTATAAAGATATTTTTGTTATATGAAAGGATTGTCTGATGATAGTTCTTTTTCATTTATATAATACATATAAACGAAAAACTTATAGTATAGAACTATTATAAACTGGCGATACCGTTATATTAAATTCAAATAGAAAAAGACCCGCCATATAAGCAGGTCTCCATATCTAAATATCTATTTTCTCATTAATATATCTCAGCCTCTCGATAATATCTAAATGCTGTGTGCAGGCTTCCTCGCATGCGCCGCACTCTATGCATGCGCTGGCTCTTGGGCTTCCTACCAAAGTGCCCCATTTGTATTCGCCCTCCTGCAGCTGATCTTTCAGCTTCTCGTCCGTTTCCTTCCACATCAGCTTCTTGTTATAAAACTGCATATATGCAGGTATATTTATGTCCATAGGGCAGCCTTTCAGGCAGTATCCGCACCCTGTGCACAGGCTGTTCATATTGTCGCCCAGGCTTTTTGATATGCTTTCCAAATCCGCCTGCGTGTATGGCGTGCAGTCGTCTGCAATGTCACATGCCATGTCTATATGCTCTGTATTTGAAAATCCGTTTAGCGTCACAGTTATAGGGCTGGATATGCAGAATCGAAGTGCTGCCTGGGTGGGCGTGTCGCTGCCTCTGGATAGATACTGCAGCTTGTCCTCATTCTGTGGTATCACTCCGCCGCTAAGCGGATTCATTGCCACTATGCCTAGTCCATTTTCTACGCATGCCTCCACGCCTTTCCATCTGTATCTGGAATTCAGGATGTTTATGCCCATCAGTATGCCTTCCACTTTGCCGTCATCAGCTATCTGCTTTATCTCGCTGCCGCTCTGGTGGGATGAGCACACTATGTGCTTGATAAGCCCCATTTGCTGGCATTCCAACAGCGCATCATACTGCATGCCCTCCTGCATAGCCAGATGGTAGTGTGCCATCTCTCTTAGGCACCATATGTGATAAAAATCT
This sequence comes from Eubacteriales bacterium, assembly GCA_040883315.1. Classification (GTDB taxonomy): domain Bacteria; phylum Bacillota; class Clostridia; order Christensenellales; family UMGS416; genus JAFGUF01. Next base: position 25,939 of record JBFLKU010000010.1, read on the forward strand.
ATATAATCGCTCTTTAGCCTATCCAGCGATTTTTTCACTCCATCAATAAAGTCCTGCTTGCATTTGCCAGCTGTAGGCATCATCTTTGTAGAGACAAAATAGTCTTCTCTCTTCATCTGCGAAAGAGCCTTGCCCATGATAAACTCGCTTTGATCACTGCAGTATCCCGGGGCTGTATCAAAATAGTTTATGCCCTTGTGTGATGCATAATGCACTAGGTCTATGTTTTCCTGCTCATCCTTTGCTATGTCGAACCTCATGCCGCCAAACCCAACAGCAGACACCATTTTGCCTGTGCTTCCATACTCCTTATATATCATGTTATATCTCCTTTTGTTTATATGACTAATTATATAGCATTTTCTCATAATTACAATTGAGAATACAAAAAAGCAGAGAGTCAATTGACTTTCTGCTTTCGAATATTATTTGTTAATTTCTAGTTTTGTGTGTCATAAGGATACAGGAAGAAATCACCCAATACCACGTCCAGCGTGCCCTTTGTGCCCTTCTTCTGTGTCAGCATTATCTTCAGCTGAAGCGTGCCCTGAGGCAGCATAACCACTTGGTCATTCAGCACATCGTTATACATCATATACTCGTCCAATAGACTGTTATAAATTTCTACTCCATCTGCATACATACGGACGTCATAATATCCATATTCGGATGATATTCCGTATGATCCCTCTACGTCTACAAACAAGTCAAATTGTATCTTTTCATATAGACCCTGCAGATTGTAGGTGATGGTATCATTTCCCCAGTCTTTTGATATCACCTTGCTCGGTATAAACATGCCAATACCAGATGAATAAACTTGGTTGGCGTTTTGGAATGGTCTCTCTTTTGTAACATTCCATTTTGTTATATATAGCTTTCCACCCTTTGAAAAAGGCTCCATCGGCTGCATAGAGTCTATCAGCACATATTCCGGTGCTGGCTCTTCTGATGGCTCTGGTTCAGGTGTTATCTGAACGATATTCGGGTCTGTTGTGAATACTTGATTAGGCGTTACAAAAGCTTCCATATTCGGCTCAGAAAGCTGTTCTTTTTTACTGCTAAATAACTTGGAAATGCCGATTCCTGCACCTGCCAGCACTAATATGGCTATGAACAATGTGACATATGCACCATATTGTCTCATAAATCTATTAAATCTATATCCGCTTGGCATCATATCCGGCTCTGGCGAATAGCTGCCCATGCCGCTTATTGGCACCTTGTATTCAGGTGTAAACTGCTGGGTAGGCGCAAATCCGCTTTTATCTGATTCTCTTGAAAGCCACTGCCCGATTTCTCTGCAGTCGGATAGACATGCATTAGCCAAGTCTATGGAGCTGTTTATATCGTTTATCTGCCTGCCTGCTGCTGTGCGCACATTGTGGAATTTTTGCAGTATCTCCACGGGAACATATCCACATGCCTGCAATGCTTCCAGCTTCTCCAGCTGTGTTGCGCCGCCGGGAACTTGTATTTCATATATATCCAGTGCAACATCTGCACTCCACATTGTAAATTTTTCCAATGATTTCATAGCAGATGCAGGGATAATATCCACCAGTCTGCTAGCATCCGCAGCAATAGCCGCCAGTTTTGGCCATTTGCCTCTTAAAAAATCAAATTCTGATGCCATTTGATACCTCTATTCTTTAGTTCAAGTGTTGTTTAATATGTATAAATATTACGATATATTTACAATATCTCTAAGTATATTTTATATATATACACAAATAAGTCAAGTAAAATTAATAAATAGCTGATATAATATCAGCCTACACCGGAAAATAACCGACTTTTTTAACTATTATAGTACTATAACATATTTTTGCGGCTAGCTGAACAAAAAAATAATACTATAGTATTATATAACGAAATATATACCTTAAATGTTTCTTATTTATTAGTTTAGTCATTGACATAAAGGTATATCTTAAGTATAATATTTAGGTGTTTCGGGCATTGATTTACTTTGCCTATTATTTTTGAAGCATAAAGGCAAATGCCTTTTATATATGCAGCAGCAATAAAGGAGAGAATGATGAAAAGAACATATCAACCAAAAAAAAGACAAAACAAAAAAGAACACGGCTTCAGAAAACGCATGAAGACAAAATCAGGACGCAATGTTTTAGCTCGTCGTCGTGCTAAAGGACGCAAGAAACTATCAGCATAGTTTAATATTGTGGAAATTAAGCGAGCATTTATTGCCAGTATGCGATAAATGCTTTGTATTATATTTTCCATCAGCCGTCAGGTATAACAAACATCACAAAGTAGGACCATATGCTAAATGCCGATAACAGATTAAGAAAACGTAAGGATTTTGCTTTTATTTATAGAAGAGGAAAATCCTTCGCGGCAAAAAACGTGGCAATTAATTATCTTAAGGTCAAAGGTGATGAAGTGTTAATTGGCTTTTCCGTCAGCAAAAAGGTGGGAAACGCCGTAACCCGAAACAGAGTTAAAAGATTAATGAGAGAGTGCGTCAGGCACAGCATAAAAAACATTCCCAATGGATACAGAATGATTTTTAATGCCAGAGTAAGAAGCGCTGATGCATCCTACGACGAAATTTCAAGAGATATTAATTATTTAATCGGCAAATTAAGCAATGTTGATACAGGCAACTAGGAGACAATCTCCAAGACAGTTATGTATGTGCACACTCCACTTTACACCTCTCAGCACGATTCATAACAAAGGGATACCAATATGAAGACAATACTGTTGACATTGATAAAATTTTATCGCCGCGCCATTTCCCCTCTTTTTCCACCAAGGTGTCGGTTCTATCCAACATGTTCTTCATATGCACTAGAGGCAATTCAAAAACATGGAGCACTAAAGGGAAGCTATCTTTCAATCAAGCGTATTTTAAAATGTCATCCGTTTCATCCCGGCGGATATGACCCAGTGCCCTAACATATAATAAGGAGGACACCACTATTTTTAAAGCAATAGGAAACAGCTTCATTGGCGATTTTTTTGCATGGGCTATTGATGCTATATATGGTTTTGTTGGCAGCTACGGCTGGGCAATAATCATAATTACTGTTCTAATGAGACTGGCAGTGCTGCCACTGGACATTAAGCAGAGAAGAAGCATGAGAGCCACGCAAAGACTGCAGCCTCAGCTTGATGCTATAAAGGCAAAATACAAAAACGACCAGGCAACGATGCAAAAGAAAACACAGGAGATATACAAGGCATCCGGAGTGAATCCATTGGCAGGCTGCCTGCCTTCCATTGTACAGCTTTTCATTTTTGTTGCGTTTTTCGGAGCACAGCGTGCAATAGCATATGAGCAAATCGAGAATATGTTCCATCTGGCAGAGGCAGGAAAGCCTCTGGCATTTGAAAGCTTCCTATGGGTACAGAACCTATGGCAGGCAGATACATTCAATATCGGCATACCGGCAATAAACTATAGCCTTATCCCCACGTGGAAGCAGCTGCTGGCATATGAGAATATGGTAGATGGATTCAGCCTGACAGAGAGCGTATATACAAATGTGATGGCACCATATATTGAACACTATAAGAATGACAACAACGGACTATTCATACTTCCTGTTTTAGCTACAGCATTGTCGTTCCTTCAAGGAAAGCTGACAATGGGCAACCAGCCCAAGAAAGATCAGCCTAAAAAGGACGCACCGGAAGCTATGCCAAACATGGGAAAAATGATGCAGTACATGATGCCTATAATGTCTCTATTCATCTGTACTACAACATCTGCAGCATATGCCCTATACTGGACGACCACTAGCTTGATTGCCGTAATATCATATCTGATAATGAACAAGGCATTCAAAGCAGAGGATGATATGGCAGAGCAGATAGTTATAGAAGAGAAACCAAGCAGAAAAATGGAAAGAAAACTGCCAAAAATTTAAACCTTTTTGGATTGATGTTCAACGCCTGTTTTGGGCTTAGAAAGGACTATATATATTATGAAAACAGTTGAAGTAATCGGAAAAACAGTGGAAGAGGCTGTCCAAAACGGTCTTAGTCAGCTGGATTTAACAATAGATGAAGCACATATAGATATACTAGATGGCGGCGGAAAAGGCGTACTTGGGCTTTTAGGCGTAAAGATGGCAAGAGTACGTGTCAGCGAAAAACAAAACACATCAAACAGAGCAGTCAGCTTCTTGGCACACGTTGCCGACCTGATGGGCTCACCAGACCCTGGCATAGCCGTTGCTGAGGATTTAGACAACCTGAAGATAAAGATGGAAGGCGAAAACCTAGGCAACATGATAGGACACCGCGGAGAGACATTGGAGGCGCTGCAGCTTTTAACAGGGCTGATAGTGAACCACCACAATGGCGAGACCGAGGATGACTATGTTCGCGTGAAGCTGGACATCGGCGGCTACCGCAAAAAGCGCGAGGAGACACTGACACGTCTGGCACACAAGCTGGCACAAAAGGCCAAAAGGACAGGCAAGAACGTTCAGCTGGAGCCAATGAATTCCTACGAGAGACGCATAATCCACACAGCACTGAGCGAAGAAACCGGAATCACCACACATTCACACGGCCTAGGAGCCAACAGACGCGTAGTGATAAGCATAGAAAACAAATAATAAAACAGGCTATCTCATTTGCGAGGTAGCCTGAAATTTTAGGAGAGAATCATGGATAGAATCGCAAGCTTTTCAATAGACCACACCAGACTTTTGCCGGGCATATACGTATCCAGAAAGGATAAATACAAAGACGTGGTAATCACCACCTTTGATATCCGCATGACCAGACCGAATTTTGAGCCTGTGATGGATACAGCAGTGATGCACGCCTTGGAGCATCTGGGGGCAACATTCCTACGAAACCACAAAACATACAAAGACAGCATAGTGTATTTTGGGCCTATGGGCTGCAGAACAGGCTGCTACCTTCTGATGGAGGGAGATTTATCATCTGATAAAATAGCACCCCTAATCAGGGAGATGTTTGAATTCATCGCAGAATTCGAGGGAGAAATCCCCGGAGCTGCACCAGAGGAGTGCGGCAACTATCTGGACAGCAATCTGGACATGGCGAAATATGCTGCACGCAAGTATGTTTTAGATGTGCTGAATAATCTGAGTGAGGATAATTTGAATTATCCCAAGTAACCTCCTGCAGTAAGCTATGTATTATTATTAGTTTGATTGTATAAGTAATAAAAGTTTGTATATTAAAAGGACTGCCATAGGCAGTCCTTTAAAAGCTTTGTATAATTCATATAATTATACGCAGCACCCCTAGCTTATTGTTCGAATGCCACAGTCACGCATCCCGGGCCTGCATGTGTGCCGACGCATGCGCCTACCACACATTCCACCACCTTGCTTGGCTTGTAGTGCTTCAGCAGGAATTCCTTTAGCTTTGCCATGTTTTCAGTATCACTGGCATGACCGATGTATATCTCTTTGCCGTCCAGCGTAGTGCCGGAATTTTCTATCAGCTTCTTTATTTCTTCAAATGATTTCTTTGTGCCTCTTGCTTTGCCTATGGATTCCACCAAGCCGTCAGCAATCGTAATTATTGGCTTAATATTCAGCGCACTGCCTATAGCAGCGGATGATGCCTTTATTCTGCCGCCCTTTTTCAGGTATTCCAGTGTGGCTATGCTGGCATAGAGCACGGTTTTTTCCACCATCTCATCCAGCCTTGCCAATATTTCATCCACGCTTGCTCCGCTCTCTTTCATGCGGCAGGCTTCCACCACCATCATGCCAAGCTGCACTGTCACCGTGCGTGAATCCACCAAATGTATCTTGTCGTATTCTACGTGGTCTTTTGAAATGTTTGCAGACTGCAGTGTTCCGCTCATATCTGAGCTGATGTGAATGGAGATTACATCGTCTCCGTCTGCCTTTGCTTTCTCATATACTTTGTTGAACTGCTCCGGAGTAACCTGGGATGTTGTGGGAAGGTCTTTTGCCTCCACCAGCATAGAATAGAATTGCTCTACCGTCAGGTCGATGCCGTCCACGTATTCCTTTTTGCCAAAAATCACCTTTAGGGGCAATACCTCGATGTTGTACTGTTCCACAATCTCCTGTGGCAGGTCGCATGTTGAGTCTGTAATTATTTTTATCGCCATCTGTTCCTCTTTCCGCAGTACCAATTTAAGAATAAAAAAAATAAAATGATTGCATATTTATTAGTACTACTAACAATTGTCTGCTTCATTTTATCATATTTTGTAGATAAGTCAAATAGAAAATATTCCGCCAAATAAACCCTTTTTAAAGAGTATCACTTATTTTAATTATTATGCAAAGATTGGTTGCGCTTATTTTTTTGGTGCTTACCACATCATAGCCTTTTGGGCAGAAAAATTTGTAGTTGGATGTCTCCGGCAGAATTATATCGAATATTATTCTGTTGCCCTGCTTGTGCCACGATACGCTGACTAGCTCTCCATTTATTGTTACCAGCTTGCCGGATGCATATTCGAAATATGCAACCAGTGAGGGGTTGATATTTACATTGTCGTAGCCCGGCGATATATAGTCTAGATTGATGCCCACGATAGACCTGATGAACCATGTGATATATGAGCTGAACAAAGTGGAATTGTGGCTGCCCTTGCCGTCGAATTTCTCCCACAGGGTGGACGATCCGTTTTTGCTCATATGACCAAAGGATGGGTATGTTTTTTTGTTCATGGCGTTGTATGCCACTCTGGAGTACGAATACTTGGTGAGCATATCCAGCAAAATAGGCGTGCCGAAGACACCGGTGTCGAAATGCCCTTCGCACTCATTCTCTATAAAGCTTGCCATATTCTGTGCTACAGCTTTTATGTCTGCCTTTGGCACTGCATTCACCCACAGTGCATATGCATTTGCACCCTGCACATTGTGGAAAAATGATTTTTTCTCCGGGTTGTACCATTTTTTTGTGATGGTCTTCACTATGTTTTTAACCGATATCACATACTCGCTGCTGTCTTCATCCAGCTCTTCGCTGACGTATACCATCAGGCGGGAAAGGTATGCATACATACAGGTGTTCACAAATTCACGAGGCAGCTCCACACGCTCAGGTGTGTTTATCTCACCCATGAATATCTCATTGTCGCTGCCGTCTATCACAAAGTCGTTTGCTATGGTCTTCAGATAGTCCATATACAGCCTCATAGCTTTGTATGTCTTTTGCAGTATTGTGATATCGCCTGTCTCCTGATAGTACTTGAACGGCAAAATGACAATAGACCCGCCCCATGCGATGCCGCCCATGCCGCCCATATACGGTGCTGAATTGGGAACATAGCCCGTGACTAAATCCTGCGAATCCAATATGTCATCTATCCACTTTCTCACCAGCTCATATGAACTGAAAGTGAGAAGCAAAGGCTCCGATGCCAGCTGTCCTATAGCAGTCAGTGCCACTCTGTCCCTATGAGGGTTGTCTGTGACGATGCTGCCGTGCAGATTGGAGCGCTGGGAATTCACGTACATCTGATATAGATTATTAAAAAGCGGATTGGAGCAGAAAAAGCTGCCCTGCTGCTTCACATGTGTGCCGATAAATCTGGCTCTTAATTCGAATATTTCAGCCCTTGTTTCCACCTCTATATATCTGAATGATGCCCACGAGAATTTGGGGGTGTAGTATTGTATCATTTCGTCATTTAGTATATAGGTCAGCTTCTGTATCTGGTCTGTGCGGCGGGATGTGGTGGATGTATAATCCAGCACTTTGTTGTCGTCTATCTCCTCTGCAAAGCTGATGACGACCTCCTGCCCTTTTTTGCCGGAAACCCCCAGCAGAATCCATCCGGATATATTTTTGCCTATGTCATATACTGCCCTGTTGTAGTCTTTGTATATTAGCTTTGGCAGGTAGTTTTGCTGCACCTTGTCCGTCGGGCAGTCCTGCAGCACCAAAGTGCCCGTCGGCATTATGGCAGGCTGCACCTTTTTCCATGTTTCCATGTTGCACTTTGGCAGGCACCAGTCTGGAATGCTTTTGTTTGCATCAAAAACTTCCCCGTAGTATACGCTGTTGTATATTATGGGGCTTTCGTTGAAGTACCATGACTGGTCCGACACAACGTCGCTCTCTGTGCCGTCCTTGTATTTTATATTTAGCCTGACAATTGTTTTTGGAATATCATAAGAGAAGGCATCTGCGTGCTTTTTCTCCAGCTGCCTATAGAAGCCGTTACCAAGCCACATGCCAACGCAGTTGTCGCCTACTGTCACCTGCTTTGTAACGTCGTATTTTAAATAGTATATTTTTGTTCTGGATTTGATGTTTACCTGAGAATTGCTGCCGTTTAGGGTGCGATAATCATAGTCTGACTGTGCAGGAACAAGCACATCGTCCCCCACTCTCATTCCATTTACATAGCTTTCAAAATATCCTAATCCCGTGCAGTAGAGTGTAGCAGCTGAAATCTCTTTTTTTACAGAAAATGATTTTCTAAACAAAGGTGATGATATCTTGCTGTCACCACATATCCACATACACGTCTTTAAAAAATCACTCATTAATCGCCTCTTGAATTATAGATTACATATAGTTCATTATATAATAAAAACGCCAGTATTACCAGCGTTGTTTTTTTGGAATATAAACATTATTACAGCAGTGTATTAATATCTACTTTCACGTTTCTTTGAAAAGCATTCGTCGCAATATACCGGTTTGTCTTCTTTTGGAAGGAACGGCACTTTGCAAGTTGCTCCACATTCGTCACACACTACATCATGCATTTCTCTGTGACCTGTGCGTTGTTGTCTGCGGTCACTTTTACGAGCTTTGCGGCAGTCTGGGCAGCGTTTTGGTTCGTTTTGGAAACCCTTCTCTGCATAAAATTCTTGTTCTGATGCGCTGAATACGAAATCGTCTCCACAGTCTGCGCAAGCCAATGTCTTGTCTTCGTACATACTATACTCCTTTGTCTGTCTCTTCGCGAGATTAATCTGACATATAAATATGCCATTGGACACAGTATATCAGCCTTTTTGAAAAAAGACAAGAAATATTTGTTTGTAGAATTAACTATATTTTTACATCACCAATAATTATACACATTTTTTAATCAATGCATTTATGTTTGTATAGTAAATATTCCGCAGATTTTGCCAAAAGATTGCCGCTCAAGCATGCTCTTTTTCAAAATCCAGCAGTCGTTTTTTCAGCTCCAAACCGTATGCATACCCTGTCAATTTGTCATTTGCACCCACCACTCTGTGGCATGGAACAATCAGTGCAATCGGGTTTTTGCCATTGGCTGAGCCTACTGCACGAGATGCATTTTTGTCTCCTATTGCCAAGGCAATGTCCTTATATGTACGCAACTGGGCATACGGTATGCTCTCCAGTGCCTTCCATACCTTCAGCTGATATTCTGTTCCCGCTGGATTCAGCTTCACATCAAATGATTTTCTGCTGCCTGCGAAATACTCATCCAGCTGCCCTTTTACATCAGCGAAATGCTCGTCATTTTTCTGCCAGCTATCTTGAATTTGAAGCTTTCTCTTTGCACCTTTCACATCAAATGCCAGATTTGTCAGCCCATTTTCATCGCCAGCTAAAATAATTGTCGCAAAATTGCAATTATATATCGTATAATACATTTTTTTTATATCTTCCTATATCTTTTTTTCCCAGTTTATTATACAATAGCAATAGATAAAGATAAAGGGGAAGTAATATGAGTACAATTACTGAATACCACGATGAGGTTTTTGAAAAGGTAGGGCCCGAGTTCATATTCGAAGACAAAACTTTTGTTTCATGCCAATTTAGAAGCTGCGAGCTGCAAAACATCTCTTTTAGAAACGCCATGTTTTCAGACTGTGTATTTATCGAGTGCAATATTGCCTTGGCAAATACCGCAAATGCAAAGTTTGACCAAACCATGTTTAGAGAAAGCAAAATATCAGGTGTTGACTTTACTAATGTAAATCCATTTTTGCTGCACCTATATTTTTATGACTGTTATCTGCAGGGCTGCTCATTCAGCAACTTGAAGCTGAATAATGCAAAAATCACAGGCTGCAAAATATCAGGCTGTGACTTTATAAATTCATCTTTGGTGTCTGCTGACTTTTCAAAGTCTATTTTCTCAGAAACGCTTTTTGAAAACACAGACCTATCCAAGGCAGACTTTTCAGATGCTGTAGGCTACGATATAAACCCCAGCATAAATAAGATTAAAAAGGCCATTTTTTCTATGCCGGATGCCGTGAATCTGCTGAAAACATTGGAGATAGAGATTAGGTAATCATTTACCTATACTTTCTATAAATCCCTCGACTACCTCAGAGCTTATTTTTGCTGCCTTTTTGGCAAACTGCATAAAGTCCACTCCCGCATCTTCGCTTCCGTTGTCGGAAATGCTTCTTATTATGCCGTACTCCACGTCGTTCACATAGCATACCTGCCCTATTGCAGCGCTTTCCATATCGAATGCTATTGCACCGAATTTTTTATTAATTTCATGGGTAATTTTTGTATCGGATATAAACTGGTCTCCCGTGGCTATTGTGCCCATTTTGTGGCTAACGTTCATTTTGGAAAGTACCTTGTCCAGCATCTTCGATACTGATTCGCTGGTGGGGATATGCACCAGATTGATGCCGGAGATCATGCCGACTGGGTCACCTATGCCGGATGTGTCCATATCGTGCTGACACACATTTTTCGCAATCACCACATCGCCTATGGCGGTCTCTTCCAGCAGTCCGCCGGAAACTCCTGTATTCACAATTACATATGGGCTGAAATTGAGTATCATGGTCTGGGTGCACAGCGCCGCAAACACCTTGCCGATGCCGCATTTTGCCACCACCACGCCTCTGCCGTGGATTTTGCCCTTCACATATTCTATTCCGCTTACCATCTGTGTGGACTTATCCTCCATTATCTCCAGCAGGTTGTCCACCTCTATCTGCATTGCGCCTATTATACCTATCATAATACACCTTCTTTTATCCGAAAATTTCCTCTATTATTGTACCATCACACAAAAATTTATCAATGCCCAAAATACGGGCGGCTGTCGGGGCTATATCCACCACATTCATGTGCTCTATCTCCATGCCTTTTTTTATGCCCTCGCCCATGGCGAAAAACAGACATTTGTAGTTTTGCTTGTATGGGCTGTATCCGTGGGTGGCGTGCACTCTGCCCTCTTCTTTCAGGCTTCTCAGTATCTTGTGGCTCTCGCCGTCTTTCAGGCTATATCCTGCCCGCATCTCCAGCATGTGCTCTATGCCGCAGCCTACTCGCATTTCCTCCACCTTGTCTTTGTTGTATATCTCCTCTATGCCCAGCATGTCCTTGCTGCCCTCTATCAGCTTCAGTGCCTTCTGCATGAATTCTTCATCCTTTGCCCGCACTATGCCGCAGCCGTCGCCGCACTCTATGTATGCATCGTATGTTTCCTTTTCAAAGTCCAGCATGCCATTATTCGCAAGAAATTGATTGATATATACATCATGCTCCACGTCTATCTGCCCATGGTCGGAAAACATAATTATGCTGTAGTCCTTGTATGCATCCATCAGCTGGCCTATCATGTCGTCTAGGTTCTTCAGGGCATCATCCACCATGGTGCTTTTTATGCCGTAATTGTGCTTGGCTGCGTCTATGCTGACAAGGTGTATCATCAGCATATCCGGAGAATGTCTTTTGGCGGCGTCCTTGGCACACATCACTGCGAATTCATCCAGCATGGGCTGGCGTACGCCCTGCCTGTGCCTGCCGTGCCTCAGCTCGCTGAAAAGTGTGAAAAAGAAGCTGCCGTTTTTCAATATCTTAACTGCTTGGTTTTCGTTATTTATCGCTACGATTTCCGGAATATTGTACTTTATATTTGCTCCGCCCGATACTGGCCACAGAATGGAGCACACCTTTTTGCCCTCTCTGGCAGCGGCATCATACAGTGTGTCTGCTTTTATTTGGTTCCTGTACCAAAACCACTTCTTCTGCTTTCTGGGGACAAAGGGCTGGAAAAATTGATTGCTGTATACTCCATGGACATCTGGGTAGCACCCTGTGATGACTGATGCATGCACCGTGTAGGTCTGGGTGGGGTATACGCTGATGGAGCCTTTGCTGTATGCTCCGTTTTCTATAAATCGGCTGAAGTTTTTTAATCGCTTCAGCCTGTCAAATTCTGTGTCTGATAATGCGTCCAGTGAAATGATTAATAATTTTTTGCCCAGTGCTTTTGCCATGTCATCCCTCTAATACTACCGTTGCCACAGCATATTCCTTTTCGTGGGATATGCTGATAAATATTTTTTCCACCTGCATTTTATCCTGCAGTGCTTTTGCATTGCCATAAAGGTTCACATATGGTGCACCCATCTCATCAGGCAGTATTTCCACCTCGTTTAGGGGGCATTTGGATATGCCTACGCCGAATGCCTTTGCCACTGCTTCCTTTGCTGCAAACCTGCCTGCTAGAAATTCGTGAGATTTTGGTTTTTTGTCGAAAATCTCTTTTTCGCCTTGTGTCAATATGCGCTCCACTGCGTGTTCGTTTTCCATCAGCTTCTTTATGCGGCGCACTTCCACTATGTCTGTGCCTATTCCTTTAATCATTTGCCGCCCTCACTGCATTCTCTATGCTTTTGGATACGCACTCTGCTGCCAGCGAACACAGCCGCGTGAAGTCCATCTCCACGTCTCCTGTGCTCATCGCAAAGTATGTGTCTCCGTCGTACATTGTGTGGCATGGGCGGATAGACATCGCCAGCCCGTCCTGGCACACAGATGCCAGCTTGTTTGCCTGCACCTTTGTCAGCTTTGCATTGGTCGCCAGCACGCCTATTGTGGTGTTTGCTCCCTTTATGCCGTGGGTTTCGCCTGCTGATTTCATGCTCTCTCTTATATTCAAAAATCCGTCTTTATATGCTCCTGCTATTATGCTGCCCTTTTCATCCACCACATCGCCCAGTGCATTCACTGCAGTGAGTGCACCTATAATCACGCCGTTTGAAAATGACATGCTGCATGTGCCTATGCCGCCCATCTGTGCAAACTCTGCACCCAGCGCCTTGCCCACTGTAGCACCTGTGCCTGCGCCTACCCTGCCCTGTGGCAGCTCATCTGTCGATGCATTTTTGCATGCCTTGTAGCCTGCCAGCTTGTCGGGAAATGCATTGGGGCTGCCCACCCCCAGATCAAATAGCACAGCCGCCGGAACGATAGGCACCTTGGCAAAGCCTGTGTCCAGTCCTATTCCGCTGTCTCGCAGATAGTCCATCACACCGCATGCGCTTTCCAGCCCAAATGCAGAGCCGCCTGACAAAACCACAGCATGCACCCGCTCCACTAGGTTTTCAGACTTCAAAAGGTCTGTTTCCCTTGTGCCGGGGGCACTGCCTCGCACGTCCACCCCGCACACAGCTCCGCCATTGCACACCACCACAGTGCAGCCTGTTTTGCCTACATCGTCTGTAAAATGCCCAGCCTCTATATTGGGGACATCTGTTATATTTCCTTTGTGCAGCATTATTCTCTCCTTAGGCTTAATTCGCCCGACACGATTTTCTGTGTCTTTTGGTCGCTCTCTAGTATCAGTCTGCCCTCTTGGTCTATTCCTGCTATCTTGCCCCTTTGGGATACTTCGCCCGTCACGGTGTTTTTCATCACGCCCTGCTCGGCTAGCCACTGCATATGGCTATGGTAGTATTCCAGAATAAATGATAAATCTCTTTGCTTTTTGTATTCATCAATCAAATCTAGCATATTATCATTTATGTAGCTTGCCATCTGCTCCCTGCATACATGCAGCCCCAGCCGCCTGAACGATATTGCAGTGTTTTTTATTTCATCTTCAAATTCTTCTATATCATTATTGGCATTTATGCCTATGCCCACTATCACATACTCTGCCCTTTTATTCTCCAGTATAGTCTCTGTCAGTATGCCGCATACTTTTTTATCATTTATATATATATCATTGGGCCACTTTATTTTTGCATTTATTCCGGCAAACATCCGCTCCATAGCCCTGCACACTGCCACAGCACACAGCAAAGTGATGGATGAGAGCATGGATATATCCATATCCGGCTTCAGCACTATGCCCATCCATATGCCGCCTGATGGAGACATCCATTTTCTGCCCTGCCTGCCTTTTCCGCCTGTCTGCACGTCGCATACTATCATGTCGCCGTGTGCAGCACCATCGGCTATTTTCTCTCTGGCTACATCAAAGGTAGAAGTACAGCTATCATATATATGTACATTCCAGCTGCCTGTTTTGTGTTTTTCGAATTCCTCCCTTGTCAAAACTCTATGCCTTTTCTGCCGTTTACGCCCTCTGCCATGTAGTGCTTGTATTCGGTCATCTCCGTCACTAGGTCTGCCCTGTCCAGCAGCCACTCTGGCGCATTTCGCCCCGTGATGATGTACTCCACAGTATCAGGTCTATTATCCAGCATATTCTCTATCTGCTCTCTGCCGATAAAGCCCGCATGGAATGCTCCCAGCAGCTCGTCGAATATCACAATGTCTGCTTTGTCCTTTTTTGCTTCTTTCAGCGTATCTGATAACTGCCTGTGCATCAGCTCGCCCAGATGTTCCTTTTCCTTGTCTGTCATGTCCCATACGAATTTTTTGCTTTGGGCATATCGTAGAATATCTACGTTTTCTATTTTGTTCAGTATCTTCACCTCGCTGGTGTCCATAGCCTTCATAAACTGAGAAACCACCACCTGCAGTCCTGCCCCAGCTCCGCGTACAGCCAGCCCTACTGCGGCTGTAGTCTTTCCCTTGCCATTGCCTGTATACACCTGTAGATAGCCTTTTTTCATATCATTTCCTCTTTTATTTTCTATATATAAAATATCATAAAATTGCAAAATCAGCAATGCATTCTGCTAGGTGCTGGGGAGTGAATGTGCTATAATATTATTATAAATATAATATAGAGAGGTGCAATATGACAAAGTATGTGAAAGCCCACAGCAAATATATATTAGAGCAAATAAAATCCGGCAGCATCACAGAGGATATATTGGCGTATCACCGGCTGCAGATACAAAATATTCAGCATGAGAGGCTTATCCATTTGATTGTGCTTTGTTTGTTTGCCCTGCTGATGGTAGGCTCTCTGGTATTCTATTTCATTATGACCTCAATTATCACATTTATTCTGATGGGAATATTTCTGGCAACCGAGTTTTTCTATATTCTCCACTACTATCTGCTGGAAAACACCGTGCAAATGTGGTATCGCCTAGAAAACGACATGATTGCCAGCCTGAAAAACATAGGAACAAACACAAGCGAAAAGAAAAAATAAGGCTTTTTTCCGCCATATCAAGATATATTTTCATTGTTTTTCAGCTTAATTGTGGCAAATTAAATGAAAAACCTATTAAAATATCATTATTATTTTTTAATATAGTATTACAATATAATTACTATATATTACGCATTTATTACGTTTATTAAGCTGAAAACGCTCTATTTAGGCACTTTAGTTACATTAAAATCCAAATTTTCTACTACAATCTAGAGATTTAACGAAAGATTTTATAATTGTTACGAATTTATTTCGTTTTCTTGTCTTATTTTTGACACATTCTTGACACAATAGTAATATAATATTTAAACATCGAAACAAGACATAGCAATTGAATGAAAAATATATAAATCAGAAAGGTTGTTATATGAGGTTAATTAAATCATTATTCATTGCAATTATCGCAGTAATAATGACAGCAATCGCAGGAAGCACCTTCACCCATATACTCCAAGGCGGAGAAGATGCAGGACTTCTGGCAGACAGCGTAGCAGGGCTGCTGGACAACATAGTACATGCGGAGGAAACAACCCAAGTACTACCCGATGAATCAGACATACTAGAGGAAGCTAATCATACTTTTACTACCTCCTTAAATATACACACACCTTCCCTGGTGATTGACACACATGATCTCCCTACTCCAAATACTACCAACAACACTAGTCAATCACCTTCCTCGGAAGGGCTGCAGGAAGAATACGCAGACGTGCTATACGGCATAGTGCCAGTATCCGGCGAGGATATAGCGTATGATAAAATTCTAGGGCTTAGCCTGGAAGAAATAAAAAACAAAATGGAAAATGAGCATTTGACTATCTGGCAGATAGCACAGCAGCAGGGCGAAACCACCCTTCTGGAGGACGCATACTACGCTGTGTACCCGGCAAGAATAATAGAAATGCTCAACCAAGAAATCATTTCAGAAGACATGGCAGACATGCTGATAGCACAGGCCATAACAGACATAGAATACCACGAGAATGTCTCTATAGAAGAAATGATAGAAAATATGTCAAACCTCGAAAAGAACTAATAGTTTTTTTCATGAATCCCTAATATAAATTCTCCCTCTTTGGCTCCGTTAATTCGGAGCCCTTTTTTTATTCCTTGGTTTTCTCTTTCTCTTTGTATATTTTCATCATAGCAAGTATAGAAAAAGATGCGGCGACTATAACCAGCGCTAGAATTATTATTACATATATCGTCATTTGGCTGCTGTCTCTATTCTTTGCGACTATCTGCGGCGTGTTCTCTGCAGTAGTTGCTGGAGTGGGGGCAATTTCGGCTGTGGGGGTGGGCGTGCCTATTTGTATTGTGCCAATTTCGAAATTCTCATCTTCGTCGCTTTCTTTCTCTTGTGCTTGCTTTTCCTTTATTCTATAGTCAAAATCATACACATAAGCATACTCTATCTCTTTAATTATATGATTCTGCTCATAGTATCCCAGTATGGGAAGTTCTAGCTCTGGCTCCCAATAGTACACATCTCCGCCAATATAGTATCCAAACATTATGCTCTTAAAAAGCTCTATATCATCAAACCCAAACTCAATTATCCAGCTTTCATCAGGCTTCAATGTTCCGGATTCCATCAAATAGTCTTTGCCGCCTTCTGATGCAACGCCCCAAATATTGACGCAAAAATTCTCGATATCCCTTTTTTCATTGCTATACACTTCCATTCGATATGTATATCTGGCATTGCCGTTCAGGTCTATTATAGGCTGTATTACTATTCCTATATCAGGCTTGTCTGCAAGAACTTCTGTTTTATACTCCCTGCTAGCAAAAATCATATAATACTCACCATCCAGCTTGAAAAACCAGCTACGGCTTAATTCCACCGTTCCATCTATTTCATCTGCCAGCACAGTGTGACCGAAGCATCGATTTTCTACTATCTCTTCGCCGCTGCCTATCTCCTCTATGTAGATGCCGCTTATGTTTCTGTACGTCAGTTGATAGCATACTTCACCTTCTAAATACTTTTTTTCTCTGCCGTATTCTATGTTGTCATATATATATGAATTGAAATAGTATATAGTGTCTTTGTCATCCAGCCATTCATATTCTATATAGTCACTGCCATCATGCAGATTAGTTATTTTAATAGGATATATCTGGTCGTCATACATATATAGGCTTTCACCATTAAACTCTATTTCTGCCTGAAAATCCATATAGAAACTGTCCCCATCTTTGTATACGTTTCCATGTTTTATTCTATAGCTTTCCAAATTCTCAGATATCTCAAAAGTAATGCTCTCATATGCTTTCAATTCTGTATACCAATATTTATCATCCTCAGATGGTAAGGAAACATAGCTGAAAAATTCAGAATGTATATAATTAAGTATGATTTTTGAATTAGTCAGGTTTTTAATGGTTATTCGAAATCTGAAATCTTCTCCAATACCAATTTCCGGAGTTAATATCTCGCACTCAATATCCAAATATTTCCCCGATGCCAGCATTGGCGGAGGTGCGGCGTCCCCCAGCACGCAGGGCACTATTATCATAAATAGCACTGCAGTAATTATTATAATCTTTTTAATCATCTCTATCTTTTTTCCTTTTGTTTATATTCATTATTGCCACCGCAGCAAACACAGCAGCTGCCGCCACCATCAGTATCATTATTTCCAGCAAGTTATCAATTGATTTGGTTTCTTTTGCTATCACCTTTGCCTCTGGTGCTTGGGATGCAGCCTTTTCCGTTGCGGTCTCCTCCGCTGGCTTTGCAGGCACCAAAGTAGAAATAGTATCTATCTCTGCACTCTCTGTATCCATATCGTCTTCATCCAATGGAGGCATCAATACGACGTCTCCCAGCACACATGGCATAATATTCATCAATAATATTACGGT
Organism: Eubacteriales bacterium; assembly: GCA_040883315.1. Lineage (GTDB taxonomy): Bacteria > Bacillota > Clostridia > Christensenellales > UMGS416 > JAFGUF01. Next base: position 44,090 of record JBFLKU010000010.1, read on the forward strand.
TACTAAAATAATTTTCTTAATCATATCTTCTCCATAAAATTTACTAATGCGATTATACACTACTCAAAGTCCATATGCAAAATATTACATCAGTGGAATATATTTAGGCAACAAAAAAAGGGGCATAAAGCCCCTAATTACTATACTTATTCATTAAACCAATTCCTAATTGATATCCACCATCTGTGCCTTCACGCTTGGCAGCTGGTTTAATGCCTTTTCCAAACTGTCCATATCCCCTTTGTCGCCAATCAGATCCAAAATTATCACGCCCTCTGTCCCACATACATTCCCTGCCTCATGAAGCCCTAGGCGGGTTTTGATAGAACAATTAAATTCCGACAGCAAAGACTGCACCTTGATGGAGTCTTCGCCTATCCGTCCTACCTTAATCACCATAATGTTCCACATATTATTGCCCTCCAATACGTTCATAGAGCATATATAACCACATTTTTGGAAATAAAACATTTTTTCCTATATTAGCACCCATATTTTAACTATGTAAATTTAAAATACTATGATAAAATATCCCTATATAAAAATGAAAAGGATAATGTATGAATAGAAAAGCTATAGTATTTTTGATTGTTTTGGCCGCTTTGTCGTTTGCCGGCTGCCACAGGCATTATCAGCAGTCCGAGCCCGTCACCACAAACCCAGCCTCCACCATAGTGCCCACCAAATCGCCAGAGACGATTAAGCCCGTATCCACGCCAAAGCCGCGGGAAGGCGTAGATGTGGAATTTGCAGCGGCATACATAGACGATGCTGTAATATCTATAGATTTGCCTTTAGGCATAGTGCAGAATGATACTATGGACTTAGGGCGCATATACAGTGCGTCGGGCTATGCATCCGATACCCAGCAGGGCAATTTTTACACTGTGGAAGTGCTTCGCTTTTTCGCCGAGGAGGATATTCTGGCAAACATGGAGGATTTGCTGCTATACGATGAATCCATGGAGACATTTGCACTAGGCAAAGACATAGAATACAGAAATCTCGTCAGCCAAATGACCTTTGCAGACGGCACAGGGCACATTTCCAAGACCACCTACCACGACACGGAAAAATACACCGCCACATTATTGGTCGGTGAAATATACTATAGAATTATAATACAAGCAAAAGGAAGCTATTCCTCCGATGACATGGCTCTTAAAATATTGACCAGCATTCAAATGAATGGCTCCAAAGCCTCTGCTAAGGCAAAGTCTTTCAAATCCAGCCTAGCGGGCATTACATACCACAGCAAAAAGCTAGAAGGTGCCAGCATACTCTGCCCAGCCGATTGGCTGCCTGCAGAGAGCATGCATTTTTCATTAAGCAATAGCATACTATCCATGATGACAGCAGATAAATATGCCACAGCCACAGTACGCTACTACAGCAAGGCATCGCTGCCAGACGTGAAAACCTACGACGATTTCGTCCACTATATGCTGCTGGATCTTTTGAACCGCAGCCTGATAGAGCCCACCGAAACCGACAGGATTCAGACCTTTGTGGAGGCAGACAAACGCAGCTTCTGCATGCCCCCCACGGATAATATAATCATACGCTACTATCTGGAGTACACCGACGGCTACTACTGCATAGAGATGATGTATAAAGGCACAGATGCCAATGTCGTAGCACAGATGCTGGATATGGGTGAGAGCTTTGTGGGCGTGGGCGAGGAGATTAGGCACTAGTTTACTAGGGCTCTGCCCTAAAACCCTCAAAGGGAATTTTTCCCTTGAACCCTAATTACAATCCAATAAACAAAAAAATCTCCCCTTATGGGGAGATTTCTGCTTATATACATTCAAAATCACTTTTAGCCTTTTCTTCTACAGCATCTCAAGTTCAGCCTTTGCACTGTGCAGATCATCATAGTTCATCTCTATCTGCAGATTGGTGTTTTCCAAATCCACAGGCAGTTGGTTCACTTTCACAATCCGTCTATATGAAAAGTAGGTAACGCAGCCAAGAGGCAGAATTAAGAAAAAAATGCCGATTAAAATGTCGCTGCCACGCAAAGAGAAAACGCCGATTAGAGATATTATAAACAAAACCAAAGGAATGACAAAAAACAAACTTCGCCCCAGTGCTAGATTCTCACTCCATTTGATTTGCTTCATTATTCTTTCCTTGCTTTTATTAAGCTGCTCTATTTCATCTGTATATCTTTTTATGTTGTCTAATAGCATTTGCTTCTTTTCCAAAACAGGCTCTTCCAGTCTCTCGGCTATTGCTTCGTATTCCTGCTTTTGGCTGCCTGATGCAAACTGCACAGCTCTTTTATAGCTGTTGTATTTCAATGGATTCACCACTCTTTCCATCAGCTCGTCTGTGCTCCTCACCCTTGCCTGGCACAGAAATTTCCCGAAATAAGCCTTCGCATATCTAGGATTTATATCCAGCACTTTTTCAATGTATTCGGCAGCTTTTTCAAATTTGCCGTCTGAAATAAATATATATGCACGCTCTAGAAGAGATTCAGCCGAAGCAATGCCCTGCACATTTACAGGACCTGAAACATGAACATAATCAATATCCTTTATTATTTTTGCTCCGCAGTATTGACAAAAAAATTGCTCCGCATTGTCAAGCATTTGAAGACTCGCTCCGCATTTGGGGCATGTAGCTGCAATTATGCTCATTCTTACCATCCCTCTATATATGAAAATATATACAAAATTACATGATATTTTAGCACAAATGTCTTGTTCGTGCAATCGATGAGCAGATGATATTTCCGTGCTTTCAGCTATGCCACATTGCAAAATACTATTGGCTTTATTTTGTTTTGCTATTCGCTCTTTCTTTCACCATCTAGATTTCCATCCCCTTGTGTCTATATGTATATTCCCCTTATACTCCCCTACGCCGCCGTATGGGTTCATCTCGTCCGCCACAGTATACAGGCTGTGTATGCTGGGCTTGCTTTTGCCCTCCACATCTGGGCACACCACAAATAAATCTGCCGCCCTCCTGTATATATGCTGGCTTCCTGATGCTCCGCCGTGGGCTTTGTTCCACCTTGTGCATCTGTTGCCGCCGTTTCTGTCGTCATCGTCATTCGGGTTCATGTCGTCGGTCAGCCGCAGCTCTATGTCCTCTCTGCCAAATCTCCTGCATAGCTCCGCTTCCACTCTCTCTATCATTATCATCAGCCCCACAGATGTCCTTCCAGGCTGTGCATCAGTTTGGCTTTTGCAGTATTTCCCCTTGCAGTTGCATGCAAATGGCAGTTGCCCGTTTTGCGGCGTAGTCCAGCGTGATATATCCACAGGCTGCCGGTTCAATGCTTCCCATAGGCTCTCGTCCGCAGTGCCGCTTGGCTTCATGCCCATGCCTTTTTGCATTTCCGTCACTGCCTCTTTTGTGCCCCTGCCATATTTCCCGTCCGCCTGTGCCTTGCCCAGATAATACCCCATGTGCCACTTTATAAGCAGCCTTTGCAGGTTCGCCACGTCTTCGCCGCTGTCGCCGTATTTCAGCTCTCCTGCAAATTCATACTCCATGTTCTGCTTCTGGCTTTCATCCTCGTCATCTGCTGCTTCGTCTGTCTTTTTTGCGTCCGCTATTGCCATGTTCACAGCGGATAATGTATCCTCGCCGAATTTTCCGTCCGTTCCCCATCTGCCCACGCTGTATCCTGCCTGCAGCAGGTTTTTCTGTGCCTGCTCCACGTATCTATTGTATCTCATCTATCTCAATGCTTCCTGATTATTTGGGTTGTTATACACGCTAAATCCAAATATCGCCACTACAATAGTGTCCAGTATCTTCAATGCCATGTCAGCGTCTGCTGTGTTCATATTGTGGTACATCACATAGCTGATTAATGCAAATACAGCCCCTACTGCCACCGGGCTTTTTGCCTTGCTCATTATGCTCTCTTTTGTAATGGGCTGCGGCTCATCTCCTGTGTCTGTCAGTATTCCCAGTGCCACCAGCACCCCTGCTACCATGTTCACTATGGTCATGGTGTCCTCTGGTATGTCGATTTTCGTCCATGTGTTCAATGCAAAAAGCAACAGAGATACTGCTGCCAATGCTAGTGTTGTGTTTCTTATTTTCTTCATATGTTTGCCTTTCTATTTATTATAATAAAAAAGCACACCTTTCGATGTGCTTAAATCATAATATTTTTTCTGCTCTAGTTTTCAATGCCTCCCAATATCTCATACAGCTCAGGGCAGCTATACCAAAAATACCCCTCCATAATGATAGTTGCTTCGCTCATTTCTTCCTCACCTATGGGGAATTTTATCTTGCCGTATACATCCCCTCCAGCAGTATGGAATACAATATCCGAGCTCTCTCTGGATGGGTATGTCATAGTGGGTACTGCAAATTGCTTCAATGCACTCACTATTTCACTGATGATTTCAGCGTCTTCTATTTCAATCTTTGTTATTTTTCTGTTTTCTTCAAAGTCTTTCAGGTCTTCATTCTTCACATAATATATGGTTATGGATTCCGTATTTGCCATCTTGTCAAATGAAAATCTGCTCATTTCCTCATTTGCCAATGCCAATATATACTCGTATAAATTCTCGTCCAGCACCTTGGCTATGTATTGCCATTGACCGTCGTAGAAAACACTCATATACACATGCGTTTCGCCCAGATTCAGTGCAAATTCGCTTGAATTATCGTACTTGAAGTCCACATGAAAATCCGTGTTCACAGGTTCAGCTTCATCCAATACCTCATACTCTGTATTCAGCAGAGTATTGGTTATGTAGTCTATATTTTCCTGCGTCATCTCCCCCGTGAAGTATCCGCTGCTATCTATTTCGTAGTTGTCCGCTATGTCGGCTGCCCTGTAATTCAGCGTCTGAAAATAGGACCAATACACATTGGTCTCCACCAGCTGGCGTTCCTTTGCCTCCAGCAGTATATCTCTTATAGACTTATCTGTGGCCTCTGTGGCTTCGCTCCCATCTGGCTCATAGCTTGTCTCCTCCGGCTCTTGTGTGCTTTGAGGGGTGTCTGCCTCTTTCTGGCTGCAGGCTGCCAAAGCTGCAGCTAAAGCCATCAGTATCACCGCAATAGTATATAGGTATTTTTTATTAATATGTTTTTTCATTTTCATTCCCCTATTCTTTTTATATCGGTAATCATCTAAACATATTATATACTATTTTTACATTTATTCCTATACGCCGCATGGTAATTGCTAGTTTATTTTCAGCCACGTCACGGCCGCTGCCGCACCGGCACTTATCAGGGCAATTATCAATGCATCCCAGCTTTGTGTTGGGCGCTTTTCCACTGTGTCTATTCGCTTTTCGTTTTCTTCTGTGCGTCTTGCTATGTTCTCTTGGTTCACTATCAGCTTGCCTATGTCCACCTTTATGTAGGTTATTGCATCGTATATTTTGTCCAGCTTGCTAACTGCTGCATCTCTTTGGTTTTCCAATTGCATCTTATCCTTTTCACTGCATTCTCTGCTATTTTTTATATACCATTATCTTTGTGCCGGCTGCAAAGCTCCCTGTGTCTATCACCAGCTTAATAGATGTTATGTTGCTTTGCTGCACAGTGTAGTATTGCTCGAATGCTGTCAATATCAGTAGTGTGCCATTGTCGTATTTTCCGCTTGAGGAGCAGGAAGGATATCCATTGGGCAGGGTAATTATATGCTTGTTGTAGCTTGTCAGCCCGCCCACTACTCCTGCCTTTGCACTGGACACAGAGTATGAATGAGGGCTTCCGCTGTAGTCATAGTTGTATACCGTCTTGTAGCTGGTTCCGTTGGCTGCCCCATTGTATTCTATGTTGTAGCTGGATCCTGCCGTTCCCCTACCTATAACATATATTTCATATATCCCGCCGTCTGCATTTATGTCCAGCCCACTGATATCATACTCTGTGCTGTCAGCTTCCAGTTCCACTTCATGCACCAGCTTCTGCCCGCTTTTCGCTTCTGCTGCTGCCAGTGCATCATAGTCCATGTGCCTCGCCGCTATGTCATATGCCAATGTGTCATCTATGTCAAAATTCAGCACTATCTCGCATTGAGCATACCCCATCTTTTCATATGTATATCTCAGCTTCACTACCTGTGCATTATATAGCTCCCCGTTTGCATCAGCACTAATGTAGTCTCCCAGATCAAAATCACTGCCTATTTGGTATGCTCCGGCGTTGTTCATCTTCACTGCCACGCCTCGTGTTTTTGCTATCTGCGATAGCTTCTGCATGCCCCGTGTTGTCAGCTCGCTGTTGGTCTCTATGTCCCTTGCGTCTGTAAAAACCTCTCGCCTTTCATATCCCGATAGCTCCGTGCCCACTTCCAGTATCTCGCGCTCTGCTCCTTCTCCCAGTCCCGCTGTCACAGATAGGTTTTTGTAGCTCAGTCTGTCGTCCGTGTCCAGCAGCTCCAGTGCAGTCTTTGTATCCAGAGACATCACTATGCCCCCAGCTTCGTCCTCTGCCGCCGTCAGGTCTCTGCCCTGTGCCACATCAAATATTATCTCTGCACTTTCAAAATCAATAGTACAGCAGAGTCCCATCTCTTGGCTTGCCAGCAGAGAGTATATCTCCGAGGATAGATCCTTGTATCTTGCCGAGTAGTCTATTCTGCCGCCTCGCTGCATGTCCGCTGCCGTGACCAGGTTGGGTATCTGCCTCTTCTGTGCAGCCAGATACCCAGCATTTTTGTTTATCAGGCTCTTCACCACAGTCTCTAGGTATTCATCCCCATAGCTGTCGTTCACCAGATTGCTGTCCGGGTATATCAGCCTGTTCAGCCTGTCCTTCAGCTCCACACCCTGTGCCGTCACATACTCTGCCGACTTATCGCTTTTTCTGTCCACAGTCACCTTGTCTATATATCCTATTCTCTTTTCATCTATATAGACAATTTTGTCGATTTTTATGTATTTTGCGTTAGCATTGTTTGCATTTATTTTCATGGAAAAGCTGCCTTTTCCGTTAAATGCCCTTTCAAATACCACGCTTTCAAATCCAGTGACTATTCCGAATAAACTTAAGTCATTGTTTAGTATTTGTATATTCATCTGCTATCCTTTTTGCCACCACGATGTGCATTTGCCGGAAAAATTCGAAAATTCCGCAGATGCACCTGATATTCTCGTCATAACATATCTAAATTCTCTGGTCAGTATTTCCCACCATATATCATAGCTTATTGATATCGTACTGTATGCATTACCCACATATTTGTCAGCAGTTGCTACTGTCACCCAGTAGCCGCTTGCGTTTTTATATTGCGCTTCCAGCTTAATGTGCGATGTCTCTCCGGCATCCACAGATTGTATCAGGGCAGATGTCTCCACATGCACCGGCTTTATTTCGTATCCTAATGCACTCGGTGTCAATGTCGCCACAGTGCTGCAGTACCCGCCGCCGGATGCAGAGTTCAATATCGTTCCCGTTTTATATACCCAGTTTGCATAGAATTCCTTGTCCATGCTCCCTTCATCTTGGGTCACATATCCATATTGTATCTGCTTATCGATTGCTCCCTGTTCATCTGCCACATGCAGTGAATTCACGCCTTTGTCTATAGCTCCTTGTGCGCTTGCAATATCTATCGGCATTATGCATCACGCTCCAGATACATTGTGTTCACAGGATATGTTCCAGCTGGTGCAGCTGCGTCCGTTCCCACAGTCACAGTGGCTATCTGCACGGCTGTACAGCCCTCTATTTTCAGCATCAGCTTGCCTTCGGATATGTAAATGTAGTCGTTCTCAGAGCCTAGATATATCTTGCCGCCTTGGCTTATAGTCACATTCGGTGCTGTGATGTCCTCCGCAAAATCCTTGGTGTTGCATCTGGCACCTTGTATTTTTCTGTCGTCCTCTATGGATGTAATAGTTCCGCCTTCCACGTTCACTATTGCCAGCGGCTCTTCCCACTTTGTGGCTGTGTCTATCAGGCTGTTGGCTTGTGGTGCACTTGCAGCCTCCACTCCCTTGGATACCTTCGCCAGTACAGTTCCGTTGTTCGCATCGAATTCCACCACTATTCTGTCTTTTCGCATATATCCTGCTGTGGCAGCGTCTATTTCCAATGTTTTTGGGCTGCTGCCGTCTGCGTCTTCGCTCTGTATATAGTACCTGCCCTTGGATGTCATTCCGCCGCTGTCCAGCACCGCCTCCAGTCCGTTTCCCTGTGTCACTTCCAGCTGATTTCTGTATCCGTAGGCTATGCCCACGCTCACTAAATCATAAAACTGTGCATATTCCGTGCTTGTATATTCAGGTATATTATCCGTAGCGTCAAAAAACCCTGCATATTCTGCCATTATGTTTTCCTCCTATTAGTTTGTTTTTTGTCTATAGTTTGTTACGGATAATATACACCGTAAATAAACTAAGCTGTGTAATCTGTGGCGGCATATTGCGAAAATCATTTTCTTTTAAAATTAATTTGCCTATCTTATTAACATAATAAAGAAAATAATGAAAGCAATATGTGCCAAGCACATCACCTATCTTTTCTCCTATCCGTAGCGTCAAAAAACCCTGCATATTCTGCCATTATGTTTTCCCTCCTATTAGTTTAGTTTTCGTATTAAAATTAAAGGGAAAACATGCTGTTGCATATCTTCCCTGTGTCATGTGTTGGCTACACTTTTTGGCAGTTATGCCTCTGGCATATCGAGAAAAAAGTGTGCCTTTCTCTGTCGCTTTTTATTTTTTTACTTAAGGTATCCTACAGTCTCTCTTTTGTTTTTAGTACAAATTTAAAGGGAAAACATGCCGCTGCATATCTTCCCTGTATCATGTGTTGGCTACACTTTTTGGCAGTTATGCCTCTGGCATATCGAGAAAGAAGTGTGCCTCGCTCTATTCCGTTCTTGTATCGCCTAAACTCCCGCAAACCTCTCCCTATATGTCAAATACAGCTCCGGGTCTCCGCTTGCAGCCCAGAATGAAAACACATTCTCTCCTCGCTGCATCTGAAAGAATTTGGACCCAAATACCAGGCTGTTCCATGCATCCTGTGTAGTTCCGTCAGTGTCCACAAACACTATGCTAGGTGCATCGGGATTGGTGTCAACTATTATTCTCTGTCCCTGCGTAATTGTCTTTTTTATCTTTATATATTCTCCCAGATGGTTCTCCACCACGGGGTCACTCAGGGATGTTCCGCCTTGTGCCACCCGAAAATCCAGCAGGCACGGTGCAGGGTTGTCACCTGTGTATTCTATCCTGCCGCCGTCGCCTCTCTCTGCAAATTTTATAGGAAAAGTAATGGGAAATGTCAGCCCTCCCACAAAGTCCACCATCTTTATCTGCGTGCTCTCAAAGTTTTTCCAGTCCGGCTTCGGGCATGTCAGCACCACGTCGAATGACCTTGTCATGGTGTTTTCGTTTTCGTCCAGTTTGTATATCTCCGGCTTCACCGACACCACCGCATCTATCATGTATTTGCCTGTATCATCTTCATATGTCAGCTGCCCCATGCCAAGCCTCGGGTTAAATACCTTTGCTATGTGCTTTCGCTTTTCCTTGCCCTCCGCTTCCGTCAGGTAGCTGAAATACACCGTCATGCTCACTATTCTGGCTTCATCCTGCGATCCGTAGTAGTAGCTTCCGTTTTGGTTATACCCTTTGCCCAGCAGTGTAGTCACGTCATTGGCTGCAAAGCCTCTGTTTCTGCCCAAAAGGAATGGGAAACTCGAGCCAATATCCATGGTTTCGCCCAATGCATTTTTGTATCTTATCTTAAGCATAAGCCCTCCGTATTCTGTTTTCGAAGTCAGCCATCCCCGCTGCACTTCCTGCTGTATTTGGGGCATTGTATGTGGTGTGGTATGTGTTGTATACGCTGCCGGCTCTTGGTGCTGTATCCATTGCAGCGGCGTACATTCCGCCTGCGGATATCTCCACCTTTTCAAGGCTTCTGTTTATGCCCTCTGCCAGTCCCTCGCCTATCATCTCCCCCAGATACGCCGTCTTTTTAGATGGCGATGCTATCTGGAATACGCTCTCTATCTCCTGCAGCACGCTCTGCCCCACGCTGTTCACAGCCTGCAGTATTCCGCCTAACGAGCTGCTTATGCCCTGCCCAATGCCCGACATCAGGCTGCTTCCGGTCTGTGCCATTCCTTCGCTGTGCAGTGCAAATTCGCTCTGTATTCTGCCCACTATGTATGGCACACTCGTTGCTATCTCCTCTGCCACAGCCGGCACATTGCTGTCTATCGCCCCAAAGGCCGCTCCTCCGGCTTCTGCAAAGGCCGGTGCTGCGTTTTTCACGCTCTGTGCTATCTGTGCTGCTATTGCCGCTGCGTTTTGTGCGGCAGCTGCTCCCTTTGCCTCCATGCTGCTAAGTGCGTCTTTTGCGCTGCCTATCCCCCTGTCAAAATCCACAGCATCAGCACTCAGCTTTATCTTCAGTTCTCCTACTGTCACATTTGCTTCCTTTCTGTTTCCCTTGCCATCCATTGCTACAGCATGTCAATAAACTCCAGCTTCTCCCTTTTCTTTGCTCCCATCACGTCCAGCACCACCTCAGCGTCCTCCATGTCCAGCAGGCTAGGCACTACTCCCATATTTATCAGCATGCTCTGATATATCATCAGCACGTCGTTGTAGCTGTCATTGCTGCTTAATTTTTTTTTTGCTCTCCTGTGTGCCCTCCGTTTGCCCATTGTGCAATGTCTCCTACCAGCTCCATGAATTTCTCCGTCGGCATGTTGTCTATGTCCTCATCTCGCACCTTTGGGAATGTATCTTTTATGTATGTGTATATCTCATCGATGTATTCATACATCACGTCCGGGTCATCTTCCATCTTCTTTTGCATGCTGCCCAGTTTCCCGCCTATTCGCAGGTGCTTCATTTTTGGCTTTTCAATGGATTTATGCTCCACCGCGCCTATTTTCGCAGTCAGTTTCATGCACTATGCCCCTGCCTGTGCACTGTCTGTGTTGGATACGCCGTTTTTGTCGCCGCCCAGCACCACCAGCCTCACTTGGTATGTGTTTCCGGCAGTCAGGTTTTGTATTGTCCCACTTGTGGATGCAGGTGTCATCTCGCCCGCTGTTTCAGCGTCTGTCCATGCACCTATTGCTCCATCTGCTATCTGCACTTTCACGCTTTCAGCCCCAGCTGCAGCAGAGAATGTAATGTCTATCTCCCCTGTGTCTGACCCCGTCACAGCGACAAGGTCGTCAATGGCAGTTCCCGGTGCAGTCGGCGCATAGTCAGGGCTGCTAAACCATCCTGTTGTTTCATCTGCTAGCATAGCGTCGCTCAGCCCGATCGGTGCGCTCTCGTTGTCGCTGTCATACCATCTTCTTGTTTTGCCGTCGCACACTCTGTTTAGTGCCGCAAATTTTATAGTCTTGCTCTGCGGGTCCACGCCCTGCCCCTTGGTTTTGGATGTCTGGTTTGGCTTTTGGAATGTCCCTTTCAGTATCCATTCATATCTGTAGCTACCGTCGGATTTCATGCTCCTGTATCCCAGTGCCACTTCTTTGGGTATGTCCCCATTGCCCTCGGTCACCACGCCGTTTGCGGCTATCTGGCTTCCCAAAAGGTAAGCATAGTCCTTCGCCAGTATGTCCGCCACGCTTATCTCCACCTCTATCTCGCCCTCTGTCGCCACGCTTGCATATATGCCGTCATCCGCCGCAAATGTCACCTGCTTGCTGTTAGGCTTATACCCAATGTCCGTCACTCCCGGCATATGCACAGGGTTTGCGTATGCCGCCCCGTTGTCGCCGTCCGTCACTATCGGTGCGTAGTACAGCTTGTCTACGCCAATTCTTGGTAATGGTTTCACCATGTTTTTTCTCCTATCTGTTCACACATTTTGCATAATAAAAAAGAGTACTTTTCAGCACTCTTATTTGTTTCTTGTAGGGTTTTTATGGAGACTTTGCCTCCAAGCCTCTATTCAAGGGATTCTCTTATACTTTCTGCTCCAGCTTTCAGGTTGCATGGCGAGCAAAAATTCGGTTTTATTCAAAATTGCAGTCAATAAAAACCTACTGCTATCAAAAAGGACACCCCACGGCATCCTTTAGTTCTAGTGAATCAAATCACTGTATCACCTATTCATATATCTCTATTTCCACGCCGTCAGTAAATGTAATAGCCAGCATCAGTCCATACAGTTCCTGCCCTTCGTATCCTTGGGCTTCTTTTGCAAAGTCAAATCCTCTTGTTCTATATCCTTCCAGCTTTTCCATGCTCGATCCGCTGTTCATCTTTACGTCATCAGCCGCTACCAAGCTGTCCGTTATATCCACTCTCAGTATTTCGTCTGCCACTCTCGCTGTTCCATAGTCCATATCTTCCTCATAATATATCAATACAGCCTCTATTTTTTCTATCTCATATTTGCTGTTTATCTGCAGCAGTCCGTTTCCGGAAAATTTATTTTCACTCAAAGATAGCGCATTAAGCATCATCATAGCTCTTCCCTTTATTTTTTCTTTCAAATAAAGTTCGTGTTTTTCGCTCAGCATCAGCTCTTCGCCGTCTTCTGTCTCACCTATCACATAGTATGTGTAGTTTTCTTTGTAGTCCAGCTCAATGAATATTCTGTATTTCAGCCCGCCCAGCGCCACAGCAGCTATCTTTTCATATTCTTCTTCGCTGCCCACTTTGCTGATAATCACACATACATCAGAAATATCAATATTGTCCGTCAGCTCAAATGTTATTCTGCCCTCTATCATGCTGTTCTGGTTTATCTCATCAGAAAATGCTTCCTCTGTGTATACCACTCGAAATTCATCTTTCAGCAGCGTTTCTTCCAGCTGGCTGTTTATATCGCTTGTTATTATCTTCAGATTATAGTACATGTTGTCCTGCACGTTGCGTACATTCTCGTCTATTTTCTTCAGCCCGCTATATAAAAATATCGTAGCCGCTAGGTTTGCAACCAGCAGAATTATAATCAGAATTTGCTTTTTGTCTTTCATAGCCTCACCCCGTTTTTCTATATTATACCATCACTGTATTTCATTGAAAATAGGACAATTTTAACATCTCCTGTCCATTATTGTCCTTCTGCTAGGTTTTCTATCCATTCCTTGTTCGCCACCAGTGTGCAGCCGCCTTTGCCCTCTCTCAGCAGATGATGATTCTCCCGCACTTCTTTCAGCAGCTTAGACTGCAGTGCTTCTTTCAGGGGCATGTGCTTTATGTTGGCATCGGAATACGGAGCAAATGGGCAAGCTTCCAGGCTGCCCGTGGAGCTTATGTGCAGAAATCCCCTACCCGCTGCCAGGCATCCGCCGTATTGGTCTTCGTCTCCCGGCAGCGGCACTATCAGCATGTCAAATTCCTTGCTGTATGCATCTATTCTCTTGTTCATGTCCGCTTTTTGTTCTTGGCTCAGGCATAGCTCCTCGTCTCCTTGGCACGGCACATATTCTATCAAAAATGTCGCCGCCACGCCCTCTTTTTGTATGCTGTGCAGGTATTCTCTCTCCATCACTTCATCATAGTTTTTGCTGGTCAGTGTAATGGACACACCCGATAGCATATCGTTTTCATCCATCCTGTTTATAGCAGCCATTGCCATGTCGAATACGCCTTCGCCTCGTCTCTCGTCAGTCACGTCTTTGCTGCCCTCTAGGCTCACAACGGATATTATGTTCTTAATGCCCTTCAGCTTCTCCAGTGTCTCGCCATTTATCATCAGCCCATTGGTAAACATCACAAATAGGCATTCGTCATGTTTTTCCACCACATCCAGTATGCCCTTTTTCATCAGCGGCTCGCCGCCCGCTATCATCAAAATAGCCACGCCTATCTCCGTAGCCTCTGCTATCACGCTCTCTATTTCAGCTATGGTCAGCTCGTCTTCTTTTTCCCTGTTTTGTGCACACGCATAGCAGCCTGCGCAGTTTAGATTGCAGTCATTTGTAATTGATAGTATCATTATAGCAGGCACAGTTATGCCCTCTGCTTTCAGTAGCTGCGCGCGTATCTTGCCCTGCTTCTTGAATGTCTTGCCCATCTTTGCAAACCTTGGAATATAGCTCTTTCTCTTAAATAAAAACCTCTTGTTTTTTGTCAGGTTTTCTATTATCACCTTGTTAAATTTATTCACCGAATCCATCAAATATTACCTCATATTATATAAACTATTTCAATAGTAATATTACCACATCCGGCATATAATTTTAATCTTTTCTTTCATATCCAGCGTATTTGCCGCCATATCATATTTTTCCTTGGCTGAATCATACATTCCATGCTTCTAAAGCACTATGTCCACCTCAAAGCTCTGCACCACTTCCACGTATTCTCCCTCTGTCGCCAGCGGTGCTGCGCTCTGCACTGGCAGCACCCTTGCGTATTTCGTCCCGTCTATCTCTTTCATCTCGCCGCTTTCGTTTGCCTCGTCGCCTATCTCCCATAGCATGCTGCACACCAGTCTTGCGTTTGCAGTCGCCTCTTCGTAGTTTTCGTGTCTGCATCGCACCTGCATCCCTGCCCTGTCCATCTTTGCATCATATAGGGGAGCTTTGCCTGCATATCTATATAGCCCTATGCATTCTGTCTCCCCGTCCGGTATGCTGCCCAAAAATATCGGCGTGCTCACGCCTTTACTCACCAAGTATGTCTTCATGTCTTTTATCATGCTCATTCTGCTACCCTCGCTATGCCCTCTGCCGCTCTCTGCACTATCCCGTCGCATTCCTCTTCAAATGCATCTTCCAGATATTTTGCCTTGCCCATCTGGTGCTTTTTCTCCATGTCCTCATGCTGCTCTATTGCGTATGGCAGGTCGTATAGCACCTCCGCCATATTATCTCGTATTTCTATCTTGCAGTTTTCTCTCAGTGCCCCCGTCTGCACTGGCACCTGCTCCCTGGATTTTGCCGCAATGCCTTCTGCCCCCTCTGCAATAGCACTGTACAATAATGACTTTAAAATATAACTAATATGTTTGTAAAAATCCATTTTTAAATCCTTCTTGGGCACTGCCCAAACCCGCCTAAGGGACTTGTCCCTTAGGTATCCCTTATGATTAACGATTAAAAAAGCACTTATAAAGTGCTTGTTAAAACTTAATATTATTATGATTAATTAATTAAACATTCCTTTTTCACTACTAGAAACTATCTTAATAGTTTTTAAAATTTCTGGTTCTATATGTGAAGTTGCTAGAATTTCATTAACAATATCATATCCTTCTCCATCATCCCATGGGCTTAATATAATTTTCATTTTTTCAAAAAACTTATCTTTTAATCTAAGAAGCAAATAACTTTCTTCATAAGGTGCATGAGGAAAAAAGCTTGCTCCAGCCAATAAACGTATTTCTTTTTCATATTCCCATGACCTTGTCTTAATTCTTCCAAAATTACTTATATTAATAACTCGTCCGATTCCTAGTCCTTTTATTGAACTAGTATAAGAATATGATTTTTCAAATATCTCATCTTTGCTATCATAGTAGTTTATTTTTGCAAATAAGCATGTTCTCAAATAGTTATCGAAGTTTTTAAGAGGAATTTTTTTATTGTACATGCATTTCCTGAAATTTTTTCCATCCCAATAATGAAAATAATCAATCTCAAAATTATCACTATTAAAAAAAACATCTTTCTTTAAATCAATCAATACTTTGTTTTTCTTTATTTGTAAATCAGAAATACCTTCTTTAATTTTAGGAGTTCCATATATATGCCACATGGCATGGCTTTCTCTTCTCATATTAGAAAATGAAGCTAAGTAGAAAGTTGAAAAATCTCGTCTCTCAATGCCACCGTCAATTCCTAGTCTTGTACTTTCTTTTTTATCATTCATCGATAAAATATTAGTAAGCTTCCATGTCTTATCGTCTAATATTTTTTTCAGATTACTCATGTTTGTATAATGTTTTAAGCTTTTTATTGGATAGGGTTTAATATTAAACAATCTATCTTGATACTCCATTATTCTCTCCTGCTTACAAATATCTAATTTCGTATATTATATCAGCAAAACTATAAATTAACAACTTTGGTAGTATAAAGGCAGTTCATAAAAACGCCTGCTTGGCTATGTTCTTTCCCCATCTGTCCACGCTCCATTCTATTGCTATTATGGGCTGCCCGTCTATCATGTCTTCCATGCCTATCTCATCTGTCGTCAGCACAGTCGTCTTGCTTATGCTCTGCTTTCCGTATCTGTCCTCCACCAGCTTCTGCTGGGGTATCTTTCGCACCTGTATCTCCACGCCCTCTGCATACTCTGCCTTTCCATATTCATCGTGCCCGGTGCATTTTTCCCACACCACAGTCTGGTTCAGGTATTTTTTCAGTGCCTGCACATAGTTAATTGACATGAAAACCACCGCCTATATATTTGCTCATCCATCGCTGTGCCCTGCTGCTGCGAAGCGATGCCTTCACCCCGTGTGCCCCATCTGCCGATGCATTGTATCGCTCCTTCAGTCCCGCTATTTCAAATGACTGCAGGCTGCTGTTGTATGCATCGAAGTTGTCGCTGTCTGCCGTTCTATGCACCAGCTCCATTGCCTCTTCTATCTGTGCATGTTTTATCTTTTCAGGTATCTCTATCATGCAGTGCCAGCTGCCCTTTTCCACGGTGTATGTTTCATACCAGCTCAGCGGGAAATAATACCCATTCTTATAGCACCTGGGGAATTCCATCGCCTGATCAATGCTCTTTTTCCTGCCCGGGTATATTATCCCGTCTATTGCCATGGCAGCATTTCGCAGTGCTGTCTCTTTGTCTGCCTCTGCCAGTCCTTCCCATGCCTTTCTCTTTTCGTCCGCCGCCATGTAGTATTTCCCTGCGTATTCGTCCGCTTCTGCCACACTCACATATGTTTCCACATTCACTTCTATCATCTCGTCTCTTCCTTTCCACTTTTGTTAGCCTTCCAAAAAAGACTAACAAAAATGGCTGATGAAATTCACCAGCCTATTTGTGTTCCCCCCCGCAGCCTCCCCTTGAGGGGAGGTGGCACGCCTTTGCGTGTCGGAAGGGTGTTTATTCCCGTAATCTCGCAAATGTAACTGCTTGAGGGGTTAATATCACTATATCCCTCACCAGCCTCCCCTTGAGGGGAGGTGGCACGCCTTTGCGTGTCGGAAGGGTGTCTATTCCCGTGAGTTCCCAAATATAATCTGCTTAAAGGGTTAATATCTTTATCTTTCCCCCACTCAGCCTCCCCTTGAGGAGAGGTGGCACGCCTTTACGTGTCGGAAGGGTGTTTATTCCCGTGAACTCCCAAATATAATCTGCCCGGAATATAGCCATATCCCTCATCAGCCCTCGTCTTGTCAACACATTGCTTTCATTATTCCCGTTTCGCGGGAATTATTTTCGCAATGTGTATCGTCCCATTCCGCAGCTTACCAGTTCACGGCTATATCCCTCATTAGCCCAAGCGCACTTGTGCTAATTCGGGATATACAGTCTTAAATCCATACAGCACATCCATGCTCATAATCTCTTTCTTTGTAGAGATATCATAGCTGCGCACCACTCTCAGTGTAATTCCGTTGAAAGACACCACATAGCCCTGTGCATCACTAGGAAGCGGCAGCGCACGTGTCACGAATGCAAATGCATTCTTGTGGAATCCCATGTTTCGCACGCTGTTTCCAGTCACAAATGTTATTTCCGCATTGTCTGCTATGCCGCCCTCTGGTGCAGCCGGATAAAATTTCACAGATGATATTGCATTTGTTGCAGCATCTTCAGTGTCTTCTGTCACCACATAGTTGTTGCCCGCAATAGTCATCAAGTCGCCCTTTTTCAGTCCGCCTGTCATAGCTGATGCATCAATAGCCATGGTGTATGCACCTGCCGCCACTGCTCCGTTCACTTTTGGGCTTGTTGCGCCTGCTGCCTCGCCTGCCTCGTGCTCATACACATGCTGCGAATAGTAGTTGTCCATGCCAAATACTCTGCCTACTTCGCCTTCACGCAGTGCTTGGCTTGTGCCGCTGTCAGATACTTTCACCAATGATGCCAATTGTGTAAATTTCGCATCAGCATCCACATCCCACACAGCTCTTCTGTTTGTCAATGGTGCTTTGTTGTTGTTCAGCCCTTTGCGGATGTCCGAAAAGTCGTCCAAATCGTCCGGTGTCACGCCGGCAGTTCCGCTAAAGTATGGAATATCCTTTGCTAGCTCCAGCCCCTCTTTGTTTATCTTCTCTGCCAGTGCCACAGCCATAGGCTCCATCACCTGTGATGCAAAGTCCTCCATAGATAGTGCCAGTTCCTTGGATGTAATCTCCACAGACACATCAGCCAGCTTGTCTATTTTCACGTCCACGCCGCCGATGGCTGCCTCTTGCACATCTATTGTGCTCTCAAAGTCATTTGCGGTAAAAATAGCAGGCTTCTTAATCTGTATTGTGTCCCCCTGCCCCACAAATTCTTCACTGTAGTCCTGATGGATAAGGTTTGGCATCAGCAGATTGTTCTGCAATATGGGCAATGCCTCCCTCGCAATGTTTTTCATGGTCAATAATGTGTTCGCCATATTCCTTCCTTTCTTTTTCTGCAAATAAAAAGAGCCACAAGGCTCTTAATTCGCTTTATATTATCTGAAAATCAGATTTTTGCTCTATCTTCCAAATTTCATTCGGAAATATTCATCGTCGCTCAGTGCGTCCATGTCCACTGTGCCTTTTGTGCCGCTGGGGTTTGTCCCCCCTGTCGTAGGCATCTCAAATAGATACCCATCTGTCACACGAATGCTTTGTATCTGCTCATCCACGCCCAGTATCTTTCCGTCCTCTATCTTCACCCTCTGCATGTCAATCAGTGCCTTCACAGCTCTTTTGTTTTTTGCCCTGCTCTCCTGCAGTCTGCTGTCCAGAAAATTCTCTAGCTGAATATTCTCTATCTTCTTTTCATACTCCGCTATCTGTCTTTCCTTCTCCGCCAGCACCTGCTCCATGCTCTTTTGCTCTGGTGCTGGCTCGCTTTCTTTGCTTTTTTTCTCTGTTTCCCTTTTCTCGCTCATTCTGCTCTCCTTTCAGGTTTTCACTCTTTTCTTCCCTCTATTTTTCGCATAATAAAAGCACATCGCTAAATGTACTGACTATATTTGCATTCTTTACTCGTCGCATCCCATCGTGTGGGATGTGGCACGCTTTTGCGTTTCGCAAGTGTGTCAATTTTCTAATTAAAAAAGGTATCTGCCAAAGCAAATACCTTTTTAATAAAGTCCTTATTATGTTTCAGTAATTAATACTGCTCCATTGGTTGTGGCTCTGGTTGGCTGTTGTCTTTTACAAATGCAAAAATACCACCCAGCAGGAACAATATGAATGAAAGAATTCCCCATACTGTAAACAGAAGTCCAATGCCTGCCAGCAGCATCATAACGCCAGCTGCAATGTTGTTCTTATTCACAATAGCAGCACCGATTATGCCCAGTACGCTTGCGATAACCATAAATATGCCTATTCCGTTCAAAATTCCGCCGGCCATTTTTGTGCCCATTTCAAATTCTTCAGAATTCAGTTCATATTCTATGTCCATGTCGCCGTATGCTTCTGCAAATTCCGGGTCTGCCTCCGCAATTTCAATGCTTTGTTCCATCATGTCTGTCAGTGCATCAGATTTGAACAATGAGCCCATTGCAAATGATAGCAATGCTGCTAATATGCCCAAAACTCCGCCGATTATTCCTAATACCATGCTTGCTTTTCTCATATAATCTACTTCCTTTTTAAGATTTATTATTTGCTTAATTATACCATTTTATAGTGGATAATCAAACTACATTTATATGTAGATTATATATCATTTTCAGCTTCTATTCAAAAAAATATTTAAAAAGTACAAAAACAAATCTATCACATGCGTTTTTCGCCCCGTGTCATACATCCGCTGCCTAGTACTTTATCTTCTTCTCTTCCATCTCGACCTCTGCAGTGCTCATTCCGCCGTACATTCTCAGCGCTCGCTCCACGCTCATTGTGGCTGCTCCGCCTGTTCGCTTGCTGATAATCTCCGCCAGCTCCACAGCATCATTTGGCAGCCCGTCCTGCCACATTATGCCCACATCGCCAAGTCCTATTTTCTCGTGGCCTATCTCGCTGGCCAGGCTGATAGCCTTCTTAAATGCCCCGTCAAATGCATTTCGCACTCTCGCCACCTTTGCCAGCACATTTATGTATAGCCTCTTCAGTGCCGTTCCGCTCAGTGCACTTCCCGTTTTCATGTCGCCGTCCAGCACAGCCGCCCCCATCTCCGATATGGTGCTCAGGTAGTTCATCAGCTGCTTTATCTGGCGAAAATTCGCATCCAGGTTGGCCTCCCACGTCACGTATTCCAGAGGCGGCTCGCTGCTTGTGTCTCTGGCGTAGAAATTCCCCGAGTCAAATGTATACTCGCCTGTTCGCTTGTTGTATGTCAGCGCACTTCGGCTTCCCGATACAGTCGGGTTTGCGTGAGTATCCAGTATCTTTGATATCTGTGCCGTGCGTATCTCTATCTCGCTGATTATGCTGTCCACGTCCGCATAGTCGTCCACGCCATACACGCTGTCCGATGTCAGCACGTTGTGCACAGGCACTATGGCAAAATCGCTCAGCTGGGTCTTCACGTCTCGCTCCTCCAGCAGCACCTTGCCTATCCTGTCGCCCCTCATCTCAAATACTTTCTTGGTGTAGCTGCCCTTGCCGTGCACATACGCCGTCAGGTGGCTTTTCTTTCTGCCCTTTTCGTCCTCCACCTCATCAATGTATGCCATCACATAGCACACTATCTTCTTCCTGTCGTCCCTGTCCACCACCGTAAACAAAAACTCCGGCGAAGATATGCTCACCTTGCCCAGCCCGTTCTCCACGTCTATCTTCAGCACAGCCGTGCCGTACCTGCTGCAGTCTATCGCCGCCTGATAGCCAATGCTGTACAGCTCGCTCAGCTTGGCTATCTCCCTAGCGTTTTCAGAAAACATCGGCGGCTCCACAAACAAAAAATCAGCCACTTTCATGCTGATTTTTTTCTGGTAATTCAAAATTATAGGATAGGCTATCACCTCTGCGGCGCTTCCTACCACTTTCTCTATTCGCTTCCACTGCTCGCTGTATGTCTCTATGTGCCTATTGTCAAATATCTTCTTGTTCTCTGCATATCTTTGCAGTCTCTCTCGCTCTTCCGCCGGCGGCCATTGTTCACCCGTTTTTAGCCATTTCAAATCATTCAGCATCTATTTCACGTCCTTGCTCTTTTATACATTTTTCTATGTTAGTATATTATCTTATTGCGATGGGACAATAAAGGACAAACCATTGCATACCGAGAGCCGTCCCTTGAGGGAAGGTGGCAGACGAAGTCTGACGGAAGGGTGCAGAGATGCCGGGGCGCTGCCCCGTTCCCCGCATAAGGGATTTCATCCCTTATGTATCCCAACATAAGAATATAATTTAATTTGTAATAATGTGAAAATTCATTTATACTATAATAAATATTTTATATTAAAAGGTATCTTTATGAACAGTACAAATATAATTAAAGCAATTATTAATTTATATAGCGATCCTATTACAGAATTAAAAACGAGTTATGTGAATAACAACCGAGCAAATGCAATGGGAGACGCACTAGAACTTTACGTAAAAGATATTTTCTCTGGCACTATTAGTGAAAATGACGAAGAAAAAAGAAACATAAAATATAACAAATATTTTAGCTATCTCGGAAACAAAAATAATCCACCTGATGCTATTCTAAAGTCTGGAGATGCTTTAGAAGTAAAAAAAATCGAAAGTAAAAATAACTCACTTGCTCTAAACTCTAGTTATCCAAAAGCTAAGCTTTATTCCAATAGTACATTGATAAGCAACTCATGCCGTCAGTGTGAAAAATGGGATGTTAAAGATATTATTTATATTGTAGGTGTACTAAAAAAAGATAAGCTTTCATCATTATGTATGGTATATGGTGAAGACTATGCAGCTGATTCTACAGTGTATGAAAGAATAAAAAATACAATTAAAGACGGTGTTACATCAATCGAAAATATTGAATTTTCTGAATCAAAAGAACTTGGTCATATTAATCGTGTAGATCCGTTAGGAATTACATATTTGCGTGTAAGAGGAATGTGGGGAATAGAAAATCCTTTCAAAGTTTTTGAGTATGTATACCAAAGAGACGAGAGTAATGAATTTAATTTTATGGCAATAATCAATGAAGAAAAATATAATGGTTTAGAATACACTGATAAACTGGAAATTATGGCATCACAAAACAATAACTTAAGCATAAAAGATATAAAAATTAAAAATCCTAATAATCCAGCAATATTAAAGAACGCTAAGTTAATTTCTTTTTCAATTTAATATAGGAGATATAGTATGGATTTAATTTCTTTATTTTCAGGTGCAGGTGGCATGGATTTAGGCTTTGCTAAAGCTGGCTTCAATATAGTAATTGCAAACGAATATGATAAAACTATTTGGCAAACATATGAATATAATCATAATACTCCTTTGTTAAAAAAAGATATCAGAAAAATATCTTCAGATGAGTTCCCTGATAATTGTGATGGAATCATTGGAGGTCCACCCTGTCAAAGCTGGTCTGAAGCAGGTGCATTGAGGGGTATAAACGATGAAAGAGGTCAATTGTTTTTCGAATACATTAGGATTTTAAGAGATAAGCAACCTAAATTCTTTGTCGCTGAAAATGTTTCAGGCATGTTATCAAAAAGGCATTCGAAAGCTGTAAAAAACATAATTCATCACTTTGAAACTGCCGGCATGGGATATAATGTTTATGTTAAGACATTAAATGCAAATGACTATAATGTTCCTCAAGATAGAAAAAGGGTTTTTTATATTGGCTTTAGAAAAGACTTGAATATTAATGATTTCGAGTTTCCCTCTCCAATAGAACCTAAGTCAACCTTGAAAGATTCTATATGGGATTTGAAAAATACAGCACTTCCATCATTAGATAAAAATAAAACTAATGGTGAAAATTGTGTTGTTTCAAATCACGAATATTTTACAGGTAATTACTCTACAATATATATGAGTAGAAATAGAGTTAGAAATTGGGATGAACCTAGCTATACAATTCAAGCCAGTGGTCGACAAGCACCCCAACACCCACAAGCACCTAAAATGCTGAAAATTGAAAAAAATAAAAGAATTTTCGTTCCGGAAAGTGAAAGCTTATATAGAAGATTATCAATACGAGAATGTGCAAGAATTCAGACTTTTCCGGATAATTTCATTTTCTATTATAATAGTCTCCAGGACGGATATAAGATGATTGGTAATGCTGTTCCCGTAGAGCTAGCATATCATGTTGCACTGAAAATAAAAAAAACCATTTTGCAAAAAACTGAGAATGACTTTACTTTTAGTGAGCAAAATAATAAGTTTTTTGATGATAAAAAAGCTGTAAATTGCTAATATTTATATTCTTTCTTTTCATCACACAGATATTTATATAGCCTCACTATCCTAATAGCAAAACTCTTGCTTTTGCTCATTATTATTCCTTTTTCCATACAAACCCTCCTTACAAATTATACCACAATTCAGGCTAACTATACTATAAAATATTACCTTTCCCTGTCACCCTACGTATTTCCTTTTCCCTCTTCCCTATTCCCTTTTCCCTTTCCCCTACCTCCTCATCTCCCTACCCACACTCATCATCCCCGTTCCCCCCTCCGGAAACAGTTCGCACCCATACCTCATCGCCGCCATAGCGTCATCATTTGTATTCATCGGCACATCAATATACCTGCCGTTTCTGTCCTGCTGCCATTTCCACTCTCTGGCCTCCCGCAGGGTGTTTACGCACTCGCAGTTTATGTATATCTTCTCAAATCTCTTCAGCCTGTCTATCTGTGCCCCCACGCTGCCCGCGCCCTTCTTTGCGCCCGTCGCACGGTATCCAGCCCTCACCCATGTCTTTATCCTGTCCGGCTCAGCGCTGTCGCACACCATCTGCAGCCGCTTCTCCAGCTTTCTTTTTTCCGCCTCGTCTATCCACTCCGCCGTGTCCTTTTTGCTCCCGTATAGCTCCTCGAATACATACAGATGGTTGTCTCGCTCAGCCAGTGCCAGTATGCAGTTTGCGTGGTTAAATCCAAAATCCTGTGCATATCCCCGTTTCTCAAATTCGCTGAATCTCAGCCCGTCCATGGCAAAGTCCCGCTCCTCTATGTTGGTCAGTATCCGCCCGCCTCGTGTGCCGAATTTCCCCAGCCTGTACACATCATATAGGAATGGGTCTGTCTTTGCCAGCTGCTCTATCATGGCCTTCCTGTGTATGGTTATGTACGCATTGTCCTCATATGTCGTCCGCAGGCACAGTGCCTTTGTGCGGTGCTCATGCCCGTCCACTTCCGCACTCAGGTATTTCACCCACACTTTTTTTTCGCCGTTTGGGAATGTCTCCTTCACCTCGTCAGCCACGCTCTCCACAAACGTGCCATTGGCAAAATGCCCCTCGTCCACCGGGTTGAATGTCAATACTATCTGCTGCTTCCCCTCTCCTCGCAGCAGCATAGCCAGTTCCGAAAATTCCTCCTGCGTCAGGTCCTCTGCTTCCTCCACCCATATGAAATTCAGCCCCTTCAGGCTCTTCAGCTTCCTCGGCTCATCCAGCCCACGGAATATTATCTTGTTCCCGTTGCTATGCCGTATCTCCATCGGCGAATATATCGCTTTATATTGTTCATCCTTCTTTTCCGCTCCCTCTTCATATATCGTCTCCAGCCCGTCCAGCACCTCCATGTAGCAGCTGTCCCTGTGGGTTGCGTGCACCTTCCGCACAGCCATCCCCCGAAATTTCTCCTCCCCGCATAGCATGTGCGGCACGTACTGCCCTCCCACAAAATAGCTCTTCCCGCTGTCTCTGCCCCCGTAGCACACCACTATTCTGGCATCCGTCTCCAGTATATGCTTGTATATCTCGTTGCAGCCCTCTATATGCACCATCTTTTCCATCCCTCGCTATATATCTATTTATACCCTCTGAATATACCACCTAGCCCCATGACAAAAAAGGACAGTCAAGGACATCTCGTGTTGAAATCCCGCCTGTCTTGATGTATAGTAAATTTATCAAAATAAAAATAAATCGAGGCTATTATGAGCGATAAAAATGAATTATTAAATCGTATCCGCCTGTTCGAGCGTCAGGAGCAGCTCCTGCAGTTCCCCCATTTCTCCAATGCCGATGCACTGGACGTTGGGCTGATGATAGTACACAAAGCCAAAAGCTGCGGCTATCCCGTCGCCATCGATATCACCATCTGCGGCTCTCAGGTTTTCGGCTGTGCCCTCCCCGGCACCACCGCCAATAATCTCCGCTGGATAAAAAGAAAGGTGAACACCGTCTATCAGGTGCAAAAGTCCACGCTCCACGTCGGTGCTATCCTGCAGCGCGACGGCAAGGATATAGAGCATGATTGGCATCTCCCCGAAATAGACTATTCCTACCACGGCGGTGCTTTCCCCGTCTTCGTCAAAGGCACAGGCTTCATCGGCACTATCTGTGTCTCCGGTCTCCCTCAGGAGCAGGATCACCAGCTAGTGGTCGATACCCTCTGCGAATACCTTGGACTTTCGATTAATTAATAAGTATCAGTTTATAAGTTTTTATTACATTTCACAAAATATATATTAGAAATGCTTCAACACTTTATAACAAATATATACTTTAATGTTTAAATTTATTCTGTATTATGATATAATCATGAAATAAATTTATTGGAGATTTAAATGTCTTATCAGAAAATTGCAATAGAGGATTTGTTTTCTAACTTATCAAGTATTAAAAAAAGCACTTTAGATGAAAGTAATTTAACTGATTTACTAGAATACTATGATTTATTTTTTGAAATTCGTAATTTCGTAAATAGTAAAGACGAATCTGTTGGTAAACTTTGGAATGAAATTATTATTGAATTAACAAATGTAATCACTTCGCTTATATTTGGCTTTTACAGAAGCAGTTTAGTTGTTTTACGCGGGGTATTAGAATTATCATGTAGTTCATTTTTTTATTATGACCACAAGATAGAATATTTTATATTTGAAAATCATGATAAGTCTGCTGATACATATGTTTCTGCACTAACCAAAAACTATTCATTTTATAAAACAGAATATATCGAATCATTTTATAAAAACATCCAAAATGAAGAGACTGAAACAAATTCTGTATCTGCTAAACTAAATGAAATATATTCAAAGTTATGTGATAATGTTCACGGTAGATATTCTCATTTATCAAAAATTGATGATTTTAGCTTGAAATATATACCCAAAGATTGTAATAGCAGTATAAATTTTATTACTAATACGCTAAGTATTATAAGTGTTTTATTTGTTTTACGATTTAATTATAAGTCTAGTCCATCAATACTAAAGCTAGCTAATAAATCTAAGGTGGTGAATTTCAGTGAGTAACTCGCTTGGAGAAATATTATCCGACAGAACGGAAAGCCTTGATACTGTTCTAATCGAAAAGTATTACATCAGCAATGAAGTAAATTCTACAATAATTGATAGGCTTTTAGATTCCGAACAATATATTTTTGAAGGTAGTAGAGGAATCGGCAAAACAATGATTATGAAAAAAGCTGAAATATATGCTGATAAAAATTTTGGACGTGATAGTATATTAACAGTTCTTGTTAGCTTTGAGGAATCTCTGCGTTTAGAAAAAATAAAAATTGTATATGAAAATGAATGTGACCCTTTTTTACAGTGGACAATGGGTAAGATTTTGTTTGAGATTTTAAAAAAATTAAATGTTTTAAAGCCTGACTTTATTGAATCTCTTAGCACTAACTTGCAGTCTTTATTTAATAATAATGGGCAAAGTGATTTATTTGATTTATGTACTTATTATAATAGTATTCTACAAGATTATATTAGACTATTAGAAACTGGTGATGTTGATAATAATAAAACACTCGCAGAAATAGCTCCATCTTCAAATTTAACAAAAATATTAAATAACCCCACAAGTTTTAAATCATTTGTCACTTCTTTAATCAATAAATTATCAATTAAACGTATTGTGCTACTTTTCGATGAGGCAGCACACGTATTTTCATTAAGTCAGCAAGAAAAATTCTTTACTTTCTTCAAAAGTTTACGGTCTCCATTAATTTCATGTAATGCTGCTGTATACCCAGGCATCACAAACTATGGTACATCATTTGAAAAAGGTCAAGATGCAAAAGAATTAAAAATTAATTGGGAATTCACAAATAGTTCAGATATTTCATTTATTAAAAAAGTCCTAAAAAAAAGAATACAATTATTTGATATTTCTTATTGGAACAAACTTACAATAAATAATGAAATTATTGAATTAATATGTTTATGTAGTAATGGAAATCCTCGCCATGCATTTCATCTTATAGATTCACTAGACATCAGGAAAGCATTTGCTAAAAAGACTATTACCTATCAAATGGCAATAAATAATATACGTGAAACTTTTGAGTCAAAATGGCATCAGCTTGAAACATTGAAAGCACGTCTAAATATATACTCTAACGAGATTGAACTAGCTGAAATTTTTATTAAAGAAACAGTAATCCCAAATCTGCTAGACTGGAATACAAAAAGACGTAAAGTAAATAGCAAACTTTCATCAGGTTTCTATATTGAAACAATAGCATATGACCAATTATCTATACTTTTTAGCGTTTTGGTTTATTTGAATATAATTACTACTAATCTGAGTAAAAAAAGTATTGGACACAATAAATTTGGATATTATGTTTCTGTAAATCCAAGTTTACTTTTTTCTGATTATATATTGAAAAATGTAAAGGATGTTGATAATATCTCTGTTTCAATCGAAAACAACCAAGGGTATTATTTAACTTCCAAGCCTATAATGGACATGATAGAAAAGCTAGAAAACACAGTTGAATTTAAATGTTTAAACAATACATGTTCTTACACTTCGAATATTAAATTTAATTTTTGTCCAACGTGTGGAGCAGAGTATAAACTAGCTGAGCAAAAATCTTTATATGAAATATTGCGCTCTCATAGCATTAATAATCTTCCACTAAGTAAAGCTATCTTAAGAAGAGTTGGTCAAAAATTTTCTAACATAGGTGAAATAATAGACGCAAATAATAATGAATTAAGAATGGATTATATACAAGATGTTAGAATAAAAAAGATAAAAAGTGCTGCTATTGAATATATGGCGGGTTAAATTGCTAAAATTGTGTATTAAAGTAAAACCACCGCAAAATAAAAAAGAGCACCTCGGTGCTCTTTTGCTTTTTAATATCTTTGCTCATTTTGGGTTGGTCTTTCTTCGGCGGCTTGGCTTCTGGTCTTTATCTGGTGGTTTTCAAGTGCCACAGCCAATAGCACTCCCACTACGCAGCCCATTCCAATAAAGAATATTGTAGCCGTAAATCCCTTTGCAAATCTTTCGTTGCTTTCCAGATAGTTCTCGTATCTCATGTCCAGTTCATCGTCTGATATGTCGTCATATCCGCCCTGTGCCTTCAAATCCTCTTCAAATTCAAAATAAGAGTATTCCAGCGTTCCTCTAGCCACTACAGATACCAGCCCTATAAAGATAAAAATAATCCCCACAATAAATGTGAATTTGCTAAATCCCTTCATCTCACTCTCCTGCATACCTACTTTTTATTTCATTTATCCCATCAAGCAGCCCGGCTACTTTCTCCACGAATTCATCCACCTGCTCCATGTTATATCCCATCTGCCCCTCGTGAAATACATATGCTCTCACTGCAGCAGGCTCCAAAAATACGTTCTTGGATTTGCTCAGTTTGTGATAATTCAAAAGGTTCACCATCTTGTCCAAAAAGCTGTCCACTTCCTCGTCCTTATATCCGTTCAGCTTCTGTGTAAATCTCACATGCTCCAGCTCGTCTATAATGCCGCCGCAGTATTTCTCTGCTTCATCTTCATACATTTTGTTCATCTCAGCTGCGTCCATTTTCGCTCCTCCTGATATTCATTTCACCATATCTATATAATCAATTTATTTCTAAAATTCACGGATTTTTTTGTTTATATTATTCAAAGTTTCCAATTGTGGTTCTAGCTCAGCTAAAAATGCATCTACTTCTTCCTTGCTATACCCTCTGAATGTTGTTGTGATATTTAAGTTTGCAGTCTGCCTTATATAGCCTGGATTTGTCGCTAGTTTAATCTCATTTATAATACTGTCTAATAATGCGTCTACTTCACCTGTAGAATATCCTTTGAATAATTGAGTAAATTTCACTTCATTAATATTTTGTATAATTTTTACTGCCGCATTTTTGTATTCTTGTTCAAATTCTAATTCCATATTTTTTTCAGTCATATCCATGTTTCCTTCCGCTTCTAAATAGCTTTTACCATTATATCACATAATTTTATATAACATACACAAAAAAAGTAAATAAAGTACTATATATAATAATTTTTTCCCCCTTGCGAAGCCCACAAAATAGTGCTAGAATAGGCTTAGAAGGATATGTGCACGTGCACATTAACATATTTTCATTAAAATTCACAAGAAGGAGCATATTATGAGCGAATATTTCAAAGGCATAGGCAAAATTGAATACAAGGGCAAATCAGCAGATGATTTATCATTCAGGTTCTACAATCCGGAAGAGGTTGTAAACGGAAAAACAATGAAAGAAAATCTACGCTTTGCCATGAGCTACTGGCACACACTAACAGGTGAGGGTGCAGATATCTTCGGCGGCGGCACACAGGATAAATCATTCGGTGAAACAGACCCAATGGATCACGCAAAGGCAAAGGCAGATGCTGGCTTCGAGTTTATGGACAAGCTAGGCATAGATTATTTCTGCTTCCACGACAGAGACATCGCACCAGAGGCTGACACACTGGAGGAAACAAACAAGAGACTAGACATCATCGTAGACCACCTAGAGGGTCTGATGAAAAAATATAATAAAAAGCTTTTGTGGGGCACAACAAATGCATTCTCAAATCCACGCTTCATGCATGGTGCAGCCACATCCTGCAATGCAGACGTTTTTGCATTCGCAGCAGCACAAATCAAAAAAGCCATCGAGATAACCACTCGCCTAGGCGGACAGGGTTATGTATTCTGGGGCGGACGCGAAGGCTACGCAACACTTTTGAATACAAAGATGGGCTTCGAGCTGGATAATCTGGGCAGAATGCTGCAAATGGCTCGCGACTACGGACGCTCAATCGGCTTTAAGGGAGATTTCTACATCGAGCCAAAGCCAATGGAGCCAATGACTCACCAATACGACTATGACTGTGCCACAGTTATAGGCTTCCTAAATAAGTATGGTCTGCAAGACGACTTCAAGCTAAACGTAGAGGCTAACCACGCTACACTAGCAGGTCACAGCTTTGCACACGAGCTTCGTGTAGCACGCGAGGCAGGCATGCTGGGCTCTATCGACGCCAACCAAGGCGAAGTATTCAACGGCTGGGACACAGACAATTTCCCAACTAATGTATACGACATCACAATGGCAATGTACGAGCTAATAAAAGCAGGCGGCTATCCAAAGGGCGGCACCAATTTCGATGCCAAGCTGCGTCGTGCATCCACAGACAAAAAGGATTTGTTCCGCGGATACATAACCGGCATGGATACCATGGCACTAGGCTACAAAATAGCTGCCAAAATCATAGAGGACGGCAGACTGGATGCATTCGTTGATGCGCGCTACAGCAGCTATAATTCAGGCATCGGCAAAAAGATTGTAGACGGCACAGCCACATTCGAGGAGCTGGAAAAATACGCACTGGATATGGGCGAAGTAACAACCAATGAATCAGGTGCACAAGAGTATCTAGAGGGTCTAGTCAATTCCGTAATATTCGGATAAAAAAGCATACTACAAGGAAATAGTCTTCCTTCTTTAGATTATTAAACTACTTTTGGTAAAAAGACATCTTTTGATGTCTTTTTGCTATTTCCCCTGCCTCCTTAAACGATTTGTCTTCGACAAATGCAGCAAGGAGGCATCATTTTGTGTGTCTTTTCTCTTTCTATTTGTAGTGATTATTAGTCTTCAGTATTATTATGAGTAGTGTATTTATATTTAAAAATTATGCATACCTTTTTGATATGTTAAATTAATAAGAATGTATTTAGATATTATGGTTTCTTTTTTGACATGTTTTCATCAAATTTCTTTGCATAAGGTCTCATAATCCCCCCCATATGTGGAGGCAGAGAGATATTAATAAAATCCTTATTTATATCAAAGAAAGGTAGAAATATATATTTTTTCACTGATAATGTTTCATTTAAAATTAGCTTATGTTTATCATCTCCAAATACAGGTATCTTTGTTGATTTAGTTTTGAGATTATCATTACCATTTATAAGTTTTTTTATATATTCATTCTTAACAGTGTTATTAAATAATAAAAAGCTATATGAATTCATGTAAAATAACAAATTAAGCTTATCAATATACCTAGCTTCATTAATATGAAAATTGCCATCATTATTAGGATTTTTGTTATACATAACATCATCATAAAAATATAAACAATACTTTGGCGAAATAGGAAAAAACAGTTGTATTCCAACATTACCCAATCCATAATTCCCGATGTATTTCTTCAAATTATATAAATAGTTATACCTAACTACGGGATTATCAGATGTTATAAATTTCCTAGAAGTATCAGATATAACAAGGCAACAATTTAAATCTGCAATTATTCTATAAATATTTGCTGCTGCTTTTAGATTAATCAAAGTAGGTACAGTATACTTAACATCGTAATTTTCTATATTAATATCTTGCAACTTTGAAGAGCCATTTGCTTTCTCCATTTCAAGAGCAATTCTAGAAATTATTGAAATTTGATTATTTGAATAATCACCAATTTTTTGTACTCTTGCTTCCAGCAATATAATAAAGAATATCAGAATATCATAATCTTCCGTATCTTTGGGCGGTATTGACTTGTTTTTTAATATTTTCTTTATAACAATACTAGCAACATTTTCAATTTCCATAAAATAGTCTTCTAGCTCATTATCTCTACCATAGTAATATTTTATCTTCCCTGTCTCCCTAATAGAAGCATTTGGAATATATATGGATGAATCAACAACAAATTTCCCAACGCTTTTATTATTGTCGGAAAACAATTTTTGATAGAATTGAGGTATATAATGATGGTTTCTTTTTTTTGTAATTTTTTGCATAAATGTATTATAACACATTATCAATTAGATAATAATGGTTAATCAACACCTTAAATGACAATATTACTATTATAGACTACTTATCCAGTCTACTGTATGCCTCAATACTACAAAGGATAAATAAAACATAATTTTTTTATTATTCAGAATTGCACCCACCCCACGAATATAGTAAGATATAGTCCTACAGAAAATGAAATATTGGACGTATAAAATGAAAATAAACAGCAAAATTTTAATAGCAATCCTAGCGGCAGCACTCTATGGCATCAGTGCACCAGCCTCCAAAATACTTCTACGCGAGCTAAACCCGCTGTTCATGGCTGCCCTATTGTATCTGGGTGCTGGCCTTGGCATGTGGATATATTCGGTTTTCGCCAATACAAAAAAGTCACAAAAAATAGAAGCAAGTCTTTCCAAAAAAGAAATGCCATATATAGCCGCAATGATATTGCTGGATGTCGCAGCCCCCATTCTCTTGCTTCTGGGCCTGCAAAGAACCACCGCCGGCACAGCATCTCTTTTGAATAATTTTGAGATAGTCGCCACCTCCATCATTGCGCTGGTTTTCTTCAAGGAGGCAATAGACAAAAGGCAGTGGATAGCAATGGCTCTCATTATTGCAGCCAGTGCCATTTTAACATTCGGTGCAGCGGATGGCTTTTCTCTCTCCTTTGGCTCTATCTTCATCTTGCTTGCCTGCCTCAGCTGGGGCTTTGAAAATAACTGCACCCGCCAGCTTTCCCTAAAAAATCCTGTACAGATAGTCATAATAAAAGGATTTGGCTCCGGCATAGGTGCACTTATAGTGTGTGCCATATGGGGGGATTTCGCCGCCCATATCATATATGTCATTTTAGCCCTTGTTCTGGGCTTTGTTGCATACGGTCTCAGCATACTCTTCTATATCTTCGCCCAGCGCAGTCTGGGTGCAGCACGCACCAGCATCTACTATTCCATTGCACCTTTCATCGGCGTGCTTTTGTCTTGGCTGGCTCTCAGGGAAAAAATCACTGCCGGCTTTCTTACAGCCCTCTTTTTAATGATTATCGCCACCTATTTCATGGTCACCGAGCTTCACAGCCACACCCACGTCCATTCTCCCCTGTCCCACAACCATAAGCACACCCACGACAATGAGCACCACAATCATACCCACGCAGAAAAAGTCGATGGTTTCCATACCCACCAGCACACCCACGATGCAGTGGAGCATTCACACAGCCACTATCCCGACGAGCACCATAGGCATGAGCATTGATATTAAAAAGTCTTTTATTTTAATCTAATAATTAAAAAAATTTTTGCACTTATTTACATTTTAAGTTATAATTTTGCATATACTAATTTAAGGATATATATTTATGAGTGCTCAAAATTTGTCAATTGATATAGTTGGATTGTTCTTTAAAGTCGGAACTTATATTTATAAAGAACAAAAATATTTAAAAACATTTGAAAAACAATTTATAAATACTATAAATTTTACAAATAGGCAAATAGCTAATGATTTTAATGCTGAGCTAAAATTATTATTTTCACAAGAAAATGCAGAGAAGTTAAGACATATATTGAAAAAGGTATCTGAATATGATGTTAAACAAACACTTGCAGAATTTTTTGAGAACCAGCTTATATTAATAAATCAGAATTCTGACTTTAAATATATGCTTAATGAGTATATAAAGGCATATACTCATCTTGTTATGGAGGAGCTTAAAAAATCTCTGCCCGAGAAATATAAATATGTTTTGCTGGGAAGTATTGATAAAGCTATTACTGATGGTTTTATAGATGTCAATTCAAAACTAGACGAAATCCAAAAAGACATTGCCTCAATTAAAAATGGGAAAAAACTAAATGATTCTAATGGCTATTCGTCTTCGCAATCATCTGCTTCAAGTTCCAACAAAAGTACAGTTGATATAAATATTAATGTGAACTCAAATGATGCCATAAATACTTATAGAAATAATAGCAACTATACTCATCCCCATTATCAAACTTATAAAAATAGTAAGAAGAGCCTTGGAATCAAAATCTTTTTATGGCTATTCTTCCCTTATATAATGGTGTTTGTTGTAATATGTGCCAGTAAAAAACTATCCACAAAAACCAAACTCATACTTTGTGGCTCTATAATGCTTTTCTTTCTATTACTATATGCATTTTCTGAAAAGACAAGTGTACCCCTACAAGATGTCGCACATAATAATGCATCAATTTCTGATAATAGTATAAATACTGAAAATGATATAAAAGAGTTTTATATTATCGGAGAAGAAGCCATAAATAGTGATTTTGAGATATTATTTGCAGATTTTTTTGTAGATAGTTCATATAACCGAAAGATTCTCGTTATAGAAATGGAAATTAAATATATTGGTGATTCTTCAAGCGGAATACATCCATCATATACATTTAATTATAAGTTAAATGATAGCGACGGACTAGTATTCGAAAAAACATCTTATCATTCTTCATCAAAGACATTGCCCCATACCTTAGAGTCCGGAGATAAAGGTATTGCTCAAGTAGCATTTGATTTAGACTATGAAGTAGAAAGTGATTTGATGTTTCGTATTTTCTCCGATAGCTATAATGCAGAATGCGATTTTAAATGCAGTCTTCCAAAAGATAATATTATCAGGGCTATAAATGAATTCGATGCTTCAGAAGAAAATTAATCTGCACCATAATCTATAAAATTGCCATCCACAAAAAAATATTATATAATTAAACCACAAAATAATTTGCAAAGAAGTGAAGTATATGATTAAAAAAATATTATCTTTTTCAGCGCTATTTCTGGCAATGCTCTCCCCTTCCGCTCTGGCCTCATCCGTAGCGGAGCAGGACGCATACATCCCTACTTGGGTGTGGGCTGTGATGATAGTTCAGCTAATAGTCATCATAGTTCTGGTATCATACATCACAGTCAAAAACAACGAAGACAGATAACCCAATATATAAATACAAAGAAAAACCCCGTACAGATTGTCTCTGTATGGGGTTTCATATTATTATCGCCTTTTATTCAGCAATTTATGCCTTTTCTTTGTGCTTCCTGTAGCGTACATATGCAAATGGTGCAGCTGCAAATGCCAACAGTATCAGGGCAATGTACCAATAGTAGTGCAGATAGCTTCTCTTGTCGCCGGTCTGCGGGTTGCCGTATGTAGGTGTGTCGTTCAGGAACGATACTCCTGTTCCGTCCACATTCAGCCCTGTGTTGCCGGATCTCAGCTGGATAGGAATGTGCACCGATACGGTGTAGTTGATGTATTCCACGTCCACATCCTGCGTAGCTCCGTCCACCACCACATTGGTCACTGTGCCTAGCTGCATGTCCACTGTAAATCTGCCCACTTCTCTCAGGTCTCTGTCTAGTATTATCAGCGTGTGCTCTTGGTATGGCACATCGTCAAAGCTAAATGTTCCTGTTGGCCCTGTTATTTGCGCCCTAGGTGTGGAGCATAGCACCACGGTGTAGTTTGGCTGCGGATTGTCCATGTAGTCTGTTACAGCCCCTGTAATCTTTCTGGATGATGGCGTCGGGTCGTCCGGCACGCCGTCGCCTACTACCAGCACGAATGTATCATAGGCGAATGTATACGTAGTGCTCATCGCCTTTATCTCCGTCACGCCTTCCTTCCATGTAGTCACTGTTCCTGTTGTGTTGTTCACGCTGGCTACATCTGGGTTTGTGCTTGTCCACACCACCGGTGTGTTTTGTGCTGCAGCTGGCGTCACAGTGTATGGGAATGCTGCAAATCCATACGAATTTCCTACCACCACAATGTATGCATCCTCTTGGAAGTCTATGGTCAGGTTTTCAGGAACATTCGGATTGGTTCCGTTTGCTATTTCGTCTTCGTCGGATACTCCGTCGCCGTCAGTATCTGTTGCTGGGTTATCCGGGTTTCCGTCCCCGTCTTTGTCGCTTGGGGTTGAGTCCGGGTCATTGGGGTCGCTGCCTGCGGCTGTCTCTTCGTCGTTGGATACGCCGTCGCCGTCTATATCCTCCGGTGTAGAGTCTGGGTCATTGGGGTCGCTGCCTGCGGCTATCTCGTCAGCGTCGCTTGCTCCGTCTCCGTCCTTGTCATCCGGTGTGGAGTTCGGGTCATCGGGGTCGCTGCCTGCGGCTATCTCGTCGGCGTTGCTTGTGCCGTCGCCGTCTGTGTCATCCGGTGTAGATGCGCCATCGTTGGGGTCGCTGCCTGCTGCTATTTCTTGGCTGTCTGTGTATCCGTCCCCGTCTGTGTCTGCATCTGGTGTGTCTGGGTTTCCGTCCCCGTCTTTGTCACTTGGAGTGGAGTCAGGGTTGCTGGGGTCGCTGCCTGCGGCTATTTCATCGTCGTCATCCACTCCGTCGCCGTCGGTGTCGTATGGTGTGGAGTCTGGGTTGTCCGGGTCGCTGCCTGCAGCCACTTCTTCGCCGTCTGTAAATCCATCGCCGTCGCTGTCTTTGTTGCTGTCATCTATTGTGCCGTCCCCGTCCACGTCGCTCGGTGTAGATGTGGGGTCGTCTGGGTCACTGCCTGCAGCCACTTCTTCGCCGTCTGGTATGCCGTCTCCGTCAGAGTCTGCATCCGGGTCATTTATTGTGCCGTCGCCGTCCGGGTCAGATGGTGTAGATGCCGGGTCGTCCGGGTCGCTGCCTGCTGCCTGCTCGTCCCCGTCGGATACGCCGTCGCCGTCTGTGTCAGCGTTGGGGTCGTCCACTGTGCCGTCTCCGTCCACGTCGCTCGGCGTGGATGCAGGGTCATTGGGGTTAGATCCTGCGGTCTCTTCTTCGCCGTCTGGTATGCCGTCCCCGTCAGTGTCTAGGTTCGGGTGGTCCAGTGTGCCGTCGCCGTCCACGTCGCTCGGTGTAGATGCAGGGTCGCCCGGGTCGCTGCCTGCTGCCACTTCGTCTTCGTTGCTTGCGCCGTCGCCGTCGGAGTCAGTTGCAGGGTCTACCGTTATATTATATGGTCCGTAATATCCTGTTCGTACATTTCCTGCATTGTCCTCTACCTTGTAGTGCAGGTATGTATTGCCCGGATAGTCGCTTATCAGTGTTTTTACGGTGGATGATGTGCTCATGCTTCCCCACTGGGTAGGTGTGGTGGTTGATGAGGATGCCACGCAGTAGCTCTTTGCATATCCGCTGCCGCCTGCTTCATCCTGCATGGATAGTGCCACCTGCACAGGGAATTGATAGCCGCCTGGAGGGTTTTGTGAAACCGTTGCAGTTGGTGCGGTGCTGTCCACTACCACCTCTAGGAATTTTGATGCCACCTCAGATACGTCTGTATTTGCGTTTGTCACCTGCAGCGATATTTTGTATGTTCCGCCGGACTGCCCGGAAAAGTCCATCATAGGTGTTGCCCCGGAATAAATCTCAGCGTTGTTATAGATAACTCTCCAAAGCCTTCCCGTTATAAGTGTGCCCGATGGGTCATAGCTGGTGTCATTGTATGCCACGGTGTTTGCACCGGTGTAGGTCAGCAGAGTTTGGGGCAGTACATCAAACTGTGCTATTGGAGGCGGTGGGTCTCCGCCTGTTTTTGTGGATACAAATTGCTGATACGGCACAGACTGCACGCCGTATTCATCCTCTACCACCTGCTCTATGATGTACTCTTTTTCAGCTTGCAGCACTGTTGGTGCTCCCAGTGTCCATGTGGAGCTGCTGGTCTCTTTGTATTTGTACGTCACGGATTTTATGCCTCTGTCAGGGTCTGATAGATGGTCATAGTCGTAGGATGTGTCCACAATTGTCACATTCAGGCTGCCGTCTACGCTCACGTTGAACCCTGCTTCGGGGGTTCTGTGCACATACACGGTTTTTGTCAGCTCTCCTGCAAAGTATATGTCGTACTGCCCGGTCTCTATAAATGAAACGGAGAAGTCGTCTAGGTAAATCTCATCATATAGTGCTATGCCTGTTGGGTTTTCATAATAGTCTTTATTATGGTCTATATACCATTTCCCGTCTGGCCAGTCTGCATCTGCTGTGTCTGCGGCTGCCGATGCCGGGCTAATTGTTATCTCGTTTCTTGTGCCATATAGCAGAAGGTCAGTGTCACTTTCTACATGGTTCAGATAGTCTTGGTATATAAAGTCTGCAATTGCCTGCACCTGCTCAGAATAGGTGTCTGTGGCGGCGACGTCTCTGTCCACGTATATTCCGTAAGCATTGTTTTTGGCAATGAATGCCTCTCCGTCCACGCTGTCCTGTCCCCAGCCGATGTATGCAATGTTTTCATTGCTCATTCTGGATAGTATCTCGCC
Organism: Eubacteriales bacterium; assembly: GCA_040883315.1. GTDB lineage: Bacteria > Bacillota > Clostridia > Christensenellales > UMGS416 > JAFGUF01. Next base: position 82,507 of record JBFLKU010000010.1, read on the forward strand.
CAGTGCAGTAGAATCTGAAAAGTCTGCGACCGCTGCGTCCTGTGCATTTACTACATATCTTAATGATCCTTCGCGCCATTCGGGCTCACGAATTATTTGGGAGAATGGCTTTGTAGCTTCTGTTCTCATGGATATATCATTAAATGTAAAGTGTGTAGGTCTGGCGCAGCCGTGGGACAGATAGGAGTTCAATGGACCAAATCCATACGATCCGTTGTCTGTCAGTGTCACCTCTGTGCCGCTGCCGCCTGCTGCCAGATTCCATGTCACCAGTGACGGTGTCAAAAGGTCTGGGTCGCCGCTTGCTGCATCTGCATACCACATTTGCAGTCCTGTAGGCGTTGCCTCTATTTGTATTTTTCTTATAGTTCCCACTTGGCTGTTCAGTGGAGTGATGCTTGCTGTAGCTACCAATGTGCCTACACTTGCAACATTAGATATCACACCGCTTGTGCTGCCGTGGAATTGATATACATTTACATTATTGAGTGAATATATATATATACTAGGTGGATTAGAGCTCATTGTGGTGTATTTGAAAAACAGCAAATATCCTGTCATGGTTTTTGCAGGGAATGCATCACTGGACATGCCTGTATTGAAGAAGAATCCCGGGCCGTCAATAGCGTCGTAGAATTCGCCTTCTTCTATGTAGAAATCGATTATTTTTTTGCTTGGTTCACTGTCCGGCATAAACATAAAGTCTTTATATGATGGCGCACCATATCCATAGAAGTCTATGTCTGTGCCGTCTGTCGTGCTTACTACAATATGATTATTTAAATCGAAGTTGCCGTTTGTCTCATTATAATACGGCCTATAATATGGTATTTCGGAGGATACAACATTTGTGTGGTCAAATACTTCCCACCCTGCTGTTGTGTCTCCTGCGCTCACGTCATTGGATTCCAATGCCTGAATACTTACAGTGTCGATTTTGCTGCCCGGTATGCCCGCCGCCACTAGCGCCGCCCTTAGGTCTGCATTGAATGTAGACAGGTCAACATCAATGTCCCCCGCCGATAAAACAATGTCTAATAGGTTTTCTGTGTCTACGGATATTTCCACTGTGTCAGCAGCTCGTGCCACTGTTGGATTGATGACTGATGCGATTAAAAGTGCAGCCAAAAAGAGCCTGCAAAATCTTTCTCTCCTTCTTTTCATAATCCCTTTTCCTTTCGTATAATATATATATTAATTTTGAATATAAAATTATCGGAAGTTATTTTTCTATATATAACCAATTATACATAATATTAATCATTTTGTTTGTGAATAATATATTAATAAATCGATATTCTTTGTGCATATTGTACATATTCATTTTATTTATTGTGTTATTTTAATATATGGTAATAATTGGCTGCTTATTTTTTAATTTGCTTTTAAATACATTTAATGGATAAGAGAAAAAGCACCCAAAAGTGCTTTTTCAAAAATATGTGTCATTATGTCTATGCTCTCTTTTTTCGCCTGTTTTTCAGTGCGATTATGCCTATCATAGCGGCTGCCATCAGCCATATGGGCGGCTCTGCCATGCTAATAAAATTAGATTCTTCATCACTCAAATACTGCTTTTCAGATGATAATATCTGCTTTTGTTTCTCCAGCAGTGCCTTCTCCTGTGCTTGTGTTTCCAGCACTATAAATGAAGAAAGCGGAGTCATCACATTGGCACTTATACTGCCTCTTATTATTTCAAGGCTGGTGCTGTTCACATCAGTTTTTCTCAGCATCATGTTCATGTGTTTTGCCTGCATTGCACTTGCACTCAGCCATTTATTTCCTGCGTATTCGTTCAGCTCGCCCTGCTCTATTTTGCTGTTTATGGCTATGCTGCCCTGCCCGTTGGCACTTAAATATCTTTTTTCGCCGTTTTCAAATGTGTATTCTACCACAGGCTTCTGGTCAGATAGAATGGTATAGAATCCGCCGCGCATTCCGCCGCCCGTTATCAGCGAACGAGATACTACGGTGTTTTCTTTGCCAATAAAATATATAAACTCTGAGTCCGGAAATGCAAAAGCCATCTTATCATAGTCATCCAGTATCACCAGAGCTTCTGTTGTTCTGGTCAGTCCTATTATCACAGGATATCTGTCCGATCCGCTGGTGTAGTTGTCATAGTATATCTGCTTAATCGCCCTGTCCATGTAGTATCCGCCTTCGGGCTTTTTGCTGTTCAGTATTTTGTCTATGTCCTCTTCATCATCTGCACGGTATATATTGTAGTTCACAAAATATATCTTCGCATCGCTTTCATCTATGCCGTTCACTTCCATAAACTCTTTTGCTTTTGCTATATATTTTTCTGCATTTGCTCCATTCTCCTTGGAGTAATCCACCAGAAAGTAAAACAGCGGCTCTCTGTATATCTGCTCTTTTTGCTCTTTTTCTGCTGCACTTATGTAGCAGGCATTGTCGCCTATTTGCAGCGTGTCTATTGTCTCTCCTGTGGTTTTCAGCTCTATCTCTATCTCATCTATCTGCACCACTTGAGGCTCTGTGTATACAAATTCTATTCCCGTCTTCCTAGTCTCGCCTATTTCAAATGGATACACTCTGAATGCTATTTCGTCATTGGATTCATAGCTTAATATTCCCGGGTCTCTCCTTGTCACAGTGGTAATCTGCTCATATATCCAGTTTGCCGCTCTTTTGTCCGCTATCAGCCCATGTTTTTTCTCTTCTCCAACATATAGGTAGTAGTCGCTGATGTAGCATCCGCTAGGCAGTATTATTTCGCCCACATATTCATTGCTGATTTTGCTTTCATTTTTTATCTCCAGGTGCACCCATGCTCTGTAGACGCCCTTGCCTTCATCATACTCTGTCTCCACAGTATAGTCCGCTATAGCTGCGTCTGGATTTATGAATTTAGGTCTTTTTGAATATTTTTCTTCTTCCTGAAAAAACACCTGCTGAATAATGCTTATTTTCTCCGCCCCAAGTGTAGCTCCATCCAGCACTATATAATTATAATAGCCGTCTATATATGGCGTGCCGATTCCAAAGAGATTATTTCTGCTGTCCCCTTGGATCTTCATTTTTTCAATCGTGCTCCTCAGCGACTTTTCATTTATATTTATTTCCGAAGTGTCATCAAATGGTCTTTCGTATATGTATTCCAGTGCTTGGTTTATGTTATGCTTGTCTGCATAAAATGATGCAGTCAGCACAGCAGGAATGGTAATGATGCCTGCTGCAAATATGACAGCAATCTTTATTATGCTTTCTTTTGCTTTGCCTAGGTTTTCCTTCAGATATATAAAATCGTCATACAGAGATTTTATCTGGATAATCATCAGCAAAATAGGGGCCAGCAGCAAAAGCCCTACGCCAAAGAATAAGACTGCTATCATCGAAAACGGCACATATGGCATGAACACCACCGCAAAATAAAGCACATATACCAAAAATACGCTTTTTAGGAAAAATAAAATCACGCGAAAGCTAATATCCTTCATTTTTGGCAGCAGCAGTATGATGCCATTAGCAGCGGCTATTATATAGAAATATATATTGGAGAAATCGCCCATAGCATTTTCTGCTACTTTATCATTGAGCAAAAGCCCGAGGGTAGGAAAAACCAGCCCGATTAATACAGTTGCCACTGTCCATTTTCTGCTCTTTCTTCTTGCTATGCCATATACAATCCTTATCAGAAAGAATATTAATAATACTGTCACTACAACAAAAAATATGACTATAACGTAATCCCATAAGAAATCTGTAATACCTATATCGAACTCAAAATATAGATAATCAAACAAAGGAAAAAGCAAATATGTGCCTAGGGGTATTGCAATCGCCGCTATAATGTCTTTGTATATTTTGTGGCCCTCATCCGGCGTAAAGTGCACAACGCACACCAATATGGCGTATATTATCCCCGGCATCATTGCAGTTAATGCCACCACTAATGGCTCAATTCCAAAAAACATCCACGTAGGAATACTCCAAGGGAAAATATATGTATTTAGGGCGATAAACAAATATAGATATACTATCTGCACAGCCAGCATCACTACGGCATGCCATTTGCCGATGCTTTTTTTGTTAATCACGCTGTATGCTGCGTATGATGCAGCAGCCAATATCAATACAGCCGTTACTATTGCAAAAATCAGCCAATAGTTTTTTTGCTCCCCAGTCAGCTCTGTGCTAATAAAGTAGTACACTCTGCCAAACAAAATGCACATTATTATCTGGGGCAATGTGGCAATGGCAATCAGCCAATACGGTTTAAGTAAATTCTTCATTCCTCTTCCTCACCTTTTTTATTATTATGGAAAACAAAAAGTTAAACAATATTAAAAACCCTACAAATGTAAAGATGCCCGTAATCAAGTGCACTGTTTCCTTGCTAAAGGAATTATACAGCCAGCTCATATCCAGCATCTTGATGGATAGTATTATCCTGCTGGAATTTGCCAGAATGGTCATTAAATACGCTGCCGGGAAAATGACAGCGAAATATATTATTTTGCTCTTTGTGCTTTTGAAATAATGTATATACGAAAATGCAAGCATCAGCAATACTATAATCATATAGTTGATTCCTGCACAGCTTTTTCCTATGGTTATGCCCAGCTGATGGCTCACATAGCCCAGCTTGCTATCGTAGAAAAAGTCTGTATTGTAAAATAGAGCCACTAAATTCGATGCTGTCTTTATCATGAATATCAGCTGGTCGTTGCCTGCTATATCGTAAAATATTTTCAATGCAGCTCCGATGGCTGCTGCTCCTGCATAAAAGATGAAATTGGTGATATTAAATGTTTTTTCTCTAGGCTTTATTTGTGCTTTTGCTGTCATAAATATTCCTCTCGAAAACTAAATCTGCCGTAATTGTCTTTTTTTTCGTTATTTATTTGTATTACATCATAGTTACGCAAATATGTCAAGTGTTTTAAGTTGTTATTGTTAATCAATAATTTATACTTGTTTATCGAGGTGCATCATAATTCTATGTAAAACAGCCTAAAATTCGCTATTGCCATTTAGGTGGGCATATAGTATCATGTACTAATATTTTACTTGAATAAAAATACATAGGGGGAAATATTATGAGATTCGCAGACAGAATGTACACCACGGGCAAATCCTTTATTCGGGAGATACTGAAAGCAACGGTAAATCCGGAGATTATATCCTTTGCCGGCGGTCTGCCAAATCCTGTTTCCTTCCCAGTGGATGAAATAAAAAAAGCCTGCAGCAATGTGCTGGAAAATGACGGAGCCGCTGCCCTGCAGTATAGCACCACCGAGGGATATCTGCCCTTGCGCGAATACATCGCCGCACGGTACAAAGCACGCCACGGCATAGATGCAGACCCCAGTCGCATTCTAATAACCACCGGCTCTCAGCAGGCTATCGACCTGCTATCCAAGGTGTTTGTAAACCAAGGCGATGACATAATAATTGAAAAGCCCGGCTATCTGGGAGCTATACAAAGCTTTTCAGTTTTTCAGCCCAATTTCGTCACTGTGCCCCTGAAAGAAAACGGGGTGGACACGGACGCACTGCAAAAGGCTGTGGAGAATACAAACGCTTCTCTTTTCTATGCGGTGCCTAATTTCCAAAATCCATCCGGCAAAACATATTCCAAGGAAACCCGCGAAAAAGTAGCAGAGATACTAAAAGATACGGATATCATTTTCGTGGAGGACGACCCATACGGCGAGCTGCGCTTTATAGGCGAAGACCTGCCGACCATGGCATGCTACATTCCGGAGCAGACCATACTGCTAGGCTCATTTTCCAAAATTATTTCCCCGTCTATGAGGCTGGGCTGGATATACGCACCAAGCGACGAGATATATGACAAGCTGGTTGTTGCAAAGCAGGCATCAGACCTGCACACCAATTTCTTTGCTCAAAAAGTGGTGCACGATTATCTGGCAAATAACGCGTTGGACGAGCACATAGCAAAAATAAAGGCACTGTACAAATCACAGCGCCAGTGCATGGTGGAATCTATTGAAAAATATTTCCCCGAAAATGTATCCTACACCACGCCGGAGGGCGGCATGTTCATCTGGGTCACTTTGCCCGATGGCATGTCCTCTATGAAGCTTTTCGACATAGCCATTGCCAAAAATGTGGCTTTCGTGCCCGGTGTGCCATTCTATGTGGGCGAAGACGACGCCAATACATTCCGCCTGAACTACACAAATTCCGACAACGAGAAAATCGTAGAGGGCATCAAAAGGCTAGGTACTGCTATAAAAGAGCTTGGGTGAGGAGGGTTGCTGGGGCGCTGCCCCATACCCCGCATAAGGGACTAGTACCTTATGTATCCTGGTTTTGTTATTCAATTTTTCCCTTTATTTCTTAATGAAAAACATCTTGCAAATTACAGCTTGGCTCCCCTTGAGGGGAGCTGGCGAGCTTTAGCTCGGCTGAAGGGTGCTAACAAATTTCATCTCACTATCATTAACTCGCTTTAATATTAAATATAAACAAAAATCTCCTCCATCTCCCTATTGCCAACCCACCCAAAATTATATATTATATTAAAAAGGGAGGGAGCATATGAGCACAATTAAAAACATAACAGAAAAAGTATTTGAAGCTACACAAAAGCTGATAGACAAACACGGGCCCAGAGAGCCGGGCAGTGCGTCGTGCCTTGGCTGCGCCGACGACATCTGCGAGGATATGAAGAGCTTTGCAGACCATGCAGCTACGCAGGATTTCGGCGTGCACACAGGTGCATTTTTGGGCTGGATACGCATGCTGGTGGTTTTCTACGCCGCTGCCATCGCCATGCTGTGGCTGCGTCTTCCGCTGTTTGCTGGGCTGCTTTTGGCACTCGGCATTGTCATTATGGTTTTTCAGTTTTTCCTATACAAGCACTTTATAGATTTTCTATTTGCCAAAAAAACAGGCAGAAATGTGATGGGAATAGTAGAGCCAGCAGGCGAAGTGAAGCAGCAGATCATCATATCCGGTCACCACGACAGTGCAAAGATTTTCAATTTCTTCATCCATCAGCCAAAGCTATACGCTCTGCGTGTGATGGGCGGAATAGGCTCGCTGGTGGCGGTCTGCATTCTCAGCATAATAGCCGCCGTCATAGGTGCCCCATGGGCATCCATCGCCGTTGCTGTCTTGGCTAGCATATGTGCACTGATAGTATTTCAGCTGTGGTTTTTTGCATCCAGCCAGTCCACGCCCGGTGCTGGGGACAATTTGATCGCATCCACCATGGCCGTGGAGGCGCTACGCAAAATCAGTGCCGATAAAAAATCCGGCAGCCCTCTTCAGCACACCCGAGTGATGGCTGTCAGCTTCGATGCCGAGGAGGAAGGGCTGCGTGGTGCTCATGCATTCGCCAAGGCAAACAAAGAAATGCTGCAATCCGTGCGCACCTATCTTTTCAATATCGACTGCCCATATTATCTGAAGGATTTGTTTTTCCTCACCAGCGACATCAACGACAGCGTAAAGATGTCTGCAGAGTTTGCTGGGGAATGTGCCAATGCCGCAAGGGATTTGGGCTACCAAGCCAAAACCCAGCCTATTGCCTTTTTAACAGGCGGCACAGACGCAGGCGAGCTGGCAAAGCTAGGGGTTCACGCCACCACATTGATGGCTATGCCATGGGATAATACCGAGCGTGCCTCCGTGTACCATACGCCAAATGACACATGCGATGCAGTGGAAAAGCAGGCTGTTCAGGCAGCACTGGAGATATTTTTTGCAGTGGTAAAGAAAAAGGATGAGGCTATATAATTTGAGTTTTTATTTGCGATAGCAGAATATAATATTAATGCCATTCTTTTGAATGGCATTTTTGTATTGTTTTTTTAATATTTCGTCAGCACAGCAAAGGCGTGTCAACACATTGCTCTTGTTATGTTTCTTCAAAACATTACTGCCGCAATGTGTATCCGATAATTGTTATTTAAAGATAATTGTTTTAATATTACATAATCGAAAGATTATGTAATATCCCTCACCCATCTCATGCCCTTATATCGAATAAAGGTGACTATGACACGGGATACAGATTCCATCCTAGCCAGCACAAATACCCATACTATCGGCAGATGCCATATAAATGCCCCTGCCGCTGCCAATGGCAGACCCACCAGCCAAAGCGCGCCCACATCCACTATAGTGCAGAATTTTGTGTCGCCGCCGGCTCGCAGTATGCCAATGAATATAGTAAATGCAATGCAGTTGATGGGCAGAAGCCCCAGCATGGCGTATAGCACTTGGTTGCACATCTCCAGTACTTCCGGGGACACATTGTATAGCCCCAGTATCAGTCCACGAAGAGAAAATACAATTATAGCAATAATCAATCCCATCACAAAAGCAGTGGGTATGCCTCTTTTTGCGTCTCTCTTTGCCCTCTCGAAATCCCGTGCTCCTAGGCTATTGCCTATCATTATGCCAAGAGCCTGCCCTATTCCCAGAGCTATTACAAAGGATATATTAAATAACACAAAGCTGATGTTCATCGCGGTCAGCACGTCTGTGCTCATGCGTGCGTATATTACGGTGTATATGGTGGTGCCTATTGCCCAAAATCCTTCGTTTAGAAGCACCAGCGATATCTTGCCTATTATCTTCTTTATAAATGAAAATGGAATAGTAAACAGCTGCTTAAATCTAGCGGCTATTTCCATGTCCTTGCCGTATACTACTAATATTAAAATGCATGCCTCTATAGTTCTGGCTATGGTGGTGGCGATGGCTGCTCCCTGCACACCCAGCTGCGGCATGCCCAAATTGCCGAATATCAATCCGTAGTTCAAAACTGTATTCAGCCACAGTGCTATAGTGCTGGCAAGCAGCGGTATGCGTACATTGCCTGTAGCACGAAGTGCAGACACCAATACCATAGTGACGGCAAATGGCAGATAGGATATGGCAGCTATCTGCAGGTATGCACTGCCCAGCTCTATTACCATTGGATCCGCTGAATATATCCCTATTACGAATTTGGGAAATACCGTACCGGCAGTCGTGAAAAACACGGCTATAATCATGGACAATATCAATGAAAAGCCCATGGTCATGTGTATGCTGGGAATGTCCTTTTTGCCCCAGAACTGTGCCATGAATATGCTGGCTCCGCCTGTGATGCCCACCATAAATAAATTGGTGAGAAAGAAAATCTGGTTACCCAGCCCCACACCGGATATGCTTGCCTCGCCCAGTTTTCCAATCATCACATTGTCCACTAGGTTCAGGCAGTTTATAATCAGGTATTGCAAAATTAACGGCAGCGCAAATTTAAAAAGCCTGCCGTAAAAATTGTCGTGTTTATTTTTAATCTGCATGTCCATATTCTAGGTATTATATCATAAAAATATGGAAATGAAAGATAATTTATTTTTAGCTCACCACAACAGTTCCTGTCACTATTAGTATTCCATAAACCAGCAGAAAAATGCCAATAATAGTATATAATACTTTTGCTCCGCCCACTCCGATTAGCTTCACCATTCTTTGTGCTCTTGCTGTGTTCATTCCCAGATTAAATATCACAACCCCCACAATAGTGAAAAGTGCCGCAGCAATAAAAAACCAACCTAAAAACATACAGTATAATCCTCCTTATTTTTTTAGTATTATAACATATATTTACAGCTCGGCAATGTGTTTATTTTGTCTTATTGTTCTGTATATATCTCTTCCATTTTCTCTGCCATTCCAGGTTGCTAATCTTTCTGCCATGGTGCATCTTTATTCTGGCTGCAGCTTTGGGCTGAAACATTATCATACATATGTTTTCATTCTCCATGTATCTTGGAATATCCGCTAATTCATCCATTTTGCCCTTGGATATATACAAAAATTCATTCAGTGCCGGCTTGTCTCCGTAGTACTCGCTGATGCCTATGCTTTTTATATCTGTCCATGCAAAGAAATATGTTTTGTTCCTCACATAGTTTTTAAAAAATATGCCCTCTTTCGCCACTGTCATTTTTCTGCTGTATGCTTTTGCCAAGGAAAATGCAAATATCGCCGTAATCAAATATGCAAATATTGCATCCTCACCGCTAAATGCATCTATCCCAATGGAGCATAACACAAAAAGAGAGCCGCAAATCCACAATATTCTCCTTGATGCAGGCGTAGCAAAATAGAATTGATCTTTTGGGGTGTATGTCAGGCGTCCGGTATATCTTTTCTCATTTACGGTTTGTGCTTTCTCTTGGATGGGAGGTGCTGCTGCAGCAGCCACATTTTCCATGGGCTGCAATACATCATCCACAGGTTTTTGACGCATTTTTCTCACATATTCATGCCATTTTTTATTGTTGTCCAAATTGTGAATGTGCCCTTTGTAGTATTTCATAATGCAGTGCACAGCACTTGGACGAAAGGCTATCATCACCCGCACTCTGCTTTCTGTGTATTGGCGAATTTTTAATATCTCTTTTGTTTCTCTGGAAGATACATAAAGAAATCCTACTCGACTAGTTTTATATTTGGATTCACTAATACCAATTGATTTGATATTATCCCATGGGAAATAATATTTTACTATACCGAAGAAATTGTAATAATATATGCCGTCTTGCTTTATTGTCATTCTTTTCATCAAATGCTTTATCATAAACACTTGAACTAATATTACTAAAAATATATTCATAGATAATAAAATATAAAAAGTTGGATTTATTTGGCCAAGTATAATAAGCAACACAAAAATACATTCACACGCAAACAAAAATTTCCCTGTTTTCGGATTCCCGCCAAAAAAAATATCATGACCTATATATTCAGGTAAATCACTGATATCTTTCATATCCTCAGGGGTATTTGCTGTATTGCGAGGTGTTCCCTTGGCGGCATTATAAAAAAAGACGTAAGCTGCAACTGTCTCGACAAATGATACTAAAATTAATGTAGGAAGTGCAATGACAATATTAGCATTAGGTACTTCCATCACAAAAAGATTCAAAAGGGCAATTACTACTATAGCCAAAAACACTGCAATAGAAATTACAAAAATCTTTGACGCTCTTTTATACTTTTGTTCTGTCATATCCACCTCATAAAATTTTTTATATTATACCATAAAGTAACATATTTGCGGTATTCAAGTGTATAAAAGATACATTAAATGTGATAAAATGTGTTAGAGAAATTAAAATTTTCTGCTCATAAGAAAACAAGATAATTACCAGCTAATGATATAATATTCCTGAAAGCAGATACCAAAAACCGCGATGTTAAGTTTGGTTGACACATTTCCAGCTATAATTGGTAGCTTTAGTTGACAGAAAAATATACTATCTTGCTATAGCCGGCAAAATAGAAATGGAGGCAACGAAGAATGGAATTTAGAGACAGACTGATGGAGCTGCGCAAGCAGAAGGGATTGTCCCAAGAGGAGCTGGGATATAGCATAAACGTGTCTCGCCAGACAGTAAGCAAGTGGGAGCTGGGAGAGACCACACCGGAGATGAGCAAGCTGGAAGCTATTGCAGACCTTTTTGAGGTCAGCCTTGATTATTTGGTAAAAGGCGAGGCAATGCCAGCCGGTGCAAGGCGGCGAGGCGAATACGAATACAAAAGCATTGCACAGATAAACGGCATGCCCGTAATTCACATAAATCTAGGCAGAGGAATAAAAAAAGCACGTGGCGTAGTGGCCGTGGGCAATGTAGCCACAGGCGTGGTGGCTGTGGGCGGCGTGGCAATTGGAGTGGTTGCATTTGGCGGGCTTTCCATAGGCATAGTCACACTGGCAGGCATGGCATTGGGGCTGGTGGCACTGGGTGGGCTATCGGCAGGCTATATAGCTGTGGGCGGCGTAGCAGTGGGCTATCTGGCAATTGGCGGTGCGGCATTCGGCATCAATGCACTGGGCGGCGTGGCAATAGCCAGAGATATTGCATTCGGCGAATATGCCCGCGGCAGGATAGCCATCGGCAGCAGAACCTATGGAGAATATCAAATCAGCAGATATGCTGAAAAAGGTGACATGCTGAATATGTTCAGCTCCGCCGTCAAATCCATAGGGAATATAAAGCCATGGATAGTGGATTTTTTCCGATCGGCTATAAATAACGGATGATGAAAAGCACTGTACTGCAGTGCTTTTTTCACTATAATAATTAATTTTGCTGTATTGCCGTATTTATAAATGTGTGCTAGAATCTCAGTAAATAATCCAAAAGGAGATAAAATATGAATAAAAAAAGCATTTTGCTGTTTTTCATATCTAGCATATTCCTGTTTTCAGCATGCAGTAAACCCGCTGAAAGCAAAACACCAATAAACGAGGTCACTGCTGAACCAACGCAGGAGGCTGCTGAAAATCCATCTGCCGCTGCTGAATTATTCACGGAAGAAGACTATATCAAGCTGGTAAAGGGTGAAGCCAGCAATCCGGCAATCCAAAAAGAAATACCGACTGCAGAGTTCTTTATTCGCCCAGCACTGGCAGACGAGAACTCAGGTGCCTGCATCTCCATCGAAGATCAGGGCTATGTCTTTGCTTTCACTCCAAACGAAAGCATCTATCCATATGATTCATCAATGTTTGTAAGTGATATGGTTTTTGACATCGATACATCTTTAGTAGATGCATTGAAATCAGTCTATCCTGAATTTAATGAGAGCGATTTTACCTATGTAGGTGATAATGAAGTAAAGCACTATATGAAAGTTGCAAACGACAGCACTACAAACCAAAAGGTTACTCAGGTATATTTCCTCTACAAAAGTCATTTAGTAGGCTTCACTATTTTAGGAGATGCTTCGGATAATTATCTGGGGTACTGCAATTTAAAAGTGATATATTTTTAATTAATAATAAGCGATAGCAAAAGGACTGCACTGCAGTCCTTTTTTTTATTCTATTCTATCTAATGTACTGATTATCTTTATCATGGTCTGCACGCTGACAGAGGGAGCGTCCGTAGAGCCGCAGCTGGATATATACACCGTGTCGGTGGACTTATCATAAAACATCTGTGTGCCCAGCACGCCCATGTGCCCCACATATTTGGGCATCGATTTTAGCGTGGGCATAAATTCGCCAAAGTGATACTCCATGTATCCGTAGCCGTAGTGAATGCCGTTGATGAACTTGTAGTTATCAAACTGATACATGCTGTCCAGCGTTTTGAGGCTGACTATTTCGTATTGGTTTAGGCTGCGTACAAACTTCGCCAGGTCATCTGCCGTGGATATCATTCCGCCGCCTGCCCAGTCTATGCTGAGAGACTGGTAATCCTTTATGTTCACTCCCCCCAGCCAAATGTCGGCTATGGGGCGTTTTTCATTTTTCGGCTCCGAGTAGAACATCAGGTATGTGTCGTCCATTTCCAGCGGATCAAAAATCCTCTCATGGAGCATAGCGTGAAAAGACTGCCCTGATACGCTTTCTATTATCAGCCCCAGCAGGATATATCCCGTGTCTGAATAGTGGTATTTTTCTCCCGGCTTGCCTACTGTCTTCTGATAGTTCCGTGAAAAATCCAGCAGGTCATTTGGCGTCCAGAATGTATCTGGGTTCTCCACAATCAGCTCCTTCATGGATTTCTCGCCTATTGTTTTGTCGTCAAAATAGTCCGCCGCTCCGCTGGTGTGTGATAGCAGCTGTGCAATGGTCACCTCGTGGGAATAGTCCACGCCCTCGTATTCAAACAATCCATCAAGGATATCATCCCCCAAATACGCCGATGCCAAATCGTCCAGCGACATCTTCCCCTCGTCTATTAGCGTGCCTATCAGCGTGGCTGTGAATGCCTTGCCCACGCTGGCAGTATGGAAAGGCAGTTTCGCATCTATTGGCTCTCCGTCCATTTGCCCGTATGCAAAGTGCTGATCTATTTCATATTCGCCGGAGTTTACATACACTATCGCCTGTGTAATATTTTTCTTGCCTAGCTGAGCTTCTGTCATCTTGCCCATCGCTGCTATCGCGTCGTCTTTGCTAATGGGGCGTGTGCCCAAAAATATCATTGCTCCAAATATCAAAACTGCTGCTAATACTATGGATAGAACTATTATCATAATCTTTTTCATATAACCTCCATATATCTATTATGTATATTACTAATAGTAATATATGAATTAGTATTTGTCAAGCTTGCATTTTAAAATATTTTATATTACTATTAGGTATACGCATGGGGAGGGCAAGATGGAAAATATAGTACTAGGTCTTTTGATGCTGCAGAGCATGACCATATACCAGCTGAATCAGGCATTTGGCATGGGTCTGTCTATGATATACGCCGCCAGCTACGGCAATCTGCAGTACGCCGTAAAAAAGCTGCTGGATGCTGAAATGATATCCTTCGAAGAGAAGGTGGAAAACGGCAGAAACAAAAAGATATATAATATAAATAAATCCGGTGTGGATGAATTTTTCCGCTGGATGATGGACGACGCAGACCCAAGGCATATAGAGACCGTGATGCTATCAAAGGTATATTTCATGGGACTTATAGAAAAAGATGATGACAAAATCGAAATAATTGATAAAATATTATATGCGGCACAGGGCTATGCAGACCAATTGACGCACGCTAAATCAATTTTCGACAAAATGGAGATAAGTGCCAGCGACATGAGAATAGCAAAATATCAGTTCGCCACTCTGGACTATGGCATAGGTGCACACGATTTTGCAATCGGCTGGCTGAAAAAGCTGAAGCAGGACATAAAAAATAATGGAGAAGAGAAATGAAAGCAGTAATAATATCATATTCACAGACTGGCAGAAACGCCAAACTAGCTCAGATGGTATCGCAGGAGCTAGGCATAGATAACATAAAAATAGTGGAAAAAAATCAGCGGAAGCTGATGACCGTGGCATGGGATTTGGTATTCAACAGGGTGCCAAAGGTGCAGCCGGACCCCCGCGAAATGGACAAATACGACATAGCTTTGCTTTTCACCCCCGTATGGATGGGCGCACCAGCCACCCCTACTAGGGCATACCTAAAGCATTTGAAAAAGAGCGGGCAACAGTACGCTTTTCTATCCCTATGCGGCGGTGCAGGCGAGAAAAACCCCATGCTAGAGGGCAGCATCATCAAAACCGTAGGCAGATCACCGGAATTGCTGATGGAGCAGCACGTATCAGACCTGATTGGCGATGATGCAACCAGAGAGATGACGGAAAAGTACAATGTGTCAGAGGCAGAGTACGAGATGCTGTGCAAGAAGTTTGCAGGAGCTATTAGAGAGATTTTATAATAAAGCAAAAAAGACATGCAAATGTCTTTTTTATTGTTTGTGGGGGAGTTTTATGGGGCTTTGCCCCAAACCCCATCTAAGGGATTTCATCCCTTAGATATCCCTATTATTAGAAATATTGATATCGCTTAAATAATATATTATTCTAGCTTTTCCCAAATATCATCCCATGATGCTAATAGTAATTCTTTATTTTTAGACAAGAATTTATCCGAAGTGTTTTTATAAAACTCATCATTTTCTAGCTCTGTTTCAGGGTTACAATAATATATCACTGTTTCAATTGATTTATTTGATTTAATTGCATCGTTAATATGATTGTCGTTTAGCCCGCTATAGCCAAATATATGTAATTCCGAAATAGTTGATAGCTCAAGTTTTGTAATATATTCTCTTACAGCGGAATAACCGATAGAGAAAGGAATACTGAATGGTAGAGTAAATCCTCCTCCCATTTTAGATTTCTTATTATTTCCATCAGTTCCCCATAATAAATAAGGCTTTTCTGTATAGTTTATTGTTTTTTCATTTTCTTGCATTTCTATTTCTTTAGTACGTGCATTATATCTTTTAACTTCAGTTGAATTATCTGAATAATAAATTTTATAATAATCAAAACCACCATGGATATGATAAATTTCACCATTATATAAATCATCTAATATATAATCATAATTGGTTGTAAAAATATAATTAAACTGATTAAAAAACAGCTTACTTTTATTTAAATCTATTTTTTTAATCAATGCGTCGTTGTTTATACCATTAATTCCATTTAACCCACCGTTTAAACATATTTCAATTGCAATCTTTTCTATATCAGCACTATCATCAAATCCAAAAAGTTTTGCCACTTTAATAATTGTTTCTATCCCATCAATTGCTGGCTTATCGAGTTCCGTATATAATCCGCCCTCTATGATAATATTCTTGTAAATAGTATCATTTACTAAGTTCTCATCATCAGCTCTTAGTATTCGATATAGGCTTTCTTTAAAAGAAGGTTCATTAAGAGCATTAGATTTTAAATCATATAGAATTTTATATTTTTCATCTATTCTTGTATATATTTCTGGTGCTTTTTGTCGAAATGACTCTATCATCATGCAATTTTGATAGCTATTATTCAGCATTGAGGAAAATCCATTACCAACTAATATTGCCTTTGCCATAAAATCCTCCTATATAATTTTAGGGATTCTCAAGGGACTAGTCCCTTGAGTGGGTCTTAGGGCAAAGCCCTAAACATCCCCTCTTCCCTTTTCCCTATTCCCTGTTCCCTCTAATCCTGCTCCTTAACCGTCTTCTTCCTATGCACCAGTGCAGTCACCAGTGCCGTGGCAGGCACAGTGCACACCAGCCCAATGCTGCCGGCGATGGCACGGATAAATTCAGATGAGAAAAGCTCCCAGCTCAGGGTATAGTTCAGCTGTGTGGAGTTTGTAAATATCAGTATGATGATAGGCAGCGATGAGCCGACGTATGCCAAAATAAGGGTGTTGGTCATGGTTCCCATGATGTCGCCGCCTATTTTCATGCCGGATTTCACTATCTCTTTTGCGGATATATCCCCGCCTCTGTGCTCTATTATCTCCTCCAGTGATGATGCTATAGATACAGCCACGTCCATGGTTGCCCCCAGTGCACCTATTATGATGGCGGCAAATAGCAGCCCGTTCATGTCTAGCTGGTAGTGGAAATACAAAGTGTTGGCAATGGTGTCTGTCAGCCCTGTCATGCTCATCACATTCTGCATTATAAATGCCAGAATGCCGGCGATGGCAAAGCCCAGCGTGCAGCCGATGATGGCAGATAATGCCTTTATCCTGAATCCGCATACAATCACCAGAGTGATGCCCGTCACCACTATGCACGATAGCACAGCCAGCAGCATGATGTTATATCCCTGTATCAAAAGCGGAACAAAGCCAAAAAGTATCACGCCGCATGTGATGATGAGAGCCACCAGCGAGCGTAGGCCTTTCAGCCCGCTGAATACCAAAAGCACCACAGCAAACAAAACGCCGAATATTATAATATAGGGCACTCTGGCGTATTCCACGAAGTCGCCGATTACTTCCCCGTTTTCCATAGACGGATATATATACACCACGTCGCCTTCATTCACGGTCTGGGTCATGTAGCCCTCGGTGTTGTCTATTATCTGGCGGCCCATTATGGTTTCATCGGTGATGTTGCTCTCCAGCACCTTGGCGGAGAATTCGAATGTCTCCACTATGCGCTCCTGCCCGTAGTAGTCGTCCACCTGTGTATCGGCGCTGATTACCTCGGTTATTTTCGCCTTAATCACCTGCTGTTCGCTGTTGGACTCTATGAACTCCTCCAGTGTGACTGCCTTGAAAAATTCTACGCTTTGGCATGCTGAGAATGCCAGCATCGCAGCGAGGATTATTATTATAATTATTGATTTGTTTTTCATATTTTTTTGCTTTCTTTCCAAAGATTTGTTAATTGAATCATAGCACACTTTACATGTGTATGTAAAATTATATTTCCCGTTTCGTATCCGAAATGTAATACATGTGTAATAGATTCTCTGCCCTTTCTCCGTCCACCTCTCCCTTTCCCATAGCCGCTGCCCCATCTCTTTATCTTTACCAAAGAAATATATAGTGATATACTTGCATTATTCACAGGAAGAGAGTTGTTTATGAAACCAATAAAAATAATATTAGCATTCGTCATCTTCTATTTTATCGCCACCTCCGTAGGCAGCGTAATAGTTCTGGCGGATTCTATCAGCAGGGGCAACAAATATATCGAGTATGCATTCTATGCCATGATTGCACTGCTCCTATTAATATTTGTCATCTTCCCACTCATCATGTATTCCTTCACACCCTCCATCACCACCCTCACTATGGTGGGAAAGCGTGATGTGCATGCCGTCCGCAAATACAGACGTCATCTTCTGAATACGTTGAATCCGGAGCGAAAAAGCCAGCTGAAAAAAATCCCAGCCAGGGACATTGAGGCAAACTGCGACTTTATGCTGCAGTACCTGCGGGAGATTACCACGGAAAAGCGAAAAGCCGTGCGAAGCACAGCAATGAAGCTGACCACCACTGTCATAATATCGCCCAATTCATTTATAGACGGGCTGGCAGTGCTAATCGGCAACAGCCACATGATATACGAGCTTTCCAAAAGCATTGGTGTCAGGTATTCGTGGAAGGATATTATCAATTTCTATTTCAATACCTTCACCATCGCATCTATCACAGGCATAATACAGGAATTTGACGAAGAGATAGAGGAGATAGTCATCTCTATAGCACAGGAGTTTTCAGAATTATTGGGAGCGGAGTCCGGCAGATCCATCACCGATTCCATGCCCTTTGCCAATATCCTGTCCAAGGCGATGGTTCCCATATTCGAGGCAGCCAGCAACTATGCCTACGTGGTGTACAACGGCAATAAATTCCTCAGCACCGTAGTAAACCAGCTGAATGCCAAGCCCCTGAAGCAAGGCCAAGTGAATAGAGCCGCCCGAAAGCTGGCAAGACGAGAAAAATATAAATACCTCGCCGAAATGACTGCCAAAATCAGCTGGAGCGGCCCAAGAAACATACTAAAGAAAGTATTTTCCCGAAAAAAGAAAGAGGAAGAATAGTCTGCAGCAAAAAGCACCTAGGTATATACTTAGGTGCTTTTATAAAAATATGGGCATATTCACCAACATTGTGAGTGGCAATGTTCCTCTACTGCCCTATTTAAACAAACTATTGTAAATTTATTGCTGTAGTGATATAATGCAGGCAACTCACAATGTCAGAGTAGACACCATGCGTTAAGTGTTCAGGAATGGGATGTCGTCCTGGAACGAAAAGCAATAGCTTGCGATTGGGTGTTGCGTCCGCTGCATTATACAGGTTTGTCATCTTCCTGATATAATAGGGCAACTTAGGGCATATTATAGAAGGGAGATTTTTATTATGAAAAAAAAGAATTTTTTCAAGCTCCGTGATTTAGTAACGGCAAGTCTTTTCATCGCACTCTCCATAGTCTTCACCAGAATGTTCAGCATCAAATTGTCCGATACAATTCGCCTGAGCTTTGGGCAGACTCCGATAATTTTGGCGGGTATTCTGCTAGGTCCTATATGGGGGCTTTTGGTAGGAATGCTTTCAGACGTTACAGGCTTTTTGCTTGCTCCTCTTGGTGCATACATTCCCGGGCTCACTTTGGTGGCAGGGCTTGTAGGCTTCATTCCGGGAATATACAAAAAGTATCTGTTCAAAAATCATATAGAGCTTGCTATCATCGTATCAGTGATTGTGGATATGCTAATAGTCAATGGGCTTCTAGCCACGTTTTTCCTATCTCTGGTATACAGCAAAAGAACATTTATGGCGTGGTTCGCCTCCAGAATATGGATTGAGGCAATAATGGTGGTAGTTCAGTCTATCGTTTGCACTATTATTGCAAAAATACTGATTAAAAATATTTTCATAGAGAATATTCAGCCATTGCCAGAACAAACACAAAACTAAGTATTAAAATATAAGATGACAAAAGAACTGCTTTTAAAGGCAGTTCTTTCTATTTGATTAATATGTTTATTTCTCTTTTTGTCTTGTAACAAAACCTGAAAATGATAAACAGCTTTATCACTAACTCAAATTGACTTTGAGTCTTCTATTTCAGCACGCCCTGTGCATAGAACGTGGCGGATATGTCTATCACCTCGTCCATCTTTTCTACGTCTCCGTCGAATACTATTCCCTCTATCACGAATATATAGCTTCCGTTTTCCATCACGCATTGTGTCACTATGTAGTCCGACAGATATATATAGAATGTAAATATGCCGTCCTTTGTTTCCACTTCAAATGCCTTTATGTTGTTCTCGCCGTCCCACAGCTGCCTTGCCTGCATATACTGCACGAGGAATTCGTATGTTTCGCTGGCACTGCCCAGTCCGGATACGCTTTTGTCAAATACCTGCACGGATATTGCCGAGCTGCCGCCGTTTCCTGTCATCGCCAGTATGCTGTTTGGGTACATTATATTCATGGCTTCGCTGGCTTTCCAGTTTTCAGGCATCTCTATGGATGCATCGCGGAAATCAGCCGAGTAGTATCTGCCATCCTCTGTCTCCAGCTCGAATTTCTCTACTGCCTTCTCTTCCTTTTGTGCATCTATTCTAATAGATTTCAGCATCTCCATCACAGACTCTTCATCCAGCTGTGCGTATACTCCCAGCGACACGGTGTAGTATGCACCGTCGCCTTTTATATGGGCAGAGTAATAGTCCAGGTCGCCGTACTCTATCTTGTTTATCACGCCTGTTGCGCCCTCGCCAAAGCTGTAGTCTTCATATAGTGTGGTCATCTTGGATTTGCTGGTATATATAAAGGCTCTGGTCTGCTCTATAAATTCTTTAAATAAATCATATGTAAAAAGCTCATCTTCTGCCTGAAAAAATCTGGTTACGTGGAAATAAAACTGCACGTCTTTTTCGTCCTCAGTGTCCACCTGCCCCTTGGATGAATACTCCTTGCCCACGCCGGTTGTTTTGTTTTTGTATATCACATCCGGCAGCTCAATAGACAGCGCTCTGTCTGCTGTATACACAGTTTTTGTTGATGTCATATCGAATGTTTCCGGCTGCTTCTGGCATGCCGCTGCAAATATCAGCAAAAAGGCTGCCCCTAAAATAATTATCTTTTTCATCTCGTTTTCCCATCCGTTGTTTTTGTTCTGATATTATACCATGTAATAATGGTGAAAAACAGCAAATGATAAACTAAAATGCATAATGTGGTATAATGAATATGTAAAAAAGATTATTATATGTGTTTTAATGGGTGCAAATGTGACCATTTATATATAAAATACTTGGAAATCAAACTAAATATAAAGGAACGGTAGAAAATGAATACTCAAAATATTTTTACAGAAAGAAGATCGGTTAATTTTTTTGATAAAACAAAAAAGCTGGATAAAGAGCTTTTAGAGAAAATAATAAACACAGCCACCCTAGCCCCCTCTGCATACAATCTGCAGCCGTGGAGGCTGATAGCCGTCACATCAGATGAAGCCAAACAAAGGCTTTTCAAGGCAGCCAACAAGCAGGACAAGGTGCTGGAAGCATCGGTTGTGCTCATTGTGGTTGCCGACTACGAGGGCTACGGACCCCACAATCCAGTGTGGCAGACCAAAGGCATGGAGGGAATGAAGCTGAAGATGTGGCAGAAGGGATTGGAAAAAGCATACGGCAAAACCGAGAAGAAAAAAATTAAATTCGGCGAAGTCAATTCAGGCATCTTCGCAATGTCCATTATGCTATCAGCCAAATACTATGGAGTTGACTCCCACCCCATGGGCGGAATGAACTATGAAAAGGTGAAAAAGGAATTCAACCTTTCCGAGTGCGAGGAGCCGGCACTGCTGATATGCCTTGGCTATTTCGACCAGTCCCAGACCCTTCGCCCCAGAGAATGGCGCAAGCAATACAGCGACATAGTGGAGACTATATAGTTTTATGGATATAGAAATAATAAAGGCAAATCCCGATAGCATGCCAGAGTGCGTGGAGGCACTGGAGGATTCGGAGCTTGGCAGGCGATATTTTTCCTCTGCCGGCACAGCACACAAAGCATTGCAGGAGGGATTTGACAAAAAGCAGATTTACATAGCCCAAGACAGCCAAAAAAACTGTCTTGGCTTTTTATGGTATGTGCCCGATGCCATGTTTCATTCTTTTCCCTTTCTCCATATAATAGCCGTGAAGAGGCAGCATCGTGGAAAAGGCATAGGCAAAAAAATGCTGGGATTTTTCGAGGACACTTGCTTCGAATCCCACTCAAAGGTGTTTTTGGTGGTTGCGGATTTCAATCCAAAGGCACAAAAGCTATATGAAAGCATGGGATACGAAAAAGTCGGTGTCATTCCCGGGCTATATAGGGAGGGAATCACCGAGAACCTGATGATGAAAAAAAGACCGGATCAATAATTATAAATTATATACTCCGGTCTTTTAAATTGTTTACTTTTAGCTTCCTCTTAGTCTATATTCACTATCTGCATAGTCAGTGTGCACAGTCAAAATGATTTATGCTTCCGTATTCGTCCACTTCCTCGTCATGGTCTTCATCGTGGTCGTGGTTGTGGTCGTAGCTATCCAATATGCCATATGCATCCACGTTTTTATCATAAAAAAGCGGGGCTTCCGGCTGGAAGAATGTCAGCACTCCCTGTGCTGCCAGCAGTGCAGCCACGCCTATCATCACTGCGTATATTTTTTTGCCGTGCTCCTTTTGGCTGATCGTAATGCGGTATGCCAAAAATGAGCCAAGTGCTATTGCTATGAATGTGATTATTATATCGTAGAGCAGCTTCTCCTCTATTCCTAGTATCAGCCTGTATCCATAGAACATCGCAAACATCACCGCCGGCATTATCAGCAAAGCCAGTGCGTGGGCAAATGCAAAATTCTTATATTCTTTGCCGACGAATATATACTGCACCAGATATAAAATTACAGCCGGAAAAAAGAAAAGCTTCACATGCTCCCATGGGCTTTCATTCACCGGAAATATCACCGCCAGTGCTTTATAAGGCACTTGTGCATATACAAAATGCCATATTGCTGCCAATGTAAACACTGCGAATACTCCTGCTATCTGCCACGTAAGCAGTTTTTTATTTTCAGATTTCATTTTCCCCCTCCTTTTATCCATCATAGCGAAATGCACCTAATAAACTGTAATAAAATCACACTGCTATGTGTTGAATGTTACAAGCAGCATCACCAGGCATGCCGAGAAAAATATCAGCCAGCCTGCCGCTTTGCCTTTTCTATTCATATTCTTGTATTTTGCTATAGATGCCTCATCCACCCAGAACTGCACACGCTGCCCGGAATATAGCCAATCCTCCAGCATTGGGTTGTATACATAGAAATCCAGCAGCACCGCTATGGCTGCAGATGCCGCCAGCATCACGTAAACAAACCATCTGTTCATCAGGTTCTCACGCAGTATCACCATGGCTATGTAAAAAACTGTATAGAAAAAAACAATAGATGACAGGCGAATCATATTGGTAGATGCCTGCACCATAGACAAAAGCTTGTCGGAAAATATCTGTGCCTCTCTGTATGCTTCCTTGTCTCTGCACTTTTCCTCATACCGCATAGAATACCCGGTCTTTTCCCTCTTTGTCCTAAAAACCAGCTGGCATTCTTCATCGTCTGAAATAGCTTTTATTTTCAAATGTATTATTTTGTCGCTGTGCTCACGCACGATATCGTAGGCAAAGCCCATACTGTCCGCTATGTCTGTTTCATCGTCCCGCTCTATAGACACCGAGATTTCATCATATTTGCTCTGCAGATATCTGGATATCTCGCTCCATATGTGCTCGTCCATCTTCACCACGCTGTAGCAGCTTCTAGCGAATTTTATTCTTTTTTCCATGCTCCATCCTTGTCCATTTCATTTTCGAAATGCTGGGTGCTATATTTATCTTACACCATTTTTATCTTACATTATTATATAGATAAGCATAAAAAATAGCCTAAAAACTGATTAGGCTAAGAGTTAATAATTTGTTAAATATTCGGACATTATATTTCAAATAAATGCTATTATCTAGAAAAATTATATATCAGCTATACTATCCATATTGCAGGATTACATGCGGCTGATTTTATTCTTCTGTCCTTTAATATAATGCCACAAATAGCATAAGTGCAACGGCAATTATAAACAAAAAGATGCTTATAATTATTTCTGCTTTTTTCATCTTATTATATTTTGCTATGTTTTCA
>JBFLKU010000011.1:0-388658 GCA_040883315.1 Eubacteriales bacterium
CCGGTATATTATCTAAAAACGACTTCTTAAATACGTCCTGCATACTCGCCTCCTGTTTAACCTAAACATTATATTACAATCTTTTCTAAAAATCAATGATACATTCTGCACAAAGCATATTTGGAAATAGCTGACCTCATGCCAATTGTATTACTTATTATATCTCTGATATGAGAAGGCAATATATTATCATATTTAATCTCTAAAATCAAAGTTCCTGGGTCTAATATGGGCACCGTAACCATTGTAGGTCTGAAGATATCCGTACTAAAATTGCCTGAGTGAAGATATTTGTCAAATGTCACTCTGATATTGCCGGCAGGGTAAATATATGCCTCGCGTATATAGTCAACTATTACTATCGGTTTCAATCTATTTACGATAATGTCGCCATATAGTTCTTCGAATAGTGCGTTGCCGCCTGAAAGCAGGAATTCATACCTGCCTGCCAAAATATCCTCCACCTGATACTTGGATATTTTGCTGGATTCCTTGGCAGTATACATATCATACTTAGCTTTTTTTTCTAGCTTTATATTATCGCTTTTATAATTATATAGCCTAATACGCCATTTCTTACGGTTTTTTATTCCGTCCATCTTTTCCCACATAGCTGTATTGTATATATCATCAAAATACAAAGAGCGTATATCATAGCTCCTGCTTTCAGGATCCGCGAAAGGATCTAGCGGCATCAAAGGCTTCAGCCTGTCTCGCAGCACTAGATACTCTCCCATGGAAATATAGTATTTCAATTCATGTCTTATCTTCGGTTTTTTTGTCGCCATTTTAAATACCTTTCAATATTATGAGAATAGCTGGCTCTCCCACTCAGGGCTTATATCGAAAAACGCAACCAGCTGACTTTGCATTACGGCTGGTCTTTGGTTTGCAAAGTTTATCAAGCGTTCCTTTTGTGTGGAAGACCACGATTCATAGCTCATTCCTCTAGAGGCAATAGCCTTGTACCAATCCGGGCTGCTTTCGCATACTTGGTCCCAATGTGCTCTGTCTTGCGGCATCTCCGGGTCCAGCAATTCATATATTTCATTTATTCTTTCTATAACACGGTCAGAATTGTAGGTTACGTTTATATGATAGGCAAACCTCTCAATAAACTGACGTTCGAAATCCTTATTTTCTAAAAGCCCCATTATAAGCCATGTTTCAAATCCATCGCCTGCACCATGACCCACGTCATTTATGTAGCCTCTCAGGTTGTTCGTGTTTACATTGGCTGCCAGCGTATAGAAAAAGCCCCAGTCAACATCGTAGTAGAACCATTTCCACTTTGCTCCTTCGGTTCTTTCACGATAGCATTTTATATTACCTGTATCCTGATTACCTACATATATTTCGTTTATAACCATGTCCATGTAGCTTTCTATATCCACCCATGATTTTACTTTTTCATATACTTGCGGATCAGATAAATCATGTGTTTTTACATATTCTCTTAGCTCCAGCCAGTTCTCGTTTGTTCCTGCTCTGGCATGCCTTGCAGATGTACCATTACCGTAAATTATATCTACATTATCCGGATCCATCCCGTATTTTTGCTCCAGATAATATTTGTTTATTTTTTGTCTGAAAAAATATACTCCCCAGTATTCGCCGTTTAGATACACTACCGCAGGGTAATATGCTTGCACATCCAAGTCTGTGGTATCTGCCGCCAAAGAAGTCAGCAGCGAGTCTCTTATCATCGAGGAATACCATTCCGATGCTCCTGTTCGCAATACTACAGATTTGTATTCCTTATACGGAAGCGACGGGAATATGGGATAGTCTATAACAGAAGAGCCGTATTGGCTTCTTGCTACTAATGCGAATGATTTCTTAAGCTCTGCTCTGGAAAAGGCACCGAATATCCTCAATCCTATTCCTTGGCTTATCGCCTCCGAACCATCAATTTCATACATTTCCAAATAGGCAGGCACTTCCCAGTCTTGGTTAAAGTTCGCCCCCTCTATAGGCATATGTTTTTTGTCATAATTTGTGCCGTATGCATATATTCCTGCATGGTCAGAGAATAAATACATAGGATCAGAAGTGATGCTTACAACCGGCAGCTCATGTTCTATCCCTACAAAATATGTGGCAACCTTTACATTCGAAGCCAGCTTTCCGTCTTCATAAGCTCTAGCCTTCAAAACAGTAGTTTCGTATATTTGAAATGGTCCTTGGTATAGCTGTGAATTTTCCGTAGGCTCTGTGCAGTCTATTGTGTAATAGACTTCTGCGCCTTCCGGCACATCAATAGCTATAACCGACCCTTCAACATACATTCCGCCCTGCTGATGGAAAAGCGGGTCTGGCGTAAAGCCTGACCATCCTAGTCCGTTTGCTTCACCCGGTGTAGCATATGGCATATATTGAAATGTCATATCCTGTCCAGCCCTGCCGTAGGATACATCATATGGCATTGGTGCTAATACGCATGTATCCATAATATTTCCGTCTATATCAGAAAGTATTACAGGCTCGCCTTCGGAACTGATAGAGAAATTGGTATGAAGTCCACTTCCTCCAGATTGCTCTCTGCCTGATGCGTATACTACAAGATATGCATCAGGACCTATAAAAAAATCTTCAGGAAACCTCCACTGCTTAAGATTATTCGGGTCATCCGACAAAAAAAGATTTTCCAGCTCTATTCTCTCGCTAGTTGGATTATACAGCTCTATCCAGTCTGGCGTTTCACTAAAATTGTCTTCTAGCGTATTAGTGTTTCCAATCATTACCTCACTTATAATAAGACCGCTGGTGTTGTGTACAGAATATTCTTTTCTGAATACATTGTACATATCTTCGGTATTTTCGTATCCCGGAGTAGGGTGAGAGGATATTTGAACATTTTCCAAAGACCCTTTCTTTCTCTGCATGGATTTGTCATCGCCCAAATTCTGTATTAGCCAATGGTCTATTATTTTGCCTTCTTTATTTGCAAGTATAATATTATCTTCTATAGAATTCAGTTTAAAATCTGTATGCATTTGTTGTGTGTCTTCGTCCAACTTGTCCTTGCCCGACAAGTACACTACCATAAGCTGCCCCGGCTCCAGCACTGTGTATGGGAATATCCATTTTCTTGGCTCTTGAACGCTATCAGACAGAGCATAGCCCGTCAGCACCATTTGCTGATCGCTGGTGTTTATTATCTCCACCCAGTCGCTGTAGTCGCCGTCGCAGTCTGCTATGGTTATCAGATTTGATGCCATCACTTCATTTATCATTATAGGGCTGTCGTATGCTCTTCTGGTTTGCAGATATGTATCCCAGCCTACTTCGTCATTATAGAATCCGGGAGTATAGTATTCGTTCTGAGTCCAGTCATTCAAGATGGCTAGATTACGTGCATACGATACATTAGGCGGCAGATGATCTATAAATACTTTTTCTAGCAGATTTTGCTGACTATCAAATAAAAACAATGTCTCTCCCGATGATGAGAGCTTGAAATTTGCATGCATGCTGTCTTCCACTGCACCGCCTGATAAAAATACAACAGCAAACTGACCCGGCTCCAAAACAATGGATGGGAAAACATAAGCTGCTGGGTCTTCTGCCTTGTCTGTCAGCCCATAGCCATCTAGATTTATTGATCTAGGAGTAGGGTTGAATATCTCCACCCAGTCATAGTATTCGCCGTCGCTGCTTGGATATGCACTTTTATTAGATGACATAACCTCTGAGATTATTGGATAATCTACAGCAACATATTCACCATTTTCATTTGTTACGTGCTTTAAATCTTCATCAGCTGCTTTGTTTAGTAAAGGCTCCAAAATTAAATATGCAACAAAAAACAATACTATTAATATTACAATATCGATTAAAAAGTTTCTTTCTTTTCTATGTTGATTTCCGCCACCGAAGCTTTGAGCCATCCTAGTGTTGTACTCTTGCTCCTGCTGGCTTGTATATGAACGCTTTCTTGCCATGTATTCACCTCGCTAGAACATTATAATTATTACAATTATATTTCGTTTTTTTAACTTGTTCGTTACGTATTATTATAAAGATTTTTCTATACTTGTCAATTGTATAGGCACTTTTCGAGCATTATTTAAAATATTGACACATTTATTGTAGCGTAAATGCAGTTTTTGCACATTTACAGTAAAAAGCTGCCTTATATAAAACATAAAGACAGCTTAAAAGTATACTATATTATGCTTTATCTAGATGTAAGCAATGAGTTTACATGAGACAATAAAATATCATCAAACTCTTTAACTATCGATAATGCCTCATCAGTATCCATATGAATAATTTTGTTTTCCCTAATGCCTACAACTCTGTTTGTCTCTCCTGCCTCCAGCAGTTCCACCGCCTTGATAGCACTCTCCGTTGCCAGTCGTCTGTCTTGAACTGTAGGTGAACCGCCTCTTTGCAGATATCCCAAAACCGTTTCTCTCACCTCTGTTACTATCAGTTCCGGACTCTCTTCAGTATCCATCAGCATTTTGTTGTGCTCGTCAATTTTTGCTTCCAGTAATTTGCGCAGATTGTATGCTCTGTCGTTATTGTCTTTGCCTACGCCCTCTGCAATTATTATGATCGCATAATGTTTTCCGCTATACCATGTTTCCTTAACATGTCTGAATACTTCATCTATATTATACTTAGATTTGAATTCGCCTTGCTTTTCTGGAACTAGAACATAGTCTGCACCAGATGCCATTCCAGCCAAAAGAGCTAAATCACCGCAGTTGCGCCCCATTACCTCAACTATACCGATTCTGTTATGAGATCTCATTGTGTCTCTTATTTTCATAACATTTTCAACTATGTTGTTGCATGCTGTGTCAAAACCTATAGTATAGTCTGTGTATGCCAAATCGTTATCTATAGTTCCGGGAATGCCTATTGTTGCAATTCCTAGATTAGATAGTTTTTCAGCTCCTCTGAAAGACCCGTCGCCTCCGCATACTATAAGACCGTCTATTTTGTTTTCTTTCAATGTTTTAACTGCATGCTTTCTGCCTTGCAATGTTCTCATTTCTTTGCATCTAGATGTTCTGATTCTAGTGCCGCCCATGTTTAGCATGCTCTCTGCAGCGTCTTGGGTAAGCGGTATAATGTCGTTTGTCATAAGCCCTTGATATCCATGGCGTATAGCAACTATTTCTATTCCTTTAGAATATGCTGCTCTTGCTGCTGCCCATACCGCTGTGTTCATGCCTGGTGAATCTCCACCGCTTGTAAGAATACCGATTTTCATATGTTTCCCTCTTAAAATTTTTTTGTGCCCTGCACCAAATTTTTATCTACTCATCATCAGATTCTACTGTGCCGTACTCTGTCATGATGGTTGATGATCCATTAATCTTTATTGCAGATGTATCCTGAGTAAATTGGCAAATCATCACTTCGCCTTTATTCAGCTTTTCAGTGTGATGGAACTTAGTGTCTTTTCCCCGTGTCATTCCGATCACTTTTACTCCATCCTTTTTAGCCTTAACAACAATGTATTGACCTGCTACTACGTTGTCTTCCATGATTGTACCTTTCTTCCCAGCATGCTCTATGCTTCATCTATATTCAGTAATTTTTTTACTTAATTAGCCTTCGTAATTATATCATACTTTTTATTAAAGTTCTATTGGTTTTCCTAATTTCCACTGGCTTTTTGTGCCACTACATTGGCATCACCCAGCAGTTTTTTTAGCTTGGATAGCACCAAATCATCTATTGTAATCCATAAATCTTTGCTGAACTGATATTTTTTCTCCTGTGCCTCATCATATATGTACACCGGGCTTTTGCCTTCGCTGGTTTTTAATATATCCTTTATCTTGTCGATGGTGTCTTCTGTCATATCCTTCTCTAGCTTAAGATATAGTTTTTCAGCGGGCTTAAAAGAAGTTAGCGGCATAATTTTCTCAGATATTATCTTTGCGTCTTCTCCCTCTCTGCTGGTCACTCTTCCCTTCACATCCACAATTGTATCCACTACTAGAAATTCATTGTAGAGCTTCATTTGCCTAGGAAATACTATCACTTCCATCTCACCAAACAAATCTTCCAGTGTCAAAAAGCACATCATGTCGTTGCTTCTGGTTGATTTCGTCTGCTTGGCTGAGATTATACCCATAATCTCCACTTCCTGCCCATCTACCACTTCATCTGTGCTGTCCTGCACAAACATTGTAGAGTTCACATCATAATTAGAAAGCTGCTCACTATACTGAGACAGCGGATGACCGCTGATATATACCCCCGTCATTTCCTTTTCCAGCTTCAGTTTTAGGCGCATGTCCATCTCATCCTTCACTGGAATCTCCGGCTTTGGCAGGTCTTCATCCTGCACAAAATCAAACAAGGATATTTGATCCTTATGGTTGCTCCTTTTCAGCTTCTGTACGCTGTCTACAAATGGCTCGTATACTAGTCGGAGCTGAGAGCGATATACATTGAAGCTGTCGAATGCTCCTGCTAATATCAAGCTCTCTATCATCTTCTTGTTAATAAAGGCTGCACATCTTTCACAAAAATCAAAGAAATCTGCAAATTTTCCTTTTTGCTCTCTCTCTTCTTTAATCTTTTCTACTACACCAGTACCCACATTTTTAACAGCAGCCATTCCGAATCTTATGTTGCCGTCATCTACAGTAAATTTTACTCCTGATTTGTTTACATCAGGCGGCAGCACCTCTATATTGTGCTTCCTGCAATAGTGGATATATTCAGCCACCTTATTCGAAGACCCCATCACAGAGTTCATTGTAGCTGCCATAAACTCCACAGGATAGTAAACCTTCAGCCAAGCCGTTCTATACGCAACCATTGCATAGCACGCAGCGTGCGGCTTATTGAAGGCATAGTTTGCAAACTTTATCATTCGGTCGTATATTAAATTTGCACTTTTTTTGTCCACGCCGTTTCTTACAGCACCGGGGATTATCACATTGCCATTCTCTACCAGCCCGTTTACGAAGATCTCTCGCTCTTTTTCCATGAACTCATGTTTCTTTTTTGCCATTCCGCGGCGAACCAAATCAGACCTGCCAAGAGAATACCCCGCCACGTCGCGTACTATCTGCATTACCTGCTCTTGGTATACCATGCAGCCGTAGGTAACATCCAGTGATTTTTCTAGAATAGGATGATCATATTTTGCAGTTGCAGGGTCTCTTTTGCCCGCCACATACTGCGGAATATAGTCCATAGGGCCGGGACGATAAAGCGAAACCGCTGCGATTATTTCTTCGAAATTATCCGGCTTCAGCTGGCTAAGGAAATTTCTCATTCCTGCACTTTCCAGTTGGAACACACCTTCTGTTTCTGCCCTTGAAATCAGCTCGTATACTTTCGGGTCGTCAAAATCTGTGGTGTGGATATCTATATACTTGCCGGATGTTTCCATTGCCAGCTCTGCAGCATCATGTATCACAGTCAGGGTTCTTAGCCCTAAAAAGTCCATCTTCAAAAGTCCTAGTTCTTCTATTGTTGTCATAGGGAACTGGGTAGTTATTATATCCCCGTTTCTATTCAATGGAACATAATTCGTAACAGGCTCTTTTGTGATAACTACACCTGCTGCATGGGTAGACGCATGCCTCGGAAGCCCTTCCAGCTTTCTGGCTACATCAACAAGGTTTGCAACCTCTTCATCTATATCGCAGGCTTCCTGCAATTCAGGATTTGTTTTTAATGCCTTGTCTATGGTTATCTTCAGCTCCATAGGTATCATCTTTGCTATTTTGTCTACTTCGGCGTAGCTCATGCCTAGCGCTCTGCCCACGTCGCGAATAGCTGCACGTGCTGCCATAGTACCAAATGTTATTATCTGCACAACATGGTCATAGCCATATTTTCTGTTTACATATTCTATCACCTCATGCCGTCTTTCATAGCAAAAGTCAATATCGAAGTCCGGCATGGATATTCTTTCAGGGTTCAAAAATCTTTCGAAGAACAAATCATATTTAATAGGATCTACTTCTGTTATGTTTAGGCAGTAGGATGCCAAAGAGCCTGCTCCAGAGCCTCTGCAACCCACTTCTATTCCATTATCAAGAGCGTATTTAACGAAATCCCATACAATAAGAAAATAATCTGTGAATCCCATAGAGCCTATTACATCAAGCTCATAATTCAGCCTCTCCTCCAGCTCTTGGCTGGTTTCTCCGTATCTTCTGATTAATCCCTTCATGCACAAATCATAAAGGTACTTATCGTGGTTATCTGTATACTCTGCAGGAACCTCAAATTCCGGTAAATAAGTAGTTGAAAAATCGAATGACACATCGCACATTTCTGCGATTTTGCTGGTAACATCCACCGCATCCTCACACCACGCAAAGACTTCTCTCATCTCAGCTTCAGATTTCAGATAAAATTCTTCACCTTCAAATCTCATTCTGTTAGGGTCGTCTACATGGGTCTGTGTCTGCACGCACAAAAGCACATCGTGCACCTTTGCGTCTTCTTTGCGTGTGTAGTGAATGTCATTTGTGGCTACAAGAGGTATATTTGTTTCTTCGGCCAGCTTCTTTATCTCTATGTTTACTTGCTTTTGTTCCAGTATACCGTGGTCCTGCACCTCTAGATAAAATCCATCATCTCCAAACATATCCTTTAGTCTGAGAGCCAGTTTCCTCGCACTGTCGTACATTCCGTCTCGCAAAAATCTAGGGATATCCCCCGCCAGACATGCGGACAGGCAAATTAACCCTTCAGAATATTTCTGGAGGGTGTCGTAGTCGATCCTTGGCTTATAATAAAATCCATCTGTAAAGCCCAAAGAAACCAGTTTTATTAAGTTTTGATATCCTTGATTATTTTTGCACAGCAAAACAAGGTGTGATGCTTCCCTGTCCTTTGATGCCTCTCTTTCATGCATGGAGTTTTTGGCCATATATACTTCGCAGCCAATAATCGGCTTTATGCCCTGCTTTTTGGCCTCTTTGTAAAAATCCACAACTCCATACATTACTCCATGGTCTGTTATCGCTATCGAATCCATCCCCAGCTCTTTGGTTCTGGCGATTAATGAATTAATAGTAGACGCACCATCAAGAAGCGAATATTCGCTATGCACATGAAGATGAGTAAATCCCATAATTTATTTTAATTTTCCTCTAGGCTACACCTGTATCAATTAATCTCGCAATTGCTTCTACTGCGGCATCTTCATCGTCGCCCTTTGCAGCCACGAAAAAGGAATCTCCTTTTTTTAGTCTTAGTGATAAAACACCCATGATTGACTTTGCATTAACACGCTTTGAGCCTTGCTCAATCCAAATAGAGCTGGCGTATTTGCTAGCCACCTGCACAAGCAATGCTGCCGGTCTTGATTGAAGACCTTCTTCACTTTTGATAGTTAGTTCTTTGCTAGTCATATTCCATTCCTTTCATCCTGCAGTTTACTACTTATACTCGTTTGCATATTCCACTATTTTTCTCATTCTATGGTTAGCTCCGGATTTTGATATATCCAGTATGTCTGCTATTTCATCCAAGGTAGCTTCCTTATTTTCCAGCCTTGCCTCAGCTGCCAGCCGTATTTTCTTCGGCAGGTTGTCCATCTCACCCAGCTCCACCAGCTTGTTTATAGCATCTATCTGTGCCTTTGCCGCCACGCTTATTCTTTTTAAATTGGCTGTCTCCAAATTTACTTTTCTATTTATATCATTTCTGATGCCTTTCAGCACTATAACGTTTTCCATATCCAGCAGATTTTTGTGTGCCCCCATCATAGCCAGCAGTTTTATAATATTTTCTGCATCTGTTATGCATGTTATCTGCCATTCACGCCTCGTAAATGTGTGGAATGGAATATCCATAGAGTGAAGTATCATCCTGATATGGCTTTCTGTGTCCTCATCTCGCGATGCAAACTCTAGCCTATAGTCCTTTTGCGGGTCTGAAATACTGCCGCTTCCCTGGAACGCACCCTTTAGATAAGCCTTCTGACAGCAAGTGAGTTTCAGCATTTCGCTTGGCAGGCTACTCTCCACCTTATATCCTTCTTCATCCTGCAGAAGCACACCTGTGTCTTTTAGCAGCTCCTTTGCATTTTCAGGCTCTGTTATTTTTAATGAAAAGCTGTGCTCTTTGCCCAGTTTTTTGTTTTGCTTTTGTATAATTTCTGCTTCGAAATTATATATTTTTTTTATTATATCATATATTCTGTTGGCTGTGTCAATACGTTCAACATCAAATCTAACTTTTATTCCGCCAGAGCCAAATTCCATAGATCCATTTGTCCTGACAAATGCCGCAAGCTCTGCAACCATACAGTGCCTTTTTTCAAGTGGGGTCGATGCAATTTCTTGCTTCACTAATAGAGAAAATGACATATCCTCACTCCTTATTTACTTATATTTATTATACACTTTATTTATAGCATTTGCCAGTCTATCCATAGAATGTCTTATCTTGTTGTCTACATTTTCAATCAAATTTTCTTCAATAAAAGTATACTTATGCTCGCATATATGGCAGTCGCCGCCCTGAACAGGCTCTGCGAACTCCTGCCTGTATCTTTCCAGAAGCTCTTGCGATATTCTTGCATTGTCATTGACAAGCACATAATCAAATATCTTTTGTCCTACATGCTCCTCTATAGCCTTAATATGCGAATAAACATCATAGTTTTCTGTTTCACCTGATTGTGTCATTAAATTTGATATATATATTTTTACGGCTTTCGATTGTACAATTTTATCCACAACTCCCTCTACCAATAGATTTGGCAGTATGGATGTGTATAGGCTGCCGGGACCAAACGTTATTATGTCTGCCTTTTCTATTGCTTCCAATGCCTTAGGAAGTGCTTCACACTTTTCCGGCTTCAAGCTCACTTTTTTTATGTATCCGCCATGCTGTCTCTGAGCAGATCCTACCAGTTCCTCGCCTTCAATTATCTCTCCGCTGTCCATCTCAGCAACAAGGTGAACATTCTCCAGAGTAACAGGCAGCACTTGTCCAGTAACCGCCAATACATCCGATGCACTTTTTATTCCATTCAAAAATCCGCCGTTCATTTCACTCATAGCCACTAGGAACATGTTGCCCATACAGTAGCCGGACAAAGTTCCCTCGGAAAATCGGTAGTTCATGAGGTTATCCATCATCTCTTCTGTTTCTGAAAGAGCAATTATGCAGTTTCTGATATCTCCCGGCGGCAGCACTCCCAGCTCTTTTCTAAGCACTCCGGAGTTGCCTCCGTTGTCTGCAACCGTCACTATAGCAGTTATATTGCTGGTAATTTTTTTTGCCGCACGAAGCATAGACGACAGACCTGTGCCTCCGCCCAAAGCCACAATCTTCGGTCCGTAATTCAGCTTTAGCTGCTTATATACATGATCTGCACGGGTCATTCTGGACATAGTATCCGGTGACGAACGCCAAAGTCTGGCTATTATTGTTATCAGCCCTAGAACGACTAGAAAAATGCCCAATATAAAAAGCGGCAGTTTTATGTTCTCCTGAACATTAGAAAATTCTGAAAGTGTGACCACAGCAACGCCTGCTGCTGATAAAAAGATATATCTTTTTATCTTTACTCCAGGAACAAGCCATCTAAGCTTATTTTTAAATTTGTAATTTATCATGATTTTGAAATATTTGTGTGATTGGTTATAATTCTGTGGCAGGTTTTCTCTAGATGCTCTGCCAGCTCTTCAGCCATTGTCACAGATCTGTGTCTGCCTCCTGTGCACCCAATAGCTATTGATAACTGTCCTTTCCCTTCCTTTATATATAATGGTATCAAAAATCCCAGCATATCCTTTAGCTTTTCCAAAAATATTTGTGCTTCTTTTTTCTCCATCACATAGTCATGCACTTTTTTGTCCAGCCCAGTGCTCTCTCGCAGTTCTTCTATATAATATGGATTATCTAGAAATCTCACATCAAAAACCAAATCAACATCGTTTGGAATTCCATATTTAAATCCAAAGGAGATGATGTTGATAGGAAAGCTGGACTTTCCTGCCTTGTCTGATGAAAATAAATCAATTATTCTCTTTTTTAGATCCCATATAGACAGCTCGGTGGTATCCAAAATGTATGTCGAGCCTTCTTTAATTGGTGACATTATTTCCCGCTCTTTGTCTATGCCCTCCTGCACTCTGCCTGCTCTGGACAGAGGGTGTGTTCTTCTGGTTTCCTGATATCTGGATACCAGTACCTCATCATCCGCATCCAAAAACAAGGTGTCCACTTTAACACCTTTGCTTTTAAGGGAAGCTATAATATCATTTATTTTATAGAAAAATTCGCCGCCTCGTATGTCTACGCCCACAGCTATATTTGATGTTCTTTTTACTTCATTGGTTTCATAAAGCTTTACAAACTCTTCTATTAAAAGCGGCGGCATATTGTCTATACAATAATAGTCCATATCTTCAAGCACGTTCAAAGCATAGGATTTCCCCGCGCCGGACATGCCCGTTATCACCACAAGATGCATATATTATATACCTTTCGTTTAATTATCCTTGTCGCCGATAATTATTATTTCTTTTTCCAGTTCCACTTTGTGTTTTTCATATACTTTGTCCTGTATGTCCTTCAATATGGTTTCCACGTCTTCAGCGGTTGCTTTTCCTGTATTCACAACAAATCCAGCATGTTTTTTGGAAACCTGTGCTCCGCCTACAGTGTATCCCTGCAGTCCAGCTTCCTGTATCAGCTTTCCGGCATAGTTGCCCTTCGGCCTTTTGAATGCGGATCCTGCGGACGGCAGATTAAGCGGCTGCTTTTCTTTTCTCTTTTTGGCCAGCTCCACCATTTTCGATCTGATTTTTGATGTTTCTTTTTTTACTAGTTTTATTGATATCTCCAGCACTATATCAGTGTCTTTTACTATGCTGGTTCTGTATCCAAATTGCATTTCTTCGTTGGTGTATTCTTTCACGCTTAAGTCTTCATGAAGTATTTTAACCTTTTCAACAATGTCTTTCATCTCGCCTTCATATGCACCTGCGTTCATTTTGATAGCTCCACCGATGCAGCCGGGAATGCCTCCGGCAAACTCTATTCCTGAAAGTCCTGCTCTGCATGCAAGGTTTGCAACAGCAGAAAGCAAAGTGCCTGCCTTCACTCTTACAATTCCTGTTTCTTCATCAATGTCTATACTATTAAAGTTCTGATAAAGCCCAATTATTATTCCCTTTATTCCGCCATCCCTTACCAGCGTATTTGTGCCGTTTCCAAGTATATAATAGGGAATATCGTTTTCCTTTGCAAATTTTATTACTTCTATTATTTCTTCCTCAGTCTTTGGGTGAATCATGCATTCTGCATTTCCTCCCGTCTTAAAAGAGGTCCATTCAGACATAGGAACATCAAAACTTACTTTGTTTTCATCCAGTATTTCGATTAATTTATTTTTGTATTCATCCTTTAACATTTTTGTTCCTTTCAGGGCCCTATATTTAAAGTTCCCATACATTAATATTTTACACCATATATTTGATTATTACAAATAGTCTTATACTTATTTATATCGCTGCTATTGCTTTTTTATGATGTTTTCTGATATAATCATCAAAATTAATTAAGCGGGTGCAACATGGACAATCAAAAAGTGATAAGAGGCTATGTGTATGCCTTTCTAGGGTATTTTATATGGGGTGTTCTTCCTGTATTTTGGCATAGGCTTGGCGATATCTCATCTATTGAAATACTGCTATGCAGAATAATATTTTCTGTCATAACCCTGTTGATTTATGTGTATATTTCAAAAAATGCACTTTTCATATCCTATTTGGAGGATAAAAAAACAAGACGCAGCCTTATGATAACAGCTTCCCTTCTAGCTGTGAACTGGGGCATATTTGTTTATGCTGTCAATAGTTCTCATGTGGTGCAGGCAAGCCTCGGGTACTATATAAATCCTCTTTTCAGCATTTTGCTTGGAGTAATATTTTTCAAAGAAAAGCTGGACAAAATAAAAATAGCTGCTATAGTACTGGCTGCTATAGGAGTGGCATATATGACTTTCTCTCTTGGAGAGTTCCCATATCTATCTCTGGCTTTGGCTGTCAGCTTTGGGCTGTATGGATACATGAAAAAAAGACTTCAGCTGGATTCATACAATTCTCTTCTTGTAGAGACTGCTTTGCTTTCTGTTATCGCAGTGATATATTCTATCTATCTTTTTGCTTCCAATACCAGCTCTATAAAAGGCCTGGACACTGTAGAAATCGTTCTTGTATTAGCCAGCGGTATTGTAACCTGCCTTCCCTTAATACTTTTTAACGAAGGAGCAAAAAGAATTCCGATGTCTGCTCTTGGTTTTCTGCAATATCTCGCACCTACGATGATGCTTTTACTTGGCGTTTTCCTATATGGGGAAGCTTTCACAAAAGTCCATTTAATTAGCTTTATCTTTATTTGGTTCGGTTATTTTATGTATATTTTTTCGATTATCTTATACTATAAAAAACCCAGCAAAATAGTAAAAGAGATATAACATAGTGAATAAAAAAGACCAATGAATATCATTGGTCTTTAATTGTTTTTTATCTTTGGCTATTCGCCGAATTTTTCTACAAGCTCCATGTAATCATCATAGTTTTCGCTGGTCTCTAAAAATGATATATTTACTTCGCTGGTATTGCTTATAGTAACCAATATACCATCATCGATTTTCTCGCTCAGCCAGTTTGTCTCTGTCCATTCGTCAGCTTCAGCCACGCTGTCGCCCCAAACCACAGTATTCTCCGGTGCACCCAAGTCTACTATTGCTGATTGTGCCGCTATTTCATATATCCTTACATCTGCACAAAGCTCACAGTATCTGGCTCTGTCTATAACTGTATTATAAACAAACATTCCTATCCCAGCTAGCACCGCCAATATGGCAATAACTATCACCAGCTCAATCAGGGAAAACCCCTTATTGTTTAACATAGCAAGTCCCCTATCTATTTTTGCATACTACCTATTTATACACTATTTGCCATGTAAAAACAATACTTTATTTTAAATTTATTGGTATTTTACCGTATCATATCCAGTTTTATTCTTTTGCCTGATTTTGGTTTGCTTTTTTTATATTTATTAGGTTCTCTTTGAGCTGTGCTTCCATGGCTGCTATCTCTTTTTCTGCCACTGCTCTTGCCTGTCTGCCCTCTTCCTGTATTCTAATTACTTCTGCTACAGTATCTATCAGATCTTGGTTCACTTGCTGC
This sequence comes from Eubacteriales bacterium, assembly GCA_040883315.1. Classification (GTDB taxonomy): domain Bacteria; phylum Bacillota; class Clostridia; order Christensenellales; family UMGS416; genus JAFGUF01. Next base: position 15,156 of record JBFLKU010000011.1, read on the forward strand.
AGCGTCTCTATCTCCACTATTCCGCGCTCCGCCTCAATAGCGGTTTCCACAGTGCCTTGCTTTAGCATCTCCGAATTCTTTTTCAACAGTTCATTTGTAGTATCTGTAACTTCTCTTTGCAGCTTTACTGCGGCATTTTGCCTGATTATTGTAATAGCTATTACCATTTGGTTTTTCCAAAGAGGTATTGTATTTAGAAGTGAAGACTGAATTTTTTCTACCAACACTTCATCATTTTTCTGTATCAATCGAAGCTGCGGCAATGACTGTACTGCTATCATTCTGGAAAGCTGCAAGTCGCCTATTTTTTTGTCCAGTTTCTCATAGTTTGCCTGCATATCTCTGGCTCTTTGAATATCCAATGCATCGCTTGTTTTTTCTGCCTGTGCATTCAGTTCCGGTATAATCTCTTCCTGTGCTTTTTGCAGGCACAGCTTGCCCGCTTCAATATATATATCCAGCTCTTTTATGTAGTCACTGTTTTTTATATACAGTGTATCCAAAAGCTCTACGTCTCTCATCAGCCCTGTTTGTGCATTTTCCAGCTTTTCCACTATCCCATCTATTTGCTTAGTTAGCTTTTCATACTTCACTACCAGCTTTTTAGCTTTCTTTTTTAGATTGTGGAAAATTCCTTTTTTTTCTGTCAGTCCCTTTGCATCCACATCATCTAAGCTAACCAACAGATTGGAGAGTATGTCTCCCACGTATCCGCTGTCTTTTGATTTCACCTGCTCTAGCACAGTGTCTGAAAAATCTGCTATTTCCGTTTGAGTGGCACTGCCAAAAAGAATGATAGACTGTGAATCTGTAATATCAATTTCTTTTGCTTTTAGCTCTATCAGCTGCAGGTCTTCTTTTGTCAATACTTGTATCTCGTTTTCTTGGGTTTCCTCTATAGGTGTTTTTTCATTGGTCATCTTCATTCTCCTTATTCTCGTTTAATAATCCTCTAGTACCTAAAAGCTTTTTAAGCACCTTCACCTCTATATCCAAATCTAGTGCATTATTATCATATAGTTTGTTTATATGATTATTAATTGCAGTAGACAGCACATCCAAGCCTTCCTTAGCGTCTTTTATGCCTTGCTTTGTTTTTTCATTTGGGTTCTCAATAGAATAAAGCTGAGCACATTGAGAGAGTATCTTGTCGGAGCTCTCAAGTGCTAGATTCATAAATCTGCGCACGGCTTTAAAATCCCTTGGGTCTTCCTTTAGTATTTTTATAATCTTTTTAAGTCCTTCTGTAACATTATCTAAAGAAATTCTTATGTCTTCATCCTTTAGCTTATAATAATATCTGCGAAGGTTTTGTATTTGGCTGCTGCTTTGCTTTATGTAGTCATCTATAGTGCCTCTCTCTACATCCTCCAGCACCATTTCTTTTCTATTTTTGTTCTTTTTCATCTGCGATGCCAGAGCAAAAATGCCTATTAAGACTGCTGCTCCCAACAAAATAAAAAGAAAATATTTCAAGAAAACCACAGCCAATACTATGGCTCCGATAACAAAAATAATTTCAACAAAATCATTATCCATATTTATCTCCTTAAAGATTATTATATACCCATTTTTTATTAACATAAAGCGAAATTATTCTAATGCATCAATTTCATATCTATATTATACATTTACATAATTGTGCATCAAAAAACTCCCCGCTCATATGTTTTTGAGCAAGGAGTTTTATTGTGTTTATCATCCCATAGGGTCTACGGCCTCTCCGTTTATTCTCACTTCAAAGTGCACGTGATTACCAGAAGATGTACCGGTTGAGCCAACCAGTGCTATCACTTCGCCTTTTTTCACATATTGATTATTCTTCACCAGCAATGTGCTGCAGTGTCCATATCTCGTTTCTACTCCGCCATCATGCTTTATCTTCACCATCAGTCCATATCCGCTGACAGAGCCGGCAAATGAAACCTGTCCATCTTCACTGGCATATATAGGCGTACCGTATGGTGCAGCTAGGTCCATCCCTTTGTGAAAGGTCGATGCCCCTTCTATTTCCGTTTTTCTATATCCAAATTCTGATGTTATAGTATAGTTTTTCAGTGGCAGCGACATACGTCCCTGCTTTGCTAATGTAAGTACATGAGGCACCTCCATTGTGCCTTTCATCAGTATCTCATCCACAGGCTCTCTTGTGGGTGCTTCTGCCATCAGTACTTCGTATGTGGATTCCGAACCGTTTATAAACGTGACATTGGCCTTAATGTTTCTCAGCCCCACAACGCCCTGCTGTTGGACTTTTGTCTGGGTTTTATACATGGATTCATTCTCTACAATTATTGTATTGTAGGGCATTTGCTCCACTCTCTCTTGGTACTCAGTGTATTTTACGTTAACTATATTGTTTATTTTGCTTACAATAAGCATATCACCCTTGTATATCTTCCCATCCAAAGCCAAGGTTGGGTTTGCCTTTTTTATATCAGATAATTTTAATCCATATGATTTACATATGCTATATAGGCTCTCACCAGACACTACCTTGTGCATTCTCACTTCCATGTCTTTGCCATACTGCATAATTCTAAGCGCAGTCTCTTTGTCCTGTGCCACCTTTTCGTAGCTTATTACTTCGCTCTTTATTTCAACATTTTCAAGGAAGTCTATGTCAAATCTATTTTCAGATCCTTCTTCATTTTTGTATGGCAGCAAAATCTGTTCCAGCACCCATTGTGCATCTGTTCGCTGCTCTAGAGCCAGCACAGGGCTATTATTCACGTATATCACCCAAGCTATCACATTCACCTTCAGATTTCCGCGGATTATATCCTGATAGTAGCTTGTAGGGCACACGAACTGCTCTGCTATTTTCACAGGCTCATACGTCAGCACAGTATCCTTGGATATTTCCATGTTGTAATAGGTTTCATTTTCTGCGTATATTTCCTGTATCAGGCTTTCAAGCTCTGTGATATCTTTAAACACACCAATAGATTTATCATTAAGATAAACTTGATATGCTTCAATATAATTCATATCTGAAAAAAGCGGGATTATGGCTGCAAACAAAAAAACTGAAAATAAAATAAGCACTACTACAATAGCTGACCTTTTTAGGTCAATTTTTGATGAAAGAGCATTTATTCTATTTATAAATTTATTGTGCAAAAGAGAAGGAGGCTTTTTGTCGCCTTTCTGCTCTTTTCTCAAATTCTCATTTATGCTTTGTATTTTTTCTTCGTTTTCTTTTTCTGTAATTCTATTGTTTCTCATACTGTTAAAAAATATTAATCATGGAGCAGGTCCGTCATATTCGCCTAATGGGTCATATGCTTTTCCGCTTACCCTTACTTCCCAGTGAAGGTGAGGTCCGCTGGATACACCTGTGTTCCCAACCAAAGCAATCAACTGCCCTTGCTCTACTCTCTCACCCTTGGATACCAAAAGCTCCGAGCAGTGACCATATCTTGTCTCTACACCGTTTCCGTGGTCTATTTTTATGTATAGTCCGTATCCAGTGCCAGATCCTGAATGCGTTACTACGCCATCTTCACATGCATATATAGGCGTTCCTTTATCGGCTGCCAAGTCTACGCCTTTGTGCCATGTGGATGCTCCTGCCACTTCTACAGAACGTGGCCCAAACTTTGAGCTTACTCTGTACGTATCTCTTATTGGCACTATCATTCCACCTGAAGTCGCTTTTTCCAGCAGCTTCGGAACAGTTTTTGTGCCCCTTTTGATTATTCTGTTTACAGGCTCAATTCTGTTTTCCTCACTTATTACCTCCACCTCCGTCTCTACGCCGTTAATAAAGGTTATCAGTGCATGCACATCGTGGGATCCATTTACTCCAGGCTGTATTTCTACAACCTGCGTTTTATACATAGAGTCATCTTTTATCTCTTCTGTCTCATATTCTATCACTTGTCCGACTTTATCCACCTCTTCAACGAATTTAACATTAACTCTGTTAAGAGGAGATGCAATCAATAATTTATCACCGGGATATATTTTACTGTTGGATGCCAAGGCAGGGTTAGCCTTTCTTAGGTCAGCCACCGTGACTCCATAGCTTTTGCTTATTTTATATAATGATTCTCCTGATACAACAACATGGTTTTTTTGTTCTACTTCCGCTTTGCCAAATCTCAGCAAGTTGTATGCTGTTTCTTCATCTGTAACCTGAGAATATTCTATAGCCATTTGTTTAACAGTTACATCCTCTACAAATCCTACGCTGATTCTGTTTCTCTCTGTTGGCACATCCAAAAATGGTGCTTTTACTCTATCAAGTGCACTATTTGCTTCTTCCTCTGTCTTCACAGCAGCGGCAGGCGCATTGTTCACCAATATAACCCAAGCCATAACTTTTACGTCAATACAGCCCTTTAAAATATCAACAAATACCGTATCCGGGCATATGAATTGCTTATCTATTTTTACAGGATTATATTCCAGCACCGCAGTGTCAAATACATCCATGTCATAGTCTTCTTTGAACTCTAATATAATATCATCCAAGGCATTGGAAATAGGCTCTACCTTTTCTGCCACACCCAAAACTGTGCCATTTAGTATCACCTCATAGCCATCTACTATTTCGGCTTTTGCGCTAGCTGGGAAGAGCACCAGACTGCCTGTCAGTAAAACTACCACTAATACGGCTGCTGCAATTGCCTTCTTTCCAAAGCCAAATAAGAAATTACGCCTTTTCTTGCTGTGCTTGCTTTTTACGTATTGTTTATAGCCTGCTTCATAGCCAGACTCTTTCACTAGATTTTCCCTTGCAGCTTCCATTCTTTGGCTTTTGGTGCTGCGGACTTCATCCAGCTCCTTTTTGTCTTCTATTACCAGCTTTTTGTAGTGCCTATCTGAATATTTTTTTCTTGAGTAATTATTTCTTCCGCTGTTCATTAATTTCCCACCTGTATCTGCATGTTTTCGTCAAACCACCATGTGATATCTTCGCCTGTGATTTGCTCTATTGCTTCTTCCAAGTCTTCTCTATGGGCAATTTGGAATTTATTGCTTTCCATATAAAGACTCATAGCTTTATAAAAATCTTCTTCGCCTAAGTATTCTCTCAAATCGTCTATCATCCATCCGCCATATCCATATACTATCAATGAATAGTCATTTATATATTCTGTAGTATCTAAATCTATCCTAGTGGTTCTCTTTTCTGCTCTCTTTTCTCTGTTTGCAAAATCATCATCTACATATTTTTTTATCAGCTTTTCATAGCTTTCCGGATATACATGCTCATAATACACCCTTTGAGAAAATGTTGCAAGAGCCTCATCCAGCCACGGCTCAGCTATCTGGTCATTGCCTACCATAGCATACCACCATTGATGAGCTGTCTCATGGGCTACTATCATCTCCATTACGCCCTTTAATCCCTCTGAATAGAATGCATCGCCAATTAGCACCATCCCAGGGTATTCCATGCCGCCAATAAAGAAATTTGTCTCCACCACATTGAATGTTTCGTATGGATATTCACCGAAAAGCTCTGAGAATACTTCTATGGAGTCTGCAGCCGCCTCTAGCGCGATTTCATTAAATTTGCTGTTGCCTATTCCATATGCGTATACTTCTACGCCATTTATGTTTTTGCTCAGTACCTCGAATTCATCGCTGGCAACAAACCCAAAGTCTCTTCTGTTTTGTCCGTCTACATTATAGATTGCCATCTTTCCTTCATATTCTGTGTTTGTAATCTTGCCTGTTGGTGCCACTATATAATCTTTAGGCACAGTAATTCTAGCTGTATAGTCTCCGCATTCTGTAAAAAAAGGATCTCCTATATTATTATATTCATACATATAGTATCCGTTTTCTTTATCATAGACCGCCATTATTGGATTGCAGTTTACTAATGATATAGTATCCTCGCCATATCCGAATCTGCCAAAACTATGGGGAATATTAACCGTGTATTCTATTTTAATCTCTATGCTTTCATCAGGCTCTACCGCCTTTTCCAAATCTATTACAAGCAAATGATTCTGGCTTCCTGCCACCTCATATTTTGCTCCAGTTTCCGATTCAACGTTCTTTATTTCTATGCTGCCAGCAGAAAATCCAAAAGGATAGCCGTATTTTGCATGCTCTTCTTTGATAGCATAGTATTCTTCCTTTTCATATGAATTTGCATACAAATAAAATATCAAATGATCCATTTCTTCTTCATTATTATTATAATATGTAAAATTCAAAACGCCGTCCATAGTCATTTTTTTTACGTCTAGGGACAAATCGAAATCATATTTGTAGTCCCTGAATGGGTCTTCATCTTCATATAGTATCTCTTCTTCTACTTTAGTAGCAGTCTCTTCTATTGCAGTAGTATATGCAGGCGTATTTTCCGCCTGTACTTGCTCATCATTTTCAGTATTGCGATTTTTTAGTGCTAATATTACAAACAGTGCTATCAATAGCACTATTAATAAAGCAAATAAAATTTTTAAATATGATTTTTTAAATTGATTGCTCATAGCAGCTCCTAAGTATCCAAAATATCAGGATAATAATGTTACACAATTGTATCATAATTGTAACGCAATTGCAATCTGTATAATCTTGGCTATATTTTGTGTTAATTATATAAAGTGATTTACTATATAAATGTGATTATATTACTTGTTGGATTTCAATATTTCCAGAAATTCAACATCTTCTTTGCTCAGTTCTGCTTTTTCCAGTAAATCCGGGCGCTTGTGGAATGTCTCTTCCAGCTGCCTCTCTCTTTGCCATTTTTTTATGTTAAGATGATGACCGCTTGTCAGCACTTCTGGCACTTTCATTCCTTCATAGTCTGCTGGACGTGTGTATTGAGGATACTCCAGAAGGTCATCTTCAAAGCTTTCTTCCATGTGGACATCCTCTGCACCCAAAACTCCGGGAATAAATCTCATAATAGCATCAATCGCTACCAATGCTGCCAGCTCTCCACCGGTCAGCACATAGTCGCCTATAGATAGCTCCATATCCACCAGCTTTTCTATAACTCTCTGGTCCACTCCCTCGTAGTGTCCGCACAGAAAGGTGACCGATTCCATATTCGCCATTTCTCTGGCTATTTTGTTGTCCAGCACTTTTCCCTTTGGCGACATATACACAACTTTTGTATTGGGCTGCTTTTTCTTCACATCTTTTATACAGTCAAATAGAGGCTGCGGCATCATCAGCATGCCTGCACCTCCGCCAAAAGGAGTATCATCCACTTTGTCGTGCTTATCTTTGGAAAAGTCTCTGATGTTCACTGCGTTTATATCAACATGACCATTCTTCACAGCACGTGCACCGATAGAATGGCTGAAATAATTCTCTATAATATCCGGAAATAATGTCAAAACATTAATATTCATATAAAGCCACTTCCGCTAGTCTATGCTTTATGAGCACTATTTCTTTTTTTTCTATATCGATTTCTTTGATAACGCTATTTAGTACCGGTACCAATATTTCTCCGTTTTTGTTTTTTATCACATAAACGTCGTTTGCACCATTTTGCATAACATTAATAAGGCTTCCTAGTTCCTCATTTTCATCATCAAAAACCATGCAGCCTAGCAAATCGTCAATATAGTACCTGCCTGATGGCAGCTTTGGAGCATTCTCTTTTTCCACATATATCTCTACGCCTCGCAGTCCTTCCGCCATGTCTCGGTCCTCTATTCCTGCCAGCTTGATATATGCCATTGTATTGTCTGCTCTCGCACTTTGGATGTCGACTTTTTTGTCTTTTATAATTATGTGTTTTAGATGACACAAAACATCAGGGGTGTCAGTGTATGGTTTCACCTTTACTTCACCCTTGATGCCCTGAGCTTTTACTATCACACCTAATAAGAATGTGTTTTTTTCGTTCATCTAGTCTAGTATTTCCACTATATATTTTTTGTTTGAGTTGCTTGTTGCAGACCTCACCAAGGTTCTGATAGCCTTTGCTATTCTGCCTTGTTTGCCTATTACACGTCCCATATCGTCCGGTGCAACGCGCAGCTCCAGCACGACGAGCTTATCCTTATCTACCCTATTCACCTTCACTTCATCCGGCTGGCTTACTAAAGAGCGTGCAACATACTCAACCAATTCTCTAGTTTTATCCATTATCTATTCCTTTTCTAGATACATACTAAAGGATGCCTGATTTTTTCAACAATCCTCTTACTGTATCTGTTGGTTGTGCGCCTGTCTTCAGCCATTTTTGTGCCTTTTCAGCGTCTATTTTCAGCTCTTCTGGATTTGATACTGGATTGTAATATCCAATTTGCTCTATGAACCTGCCATCTCTAGGTGCTCTTGTGTCTGCTGCAACTATACGATAGAAAGGTTTCTTTTTTTGTCCCATTCTTTTTAGTCTTAATTTTACTGCCATTGTCGTATTCCTTTCGAATTGTGTTATTTATATTAAGCTTTTGTTTTTCAAAGCCTATTTACCATCTAAAACGGCATATTGAAAGGCATATTGCCTCTTCTTCCGCGTCCCTTGCCACCAAAAGTTTTCATCATTTGCTTCATACCGTCAAATTGCTTTAGCAGCCTATTTATATCCTGCACCTGCATTCCGCATCCTGCCGCAATCCTTTTTTTCCTAGACGCATTTAATATTTTCGGGTTTCTTCTTTCCTTTATTGTCATGGAAAGTATTATAGCTTTGGTTCTTTCTATTTGCTTGCTGTCTATGCTTTCTTCATCTATGTTTGGCGTGCCTGGCATCATCTTCATCAGAGCACCCATTCCACCCATTTTATTCATCTGCTCAAATGAATCCAAGAAATCTTCGAGTGTAAATGAAGCCTTCTTCATTTTTTCATTCAGCTTTTTGGCGTTCTCTTCGTCGAAAGATTCCTGAGCTTTTTCTATTAGTGTCAGCATGTCACCCATGCCAAGTATTCTGCTTGCCATTCTATCCGGGTGAAATGGCTCTATATCATCAAGCTTCTCTCCGACGCCCACATACTTTATACTCTTGCCAGTCACCTCACGCACGCTCAGTGCTGCTCCTCCTCTGGCATCGCCATCTAGCTTTGTCAGTATTGCACCATCGATTTGTATAGCTTCATCAAAAGCTTTGGCAGCATTCACAGCGTCCTGTCCTGTCATAGCATCTATGACCAGAAGAATCTCATCCGGCTTTATGGCCTTTTTAATATCCTTAAGCTCATCCATCAGCTCTTCATCAATATGAAGTCTTCCAGCTGTATCTACTATAAGAACATCTCTGCCGCCTTTTTTGGCTGCACGCAATGCTTCCTTGGCTATCTTCACTGGGTTTTCCTGACCCATTTCGAAAACCGTCACTCCTGCCTGCTCTCCCACTACTTTCAGCTGCTCTATAGCAGCCGGTCTGTATATGTCGCACGCCGCTATCATAGGGCGCTTATTGTCCTTTTCCTTCATGTGCTTTGCCAGCTTGGCACACATTGTGGTTTTTCCTGCGCCTTGCAGTCCACATAGCATCACTATTGTAGGAGGATTAGAAGAGTATACTATCTTCTCTCTTTTTTTCCCCATTATGTTTGATAGCTCTTCATTTACTATCTTGATAACTTGCTGTCCAGGCGTGAGTGATTGCATCACTTCCTCGCCTACAGCTCTATCTGATACGGCTTTTACAAACTTTTTTGCTACCATAAAGTTGACGTCGGCTTCCAGCAGTGCTCTGCGTACTTCCCGCATCGCTTCATTTACATCTGCCTCTGTCAGCTTTCCTCTTTGTCTTATTCTGCTGAATACTGCGTTTAGCTTGTCTGTTAATCCTTCAAAAGCCATCTAATACCTTCCTGTCAATACTCCCACTTTTCCATTAAATCTATAATTTCATCATATATATCTTTGTATATATCGCTGTTGTATAAAACTTCTGCCTTGTCTTTTAGGTTTTTGATTCTGCTTCCTATATCAAAATATCTTTTCAGTAGTCCCAGCTTCTCTTCATAATTAATAAGTGTCTTTTCACCGCGCTTCAGCGAATCGTGAACTGCCTGCCTTGTTATATTCAGCGTCTCTGATATTTCAGACAAAGATAAATCATCGCCATAGTGCATTTCCATTGCGCTTCTTTGTCTTTCTGTCAGCATAGCACCATAGAAATCCAGCAGCCAATTTATCTTTACATTGGTATCCAATTATACACCACTCCTTTGCGCGTGTCAAGGCAATTACCTTTACAGTAAAATTGCTCTAGTGGTACTATACACTAAAGCAATTCTTTTTGCAATATTAATTTTAAACTATCTTAGTAATTCTTTGCCCTTACCTCGAAATGTGCTCTTGGATGTGAGCAAACCGGACAAACCTGTTGTGCGTCTGTGCCCACGTGAATATGTCCGCAGTTGGAGCATATCCATTCGGTCTCATTGTCTTTCTTGAATACTTTTGCGTCCTGTAGATTCTTCAAAAGGGTGTTATATCTCTCTTCATGCTCTTTTTCTATTGCAGCTACTCCATCAAATAATGCAGCAATATCGTCAAAGCCTTCATCTCTTGCATCTTTTGCAAAGTTAGGATACATTTCTGTCCATTCATAGTGTTCGCCTTCTGAGCACGCCATTAGATTTGACTGTGTGTTTCCTATGCCTCCTAGTAGCTTAAACCATATTTTTGCATGCTCTTTTTCGTTGTATGCAGTTTCTTCAAAGATTTTAGACATCTGTACAAATCCTTCTTTTTTTGCTACTGATGCAAAATAGGTATATTTGTTTCTTGCCTGTGATTCGCCTGCGAATGCTTCCTTTAGATTTGCCTCTGTTTTTGTTCCTTTTAAATCTTTCATATTTCCTCCTTGTATGATGTTTTAATCTGATATTTGCTAAATGTCGCTTATGCGGCAATACATGCCCTTGTAGATTTGTTATTATGTGGTAATGCTTCTATTTGCATTATAACATCACATGATAAAAAAAACTATAGCAAATTTTTTTGGCAGTATGCTATAATGTATCCATGAAAAATTCATTAATTAAAAAAATAATCATGCTTTCGATAATTCTTTTATTGCCTGCATTCTGCTTTTTAGGCTGCAGCGTGGATGACCCGAATGCCACCCCCACAGCGGAGGTAATCACACCTGAGCCAATACAATTTGTTGAAAATGTTAAAATAGATACATATAATGACTTTGCAATAGAGCTGCTAAAACAGGTGAGAAGAGAAAAAGCAGGCATAGATGAAATAATCGTTGACAATACCGCTTCAGCCTCAGCATCATCAGATGGCGCTACCCCGGCTGAAACAGCGCCAGCTGCATCAAGCAATGAGAGCACACCAGCGAAAACAGCTGGTAATGTAATAATAAGCCCTATAAATGTAGGTGTTGCACTTACGATGTTCTACATTGGTGCCAGCGGAGATACCCAAACCGGCATTGAAAATGCATTGAATCTGGATCTTGGAGACACTACTCAGCTAACCTTAAGCTCTAAAGATTTGATGGATCAATTAAGCGAGCAGCAAGGTGCCGAGTTTGCAAACGGTTATTCGCTCTATGTAAATGAAGGCCCTACCATAAGGGAAGACTTCGCGGTGCGCATGGAGGACTATTTCCGACTGAACTTGAATTTTACGCAATTCGACGAAGAGCGTCTGGAAGATCATCTAAATGACTGGGCAAGTGAAATAACATCTACATCTGCCAGCATACAAAATCTTTTCCCAGAGAACTACATTCCACATAATATACCTACCTTTATGCTGTCCGTCAGCTCAGTAGACTGCAAGTGGGATACAGCCTTCAATCTGGCAAATACCCGTACACTCCCCTTTACCGCAGATAACGGAAAGGCTTTAGCCGTTCCAACTCTCAGGGGTAAAATGACTATCAAATTCTATGAAGATGATGACGTCACTGTAGGCTTCCTTCCCCTATACGGCGGCAAAACTACGCTGGCTATTTTCATTCCGCCAGATGACGACCCTATCGATAAGTTTCTTTCAGATTTCACTGGGGATAATATTGTTCTGTGGAAAGCATTGGCATATGAAAAGGAAAAATGGCTATATATACCCAAGGTAAGCTTTTCAAGCCCAAATGTTATAGAGCTTTCTAATGTGCTGAGCAAAATGGGGGCTTCAGAAATGTTTAATTCGGAAATTGCAGATTTCACTAACTTGGGAAATAATTTTTACGTTGATAGGTTTTATCAGGTATCTCAAATAAGGATAACCGAAACAGGTGAAAACAAAAGTGATATTGAGCCTGTTGATATTACACGTGCAAACAACAATGGTGAAGATTTCTTCATTGTTGGCAGATCATTTATATTTGCGATATTGGATGAAGAAACCGGAGGAATATTATCTATAGGCACTCTTGAAAATCCAGTAGAGCCATAGTTTAATAGTATATTTCCATCAGATACAATCCGCCTGCAGGTGCTGTTATTCCGGCACTCAGGCGGTTTTTTTCTGCGATTATTTCTTTCATTTTTGTGCAGTCTCTTTGCCCCGTTCCCATCTCTACCAAAGTGCCTGCAATTATTCGAACCATAGAGCGCAAAAAGCCATTGCCTACAATATCAATGGTTATTTCGCTTCCCTGCTTCTCTATTTTAATAGATTCTATCTCTCTAACTGTGGTTTGTACAAATGATCTGGCGGCCATAAATGATGAAAAATCATGCTCTCCCAGCAAATCACTTGCGGCAGATTTCATTTTCTCTATGTCTATCTCTTTATAAACTCTCCAAGCATAATTTCTCTTTATCACTATAGGTCGCTTTTGATTATCTATTTTATATTGATATCTTTTGCCCTTTGCATCAAAGCGGCTATGAAATTCATCATCTACCTGTTCTGATGATATGGCTCGTATATCGTGCGGCAGCTTAGAATTGAGAGCACCTGCATATCTTTCTGGTGGAATTGTATCATCATCAAAATGAAACACCTGCCCGAATGCATGCACGCCTGCATCTGTTCTTCCTGCGCCGTGTATCACTATTTCATTTCCTGTCAGCTTGAAAAGGCACTCCTCGATTGTCTGCTGTATTGAATTGGAGTTTATTTGCCTTTGCCAGCCGCTGTAGTTGGCTCCGTCGTATTCCACCACCACTTTAACACGCATACTACACTACCAATATCTCTGCAGCTGCTATAGTGCCTACGAATATTATGAAAACAATAGTAGCGAGCAAATCCGCTTTCGTTAATGTCAGCTTCTTCATTCGGGTTCTGCCAACGCCGCCTCTGTAGCATCTTGCCTCCATCGCCAGAGCTAAATCATCAGCCCTTCTGAATGCAGAAATAAACAGCGGGACCATAACAGGAACCAGGCTTTTTGCTCTGCTTATTAAATTGCCGCTTTCAAAATCTGCACCTCTAGACATCTGTGCTTTCATGATTTTGTCAGTTTCGCTTAAAAGTGTTGGTATAAATCTCAGTGCTATCGTCATCATCATTGCCAGCTCATGCACAGGCATTCCTATTTTCTGCATAGGTTTAAAAAGGCTTTCTAGCCCGTCTGTCAGTGCAAGAGGCGATGTTGTCAGGGTCAATATCTGGGAGCCTAGTACCAAAAGTATCAGCCTAACTGCAAAATAGAAACCCGTTCTTATGCCCTCTTTATATATCTTCAGCTTGCCCCACTGAAGCAGCAGACTTTCACCAGGCGTCATTAGAATATTCAAAACTAGTGTAAAAATCACTATAATGAATATGGGTTTAAGCCCTCTTAACATGAATTTTAAAGGAATCTTTGATATTCCTATTATTAAAAGAATATATATTCCCACCAATAAATATCCCCAAAATGACTTTACCAGAAAAATACCCACTACAAAAGCAAAGACTAAGATCAACTTTGTTCTGGGATCCATTCTATGGATAACAGAATCTCCCGGGAAAAACTGCCCTAGTGTTATATTTTTAAGCATTTCTTCCCTCCTTTGCTTTCAGGATTTCATCATACATTTCATCCAAAGTCAGCGGAATACCCGCTATGTTCACGCCTCTGTCTTTCAGTTTTTGTGCCAGCTGCAGAGTGAATGGAACATCCAGCCCTAGCTCGGATAGCTTGTCATAATTCTTGAAAACCTCTCTGGGCGTATCATACATTGCCACTTTCCCGCCGTCCATCACCATCACTTTGCTGCATGCATAGGCTATTTCGTCCATATAGTGGCTAATCATAATAATTGTCATATTTTTCTTTTCGTTCAGCTCTTTTAGAAGCTGCAGCACTTCATTTCTGCCCTGTGGATCTAGCCCTGCAGTTGGCTCATCCAGAATCAGAATTTCCGGCTCCATAGCCAAAACTCCAGCAAAAGCCACTCTTCTTTTTTGTCCGCCTGAAAGCTCAAATGGTGACTTATGCCCTACTTCTTCTATGTCTAAGCCTACCTGAATCAATGCCTTTTCTACTCTGGTCTTTATCTCTTCATCATCTATTCCCAGATTTTTAGGGCCATATGATATATCTTTAATGACGCTTTCTTCGAAAAGCTGGTATTCCGGGTATTGAAAAACAAGACCTACCGTTTTTCGAAGGTCATTTAGTTTTTTCTTTTCGGTTGATGTTTCCACACCTTTAACGATAACCTGCCCGCTATTTGGCTTTAGCAGTGCATTTATATGCTGCACCAATGTGGTCTTTCCGCTGCCTGTGTGCCCGATTATGCCCAAAAATTCGCCCTTTTCTATTTGAAGGTCTACTTCATCCAAGGCAATCGTTTCAAATGGAGAGCCCTGCATGTATACGTATTTCACCTTGCTAAATTCAATGATTGGTGCTTTTTTATTTCCTAAATCTGCTGACATAATTCCTCCGCCATATCATCTATGGTCAATACGTTTTTCAGAGTAATCCCTGCCTCTTTCAGCTTATTTGCCAATATTACAGACCTAGGTACATCCAGTGATAAGCTTTCCAACATTTTTACATCATTAAATATTTCAATGGGCTTGCCATCGGCAACTATCTCGCCATCATTAAGCACTATTATTCTCTCTGCCATTGCTGCCTCTTCCATAAAATGAGTAATAAAAATGATTGTTTTGCTGTCATCATGAAGTTTTTTTGCAATGCTCATCACTTCTTTTCTTCCCTTTGGGTCGAGCATTGCTGTGCTTTCATCGAAAACCACTACATTCGGATCAAGTGCTAAAACTCCTGCAATAGCTACTCTTTGCTTTTGTCCGCCAGATAGCATATGCGGTGCTTTGCCTCGGTTTTCGCTCATTTCCACCATTTTTAGTGCATTATCCACACGTTCCACTATCTCTTCTCTCGGTACGCCAAGATTTTCAGCACCAAAGGCTATGTCTTCCTCCACGATGGTTGCAACTATTTGATTATCTGGATTTTGAAAAACCATTCCAACGCTTTTTCTTATCTCCCAAAGCTTTTCATCATCTTTTGTATCAAATTCGTTTACAGATACTGTGCCTTCGCTAGGCAGCAGCAGTGCGTTTGCATGCTTAGCTAATGTGGATTTGCCGGAGCCGTTTGACCCTACTATAGCTACAAATTCACCTTCTGCTATTTTTAAAGATATATTGTTTAATGCTCTCTTTTTTGTACCTTCATGGTTTACATAATCAAAAGAAACATTCTTAAATTCTATTATTGATTTCATTTTACTCCTTTATATTACATGGTAAAATGCTATTAAAAATATTACCTATATCAATACTAGATTATATATAAACTAATAATGACTATATATAGGCAAAAGGAGAACTAAGGTAATACCTGTTAGTCCTCCATTCTTTTACTATTCTTTATATCTGCTTATACCAACTCAAGTATAACCATCTCAGCACCGTCGCCCTTGCGTGGGCCTAGCTTCAATATACGAGTATATCCGCCGCCTGTGCCTGTTTCTTCTTTTCTTTCCTTGAAATGAGGTCCGATTTCTTTGAACATTTTTTCAACTAATGGGTGGTTAACTCCATCCATGCGTTCTTTATATTCTTTCTTGCTTTCTCCGTCTTCGCGTCTTGGTTTCACATCATATATTTTTGACATTATGCGACGACGAGCAGCTAATTTTGAAGGACTATCATTAGTTACTTCAATCTGAACTTCCTGACCCTTTTCATTTTTGATTTTCTTAGTAACGCTTATACTGTTGTCACACTCTTTAACAGCTAAAGTTATTAACTTTTCTGCAATTTTTCTAACTTCCTTTGCACGATGTAAAGTAGTTTTTATGCTACCATTTTCTAATAGTGCTGTTACTTGTGAGCGAAGTATAGCCATACGCTGATCTGTGGGTCTTCCCAGTTTGCGATATCCTGACATTTTATTTTCGTTCCCTTCTGCTATTCTTCATCTTTTTTAAGTGAATGTCCCAAAGCTGCAAGCTTTTGCTGTACTTCAGTCAATGACTTACGACCAAGGTTTCTCACCTTCATCATGTCCTCTTCACTGTGCTGTACTAGCTCTGATACGGTGTTTATTCCTGCACGTTTCAGGCAGTTGAAAGAACGAACTGTCAGATCAAGTTCTTCAATTGTCATATCCAGAACTTTTTCCTTCTCATTCTCGTCTTTTTCCACCATTATCTCTACATCACCGACATCATCAGTTAAGTCAATAAACAGCTTCATGTGTTCGTTTATTATTTTTGCAGCCAAAGATTGAGCTTCCTCAGGTGATATTGAACCATTTGTCCATATCTCCATTGTCAGCTTATCAAAGTCCGTTTGCTTACCAACACGTGTGTCTTCAACGGTGTAGTTAACCTTCTCAATAGGTGTAAATATAGAATCTACAGGTATAACTCCTACCGGCTGACCAAATGCTTTGTTTCGTTCTGCACTTACATATCCACGCCCCTTATCAAGGGTGATTTCCATGTAAAGGCTACCATCTTCATTTACTGTACATATATGCAGGTCAGGGTTCAAAATTTCAACCTCGGAGTCAACATATATATCTCCTGCTGTAACTGTTGCAGGTCCAGTAACATTCAATGTCACCACTTTTTGTTCTGTAGTGTGCATTTGAGCAGATAGTCCCTTTAGATTAAGAATTATCTCTGTAACATCCTCAACTACTCCCGGAATTGTGGAAAATTCGTGCAGTACTCCTTCTATTTTAATAGAAACTACAGCCACTCCCGGCAGTGAAGAAAGCAATACTCTGCGCAGAGAATTCCCTAGTGTCGTTCCAAATCCTCTTTCCAGAGGCTCAACAACGAACTTACCATAGCGATTATCCTCGCTGGATTCTACGCATTCAATTTTGGGTTTTTCAATTACTATCATTTAATATAAACCCTCCTTGTGAGGTGTCGTTATTGGAAATTTAAACAATTCCAAATTATAGTTTAGAGTAATACTCAACAACCAAGTGCTCTTCCAATGTTAGGTCTACATCGTCTCTTTCTGGCTTTTGCAGTACTTTTCCTGTTAGTTTTGCTGCATCCATCTCTAGCCACTTTGGTAGATTTGATACACCGTTTTCCTTAACAGCCTTGAAAAGGTCTACACTTTGGCTGCCCTCTTTAACGGAAATCACGTCACCTGGCTGTAATTGATATGAAGGTATATTCACCTTTTTACCATTAATCAATATATGACTATGTAGTACTAATTGTCTAGATTGTGCTCTGCTTACGCCCAAGCCCAAACGATAAACAACGTTATCTAGTCTAAGCTCCAGTAATTGCAATAATGCTTCACCGGTTGTCAGACCCTTCATTCTGCTTGCTTTATTAAAATATAAACGGAATTGCTTTTCTAAAAGACCATATGCTCTACGCATCTTTTGCTTTTCTCTTAGTTGCAAACCATATTCTGATACTTTTCTGCGACCTTGACCATGTTGTCCTGGAGGAACTGGTCTACGATTAAAGGCACATTTGTCACTGTAGCAGCGATCGCCCTTTAAAAATAGCTTTGTTCCCTCTCTACGACACAGTCTGCATACAGGTCCTGTATATCTTGCCATACTGTATTCCTCCTATTACACTCTTCTACGTTTAGGCGGACGACATCCATTGTGTGGGATAGGCGTCACATCCTTGATTGATGTTATTTCCAGTCCAGCTACTTGAAGTGCGCGAATTGCAGCTTCACGTCCAGAACCAGGACCTTTAACGTATACTTCTACTGTTTTTAAACCATAATCCAAAGACGCTTTTGCAGCTGTCTCTGATGCCATTTGTGCGGCATATGGTGTGCTTTTTCTTGAGCCACGGAAATTAAGCGAGCCCGCACTTGACCATGACAAGGCGTTGCCCTGCATATCAGTAATGGTTACTATAGTATTGTTGAACGATGCTTTGATATGTGCTTGACCACGTTCAACATGCTTTTTATCACGACGGCGTTTTGTGCCGCGTTTAGCTTGTGCCATGTTCTAATACCATGCCTTTCTAAATAATTTCAGCATAAATAATGCCTACTTTTTGCGCCCTACTGAGCCTTTACGAGGACCTTTTCTTGTCCTTGCATTTTGCTTAGAGTTTTGTCCTCTTACAGGCAAATTCCTGCGGTGACGAATACCTCTGTAGGCACCTATTTCCATCAGACGACGAATATTCATTGCTATTTCGCGTCTTAAATCACCCTCTACTTTTACATTATTTTCAATGTATTCGCGAAGGGTACTAACTTCACTTTCTGTTAAATCCTTTACACGAATGTCAGGATTTATTTTCGTTTCAGCCAAAATTTTCTGAGAGGTTGTAAGACCTATACCATAAACATAGGTAAGACCTATTTCAACTCTCTTCTCTCTTGGCAAATCAACGCCAGCAATACGAGCCATACGTAGATTACCTCCATAATTATTGTTGCTTTACGATATGTGCGAAAGCACATTAATATATTAAAAACTACATTATAATTAGATACTATAAATTGTATAATCCTGCGGTGGAATTTTGATTATACAAGCCACGGGAAATGTAGCATTAATTTTAATATTAACCTTGTCTTTGTTTATGTCTAGGATTTTGGCATATTACCATTACCCTGCCATGACGCTTGATTACTTTGCATTTTTCACAAATTGGTTTTACTGATGGTCTAACTTTCATTTTACCAAAACTTCCTTTCTTTGCAAATAGTTTTTATTTGCTTTACTCACAGTGGACTAGTTTCCTGCTAATTATGTGCGGGGTTTTCCCCTCCACGTAATTCGTCCTTTTGTCAAATCATACGGTGACAGCTCAAGTGTGACCTGATCACCTGGCAAAATACGAATATAGTGCATACGCAGCTTGCCTGAAATATGAGCTAATACAGTGTGTCCGTTTTCCAACTCCACCTGAAACATAGCATTTGGATATGCTTCAAGCACTTTCCCTTGCACTTCAATTACGCCTTGCTTTGCCAAATTATTTTCCCTCCTTAAAGTGTCAAATATTATACCCTAAAGCATTTAAATGACTTCGCAGTTCATAGTCAAAAACTTTTCCGCCTGATTCCAAAGTTTCCTTTATCACAGGTATTACTACGCCTTTAATGCTTATATGCTTTAACTTCTTTTTCTTAGGGTTATCCACCTTTCGCAGTGCGCCATCTGCAATGAAAACATGCTTTTTGTCGTCACTGTGTCCTACGACCACAAAAAACTTTTCAGCATCACGCCCTGCTTTGGAAATAACTACCGAACCTATACAAGGAAGTTCATTCATAGCTATCATAACCTCCTAAAGTCAACACACCACTACGTTACCTATCGGTTAAAACCACTGGTCCCTCACCTGAAATATACACTGTATTTTCATAGTGAGCTGATAATGATTTGTCCTTTGTAATAATCGTCCATCCGTCAGATAGCTGTACTATTTCGTGCCCGCCAATATTTATCATGGGCTCTACTGCCAGCACCATTCCTTCTTTCAGCCTCAATCCTCTGCCTTTGCTGCCAAAATTCAGAACCTCAGGACTTTCATGCAGATCTTTGCCTATTCCATGTCCGCATAGTGACCTAATCACAGAGTATCCTCTGGCTTCGGCTGTGGTCTGCACAGCATTCCCAATGTCTCCCAGTCGATTGTTGGGATACATCACTTTTAAAGCTTCATCAAAACACAATTTAGCACAATTCATTAAATCCATCGCATCATCACTCACATCTCCCACAGCAAATGTGCGAGCCATGTCTGAGTGATATCCATTAATATATACACCAAGGTCTATACCGATTATATCTCCATCTTTAAGCTTTCTTTCAGATGGTATGCCATGAACTACTTCTTCGTTTATTGAAGCACATATGCTGGCCGGAAATCCCTGATAGCCTTTAAACGAGGGGCTGCCCCCTTTTGATTTAATAAAATCAAAGGCTAGCTTATCCAGATACTTGGTCTCCACGCCAACTTGTATATTATCACTCAAAAGCTGCATGCACTCTCGTGCAATGTCTGCAGCTATCTGCATCAAGTGAATTTCTTCATTGCTTTTAATGCTTATCATAACCACACCATTAGTTTAGTATTGTAGCTATGTCATCAAATATTTCTTGTATATCTCTATCTCCATCAACAGCACTAAGTATTTTCTTTTCTCTATAGTAGTCAATCAATGGCTTTGTTTGATCGTGATATACTTCCAATCTCTTTTTAACTGTTTCTTCTTTGTCATCTGGTCTTTGGACTATATCTCCGCCGCATTCACTGCACGTAGTCTTATTATATGTTGCCACGTGATATATTGCCGGGCAGCTGCTGCAGCTTCTGCGTCCTGCTATTCTGGAAATCAGCTTTGCATCTGGAACATCTACCATGATTACATCATCAATAGTTGTAATCTCGTCCAGCTCCTCTGCCTGAGCAACTGTTCTAGGGAATCCATCTAGCAGAAATCCTTTTTTGCAGTCATCCTTGCCTAGTCTTTCCTTTACCAGTCCAATTACCACTTCATCGGGAACCAAATGACCAGCATCTATATACTCTTTAGCTTTTAATCCCAGCTCTGTGCCTTCTCTTATGGCTGCACGAAGCATATCTCCTGTTGAAATATGCGGGATTTTAAACTCTTTGCATATCAGCTTTGCTTGTGTTCCTTTTCCTGCTCCGGGCGGTCCTACAAAAATTAAATTCATTATTTCTCCTTATAGGAAGCCTCTGTGATTGTGAGAAATCAGTTGAGCTTCTATTTGCTTGGATGTTTCAATAGCAACTGATACCATAATCAATATAGATGTTGCCTGCAATGGTGAGCTTGAACCTGTGGTTGCAAGTATAGCCATTGGGATAACAGCCAAGAATGCCAAAAATAGTGCAGCGAATAATGTTATTCTTGAGCTTATTTTTTGCATATATACAGCAGTTGGCTTGCCTTCTCTAATTCCTCTCACTTTTCCGCCATACTTTCTCAGGTTTTCAGCCATTTCAAACGGATTGAAAGTGATAGTGGAATAGAAATATGCAAATGCAATTATTAATAGAATCATAACTACTGCATATGGTATAGAGCCAATACCAAGGTGTTTGTTATAGAATATTGTGAATCCCCATTCAGGGAAATACGGCAAAATCATTGATGGCAGGTTTACAAATGTCATTGCAAAAATCAATGGCAAAACACCTGATGAGTTAACTCTCATAGGTATATATGTTGATTGACCGCCATACATTTTTCTTCCGGATATTCTCTTTGAGTATACAATAGGTATGCGTCTTTCACCGATATTAACAAATACAACTGATACTATTACTATAAGAACACCAATTATAACAGCAGGTATTATCCACGGAGACATTACACCTTCAATTATGCTTTTCACTCCAGTAACCATATCAACAGGTAATCTTGAGATAATATTAATGAAAATCAGTAACGAAATACCATTACCAATTCCTTTTTCAGATATACTTTCTCCCAGCCACATAGCAAATGCTGTACCTGCAGCTTGAATTATACCAATTAATGCAACCATATACCAAGCATTATTATACAATATGCCACGATTTGTAATCATTATAGCTAATGATTGGAAAAGTGCCAATCCAATACCTAGGTATCTAGTGATTTTTGTAATCTTTTTACGGCCTTCTTCGCCTTCTTTTTGCAGTCTTTCCAGTGCAGGAATAGCCATAGTCAAAAGCTGCATAATAATTGATGCAGTAATATATGGTGTAATACCTGTTGCAAGAAGTGTGAAGTATTTCAATGTGCCACCATTAAAAAGGTCCATCATCGCAAACAAATTATTGCCTTGTGACATAGCGGCTGTTGCATCAAAATTAATATTAGGAAGTCTGACAGCTGCAGCTATTCTGTAGACTAACAGCATTCCTAAAGTGAACAAAATCTTGTTTCTTAAGTCCTTGATTTTCCATGCATTACGAATAGTTTCAAACATGATTAAATCACCTCTACGCTTCCTCCGGCTGCTTCAATCTTTGCTTGGGCACCTTTTGTGAATTTGTGAGCTTTAATTTTTAGAGCTTTGCTTAATTCACCATTTCCCATGATTTTAACACCGTCATTTATTTTATTGATTATACCTTGCTCAATCAGTTTTTCAGGTGTAATTTCAGAATTAGCACGGAAATCATTTAGCTTTTCCACATTAACTTCTGCATATACTTTTTTGAAAGGATTTGTAAAGCCGCGCTTTGGCAAACGTCTGTATAGTGCTGTTTGTCCGCCTTCAAAGCCTAGGCGTACTCCGCCGCCGCTTCTTGCTTTTTGGCCTTTATGTCCTTTACCTGATGTTTTTCCGAGCCCTGAACCCGTGCCGCGACCCAACCTCTTTTTAGAGCTTGTAGATCCTTTAGCCGGGGTTATATCATGTACTCTCATTATCATATCTCCTTATAGATGTTAAATCTCTTCAACTTCAACCATGTGCTGTACTGTGAAAATCATACCGCGCATAGCAGCATTATCTTCTTTAATCACAGATTGATGAATCTTTCTAAGCCCTAAAGCCTCAACAGTTGCTTTATGTTTTTTCAGACTAGAAATTGGTGATTTAACCAATGTTATCTTTAATTCTTTGCTTTTTTTAGTAGCCATAATATTTAGCTTTCCTCCTTGTAAGATTTACTAAGTAGCTTATTATAGAAGTTCTTCTACTTTTTTCCCACGTACTTTAGCAACATCTTCAATTGTGCGAAGCTTGCTCAGCCCTTGTATTGTTGCTTTCACACAGTTTGCAGGATTGTTTGAACCTTGAGACTTTGTACGTATGTCATGGATACCAGCCATCTCTAGTACTGCACGAACAGGTCCGCCAGCTATAACGCCAGATCCTTCGTTTGCAGGTAGAAGCAATACTTGTCCTCTGCCAAACTTTCCAATAATTTCATGAGGAATTGTAGTTCCTACTATTGGCACAGTCACTAAATTCTTTTTAGCCGCTTCTATTCCTTTACGAACAGCTTCTGGAATTTCAGCAGCTTTTCCGCAGCCTACGCCTACACGGCCATTTTTATCGCCTACCACCATTAATGCAGTAAAACGAAAGTTACGACCACCTTTAACAACCTTTGCTACACGGTTGATAAATACAAGACGTTCTTCAAATTCGCTTGCGGATCTTTCTCTATGTTGCATTGATTTTCCTCCTGTTTCCTAAAAGTTTAGTCCAGCTTCGCGTGCTCCGGCAGCTACAGCTTCCACACGTCCTGTATATACGTATCCGCTTCTGTCAAACACTACTGTTTTTATCTTTTTTGCTTTTGCACGCTCGCCTATAGTTTTGCCAACTATTTGAGCTGCTTCAACTTTTGTTTTGCCTTTTATTTGTGCTGCAATGTCTTTTTGACGTGTATTGCAGCTAGCTAAGGTTACGCCTTTAACATCGTCTATGATTTGAGCGTATATCTCCTTGTTAGAGCGATATACACACAGTCTTGGACGCTCTGCTGTTCCTGATATTTTGTTGCGCACCCTTATGTGTCTTTTTCTGCGTAAAGCATTTTTATCTTGTTTATTTATCATAACAATTACTCCTATTTAAGCGCTTATGAGGAAGCAGACTTACCTTCCTTGCGGCGTACATATTCATTAGCATATCGTATTCCTTTGCCTAGATATGGCTCTGGTTTACGTACGTCACGAACATCGGCTGCAACTTGTCCTACCAATTGCTTATCTATGCCCTTTACAAAAATCTGTGTGTTGCTAGGAGTTTCAAAGGTAATTCCTTCAGGAGCTTTCATAACTACAGGATGTGAATATCCCATATTAAGCTCAAGGTCTTTTCCTTTTACTTGTGCACGATATCCAACACCTACTATCTGCAGTTCTTTTTGAAAGCCTTCAGTTACTCCTAATACCATAGAATTAACTAATGCTCTATAAAGACCATGCATAGATCTATTTTCTTTTTTATCATCAGGACGGGTAAAATTGATTTGGTTATCTTTTACTTCAACTGTGATTGCAGAATTAACCTTTTGCTTCAATTCGCCTTTGGGTCCCTTAACAACAACTATATTGTCATCTTCTATTTTGACAGTTACACCAGCAGGGATTTCAACTGGCTGTCTTCCTATTCTTGACATATCAATCTCCTCCTACCAGATATAAGCCAGAACTTCTCCGCCAACGGATAATTCACGTGCTTTTCTGTCAGTCATTACGCCTGAAGATGTAGAGATAATAGCAGTTCCTATTCCATCAAGCACCTTTGGCACTTGATCTTTCTTTGCATATACTCTAAGCCCAGGACTTGAAATACGCTTCAGACCCATGATAACATTCTTGCCTTGGTTTGAATATTTCAAAGTTATGCGTATCATTTTTTCCTTACCCACATCAATCAGCTTAACACCCTTGATATAGCCTTCTTCCAAAAGAATATCGGCGATAGCTTGCTTCATCTTTGATGTTGGTATGTCTACTGTCTCTTTGCGAGTAACTAGAGAGTTTCTTATTCTAGTTAACATATCCGCAATAGGGTCATTTACATACATTTTGTTCCCTCCCTAATTGGTTATTGCATTAAATCGTTAAATTTCTTAGATTATTACCTAAGTGGGGTTACATTCTGTGCCTTGTCATTACCAGCTGGCTTTTCTTACGCCTGGAATTTGTCCACGGTAAGCTAGTTCACGGAAACATATACGACATACACCGTATTTTCTCAATACTGAGTGTGGTCTGCCGCAGATGTTGCAGCGTGTATATCCACGTGTAGAAAACTTTGGTTCTCTTTTTTGCTTGGCAATCATGCTCTTTTTGGCCATTAAACGTATCCTCCCAAGTTAATTAGCGAAGGGCATGCCCATTAGCTTCAATAGCTCGTGAGCCTCTTCGTCTGTCTTTGCAGTAGTAACAAAACATATGTCCATTCCGCGAATTGTTTCTACTTTGTCATAATTAATTTCTGTAAAGATAAGTTGTTCTTTCACGCCCATTGCGTAGTTACCGCGACCGTCAAATGATTTTGAAGACAGTCCTCTAAAGTCTCTAACGCGTGGAAGTGATATAGAAATCAATTTATCCATAAACTCATACATGTTGTTTCCGCGCAAAGTAACCTTTGCACCCACTTTCATGCCTTCTCTTAGCTTAAAGTTAGCAACAGATTTACGAGCCTTTGTTATAACTGGTTTTTGACCAGCGATTATTCCCATTTCTTCAGCAGCCTTCTCAACAGCACGAGAATTTTCTTTAGCATCTCCTAATCCCATATTAAGAACAATCTTCTCAAGTCTGGGAATTTGCATAACGCTAGAATACTCGAACTTATCCTTTAATTGAGGAGCTACCTCGCTTTTATATTTTTCCTTTAATCTTGGCATTTTCTTGTGCCCTTTCTTTATGGATTATTAGTCAATATTATGACTCGAGTTTTTTTCCGCATTTTTTGCAAACGCGCTGTTTTGCTCCGTCCTTAGTGAATGTATATCCATTACGTGTTGCCTTTTTGCAGCTAGGGCAGATAGGCATAACTTTGGCTGCATACATCCATCCTTCTTTTTCCATGCGACCGCCTTTTTCATTCGCACCACGAGGTCTAACATGTCTTGTTACCATGTTTATACCCTCTACAAGAACACGGCCAGCTGTTGGATCTACTACCAACACCTTTCCTTTTTTGCCCTTGTCAGCTCCTGATATAACAGCTACTGTGTCGCCTTTTCTTACGTGTACTTTCTTCATTAAAACGACCCCCTATAATACCTCAGGAGCAAGTGATACGATCCTCATGAATCCATTTTCACGCAATTCTCTTGCTACTGGTCCAAAAATACGAGTACCTTTTGGTTGCTTATCATTGCTGATAATAACTGCTGCGTTATCATCAAATTTAATGTAAGTACCGTCTGGTCTACGTACATCTTTTACTGTTCTTACAACTACTGCACGCACAACTTCGCCCTTTTTAACAGCTCCGCCTGGTGTAGATGTTTTAACGGATGCAACAATTACATCGCCTACTGATGCGTAGCGTCTTATAGATCCGCCTAACACACGTATGCATTTAATTTCTTTTGCTCCGCTGTTGTCGGCCACTTTAAGCCGAGTTTCTGGTTGAATCATTTATCTCGCCTCCTTACTTGGCCTTCTCTGTTATAGATACTAAACGCCAGCACTTTGTCTTTGAAAGCGGACGAGTTTCCATAATCATCACTGTATCGCCTATGCCGCAATCATTGTTTTCATCATGTGCCTTAATACGCTTAATTCTGTTAACTGTTTTTCCGTATTTAGGGTGCTTTATCTTATCGCGGACTTCAACAACTACTGTTTTGTCCATCTTATCTGACACTACCACTCCTGTACGTGTCTTGCGAAGATTTCTTTTCATATTACACTATCTCCTTAATTCGCCATTTCGCGCTCACGAATAATAGTATTCACACGAGCTATGTTTTTGCGGCATTCGCTGATAACCTTTACATTTGGCATTTGTCCGGTTGCCTGCTGAAAACGCAAATTGAAAAGTTCTTCTTTTAATGATGCAAGTTTTTCAACTAATTCCTGATCGCTTAACTCACGTATTTTTTCTGCTTTCATTAGGCTTCACCACCTTTGTTCAATTGCTCTTTTGTTCTGAACTTAGTTTTGATTGGCAGCTTGTGTGCTGCAAGTCTCATAGCTTCTCTAGCAACTTCTTCTGAAACGCCTGCTATTTCAAACAAAACTCTGCCAGGTTTCACTACTGCTACCCAGTATTCTGGTGAACCCTTACCTTTACCCATGCGGGTTTCAGCCGGCTTCTTTGTAACAGGTTTATCCGGGAAAATCTTTATCCATACACGGCCGCCACGCTTTGTATAACGAGTCATGGCAACACGAGCACTTTCTATTTGGTTTCCAGTAATCCATGCTGGCTCTTCAGCTACTAAGCCGTATTCACCATATGCAATGAAATTACCTCTTTGTGCACGGCCTTTCATGCGGCCACGCTGCACTTTTCTGTGCTTCACCCTTTTAGGCATTAACATTATTCTTTACCTCCTTCGGTGGAGTTTTGATCCTTGTTTGTTTTGCGAGGAGGACGACGCTTTGCTGCTTTTGGCTTTTTGCCGCCTGCTTCAGGGCGCTCTTGCCTGTCATTCAGCAATTTTTTGCCCATAACTTCGCCTCTATATACCCAAACCTTTACTCCGATTAAGCCATATGTTGTCATAGCTTCTGCAAAGCCATATTCTATGTCTGCACGAAGTGTTTGAAGTGGTATTGAACCCTCACTATAGCTTTCGGAACGAGCAATGTCAGCACCGCCCAGTCTTCCTGATACTTGAGTTTTAATTCCTTTTATACCAGCTTTCATAGCACGACCGATTGCTTGCTTCATAGCGCGTCTGAATGAAATACGACGCTCTAATTGCTGTGCAATGCTTTCGGCTACTAACTGAGCATTGGCTTCTGGTCTGCGAACTTCATAGATGTTGATGTTAATTTCATCTTTTGTCATCTTTGCTAGCTCTTTTTTCAGGAGTTCAATTCCTGCACCAGATTTTCCTATTACTATTCCTGGTTTACCAGTATGAATACCTACTATAACTTTATTAGCAGTTCTTTCTATTTCAATTCTTGAAATACCTGCTGGATATAGTTTCTTTTTAGTATACTCACGAATCTTATAATCTTCTAAAAGATTTGCAGCGAAATCTTTTTTATCAGCATACCATCTGGCATCCCAATCTTTTATAACGCCAACTCTTGCTCCATGAGGATGTACTTTTTGACCCATTATTATTCCTCCCTATTCAGCTATCTGGTCTAGAACCACAGTGATGTGGCTAGTGTAGTGGATGTATAGCTGTGCCATACCCCTTGAACCTGCACGATATCTTTTCATCTTAGGACCTTGATTAGCTGTAATCTCTGCAATATATAAATTGTCTCTATCCATTCCCAGGTTATTTTCTGCATTAGCTATAGCTGAGTTTAGAACTTTTACCACGATTGGAGATGCTGCCTTGTTAGTCAGCTCCAATATTGTCAGAGCTTCATCAACTTGCTTGCCTCTTACCAAATCTACAACTATGCGAGCCTTGCGAGTGGATATTCTTATATGCCTTGCTGTTGCACGAGGGCGTTTATCTGCATTTTCTTTTCTTGCAGCTGCTTTTTCACGCATTCTTTTTGCCATTACTAATCTCCTTACTTGCCACCGCTGGATTTAGAGCCAGCATGACCTCTGAAAGTACGAGTCGGTGCAAACTCACCCAACTTATGACCAACCATATCTTCTGTTACATATACAGGTACATGTTTTTTTCCGTCATGCACTGCTATTGTGTGTCCCACAAAGTTAGGGAAGATAGTTGATGCTCTTGACCATGTCTTTACGACTTTTTTTTCATTGGCACTATTCATAGCTTCAATACGTTTATATAAACGTTCTTCCACAAAGGGGCCTTTTTTAATCGATCTACTCATTTTTACAAGCCTCCTTATTTCTTGCGACGACGTACAATGTACTTGTCGCTGTGCTTTTTCGGTTTACGTGTTTTGTATCCTAGTGTCGGCTTACCCCATGGAGTAACCGGGCTAGGCATACCGATAGGGGATTTACCTTCACCACCACCGTGAGGGTGATCGCAAGGGTTCATGACCACTCCACGAACTGTTGGTCTCCATCCCATGTGGCGCTTACGTCCTGCCTTACCAATTGAGATGTTTCCGTGGTCGATGTTTCCTACCTGACCAATTGTTGCACGGCATCTTACCAATACCATACGTACTTCGCCGGATGGCAGACGTACCTGTGCATAGTCATCTTCTTTTGCCATCAGCTGTGCTGCAGTTCCTGCACTTCTGCAAAGCTGTCCGCCTCTGCCAGGCTTTAGCTCTATGTTGTGTATCATAGTACCAACAGGGATTTCAGATATTGGCATTGCGTTGCCAACCTTGATGTCTACATCTGATGTTCCAGATACTATAACATCGTCATTCTTCAGCCCTAATGGTGCTAGTATATAGCTTTTCTCTCCGTCTGCATAATGCAACAATGCAATATTTGCTGTACGGTTTGGATCGTATTCCAGTGCTGCTACTCTTGCTGGTACATTGTCT
Source organism: Eubacteriales bacterium (assembly GCA_040883315.1). GTDB lineage: Bacteria > Bacillota > Clostridia > Christensenellales > UMGS416 > JAFGUF01. Next base: position 44,511 of record JBFLKU010000011.1, read on the forward strand.
TTATTGCGTTTGAAGTCAATAATACGATAATGTCTTTTTACTCCGCCCCCTCTGTGGCGTACTGTAATGCGTCCGTGCACATTACGACCAGCTTTTGATTTCAAATCCGTTGTTAATGATTTTTCAGGAGCTTTCTTTGTCAGCTCTTCAAAAGTAGTAACGGACATAAAACGTCTGGAAGGTGTATATGGTTTATACTTTTTAATTGGCATTTTGTGTCCTCCTTATCCCATTGATTCGAAGAACTCAATACCTTTTGAGCCTTCTGTTAGTTTTACAATAGCCAGCTTCTTGTTAGAGCGATAGCCCTCATATTTGCCTAGACGTTTCTTTTTGCCTTTTCGTGTTATTGTATTTACTTTTTCCACTTCTACGCCAAATACTTCTTCAACTGCCTGCTTGATTTGTGTTTTATTAGCTTTGCGGTCTACTTCAAATGTATACTTTTTCTCTTCCATATTATCATAACTACGTTCTGTCATGATTGGCTTTCTGATAATATCATGTGCGTTCATTATGCGAATACCTCCTGTATACTTTCAACAGCAGAGCGTGTAAGTATCAAAGAATCATGATTCATGATGTCATATACATTCATTGATGTTGAAACAGTTGTTATCACGCCTTTTATATTGCTTGATGCACGAACTACTTTCTCATCCACGTCCTTTGTAACTATCAATGCTTTTCCGTCAATCTTTAAAGCCTTCAGCACGCCGACCATCTCTTTTGTTTTTGGTTCTGCAATGTTCAGATCTTCCAAAACATAGATTTGCTTTTCTGTCAGCTTGCTTGTTAATGCTGATTTTATAGCCAGCTTACGAACTTTTTTATTTACGTTCTTGCTATAGTCGCGTGGTTTTGGTGCAAATGCTACACCACCGTGCTTCCATACCGGGTTACGGCTGGATCCTACACGTGCACGACCTGTTCCTTTTTGTCTCCATGGTTTCTTTCCGCCGCCGCTTACTTCTGCACGAGTTAGTGCAGACTGTGTGCCTTGTCTCTTGTTGGCTAGCTGAGCAACGATAACTTGGTGCATGGAGCTTGTTGATACCTCAACAGCAAATATATCATCAGACAATTCAATCTCTGATACTTTTTTGCCTTTTATATCATATGTATTTACTTTAGGCATTTACTTCCTCCTTAACCTTTTACCGCATTGCGGATAAACAATAGACTACCACGTTTTCCAGGAACTGCTCCTTTAATCAGCAGCATGTTTCTCTCTACATCCACTCTTACAATCTCAAGATTTTGAATTGTAACTTTTTCGTTTCCGTAGTGACCTGACATGTGTTTGCCTTTAAAAACTCTTGATGGGTCAGATGCAGCTCCCATTGAGCCAACACCTCTGTGATACTTTGAACCGTGTGTCATTGGTCCTCTGTGTTGATTCCATCTTTGTATAACACCTGTAAAGCCGCGACCGCGTGTTTTGCCTTGTACATCTATTATGTCGCCTGCTTCAAATGTATCTGCTTTGATTTCTTGTCCCACTTCATATGCTGAGCAGTCATCCAGCTTCAGCTCTTTCATGAAGCGACAGTATGCAACACCCGCTTTATCAAACTCACCTTTTTTAGGTTTGTTGACTAGCTTTTCTCTGATCGGATCAAATGCTACACAAACAGCCTCATATCCGTCACGTTCCACGCTTTTTTTTCTTACCACTGGACATGGACCAGCTTCAACAACTGTTACAGGAATTACTGCACCCTCTTCTGTGAAGATTTGTGTCATTCCCACTTTTTTACCTAGTATAGCTTTTTTCATAGTCATTCCTCCTTGCCCTACAGCTTAATCTCGATGTCTACACCGGCAGGAAGCTCTAATCTCATAAGCTGATCTACAGTATGTGATGTTGGAGCCAAGATATCAATTATCCTCTTATGTGTGCGCATTTCAAATTGCTCACGAGAATCCTTATACTTGTGTGTAGCTCTAAGTATTGTTACTATTTCCTTTTCAGTAGGCAGTGGGATAGGTCCCGCTACTGCTGCACCAGAACGCTCTGCAGTCTCTACAATGCGTGCTGCTGACTTGTCTACTAAATTGTGGTCATAGGCCTTCAATTTGATTCTTATTTTTTGTTTGGCCATTAAAAAACCTCCTATGTTTTCTTTGCCGAAGTCATACAATGCACAATGAACCGTGTGTGTCATTATTATTTTTTTGCGGAAATTTCCGCAATCTGGCTTCGTCGCCCAGGTCGTGCCCGGACACTTGTCATCAGAAAAACCATTTGTGCGCTTGACCTAAAACGCCAAATGCAACCTTCTGAATCTATCCGTTTTGCCGCAAAACCCACACATATGTGGATACACAGCCCTCATAGTATACAATGATTCCAATTGAAATGCAAGTGTTTTTTAAATATTTTTTTCGCTCTACTATAGCTATGTTTTGCGACTAATTAATATACAATATATAGAGAAAATAGCTTCAAAAAACAGAAAAATATATAGACTCATAAATCTATATATAAATTGTTTTATACCATTATAATCTATTTTATTCACTTTCCAGATTTATTATCTCCATTCCAAGACTATTTGTCAGCTTTCCCGTCATATTTGTATTCTCTGCATAAACCATAAGCAAATTTGGAATATCTGATAGCACAGATATATCACCTTTTATATCTATATCCATCAATGCTAACATTGTTAAATTTTTCATCCCGACAAGAGCTCCTATATTTCCTTCTATTGGACATCCTGCTATTGTAATTATACTCAACTTTTCCAAAGGTTTAATGTCTCCCAGTCTTCCTTTTATGTCGCTATAAGATAAGAGTAAAGTGGACATGTTTTTCATTCCGGCAATATCTAGCAGTTCTCCTGTCAGTATTGTAGAATCCTGGTCTTTTTCTTTTGTCAAGGCTAGACATTCGAGATTTACAAGACTTGACAAACTTGACAAGTCTCCGCTAATTTCGCATTCCACAAAACTTATGTAATTCATTTTTGTCTTATCTGTGAAAACTGAAATGTCGCCCGTGATCCCTCTGCCGTTTAGTGATATGTGTTCCAGCGCATTCATCCCAGCAAAAGAAGAAACGTCGCCTTCTATAGCATCGCCTTCGTCATTTACAATGCTAACGTACTTTAGATTTTCCATCTTTTCAAATGCTGACAATTTACCCGACACATTGCACCCATCTAATGCCACAGTCTCCAGAGTTGCTAAATCGGAAATAGCTGCCAAATCACCTTCCACATCGCTATATACCAGAGACAAGTATGTCAAATTGCTTAATTGTCCGAATACAGAAAAATCTCCTTCTATAGCAGCTTTTTCAGGTTCGTCTTCAAAGCCAAACGTCATTCCACTGCTTAAATTGCCCAGAGAAATGTATTCCATATTTTTTAGGCTTTCAAAAACTTTTATGTTCCCGTATGATTTTGTCATGTTCAAATCAAGATGCTTAAGTCCGGTCATTTCACTTAAGCTTGCAATATCGCCTTGTACGTCTGTATTATTAAAATCAATATAAGTTAAGTCCACTAGATTTTTAAGCTCCGAAATATCGCCTTTTACTCTTTCTATATCCATAACTTGTGAAATCGTTTCTTCGGTATCCAGCGAATCAACAGTAGGTATATATCCTGACATATCAATGTATGTCAGCTTGCTAAGACCAGATATATCCCCTATATCTCCGGATATCTGTGCAGTCCCTAAATCAATAATTTCCAAATTTACTAGCTCACTCAAATCCGCAATGTCTCCCATTACAGTTGAAGCGCTTTCTTCGTCAACTCTCAGGTTTATTAAGTGAGTCATGGATTTTAAGAACTCGAAATTCTCTACATTAGATATTGTTAGGTCATTTATTTGCTGCAGTTCATCCTCACTAAGCGGATTTTCACCATCATAGGCTCCTTCAACTATCTGAACCTCTGGTTCAGCCGTAGGTTCAGCTGTAAATTCCGGTATGGGATTAACACCATATTCGGACATCAGTTTATTTTCGACATATCTTAAAGTTATTACTAAAATAACCGCAAAGAAAATGCCTCCGCTTATTGTAACAAGTATTTTTCTCATATTATGCTCCTAAATAAAACCGTAGCAATCACATTATACCAAATTATTGCCTTTTTTCAACGAGTTTACATTAATAAAAGAAACTAATTTTAAAATACTATTATTATTATAATTAATTAACTGATTTTTTCTAATGTATATATTAAACGTTTGAAATTTATGATATAATTTTTTACTACTATTATTTAAAGCAAAAGGAAAAAATATGAGCATATTAGAACAACTATCAAAAGAGTTTTCTGTAAGCAGAAAAATAGCAGAAAGCATAATATCCCTTATCGACGAAGGCAATACCATCCCCTTCATTGCAAGGTATAGAAAAGAAGTGACCAACAGCATGGATGACCAGACTCTGCGGGAATTTTCAAACAAGCTTCAATCACTAAGGAATGTACTGGATAAAAAGCAGGATATAGCAAAGAAAATAGAAGAGCAAGGCAAGATGACAGACGAAATTAAAAAGGCTATAGAGCTTGCCAACACATTAACCGAATTGGACGATATATACCTTCCGTTCAAAAAGGCAAAAAGAACAAAAGCAACAATTGCCATAGAAAAAGGACTGGAGCCTCTGGCTGATTCTATTTTTAAGCAGGATGACAGTATAGATATTATGTCCGAGGCAATAAAATACATTGACAAAGAAAAGCAAGTAGAAACTGCCGAAGAGGCTATAAGCGGTGCTTTGGATATTATAGCAGGTAACATCGCAAACATTGCAAAAATACGAAAGCAGATAAGAGAATACTCTTTCAAAGAAGGCCTAATATCAGTTAAAGGAATCAAAAAAGGCGAGATAGACGTAGAAGCATCTGTATATGATATGTATAAAGACTACGCAGAGGCTATAAATAGCATTCCTCCCCACAGAGTACTGGCTATCAACAGAGGGGAAAAGGAAGGATATTTAAAAGTTGGATTTGATGTAGATGAAACTCAATCTTTGGGTATTATATATAGAGCAGTACTAAAGCCAAAATCAGCAGCAGCTTTTTATGTAGCACAGGCTGCCAAGGACGCATACAGCCGCCTTATATTTCCAGCTATTGAAAGAGAGATTCGTGCCCAGCTGACATCGGATGCCGAGGATAGTGCAATTGGCGTTTTCTCCATAAACCTTAAAAACCTTTTAATGCAGCCGCCATTAAGAAACAAAGTGACCATGGGACTAGACCCTGCATACAGAACCGGATGCAAAATAGCAGTGGTAGATGGAACTGGAAAAGTCTTGGACACTACTGTCGTATATCCCACTCCGCCGCAGCCAAAAATAGAGGAATCAAAAAAGGTCTTGAAAGCTTTGATAAAAAAACACAAAGTTGAAACCATATCCATAGGCAACGGCACAGCATCCAGAGAATCCGAAGAATTTGTTGCAGAGATGCTGAGCGAAATGGACGAAGATGTTTCTTACATGGTTGTAAATGAAGCAGGCGCTTCCGTATATTCCGCTTCCAAGCTGGCAGCAGAAGAATTCCCTGAATATGACCTGACATTACGAAGTGCAATATCCATAGCCAGAAGGCTTCAGGATCCTTTGGCAGAGCTTGTTAAGATAGACCCTAAATCAATAGGTGTGGGGCAATATCAGCACGATGCCAGCAAGGCAAAGCTAGACTCCGCGCTGGCAGGCGTTGTGGAAGGCTGTGTAAACGCAGTAGGCGTAGATATTAATACAGCATCTGAAAAGCTGCTCTCATATGTTGCTGGCATCGGCCCATCTGTAGCACACAATATAGTAGAATACAGAAACGAAAACGGCAAATTCACAAACAGAAAACAACTAATGAAAGTGAATAAATTGGGCGGCAAAGCATTTACACAATGTGCTGGATTCCTTCGCGTAGTTAATGGCGATAATCCGCTGGATGCTACAGGCGTTCACCCGGAATCCTATGATGCTGTCGAATCTTTGCTTAAGCTATGCAGCTACAGCAAAGACGATATCAAAAACAACAAGATAAAAGATATAAAAGACTATATAGATAAATCAGACACTAGTAAGCTGGCAGAGCAGCTTGGTCTTGGCGAAATAACCCTTAAGGATATCACAATGGAGCTGGTTCGCCCAGGGCGCGACCCTCGTGACGATTTGCCCGTTCCTCTGCTCAGAAAAGATATAATGGATATAGACAGCCTTTTTGAAGGAATGAAGCTGAAAGGCACTGTTCGAAACGTAGTAGACTTTGGTGCATTTGTAGATATTGGAGTTCACCACGACGGACTAGTGCACATTTCAAAAATGGCGAAGAGATATATCAAGCACCCTAGTGAGATAGTAAAGGTGGGAGATATAATAGATGTATGGGTTACATCCGTGCAAAAGGACAAACAAAGAATTGGTCTTTCTATGATAGAAGATGAGTAAGAATAAATACAAAAGATGGGTTCAATTATCTGAGCCCATCTATTTTTTTGCAAAAAAAGAGGCCATCTCTTCAATGGCCAAAAGGGTATGGAAAGGATAGCTTGTACTGAATTACAATTCAGCACAAAACATACAAGTAGTAAGTAAAATATACTACAATTTTAACCAAAATGCAAGCTATTTTTATTTTTTTATGGTAATAAATGCAAAATTTATGAACTTTATTACCAAATCTCTGTTTAATGTTCATATATTAGTTACAATTAAAAGCACAGATTCTGCTGTTTGTGTGTGCTTTTTGCGTGTAATATATACTAATATCAAAAAAGACGAGATTAAATTTCATCTCGCCTTTCTTGTATATTTTCTTCTTCTTATTTACGCTTTATATTTTCTGTTTCTCTTGTCAGCTATTTTGTGTACCCATACCCAGAATGGAGCTGCTATAAATATTGATGAATATGTTCCGCTTATGATACCTACTATCAGCGGCAGAGCAAATTCTTTTATTGATGCAACACCCAGAATGTACAATGCTGTAATCGTAAACAGAGTGGTTATTGAAGTGTTCAACGACCTTACTATTGTTTCACTGATTGATCTATCAACCAGCTGTCTTCTCAATGAAGCGCCTTTCATTCTCTTTTCGTTTTCCCTTATGCGGTCAAACACAACTATTGTATCATTTATAGAATAACCAACTATGGTTAGTATTGCCGCTATAAACGCCGAGTTGACTTGAACCTTCAAAATCAAAACTACTGCTGACATAATAGCTACGTCATGAACCAACGCAACCAACGCTGCAACACCTGCGGATATACCGGATAGTGCTTTAAATCTTGCCCATATATATAGAAGCATTGCTACACATGCTATCAGCACAGATATAAATGCATTTCTTGTCAATTCTTTGCCTGCAACAGGGCCTACCCTGTCCTGTGATTCCAACTGTGCTCCTTCATACTCTAAGGCTATTTCATCCAGAATAGTTTTACGAACCAGATTTTGCTCTTCAGCATCTGCATCCTTATCCTGTAGCTTTATTATGGCTTTGGTGTCTTCGCTGACAGCCACGCTAAAGTCGCCCGCATAGTTTTCAACCACCGCCTCTATTTTAGAAGCTTCAAATTCCTGTCCAACATCTACTGTAAGTATAGTACCACCAGTAAAGTCTACACCTAGGTTGAACCCCGACATTACCAATACTACAATTCCTACTATTATTACCAAAATAGATACAGCGGCAAAGAATTTTGCATTCTTCATCACTTTTATGTCTTTTACTTTAGAGCTCTTTTCAGGGTCTGCACCAGAGAAATACCATTTTGAGCTTTTAATGTTTAGCCCTATTAGTATCCTCAGCATCCATCTGCTTATGAAAACTGCAGTCAGAACAGATACTATAATACCTATTCCCAATGTGTATGCAAAGCCTTTAATTTGTCCTGTTCCAAATAACGCAAGAACAACAACTGCAATAAATGTAGTAAAGTTGGCATCCAGTATAGTCCAAATAGCTTTTCTGAAACCTGCGTCTACTGCACTTCTGAATGTTTTTCCCGTTCTTACTTCTTCTTTTATTCTCTCATATATAATAACGTTAGCGTCAACAGCCATACCTACGCCCAGTATAATACCTGCAATACCCGGCAATGTCAGCTGTATTTCAAACAGTGCTATCACATATACAACTACCAGCAAATAAATGGCTAGCGAAATATCCGCAACTACTCCTGACAATCTATAGAAGAATATCAAGAATATAAACAGTGCAATTATTCCTATCAACCCGGCCAGCAAACTGCTGTCCAGTGCATTCACACCCAAAGTAGCTGAAATAGTTCTTGCCTCCAGCTGGTCAAATACCAGTGGAAGTGCACCGGATTCTATCAGCATTGCTGTATTTTGGGCTTCATATATGTCAGCCATTCCTCTGATATATCCTGAGCCTGCTAAAATCGGGTCTTCTACTCTAGGGCTTGAAATAGTTTCTCCGTCTAATATAATATATATTATCTCATTGTTCGGTGCCAGCCTTGTGGTTGCTTCTGCAAATGATTCTGTTCCGCTCGGCTTTAATTCGAAAAATATAACTGCTTCATTTCCGCTTCCATCCAAGTATCCGGCTCTTGCATATTTAATGTCGTCGCCTTCCATTATTACGTTGCCGTCAGGATCTTTAAACTGCAATAAAGCAGGCTTGCCGATGATTGACAAAACCTCATTCGAATCGGCTACATTAGGAATTTCTATTCTCAGGCGCTTGCTGCCTTCTCTGGCAATAGTGGCCTCTGTATACCCTTGGCTGTCCAGTCTGGTACGCAATATTTCGATTGCCGCAGACATTTTTGAGTCAAACTCAGCGTTTGTCATATCTTCTGGTTTTTCAGCATCATAAAGTGCGTATACTCCGCCTTGCAAGTCCAATCCTTGCTTAACAGTGCTGCCTAAAGATTTAAAATCATATCTGCCTATTGAACCACCAAATATACCCCAATATCCAAATACCCCTATGAATATAAATATAATAATTAGTGATATTATACTTTTACGTTTTGTCATCACTTTAACCTCCAAAGTTGACTTACTGGACTATTATACTAGGTTGAAATACTATAGTCAATTAATGTTTCTTTTTTTTGAGGTTTTTTGCCGCTTTTATAATATTTTTGCTATAATGATATATGCTTATATAATTATTATATTAAATAATCACACAATAAGGAGCTATTTATGGATATTTACGAGCTACAGGCACATAGGCGCACAATAAGAAAATTCCTAAACAAACCTATAGACTATGATATATTGAAGAAATTCGTGGAGTATGCACGGCTGTCTGCCAGTGCTAGAAATCTTCAGCCTGTTAGGTATTATATATCTAATATCGACGAGATAACAAACGAAATATTCAAAAATGTCAGCTGGGCCGGATATCTGAAAGGTGCACATTCTCCCAGCTTTAATGAGCAGCCTAAAGCATATATACTATTTTTATATGATAAATCTGAGACCGAAAACCCAAGATGGGATATAGGCGCTGCAAGCCACGCTATTCAGCTGATGGCAGAGAATGAAGGCATGGGCACATGCTGGATGGGTGCTATAAAGCGAGAAAATATACTGAAAATATGTAATATAGACTCAAGGTATACTTTAGATTCTCTTTTAGCTATCGGTTACCCCGCGGAGAACCCTGTGATAGATGAAATGGTGGATGGTGATTTCAAATACTTTTTGGATGAAAAAAAGACTCTGCATGTTCCCAAGCTGAGCCTTGATGATGTTCTGATTAAGTAATCTACATACCAGTTCTGTTTATATGGAATAAATATTGATTTGCTAATCCGGCATTTCCCCCAAATCTATTTTTTGCAATATCTCTTATCTGGTTGTCATTCAGTGATGTATCGCTATAAAGGCTTTGCATCACTTTGCGTATCCATGTGTCCACAGGGAATGCATCTTTTCTCCTAAGTGAAAAAAGCAAAACACAGTCAGCCACCTTTATGCCTACTCCTTTAAATATTGTCAGCTCTTTTCTTGCCACATCCAGCTCATCTGTGTAGAGATGAGTGAAATCATACCCCTGTGCTATACGCCTTGCAGACTCCACTATATAAGATGCCCTATAGCCAGCACCGCATTCCAGCATGTCTTCTGTAGTGCAGCCGGCTAAAATCTCCGCTTTTGGAAAGGTATATATATCGCCTTCTATGTGTTTGCCATATTTTTGGGATATTCGCTTAATTATCATTGTAATTCGCTTTATATTATTGTTTGCAGATATGATAAAGCTCATCAAGCACTCATAGAAATCCTGATTCAAAAATCTCATGCCCGGCAGCATGTCTATCATAGGTGCAATATCTGCATCTTTCATCAGCTGCTTTTTTGCACCCGTATAGTCATATTCCAAATCCAAAAAGTCTACCCAGTACTCCACGTCGCTTTCATTGCATACCAGCTCTATGCCATTTGGTATAGTTTTCACTTTCGCCGTTTTGTCTAGGGATATGCCATGCCAATAGTCATCTAGCTTTATCCACCTAAAGCATTGTCCGCTTGTAAATATTGCATCACTGTCAAAGTCGCCTATTTCAGTTACTATGTATCTATCCGTTTGCTTTTCGATTCTCAACTATTTATTACCCTATCCAGTGCTTTTTTCATTTCGTCTACTGATACACTATAATTATGCAGTATTTTTTCATTTTCTAGGTTTCGTATGCTTGCAGGTGCTTTTGTACTCGTTTCTCTCTCCAGCGCCTTGATGTTTTCAAATCCATCTTGGCTGGTTTTTGAGCCAAGTGCTTCCAGTGCACTATCCGGGAATTTATATGGATTGGCTGTGGATAATATAATTTTCTTATTTTTGCTTGTTTTCATTTTTGAGCTCACCGCATATCCTACAGCAGTGTGAGTATCCATTAAATAATTATATTTCTCCCACACCTCTTTAATGGCTTTCAGTGTATCCCGCTCACCTGCATAGCCGCCATCAAAATCTTTTTTTATGTTTTCAAGCGCTTTTTTATCCAGTTTATACTCGCCGCTTTGCTTCAAGCTATTCATCAAATCATTTATCATCTCTGCATCTTTTCCGCTGGCTTCAAAAAGCAGCCTTTCAAGATTGGATGATATCAATATATCCATAGATGGTGACATTGTTTTGTAGAATTCTCTATTGGTGTTATATTTGCCATCACCTAAAAAATCAGTTAATATGTTGTTTTTGTTGCTTGCACATATCAGCCTGCCCAAAGGCAAACCCATCTGTTTTGCATACCAGCCAGCTAATATATTCCCAAAGTTGCCCGTTGGCACCACAACGTCTATTTCATCGCCCAGCTCAATTTCATTTTTCTCTGCCATTTGCAGATATGCACTAAAATAATATACTATCTGTGGGCATAGCCTTCCAAAATTGATAGAGTTTGCAGAAGAAAAAGCCATGCTGTTTTTCTTCAGTTTTTCTATCTGCTCTTTATCTGAAAATATTTTTTTCACACCCGTTTGGGTATCATCAAAATTCCCCTCTACAGATACTACATGCAGATTATCCCCTTTTTGGGTATTCATCTGTATTTCCTGCAGCTGTGCTACTCCGTCCTTTGGATAAAAGCACAGAACACGAGTGCCGTCAACATCCATAAATCCTGCTAATGCTGCCTTGCCGGTGTCTCCTGATGTTGCCACCAAAATCACTGTCTCTTCATTCATGCCTAGCTTTTTCTTGCCTTCCACCAAAAGATGGGGCAAAAGCTGCAGTGCAACATCCTTGAACGCAGCAGTTGGCCCATGCCAAAGCTCCAGAACGTAGTTTTCATCATCCAGCTTCACAACAGGCGTAATATCTCCGCTGTCGAATGTGCCGCCATATGCACTATTAATGCATTTTTTCAGCACATCTTCGCCATAATCATATAAAAATGTATTAAGCACTTCAAATGCCAGCTCATGATAGGTTGGCTTTTTGTCGTACAGTTTTTTTATATCAATGTGCGGAATTGTGCTCGGTAGAAAAAGACCACCATCATCTGCTAGTCCTTTGGTGATGGCGGTGTATGATTCATTTGTATAAGCATTTCCTCGAGTGCTTAAAAATTTCATTATTGACCTCTATTTTTTTATGTATTCCTTAATAAACTCAGGCTCGCTGCCCTTTTCTCCGCTGACAGAGATAATAATTTTTACATTATGCTTTTTGCCAACTTCGTTTATTCTATTAACTGTTTTTTCTAGATCCTGTGCACTTTCGCACCCTACTATTTTGGGGAAACCATCGATATATACTTCCTTTATATCATAATCGGAGGCTAAAACTCCGCATACAAACCCTCGTAATCCTGCTGTTGACATGATGTCATATTCTTTAGCATTCATAAATCTAATTTCGTGATTCAAATCCAAGATACACCTATTGTCATCGTCGATGTATACCACATCACCTGTACAATTTTTCACTGCTTCATTAGCTAAGCTAATCAAAGTCTTGGTCTTTCCTGAACCACGTTTTCCATAAATTACTTCTAACATGACCATCCTCCTTTTACTTCTTTTAAGAATATTATATACTAATTAAAGTTTTTTGAAAAGCACAAGATGAGCAAATTTGGATAAAAGCAATTTATTTTACATTGATGTCGCACATATGCCATATTTAGCAATGAATATTATCAGCCATGCTCCAATACTTGCCTGCAGAAATTCTCTATATCCTCATAGCTAGTCACCTTTATTGCCTGCTTTTTCAATTCCGCTGCACCTTTTAGTCCCTTTGAATACCAGCACAGATGCTTCCTCATTTTCAGAGCCATCATATTTTCACCAAAAACATCCATCAGCTCCTTCGAATGCTGCAGTATCACCTTCGCTCTATCATCTACAGAATATTCTTTCGGTTCTTTGCCGGCAAACAAATCTCGGATTTGAGCGAAAATAAAAGGATTTCCTTGTGCTCCTCTTGCCGCCATCACTCCGTCGCATTTCGTGTGCTCTATCATTCGCAGTGCATCCTCTGCACAGAAAACATCCCCGTTTCCTATAACGGGTATGCCCACCTCTGATTTCACCTGCCCAATAATGTCCCAATCTGCTTTCCCTGCATAGAACTGATGCCTGTGCCTGCCATGCACAGACACAGCTGCTGCTCCCGCCTTTTCCAGAGTCTTTGCAAAATCCACTGCGTTAATAGAGCCTGCGTCCCAGCCTGTGCGTATTTTCACAGTAACCGGCTTATCCAATACGTCCGTCATAGCTTGCACTATGTCATAAGCAAGCTGTGGGTTTTTCATCAAGGCAGAGCCTTGGTTGTTTTTCACTATCTTTGGTGCGGGGCATCCCATATTTATGTCTATAAAATCATATGGCTCATGGTATTTTCCTGCAATATCCGCCATCACTTTTGGGTCATCTCCAAAAAGCTGCATTGCACATATCTTTTCTTTTGGGCTGCGCAGGCGTATCTCCTCGCATCTTTCCGGATTGTAGTGTATTCCCAGCGCACTTACCATCTCAGTATAGGTGATATCTGCACCAAAAGAAGAGCATATGCCTCTGTATGCGGCATCACTAACCCCAGCCATAGGTGCAAATGCTATTATTTTTTCTTGGGAGTTAAAAAATTTGCTGAATATATTTTTCATTTCTAAGGTGTTTCTGTCGCCTCGGATGCCTCTGTCACTTCTTCTATCTTTACCACCTGGCGAATATACCATGCATCATTTATCTTAACCAGAGTAATTGCATATCTGGCACTTTGCCATTTTGGCATAACCAACGGAACTTCCTCTTCATCATCCACAGGGTATTCGCCATCTATCTCAGGCACAGTCTCCACAGCTCTCACGTACGCTGTGTCTTCCCAAGGGTTTGCCCAGAGGCTTTCTATTTTCAGTTTGTGTTCAAAGTCTCTTATAAAGAAATCATCATATTTATTTGTTGCAAGGTCATAGTCTGTAGTAGCATACCCATCTACAAAATATTTGTTCAGCTCTTCCACTTGAGATAGATTCAATATATTTGCTGCACGCACTTCCATTCCCTCCGTCACAATTATATATACATTGGCAGTATCCTTTGCCACAAAAAAGCCTGCAATCAGTATAGAAATGATTAAAAGACCTAAAATTGTGTATTTTAGGATGTACCAAAAAAATCGAATTAAATATATCGCTCTATCCATAAAACTGATTATACATTTTATATTGTTTTTTTTCAATAAGGAATGTTATGACTGTTTTGCATTGAGCCCAACGCGATTTCATCACTTTATAATGTGATTGTTTTTATTGTATAATATTTATTAAGTAATTTTGTAATTCAGTTAGGTGAGGTTAATAATGTTGACAAACAGAGAAGTAATTGAAATAGCAATGACCCAAATGACAGCCAAGAACTTAGAGTTTATATCAGAAATTAATAACTAGTTAATCATCAAACAACCAAAGTAATTGATACAGAGGTAATTATTACGCCCGCTTTAAAAAGGCTAAAAACGGCATTTAATAAAATATTTTTAGAGTATGATAAGATTAATCAAGAAACGTTTGTCGGATTAGGTTATTATTAAGTCAGAAAGCAGGTGAATTAATTGAACTACTATTCCAACATTCAAAAAGCTATTGAATATATTGAGTCAAATCTCGCCAATTCTCTTAGCTTATTCGAGATATCTGATGTATCCGGCTACTCTATCCCCCACTTCTATAGAATATTTGGTGCCATGGTGGGATGTACAGTAAAGGAATATATCCGAATGAGAAGGCTAAGTAATGCAGTCATTGATATTATAACTACAAAAAGAAGTATTCTAGACATTGCTTTAGATTGTGGATATAGCTCTAATGAAGCATTTTCACGGATTGTAAAAGATATATATGGATACTCTCCAAAACAGATTCGTAAAAACAATTACGAGCCAAAACTTTTTGAAAAAATAAATCTGCTTTCAACAAAAATAAAACATGAGGTAATAATAATGGAACCAGCTATATTATTCAAAGGTCCAATAACACTTATCGGTATATCTAGGCAGCTTAACCAAGGAAAAAATGTTAAGAACAACTTGATTAGCAAAATACAATTAGATTTCAATGGCATGGTATCAACCATAAAAAATAGAGTAAATAAAGATTTGTTTTACTCAGCCTATGATTACGACCCCAAAGACATAGCAACACTTGAAGACGATGATATTAACTATACTTTTTACTATTGCGTTGAAGTATCCGATTCTTCTGATATTCCTGAAAACATGGTCGCTAAAGTTATTCCACAGGCAAAGTATGCACAATTCACATATGACATCTCAGAAAAAACTCTAAATGGGGAACCTCTAGACATGGACATATATGACTACATAGACGGAGTATGGCTTCCTAATTCAGGTTTTGAGCTTTCAGATAGTTCTGACTATGAAGTTATCAACAAAGCCAACAACACAATTGAGTATTATGTCTCTATTAAATAATAGTAGTACATAATTCAACCATTTAAAAGAAGTCATTTCATGGCTTCTTTTTCACTAACCTGTCTGCTGGTATTTTTTAAGCAATATACTATGAATATCTTATTGCTTTATATTTATTTTATTTTACACCCCGATATGCTATAATATATTAACTTATTTGCAATTAATCAAAGATTCATTTCTGATTTATGCTGCATCTGGTTAATAATTTATTTCAGGAGTTATCATGAAAACTATCGGAAATATAATATGGTTTTTGTTTGGCGGATTTATCGCATTCATTCTTTGGTCCATTGCCGGAATATTGGTTTGCATCACAATAATAGGCATTCCTTTTGGCATGCAGTGCTTCAAGGTTGCAGGATATGTTATATGGCCTTTTAAAAAGGATGTAATAATCGGCAAAATCGGTGCAGGCAGATTAATAGGCGATATACTGTGGATATTAATATTCGGATGGGAATTTGCGGCTTTTCACTTGATAATTGCCCTTATATTCTTTATCACCATCATTGGCATTCCATTTGGTAAGCAGCATTTGAAATTTGCCCAGCTTTCCATCGTACCATTTAATTCAAAGGTAATCAGCAAAGTCAAAAACAAAGGCTAGTTTGCCTTTTTTGCATATTATTTTGCAATATTTCGGAAAATCTTTTTCCGTTTTAAATATTTACTTGCCCAATACCAAGTTATAGGTTTAATTTGCTATAAAGTTATGGTATACTTTATGGCGTTTGGCGTTGTTTTATGCAATGCCATATATTTGAATCAGCTCACAATATTTTTAGGAGGATATATTATGCAATACTCAAGAGAAGTCGAAGAAATGATTTGCATAGCAAAAGGCCCAAATCACGGTCCTGCACCTATCCCTGAAGAAGGAAAATGGGTGAAAGCTAAACAAATCACCGACATTTCCGGTTTCACTCACGGAGTAGGCTGGTGCGCACCACAGCAAGGAGCCTGCAAACTGACATTAAACATCAAAGACGGCATCATCGAGGAAGCATTGGTGGAGACTCTAGGATGCACAGGCATGACTCACTCTGCAGCTATGGCAGCAGAAATCCTGCCCGGCAAAACACCACTTGAAGCTATGAACACAGACCTAGTATGCGACGCTATAAACACAGCAATGCGCGAGCTATTTCTGCAAATCGCTTATGGTCGTTCACAGTCAGCATTCTCAGAGGGCGGTCTGCCAATTGGTGCTGGTCTGGAAGACCTTGGAAAAGGCTTGCGTTCACAGGTTGGTACAACCTATGGAACAAAAGCAAAAGGTGTACGCTATCTTGATTTAGCAGAGGGCTATATCATGGAGCTAGGCTTAGACAGCGATGACGAAGTAATCGGATATAAGTTTGTACATCTTGGAAAAATGATGGATGCTATTAAGGCTGGCAAAAGCCACAAAGAAGCTTTCGAGAGCAACATCGGCACATACGGTCGTTTTGATGACGCCGTAAAGACAATAGACCCAAGGCATGCATAAGGAGGATATGAAAATGGCATCATTCGAAGGTTATGATAGACGAATAGGAAAAATCAATGAAGCCTTAGCCAAATATGATTTTGCAGACTTGGACTCTGTAAAAGATTTTTGCTTGGAAAAAGGCGTAGATGTTGAAAAAATTGTTAGAGAAGTGCAGCCAATAGCATTTGAAAATGCTGTATGGGCATATACACTAGGTGCTGGTATTGCATATAAAAAAGGTGTTAAGACAGCTGCTGAAGCCGCTGAGGCTATCGGCGAAGGTCTGCAGGCATTCTGCATACCAGGCTCAGTTGCACAAAATCGCTTGGTTGGCTTAGGCCATGGTAATTTGGCAGCAATGCTTCTTCGTGAAGAAACAAAATGCTTCTGCTTCCTGGCAGGACACGAATCATTTGCAGCAGCAGAGGGTGCAATAGGTATCGCCAGAACTGCAAACAAAGTTCGCAAAGCACCATTACAGGTAATACTGAACGGTCTTGGCAAAGACGCTGCTTTTATCATCAGCAGAATAAATGGCTTCACATATGTTCAAACAGAGCTAGACTATGAAACAGGTGAGCTAAAGGTACTGAAAAAGAAAGCATACTCCAATGGAGAACGCTCAAAAGTACGCTGCTACGGAGCAGACGATGTAGTTGAAGGCGTTGCAATAATGGCACTAGAGGATGTTGACGTATCTATCACAGGAAACTCAACCAATCCAACACGTTTCCAACACCCAGTAGCTGGCACATACAAAAAAGAATGCTTGGAAAAAGGCAAAAAGTATTTCTCAGTAGCATCTGGCGGCGGCACAGGACGCACACTGCACCCAGACAATATGGCTGCAGGTCCTGCATCATACGGAATGACAGACACCATGGGACGCATGCACTCTGACGCTCAGTTTGCTGGTTCATCATCAGTTCCTGCTCACGTAGAAATGATGGGATTAATTGGCATGGGCAACAACCCAATGGTTGGTGCATCAGTTGCTGTAGCTGTGGCTGTGGAAGAATCTCTATAAAATTATACAAAAAGCAACAATATGAGCTGTGTCGAATATAGACACAGCTCTTTTATAAAAGGATAAAAGATGAAACTAAAACCCAGATATCAAAAAGATATAGATAAAGTCATAATTGATATGCTTTCCAATGAATTATCAGTAAGCAAACTTACTGCTGAAATTCTATTTATGCGTGGATATACCTCTGCTGATGATGCGAAGGAATATCTAGGCCTAAATGGAGTGAAATTCTCTAATCCATACGACATCGCCGGCATGCAGGAAGCCATCGATAAAATAAACGAAGCTATGATGAAAGACCAGCATATAACAATCTACAGCGATTATGATGCAGATGGCGTATGCGGATGCTCCATATTTTTAAAAAAATTCAAAGAGCTTAATTATAGCAATGTCAGCTATTATGTGCCCCAAAGAGAAGGCGAAGGATATGGACTGAACAGAGATGCCCTGGATAAAATACAAAATAACGGCACTGAACTGGTGATAACAGTGGACTGCGGCATATCCAATCTGGAGGAAGTATCACATGCCAATTCCATCGGTCTTGATATTATAATAACCGACCATCACAATTGCCCTCCCGATTTGCCAGATTGCATCTTGGTAAATCCAAAGCTCGGCTGTGCAAACGGACAGGAAAATCTCTGCGGAGCAGCCGTTGCAATGAAAGTATGTCAGGCATTAGGGGGCGGCAGTGCCTTCAACGAAGGCATGGAGCTGGCGGCAATAGCTACAGTAGCTGACATGATGCCATTGCTTGGCGAAAACAAACATATAGTAAACCAAGGCTTGGATTTGATAAACAACAGACCAAGCCCCGAAATAAAGTCTTTCGTAAAAGCCGCTGTAAATAAAGAGATGATAGACTCTGAGGATATAGCTTTTAAGCTAGGTCCTATTATCAATGCAGCGGGCAGAATATCCACTGCTCACATAGGTGTTGAGCTGCTTTCAGGGCGCACCAATACACCTTTGGAAGACTCATTGTCTATGATAGCCCAAAATGAAGAAAGAAAAGAAATACAAAGTACAGTGTACAAAGAGGCATTAAAAATGCTCTCCACAGATGATTTGAGAAATCAAAAGGCTATAGTATTATACAAGGAAAGCTGGCCTATAGGAGTAGTGGGCATAGCAGCATCTAAGCTGATGAATACATTCGGCAGACCTATAGCTTT
Organism: Eubacteriales bacterium; assembly: GCA_040883315.1. Taxonomy (GTDB): domain Bacteria; phylum Bacillota; class Clostridia; order Christensenellales; family UMGS416; genus JAFGUF01. The sequence goes on from JBFLKU010000011.1 coordinate 63,597, forward strand.
ACTAGGAAAATCGGAAGGGAAAATAAAAGGTTCTCTCCGAAGCGTAGAAGGCATAAATATATTTGATATTCTCTATGAAATGAATGAATTGTTTGATTCTTTCGGCGGGCACTCAAAAGCCGCAGGCATTACTTTAAAAAATGGAATGTATGATGAATTTAAAAGAAGATTTCAAAAAGCTATTTCCGAATATGATAAGTCTCTGTTTGACAATACAATGTACTATGACGCAGTGTGCAATGCCAATGAAGTGAATATGGACTTTATAAATGAGCTTTCATATATGAAACCGTTCGGTCAGGACAACCCTGCCGTCAGCATATTGATGAAAAACATGATAGTCTCCAGCTACAAAACCATGGGCAAGGATAGCAATCACTACAGTGCCATTTTTAAAGACTTCAGCGGACAAATAAAATGCACTGGCTTTTTCTCCACTCTTTCGGATGCTCTCTCCCGCGGAGACATGCTGTGCGATATATTGATTGAGCCAAGTGAAAACATATGGAATGGCTACTCTTCTATTCAGGGCATGATGCAGGGAATAAAAGCACGCTTTAACAGTGCTGATGATTTTAGGAAATATTTAGATAGTATTTCGGATGGCTTCACAGCATCCAGCGTGCAGGCTGCATTAATGGATGGAGAAGGCAAATTCACCTCAGCAGAATACAGCGATATAGCCTCTTCCCTTTCCGAAAGCGACTACTCCACCTTAATTATCGCAGAGGATAAATCTAGTGCAGAGAAAATAATTGACAATCTGGGTTTTGATGTAATTTCAAAACTAAACATATCTACAAATGTTTTGGATTTTTCAACTACTGGAAAGAACACACTATTGCTTGCGCCGGAGCTGGAAAAATTGAAATCCAAATGGTATAGTCATATCTTCTATGTTAGCAGCCATAAAAGCACACATGTTGTTAAAACTTTATCAAAATTATTGCATCATAATATACAAATGGTTATAATGGATAGCATATATAAAGACAGGCTTATCACTAAAGAAAGGCTTCGAGAAATATACAGTTTAATAAAACGTGCAGTATCCCGAGATTCAAGCATAAACCCGCTTGACAAATGTGATATATTGGGTATAAAGAGATATGAAATGATAATAGCGATAGATGCTTTTAAGGAATCGGGGCTTCTTGAAGAAGCAGAAAACGTATACATAATGGGCTCTGAAACAAAAAAAGAAATAGAAACAACCAAAGCATATATATTATTTTCATAGGTATGGTGAAAACAGAGGAAAAGTATGGGTGCAGAAAACAAAATTGATTATGTGAAAAAAGCGTATGACTACGCAAAAAAGGCTCATGAAGGTCAGTTCAGAGAAAGCGGAGAGCCTTATTTTGTTCACCCTGAACATGTAGCGAAAATATTGATGGACTTAGGTCTGGATGATGAGACCGTAGCCGCTGGATATCTGCATGATGTTGTGGAAGACTGCGGCTATACTTATGAAGACATAGCCAAAGAGTTCAATGACAAAATAGCCGATTTAGTTAAAGGCGTAACAAAGCTGGACAAAATGAAATTTGCCAGCAAGGAGGAAGCCCAAGCTGAAAATATGCGTAATATGATGCTGGCTATGGCACAGGACATCCGCGTCATTTTTATAAAGCTTGCTGACAGACTCCATAATATGAGAACCCTGCAGTATCGCCCGCAGGAAAAAATTATGGAAGTGTGCAGAGAAACATTGGATATCTATGCTCCTTTAGCACATCGTTTGGGAATGTCCAAAATAAAATGGGAGCTGGAGGATTTAGCTTTTTCATATTCCAACAAAGAGGAGTATCAAGCTTTAGCTAAAAAGGTGGCAATGCGCCGCCAGCAGCGCGAAGAAATAGTAAACAAAAAGATAGAAATGATACGCTCCGAGCTGGAAAAGCACGACATAACTGGAACAATTGAAGGAAGACCAAAGCACTTTTACAGCATATATAGAAAAATGCAGGCACAAAACAAGCCTTTTGAAGAAATCTTTGATTTAACAGCAATCAGAATAATAGTAGACGATTTGAAGAGCTGCTATGGTGCACTAGGTATAGTTCACACCATATGGACGCCTATCCCCGGCAGGTTCAAGGACTATATAGCCATGCCAAAAGCAAACCTCTATCAATCCATTCACACCACCTTAATGGGTGAACACGGAGTAGCGTTCGAGGTGCAGATACGTACAGAGAAAATGCATAAGATAGCTGAATATGGTATCGCTGCACACTGGCTTTATAAAGAAAAAAAATCCGACAAAAGCGGCATAGACGAGGAACTTTCCAATTTCCGCTCACAGATATTAGAGCTGAAGGATACCTCCTCCAATGCAATGGAGTTTGTAAACACTCTAAAAGTAGATTTAGTTCAGGAAACGGTTTATGTTTTCTCGCCAAAGGGAGATGTGTATACATTGCCGGTAGGCTCTAATACTATTGACTTTGCATACAAAGTGCATAGTGCTGTAGGCAATCGCTGCGTAGGTGCAAAGGTAAACAACAAAATGGTAGGGTTGGATACTGAACTACAAACTGGTGATATTGTAGAGATAATCACATCCAACAATTCCAGCGGCCCCAGCATGGACTGGATAAAAATAGCTAAAACCCAGCAAGCCAGATCTAAAATCCGTGCATACCTAAAAAAAGAAGGCAAAGAAGGCAATATATTAAAGGGCAAAACAATGCTCGAAGAGATGGCAAAAAAGGGCAGCGTTCCTCTTTCTAGGTTAACCAAAAATGAATATTTAGAAAAAGTATGTGAAAGACTTTATTATAAGCATTTTGATGATTTATTGGCAGCCATAGGATATGGTGAGCTGACAACAAATCAAGTTTATCAAAAACTTTTGGATGAATACAACAAAAACACAAAGCCAGAGGAGCCTCCTGTTCCTGCTCACACAGAAGACTTCTCAAAAACATATAAGTCCAGTTCTCAGCCTAGCTCCGGCGGAGTAACTGTAAAGGGCGAGAGAAACATGCTAGTTCGATTTGCAGGCTGCTGCAATCCTGTGCCCTATGATCCGATAATCGGCTTTATAACCCGCGGCAGAGGGGTGTCTATACACAGAAAAGACTGCTATAACGTAACGTCCCTTGGGCATGACCCCAGCAGATATATAGAAGTGGACTGGGAGCAAAAAGTGGAGAAACGCTTTCAGGCAGCTTTGCATGTGCGTATGCACGACGAGCCGGGGCTTTTAGTTAGAATATCAAATATAATGCAGACTTTAAATGTATCTCTTTTAAAAATGAATGCCGAAGTAAACGTGCAGTCAGTTGTGAATATAGATATGACAGTTGACCTTTCTAAAAAAGAGCAGCTGGTCACATTGATTCAGCATATCAAAAGAATGCCTGAGTGCATAGACATATATAGAAAGAACGGATAGTATGAGAGCTGTAGTGCAAAGAGTAAAAAGTGCGTCTGTTACTGTAGAGAGTGAAATCATTTCTTCAATTAGCAAAGGTTTTCTAGTGCTTTTAGGCGTGGAAACCGGAGACACAGAATCTGACATAGAATACATGGTGAAAAAAATCGTTGGACTTAGGGTTTTTGAAGACGCTGATGAAAAAATGAATTTATCCATAGAGGATATAAAGGGCGAAATAATAATAGTTTCCCAATTCACTTTGGCAGGCGATGCCAGAAAAGGCAGACGTCCCAGCTTTTCTAATGCAATGGAGCCAGACAATGCAAACAAAATGTATATGCAGGTAGTTGAGAAAATACGACAGCTGGGAATAAAAGTAGGTACTGGTCAGTTTGGTGCTGATATGGATGTCGCTATCGTCAATTCTGGACCTGTAACCATTCTTTTGGATTCACATAGGAATTTCTGATGATTTATCTATTTACCAATACACCAAAAATTTATAATGATTTAGCAGACGTTGTACGTCTGTTTTATGATAATATGCCGGTGAAGCTAGGCAGCGAAGCAGAAAATGCAGATGCAGAAATTATAATTACACATACTCAGCAAATAAATAAAACAAAGTATATTGAAAAATATACTTTCTTACAGAGCGGCAAAACCTCTGATTATTCTTATAAATACGCATATAATCAAAACAGTGATGACCTGCTGAATGCTAGAACAGCCAAAAGGAGCGCAAAGCTAGGGCTTTATTATGCACTTAAATCCATTACAGGCAAGCAGCTGCCTTGGGGTGCCCTGACGGGAATAAGACCTGTTTCTTTGTATCGCCAGTTAAATACCTTTGAAAACCACAGTGCACATGAGCAATTTGCTTCCATACTGGATGTATCACAGACAAAGCTAAATTTGGTGGAAGAAATTATATCCTATCAGGAAAATATATATTATAAAGGTGAATCTCCTGAAATAGATGTATACATTGGCATACCTTTTTGTCCCACTAGATGCCTATACTGCTCTTTCATCAGCCATGATTTATCTAAAAGATCAGCACCAATAGATGAATATGTAAACTGCATTTTAAAAGAAATAGAAATGCTAAAATTCCTAACTGAAAAATATAGCAAGCATATACGATGCATATATTTTGGCGGCGGCACGCCTACCACGTTGAGCCACGTTCAGATGGATGCTATATTCACTGCATTATCCAAAATTTTAGACGACAAATGCGAAATAACTGTAGAGGCCGGCAGAGTGGATACCATAGATGATGATAAGCTGAAAGCACTGAAAAAGCACAATGTAAACCGCATCAGCATAAACCCACAGACATTTAATGATGATACGCTGAAGCTGGTAAACAGAAATCACACATCAAAAGATATTTTTGATATGTTGAATAAGGTAGCATCATACCACTTTGACAGCGTGAATATGGATCTGATAATGGGGCTGCCAGGCGAAACAAAGGCGCACATGGAGCATACTCTAGCCTGCATTCCAAACCTACCAATAACCAACCTGACTATACATACACTAGCTATTAAAAGAGCATCCAAAATACGTATGAATAATTATCAGCTTGATTATGCACCCGAGGAAACAGTGGCAGAAATGATAGAAAAGGCTAGAATACTAGCATCTGAGATGGGCATGAAACCATACTATCTTTATAGACAAAAATATATGTCAGGAAATCTGGAAAATGTGGGATACGCACAAAAAAATATGCAATGCATATACAATATAGATATTATGGAAGAAACACATAATCTAATCGCAATAGGTGCTGGCGGAATTTCTAAAAGATTTTATTATGATAAAAATCTGCACACCCGATTTGCTAACCCTAAATCTGTGGAACACTACATAGAGAATATCGACAAAATTATTGAAGACAAGAAAGAATATTACAAAGATTTCTAGCTAGTTCATCTCTCTGCCGTTAAAATTGATATTGCCTATCGCTTTTTCCACCTTTTCAATGGTGCACTCGTCAATATAATATTCATTTACCTGATTAATTATATCCACCGATAAATCAACTGATTTTTCTATCAAATCTACTATACTTTCGGTTCTGGCTTTTTGAGGCTGATGTGGGGCTCTCCATGTTCTGTGTGCCAGATTAAAAATGTCGTTGCCTTGTATTATATTTGGCGGCACATAGATTGTCAGTCTTCCCACTTTCCCTATCATCGCTTCATAAAGCCGCATCTTTTGCATAGCCTCTTTTTCGTCTCTTTTGATTTTTAGTGTAAACTTTACCATGTCATCATAGGCAGCCACCACGTCTTTTCGCCACACTCTTTTGCCGTCCGATACATATCTGCACACGCTGCTTAACAATCCTGAAACATGACGAACATCTTTTCTTTTTACTTTAGCTAAAAAATCAGCCTGTGCTACTATATCTTCCAGCTCGTTTTCCCTGTATATGTATGCATCAAGTGCCTGCTCAAACTCTATCTGCTTGGCAGTGTCCCCGCCGCCTTCAGGCTTTTCTGTGGCACTATGGATATACGGTCTTATTGTTCTGTCGGCTGCATAGTTTGTCATTATTCCCAATACGTAAACCATTCGCCTGACATCACCTTTTGAATACTCTATTAAAGTAAGGATGAAATCTTTGTGATTTGCATATTTCAGCTGATATCCCGTCTGCTCTAAGTGGCTGAATTTAAATATCTTTAAAAGCTTATGATAATTAAACATTTCCACGCCAATGCTTCCAAGCAGAAATTCATCATAATGCTCTTTTATATAATTCGGTTTATTCATTTTTTTAAATACTTTTTCGGCTATCACCTGATGGGTGTATAAAGAAGGCATATCATTTATCCTTTCCTGCAGATTGCTGCAGCTATATATTATAATATCAAAGGAAATACCCTATTACAATATTTATATATTTTTTAATTACGTCTATTGCAATATATTATATGGTGTGCTATATTATATACATTACATAGTATTGTTTACTATGTGTTGCGATTTAATCAACCTGTACTGTGTTATTGGTTGGTTTGGAGGTATTTATGAAAACTAATATAAAAAAACGAGTTTTAATTTGCGGCGATTCAATATCAAAGGGTGTAACATTCGATGATACAAGAAAAAGATATACTAAAATTACAGCTGCTGTTGCCAGCACTATTGCCAGCATAATGCATTTGGATATAGATAATCTGTCCAAGTTCGGGAATACTGTAAACAAAGCTATTACTCAATTCAAAAAAGCCATTGAAAGTAATGAATATAAATATGTGATATTCGAATTAGGCGGCAATGATTGTGATTTTAATTGGAAAGCTGTGGCGGAAAACCCAAACGGTTCTCATATGCCAAATACAGAATATAATGAATACAAAAAAATACTTAAAGAAATGATAGCTACAGCAAGAGAGAACCAAATAACTCCAATTCTTGCCACTCTGCCGCCTATTGATGCACACAAATATTTCGATTGGATATCTTCATTCAGTGAAGATGCAAAGCCGAATATCCTCAGATGGCTAGGCGACGTGGACAGAATATACTGGTGGCAGGAAAGGTACAACGCAGGAGTATTGCAGGTGGCAAACGAAACCCATTGTGCTGTTATAGATGTTCGAAGTGCACTGCTTGAGACAGAGGACTACCGAGACTTATACTGCATAGACGGCATACATCCCAATGAACGAGGACATCAGATAATGACAAACGCAGTAATAACATCATTAAAAAATATGAATTTTAATCCGTATCAATAGCAAAAAACTTCACTTAAGTAGTGAAGTTTTTTATTCTATCTGTTTTTCAATATATTCAAATTCTTATCAATTTTTTCTTTAGTTTCTTCCGCTTTTTCCTGCCATACTATGTAGGATTCATCCCATGATGAATATTTTTCATCCCCTCTTTTATCCTTCATATCATAGTTTTGCACCAGATAGCTGCCTAGGTAATCCGAAAATTTCTCAGCACCATACACATTGAAGTGATTTGCATTGTAAAAATCTCTTTCAAAATCTATATTCATTGCTTGATACAAATCATTGAAATCCAAATATTCATATCCATTCTCATTTGCAAGGCTTGCCATATAGTTATGCTTCATTTTATTGTCTTCTGTGGCTATATAGGGGCATGTGATAAAGAGCACATTCACTTCATTTTCTGTGCAGTATTCCATCAATTCTTGCAGCTCTATTTCTGCACTCTCAGGGATAGGTTTTGTGTCTGCTATGCCTGAAAAATTAATAGGCTCAAATAAATCCACCGCCTCAACAAATAAATATCCCTTATATGTTGACGGGCTTTCAAAATTGAAATATTTGAAATCACCTTTTTCTACTCCGTCTTCGCCTAGTATTGTAGAGTGATATTTGCTGATGTCAAAATAATAGTCTATTCTCTGGCTTTTGTCCTGCACCATTTCATTAATTGCCCTAAACCTAGTCATAGAATATTTCATATTGTCTACAACATTTCTTATTCTAGGCTCTGTCAGCAGTGTTTCTGTTTCCACCATAAACATAGTAGTATCCACTATAAACAATGCATCTTTTTGTGTTTTTCTTGCTTCTTCTATAATGTATTTAACAGATGCTACAGGTTGTGCATTAGTGGAAAGAGGATACACAGCTATTCCGTATTCATTCCATAAATATGGTGCAGCAATCAAGGGAGACACAGAGCTTGGCCCTATCATTATTGCATCTATTGTATCTTTGTCCTCGGCATAAAACCCCGCATATCTTATTTTCATGTCACTATCCGGTCTCACTATGTAGGATATGCTTCCTAGAAGCACAGAGAAGATGCACAAAAATGCTATTAATTTAATTATAAACTTTATCTTTTTCATATATCTCTCCTTCCTCTAGAATCCCATGTAGATAAACTCTACAGGGTCATATCCCGGCCCATAGTGACCAAATAAAATTATTATAAATATCAAGACCATATATACTGTCCACATTATAGGCTGCCTCATCTTTGTAAACCCATCCAGGAATTTATCCGTTTTAAGCTCTATTAAATGAGATAATATAGTCATCACTATTCCAAGTGAAAATATTACATAAAAGTCTTTTGTCAAAACCAGCTCATTTGTCCATGTTGCAAAATTGAAGATATATTTTCCTATTATTGCAAATCCATCACCTGCGCTAGGTACTCTCATAAATAAAAATACTATAATATTTATTATCATCAGTCCAGCAAACGACACTGAATTAAAAATAACTTTTGGCATTTTCTTTTTCAGTTTTTTTCTTTTTCGTGAAATCAATGCATCAATAGCCACTAGTGTTCCCATCAAAAAGCCAAACATCAGATATGCCGATGTGCCGCCATGCCACACGCCAATCAATGTGAATGTAACCAATGCAGGAATAATAGATGCCAGCTTGCCAAGCGATCTTAGCAAAAACTGCAGCGGCGAAAACACATAGTCCAATAGCCAGCTTGTCAGCGATATGTGCCATTTGCGCCAAAATTCCGGTATGCTAAATGAGAAAAACGGAGCTTTGAAATTGTGTTTTATCTCATATCCTAGCATTTTGGATACACCGACCGATATGTCTGTATATGCCGAAAAGTCCAGATACAGCTGAATCAAAAAGCCGAATGCAATCAAAACCCATGCCAGCCCGCTGCCGGCAGTATCTATTTCACTGTAGTATGGAGCTATCAGAGATGCCAGCCTGTCTGCAAACACTATCTTTTTGAAAAATCCCCATGCTACAAGCACTAGTCCCTTATTTATGATATTTGTATTCGTCTTCTTCTCTTTTTCTATCTGCGGAATAAAATCTACAGCTCTTGTTATAGGACCCATAGATACTTCCGGAAAATATACAACATAAATCAGAAATTTATCAAAGCCTTTAACCGGCTCTATTGTTTTGTTGTTCACATCTATCAGATAGCTTACGCTTTTGAACATATAGTATGAAAAGCCCAAAGGAAATAGAATCATTATATCCACTCCATCTGCGCTTATTATTGCATTTATAATTCCATCTAATATATGGTATCTGAATACAAAAAACAGCAGTATGCTGAAGCCTACCGATGCAAGCAATATTGCTCTTCTTTTGCCGCCTTCTTTTTTGGCAATGATTTTTGCCATAAAAAAATTAAATAATGCATATATAACTATAAATATAGGTGCCCACGTTTTCCACCAGAAGTAAAAAACCAAAGATGCCGCTATCAGAAAATAGTGCTTTGCCTTCTGAGGCACAGCTGCATATATCGCCAAGACTATCGCGACAAATAAAATAAAAGTCAATGATGTAAAGGTCATGTTGCCTCCAAAATCTATCTATTAATACTTTAAGAAACTTTGCTTAAAATAGCATCTACCATATTACCAACGTTTTTAAAGCCTGTTGCTTCGTTCATGGCAAATCTTATATTAAAATGCTTTTCTATTGATGTGATGACATTGATGTGCTCTAGTGAATCCCAGTCTTCAATATCATCTGCTACAGTATTGTCCGTGATAATAATATTTTCATCATCAAATATATCTCTCAAAATATCTTGTACTTGGTTTAGTATATCTGCTCTTGTCATCTAATTTTCCACCTTTATCACTTTGTTTTTGTTTTCATACTCTGCTATGTTCATCTCCCATATAGAGTCTTCATTTTCTTGCGGGATTTTTGCAAAGCCAAATTTGCTATAGAACTCTGCCACCATGCTGTTTTTTGCCGTTTTATAATAGTAGCCTTTTATTTTTTCTATTCCCTTTTCTTTGGCTCTTTTCATCACTTCATCCATCATGGCAAATTCCATGTCTCTTTTCAGCACCCTGCAGCTCATCAGCCAAAGCTCCATGTGCAGTGTTGCATCTTCCTGTTTTCCTATCACAACAGTTATTATGCCGTTATCACCAAATTTATCTGCCAGCTTTCCATATAGTGCAATGTGATTTTCTGATTCCATCACATCCTTTATTTCCTGCTCCTGATATCTTTTTGTCGTCAAATTAAATTGATTAGATTTATTAGTCAGCTGTGTTATTCTCGGCAGATATATCTTTTCAAATTCCTTTATCTCTGCTTTCATATCCAGCGACAGCAGGTAGTCTTCATAGTTTTCAAAGCTTTTATTCAGCTTTGCTCTTTTTGCGTTCGCCGCATACATATCATTGCGCTTAATATCATCATCGGAAAAATTTGTGACCTCAAAATATCCGTTTTTATCAATTATTTTTATATAGTTTTCCACACTATCTATTTCAGGTACTGCAATTCCCTCTATCTGTGCTTCCACTATCCCTCTCTCCACAGGGTTGTCATCCACAAAAACCAAGCTTTCAGGCAGAATATTGAGCTCTTGCGCTATCTCTACTATATTTCTGTCTTTGTTCTCCCAGTTTGCTTTAATTATTATAAAATCCTCCGGCTTCAAGTGTCCCTCCGGATGGTTTAATCCTATCAACGCATTTTCATGGTCATTTTTTGAATTAACACATAGCAGCACTCCTAGGTCCTTATGCTGCTTTGCATATTCCTGAAATTCGTAATAGACCTGCCCCATAGATGTCTCTTTGCCTATGGCTATTCCTTCTGCTCCATCGTCGCCTACTACGCCGCCCCATAGTGTATTGTCCAAATCCAAAACCAATGCTTTTTTGTTTTTTCCATAGATTGATTTTATTATGTTAGACACATTAAAAGAAAGATACGGTATCGCAGGCACTGCCATTGAGTATTTATACATATGCCAAAAGAATGTGTCCGACCACTTTTCCAGTCCATATGATGCAGACAAATAATTAATATCATTTATAAAAAAATTGCTGTGTTCATTTGCATATTCATAAAACAAATTGTTAAGCCTGCTCAGATAGTTTGTTCTGCCGTGAACATCCCACGCATCTTTATTGCCCATCAGCCTATAGAAAGGCATCTCGAAATTGTTTTGTATTATAGTGCAGTTGAATCTTTCATTCAGCTTTTCCCACATAGTAATAAAATACTCATTCTGCTCCTGAAGCATAATATCTATTTCCTGTTTATTCATTTTTACCGTGGGATAGTTTGCTATGTTTCTGTTGCTGGTATGTATGTATATGATATCTGGTTTAAATTCATCCAGCTCTTCATTGCTGAAAATAGCATCCTGCCAAAATTGTCCGAATTCCGATTGATAAAATTTCGGTCGTATTCCATTGTTCAGCAAAAACAGCTCCAAAACATCCACGATGTTATCGGTGGTAGACCCTCCCAGAACAGCGATATTCTTATCTATAAAAGAGCTGGTATCGCTCTCTAATATTTCTCTTTTTATGCGCTTTTTTTTCTGCAATATTTTATCCCCATCAAAGGGATATTTTAATAATTGGTGCATTATATTATACCTTTCATTTTGCAGTGCATATCTATAAAATTGCACTTGTATAGTAGCATATGGACTATTTTTAGTCAACTGCTGCACAAGTGTATGCATCATATAATTCAGTGAACAAAAAAAGGGCTGCATAGCAACCCTTGTTGTGCTTAAATATTTTTATTGAAGTACTCCGTTTGCTCCGTAGTAGCTGAAACCTGATACTTTGCCATCTGTAAAATCAAAATACAGTCTTTGGCTCATAGTGTCATCTATGTTTCCAGACACAACATAAACATAGCTATTGCCCTGTTCAAATCCTGCATCGCCGTATGCTGCCTTCACCTCATCAATTGTGGAACCTATGCCTACGCCTCTGCTTGTTTTGTAGTCACCGCCGAATATATATATTTCATTTATTAGGTCTGTATCACCATCAGGATATGTGTACACTGTAGCAAAGCTATATACAAACTGCTTGTCTTCGCCTACAAACGCACAGCTAGGTGCTACTATCTCTTCATACTCTGTACCAAACAAATTAAGAAGGGGTTTTACGTCTGTGCTTATTGGATATGTTGTTCCATTGTGCACAAAGGTCATATCTTTTTCATTGAATGTGCCTGTGGGCATTTCAAACTGTGCTGCAGGAGCTGCTGTTGCTTCTTCTGGCGGAGCTTCTTTGCTAGTACATGATATCATGCCAAAAGCAAACGCTGCTATTATTAAAAACATTATTATTTTTTTCATATTTTTCTCCTATTCACTTATTTAAGGTTTAAGATTAATTTCCCGGCTTGCCTGGATCCGTTGGATCCCATCTTGGATAGTCAGGATCGATAGCTGGTTTTCCCGGATAAACTACCAAATCGCTTTCTTCCACTATCTCTATTATCGTTCCTGCGGGGCAATTATAGTATACCCATTCTGCTGCCTCCACAGTTGTTCTTATGCATCCGCTTGTTGCTTTTGTGCCAATGTCTTCATATGAGTTGGTATACATGTTTCCGGAGTTTTTGCCGTCGTATAATGACCCGTGCATATATAGCCCTGCTGTAAATCTGCAGTAGTACGGCGAATATGCCCCTGTTCCCCAGTCTTTCCACGGGCCTTTGGAGCTGATTTCCCAAACTCCCACGGTTGTCATTCTGTCCGATGTGCCCAGTGCACACGGGAATGTATGCAGAAGAATAGTATATTCTCCGTTTTCATCATATGTAAACACGGAAAACGCAAAAGACGATTTATCTACCAGCAAATAATATTTATTTTTCACTGGTGAAAAAGGTATCTCTTCGCCATCTACCGGCAGCACCTCGTATGAGTAGACATCGATTATCTCATCATCCTGTGCTCCTGTTTCTCCGTTGTCTTTATATACATAAAGTATCACTTTGCCGCTCGTAAAGTTTGGCACCTGCCAGTTTGTTATTTCTGTCCAAAGTATATCTTTTTGCACTTCATCATATTTGCTGTTGTATACTGCCAGCACATAGTAGCTGGCATCTGCATACTCTCTCCAGCTGACAGATGATATCTCTGCTGTCACCTCTACCGTCAGCTTATCTTCTGTAAGCCTTATGGTTGAAGGATCCGGCAGCGTCTGCAGCTCATCTATATCTGGAATATATGCTTTTTTTGTAGGTGCTGGTGTGCTGGTAGCTATACTTTCAGGAGAAGCTGTTGCCTCTTCCGAAGTGTATTCAGGCACAGGTGTGCTTTCATCTAATATTTTTTCTGTAGGATTATTGAAAAGCAAAATATCTATTTTGCCTTCCTTATCCAGAATATATATACCAGCAGTAATAATACCTAACAAAATAACAATCATTACGATAGCTAAAGTTCCATGGCTCTTTTGGCTTTTGCTCGCCTTGGCAGTCTGTCTGCTATCTCTTCTGTTGCTCGGTGTTCTCACTAGTTTGTTTCCTCACAATTATTTGATTTTTATCTTTGGTATTATATCACACTTAATTATCTTATGCAAAGCACATATATTTATTCAAATACCTAAAGATTTATAATAATAGCAGGTTTTATCGTGCTTAATTATTTGATAATTGAATTTACGGGCACAATAGATTATAATATCATATTAGTTATTGATATATCGGAGGAAATTAATGAAAAAAATTATATATATTTTGGTATTGTTCGTTTTTATGTCTTATACCTTCTCAGGGTGCAGTTTAGTCTCTTCACCTGAGAGCACATATGAAACAATACCACCCCAAAGCACCCCTCAAGACGATGAGAACAACGAAGCCGAACGAGAAAATAGCATTACTATAATTTCACCTGTTTTTTATACAGGAGATATAGATACATCTGCAACAGATGAAAACACTGCATATCTTCAATCAATTTTTGCTGAAAACGGATTTAACGTGATTTTTGATACAGTATACTACAGCCTAGAAAGTCCTACCTGCTACGAAGAGTATTTTTCATATCTTTCGCAAAGCCTAGCAAAAGACAATACTCTAGCTTTTGTTCCCGGACGTAAAATATACCTGCTTTCCAGCTATGTCACTTTGCAGAATCTAGGCAAGGAAACAGAAGAATATTCACCTGCATACTATGAATATACACAGCGCAATAAAATAATAGAAAGCAGCAATGATAATATGCTGGTTTCTTATCTATCAGATTTTGATAATTTATCTATAGCCCTTATGCTAAATTCAATAAGGGAAGAATATGACGATCAATTAGTTTCTTCATATGATTATTTAAAATTCATAAACTGGGCAAAAAAAAGAAATGACTCGTTAACTCCTTCTGCAGTTTTAACTTTTCATGATGATTTAGCCGCAAGGTCTAATATTCTTTATGATATGTTTCTTCCTCAGAAAGGATATATACCTTTGGGCAGCTATCTCGGCACTCCATACAGCATATGCGTAGATGTGAAAAAGCCGGAAAATATTCATGATACCAGCACTCTTAATTTCTATGAAGAAATGCTGGAAAGTATCGAATCCACAGCGAATGCCAATAAAATAGTAATAAAGCATGAAAATCACTATAAAAAGAATTTTAATAATTATTCTTCCATTGTAATGCCATTGGGTGATATTCAGTTTTACGCGAATATAGAAGACTACAATTTCTATCCTCAAAACTATTCCATGGAGATAATAAACTCGGATATGCTCTTAGAGCCTTCATATGAGAATGTTTACTTAGCAGCGGCAGAAGGTGCAGATGTTTCATATGCTATGAGCCTGATAAACTGGATATACCGTGACCTTAATAACTATATGTCTATAAAATATGGTGAAGCCGGCGTTAATTATTTTTTCAATGATTATAACTTTATATCAATCACTGATGACGGAAAAGAATACATGGCAAACAACCCTATATCCAATATGATAAATAGTTTAGAATTTGAATCTACAATCAACAATATGCCGATAAACTACTTGAATGAAATCAATAGCATTAAGTATTTAAAAGGTGATAATCTTTCAAAGCAATATGATAATTACCAAAGCTTAATAACTGAAAAGAACTATATATATAATTCTGTGAATAGGTTGAATGGACGCTGGGAAACTACGATCAGGACTTTAGAATTAACAACTGAAAGAAAAGTGAATTACGAGCCCGGCATGTTTAAATACGAGAACATCGACGATTTAATTGCTGAACTGACTAAATAAATGATATATATATATAATATATTAAAAATACGCCTTCATAAGGCGTATTTTTTTATAATTAAATTTATATATAGTCTGCAATAGCTGAGACTTATATTGTCTTGCTTGTTAGTTTTCCCAAGATTCAAACTGAATATCCAAAACCGGATAGTCTGCCACATCCATGTCATTGTAATGCCACCATTCGCCTGCATATGGGCTGAATCCGGCTTTTTTCATTATATTCTCCATATACTGCATATTTTGCCTTTGTGCATATGTCATATATGGTGAATTTCTTCTAGCCAAATCCAGATTCATCTCTCTCACTTCCGTTGGCATGTCTACATATTCGCCAGTGTTTAGATTATACAATGTTAAATCTAGAGCGGCTCCCCGATTGTGTTTTGAGCCTACCTCCGGGTCAGCTGCCAGCTTGGTATTTTGAATTACTTCAAAGTTCTCCACTGTTACAGTATACGGTCTGTATGCATCCCATATTACCAAAGAATAACCATCCTTCAAAAACATTTCCTGTGCTTTCTTCAGCTTGTACGCTGTAGTTTCCTGCAGAAGAACCAGCTCGAACGGATACATCTGTTTGTTTACATGGTTGCTTTCTGTGGCATATGGCATCTCCACTATCAGATCCGGTACAATTGCTGTCACCTCGACCAGCTTTGAGTATTTTATCTCTTGGGTCACAACATCACATAGCATATTATCCTCTGGCATATGTTCCACCACATAGCTTGCCAGTATATATGCTATTTCTCCTCTATGGCGAATTTTATAATAGTTGCCTTCCTTGCCTAAAAGGTATAATACCTCTCTGTTGTGTACTTCGCCTGCCACTCCCCCCGCGCCTTGTGCATCGGAGCGAAGTCTCACCACACCATCTTCATCTTCTGTAGATACATATCCTATAGTGCTTACAACCTCCGGAGTAGCGGTAGGCACCTCTGTAGACTGTAGCTTAGGAGTGGGTGAAGGAGTATATTGCAAGTATGCTGTGTAGCTTGATGTAGGTTCTTCATTTTTTATATTTGTATTTTTAGGGTCAAATATAGATGTCTTAAAAATCAAAAAATATAGCCCAATAATTATCACAACTAAAAGACCAATGGAAACCAAGCACCCTGCTCTGCCTTTTTGGCGTATATTACGCCTGCTAGGGTTTTCTCTTTGTCTGGAATTTTGGTTTTCCGGCTTTTGATATATGCTTGGAGATCTATGCCTAGATTGGTTAGGGTTGCCCCTTTGGCTGGAATACCCCCTGCTTTCTATATTTTTGCTTCGTGCTTTATATCTGTCTTCTACTTTTTTGCCGCTCATTATTTAGTGTCCTTTGTCTACTAATATATATACTATTGTTATTTGTTTATATTTTGTCCGTTAATTTGTTACAATCATATGTCATTATAATACAAAAATATTAAAATATCAATTAAATAAATAAAGGAGCTGAAAAGTTTTCAACTCCTGTATTAAATCCATTTTATATAAATTTTATGTTTATATTTCTATCTTTTGCCCACATCGTATGGTATTCCCGCAGCTTTTGGAGAATGAGAATTTTTAGATGAAGCAGCCAGCACAACTAGAGTGATGATATATGGTATCATCTTGTATACGCCGCTGGATATTTCCATGTCCTTAAGTCCTGGTACTATTGTATTTGCTGCTGCTATTGCTTTCATCAATCCGAAGAAAAACGCTGCAAACAAAATTCTTTTTGGTTTCCATTGTCCGAATATCAAAACTGCCAGTGCTAAAAATCCGTATCCATAGACGTCTGCACTGAAATTCGTAGATACGGGTATTACAAATATCAGTCCGCCTACTCCAGCTAATGCTCCGGATATCAGCACACCAGCATAGCGCATTTTAAAAACACTTACTCCAACAGAATCTGCTGCTTGAGGATGCTCACCACAGGCACGCAAACGCAGACCAAACTTTGTTTTAAATATTAAAACTGCAGATAAAACCAGTATACCCAACCCTATATATGTAGTAATATAGGCGTTTTGAAAAAACAGCGGTCCAATAATTGGTATTTTACCTAAAAGAGGAACGCTCTCTATACGGAATGTATTCGTAAAGTTTATGTCCTTTGTGTGTGCTTCCTGAACAGTTCTTGCCACAAATATGGCAAATGCCGGCGCAAACATATTCAATGCCGTTCCGCTTATTACCTGATCTGCCTTCATATTGATAGATGCATAGGCATGCAACAGAGAAAAAACCATTCCTGCCAGTGCTGCAACCACAAGTGCAATAATAAGCAACAGCTGCCCTTGCATTGTGTCCTGCAGATTATTTATTAAAAGCATGCTTACAAAAGCGCCCATTATCATCATTCCCTCTAAGGCAATGTTTACCACGCCGCTTCGCTCAGAAAACATTCCTCCTAAGGCAACTACCAGCAAAGGAATAGAGAAAAACATAGTTTGCTGTACTAAAAATGCTAATATATTCATTTACTTTGCCCCCTCTATTTTTTTATTAGGCCTGTCTTTTCGCTTCTTCACAAAAAATGCAATTATATTTTTTGCAATCAGCGCAAATGCACTAAAGTAAATTATGGCTGAAATCATAATATCTATTATTTCCGGCACAAAATCAAATCGCTGCATGTAGAATCCGCCCATTTTTATATAACCTAGGAATATGGCAGAAAATAGGACTCCTATGGGATTGGACATGCCAAGCAGTGCCACAGGTATGCCCAAAAATCCTTCCGCTGCCAGTACGTCTATTACCCTTATGTGCTTTCCTGCTCCTGCCAGATATATCAATGCTCCAGCCGCTCCTGCCAGTGCACCTGCTATCACCATTGCCAGCACTATGTTTCTTCTTGCCTTAATTCCTGCATATCTGCTGGCATCAGGGTTGTGTCCACAGGCAATCAGCTCATATCCAAAGACTGTTTTATTCAATATTATATAAATTATTATTACAAACAATATTGCTATTAAAAACCCTGAGTTAAGCCCCGAGTTTTTTGTTATTACATCCAATCCCAGCTTAGGCAGCTCTGCTGTTGGGCTTATCAGCATAGATTGGTTTTTCAGCTTATCATATGTATATTCAACAACTAGCATATTGACCAGATACATGCCTATATAGTTCATCATGATGCTGGATATTACTTCGTGCACATTGAAAAACGCTTTCAATATTCCTGGTATAGCTGCCCATAATGCTCCTGCTGCCATTGCTGCAAGCAACGCAACCAGCCACTGCGTAGAGCCAAGTGCCGCTCCTTTTACTCCTATGAGTATTGCTACAAATCCGCCAACTATCAGCTGTCCTGATGCTCCTATATTAAATAGTCCTGTTTTAAATGCAAATCCTACGGATAGACCCGTCATAATCAAAGGAGTAGCCAAATATAACGCATCACCCATTCCTTTTATTCCGCCGGAAAACCCGCCCATCAGAATTTTGCCAAATGCCGGGAATGCCTGAGATGCATTTGTCATAAGCAAAATTATTAATCCAAAGAGCAATCCTACAATTATGGCAAATATTGATGCTGCAATATCTGAAAAGCTAGTAGAATGAAACCATTTTTTTATTTTATTCATACCGCTTTCTCCTCCTTTTTAGCGCCGGACATATAAAGCCCTAGCTCTTCCATCGTCACTTTCTTCGGGTCTAGGTCTGCAACTATTTCACCCTCGTAAATAACCAAAATTCTATCAGACACATTCATAACCTCTTCCAGCTCCAAGGAAACCAAAAGAATTGCTTTCCCTTTGTCTCTTTGTTTTACAAGTTGCTTGTGAATATATTCGATAGCACCCACGTCCAGTCCTCTCGTAGGCTGCACTGCCACCAAAAGCTCGGGGTCTTTGTCTATTTCTCTGGCTACAATAGCCTTCTGCTGATTGCCTCCAGACATACTTCTGGCCATAGTTTTTGTGCCTTGTCCGCTGCGGATATCAAACTGCTCTATTAGCTTTTCAGAATATTTATTTATCTCTTTAAATTTCAAAAAGCCATAGTTCTGGAATTCTTTTTTATAGTAGCTTTGCAGTACCAAATTTTTTGCTAGGCTATAGTCCAGTATCAGACCATGCTTATGTCTGTCTTCAGGTATATGTGACATTCCGGCATCACTTCTGTTTCTTATGGAAGTTTTAGTAATATCTACTCCATTTAGCTCAATTTTGCCTGATGTCACTTTCTCCAGCCCTGTGATTGCATATACCAGCTCCGACTGTCCGTTGCCGTCTATGCCTGCTATGCATACCACTTCCCCAGCTTTTACATTAAGGCTGACATTATTAATGGATTTTTTCTCCGAATGCTTAGACTTAACATTAAGCTTCTCTACACTCAATACCACTTTGCCTGTCTTTGCCTTGTCTTTTACCACAGTAAACTCTATTTTTCTGCCTACCATCAGCTCAGAGAATTTTTCTTTTGAAGTAGTCTCTACATCCAGCGTGTCTATATATTTGCCCTTTTGCAGTATAGTGCATCTGTCTGCTACTTGCTTAATCTCATCAAGCTTGTGTGTTATAAAAAGAATAGACTTGCCTTCTGCTGATAAATCCCTCATTATTCCCATCAGCTCATGTATTTCCTGCGGTGTCAGCATGGCAGTAGGTTCATCAAATATCAATATTTCGTTGTCACGATACAGCATTTTAATTATCTCTACTCTTTGCTGCATACCCACTGTGATATCCGATATATATGCATCCGGATCAATATAAAGCTTATATTTTTTGCTTAATTCAATCACCTTTTTTCTGGCATCTGAAAGCTGTAGAAATCCGTTCTTTGTGGTCTCTACGCCCATCACTATGTTTTCTAATACTGTGAAATTGTGTACCAATTTGAAATGCTGATGCACCATGCCTATGCCATAATTATTTGCATCGTTAGGATTTGATATCTTAATTTGTTTGCCGTTTTTTTTCACTATACCCTTGTCAGGCTTATAAAGCCCAAAAAGTATGCTCATTAATGTAGACTTTCCTGCTCCATTTTCTCCCAACAAAGCATGAATTTCGCCCCGCTTCAGCTGCAATGATATGTTATCATTTGCCAATATGCCAGGAAAACTTTTAGTTATACCCAACATTTCTATTACATAATCCAAAACAAACCTCCATCTTTTGCATGCTTAAATATTATCATTTAAATTGTCTTTATATAAGCTGAAATATGTATAAAGACCACTATATGATGATAACATATTTTATTTGAAATTGGAATTCAAATATTACCATCAGAATATATATAAAGCTATTTTTTACGTATGTGTATAAACTCTATAATTCAGTGAAACAAAAAAGGATGCTATATAGCATCCTTTTAATGTTTTTAATATTTAATATTACTCTACAATAGTAACTGCAACTATTTCTGTAGGAATATCTGTAGCTGCTTCAACGTCTGTATCTGCTAGAATTGATGTTCTGATGCCGTCTGTATCTGCAACTAGTGCATCATAGATAGCATTGTAATCATCTTCTGTGAATGTTTCAAATCTTGAAGTTGCAAATGGTAGACCAACACCGTCAACAGTGATGTCTAGTACTTCGCTAACTCCGCCTTTGAAATCTTCTGCATAATAGCTTTCTAGTCCAGCATATACTGAAACACCTAGCTCTTTTTTAGCAGATGTAATAACTGTTTCTGATTCTGCTGATTGGTCAACGTCAACACCGATAACTTTTGCACCTGCAGCTTCTGCAGCAGCCATAACGGAGTTACCAACTTTTCCGCCGCATGCGAAGATAACTTCTGTGCCGTCTGCATACCATGTAGCAGCAGTTGTTTGGTTTTTAGGTGTAGCAGCAAAGTCGCCTGTGTAGTGATACTTGATCTCTACTGATTCTAGACCCATTTCTTGAGCTGCATATTCTGCACCTTGAACAAATCCATATCCGAAACGTACAACAGCAGGAACTGCCATTCCACCCATAAAGCCTAGCTTTGTGTAGCCATCTTTAACAGCTGCATAACCAGCCAAGAAGCCTGATTGTTGCTCTGCATAGAAAATAGAATATACGTTAGATTCTATTCTAAATGTTGAATAATCTGGTGTATGTGGTGTACCATCTAGGATTATGAAGCTTGTGTCTGGATACAAATCTTGTGCTTCGTAAATAGCTGGCTCAAACAAAAATCCTGGTGTAACAACAACCTCTGCTCCGCCTTCGATAGCTAAATCGATTGCTGCTAGATATGCATCATCTGAAACCTCAGTTGGTTTGTAGTATTTATAAGTTTTGTCATTTTCCTTCGCAAACTTTTCAATACCTTCCCATGTTCCTTGGTTAAATGATTTGTCATCAATTTCACCTGCGTCAGTAATCATAGCGATTTTATATCCTGCATCTTTTGCGCAGCCTGCAAGACCTGATACTACGAATACAAGCATAATCATAACTACTAATAATTTTCTCATAGTCTTCCTCCTAAGTAATAATGTGCAATATTTATTTATCTTTAGAAATATCACACTAAGAACATTTTATCATATGAAAATATATTATTCAATCTATTAGGGAAATAAAATTAAATAATAATATTATAGTTATATTTATTTGTTAAAAAAGCAGAATTAATAATAAGAGATACTTTTTATAATAAAAACATCAATATTGACTAAATTTAAAAACTATCATTTTGTCAGCTGTTTTTATGTAAAATTGGAAATTAATCAAACAAAAAAGGCTGCGAAAGCAGCCTTTTAGTGTTATAGTATTTCTAAAATCCTTTTAGTGCAACTGACAAAGCCAGCAGTAAATAGGCAACTGCAACTGCAGCAAAGCCACAAATTGTAAGAATAGATAATTCCATAATCAGGCCTACTACAAAAGCAGCTAATCCTAAAACTCCAACTATAACAGTTACCCAAAATACGTTCTTCTTCGGTGGTGTTAATCTCATGTTACTACCTCCTATAATTTTGATATACTTATTATACAATAGTATACCGTATCCATCAACTTTAAATTGGTGGGCAATATATCTTCATGCGGCTGTTTTAATCACCTTTACTTTCATCTATATTCTATCTCCCCCTCCTAAAATACTATAACATCCCCAATAAAATATTATTTTAAAACTTTTATTTTATTTTTAAAACAAACACTTGACAAACAGCACAATTGTTCGTATAATTGCTTTAAGGTTTTAGAACATAAATTCGCTATTAACGATATTTATGTCATGTGAAGGGATGAGATTGTATGTCTAAGCCATGTTTCATGCTTATTGATGTAAATAGTGCTTTTCTATCATGGGAAGCCGTGTACAGACTACAGCATGGAGAAACTGTAGATTTGCGAGAAATACCTTCTGTAGTTGGCGGGTCTGAAAAAAGCCGTCACGGAATAGTGCTGGCAAAGTCACTATCCGCCAAAAAGCTATACAATATCAAAACCGGAGAGCCCCTTGTTCAGGCACAGAACAAGGCAGGCCACAAATTAGTCGTTGTCCCTCCCAGACACGGCTTATACAAAGAGGCCTCGAACGCTATGATAAACGTCCTACAACAGTACTCCCCTGTTGTAGAGCGTTTCTCCATAGACGAGGCATTTTTAGACTATACAGGCATGGAGCGTTTATATGGCGACCCCGTAAAAACTGCTCATAAAATAAAAGATAAAATAGAAAAAGAATTAGGTTTTACAGTGAATATTGGCATATCCTCCAATAAGCTGCTTGCCAAAATGGCATGCGAATTCGAAAAGCCTAACAAAGTGCACACCCTGTGGCCACATGAAATCCCTCAAAAAATGTGGCCTCTTCCTATAGGAGAGCTATACATGGTGGGCAGAAAAACAAAAGAAAAACTTATTAATAAAGGCATAATGACCATAGGCGATTTGGCAAAAAGTGATTTATCGTACGTTAAAAAATGGATAAAAGGCTACGGAGAGCTTATATGGCATTTTGCAAATGGTAATTATGAGGAATCTGAAAAGGGTGGAACTGCATTCTTTCAGGGAATGATGACTCATAGCCCTGACACAAAAGCAAAAGGTATAGGCAATTCCAGCACTATTGCATTCAATTTAGAAACCAAAGAAATGGCATATAAAGCATTGCTTTCCCTTTCCGAGACAGTTTCAAATAGGCTTCGCAATGGCAGCTTCAAAGCAAAGGTAATACATGTTACCTACACCACTAGTCAGCTTCAACGATTTGGAAAGCAGAAAAAGTATTTATCTGCCACTAATCTGACTCAGGAAATATATAAACGAGCATGCGAAGTATTTGACGAGCTATGGGATATGCAGCCTATACGTGCTATCGGCATACATGCCACATGCTTGTCTGAATCCGAAAAAACACAGACTAATATGTTTGAAATAGAAAATAAAAAAGCCGAATTTATAGACAGCACTCTAGACAGCCTAAGAGATAGGTATGGATTATCTATAATAAAAAGGGGATGTTTCCTAAAAGAAGACATAAGCCATATGCTGGGCGGTTCATGGGGAAACCCTACAAATAGCCAATGAAGAGAGTTTCCACGCCCGTTGAAGTTATTGCTCATTTTGGCACGGACGGCATAATTACTCCTTACAGAGTAAAATACGAGCAAGACGGCACAAATGTATTGCAGATAATCCAGCTATTAAAACGAGATATTAATACTTTTGCCGGCAACCCTATTGAAACATATGATTGCGTGGCAAAAGTGAAAAATAATAAAATATATTTTACGCTAAACTACGAAAAGAAAATAAATAAGTGGTTTTTAACCAAAATATAGCTATTCAATAACAGCAATTGCTCTGGTTATCGAAGCCTCCGCATCTATATTAAGCGGCATAGCATAAAACATAAAATGCTTTGTGTCCAAAAGCTTCTGCAGGTTGTTTAGGTTTTCAATTATCAGAACATCGTTACTTAATAAAATCTTGTGTACTTCAAAAGGATATCTGTCCGGTGATGGAAGGTCCATTCCTACTATTTTTATTTGTTTTTTCACCAGATATTCTGCAAACTCCTTTGATAATACCGGAGCATTTTCGCTGTAATATTCAGACTTTTCAAAATAATCTCCATATCCTGTATACAAAAGAATTATTTCATTGCTTCGTATTCTGTCTTTATATTCTTCCTTCAGCTGAATAATCTTTTCACCGAACACATCAATTACGCATGCTCTGCCCATAAAATGCGATAAATCATATTGATCTATCCTTTTTCCATCGTCTATCAAATGCCTAGGTGCATCAATGTGACTGCCCACATGCATACCCATGCTTACCTGAGTATTGCTATATTTATCCTTATTTATGAATCGGTTTTGCTCAACTACAGCCTTCTCGTCATATGGGTGAACAGGCATATTATTATAAATCTTCTGTGACAAATCAATAATCTTTTTCAAAATCCAATTCCTCATCTTCCTTTATATTTTTTTATAATAATATTTTACCTTAAATATTCCTAACTATCAATTGCAATATTATTGCAACAAAAAGCCCATCCGACAAAATAGTCGAACAGGCTTTTTTCTTCTTCTTGTTTACTTATTATCCGGCAATACTATTTCTTTGCCATTACAGCTGCATGTGCTGCTGCCAAGCGTGCGATAGGCACACGGAAAGGTGAGCAGCTAACGTAGTTTAGCCCGATATTGTGGCAGAAAATAACTGAATCAGGGTCTCCGCCGTGCTCGCCGCAGATACCTAATTTGATATCAGGACGTACTGATTTACCCTTTTCTGCTGCTATTTTCATCAATTGACCCACACCTGTTTGGTCTACGTGTGCAAATGGATCAGATTCAAAGATTCCCTTTGCATAGTAGTCTTCCAAGAATCCACCTGCATCGTCACGAGAGAAACCAAATGTCATTTGTGTCAAGTCATTTGTACCAAATGAGAAGAACTCAGCTTCTTTTGCAATTGCATCTGCTGTAAGTGCTGCTCTTGGTATTTCTATCATTGTTCCAACCATGTATTTCATGTCGCTGCCTGCTGCTTTGATGATTTCATCAGCAGTTTTTGTAACAACGCTCTTTACATATGCCAGCTCTTTTACTTCGCCAACTAGTGGAATCATAATTTCAGGAACAACGCCCAGTCCCTTTTCTGCGTTCACTTCCAGCGCAGCCTCTATAACAGCTCTTGTTTGCATTTCTGCAATTTCAGGATATGTAACAGATAGACGGCATCCGCGGTGACCTAGCATTGGGTTGAATTCATGTAGTCCTTCAATTATATGCATCAGGTCATCAAGCTTTAGCTTCATTTCTTTTGCTAGTGCTTTGATGTCTTTTTCATCTTGTGGCAGGAATTCGTGTAGTGGTGGGTCTAGGAAACGAATAGTAACCGGACGACCTTCCATAGCTTCATATATTCCCTTGAAGTCAGCCTTTTGCATTGGAAGCAATTTATCAAGTGCTGCTCTTCTTTGTTCTTCTGTTGATGAAACAATCATTTCACGCATTGATGCGATTCTGTCTTCATCAAAGAACATGTGCTCTGTACGGCATAGACCGATACCTTCAGCTCCAAATGCCACTGCTTGTTCAGCGTCTCTTGGAGTGTCAGCATTTGTACGCACTTTCAATGTACGTATTTCATCAGCCCAACCCATTAGTGTAGCAAAGTCACCTGAAACTTCTGCTTCAACGGTGTCTATAGCTTGTGCATATATTTCACCAGTTGTACCATTCAATGAAATGAAGTCGCCTTCTTTTATTGTAGCACCACCCAGTGTGAATAGTTTCTTTTCCTCGTTTAGCTTGATGTCGCCGCATCCAGCTACGCAGCATACGCCCATGCCGCGAGCAACAACTGCTGCGTGTGATGTCATACCGCCGCGAGCTGTTAGGATACCTTCTGATGCATACATACCTTCGATATCTTCTGGTGATGTTTCATGACGAACCAATACTACTTTTTCGCCTTTAGCTTTTGCTTTCACTGCATCTTCAGCTGTGAAGTATACTTTTCCGCATGCAGCACCTGGTGATGCTGGCAGACCTTTGCCTACAGATTTTGCTGCCTTCAAAGCCTTTGTATCAAATTGTGGGTGAAGCAATGAATCCAATTGAGAAGGACCAACCTTTAGGATTGCTTCTTCTTTTGAAAGCATGCCTTCAGCTACTAAATCAACAGCTATTTTCAGTGCTGATGCTGCTGTTCTTTTTCCGTTACGTGTTTGCAGCATATAAAGTTTGCCTTTTTCAATTGTAAACTCCATGTCCTGCATGTCGCGGTAGTGATTCTCCAGCTTAACGGCTATGTCCATAAATTGATCATATATTGCTGAGTTTTCTGTTTGCAGTGATGAAATTGGCTGTGGTGTACGTATGCCTGCAACCACGTCTTCACCTTGTGCATTCATCAAATATTCACCATAAATCAGTTTTTCGCCTGTACTTGGGTTACGTGTGAATGCAACACCTGTACCTGAATCATCACCCATGTTACCAAATACCATAGCTTGAACGTTAACAGCAGTTCCCCATGATGAAGATATGTTGTTCATTCTTCTGTATATTATAGCTCTTGGATTGTCCCATGAATTAAATACTGCTTCGATAGCCTTTAGCAGCTGATTTTTAGGATCTTGTGGAAATTCTTCGTTTAGTTGAGCTTTATAAAGTGCCTTGAATTTCTCTACCATGATCTTCATATCTTCAGCGTTCAGATCTGTGTCTTGCTCTACGCCCTTTTCTTCTTTCATTTGGTCAATGATTTTTTCAAACTCTGGTTTTGGCAGACCCATAACAACGTCTGAAAACATTTGAATGAAGCGACGATAGCTGTCATATGCAAATCTTTCGTTCTCTGTTAGCTTTGCCAATCCTTGAACAGATATATCATTCAGTCCAAGATTCAAAACTGTGTCCATCATACCAGGCATAGATACTCTTGCGCCTGAACGTACTGATACTAAGAAAGGATTTTCTAAATCGCCTAGCTTTTTGCCAACGATTTTTTCAGCCTTTACCAATGCTTCTTCGATTTGTTGTAAAATGTCATCTGCAATCTTTTTGCCATCTTCATAGTAACGTGTACATGCATCTGTACTTACTGTGAAACCTTGTGGAACGGGTAGACCCAGTGATGTCATTTCTGCTAAGTTTGCACCCTTGCCGCCAAGAGTGTCCTTCATGCTAGCGTCGCCTTCGCTAAACATATAAACATACTTTTTGCTCATTCTATTATTATGCCTCCTGAAATATTAAATAGCTACAAAACTCCCTCTGCATATAACTCCTACAAAATATGCATTATGTAATGTAACACTATTACAAATTAATTGATTTGCTGCCGTCAAAACGGTTACACAAGCCACTAAACATTATATAACATGAACCTTGTTAATTCAACTGTTATTTGCCGCTTATATCCATGTTTAGGCAAGTTTATACAATGTTCATAAAGCAAAATACAGCTTTGCATTTCAATATTATTACTTTATTTTCTTTATTTATTATAATAAAGATATAGTTCCAATAGAAAGCCCGCAGTTTCCCTTTGTTTTTCTATGGGAAAAAAATTCATCGCTTCTACAGCACGAGCATAGGCCTGCATAGGCTATATTTTTGCTTTTAACTCCTGCATTTATAAGCTGAGATTTACATGCATTCACCAAATTAATATGCGATTTTTCATAATCATATGAAACCGTATTGTCCTCTGGCTTAAATACTTTTTCAAATATATCTGCCACTTCTTCGCCCACCTCAAAGCAGCACTCCATTATAGTAGGAGATATTGCACAAATCAAATCTGATGGATCTGTATTATATAGCTTTTTCATTTTATCGATTGTTTTTCCCACCACATTTAATACAGTGCTTCTCCATCCGCTGTGGGCTAGCCCAATGGCTTCGTGCACAGGATCATAAAAGTATACTATAGTGCAGTCCGCCGAATGCTTTACTAAAGTCACCCCTTTTTTGTTTGTCACCAGTGCGTCTGCTTTCATGAGTTCTTTGGTTTTTTCATAGCTTATTCCAAAATTGTTTTCATCCACTTCATGCACGTCATTTTGGTGCACCTGATACGAAAAAGCAAATTTATCTTTGTCAATTGCCAGTGCATCTGCAAGCCGCATATAGTTTTCATGTACATTTTTTTCTTCGTCACCTCTGGTATACGACATATTCATCGATGCCAAGTGCCCTGTGCTCACCCCGCCATGCCTTGTAGTGAACGCTGTTATTACTTTACCAGAATTTAATAAAGGAATGGTGTAATATTCTACTCCATTCCTGCTTTGTTTTATAAAATCATTCATTGATTGTATTCCGTTCCCTATGAATTTTTCAGCTTATTAAGCTCCTCTTGGAAGGAACTTATGTCCTTGAACTGCCTATAAACAGATGCAAAACGAACATAGGCCACCTGATCCACCTTTTTCAGCTCGGTCATCACTCTTTCGCCTATCTCTTTGCTCGTTACCTCCGGATGGAGCGAATTGTACACCCATTTTTCCACAGCAGTAACTATGTTATTTATATCTCCAGCACTTACCGGTCTCTTTTCGCATGCCTTAATTAAGCCTGGGCGAATTTTATCCGGGTCAAATGCCTCTCTTCTATTGTCGCTTTTTATCACCAATACAGTAGGCTGCTCTACTTTTTCATATGTAGTAAATCTTTTGCCGCATTCCACACATTCTCTTCTGCGTCTGATTGCGCTATTGTCCTCTGTAGGACGCGAATCAGTCACTTTGCTTTCTGTGCAGTTGCAATATACGCACTTCATCTTTGAGCCTCCTGTTTAATATTTATCAATATAACATAAATACATTATAATATCAATGATTATTAACAAAGTTATTAACAGGTTGATTGATATTGTTGATAAAACCAGTGGATAAGTTATGATTTATTAACAATCGCACGCAATCCGAGTTCATAACTCAAAAACCCAAAGCCGGATATTATGCCTTTTCCGGCACATGCTGTCACAGATTTTGCACGAAATTCTTCTCGTGCATGTATGTTGGATAAATGCACCTCCACATACGGCAGCGATTGGCTCTTGATAGCATCATGCAGCGCATAGCTATAGTGAGTGTATGCACCTAGATTTGCAACTATTCCGTCATAGTTATCATCCACAGCATCCTGAATCAACCCTATCAGTCTGCCTTCAGAATTAGACTGGCAAACATCTACCTCTATTTTCAAATCTTCAGCACATTTTTTTATATATTCTACTAGGTCATCATATGTTTTTTCGCCGTATATATCCGGCTCTCTCTTGCCCAATAAATTAATATTAGGTCCATTAAGCACTAATATTTTCATTTTCCAATCTCCTCATATTTCTTTATTATTTCATCACATACTTTGTAAATAGACCCGTTGTTATCCACTATAAAATCAGCATATTTTTCATAAAGGCTTACCCTTTGTAAATATAGCCTCTCCAATGCACTTTCATCTTTTAGCAGCGGTCTGGTATCCGCTTCTTTTTCCAATGATTTTTTTATCCTGTTTATGTCTCTCCGTATAAAAACAACCACGGAGTTTTGCTTTAAATACTCCATGTTCTCAGCCACAGTCACCACTCCGCCACCAGTGGATATCACAGCACTGTGATATCCAGCTACCTGCTTCACAGCCATAGTCTCCACATATCGAAAGCTCTTTTCTCCGCTTTCAAAAAGCTCTTCTATAGTCATTCCAAAGCTTTCCACCACTTCATCTGTATCCAAAAAGTCATATCCCAGCTTTCTTGCCAGCATTTCGCCGATTGTTGTTTTTCCGCAGCCAGACATTCCAATCAGTACTATATTTTTACTCATCTAGTTCACCTATTATATCTTCATATACTTTATTCGTTATATCATCTTCTATTTTTATATCGTTAAATATCTCTTGTGCTTTCACAGCCTGTGCTGCCAGCATATACATCCCATTTACATATATTTTCCCCAAATCCTTTGCATAGGACAGCAGCTTTGTTAATGCAGGATTATATATAGCGTCTATAACTGCCTCAGCTTTGCCCATATTTTCTTTTTTAATGGGAGATTTGTCTACATTGGGATACATGCCCACGGGTGTAGTATTTACTATAATGTCATAATCATGGTCTTCATCCAGTGCATCATAGGATTTTTGCTCTCCTGCTGGCATGCGGCTGAATAAGTGAATATTTTTCGCATTCAGTTTTTCGAAAACATATACTATGGCTTTGGATGCACCGCCTGTTCCCAAAACTGCAATGTTTTTATTCTCGGCATCTATTTTATTAACTAGCAATGTTTTCTCAAACCCCAAGCAATCAGTATTATATCCCGTTAGCTTGCCATCTGACATACAGATAGTATTTACAGCCTGAATGTTTTTTGCTTCTTCGGATATAGCATCTAAATATTTCATTACTTCCAGTTTATACGGTATGGTGACACTCATCCCCTTTATCTCTCCGCTTCGGATTTTTTCCATCAGCTGCGGCACATCTTCTTTTTTAGTTGGTAAAAGAAAGTATTCTCCCTTAATATCCGTATACTCAAATATTTTATTATGTATTTTTGGCGAAAACGAATGTCCCAGCTTTTCACCCAATAGTCCATATGTATCCATGTCAAACTGCTCCTTCATATGCTCTGTAGCAGCCAAGCACTTTGAAATCCAGGCATTTTGCTGATGCCATTTCTATTGCCTGCTTCACGTTTTCATCATTCAGGTTGCCGCTGAAGTCCAGATGAAAGCTGTATTCCCACGGATTGTTTGCAATGGGGCGAGAAACTATTTTCAGCAAGTTTACGCTGTTTTCTGCTAATATTTTTATCAGCTCATGCAATGACCCTGCTGTATGGTTTACTGTGGCTACCACGCTTATTTTGTTTGCACCCATCAACATATATTTTTCCTTTGCAATCACCACAAATTTTGTGTAGTTATGCTTATTTGTGTGTATGTTCTCCTCCAGCACATCCAAATTGTAGATTTCTGCACACGTCAGCGAGGCAATGGCACCGCACTCGATGTTGTTTTCGTCCGCTGCCATCTTTGCTCCATGTGCCGTGGAGTGCACTATATGTCCGAATATTCCTTTTTTCGAGAGATATTCATCGCATTGCTTTATTCCCTGATGATGTGAATACACTTTTTTAATGTCTTCTGTTTTCGCTCCTCTTACACCCAGAAGATTGTGCCTTACCTTTAATATATACTCGTCCAATATCCACACATTTTTTTGTGCCAGTGTGTCTATCGCTGCATCTACGCTGCCTGTTGATGTATTCTCTACTGGCAAAATCGCATATACTACTTGGCCTTTTGTAACTGCATCCACCACTTCTTCAAAGCTATTATATGAAATATATGATGCCTCTTTGAAATATTCTTTTGCAGCCTGATAGCTGAAAGAGCCTTCAATACCCAGATATCCAACCTTTGGATTTTTTATCAGCTGTGTAGCGTAGCTCTCCATTTTTTCATTGTGTTCTCGTATTAATGTGTTTTGATATCTTCTGCTTATTCCCATAATTGTGGAATAAAGAGACGGCACGTAGGATTTTATCAGCGGATTTTCCACTTTATCCGCAGCATTGTCTATCACCTTTTTTTCTCTTTTTGCATCCAGCACTTCCATATCATTCGCAATTTTATATTTGGTGACTTCATCGACTATTTTCATTCTTTTTTGAAAGGCTTTAATTATCTTTGTATCAACCTTGTCAATCTGCTTACGAATCTTATTTAAATCCACAATATATCTCCTACAATATCAAATTTCTAATTGGCTTAAATATGTGTCTAGAATAGCTAATGCTACAGCAGCCTTAGCCACCGGAATGGCTCGCGGCACTATGCATGGGTCGTGGCGACCTTTTATCTCTAGCTCGACTTTCTCCATTTTTTCTATATCAATAGTATTTTGCTTTAAAGAAATTGATGGCGTTGGCTTAATGGCACACCGCACAACCAATGGCATACCGCTGGATATTCCACCCAGTATCCCGCCATTTTTATTCGTCTTTGTCACCACTTTGCCATCAAAAATCTCGAATTCATCATTTGCCTGGCTTCCGTTCTGCTTGGCAATATCAAACCCTTCACCGAATTCCACACCTTTTACAGCGGGTATTGCAAATAGTATAGATGCTATATTACTTTCTAAATTGTCAAATATAGGCGAGCCTATTCCTGCAGGCATATTGTTCACTACCACTTCCAAAACACCTCCGACAGAGTCTTTTTCTGCACGGCATTTTAGTATATAGTCTATCATTTTTTCTTTTGCATCATTTGAAACTGTGGGAAAACTCTTATCTGAAATGTGCTCATCCAAAAAGCTTTTGCAATAGTCTATTTCATCATCTTTTATTTGTCCTATGGAATATATTCTCGCATTTATTGATATGCCCTTTTTCTCCAATATCTGCATAGCCACAGCTCCTGCAAACACCAGCGGTGCTGTCAGCCTGCCTGAAAAATGACCGCCACCGGGAATAATATTATACCCCTTATATCGTATGTTCCCTGTATAATCCGCATGCGATGGTCTGACAATATTTTTTGTTTTCTCGTAATCCGTGCTTTTTTTATTATATGAATGAATAAGTCCCGTCAATGGTGTGCCTGCTGTATACCCATCATTAAGACCGGATATTATGTCTACCCTGTCTATCTCTTTTCTTGGTGTGGACCAAGGCGTTCTGCCCGGTGCACGCTCCTGCATCAGTGCATCTATTTTGTCCATATCCAAAAAAACTCCGCTTGGAAGCCCATCTATTGTGGCACCTATTGCTTTGCCATGTGATTCACCAAAAATACTGATCCTTATGTTTCTTCCCCACATGCTGCTCATGTTCTGCCTCCTAGCTTCACAAAGTCTTCCCAAAATGCTGGATATGATTTATCGACACATTCATGTCCGTTTACCTTTATATCTTCTGTGCAAAATGAAGATAATGCACCCGTAAGCATTGCAATTCTATGGTCATTATAGCATGAAACTTCTCCGCCTGAAAGCATTTCCACACCCTCTATTATCATCCCGTCATCTGTCGCTTGGGCACTACCGCCTAGTGAATTAATTGTGTTTACTATGCTCTGTATTCTGTCGCTTTCTTTTATCTTCAGCCTTTGTCCGCCTACTATTTTGCTTTTTCCTTTTGCAATAGCCATTGCCCCTGCTATCACCGGAGCCAAATCCGGGCATTGAGATACATCTACTTCTTTTGCTGTCAGGTTTGCCTCCTCAGATATCAGCAAATCATTGTCCCAGTATATATTTGCACCCATAGATTTCAAAATATCTACTATCACTTTGTCGCCCTGTCTGCTGTCTTTGTCTAGTCCGCATATTGTGATTTTTGACCTTGTGCCTGCCAGCAGCAAAAACCCTGCGTGAGACCAATCGCCCATTACCTTAAAATCATTTGCCTTGTATCCGCCGCCATATATTATATATTTGTTTTCTGCTTCATCATATTGGCTTTGCACGCCATACTTTTTCATCACATCCTGCGTGATATCAATATATGGTTTGGACTCAAGATTGCCTTCTATCTTTATTTCGACTGGCTTTTGTGTCATTGCACTCGCCAGCATTATCCCTGTGATAAACTGAGAACTAATATCCCCTGCTGCAGTGTATTCTCTGCATTGCAGCTTTCTTTCGATAGTCAGCGGCAGATAGTCTTCTCCATGTGAATATTTAATATTATTCTTTCTGAATATTTCAAAATACACATCCAGCGGTCTTTTCACCAGCCTGTTTTTTCCTGTAAAAGTCACTTTGTCATATAGGCTTGCTGCTATCGGTATTAAAAAGCGAAGTGTAGAGCCTGACTCATGGCAGTCGATTATAATATCATTATTTTCAACTAATTTAAAACTTCCCACAGTCACTTGCGCACTGCCTTCATTTTCTGCAACTTCAATTTCTGCGCCCATATTTTTTAGCCCATTAATTGTGGCTTTAATATCTTTTGACATGGTTACATTTGATATAGAGGATTTTCCATCTGCAAAGCTTGCACAGATAATTGCTCTGTGTGCTTCGCTCTTGGACGCGGGAATGTTCACTGTGCCATTTAGAATATTTGGTGATATTATCATGGTTTTCTCACCTCAAT
The DNA here is from genome assembly GCA_040883315.1 of Eubacteriales bacterium. GTDB lineage: Bacteria > Bacillota > Clostridia > Christensenellales > UMGS416 > JAFGUF01. The sequence continues at coordinate 98,025 of JBFLKU010000011.1, forward strand.
ATATTTGCTTAATTCACCATGTCCTATCGGATAAATGAAGCATTCGCCTATATCTTTTAGCAGCACTATTTTTATTTTTGAGTTAAATGTTTTTTTGTCTCTTTTTGCATATGCAAAAGTTTTCGCTATGTCTACATCCGGCATTTCATATGGCAGCTTAAAGCTTTTCAGCAGCGGAACCATCTCATCATATGTCCCTGCTTTTGTTTGTCCATGCTTTTCACCCGCTTTTGCAAACTCCGCCATTCCTATAGCCACGGCGTGGCCATGTGCCAGTTTAAGCTCCGGCATTTTCTCCAGTGCATGCCCTAGCGTATGACCATAATTCAGAGTTAGCCTTAGCCCTGTGTCCTTTTCATCCTGCTGCACCACATATAGCTTGTTTTGGCAGCATTTTTCTATCACTTGGCTTAATACCGGCTGAATTTTCTCTCTGGAATCATGTTCTTTAATAGTCGCAAAAAGCTCTTTATCCATAATCAATGCAGTCTTTATCACCTCTGCCATACCGCAGGCAAAGTTTTCATCATCCAGTGTCTCCAGCACATCTGCATCTATTATCACCATGCTTGGGTGATAAAATGAGCCAACTAGGTTTTTGCCCTGCTCTAGGTTTATTGCTGTTTTTCCACCTATAGAGCTATCCACCTGTGCCAGCAAGGATGTGGGAACCTGAATATACTTGGTGCCCCGCAGATAACACGACGCCACAAACCCCGTCAAGTCTCCAATCACTCCGCCGCCAAGTGCCACTATCACATCCGTTCTGGATGTTTCATACTCTATTAGCTTGTCAAAAACACGCTGCATAGTCGAGAGAGATTTAGTTTTTTCACCCTGCTCTAAAATTATTGAATTAACAGCAATATCATAGGATTTTATATTCTCTGTCACCTTTTGCCCATAGATAGAAAACACTTTATCATCACTGATAATAACAACTTTGGATTTTGGAAAATTTTCTTTTATTTTTTCGCCAATTGTATCCAGTGCTCCCCTTTGTATGTATAGCGGATACGATATTTCACCAATATTTGCAATCATAATATTTCCTTTTTGTTGTCCGGCATCTATTTGATATGCCTGCCCATTACCTGTGCGATTTTGTCCATATCTTCTACTAGGTTTTTGAATTGTTTTGGTTTAATCGTTTGTGCACCGTCGCTGAGTGCATGAGGAGGATCTGGGTGAACTTCTATTATCAGTCCATCGGCTCCTGCTGCCACCGCTGCCTTGGATAAGGAATCTACCATCCACCATAGTCCTGCTGCGTGGCTTGGGTCTACTATTATCGGAAGGTGGCTTAGCCTCTTTACCATAGGCACTGCACTAACATCCAGTGTATTTCTAGTGTAGTTTTCAAATGTTCTTATTCCTCTTTCACAAAGTATAACATTTGGATTGCCTTCTGCCAAAATATATTCTGCTGACATCAGCCATTCTTCTATTGTAGAGCTCAGTCCGCGCTTCAGTAATATTGGCTTATCGCTCTTTCCTAATGCTTTTAGCAGCGCGAAATTCTGCATATTTCTTGCACCTACCTGAATTATATCAACATCTCTGAATTCATCAAGAGTAGCTATAGACATTATCTCCGTAACAATAGGCAGACCAGTCACTTTTTTTGCTTCCACCATGTAGTCTATTCCTTCTTTTCCCAGCCCTTGGAAAGAATATGGTGATGAGCGCGGCTTATATGCACCGGCTCTCAAAAAATGTGCACCCGCTTCTTTAACAGCAATTGCCTGCTCTATCATTTTGTCTCTGCCTTCCACCGAGCAAGGTCCTGCCATCACACATATTTGTTCGCCGCCTATTTTATGCCCTGCTACCTCTATTATAGTAGCTTCCGGTTTAAATACTTTGTTTGCTCTTTTATATGGTTCCTGTATGCGCACCAAATTATGCACCCACTCGTTTGCCAAAATAGGAGCATCCTTTATTTTGCTGGTGTCGCCCACAAGCCCGAGTACAGTGTATGAGTTTCCGTCACTTCTGTGTACGTCAAATCCCTGCTCTTTTACTTCGCTGATGATTTTTTCAATCTCCCCTTCCGGGGTTTTAGGTTCAAGTACTATAATCATTTTTTCTAGTCCTCTCTTTTCTAGTCTGATAATTTTATAAACAAAAAAGAGAAGTTGTGTTCAACTCCTCTTGCTGTTTTCCATATAATATTGAGAGTCTACTTACACATGCACTTTTATACGCTTAAAAAAGCTAAAGTAATAATAACCAAAGCTAAATGTAAATAGGCTATAAAAGTTTTGCAAATGTGCTTTTAGCATAGATTCACTCTTTCTTTTATTTGTTGGTATATTACCATTATATTTATTTATTGTCAATAGAATTGTATTTCTTTGCATTTTCAGCAAAAAACCCGAAAAGCAGGCTGAATAAGCCGAAATTTGATTGACATAAAATAAACTTCCCTCTATAATTTATCAAGATAGCTTTAATAATAGTGTATATATTATATTGTAGTAAGAAAGGAATACCCCGAATGATAACAGCAAACGAATTGAGAGAAAAATATCTACAATTTTTTAAAGAAAAAGGTCATGCAGTGATTCCATCTGCATCTATTATACCGGAAAATGACCCTACAGTACTTTTTACCACCGCAGGAATGCATCCGCTAGTACCCTATCTTTTAGGAGAAAGGCATCCTGAAGGTGTTCGTCTTTGTGACGTGCAAAAATGCGTTAGAACAGGAGATATAGAAGAAGTTGGAGACGAAAGCCACTGCACATTTTTTGAAATGCTTGGCAACTGGTCGCTGGGTGATTATTTTAAAGATGACTCTATAAGGTGGAGCTTTGAATTTCTAACTAGCGAAAAATGGCTGAATCTAGATATAAATACAATAGCCGTATCTGTATTTGCAGGCGACGAAGATGCACCAAGAGATGAGCTGTCTGCAAGCATTTGGAAAGAATGCGGAATACCGGAGGACAGAATATTCTACCTGCCAAAGAAAAACAATTGGTGGGGTCCTGCAGGCGTGACAGGACCATGCGGACCTGATACAGAAATATTCATAATTACAGACAAAGAGCCATGCGGAGACGACTGCTCGCCAGCATGCGACTGCGGAAGATATTTGGAAATATGGAACAACGTATTCATGGAATATAACAAAACTGCAGAAGGCAGTTTTGAGCCTCTAGCACAGAAGAACGTGGATACAGGCATGGGACTAGACAGAACAATTGCTGTGCTGCAAGGGGTTTCATCCGTATACGAAACAGATTTGTTTGCTCCAATTATAAAAAAAATAGAGGAACTGTCCGGCAAAAAATATGGCGAAAATGCCGAAGTAACTGCCTCTATGAGAATAATGGCAGACCACATGAGAACCGCAACATTCATGATAGGCGACGAAAAAGGAATTGCTCCTTCAAATGTTGATCAAGGCTATGTGCTTCGCAGGCTGATTCGCCGCGTTGTTCGCCGCGGTGCCAATCTGTCATGGGAAAACGGCAATGCATGGAAAATAGCAAGTGTTGTTATAGATATATATAAAGATGTGTATCCAGAGCTTGTGCAAAACAAATCCAGAATACACGACGAGCTGAACAAAGAGGAAGCAAAGTTTGCCAAGACTCTTCAGCGCGGACTAAAAGAATTTGAAAAGGTAACTGCCGATATAGAATCAGGCGCTACTATAGATGGCAAAACTGCATTCAGGCTATATGATACCTATGGTTTCCCCATCGAAATCACTGTGGAAATGGCAGCAGAAAAAGGAATGAAAGTGGATATTGAAGGGTTTGAAGAGGCTTTCAAGGAACACCAAGCCAAATCATCTGCCGGAGCAGAACAAAAATTCAAAGGCGGACTAGCAGACAATACGGAAGCCACCAGCCACCTTCACACAGCCACTCACTTGCTGCATGCAGCATTAAGAGATATGTTTGATGATTCTGTTGAACAAAAGGGCTCAAATATCACAGCCGAAAGAATGCGTTTCGATTTCTCTTTTCCCCGCAAAATAGAGGATGATGAGCTGAGAAAACTGGAAGAATGGGTAAACAATGCTATACAAGCCAATGTTCCTGTTGTAATGCAGGAAATGACTGTAGATGAAGCAAAAGAGACAGGCGCTATTGGGCTGTTTTCATCAAAATACGGCAACACAGTAAAGGTATATACAATCGAAGGATACTCAAAAGAAATCTGTGGTGGACCCCACGCTGAAAAAACAGGCGACTTAGGAAGATTTGAAATACAGAAGGAGCAGTCCTCATCATCTGGAGTCAGGAGAATAAAAGCCGTTCTCATCAATGACTAAAATGAATCTTCCGGGAGATAAAAGTGGAAATTAAAACTTTTGAACCTGAACATATTCAGCAAGCTCTAGAGCTTGCTGAGTTAAGTTTTGAGCAAGAAAACAAAAAGCTGAATAATATTCTTCCCAAAACGTCAATTCCTGATTTAAAAGAATTTGCAGACAATAAATTAGGTGTTGCTGCATTTGAAAAAAACAAATTGATCGGCTATATATGCTGCTACGGCCCTGTGAAAAATCTTTTTGGTGTGGCATCCGGTGTTTGGTCTCCAGTTCATGGAAATGCTGCAGTACAAGATGACAAAAGAAAAATATATTCGAAAATGTATCAATATGCTTCCGAAATGTGGGTGAATCAGAGTCTCCTTTCACATTCCATCACATTGTATTCAACAGATAGTGATGGTATAGGTTCTTTCTTTGATAATGGCTTTGGCAAAAGGTGTGTAGATGGCATAATGGATATTAGAAAAGATTCAATTTATGCCAAAAATAGTAGTGATTTTTTCGAATTGCCAAAAAATGATTTTGCTTTGGTTCATTCGCTAAGCAATCTCACAAAAATTCATCTGCAGAAATCTCCTGCATTTATGCCCATAAAACCTGAAAGTCTTGAAGAATTTATTAAAAACATTACAGATGATACAAGAATATTTGCTGCAAAACAAAAGGACAAAATAATTGCATATTTGCAGATACAAAATAGCGGAGAGACATTTATCAGCCAGAATAAATGCATGATGAATATAACAGGTGCATATACCATAGAAGAATATAGAGGCAGCAAAATATACAGTGAACTTCTTAGGTATGTAATAAATATATTGAAAAATGAAAACTATTCTCATCTTGGTGTGGATTATGAAAGCATAAATCCTACGGCAAACGCTTTTTGGCAGAAATCATTTGTGCCCTATACATATAGCCTTACACGGAGAATAGATGAAAGAATAATAGAACTATAATAAAGGAAATTTTATGAACAAGGAAATTTTAGATAAGGTAAAAAACCGCAGAACTTTTGCTATAATATCTCACCCTGATGCAGGTAAGACCACTCTTACAGAAAAGCTGCTGCTCTACGGCGGAGCTATCCACTTAGCAGGCTCTGTAAAAAGCAGAAAGTCATCCCGTCACGCCACCAGCGACTGGATGGAGATAGAAAAACAGCGTGGTATCTCCGTCACATCGTCTGCTATGCAGTTTAATTATAATGGATATGCAATAAATATATTGGATACTCCCGGACACCAAGATTTCTCGGAGGATACATACCGAACTTTGGTGGCTGCCGATAGTGCAGTCATGCTTATAGACGGTGCAAAGGGTGTAGAACCTCAGACTATAAAGCTTTTCCATGTATGTAAGATGAGCAATATTCCTATATTTACTTTTGTAAACAAAATGGATAGAGCATCAAAAGACCCATTTGAGCTTATGGAGGAGATAGAAAATGTGCTTGGAATAAGCTCCTGCCCAATTAACTGGCCTATCGGAACACTTGGCAATTTTAAGGGTGTATACCACAGAGAGTCTAAGCAAGTAGAAATGTATTCAGCTGATTCATCACACGGCTCGAATAAGGCACAAGCAAAATTTGCTGATTTAGACAGCGAAGAAGCACGATCATATATGGGTGATGATTTATACAAACAGCTAAATGACGAAATTGAGCTTTTGGAAGGTGCAGGAGATAAATTCGACATTCAAAAAGTTTTAGAAGGCGACTTAACACCTATGTTTTTTGGCTCAGCCATAAATAACTTCGGCGTTGAAAGCTTTCTGGATAAATTCCTAGAATATACCCTTGCTCCTACTCCGAGAAAGGCTGATACAGGCATCATCCCTGTAGACAGCGACCAATTTTCGGCATTCGTATTCAAAATACAGGCCAATATGGATCCTGCACACAGAGACAGACTGGCATTTGTCAGAATATGCTCTGGCAAATTTGAAGCTGGAATGGATGCTTTCCATGTTCAAGGAAACAGAAAAGTGCGCCTTGCTCAGCCCCAGCAATTTATGGCTGATGAACGTTCATCCGTCACCGAGGCATGGCCAGGAGATATAATAGGCCTTTTTGATCCGGGTATATTTGGGTTAGGCGATACCATTATCACAGGAACTCCGGTTTTTAAATATTCCGGTATTCCTCTATTTGCACCGGAAAGATTTGCAAGAATTTCACCAGAGGATTCTCTCAAGAGAAAGCAATTTGTAAAGGGAATTACACAGCTTTCACAGGAGGGTGCTATTCAGACATTCAAGCAAATGGACGTGGGCAGAGAAGAGCTGATTTGCGGCGTTGTTGGCGTATTGCAGTTTGATGTACTGAAATACCGCCTAAAAGGTGAATACGGAGTTGATATCAATTTTGAGCATCTGCCTTTTAAATTTGTACGCTGGATAGAGGGCAGTAAAGACCCTGAAAAGCTTTCACTTACCAGCACCACCAAAACAGCAAAAGATATTCACGATAGACCTGTGCTTCTATTCGCAAATGACTGGTCCATACACTGGGCCACAGACAACAATAAGGGGCTAGTATTAAGCGATACTGCAATAAGATAATGAATGATTTAGAATTAAAGAACTTTCAAAACAAAAATTTATTTATATTTTTTATAATTATCGGTGCTGTCGGACTGGCAACAGGTCTTACAGACACAGTACTGAACAATTATTTAAAAGAGGTATATGACATAACAGCAACACAAAGAGGGCTGATAGAATTCCCAAGAGAGCTTCCTGGACTTTTGTGTCTGCTTATAATCAGCGGACTCTCCTTTCTGGGTGATATACGCATCGCATTCATTGCTCAGATTCTGGCAGTAATCGGTACTCTAATTCTCGGTTTACTGACTCCTGTTTTTGGTGTAATGTTGATTTTTCTTTTCATCATGTCATCCGGTCAGCATATTTTTATGCCTGTCAGCGATAGCATATTTATCGCACTAAATAACGATGAAGAAAAAGTAGGCAAGAGAATGGGACAATACAAAAGCATTTATACTGCTTTTGCATTGATCGCAGGTGTGATTGCCTTTGTTGGCTTCAGATACAATATTTTCTCTTTCACCTCTTCTATTAAGCCTACATTCATAATTTCTTCTGTGTTTTTTGCTATAGCAGCATATTTGTTTTATATCTTAATTAAAAGAAGAAAAGACAAGATCATTGAAAGAAAGTTTAACTTCATTTTTGATTGGGACTATAGATACTATTATATTCTTGCCGGTATTCACGGTGCTCAAAAGCAAGTCATGCTGGTATTTGGCCCTTGGGTTCTGGTAAAAATACTAGAAAAAGAAACTGATACTATTGCACTGCTCACCATTATAGGTTCTTTCATAGGCATCTTCTTTTTGCGTGCACTTGGCAAATGGATAGACAGATTTGGCATCAAAAAGCTACTATATCTAGACGCAATATCCTTTATAGCTGTTTATTTTCTGTATGGGCTTGTCACATGGGGCTTTAGCTCCAATTTGCTTCCGCACTTTGGATGGCCTGTATTAATAGTTGGATTTCTATTTGTGCTAGATAAAATAAGCATGAACATGTCAATGGTAAGAATACTATATTTGAAATCAATTGCAAAAAAACCGGAGCATATAACAGCATCTATATCTACAGGCATCAGCCTAGACCATTTTATCACGATTGGCTTTGCTGTACTGGCAGGAATAGTATGGGATAAATTCGGCCCGCAGTATGTTTTTTTCACCACGGCTTTGCTTTCCTTCATTAATGTATATATAGCTGGCAAAGTAAAAATCCCTAAAGAGGCATCAATACACTAGGGACAACAGCCTATTAAATTCAATGAAACTCTAACTTTTTGCTATTACATTTGCTGGCAAAAAGTTTTGTTTTGCCCATAGTTTATGATATAATATAGTTTATGAGAAAATCAGAAAAACAAAGAATATATAATGGTTTTAACAAAAATCATTCTTTTGCATATATAAAAATAATTGCTTTAATCCTAGTAGGAGTGTTTGCACTTTCCGGCTGCAGCAGTCAAGTTACTTTTGTGAATTCCCCTACTCCCATTCCGTCTTCTACACCTGCACCAACTAGTGCGCTTGCTAAAGATACACTTAGCTCGTCAGGCTCTAGTGCGGCAACCAGCAGCAATACCTCGCCAGCATATGATGAAACATATCCGATACCCGAAATACTCGGAAATACAGGTGCAAATATAGAAACTGGTGGATTGAGCACTTCAGATGCTAACAGAATCTATTACATTGATAACGGCATTGTCAGTATGTCCAAAACTGGTGAAAACCCCGTATTAATTACGGATATGCAGAATATATCCTGCCTTAATAACGTAGGCGAATATATATATTTCATTTCTACTCACGATGGCTCCATATACCGTGTAGCAAAGGCTACAGATGCTATACCCGAATTTTTAAACATTACAGGGGCAAGCAATCTAATCGTGATTGGCGACTATATGTACTATTGCTCCACTGTGGATGAGAGCGCTACCAACTATGTGTATAGATCTCCTCTTCAGGGCATAGTGCAGGAGTGTCTTTTCGTAAAGGCCGATTATATCACGCCTGATGGCTCATATTTTTATTTTAATAATCTAGAAGATAATGGATCTCTTTGGAGATATGATACCATTTTGTCGCAGGCAATTAAAATATCCTCCGACAAAGCCAGTCAAATAAACATTATAGACGATAAGCTATATTACATTAGCGAAAATTTTGACTACAATGTAGTATGTATAGATAGAAACGGACTAAACCAAGTAACTGTAGTGACACAAGGATGCACAGACCTTAACAAAGTGCAGAACTATCTGATATATCGCACTATAGATACAGGCTATATTCAATCATACAATCTAAAAACAGGCGAAACAATATCTTTGATTTCATATGGAAATCTTTTTTCACTTAGCACAACCGGCTCTATGATATTTTTCCAAAGCTGCCCTGCAGATGGTATGGAGCCTGAAACATTCATATATAATATTTCTACTTCGAAGCTGAATAGAAACCTTCCACAAAAAATTTATGCTTTTATCAAGGATATAGACATATCCACGCTTACATTTGATTATGACAAGGTTAGTTTTTATGAAGGCGAAGAGGCACTAGACCAATATGCCGCATACAACAGTACATCTACAGAAATTGCAAGAGACACACTGCAGACAGACGACGGCACATATTATATATATAATAAACAGCAGGCATGGATACGCTGTCAGTCTTTGGAGTGGACAAACATTACACTGATAAGAAGATTTACATCACTGGCAAACAACACTCCATATACTTCCACGTTGGAGCAAATTAGCGAGTTGTTCAAAAACTATCCGAATCTGGAAGGAAAACTTTTATTCGAAATTACTATTGTGGATAAAAAAGCTGTTGAAATCCACGAAGTATACTATACAATAAATAATAACTAAGGTGACTATATGTTTTTAAATAATTTGTCTTTAGAAGACATCATATACAGAATACCCGCCATTATAATCGGCTTCACACTCCACGAATTTATGCACGCATACGTGGCGGACAAGCTAGGCGACCCCACCCCGAGGAATCATGGTCGTTTATCATTAAATCCCCTAGTACACATAGACTGGATAGGTTTCTTTATGCTGCTTATTGCGGGCTTCGGCTGGGCAAAACCAGTTTATACTAACCCAAGAAATTATAAAAACTACAAAAAGGGAAGACTTCTGGTATCAATAGCAGGACCATTGGCTAACCTCGCATTGGCATTTGTTGGCTTTGCAATTGCATATTATACCCGCGCCTCACTACCAGACGATAATTTTTGGATGAAAATATTATCAGAGTTTGTATGGATTAATACAATTCTATTTGCATTTAATCTAATTCCGATACCTCCTCTTGACGGCTTCACTTTGCTGGAACTATGGATTAAGCCAGAAAAATATGCACTAATAAATAAATTTAGAGCTTATGGTATTATAATCGTTTTGATTTTGTCTTTTGCCGGAATATTAGAGATTTATTTGAGAGGTGTTTACAAGATTATATACCTAGCAAGCAACTGGGTGTTTATCGGAATAGACGCCTTAACTGGACTTTTTTGATGAGGTGGTTAGTATAGTATGGCTTATCATATTTATTTAGACTTATTCGAAGGTCCATTGGACTTGCTTCTATTTTTGGTATCAAAAGCGCAAATAGACATAAAAGATATTTTTATCTCTAAAGTAACCAGCCAATATTTAGAGTTTGTTAATTCGCTTCAGGATGAAGACATGGACAGAGCAAGCGAGTTCATATTCATGGCTGCACGGCTAATAGAGATAAAGTCTCGCAAACTTCTTCCTAAGCCGCGTATAGAGGACGAAGAAGAGGAAGACCCTGAGCAGGCTCTCATCAGGCAGCTTGAAGACTTCAAAATGATGAAAGAGGCCAGCGAAAAGCTAGCCGAAGGACATGAAATAGCACAGAATAGATTCTACAGAGACCCTGCTGAGCTGGATGGAAAAATTGAGCTAGATTTATCCAATGTTTCTATAAAAACTTTGCAAGAGGCTTTCCAAAGCCTGCTTCTGCTTTCAACGCTGGATGAAGAAGATGTGGAAATTCGCCAAATTCCGCGAGAAGAAATAACTGTAGAAGATAGAATATCGTATATATCCAGAGCATTGAATTCTAAAAAGTCTATTACATTTGCTGATTTATTTTCCAGCACTCCATCGAAATATGAGGTTATAACCACATTTATGGCTTTGCTTGAGATGCTGAAACTAAATCAAATATTGGTAGACCAAAGTCGTTATAATACACCGTTAGTAATATCAAAGAGGGAAATGAGTGCATAGTGAATACTAAAGAAAATTTAAAAAATATAGTTGAAGCCATATTGTTTGCCAGCGGTGATCCAATCGCTGTAAACGTAATCAGTGCATCTTTGGATGTAGATACAAAAGAAATAAACCAAGTGATTGACGAGCTGGCAGAAGAATATGCAAAAAGAGAAAGTGGATTGTCCATTTTAAAAATGAATTCATCTGTACAAATGTCTACAAATGATAAGTACGCCGAAATAGTTGAAGATGTGCTTTCGCCCATTCGCAGCGAAAAGCTGACAAAATCCGCTATTGAAGTGCTTTCTATAGTCGCATACAGGCAGCCCATAACAAGAACTGAAATCGCCGATATTCGCGGCGTTCGAAGCGACTATCTGCTGAATACCCTAATAAAAAAAGAGCTAGTAAAAGAGTGTGGCAAAAAAGACACTTTGGGGCATCCTTCTATGTTTGCAACGACTGATGTTTTTCTGAGAGACTTTAATTTAAAAGATATTTCTCAGCTTCCTCAGCTGGATTACTCCATGGAAGAGGATGAATACGAAATGCTAGATATAGAAAATTTGCCGTCGGAAGAGCCGCAAGTACAAGAGACTGAATAAAAATTAAGCCTGATTATTTAAACAATCAGGCTTTTAATTTATTCTTTTTTGTTTATATCCTCATCATCATCTAGCGTTCCGCTGTAGCTTAGCATTTGCTGCTCATAGAATCCGCTTTCCGGCTGTTCCATCAGTCCTGTTTCTTCTCCCTGAACTCTGCCTATATACAATATGTATCCCACTCCGATTATGCACGCTGCGATTATTCCCATAAGAACCATCATATATATTTTTTTAGACATTATTTCATTGCCTTCTTCATCCAAGAATACTATAGTATTTGCACTCTTTATTCTGGCATTGTCCATGCTGCTGTTCACCACTATGGGTATATTTGTAGAATAGGTAACATCGGTATATATAATATTTATACTATTGTTTGTGTTGTCTATATACGCTTTGTTTTTGTCGCCAGCAGTCCAGCTGACGATAAATCTGGCGATTTCCTCGCCGCTTTCTTTCTCCACTACCAAGGTGTGGCTGGTATATGGAATATTACCCAGATAATACTCCCCTGCCTCGTTGGGTGTCACAGTAACAGGATTTGAATACAATGTAATATTGCATCCCTTCACTGGTTTTCCGTTTTCATCCAGAAGTATGCCCTCTAATATACCAAAATATTCGTCTGCACTTGCCTCACTTGGGTCAAACACCTGCAAAACACATGTGTCCTTTATCGCTCCGTTTGTAGTATCTTCTGCGGATAGCGTTATAATAGCTTTACCCACGCCTACAGCCGTAATAATCCCTGTTTCATTATCTATTGTCGCTACCTTTTCGTTGGAGCTTTCCCATATCACATTTCTATTTCTTGCATCGTTCGGAAGAAGTGAATATTTCATCATGTCATCAGCTTTTTCTTTATCGTTCAAATGCATTCTAATAAAGTTAATACTGATATCCAAATCTGACACATGGAATCCATCTGTTGTAATCTTTACAGAGAAGCTGGAATTAGAGCTCTTGTGCGTGGATGTAGCCGCATATCTCTGAAAGAATGTATGCTCGGTTTCAGGCTCTAGCCCTGTAAATGTATTTGATTTCTGCCATTGTCCGTCATCCATTTTATATTCGCATCCATCAAGCATATATAAGGTAATAGAATATTTAGTTTTTTCCAGCATACTTGGTGCTCTTGGTGCAGGTCTTGCTGCCTTTTGAATTTTGTCTATTTGAGCACTTTCCAAAAAGCCTTCCTTTGCAGTGCTGGACACCCTTACCGATATTTTTTTTCCAATATCATCTTTTGACGCTATATATGTTGCCTCATTGGCACCTTTGATTTCCACGCTGTCTCTTAGCCATTGATATTTCAGCTGCGCTGCCACAGGATTGTTCGTGATTTTCTTTATATAAACACTCAGCATATCGCCATATTCCGGCACTCCGTCATGCTCTATCATAACAGAACCCAGTAATATTTTTGACTCGAAGGTTATTTTTATAGTGTCTTCTTTTACTATGTTTTTTATTGTATAAGTATTGTCTTCATTGTCTATAACAGTATGTCCTGAAACAGATTTTACTTCGCCTACATAGTAGCTATCGTCTGGAGTACATGTTATTATTAAGTCTTTATTATACCCCACCTCTGTATCTGTGCCCGGATCTGCTTCTCCGCCTTCGCTTATAATCATTTTTACATTTACATTCCACTTTGCATATATTGTGATATCTGAATATATTTTTTCAGTAGAAACATTGAATTCGTCAATATATCCGCTGTCTTTATACCATCCCCCAAATATAAGACCTGCTTTTTCCGGCTCTGCAGGCGGTGTTATATTTGCTGATGCTGCTACTTGCTGGCTGGCTACAGTGCTTCCGCCATTTGTATTGAAGCTGACAGTATACATTCTAAGATATGCATATGCTGTATCGCCGCTTTGCCATAGGCTAGGCAGAGAGAATCCGTATGCCTTGCCGTCTGTTACATTTTGATTTGAATATAAAGTATGAGTGCTAGTAGATGCTGCGGGTGCAAGATTGTTCTTTAAAAATACTGCCGAGTTGCCAGATATGCTAAGGCTGCCATCACCTGATGCTCCGCCAATATCTTTTGATGAACCCGATGCAAAAACGACTCCTGCCGATATGCTTATGCTGCCGCCTGTTGCGCCTGCTCCGCCACCTATTCCTGCTGCACCAGTCCCGGATACTGCAGTTATTTTTCCGCCTAAAATAGATATGGTTCCACAGCTTTGCAGATTACTTCCGCCTATTCCTGCTCCGCTTGTGCCTCCCTTTGCGTAGAGCGAACCAGACCCTGATATGCTAAGTGCTCCCGTAACTTCTATTCCCGCTCTTGTACTTCCTGAATACACTGAATTTGAGCCTACTAAAATCAGCATGTTTCCGCTTCCGGTAAATTTAATACCGCACTCTCCCGACATAGATGAATCGTTTATATTTGCATTATCCAATGTCAGCTCTGTGCCTGCACTGCACTGCACACGTATGCTTTGAGTGCCGCGCAGCGTAACAGTGCCGCTTACAATTACTCCATCTCCGGATTTTAAAGTGCCTATATTATATGATGTGTTTGAAATAGCTATATAATCCGTAGTAACCACCAACGCCGCACTGGATGATGATGCATTATAAAGAGCTGTTTCTGCATATCTTTGATAGAATGTATATTCCATTCCTGCTACTAGGCTGCCAAATGTGTTTGCAGATGAAAAACTTCCGCCTGAAATTTTATATTCGCAGCCTGCCGCTAAGCTAAGCGAAACAGAATAATTATCCTTTGTGTCCAATGTTGGTGCTGCAGGTGCTGCTCTGTCTGCCTTGCCTGCCAATACAGTGCTGCTTATTATCTCACCCATTTCTACAGAGCTATATACTTTCACTGCTATATTGCTGCCTATGTCTCCTTCAGTCAAAGTATACGTGTTGCTCACAGCACCGGCTATTTCCGTCCCATTTCTTAGCCATTGGTAAGAAAGTATGCCTGTATTGTTTTGCACATTGCTGATATCTGCTGAAAGTGTATCTCCATATTGAGGTGTTCCATCGCTCACTATGCTAACAGTGCCCATCAAAGTATCTGCAGACCCCATTGCATATACAGATATAGGCAGTACTAAAGCTATTAGCACTGCTAAAAAAATTATTTTCAATATTGTTTTATTCATTCTATATGTTACCTATCAGGCTCTTGCCCCTTTTCATAAATGCATTATAATTCTGTATTCTGTCTTTTTATTTATATATTATACCACCAAATATATATACTTTTAAACTGCTTAAAAATATATTTATTTATATGACGTATACAAAGCGTAAAAAGTTCCATAAAAAAAGGATAATCATAATTGATTATCCTTTATAAAATCTTGTAAATACTTATTCATCTTCCATTATTCTTGCAAAGATCATTCTTCCTGCGGAAGTCTGCAAAGAGGATGTGACCTCTACATAGAGGGTTTCTCCGATTCTTTCTCTTGCTTCCTGCACCACTATCATAGTGCCGTCACCCAAAAACGCAACTCCCTGCTGCTGCTCCTTGCCTTCTTTCACTATTTTCACGTGCATTCTTTCACCCGGTAGTGCAACTGGTTTGACGGCATTGGATAGCTCATTTACATTCAACACTTCCACGCCCTGAACAGATGCCACCTTGTTCAGATTGTAGTCGTTTGTCACAACTTTAGCTTTTATCTCTGCTGCCAGCTTGATAAGCTTTGCGTCCACTTCCATGCCATCTTCGTAGTCTTTATCTATTATTTTTACTTTTATATTTGATGTGTTCTGCATAGATTTCAATATGTCCAGCCCGCGTCTGCCTCTATTTCTTTTCAGTTCATCTGCAGAGTCTGCTATATGGCGAAGCTCTGTCAGCACAAACTGAGGCACATAAATAACGCCCTCTATAAACCCTATTTTGGCTATCTCATATATTCTTCCGTCAATAATCGCAGAGGTGTCTAATACCTTGCCTGTAGCTGCATTTTTTGCTGCACTGGCATTGCCCTTTTTAAATATATCCAAAAAGTTTAAATCCTGATATTTGTTTAAAGAAACAGCAATACCCAAATATCCTAGCAAAGCATATAGCAATATGGAAAGAGGTACTGTAATCCATGATATCTTTAGCATATCCAAAAGCCCGACTAATAAATACGCTAAAATAAGACCTACTATCAGCCCTATGGCTCCAACAAGCATGCTTTCAGCAGGTAAGCTTTTTAATGTATGTTCCAGTTCTTTTACCTTTTCTCCTGCTTCTGGTGCGAAAATATAAAAAATAATTCCGAATATAAGAGATAGCACCGTAAGTATAGAGATATTTATCCATGTTGGTAAAGTAGTAGAAAGAGGCGCATACCCCACTTCACTTATCAATCGATTAATCAGTACATACAACCCTAGCCCTACAAGCATACCAAAACACGCACCAAAAACCTTGATAGCTCCTAACAACTTTTTATCCACCATAACCTCCTTTTTATAATTTATTTTATACGTTAGTTTAGCCCCAAATAGCTTTTATAGCCTGCGGAAGCCTCTCCACCGGAATCAGCTCTACGTTTTCTGCCGCTTTCAACCCCTTTGAAGACTTCCCGGGAATAATTATTGTTTTAAATCCTGAACGCACTGCTTCATTTATTCTCTGCTGTATTGAGCTAGTGCCCCGCACTTCACCTGTCAGCCCCACTTCACCAAAAACCACTGTATCTTCTGGTACCATTTTGTTCTTTACCGCAGATGCCACAGCTATGCAAAGTGCCAAGTCTGCAGATGGCTCCACTATTTTCATTCCGCCTGCAATATTTATATAGCAGTCCTGGTCATAAAGCTTTATGCCCGCTCTTTTCTCCAGCACCGCCAAAAGCAAAACCACCCTATTATAGTCCATTCCTGATGACTGCCTTCTGGGCATACCAAAAGCCGTCTGGCTGACGAGTGCCTGCACTTCTACCAATATAGCTCTGGTTCCCTCCATAGTAACTGTCACTACTGACCCGGGGAATCCTTCGCTTTTTTGAGACATCAGCATTTGACTTGGGTTTTTCACCTCTGTCATTCCTGCCTCTGTCATTTCAAATACGCCTATTTCATTGGTAGAGCCAAATCTATTTTTTACAGCTCTCAATATCCTATAGCTATGGTCGGAGTTGCCCTCAAAATATAGCACTGTATCCACCATATGTTCCAATATTCTAGGGCCTGCTATAGAGCCCTGCTTGGTAACATGTCCTACCAAAAATATAGCACAGCCGTTTTCTTTTGCATACCTCAAAAAGCTCGCAGAGCTTTCCCTGACTTGTGCTACAGAGCCGGGAGCAGACGGAAGCTCCTCTTTATACATAGTTTGTATAGAGTCAACAATCATCACTTTAGCTTTGGTGTCTGCTGCAGCTTTTAGTATTTTGTCTACATTTGTCTGGCAGTATAGATGAAGAGTGCTGTCGCTGACATTCAGTCTTTTTGCTCTCATAGCCACTTGGTCTACGGATTCTTCACCCGAAACATAGAGTATTTCAACTCCTTGTTTCGACATCAGTCCCGCTACCTGCAGAAGCAAAGTGGATTTTCCTATTCCCGGGTCTCCGCCTATCAATGTGATAGCGCCTTCCACCACGCCGCCGCCAAGCACTCTGTCCAGCTCACTGATTTTTGTCAGCGTTCTGATGTTCACATCATTTTTGACATCTTTTAGTCTGGCTATTTTCTCTACAGACACGCCTCTATTTGTATTTGAGCTTTTGCTTTCTACCATGTGCTCTACCATCGTGTTCCATTGGCCGCACTCTGGGCATTTGCCCACCCATTTCAGGCTGACTCCTCCGCATTCGGTGCACACATATTCTATCTTTTGCTTTGCCATTAAATTATGGTTTTCCTCCCGGATAAAGGTCTTCGTCTGTCAAAATTTTATATCTTAGCACGTCTTTATCTGAATCGCTAGATAAATTATACCATACAACCGTTCTTTTGGATACTTTTGGCAACATGCCGGATTCACCAGGAGATGTCAGTCTGCATATTTCACCTGTTTCTATAACATACGCCCATATAATAGAATCTTTTGCGTATACCACCACGCCGTCACCCAGTGCATATGTTGTGATGTTTTGGTCTATCATAGTAGGTTCTTCACCAAATCTGCCGATATATAGTTTGCCATATCGGGATTTGTTGGTGTCCTGCCACACAAATACTTCACCATTATATAAAGGCTCGTGCACATATGTACCTGGAAAGTATTTTTCAGGTTCGCTGAAAAGTCCTTGTTCATTTGTCTCTAGCTTCAGAAAATATATTCCTGATGTGTCGGCATCTTCTCCTGGCCCTGCCCATGCAATATAGTTCTCATATATGCATGGTGCCGAAACGCCATATGTTGCTTTATCCGTAAATTCAAATAGAGTTAAGTCCTCCTGAACATTCAAATCAAACATGTATAGTTTGTCCACTTTGTCTGATACCTGCTCCATCCAAACTAGAGTATCTCCATATAGTCTCAGCTTTGGCTGCCCTGTTTCAGTATATCTAGGGGTAAAAATCTGCCCAGTTCCTCTATTCATCACTTTTATATAGTTTTTTTTGCCTTTGTCAGTATCTAGCCAGACTATCCAGTTGTGGTTGATATATGTTTCATATATCTCCCCTTGATATCCTACCTTGGAGCTGGTAATCAGCTGCTCTGTCTGTGTATCAAGATTGTATAAATAGAGTTTGGTTAATACTTCATTGTCCAGACTGCCTGTACCTGCTGAAAAAACAATCTCAGTGTCAAATATTCCAGGAATATTTATTTGTCTTTCCTTAAACTCAATGTCTTTTGCACCAAAGCTGATATCCCGAACTTTTTCTGGGTCGGGCTCCACTATCTCGCCCTGTTCTGCTCTTGATTCTTCATATCTGTCTCTGGGCACTTGGGTAGCGTAATCGTCTGCAAAATTCAAGCCTGCTGGGTTTTCAAATCCGCTTTTCTTTTCTGCTACTGACCTAACAAATAAGAAAACAATAAACAAAATGATTAATATAATTGCTGCAAATATCAGCATACGGATCATCTCCATACGCATCTGCCTGCTCATTTTTTTACGTCCTATATTTTTTTGTGTTCTTTCTGAATATGCCGCTATCTGTGATGATGATATTCTATCGCCAGCCCCGTGCTTGGGATTGCCTTGTCTGTCTGCTGATCTTCTGTCTGGCTCTCTGTTGGTTCTTTTGTCTCTATTATATTCAGGTGTATTTCTATTTTTCGATGACATAAAATACCCTTTTCCTTTCACTCGCTCAAAATATATATTTTATTTTTATATTTATTTCTTATCTCAATTTTTGATAAAAATCATATATATTATATCACAAAGTATTAAAAACGCTAAAAGTATTTTTATAGTTAATATACAATACACATTTGTTCATATTTATTAGTTATGCTATAATCTGCCTATGAAAAAGAAAATAATTAAATTAGTTAAGTTTATTTTTTGGCTTTCGCTAGTTATTATAGTCCTTGCATCCTCCATCAACATATACATGGTGCAGTATGCTAAAAAGCATATCGTCCAAAGGGATACCTATTATGGAGAAACCGTAGATTGTGTCATCGTGCTGGGAGCATCGGCTAGAACGGGAAAGCCTTCATTAATGCTGAAAGACCGACTGGATTTGGCATATGAACTATATAGAGATGGATATGTTCGAAAAATATTGGTGAGCGGCGACCATATGTATAAAGACTATGATGAAGTAAACGTGATGAAAAGCTATCTGATGGATTTAGGCGTTGTAGAGGAAGATATATTTATGGATCATGCAGGAGCAGACACCTACACCACCATGAAAAGAGCAAAGGAAGTCTTTATGGTGGATTCGTGTATTATCTCTACACAAAAGTATCATCTATATAGAGCTGTCTACATAGCTAACCAAATGGATATGGACGCAACGGGAATAGCCTGCGATGTTTTCATTTCCAGCAAGCTATGGTATTTTAAATCCAGAGAGTTTTTAGCACGATTTAAGGATTTTTTCTATGTTAATGTGTTAAAGCCTTCCGTTATTCTAGGTGAAACGATACCCATATCCGGCGACGGGCGAGCTACAGAGGACGGATTAACATAAAATAATCGCTTTATTCATAAATCCTTAACATTACCGATATATATAGTTGATAATTGTAGGATATATTATAAATATAGTTTTAATTCTTATCCTTCTTCTTAATTTTTATTAATGACCTGTTGGTGACAATCACTAATTAGGCCATTTTTATTTTTAGACATATTTTGTTCATTAATCTTGAAAAATCATCCAAATTTCCTCTCTTTTTTATACAAATTGATGAAAAAACGCAAAAATATTAGTAAACTACGTGCATTGACTATAAAAGCAAAATGATATATTATATAGGCATGAGAGAACTGTAAATAGATCTCTCCTCCTTCTTCTTTAAATTTTGAGAACCCCATCTAGTATGGGGTTTTCGCATATTTAAATTTATTTTTTTATTATCACTTTTTATCCCCAGAGTATTTGACATATCATAATTAAAGATTATAATATTTATATCATATATTTAAAGGGTGGTAATTATGAGTAACATAACCATAGAAAAGACTTCCAAGCTAAAGGCCAAATTTGAAGATGCAAACAAACTAGTTTTTGGCGAAATGTATACAGACTATATGTTTACAATGCGTTATCTGCCGGAAAAGGGCTGGCACAACGCACAAGTGAAACCATATGAGAAAATCTCCTTAGACCCAGCCAGTTTGGTTTTTCATTATGGACAAGAAATTTTTGAGGGAATGAAAGCATACAAGTCTGCTGATGGTCAGCCTCTGCTTTTCCGCCCGGAAGAGAATTTTAAGCGCATGAGCAGCTCAGCTGAAAGGCTGAAAATGCCTAAGCTAGATGAGCAGCTTGCCCTAGATGGACTTTGCGAGCTTCTTAAGCTGGAAAAGGATTGGATTCCTACTGCGGAAGGAACTTCGCTGTATATACGCCCAACAATGATAGCCGTTGACCCATATTTGGGACTAAAGCCTTCATCAGAATACTTATTTTTTATAATTATGTGCCCAGTTGGTGCATACTATGCATCCGGGTTTAACCCAGTAAAAATATATGTTGAAGAAAATTTTGTCCGTGCTGTAAAAGGTGGCACAGGCAATATCAAAGCCGGCGGCAATTACGCAGCATCTATGCTTGCCAGCTATATAGCAAAAGAAAAAGGATATTCTCAAATACTCTGGCTGGATGCAATAGAGCATAAATATGTAGAAGAAGTAGGCTCCATGAATATATTCTTCCGCTTTAGTGATGAAGTAGCCACTCCTGAGCTTTCGGGAAGCATATTGCCGGGAATCACCAGAAAATCCATTATTCAAATCTTAAAAGATGACGGACATAAAGTTTCTGAGCGTCAAATATCTATACAAGAAGTTTTTGATAGATTCAAAAAAGGTGAGCTGCTTGAAGTTTTCGGCACAGGTACTGCTGCTGTTGTTTCCCCAGTCGGCATTCTAAACTGGCGAGATGAAACAATAGAGATAAACAACAACGAAACAGGCGAACTTACACTAAATCTATTTAAAAAGCTAACCGGCATTCAAACAGGCGCTGTAGAAGACAAATACAATTGGTCATATAAAGTATAAAACAGTCAATAATATATTTAAAAGCGAAACAATCTTGTTTCGCTTTTTCATTTTACCTATACAAAGCAAAAAGGCTACCTAACGGCAACCTCATTCGCTTTCTTCTTTTTCCTTCTTCGTCTTTACGTTTCCTGAAAACAAAAAGTCTGTCTATTAATATTTAGAGATATCAACCTTGACTGATGATGCTTCTTCATCATACCCTTCGTTCTCGCTTGTTTCTTCTTTAGGCTCTGATGGAGCAATAAGTTCTCTAATTGATAGGCTAATGCGTCTTGCTGTTGCGTTTACATCCAGAACCTTTGCTTCCACTGTTTGTCCCAGCTCCAGCACATCTTCCACCTTTTCAATGCGCTTATCAGCGATTTGAGAAATATGGATAAGACCATCTAGACCAGGCTCTAGCTCAATAAATGCACCAAAGTCAACTATGCGAACTACTTTACCGGAAACTACTGAACCGATAATATAATTTTCATCCACTGTATCCCATGGTTTTGGCTTGGTTTGCTTATATCCTAGTGAAATTCTTTCACGTTCTTTATCTACTTTCAACACTACAACATCGATTTCTTCATTGATGCTGACAACATCTTTAGGATGCTCTACGCGTCCCCATGCCAAATCAGTAACGTGTACCAATCCGTCAATGCCGCCAATGTCTACAAAAGCACCAAAATTAGTCAAGCGTCTGACAACACCACGTACTGTAATGCCTTCTTCCACTTGATCCCACAATTCTGATTTTACTTCTTTTTCTTTTTCTAATATGAAATCTTTGCGAGATGCAACAACTCTTCTGCGATGTTTTTCTACTTCTAGGATTTTTAGATCCATCTCTTTTCCTACATATTCAGATATATCATTAACATATCTCACATCTAAATGTGATGCAGGAACAAACGCACGCACGCCCTCTATCTCAGCTATTAGTCCGCCTTTGATAGCCTGCTTGCCCACGCCTACAAAGTAGCCGCCCTCTTCGATTTTTTCCAAAAGCTTTTTCCAGTTTTTACGTGCTTCTATATTCTTTCTGGAAAGAATAACATTTCCGTCTTCGTCACGGACTCGAACCACTTCTACTTCGATTTCGTCTCCCTCTTTGACTACGTCTACTGGGCTCTCGTTTTCATCATTAGAAAAATCTTTTCTTTTTATCAAACCGTCTGCTTTGTATCCGATATTTACGCAAACTTCGTCTTCATTTACAGAAACCACTTTTCCTTTTACAACCATACCAGACTTGATTTGCACCATGCTTTTTTCTACATCTTCCATGAATGATGCATTAGCACTTTCCTCTGCAGACACATCTGCTGTTGTTTCAGATTTGTTGTCTTCTACTGGCACGCTTTCCTCTGCTACTACTTTTTCTTCAGTAACTTCGGTTTGCTCTACCTTTTCGATGTCGCTCATTGTGTAATAAACCTCCTTGATTATCCACTCTGGTGTTGAAGCACCTGAGATGATACCTAAATTATCATATTCCCTATAGTCTAGCTCAGGAATATCTTTTGTAGTCTCAATGTGATACACATTGTCACAGTGTTCTTTGCAGATTTCGAAAAGCTTTCTAGTATTGGACGAGTTTTTGCCGCCCACTACAAACACTATATCACTTTTTTCCGAAATACTTACCGCTTCTTTTTGCCTTTGCTTTGTTGCTGAGCAAATAGAATTAAATATTTCCAATTCATCTACTTTGCCTTTAAGGATTTCAATGATATCATCAAATCTTTCCTCCGGCGTAGTAGTCTGTGCCACTACACATGCACTTTGCATTCTATCAATTTTCTCTGCTTCTTCAACAGAATTGATAACCATTGCATTGCTGCCATACCATCCGTTTATTCCAACGGTTTCCGGATGAAGTTTTTCACCTATAATAATCAGCTCAATTGAGTTTTCTCTGCACTCTTTGGCCTTCTTTTGTATCTTTCTTACGTACGGACATGTAGCATCTACGACATTTACCGAGTGTTTTTCGCACTCTTGGTATATTTCCGGCGATACTCCATGAGACCTTATAATAATATGGGACGTTTCGCAGTCATCTATATTTTCCACACTGCGTATTCCCTTTTCCTCCAGCATATCTACTACTAAAGGATTATGTATTATAGGCCCAAAGGTAGATGTTGGGATTTTTTCCTTTTCCATCTCCAACGCTTTGTCCAATGCTCTCTGAACACCAAAACAAAACCCACCATGCTTTGCTAAAGTAATCTTCACTATTTCTTTTCCTTTATTTAATACTCTAGCCGACTATTCATACCTATACATGATATAACAAATTTAATAGATATTCAAGCATTTGTTGCTAGAAATAATATAATAATAACTTACGTAAATGTATAGTAATACATTCTTAATAAAAAATTATATTTTTTTAGCTTTTTCCATCAGTTCCTCTAAGCCTGCCTGTAATTTGTTTGTGCACGCAGTCAGATTCTCATTAGATAGCTTTTTGCTTGTAAATTCGCTCATATCCATCAGCTCGCCTATGTGCACCTTTGTAAAGGAAAAAAGCCGCATGTTCTTTTTGTTTTCTATATACACCGGCAGTGCAGGAACTTTAGCATTAAATAATACAAGAGCAGCTCCATTGTGGAATTTCTGCAGCTTCGTCACGTCGCCTTGGTTTCTTGTGCCCTCTGGGAATATCACCATTACATCACCATTTTTTATGTGGCTTACGCATTGGCGTATCGCTATCATGTCGGCACTTCCCCTTTTCACCGGAAACCCTCCTATAGCTCTGAAATACCAGTTTAATATAGGATTTTTAAAAAGCTCTTCCTTGCCCATATAGTAAGTCATTCTTTTTATAAATGCAGTAACTACAAAAACAGGGTCTATCAATGATGTATGATTACCATACAGCAAAAATGGAGTTTTCTTAGGAATGTTCTTCCTTCCATATACCCTGTGGGGATACAATATATACGATAAAATCATCAATATAAAAAGTGATACATTTCTAACTATACTATTTACAACTTTCATTTTACTTCCCTTGTTTTTTTATTTTCGCCAATACCATCTCAACCACTTCTATCATGGATATTTCGGTAGTATCTATTATCATAGCATCATCAGCTGCTTTAAGCGGCGCAAACTCTCTGTTCATGTCCTGATAGTCTCTTGCACTCATTTCTTTCTCCAGCTCATCTATGCTTTTTTCTACTCCCTTTTCCAGCAGCTGCATATGTCTTCTTTTGGCTCTCTCTTGTGTGCTGGCTGTGATGTAGAATTTAAAATCTGCATCCGGCAGGACATATGTACCAATGTCTCTGCCATCCACTACAACATCTGTCTTTTTTGCTATCTCCCTTTGCATCTCCACCATTTTCTCTCGCACTCTTTTGTGCTTTGATATGTTTGATGCATTTATTGATACTTGCGGCTCTCTGATATATTCTGTTATGTCTTTTCCGTCCAAAATCATATGCTGTGTGCCATCTTTGTAGAGCACATCCATGTCTATATTTTCTACAAGCTCTGACGAGGCTTTTTCATCCAGGGTATCTATGCCCATCTGCATGGCTTTGTATCCCAATGTTCTATACATCGCACCTGTGTCTAGGTGAAGTATATCTAAAGCATCTGATATGCTTTTTGCCACGCTGCTCTTTCCTGCTCCGGATGGTCCATCTATTGCTATCTGCATTAAAAATATCTCCTCTTTATATTGCTCTGTGGCCCAGACCCATTGCCACCTCATTAAGGTGAAGTAGGCCAATTCCCACAAATAATGCAACTGCAATGTGGTCTTCGTGCCTCGCTATTCCGATTTTTCCTCCGATATTCAATCCTATTGCTTTTTGAGAAATCTGCGAAACAGCCTCTCTTGCGGC
Organism: Eubacteriales bacterium; assembly: GCA_040883315.1. GTDB lineage: Bacteria > Bacillota > Clostridia > Christensenellales > UMGS416 > JAFGUF01. Next base: position 123,230 of record JBFLKU010000011.1, read on the forward strand.
CCCTGCTACAGCACCCTCCTCTTTGTGGTTGTCCTTTATCAGCTTTTCTCTTTTTGCGGCTACTACGGCTCTCTCTACTATTTTAGTCACAGAGGTTATAAATTCTCCGCCATAGTCTACAGCAGCAGTATGGATATCCACAGTAATGTATTTTTCTTTCAGGCTATCTTCTTCTTTTCTTGTTGTAGATATGGACATTCTGATGGCAGCCTTGCACACCTCTTTGCTTCCTGCTTCTATCATGGCTATTCACTCTCTATTGTGTATTTATTGTAGCTTGCTCTTTGGCTGAATGGCTTTTTAGGCTTCAGCTTCACTTCCTTTTCAGGCACGCCAATAGGCAGCAGTACACATGTCAAAATATCTTCTGGAACACTAAGCAAATTGCTTATTTTCGTGTTCACATTATCCCCCCTCAAAACTCCGTCCAGCCAGCATGTAGCATATCCTAGTGCTGTTGCCGCCAGATATATATTCTGCACTGCAGCAGAATAATCCTCTTTGTAGAAAGATACATCATCATATGCCGGTGTCTTGTCTGCCAGCACTACAATTGCAGCGGTTGCTGTGTCCATTCCGCCTTTTGGCATAATTTCAGATAAATCTTTCATCATTTTTTCATCATCAACTATTATAAAAGATGTAGTCTGTGCATTGCATCCAGATGGTGCATCAATTGCTGCCTGCACTATTTTTCCCAGATCTTCTCTGGGTATTTTCATATTCTTATATGGTCCTCTATATGTTGCTCTTTTGCTTATTGCGTCAAATATATTCATATACTACCCTTTCTTTATGATTCAGCACTGTATTTCCCGGCACTGTATCCTGTGGAGAATGCTACCTGCAGATTAAACCCACCGGTCAGTGCATCAATATCTAAAATCTCGCCTGCGAAATAAAGACCCGGCAATATTTTAGATTCCATAGTTTTCGGGTTCACTTCATTCAGGTTCACTCCGCCTCTAGTTACTATAGCCTGATCCATTTTATAGAAATCTTTGACTTCTATTATAAAGAATTTCAGCGTTTTTACAAGGCTTTCCCTCTGTTTTGCATTCACTTGATTGCATACCAAATCCCCAGATATTCCTGTCCTTTCAAGTACAGTTTCAATCATTGCGGCCGGCAGCAGACGTCTTAATACATTTTTCATTGTTCGTTTTGGCTCATTTTCAAAATCTCTGCCAATGCGGTTATATAGCTTTTCTTCACTAAGTCCCGGCTTTAAATCTAGGTATATTTCATATTCACTCAAGTTTTCTTTTTCCAGAAAGGATGACATGCTCAAAACCAGCGGCCCTGAAATGCCAAAATGCGTAAACAGCATTTCTCCTAAATCATCAAAAATAGTTTTCTTGCCTAGTTTTGCGCTAAGCCGTACATTCACCATGGATACTCCCTGCAGCTGCGGAAGGTCTATGTTTTCTGTTGTCATTGCAGACAATCCAGGAAGCACGGGAGTTATTTCATTTCCCAGCTTTTCAACTATTTTATACATGCTGCCATCTGAGCCTGTGGATTTATAAGAGCATCCGCCTGTACATATTATTATTTTTTCAAATTCTTGTGAGTCATTTACTATATATTTGCTGTTTTGCTTTGTTATTGTTTTTACATCATAGTTTAATTTTACGTCTACATTTAGCTTGTCCAGCTTGCTTTCCAGCACTTTTATCACATCACTGGATTTATCAGACTGAGGAAATATTCTTCCACCACGTTCTTCTTTTATCTTCAGGTTATTGGCCTCGAAAAAATCCATCAAAGCATAATTATCAAAAGATGAAAAACTGCTCATAAAAAATTTTCTGCCTCTTATAATATTCTGCAGAAATTCCTCATAATATGCTGTGTTTGTTATATTGCATCTGCCTTTTCCTGTGATAAAAAGCTTCTTAAAAAGCTTTTCATTTCTTTCCAATATGGTAACTTCAGCGCCATTTTGTGCTGCACTGATTGCTGCCATTGCTCCTGCGGCTCCGCCGCCTATTATGCCTACTTTTGTCAAAGTATTACCGCTTTCTATGTCATGTTTTCTTCGTCGTCTTTTTCTATATATACGTCATATTCTTCCCATATTTTCTCTAGCTCCATAAAATGCTTTGCTGACTGCTGCTTTTGCTTTATGCCTATTGCCACAATCAAAGCATTTATCAATGACATAGGTGCCACCAAAGAATCCACAAATGATGCTATGTCACTTCTGGCAGTTAATGATAGTTTCGAATACTTTATCAGCGGAGATTTATAAGAATCTGTGATAGATATTATATTTGCATTGCGTTTTTTTGCAAATTTCACTGCCTCTATCAGCTTTCTGGAATATCTGGGGAACGATATGCATATCAGTGCATCATCTTCCTCTATGTGTATTACCTGCTCCAAAATATCGTTTACACTGGATGTTACTATTCTTACATTGTCTAGTATGAAATTAAGATAATATCCCAAGAACTGTGCCAATGGTGCAGAAGACCTCACCCCCATAATATATACCGTTTTTGCAGCGTATATTTCGTTCACGATGTCTTCATACACATCTGTGTTTATCTCGTCCATTGTCAGCTTCATGTTGTTTAAATCAGCTTTTAAAACGGAACGCAGCAACATAGACTGGCTAAGCTCAGACGTCATATCCATTCTTTGTATTGTGGTTAGTTTGTTGCGAACCATATCCTGGAGTGCTCTTTGCAGCTCCGGATATCCTTCAAAACCCAGTCCCATTGCAAAGCGAACAATGGTAGATTCACTAACTCCAGCACTATCTCCCAGCTTAATAGCTGTCATATATGCTGCCTTATCATAATTAGACAATATATATTTTGCTATCTGCTTGTGGCCTTTGCTCATGGAATGAAAATTTTCATCAATCATTGCAACCAAATCATCTGTCTTATTCACAATACGTCTCCTGCATAGTTATTATCCCTGCTTGTATAATCTATTTCTCTTTAGATATTTTATCCAGTATCTCAAAGTTTGTCAGATTGTAAGATAGCGGAGTAACTGTCATATAGTTTTCATAAAAATATCTATCATCCACTTCGTTGGACAGATTGAATTTATCATCACGCACTCCGTTCAGGCTGTATTCATGCTCGTTATCCTGAAGCGGCTCATAGTCGCCCCTATATATTATCATGCCTGTAGGTACATATTTTATTCCCTTTATATCGCTTTTGGGGATATTAACATTCAGCATTGTGTGCTTGGGGATATCTTCTCTCATTGCCAGTTCTATAGCTTTTTCCAAGTATTCATCAAATCCTTCTCCCGGGCCTTCCACCATAAATTCTCTGTGTGTTGAAAGAGCCATAGCACGAAATCCCATAACAGCTGCATCCAGTGCAGCTCCTACTGTGCCTGAATATAATGTATCTGTTCCCAGATTGGTACCCATGTTAATTCCGGATATCACCAAATCAGGATAATCTCCCATGTCCCATGTTGCCAGCCCTAGCTTTATGCTATCCACAGGCGTGCCTTCCACGGCATATGTGTTTTCATTTATTTTTTCTCTTTTTAGTGTTCCGCGTATTGTCAGCGATGAAGATGCTGCGCTTTTTTCAGTTTTTGGTGCTACTATGTATACTTCGTGTCCTCTATCCTGCAAAAAATCATGCAGATATTGTATTCCCTTTGCAAAATATCCATCATCATTTGTTAGTAATATTTTCATCTAATACCTCGTTGTAAATTTGACTTCAACTTAGGATATAGCATATTTAAAAAATTGTAAAGTTTTTTGTACAAAATCCTTTCTCCGTCTAAATCAGTTTATGCAGAATAATTTTTATCACATGGCAGTCCGCTATTTTTTAAAAATTCACTAACTTGTTTTTGGTATTCCACAGGGTAATCTTCATATGACATCGCGTGCTTTGTTCCCTCTGCTATAAATATTTTTTTGTGCTTGGATTTTATATTGTCATATACAATAGACGCCATATAAAACGGCACATAATTGTCCTCGTCTCCATGTACTACCATAATAGGTATATCGACCTTCTGCAAAACATTTATAGGCGACACTTTCTCCACATCATATCCGCCCAGCATATATACAAACAATCTGGCAAAATAATACGTCGGATAAACAGGAACAAATCTTTTTCTTCTAAACTGATGCTTTACTTCTTCGTCGAAGGAAGAGTATCCGCAGTCTTCCACAAGAAAATCCACCTGCTCCAGCTCTATGGTCTGCATGCTTATCCCCGCACCCATCGATTCGCCTATCAGCCCCACCTTGCCGCTGTGTTCTTTTTTTGCCCATTGTATTGCTTTTGCTAAATCGTGTTTTTCATAGTATCCATAGCTCACTTTTTTGCCGCCGGTTTTTCCGTGGGCTCTATGGTCTATAAAAAGTGCATTGTAGCCATTTTTCAAAAACATATTTAGGTATTTTATCACTGCCGATGTTCTGGCTGTCACGCCATGGCATATTATTATAATATGCTCTGTTGGTTTATCGTTTTTTACATATGTCAGGTGTATATCGTATCCAAACTGTGATTTTATATAAAATTCTCGTTTGTTTAATTGATTATACCAGTTTTTATCATACAGATTATATTCTTCTCGTATCTTCTCATAGTATCCTTTTGGTTTCATTTTAGGATATACTATTTTCACGGCTGCCCTCATGCCAAGATATGCAGGAATAAACAAAATGATTAAAACTGCAATTACTACTATCTCCATTTTCCCTTTCACCTCTTAATTGTATATAAATATATAATACCATTATAAAACAAATTTCTCTGTAAAACAAAAGTTATCCACATGTATATAACTTTGGGGATAACTTCAGAAAGTTTGTATTATTAATTTTATCAGTTTCATGCAATAGTATTGCAATAGTATATTGCTAAAAACCTTTATACCCATCAAATCCTAGAATATACAAAGCCATAGTAATAGCGTCTTCTTCACTATTAATATTAAAAGGTTTTGCTTTTATTTTTAACTCTTTAAGTACAGTATCATTTGGTACAATAGAACTTTGAAAACTATCTACTGCATCCTTTATTGTCTTTGGTAACATCATGCACATTTTATAAAACGCATCTTCTATTCCTGTAACTGTCCAATAGAAGTGATCAATACTAACCCGTCTTATCAATCTATGCCCTACTTTCGATCCGTCTACGGTTGTTTCCCACTTAATATTTTGCGACTTTTTTGCTATCGCCTCCACCAGAAAACATGCACAATCATCATCTTCAAGTATTTGATTTTGCATTTTTATAAATGTTTTTCCAGCAGATGAAGAATTCATCGTATTATGTTTGTTTTTGAGTTCTGCATATACCGTGTGAACAATGCTGCCATCTGGCAATTCTATTCCATTCGGATTTTTATAAATCACATCCCAGCCTTTATGAGGAACTTCACAATTATCGATATACTCAAAAATCTTTTGATGAAAATATCCTATATCATTATTGTTTGATTTATCTCGTTGACGAAAAATTTCGTTGCTAATTATTTCTTCCCAAGTTAAGTCATAAATCGTCTTGTCAAATAATAACTTTATTGGGTCTACCAAATTTTTATTGAATTTTTTAATATTAAACGACTCTAATTTCTCATCATATTTTACAATCGTTTCTTGAATATGTTTTCTAAAATTGCTTTCACTTATAAAAGATAAATCCCACATTATAAATACTCCAGTGCTTCTTTTATTTCTAATCCAATTTCATATGCCAAATTTACTGGCACTGCATTGCCTATTTGTTTGTATTTTTGCACTACACTACCACAGAATTGCCAATCATCAGGAAAGCTTTGACAACGAGCATTCTCCCTAACTGTAAACGGTCTTGCTTCTAAAGGATGGCACCGTTCTGTTTGCTTTTGGCTGGGTGAAGTCAAAACAGTTAAAGATGGTTCATCTAAGCTCATTCTACGCAAAATTCCAGTGCGTCCTCCTTCCATTTGCCAGCAGCTTTTCATATATTCTTTTGCAATGCTTTTAGGTATGTTTTTCCAATATCCTCCTGGGGGAACTTGCTCAAATATTCTCCTCTTTTGTTCTGAATATTGTGCACCTTCACTTTTTGGACAGTCCAATAATATGTCTCTTAGAACTGGCTTATATTTATGTGGTTTTGGAAAATTAAATTTTATTTTATCAGTTAAATCATTTCTTATTCCTATAGTAATCAATCTTTCTCTTTTTTGTGCCACCCCATAGTTCCATGCATTTAAAACTTCTTTTTGAATTGTATACCCAGCCTTTTGGAAAATATCACATATTGTAGAATAGGTTTCACCCTTTTCATGATTAAGCAACCCTTTTACATTCTCAAACAGAAACATTTTAGGCTGAAGCTTCTCTAAAAACAAAGCATAATGATAAAACAAAGTACCCCGTGCATCTTCTAATCCTAGTCTTTTGCCTGCGTAAGAAAAAGACTGGCAAGGAGCCCCCCCAGAAAGCAAATCCAACTCTCCCTTTTTTAATTTAAAATATTCTAACAAATTCAAATTGGATATTTTAGCTATATCTTGATTTATTACTCTCCAACTAGGTCTATTTGCTTTTATCGTTTCTGATGCAATTTTATCAATTTCAATGAGTCCTATAGTATCAAATCCCGCTTTTTCAATTCCCAGAGCCAAACCACCAGCTCCAGCAAATAACTCTAGACTAGTATATTTTTTGTTTCTATTTATATACTTGATTTGTTTTTTTCTATAAGATTTATGTTTGTTTTCATTCTCAAATATATAACTTTTTTCATTTTGAATACTGGATGACATGCTCGAATTTATTAACCTTTTCTCTCGCTTATTTTATATAATATAATATATTTTGTTAATAGTATTATAGCATAATCAACAAAATCATCAAAGTTATGTTTCTATCATATTCTTATCTTTTTAGGTAATAATCAACTATTTTTCAATTGTTCATAAAAAAATATAACCGCCAGGCAGAATCTCTCTGCCTGGCTTAAGCTCCCATCAGATATATTCATGTTATCTATGGCTGCATAACCCCAGAAAACACCAGCCATGCCAGCACAGTTTTGGCGCACAGGCTTAAAATAATATATACTCTTTCGCCATATACATACTCGCTCCATTTGCCCACCTTTTTGTACTGCAGAATCATATTTATAGGGAATAGATTAAAGAAGACAAAATACGAGCCAAATATTGCATATACAAACCAAGGCACTTTATCCAAATCGGAATTACCAAATGCAAACATAAATATAATAACCCATGTAGCCAGCCCAGCAATAGACCCAAACACAAATGCCGTCCAATTGGTTTTCTCTGTGTATTGGTTTATCTTCTCCATCAGCAGACCAAATAGATTCATAGATGCATTAAGCACAAATATAGCAATCAGCAAGCCAATGTCATATACTCCAAATAGCAGTGCTATTAGTGCAATCATAACAGATGAGCTGATGGCGTATTCATACCACCTGAATGGATTTATGCCTTTCTCTATGCACTTGTTATATGTATCGTTGGATTTAGGCATTACAATTATGAAATGGAATAATGCCGATAAAAACAAAAATATAGATACACATGCTCCAAATGGTACATCGAATATTTTTTTGTTGTCAGTTACCAAGGTCATTAGTTTGGTGTCAAATGTTAAAAAGTTTGAAAAAACCGGCAGCTTAAATGCCTTAATCTTGTCGATTGAAAGTGCAAATATCAGCATTAGTGTTCCTTGCACAAAATGCAGAAGTCCCATAGTAAAGTTGAATCTTCTTAGTGATTTAAAACTAATTTCTTTCATCTTTCTGCCTCCGTCTTCTATTTTCTTGGTTGCCTTTAGCAAATCAAACTGTACTATTAAAGCTTTCTAAACCCTCTTTCTATTACTATATTACCATTTTTTGCATTACTAAAACATTTTATTCTATTTATTTTTATCGCTCTATAAAAAAACAGGGCCTAAGCCCCGTCTAATAATTTGTATTCTCTATATTTATGCTTCTTTTTTCCTTAAATATTTAACCAATATAAAAATCCCTGCAAAGAATTCAAATGGCACGTATGGCACCAAAACCGCAAACGGAATATCCACTCCAAAAGCCATCAATGGCACACCTATCAATATTAGTGGTGCTGCTATTATTCCCCACAATGCCAGCCACTTCGGCAGCACTTGTGCTTTCATCAGCAGATAGTAGAACAGTACTGCGCCTATACCAAATGGTATCATAGCTATGTTGCCTGCAAACTCCTTGCATGTCATCAGCACAGTACCTATAGCTATCAGACTGGCATCTCCCGTTTCCACATATATTTTAGCTGTCTCTATCAGTCCAAATACAAAAACCTGATCTACAGATAAAAGAACGGTTTCAAATATATACATGCCCAGTGCTATAATACCCATCGTTTTGTTTTTGTGTCCTGCCGCACTATACATGGCAGCTGCCAGCATAATAATTACTGCTCCCGTTATCATCTGCAATACTATGCTGATATATCCTGCCAAAGCATTGTCGGCTATGGATGAAAGCCCTGCAGATGTAATCTCGCTTGTATCAAACGGGCCCAAAAATATAGAGCCTCCTACCAAGGATGTTACTGCCTGTGTGAAAAGAACAATGCCTAGAAAAATCATTAATTTCCTATTGTTTTTTGTTGTTTCCATATTTCCTCCGAAAATTTTATTGTTTTTTTGCAAATTATTAACTATACTATATAGTGTAAATAAGCTAAAGTCAATACTTATTTACACTATACGGTGTAGTTTAATAAATCTTAGGAGAAATATATGCAGAAATCTAAAGAGAGAGATAAAAGCAAAAAAAGAGACTCCATTTTAGAGGGTGCAGAAGATGTATTTATAAATATGGGTTTCGAAGCCGCCAGCATGGATAAAATCGCAGAGCAGGCAGGCGTTTCCAAGCGAACAGTATACAATCACTTCGGCAGCAAAGAAAATCTTTTTGAAGTGATTGTGGACAATCTGCTAGCTGAAAGACAAAACTTGAACCCTATAAAATATGACAGCGAAAAGCCGCTCAAAGATCAGCTGCGTGCTTTCGCAGAATCTGAAATATTCCTAATAGATTCTCCTCGCAGACTGGAGCTTTCAAGATTTTTAACTGTTACATTTTTAAAGGATTTGGAATTTCAGCGAAGAACTGTGTCGAAATATCCTCCGGTTTATGGCATATTTATGGAATGGCTGCGAGAAGCACATGCCGATAGCAAAATAGTATCAGACAATTTAATACTGACTGCCAGAGTATTTTATGCTTTGGTAGTTGGTGCTATCACTTGGCCGGCACTTTTTACATATGGAATCAAAAGAGATGATATAAAGCCTATGCTGGATGAAATAATTTCAGTTTTTCTAGAAAAGTACGGAAATGATGATTAATGCTATTTTGTAGTTATAGTTTGCCACTCAGCCACTAAATCCTCCAGCGAATATCTGGCATTTGCAGGACTAGTGGATGGAAGATATATTGCCTCTCTATTAACTGCCCTTTTAATATATTTATTATACAGCTTTTCCGCCGTCTTTCCGTTTACGTATATCTCCCTTATATCACAATTATTCAATATAGTAGATATGTCATTTGCTACCACGTTTTTTATGCTGCTGTCGGCAGAGCCTGTTATATCACAGGATGCTATCACATCCCATACGGCAATAGAATGTGTCAGCAGAAATTCTTTCTTCTCTTCCGCATCATCAGGCTCACCGCTACCGAAGACATACGCAAGTACTTTCCAAAATCTATTCTGCCGATGCCCATAGAAAAATTCCTCTTCTCTGGATTTAACAGAAGGAAAGCTGCCTAAAATTAATATTTTTGAGTTTTCATTATATATTGGCGATATTGGATGTTTTGGCATGCTATTCTCTCCAATTCATAAACTATGTTAATTATATCATAATGTATTTGATAAAATGGCTCAATTTGATAAATTCAAACGCTTTGTTTAAAACATTTTGTTGTATTTTTCTTTTTTATAATTTATTATATTAGTATATGAAGCAATTTGATTCAATAAAAGAAAAAATATTGGATAGAACTCTTTATCTGATTGGCAAAAAAGGAGCGACTGATGTTTCTGTGCGAGAAATCGCAAAGGAAGCAGGAGTGAATGTGGCTGCTATAAATTATCATTTTCGCACAAAGGAGATGATGCTAAAAGAAATGGAAAATCTATTTATTGATAATTATAATCAAGTATATGATGTGCTGGATGATAAAAAGCTAGGTGCAGAAGAAAAAATAGAAAAATTACTAAACGAAATAATAGAATATACTATCCACTATCCCGGAATTACTATTTTACTAAACAAGAAAATGGCAGATAAGAAAAGTGAAATGGGCAGATATGTGGACAAAAGTATAAAAGAAAAATCCAAAAAGATAAAAGCTCTTATCAAGCAAATAACGGGAAACCAAGATGATGAAGTTGCGGCTTTTAATGAAGTTGTTTTGCTTTCATCCATTGTATATCCTGCATCAGATAGTCAGTCCATATCCTTTTATAACGATTTGAATTTAAGCGACAAAACTTCTAGAGAAAAATACGTAAAACATATTATAAAGATAATGAAAGGAAGAGAATAGTGAAAGTATTTATTGTAGGCGGAACAGGGTTCATTGGGTATTACACTACCCTTGAGCAATTGAAAAGAGGAAACACAGTATCCACAATATCCCTAGCGGATATCGAGATTGGTGACTGGTTTCCAAAAGAAGTAGAAGTGAAGCATGGAGATGTGTTTAAAATGAGCAGCAAGGAGCTGAAAAAGCTCTTTGTTGGATACGACGCAATGGTATATGCTGTAGGCCCAGACGACAGATATCTGCCGGATGGCTCAGCAACAGAATTTTTCCAAAATGCACTAGTAAAAAAATGTGGACGTGTTGTGGCTGCTGCTCGCGATGCAGGCGTAAAAAAATGCGTGGTATGCGGCTCATATTTTTCATACTTTGATAAAAAATTCCCTAAAAGAAAACTGGCAGAGCATCACCCGTATATCAATGCCCGCAGAGCACAGGAAAAGCGCGTGATATCAGAAGGCAAAGGAAAAATGGACGTTATGATTCTAGAGCTGCCATACATTTTCGGCACTATGCCAGAGCGTGTGCCAATCTGGAAAGATATTTTAGTAAAGATGCTCTATACTAGCGAAAAAATCAGCTATCCAAGAGGCGGAACAGCAATGGTCAGTGTTCAAACTGTGGCAGAAGCTGCATCTGGTGCTTTGGAAAACGGAGTGCACGGCGAATGCTATCCTATCGGCGATGATAACAAAACATGGGTAGAGATGCTGAAACTCATGCTGAAATTTATGGGAATGGAGCACAAAAAAATCGTTACAGTACCCACATTTTTAATGACTATGTACGGAAAAAATCTTCTGAAAGAGGAAGCCAAAAATGGCAAAGAGCCTGGGCTGAATTATGCCCACCTCTTTAAGGATATACAGCAAAGGAAAAGCTTTATAGATGCCACTGAGGTGAAGAAAAAGCTAGGATACAAAGGCGGCGATGTAGACGAAGCCATACAAGTAACAGTGCAGCGCTGTGTAGAAGAGCTGAAAAAAGACAATGTTAATCCCGTTATGTAGTGTTACTATAAGTATATGAAAAAATAACCTCCGTTTATTCGGAGGTTATTTTGTATTAATAATAAATTATTTCATTTGATAGGTCACCGTCATGCAGTTTCGTCCTACAAAGCTAGTGTTGAAGTGGCTTGAGGTACACACTATTACAGTTTGGAAATATGCCAATTTCTTAACACATTCTAAAACCTGTGATATATAGTCTTCATCTGCCAATGTATAAGTCAAAAATATTAGTTCAGGCTTTATATCACGCAGATTTTTAAAAACCTTGCTGCAGAAGTTCTTTAAAGCTTTTGGCATGGAGTATCCGACTATCTCTGCGTCTCTTTCGTCGTCTTTGCTCATTGCAAATGCAAACTTTGCATTAAATAGATTGGTTCCTGCTGCCACAATTTTGGGCACTGCTCCAGCATACTTCAAGAAGTCCATCGAGTCCATCAGTGCAGTCTGCCTTAGCATATCTATAGATCTTTCACAGGTCGCTGCTATCTGCTGAGCAGATATTCCCTCTCTTGCCATTTTGGCTGCCTTCACCGACAAAAACCCTACATTGCCGGAAAATCTCATGGTATTTATAATAAAAATATTACTGTCCGGAAATTTTGTGGATGCATAGCACGCACAGTCATAGTTTGATATCGCTGAGCTTCCGGCTGTGATGCACACAATGTCGTTTCCTTCATTCACGTATCGCTGAAACGCCTCTGCATACTGGTCTCCGCTCACTCCGCTGAATTCCGGTACTTTCTTGTTCTTTTCTATCCACTCCACCATTTCCAATACGCTTATATCAGATGCCATCATCCGCTTCCCGTCCATTTTTATCTCAATCGGCATCACCTCTATGCCATACTCATCTGCCACCTCTGCGGAAATGTCACTTATTGCATCTGTTATAATCTTAACACTCATCTAGCCTACCTCCATATTTCTTTATATCTATGTATAATAAGTAAGATTGCTATATAATAAACATCATTTTTAATTAATCCTTATTTTTTTGTGTTTTTTGTGCAATAATATGTAGAGATATATGAAAATTGAAAATTGCTTTATCTGTCAATACCGTAGAGAGTGGAGATTTTTCCGCAGTAAATACTACACGTGTCTTGATGGATTTATAGGTGTAATAGTACATAATTAAATTTTCAAATTAACCATTCTAGGTAACGCTTGATAAATATTAGCATACAATTTATAATAAATGTAATTAATTAACATACCATTTAATTTAACTTCATTACTAACTCGAAGCTGCTTGATGATTTTATGGGTGAATTGCTCAATATGAATCAGGTAAACGTATTCCAAAGGGGGATATTATACCTGCAATAGCTTATGCCTTGAAAGTTAGCGAACTAGCACTTACATCACCCGATACAAGTAGTGGTTATGGCTTAATGCACACTTTATTTGAGTTAGAAGATAAATATGGTTTTAGAGTTGCTAAAATCGACGGTAGGATATGTTTGAAGATTGCAGCTACATCAGATTATAGCCATCGTATAAATGATGAACTGGAATCATGGTTTAAAGAGTATACCAAACTTAAAGATGATGATATTACATTAGATGATTATAATGAATGGAGATATAGATTTCCTGAAATACGGGTTGAGAGAACTAAAAAAGCATTAGATGCTATGAGAAATTATGAAAAAGATAATTCTCTTGAATAATATTTTTAACATACGATTGTTTTACACAAGGAGGTAATGTGTGAAGAATTTATTAAAACAAATCGAAACAATGCTGGATAATGGTGATATAGTAGGTGCAATTGAATCTGAAATTGAAAGATTAAATAATGAAAAGACTCAGAAGGAAGTAGAATTAATTAATGCAAAGAAAGAAAACAAAAAGATGTTTATTATTACTATAATCTCTTTAATCGTCACCATATTAAGCATTATTGTTACTTTAACTTCACTATTCCAATAATAAAGATAACTCATCAATTAGGTAGGTAATTATGACAACAACTGACTGGATTGCAATCATTTCAATTATTATTGCTATTTTCTCATTGATGTATTCGATTATAACAAACAGAGACAAGTTTGTTATATCTGCAAGTGAAAGAAAAAACATATTAGACTGGTATGAAAAGACTAACACTGTAATTGAAATGTTAATGACTCAAACAGATGCTACAGATGGAAAAATTAAAAAGGAAACATTAGCAACCCTTTCTACAATGATAGAGGTAGGTAGGTTTTATTTCCCAAATATATCTAATGGAATTGGCAAACATAAACCAGCTGCATATCAAGGGTCTAGACATTCAATCCTAACCTTTTTAATTTATATTTATAATATAGGAAAGGATAAAAACATTTCAAATCATATAAATCATATTATTATTCTAAGAAGAGCATATACATCTGCTGTTTTTGTATATCTTAAACCACGAGAATATTTAAGAAAGTTAAAACAAAATTCTTACTTGAAAATCAGTGATGATTTTAAATTTGAAGATTTTATTAAATCAAAACATCCTGAAAAATACAGATTTTATTAATTAATAAAACTCTTGCCTTGGTATCAAATAAAGCAAGAGTTTTTTCATTATTCGTTGTTACTAAACAAAATTTGTTATCATTTTGTTATCAAAAATAGTATCAAAGTCCAAAAAAGCCTTTAAATAAAGGCTTTTCAAATCATATACAACTACTCCCACTCGGTACGAAACAGTAAATACTAAACAAATTAGCTTAGAGAATATGGAACGTGGTCGTTGTCCTGTATAAATTATTCTTTTCTTATAGACTACCTGATTAATTGTTGTCAGATTGTTGCCAGAGGTTTGTGAAATCATTTTATCATATTAGTTCTTACATATCAACTAAGCTTTGTTTTAAACTACGTAATTTATATATATTTTAGGCAAATAACCTTTTAATCTAACTTCTTTTTTCCAATAGTCAAGTTTGTTTTTTAAGATAATCATCTTTAAGTCTGATATTCTAACATTTTCTTCTTCAATAGGCAATCTTGTTTTCCGATCTAATATTAGCAATAATGCTATCTCTTTGATACCATTTACTAGTTCAATTCTACCTTGATGATATAAATCCAATGCAAGTAGCGATTGGTCAATTGCATAGCATAATTTTGCAGAACTTTTACCAATTTTAACAGTATACATACAATCGTCTTTATATAAATCCATTACTTCATATTTATGGCTATCTAGCTTTTCCAAATCTCTGTCAAAATTCTCAAATCCCTGATTTGTTAACATATCGTTATAATAACGTTCTCTATAATATTTATTTCTCAATTTGTTTTTTATATCTTCTTCAATCATACCTTCATACTCATCTTCATCTTTTTCTTTAGAATATTTTGAGTCAATATAGCTCATATACTCATCCATATGTAAATCATAATAAGGATAGTTTATACATTGAATTTCTAAAATTGAATTATTAATATATATTAAGTAATCGTTATTATATCTATACCATTTCCCATCTTGTAAAACTGTATTTTGAGCTTCATTAGTCGAGAAAATATGATTAAATATTTGCTCTGTATAAACAGAAATTCCGTCACGATAAACGCATATCTTACCTTTTTCAACTACATCTTTTAAGTCAAGATTATTTTCAGCTGCAAATTCTCTAATAGTTGCATTATTAATACCATCTACAAATTGATTCTTTCTAGAATACCTTATCTCATATTGATCTGAACTTGTAAAAATAATGTTTGTCGCATGAATACTATATTCAGAAAACTCTATTTCTTCAGTTTCATCATCTATGTTTTCTAACATATTTTGTGTCAATAATTCTATTTCATTTGAATCCTTTATTTTATCAAAAGTTGGTATTTTAACAAGTTCAGGCTTATTGTCAATAGTATCTTCAATGTAAAGAATTATTTTTGCTAGTTTTTCTAAACTAGGTGCATCCACAGCAAATTTGATTGAGTTCCCTATTTCGATACTAGATTTAAATAACTCGAAATTTTCAGCCAGTTTTTGGTTTGCATTTAATTTAGTTAATGCTTCTCCGCTATCAAAATTTATATTAATGTAATCAATAAAGCTGTTAACTGTTTTGTTTCTCTGTAAATTAGGGTTTGTTAAAGCTGTTATTTTTATGTTACTATATTCTAATCTTCTACCATAATCAAAAGGAAAATCTCTATCACAGTATCTATCTACAAAAAAGTATGCATAGCTAAATGATACTGCATAAACATTTTCATCTACTTCAATGCTAACAATACCTCTTGGATTACTTTTTGTAACTGCACTTAAATCTGTCTCAAAACTATCCAAAACCCATTGCCAGCTTATATCCTCTTCCGTTTCTTGCGGATCATAATATAAACACATATCAAATTCACGGTCAATACCATCTATATTTACTGTAATTGTTACTGCACCTTTTTCAACATAGTAATCGGTTATCTCTGTGAAGAAATCTTCCTTTTTTTCATTCTCTATTTTATAAATGTTAATATGTGCCATTCGTCTCTCCTCTTTAAACTTATATTAATCTACATCAAGAGACATATTCTTAAATATATAAGTATAGTACTATATATGATAAATACCATCAGCATGGCAATATGACATGCAAGATCTTGCTTTGTTAGTTAGGTCATAATCTGCAAAGCAAAAATGACCAGTTGGGTAGGACCAACATGGCATTTATCATTATTTTAATAGCAACCTAAATATTTCTTTTTTATCTGCCGAGTAAAATATTTCTTCTGATATTTTCGCAATTTGTTTATGGTCAAGTTTTTTCCTTCTAATAATATGAACGCGCACTATCAGCTTTACAAAAGTTTGTACTATAACATTGCTAGGATACTTATGAAGTAAATCTATTGATTCTTCAATAAATGCATTTGTACCATTTGAAAATCCAATCATCATCAATTTCTGTATCTTATTGCTAATACTATCACAGTTTATTGTACTCATATATCTCATTGTCTTCTTAGTTGTACAATCAAATGAAATGGAATCATATAAACTTAGTGTCATTGCTCTTGCTAAATCAACTATCATATCCTCTATTTCTTCCTTATCAACATCGTCAATATCTAGTTTTAATGCCATTTGATAGGTTGCTTCTGCTACTTTATCGAACTTGTCATCAAGAGGCTTTAGCATTGCATATGTTAATTTATTGGGAATGGTTAGAAGTATTTTTAGAATTTTTTCTTTCTCTGACTTTTTCAAAATACTAAACTGCGAAGCATAGGATTTTGATATCATTTCCATATATTTATAAGCTCTATTCAATCTATTACCAATGTTATTAACATCATCCTCAGTGTATTCATATTCTTTAACAAACCCAATCTCATCAAACTTATCTTTATTATGCTTTATTTCTTCGTTCTCTTTTTTTTCATCTATTCTATCTTTTTCTGATTCTGTTGCTATATGTATATCATCTTGGTTCATTCGATTAAACAATTGAATATTTGGGTTGTCAAAATCTATCTCAACAAATCCATCCATTATATCATCTAATTGATCGCATAAGTTTAAAATAAAACTTGTATTATTTCTGATATCTGCCAAAAACATTAATATCTTGTCGTTTATCGTAAAACAAATATTCTTTGCTAAATAATATACACTATCTAAATTAGAGTTATTGTTTATATCTCTATTAATTTTCCGTGCAACAAAATACGCAAAATAGTTATTATTTGTAAATCTATAGTAATTAATTTTAAATCCATTGCTTAAAATCTTACACTCGACTAATTTATTTATCATCTCATTAGTAGATATTGTACTTCCCCATTCTTCATCATATATCTTAAAGCATTCATGCAAATCTTCAGAGCAAATTACAGGAGTGCTACTAAAATGCATATAGTAGGCTAGTTCTTCAAGTTGTATAAGATATTCTTGTATATCTACATCACTAATTTTCTCTCTTAGTATATTTATAATATTGTTACCAAAAATTTCATAAAAAACAACATCTTTTTTTCGTGCATCATCATCTTGGCTCACAAAATACTTTATATAATGAATCAATGTGCTAGGTGAAAGTTCAAACATATCAAAATTCTTATCAATAAGATTATTAATTATTTCTGTTAGCGAAAATATTGTATCTGAATCTGATACTCCAAATGATTTACAAACATTCTCTATCAAATTATTACGTTTGCGAAGATAAAAGCTTTCCAGCTCATAAGTCTTAATTTTATATTTACTCTCAAATGTTTCTTCAATAGCTGATAAAACATCTACATTTTCCTTTTTTGTTGAGGTAAAAATTATTGTACTAAAATTATCGCCAAAATAATCTAATAGATTAGTTCTTTCAACATTACTTCTCAGTTTATCAATATTGTCCATTAATATTATTTTCTTCGATACATCTAGTTGTCTATATTTATCAAATCGATTATTTTCACTATTATACTGTTCATCAAACATGTATTCAATAATTCTATCTTTTTTCTTATGATAACTCTCTTCACTAAAATACAGTGGGGCAAATCCAGTTTCTTGATAATGTCTATACAAATATTTCAATAATGTGCTTTTCCCATAATCTTCCGGGGCAACTATATGTACTATATTACATTCTTCAATTGATTTTAAGAACTCTTCTTTGCTTAGTATTTTATCTTCATTACCCTTTTCATATTCGTTAGATTTAATTTTTAGCATAGGAAAAACAAAATAGTCTAAACAAGAGTCTTTTAATCCTTGCTTGTCTTCATAAAATGCTTTTGTAAATTCTTCTCTGTTGCATATTGATGCGTTACCTACTTTCAAAACTTTATTATCTGTA
Source organism: Eubacteriales bacterium (assembly GCA_040883315.1). GTDB lineage: Bacteria > Bacillota > Clostridia > Christensenellales > UMGS416 > JAFGUF01. Next base: position 141,614 of record JBFLKU010000011.1, read on the forward strand.
AAATCTTCAGTAAAAATTAAATTTGTTGGATTCCATGTAAAAATGTGTTCAGCGTATTCATTGCTCTCTGTATCATATAACATTGTAAGGAACTTACTCGTATTAGAATAAAGTCCTGAGTATTCACCACCTCTTGATATATGAACAGTACAAGAGCTCATCTTTGTCACATCTTCTGTGCCTGCAACGTGATCATGACCCCAAAACACAATGTCAGAGTTTTCATATAGTAATGTTTTTAGCTCAAGTCGGCTTTCTGAATTAAAACACTCAGGAGAATGATGAACGATGGATATTGTCAAGTCTGCATCGTCATGTTTATTTAATTTAATCATTTCATCGGAAGGTAGGTAATGCAATTCCTTGTCATTTGGATCTAATGTAGAAAAAGGGCTGGAATTAATAAGATTAACTATAATTTTTTTTGTTCCGAATGTTAAAATTTTATTTGATATAACACTAGAGTCATTAAAGCATTTTTTACTTTTTGCATAATCAAAAAAGTTTTTATTTCTATTCAATTCATTCTTATACTCTCTATCAACTGTACCATTTTTATAATAATTATTAATTATCTCAAAGTCTCTCTTGTTATAACTTAAATCCAAATCATGATTACCTGGTACTATCAGTAAATTAACATACCCGTTAATTGTTTCACCTAATTCGGATTGAATCTTTCCCAAAAACATCTTCGCGACTCTATATTCGTTAATATGCGCTGTTTTTGCTATATCTCCAGAACAAATAACTACGCAGTGATCTACATTTTTTAAATCAGATTTTACTGCATCTATAAATTTTGTAGTTTTAGTACTGTTAACTTGGAATGATTGATCAATATGTATGTCACTTAAATGCACAAATAATAGCTTCATCTTTCACCCTTACTCCTAGATATTAATACTTTATTATATCTAGACATTCACATTATTTCAATAATTTTCTTTTCATGTTACAAGTTTTAGGTTGCATACAACAGCCAAATCTCAGCAATCTGAAAACTCACTAATACTTATGAAACACAAACAAATACTCATGCGCAATCAATAAAAAATTATACTTCACACTGTTTGTTTTCCAAAATCCTGTTGCCTTACAATTGTGCTGCTCTTTAATAATCAATTCTTTTAACCTAAATCCCACATCCTGAAATATCTTCATTACATCAAAACTCATAGGAATCATGTGTCCTTTTTGTCTTGTATCTCCCATAAGAATAGTGCAAAACTTGTCCTTCTTTAAAACTCTATAACTCTCCGCTGCGACCTTTTTCATCTCATCTAAAAACTGAGGAATCTTGCAATGAGATAAATCACCTATAATATCTTCACTGTATTTAATAATATTCGCATATGGCGGATGAGTACATATAAAATCTATGCTATCATCCTTAATGAAACTTAAATTTCTAGCATCACCATTTTTTAAATACACTTTCCCCATTTCAAAGCCATCTCGCTTAAAATCAATTGCTTCTTTACATATTTCTAATGAATTCGGATTGATATCAACACCAATGATATTTCTATTTAGGAGCTTTGATTCGACTAGGGTTGTACCTCCGCCGGCAAATTGATCTAGTATTAAGTCTCCCTCTTTTGAATATCTAAGTATTAAGTTTCTTGGTATATATGGCGACCAGTTGCCCCTATATTTTGCATTATGTGTTGCCCAATTACCTCTAGTAGGAAAAGACCAAGATGTAGTCATCTCTAATTCAAAATTGTCAGGCTCCCATTTCTTTATTTTATTCATTGCTTAGTTGTACCTAATTTCAAATTATAGATTTTCTTTTCTTTGTAAGAATACATTGTTATCATGTCATTATATCTTAAATCAATTTTTTGTGGATTTACAAAAAAGGATTCTGCGACAATTATTGCCTTAACTGATTTAAATTCTTCTTCATTTGTTATCTTTTCTAGCCATTTTAAATATCTAACAACTTGTTCATACGCATGAAAATTAGCTCGTTGTTTTTTTAATTCAATAATGATATTTGGCACAGTTCCATTATTAATTGGTTTTTCAATATCATATAGACAGATGTCTGCCCTGTCCATATTAAATGGTTTGAACGGTGATATTGGCACTTGTCTGCAAAGTATATAGTTATTATTATTTATTAAATTAAATAATGGGGATAAATCTGCTAGAATAGAAAATTCCAAATGTGCTTCATTGATATATTCATTATCAAGGTATTCTTTATTAAATATTGTCACATCATTATCTAATGCCATATTTTCATTGGACTCCAGTAAAATCTGTTTGCCATTCTTTTCAATCTGCTCTAATGCAACTTCTGTTTCTCCTGGCGTCAATGTGCAAAAACTCATACCTTGTATACTATTAGAGGGTAACGGAAAAGGATATTGTCCAAGCTCAAAATACAAATCATCTGATGAAATATATTTGCCTGTAAGTTCTTCAATTTCATCAAACATTAGAATATATGGCTGAGCTTTTTCATTGCCATCCACTTTAAATACTCCATTTTTATCTGTCTTTTTGTACCTGTCTGATTCATCCCAAAAAAGTTCAGCATTTGCTTTTCTACCCATTGGGCTACTATCTCCATTTAAATAGAAAGATGCAATATCAGTATTGCCTTTAACTCTGCCGCCATATACTATCTTCCTTTTAAGAAAAAAGAAAACATGTGCACCTTCCCTACTGCATGCATAATCAGCTAATGCTTGATAATGCCTACTTTGTGTTGCTGGCTGATCTCCAAAAACAGGTTTCATTAAAAATCCATATATTCCATACTTTAAATATAAGGTTAGTGTTTTTTCATCGTATAATGTTATAAATAATCCACCGTTCATTTTATAATCCTTTTGTCACTACTTCTTCAAGCAATCCATCCTCTATCATTTTAATGTTGAAGACATAATCTGTTGATAAGAAAGTCTCTTCCAGTGGACGCTTTGCTGTTAACCACCCTCTGCCATCTGTTACCCAAATAAAATGAGTATTCTCTACTGGTTCAATTAGTTGATATAGTGTAGAGAATTCACCTGCAACTGATTTTAGTTTTGAGCCTCCACCACTGTAATAATTTACCTCGATAAGATAAATATCTGTATCTGTATTAATTGCAAAATCAAAATGTCTGTCTGCTTTATCAGTTGGTACATCTTTATCAAATTGAACCTTTATTTTAGCAGCAGTTGCCTGTGCGATATATTCATAATTATATTTTTTACATAGAGCTTTTACGTATACTTCTGTAAGACTCTCCATCGCTGTACCGCTGCGATTTTTTCTTGCATTAGTATCAAGCCCTACTTCAACCCCCAGACAATAATCAACTAAGTTTTTAATAGTCTTATCCTCTAACATTTGCAGTAATCCACATTCTCTTGAAAAATAAACTATTTCATCAGCTTCTTGACTAGTATATGATTTTCTCTTTTTAAAATTGTAATATAGATCCCCTTCTACATCCGCAATTTTTATTACATCTGATCTTACAGCAATCAGAATGGGAATGACAGGAACAATCTCTGGATATGTTATTATTAAATCCCTTAATTTATCTTCAAGGTTTTCTTTTCCAATTAGTGAGTTCAATATATTAAGAGCAACTTCGATCTCTGATACATTCTTTACGACTTTTTCCCATGCTACGAAAAAATCATATGTACGAATTGTATCTTTTAAATTATCTATTATGTAAGAAAATGCTGCATTTTCTGACAGCACACCTAGGTCTTTATATCGGTCTATGTATTTCATTCTTAATCCTCTTTCATTTTAATTGCTAATTAACAGTTCGCTAACATTACCTCTTTTCTCTGCCACACTATTAATCATTCGTTTTGCTAATATTCTATCAATCCTATATTCACTATATAAATCATCAAAAAAATCATCATTTGTATCTACATTTTTAGGATCTGAATTGCTCAATAATACTTTTGCTTCCTTCATTGAAAGTTCATTTATAAAATCCCTTAATCGTACTTGTTCATCATCATCAAATATTTTTTCGTCATAGGAAATAAAACTTGATGTATTGTTAAGCGGTCTATAGGGAGGATCAATATATACAAATGTATTTTCATCAATATAACTCAAGCAAGCCGAATAATCACCACAAAGTATTTCTGCTTTCTGCAGCAGCTTACTTGCATTTAAAAGGTTTTCTTCATCACAAATCAAAGGCTTTTTATATCCACCAATAGGCACATTAAATAATCCTTTTTTATTTACACGATAAAGACCATTGAAACATGTTTTATTTAAGAATATGAACAGTTTTGCTTTTTCAATATTAACAGATTTATCACCATTAATTTTCAAATGATTATACCTATCCCGCATTTCATAATACATTTTTTTACGTTCGCCCATATTAAGAGGATGATAAATTTCCTGTATAGCATTTAGTTCTATAACAAGCGTTTTTACATTATCACGGATCTGCCTATATGTATTTATAAGTTCCTTATTAATATCATTTATTATTACTTGCCGTAAATTGTAATTAGAAAGCACATCAAATAATACAGCCCCGCCACCAACAAAAGGCTCACAATATTTATCAACATCATATCCTAAATTATCCGGATATTTATTACTGATTTCACTTATTAATTGTCCTTTACCACCTGCCCATTTCACAAATGGCTTAGCAGTTACATTTTTTATTGTCATATTCTCTTACACGCTCTCATTCGTTTCGTTCATCACAAAATTTATATCTAGTTTGCATCCTAATGCTGTAGCAATATTCTTCATTTCAAGTTCGCTAAAATTATCCCTGCCCAATTTATTGCTTAAATTCTGGGGAGATATATCAACTTTATATGCAAGCTCTTGCATAGTCATCTTGCGCTTTATTAACATTATTCTAATTTTATCACTGAACATAAAGTTTACCTCTATGTTATTATAAACTAAAAAATATAATTCTTCAATTAATGAAATATTATATACACTATATCATGTACTAATAAATTTATATATGAATTACTAATCTAGTCAAAAATCGTAGTGATAAAACGTACCTTATCATTAAAAAAGAAATTTGAGATAATATATATAAATATATGTATATTCCATACTCTACTATAAGAAAATAAATTGTAGTGCTGCTATACTGTTTTCATAATTTAGTTCTGAAGTTTATCTTTGATTACCTTTGTTGCTTCTTTTATTTTTTTTGCTTTTTCTTTTTTTTGCCATTCGTGTTCTAAAACTAATTCAATTATCAATTTAACATAAGGATATAAGCTTTTACATTCTTCTTCATTATACTCATGCACACCTTTGCTTAACACAGAGTATATTTGGTTTTTGACTGAAATAATTTCTGCAGGAATAACTGTTTCAATTTTTTCTACTGCTTTTAGTTTATCAATAAATTTATATTCATCATTTTTTATTGGAAGGTTATTATACTTTTCATTTACTAAATGTTCTAAAATTCTCCTAAGATGTACAAACGAAGCTATATAATAACCAAAAGAATAAAGATTTATAGAACTTGTTAATTCTGTATAATATTTTTTAATAATATTTTTATATTTTAATACTTTTAGTACTTCCTTTTTTGAATAGGGTGGATACTGACCAATCTTTATTATTTTAGTTTTTCTGAGCAAATAAATAAATATATGATTATATCCGCAATTATCACAAATAGAATTATTTATAATTAATTTATCTTCATCATCAATTAAATTAAATATTTCTGCTCCCCAAGAAGTAAAAATCCATTCACTTTGACAATTTTCACAATAATCATTTAATTTCATATTAAAATGAATACCATTACCTTGAATTAATTCATTATATACTTCTTCTGATATAGAGATTTCATTGTACAAAGATATTTCCTTGATTAATTTCTCTATCATTTTATCTATATCTAATATTTTTACTAATTTATTCATTCTACACCTCAATCAATTATTTCTACTTTAACCTAATTCTTATAGTTACTTAGTAGTAAAATATGAAACCAATTTTCTAGATAGTTCATTGGCATGTTCATATTCTATATACTCAATATTTGCTAAATCTGATATATGCTTTGTTTCCTTATCTTTAATAATTATTGTCTCTTTACCAAGACCATAGGATAGACCTAATTCCAACATTACATTTGGGTTATGCCCAGAGATATTAAAAATTAAGTATTTACAAATCTGCATTTGCTCGCAAATTTTGCACATTATATCTCTATTTGATATTTCTTCGTCTGCTCTATATGTTGTCATTCCCAGTGATTCAATAGCAATTTTAATTCCATAATCATAACTGTCTTTATATTTATTATCAAATGGCATTCCAACAAATATTTTATTGTTATCAAGCTTAGGATTTTTAGGGCAATTATCCATATCCAGTTTCAAACATTTTCTCATTTGATGCATCGGTATTATTTTCGACTCATTCTTTGAATCTTCATTCAAAATCATATCTTCTATAGCACTCTTTGTAGAATCTATTGTAATATTAAACCTGCTTGTAAGAGACTCCCTTATTGTTTTCTTAGTGGATGAATATTCGTGCTCCAATATATTAAAAAGTTCCAATGGGATCCCAGTGCTTTTGTGATATTTCTTTAATATCTCATTGTATCGTTTCACATAACTCATTATAGCATTTGTATATAAATAATCACTGGTTTCACTATAAAGTTTCAACTCTTTTTTTATTTTTGTAAGTTCGACGCTATAATGCTTCAATATTGCAATCTTATCAGCCATGATTCCCTCCAAATGAAAAAATAAAATTTTGTTTATAAGCAACTCTTATTATTTATTTTACTACTGAATGCAAATATTTCCAATTACTTTTTTGATAATTATAAATATTAACTCTACCTCCAATTCAATCTATTGGTGGTAAAATTATTATAATGAATATAGGAAAATAATCTCAAAATTTACTCACGTTAATTTTTCATGTGTAAAACCTTCCAATGTATTTTCAAAATGAATAGAACAAAAATAGAACTGCCCCGAGGGCAGTTTACTTAATTATAATATATCAAGATTTTACTATCATCAGTATGTCGGAATTTCCGACATACTGACACATATACAATATATTGCAATTTTGACCAAAACTATAATTAAATTTATTTCTTTTCACACTTCTTCGTTTACAATGTATTGAGTGGTATGTCGGAAATACCGACATACCACTTTTTATATACCTCGCTTTCATCAAAACAAAAACAGGACTGCCCCAAGGGCAGTCCATAAAGACTATACTGTATACTTAACCAACATCTCTTTTAAATCCTTAATCATATCTTTTATATATTGCTCTGATTTTTCATCAAATACTTCATTTCCGTTTTCATCCTTCATTTTTCTTAATGAGGCAACATCTTTAGTTATACTAATTAACATTTTCAATATTTCAATTTTCGCCTCTTCTTCTGATGTTGGATTCTTCTTTTTACTTTTAATTTCCCCTATCGCCTGCTTAACAGACAACTCACCTTTATCGACAGCCTCCTGCATCTCACGTGGCTGTTCAGCAAGCTTCTCATATCTGTAAACGTTTCGCTCTGACATCTTTGTAGCTTTACTTATCCATTTAGCAAGATTATCAATGCTGTCATTATCCTGCATCAATGATTTTAAGTATTGAACTTCTCTTGCTTTTTCTGAAGGCTTTCTATCCCTTTGTGTCGAGTTCGCTGTTATTAGCATTATTTGTGCAAATGCTTTTTCTTCTGGAGTTCTTGCAATAATCTCTCTAGCTTCTAATTCAAATATGCCTAATATCTTAGCAATTCTGGTTCTCCTATGTCCGGAAACTATCATGTATCTTCCAGCATGCGTTTCGCTTTTCAATATTACTATTGGATTTAAGATACCATTACGTTTGATATCCTCTTTTAAAAACTCATCCGCCTCTTTATCATATTCATATATTTTATTATTCTCAGGATTTTCATCTAACTGATTAATGTTTATCTTCTTGTAAACTAATTCGTGTTTGCTGCTTTCTGGATTAATTTCATCAAATCCTAAGTCCATGTTATTAAAATCTATTTTTGTATTTGTCATTTATTATATTCCTTTCAATTAGTGGATGAACTGCCCCGAGGGCAGTCCATATAATTTGTTGTGTATTTATCCGCAGTTTTCAATAAGTTCATCTACAAAATTCTTATAGGTGATAGCTGCCTGACAATCCGGACTAAAATGATTTATTGGTACGCCTGCAAATGTCGATTGTTCAACTAAAGTGGACTTTGCAATTAGCGAATCATATGCATTCAGGAAATGATTTTGTTTAATAGATTTAACAACACCGTTTATAACATTTCTCCTTTTTTCGTGAAGAGTTATGAGTGTTCCAAACCCATTATAATTCTGCATATACGGCTCATAATTTTTGATAAACATCAATATCCTTTTTATTCCGTCCGTGCTAAATTTCCGTGGAGATGTCGCTATTACAATATTAGTTGCCGGCATTATTGCATTAGTAATTATCTGGTCTAAAGCCGGCGGACAATCAATAATTATGAAATCATATTCTGCTTTGCTGCTGCTTATTGCACGGGTCAGGATATTGTCCTTGTCGGGTATCATTTCAACTGTTAGTTTAGATAGTGCTGATACAAATGCTCCTGAAGAGGGTATTAAGTATAAGTTATCAAATTTCGTTTTCATCGCTACATCATCTATGTTTTTTCCATTAAAGAAAATATCAAATATCGTCAACGTTTCTTTTTCCGGTCTTACTCCTACTGCTGCAGTTGCATTTGCCTGTTGATCTAAATCCAGCAACAGTGTCTTATATCCTCTTTCTGCCAAAATGCTTGCTGTTGTTACCGCTGTTATTGTTTTGGCTACACCGCCTTTATTGTTGATTACTGGTATTATATTTGTCATTGGTTTGCTCCTTAAATAATTTTGTTTTATAACTGCCCTAGGGGCAGTTCCGTTTAGGATGCTATCTTTCATAGTCTATTTTTTTAGATTTTTTCTTGTGATCGGCTCTTGCTTTTTCAAGAATTTCATCTGTTTTTTTTGAACCGATTGCTTCCCTTAAATGTTTATAATCTTCAGCATTTTTTGATAACTTTGCATTATCTTTCTTTACACCTTTAAATACATATTCTAGTGCATTTTTATCGGATTTTAGTACATCCATTTCATACTGCAAATCTCTGTACTTGTTTCTCATTCTGAGGTAAGCTGAGATTACACTTTTAATAACCGACTTCAAGCTGTCTACAAGAGGATCAATTAATTTTTCTTTATACGTTTTGGTGTTCATTAATGGCTGCGGCTGTGGCACCTGCCATTCATCATTGTTATAATATTTGTCAACATTCAAACTTACAAATTCCTCATCCTCTTTAAGCTGAGATAGTTTATCTTCAATTCGCACTATCTCTTTTTCTAATTGAACAACTTCCTTTTCACGTTCCTGCTTTTTAAAATCAAGAACATCCAAATGAGGTCTGTGTGTTCCAAGCTCTTTCCAAATAACTTTATGTTTCTCCATTACCAAAGCCAGCTCTTCTTTTTCTGCTTGCACCCATTTGTTCCATTCAGTTTCACTTCGTGAATCTCCGGTATAGCCTTGCTGTGCAAGAGCCTTTTTTAAAGATACTCTGGTTTCAAGTCCTCGTTTGCTTCCTGTTGTAAATGGTACAAAGTCTATATGCAGATGAGGTGTTTCTTCGTCCATATGTAAGTGGGCTGAAAACACCCTAAGCTGTGGATTCCTTTCCTGAAAGTTATTCATAAAATCGGTTAGTATCGTTTTTGCTAGTTGTCCGTTTTCATCTCTTGCATTCATGTCATCTTTATTTCCGACTTGAAATATGACTTCATGAAACAATTTTTCTTGTTTACCTGTTCTAATCTTTACATAATAATCTTCTATTCTTCTATCATCTCTGGTTTGTTTATCATTGTATTTTTTCTGAGCTTCATCAAATAGCTGATGATAAACATCCTTAATGTTATCATTGCAGAATAATATGTTGTTTTCCGTCCTTTCTGCATCTACGTTATTCGCAATAAACCTTCGATTATTATGGTTGACTGAACCCTTTCCTATCATTACGCTAACGCTTCGTTCGATAGTCAACCTCCTTTTTCTAACGTGCCGCCGGCAAGCCGCAAAGCATCTTTTGGCATTTATGCCTAAAGTGCTTTTGCGTTACTTTTGCCAAAAGTAACAAAACTTTCACCGCAGCATATCAGCACAACTGTGCAATATTGCTTGTGTTTATAATGCAACAGCCTTGCAAACTTAAGCTATCAGGCGAATCTCCAGTACCAGCAGTCACCTGACTTTTTAGATTTTACCGATAAGTTCTTTTTCGCTTGATCTAGTACTCTTTTTGATATGCCTAACGATATTGCTTTAGCAAGTATTATTTTCTGTTCAACATCTCCGTTTGCTAGCATATCCGATATTAGCTTCTCTGCCATCTTCAGCTTGTTTTCACTTTTACCGCCGGATAATAAATCATCTACTGAAATCTCATATTGTCCAAGCCACGTAAATCCATTTTCTTCACCTAGTTCAAACGCTATTGATTTCCCTTCTGGTGCAAGCGAACTTTTACCATGAGCAATCACTCTTATATGAGGTTTGTCTTTAATTCTCCCTACAATCAGTACACTACGTGCAGCTGCCTGAAAGTCTATTGATCCCAATCCCCTGTAAGTTGATTTTGCACCTTTGGATTTGTTCATATGACCAATTAGTACAATGGCACATTTATATTCATCCGCCATTTCACCAAGTCGCTTAAGAATAGGTCTGATTTCATTGGCTCTGTGCATATCAATGTTTTCACCTAAATATGCTTGTATTGGGTCAAGTACAACAAGTCTTGCTCCGGTTTCCTGAATAGCAGTCTCCAGTCTTCCATCTATCATTGATAATGGATATTTACTTTCGTCTATGACTTTGATTTTTGTACAGTCAGCATTTGCTTCAACCAGCCTCGGCTTTATCGTGTCGTTGAGCCCGTCTTCTGCTGATTGATAAATAATATTAATAGGACTAGCAAGATGGGTTTCTTCACCGACACAGGGCAACGTCTCGCCTTTACTTAATATTGAAGCGAGCTGTAGAGCAAAGGTAGTTTTGCCTTCTCCTGGATCACCTTGTACTATGGTTATCTTTCCGTAAGGTATGTATGGATACCATAACCAGTCCACTTCTACTGCTGCAACGTCTTCCATATTTATTATTCTTAAATCATCATCTGCTTCTATTTCCATTGCAAACTCTAAGAATTTATTCAATGAATTTCTCCTTTCTTTTTGTTGAATTCAATCAAGGAGCTGTGATATACTATCTGTGTTGAGAGATTATATATACAGCTCATTGTTGTAATAATGTCTGAAAATTCTTATCCATTCGGGTAGGAATTTTTTTTGGATAGTCCTTCCATCAGCGATGTTATTTGATTAATTTTATCAAGCTGTTCATCTGTTATTGGAATATTTTCAGAAATCAATTTAAGTTCAGTTAAAATTTCATCTATCTTATTCCGCAGTGCTTTATACACTCTTGGATTGCCAATAACCACAATGTCCTGCTCTAAGCTTCGCTTGATTAAATAGTCCTGCTTGCTTAGTCCTGACAATTGAACTCTGTAATTTAGTTCTTCACATTCCTCTGGTGACATACGAAATGCCACACTCTTGCTTCTCCAACGTCCCTTATCATCTTTTACTTTTGCCGACATATTCTGCCCTCCTTTCTAACGCTCAACGTCCAGTCTTTTTGCCATCTCCGTCTGCCTTGACGGAAACAAGTGCGCATAGTTGTAAGTGATATCAATACTTTCATGTCCAACACGGTCTGCTATAGCGATTGCTGAAAATCCCATATCAATTAATAGCGATATATGCGAGTGCCGTATGTCATGAATACGTATCCTCTTAACTCCTGCCTGTTTTGATCCTCTATCCATCTCATGATGCATATAACTTTTAGTGATAGGAAATATCCTGTCAGTGGATTCCAACTTGTAAAGTTGGCTTAGATATTCCTGCATCTCCTTCACCAGGAATTCAGGCATTTGAATTATTCGATTGCTTTTTGGTGTTTTAGGGTCAGTTATTATATCCCTGCCTTTAAGACGTTGATAGGATTTATTAATTCTTACTGTGGATTTTTCAAAATTGAAGTCGGCACTTGTTAATGCAAGTAGTTCTCCAATCCGTATTCCGCACCAGTAAAGCATTTCATATGCATAAAATGATACTGGTTTGTCCATCATGGCATCTGAAAATCTGGTGTATTCTTCTTTTGTCCAGAACATCATTTCTCTGCCTTTGGCTTTTCCCATGCTGCCTGCTTTGGCTGCAGGGTTTACTGTGAGTCCGTAATACTTAACTGCGTGATTAAAAATGGCACTAATTTGATTATGTATTGTTTTTAAATAAACTGGTGAAAATGCTTCGCCCTTTTCATTTCTGTAGTCTATCATTTTATTCTGCCAAGTTATAATATCTGTTGGTTGAATATCACACATTCTGCGCTTTCCAAAGTAAGGCAGCAGTTTTGTCCGGATTATAACTTCTTTCTTATGCTGTGTATTTTCTTTAAGGCGATTTCGCATATCGTTGTTATAAGTCTCAACAAAACTTTCAAAAGTCATTTCTAAGTTGGAACCTGTCTTCTGCAATTGTTCACGTTCCCAAGCAAGCGCATCCCTTTTTGTAATAAATCCTCTTTTGCTGGTTTGCTTTCGCTCACCCATCCAATTAGTATAACGGTATATAACTCGCCATGTATTTGTCTCAGGTTCTTTATAAACCCCCATCTAATCATTCCCTTCGTTATAATCTCCATAGCATACCTTTTCACAGAAATATTTTCTGTTTATTCTGCCAGCCACTGTTATATAACCTTTCTTGCTCAACTCAAGGTTAAGCTTTTTAATCATCTTGTAGGCATATGATTCTGATACACCAAGTTCTTTTGCTACATCCTCTGCTCTCAAAAATGTTGTGTTTTTCATTAATTAAATTCCTTTCGTTCTTGTTTTGATGGTTTTCCAGCTAAAATTACATAGACTCCTCCCTTCAATAGATTTGTGCCAAGCACGCCCGGAGTTTATGTCGAGCTCGGCTTTTGTTTTGTGTGCTTTCCCCCAACCCCGTTCCTACCTCCGACCTTGTTTGATCAAGACGCGTATTTTCGGCTACGGCGGATATTATCCCTGTGATGCATCGCTACTCCGGGGAAGCGACCTCTAGTAAGAGCGTACCGATATCTGATTGGCTGCACTATTCAGTTTTCAAGGTGCTATAGCATATCTGCTATAGTTCATATATTATACTTACCATATATGTTCTTGTCAAGTGCTTTTAATAAACATATTTATTTTATTTATTGACATTACTTAAACATATATGCTATACTTATCTCACAATCATTTGATAGGAGTAATTATTATGGCAACTGGCGAGAGAATCAAGTTCCACCGTAAACAACGAGATGTAACACAAAAGTACTTAGGCATGAGTATTGACTTTGATGAAAAAAACGCTGATGTTCGTATAGCACAGTACGAATCCGGTAAAAGAACCCCAAAGGAAGATATACTTAATAGAATCGCCGAAGTCTTTGATGTCAGCCCAAAAGCACTGGACGTTCCTGACATTGATAGTTATGAGGGTATTATGCATACCTTGTTCACTCTTGAGGATTTGTATGGTTTACAAATAAACAATATTGACGGAGAGATTTGTTTAACTCTTGATAAAACCAAAGGACATACCTACCTTTCTATGTTTGAAATGTTCAACGTTTGGTATAAAGAATCCAGTAAACTAAAATTTGATGAAATCACCAAAGATGAATATGATTACTGGCGTTATAACTATCCTCGTATTGAGGAAGAACGTACTAAAGCTAAGCTTGATGCTCTTAGAGAAGAACGAAACAGAAACATCTAATTTATTTTCTTTAAGTCTGTCATCATGCATCACTTTTAAGTTGGTTGTTGCTGTTCTTGTAGCTCTACTTATCGGAATCCCGATTGACCTAGTATCTCTCTCATTAGGACTTGCTCAGACGTGGTTAGCAATCGAAGGAGGAAAAGTTATGGACAATTGTAAAGACACGGTGGTATGCGGCGCGCACGGAGTGACCTCGTCAATACTTTGGAAACCGTAGGAGCAAGAGTTACAGCATTAACAAGTGCCGATAGAAGGTTCGATTCCTTCTCGCTCCACCATAACAAAAGAGCTAACTGACATTTCTAAATCAGTTAGCTCTTTTTAAAATTGAATATTTAATTATACAGTCACTGTTGCCAAAACGTTGCCATTACAGCACCTTAGTGGTCGAAAACCAGCTTATAAGTAGCTTTCTTAGACTTCTTTACCTACTCCCACTCAATAGTCCCCGGCGGCTTAGATGTAATATCATAGACTATTCTATTTACATGGGGCACTTCATTAATTATTCTGTTTGATATTTTTGCCAGCACTTCATGGGGTATTCTTGCCCAGTCGGCAGTCATGGCATCCACCGATGTTACAGCACGCAGAGCCAGCACATAGTCATATGTTCTGGCGTCGCCCATCACGCCAACAGTTCTCGTGTTGGTCAGTGCGGCAAAATATTGCCATATTTCCCTGTTTAGTCCGGCGTTTTTTATTTCCTGTCTGTATATGTAGTCAGCTTCCTTCAGTATCTCCAGCTTGTCTTTTGTCACAGCTCCCATTATCCTGATAGCAAGCCCTGGCCCTGGGAATGGCTGCCTCCACACTAGCTCTTCGCTTAGTCCCAGCTCCAGCCCCACTTTGCGCACTTCGTCCTTGAATAGGTCGCGCAGCGGCTCGATTATCTCCTCAAAATCCACATGATCCGGCAGTCCTCCTACATTGTGGTGGCTCTTTATAACAGCAGCATGTCCCACGCCAGATTCCACAACATCAGGATATATTGTGCCCTGTGCCAGAAAATGCACTTTGCCTAGCTTTTTGGCTTCTTCCTCGAATACGCGAATAAATTCTTCGCCTATTATTTTGCGCTTCTTTTCCGGGTCTTCCACATTTTCTAGTTTGGATAAAAATCTATCTTGTGCATTCACACGAATAAAGTTTAAATCAAACCCATCTGTAAATACTTTTTCTACTTGGTCGCCTTCGTCTTTTCTCAGAAGACCATGGTCCACAAATATGCATGTCAGGTTTTTGCCGATGGCTTTGGAAAGCATGACAGCAGCAACAGAGGAGTCTACTCCCCCTGATAGCGCAAGCAGCACCTTTCTGTCGCCTATTTTTTCTTTCAAATCAATAATGGATTGTTTTGCGATGTTGGACATTGTCCACTCGCCCTTGCATTTGCACACATTGTATAGGAAATTTACGAGCATTTCCTGTCCTTTTTTGGTGTGCCCCACTTCCGGATGAAACTGCACTGCGTATAGCTTTTTATCTTCGTTGTACATTGCAGCCACTGGACATGTAGGTGTGGTTGCACACACCTCGAATCCGTCTGGCAAAGAATCTATCTGGTCGGTATGGCTCATCCAGCATACCTGCTCTTTTTCCAGCCCGTCGAAAAGCATGCTTTTTGTATCCACTTCTACCGATGTAAACCCGTATTCTCTATGCTCCACGCTGTGCACACTGCCGCCCAAAACTAGGCTCATCACCTGTGCACCATAGCATATGCCGAGGATTGGTATACCAAGTTCAAATATTTCTTTGCCAATGCTAGGAGCACCTTCTTCGTACGCAGAGTTTGGACCTCCGGTAAATATAATTCCCTGTGGATTATATTTTGCTATTTCATCAATAGGTGTGGTATACGGCAAAATTTCGCTGTAAACATTTGCCTCTCTCACTCTTCTTGCAATTAATTGATTATATTGTCCGCCGAAATCTAAAACTATTACAGTCATTCAGTTCTCCTAGTTTCTATTTTTTATTTCAGCTCATATGCTACACTTATTCCATTGTTGCCGTATAGGCTGGTGCTGTGAAGCGAAGCCTTAGAGACAATTATATCATCAAAATAATTTAATGCAGTAACTTTTTTATAAAATTCTGAAAAATATTCTTCTTTAGTTGGTGTATGTACCATAAATATTTTTTTGGATTTTATAGAGCGTAAATCTTTGAATACATCATTGAAAAATGATGGCAATGCTTTGCTCATAGAGTTCCCCACCATTTTAACATCAAACTTCTGATCATTATATACTGCAAATTCGAATTTTGCATGCAGCAGATTGCTGCCCATCGCTACGATTTTGGGACAATGCCCGGAAAATTGCAGAAAATCAACTGTATCTGCCAATCCAAATTGTTTAAATTTGTCCATGTTTCGCTCTATGCTTCTGGCAATAGTCGCAGCGCTGTCTCCGCCCTGTGCCATTTCAGCAGCTCTTAATGCCATCATGCCTATGGTAGTAGATATCTGATGTGAATCTATTATATGTATGCTGGCATCCGGAAAGCTAGTGGATGCGTGGCATGCAGATGCATAGTTAGATACTGTCATGTCACCTGCTGTAATGCATACTATTTCCATTCCCTCGTTTACATATCTGCGAAATACTTCCGTGTATGTATCCGTGCTTACGCCCTTAATTTCTGGAGTTTTCTTTTTCTCTCTTATTTTGTTCATCATTACGTCTACATCCAGCTCATAGGCCGAAATAAATGTACCGTCTATCAAAAACTCTATAGGCAGCACCTCTATACCATACTTTTCAGATACCTCTGTTGAAAGGTCACTAATTGAATCAGCAATTATTTTAACTCCCATTTCTATCACCTCAAAATTCATTGTTTTTGTATACTAATATATACATTCATTTAAATATAATTAAACGATGAAATCATTCTATTCCATCGTTTCAAAAAAATTTAACAATTTAATATTTGGTTATTTTAATTGATATGAGATGCTGATGCCGCTTTTGCCTACCAGACTAGTGCTGTAGCTGCCTGCGTTGCATACTATTATATCTTCGAAATATTCCAATGCCAGCACACGCCTATATACCTCTGCAAAATAGTCCTCTTCCGATTTTGTATGCATAATAAATACTCGTCTAGGGTCAATATTTCGTAAATCTTTAAAAATATTATTGCAGTATGCAGGCACTGCCTTGTTCATGGAATTGCCCACCATTTGCACATCGAATTTCTTGTCTTTTAAAAGCTCAACTAAATATTTCGCATTTAGCCAATTGCTTCCTACCGCCACTATTTTGGGGCAAAGCCCTGCATATTGAAGATAATCAACAGAGTCTGCTAGACCATATTGCTTAATCTTATCAATATTTCTCTCAAACCTGATTGCTATTCCGTTTGCAGACTCATCATTTTTTGCCATCGCCGCAGCTTTCAATGCCATCAGTCCCTGTCCAGTAGATAGCTGATGTGAATCAATTACATGAATATTTGAATTCGGATACATTGTAGATGCATGGCAGGCACAGTCATAGTTTGATATACTTTTGCTTCCTGCAGTAATACAAATAATATCATAGCCTTGGCTAATATATTCGCCAAAAGCTTTTTCATATGCTTCTGTACTTACACCTTTAAAAAGTGGTCTCTTTTTGTTCTTTTCTATCCATTCAATCGTTTCTGTGACCTTAATCTTGTCATCAGGTATAAATTCACCGTCCAGTGAAACGCTGATAGGCAATACTTCAATATTGTATGAATCTGCTGCCTCTTTTGAAATATCGCTTATTGAGTCTGTAATAACTTTTACTTTCAAAATCCCTACCTCATAGTTAAATTATCTTTTTATGTTTATAAGTAATTTTATAATTCCTTAAACATAAAAACAAGAAAAAGTTAATAATACTAACTATTTATCTGGTTCCGTAGTTAGGAGCCTCTTTAGTTATGTAAATATCGTGAGGATGGCTTTCCTTCAGCCCTGCTGATGTGATTTTTATAAATTTACCATCACTTCTTAATTTTTGAATATTTTCTGTGCCGCAGTATCCCATTCCGGATTTCAGACCGCCAACTAGCTGGAATATTGTTTCTGTAAGTGCACCCTTAAACGGAACACGTCCTTCCACTCCCTCCGGCACTAGTTTCTTTTGGTTGTCTTGGAAATACCTATCTGATGAGCCTTCCTCCATTGCGCCAATAGAGCCCATTCCTCTGTATACCTTGTATGAGCGTCCTTGATACATTTCAGTTGCTCCTGGGCTTTCTTCCACGCCTGCCAGCATAGATCCCAGCATCACAGCGCTTGCTCCTGCTGCAATTGCCTTCACAACATCACCGGAATATTTCACTCCGCCGTCTGCAATAATTGTTTTTCCCATTTTGTCCGCTACCTCTGCACAGTCCATCACCGCAGTAATCTGAGGTATGCCTATTCCTGCCACCACACGAGTGGTGCAGATAGAGCCTGGGCCTATGCCCACCTTAACAACGTCTGCGCCATGCTCAATCAGTGCTTTTGTTGCTTCACCTGTTGCACAGTTTCCTGCTATCAGGCAAACATCCGGATGTCTCTCTTTCACCTTTGCCACCGCATCCAGCACAAATTGAGAATGCCCATGGGCAGTATCCAGGGCAATGATGTCTGCTTTTGCTTCGCAAAGGGCATCTACTCTGTCCATCAGTTTATCGGATATTGTAACAGCTGCCCCAACCAAAAGCCTGCTTTGTGAATCCTTTGCAGAGTTAGGATATTTCACAGCTTTTTCAATATCTTTTATTGTGATTAAGCCTTTTAGTCTAAATTCATCATCTACTAAAGGCAGTTTTTCAATCCTGTGCTTTGCTAGTATTTTTTTAGCATCACTGATATCTATGCCTTCTTTTGCAGTGATTAACTTGTCGCTTGTCATCACTTCTTTTATTTTTTTATTAAAATCTGTTTCGAATCTTAAATCTCTATTTGTTAATATGCCTACTAATTTGTTGTTTTCTGTAATTGGTACACCTGATATTTTGTATCTTGCCATCAGGGCATTTGCATCAGATATTAAATGGTCTGGAGATAGGAAAAATGGATCTGTTATTACGCCGTGCTCACTTCTTTTCACCTTGTCTACATGGGATGCCTGCATCTCTATGCTCATGTTTTTATGTATAATTCCTATGCCGCCTTCTCTTGCCATTGATATTGCCATATTCGCCTCTGTCACCGTATCCATAGCTGCACTTAAAAGCGGAATATTTAATTTTATGTCTTTTGTAAGATATGTAGCAGTATCTACATTGCTTGGTAAGACAATGCTATGGGCTGGTATCAAAAGTACGTCGTCAAATGTTAAGCCTTCTTTAGTCACTTTTTCACTGTAATTAATGCTCATAATTGTT
The DNA here is from genome assembly GCA_040883315.1 of Eubacteriales bacterium. Lineage (GTDB taxonomy): Bacteria > Bacillota > Clostridia > Christensenellales > UMGS416 > JAFGUF01. The sequence continues at coordinate 160,906 of JBFLKU010000011.1, forward strand.
ACATACCTTTCTTCATTTCTACTTGTATATATTTTTACAATTTTATCAAAATGAAAGTTTGCTGTCAACAAGAAAATTTTATTGTCTTTATTTGTGTCTATGCCTCTATACAGTATGTTTTTATGTGATCCTTGTTCTGTCTCATACTTGCTAGATTCTGTAAATTGCTTAATAACTCAATAATTATAACTATACCACTTATTAAAAAAACATTATAATTTGTAAATATTCTTTATATTCTATATACTAGCATATTACTATCCATTGACTACATCGCACAAAAAAAGCTATAATGAGGCGTTATGAAAAACTACATGGATAAAACAGACACAATTGTCGCCATAGCCACAGCCAGCGGAAAGGCTGCCATAGCTATAGTCAGGCTATCAGGAGATGAGAGTCTGCAAATTGCAAGTGCCATTTTCAGAGGAAGTGCTCTGAAAGACAGAAAGATGACATATGGCTATATTGCTGATGGTGATAATAAAATAGATGAAGTTAATATAGTATATATGAAGGCTCCAAAAACATATACCGGTGAAGATACCGTGGAGATATACTGCCATGGTTCTATGTTTGTAGCGCAGCGAATAGTGGAGGCAGCTGTGAAAAACGGGGCAAGGCTGGCACTGCCCGGCGAATTCACAAAAACAGCATTCTTGAACGGCAAGCTGGATTTGTCTCAGGCAGAGGCAGTGATAGATGTCATCAATTCCAGCACCAAATCAGCCAAGGATATGGCACTTAATCAGTTGTCCGGTCGTCTTAAAAACAGCATAAATTCATTAATTCATTTGCTCACAAGATGTATAGCACAGATAGAAGTGACTGTCGATTACCCAGAGGAAGACATAGAGGATGTAACCATTGATCACTCATTAGAAATAGTCAATGAAGTTCTGGAATATGTTAATGATGCACTGGCTCAGTCTGAAAGAGGCAAAATATATAAGTCCGGCATTCGCTGTGCCATAGTCGGCCAGCCAAATGTAGGCAAATCATCTTTGCTGAATGCTATACTAGGCGAAAGCAGAGCCATAGTAACATCCGTTGCTGGCACTACCAGAGACACATTGGAAGCACACGTAGATATTGCAGGGGTTGAGGTAATATTAACAGACACTGCAGGCATACGAAAGAGCGAAGACTTCGTGGAAAAAATCGGAGTGGACAGAGCATATGCAGCAGCCGAGAGTGCACATATAGTTCTGTTTGTTTTGGATATGTCCAAAAATATTGATGAAAAAGACATTGATCTATATAATCATATAAAATCAAAACCGCATATAATAGTGCTGAATAAAGAAGATGCAACATTAACCGATTATGAAAAGCAGCTTTCTCATCTAAATACCGACAACACCAAAAACATCGTTACTATAAGTGCAGCAGATGGAAAGGGAATAAATGTACTTGAAGAGAAAGTGATAGAGCTTTTTAATGCAGATTCCGATATTTCTGCAGATGAAATAGAGCTATCCAATGTTCGCCATGTAGATGCCATAAAAAGAGCTCAAACATCCTTAATGAAGGCGAAAGATACTTTATCGAATAGGCTGCCCGTTGATTTTGCAGTTGTGGATTTAAGAGATGCACTACATGCTTTGGGAGAGATAACAGGCGAAAATGTAGATGAGGACGTAATAAATACAATATTTAGTGAATTTTGTGTAGGTAAATAATGAGTACAATTAAAGAAAGAGAATTTGACATAATAATAGTAGGTGCAGGGCATGCAGGCTGCGAAGCCGCTCTTGCCAGTGCACGGCTAGGAAACAATACACTCTGCTTAACAGTCAACCTAGATGGTGTGGCTTTAATGGCATGCAATCCATCTGTCGGCGGAACATCCAAGGGACATTTGGTTAGAGAAATCGATGCTTTAGGCGGACAAATGGGCATTAATACAGATAAAACATCTATCCAAATGAAGATGCTTAATCTTTCAAAAGGTCCAGCTGTTCATTCGCTTCGTGCACAGGCAGACAAAAAGGACTATCATAAGGAAATGAAAGCTACTCTGGAGCAAACGGATAATCTGATACTCAAGCAGGATGAGGCTACTGAACTGATTGTTGAAGACGGGCAAATAAAAGGCGTGAAAACCAGCATTGGCTTCATATACTATGCTAAAGCTGTTGTGTTGTGCACGGGTGTATACCTGAAAGGCAAAATAATAATCGGAGAATACACCAAAGACCAAGGGCCTAGCGGACTGGCAGGTGCTGATGAGCTGACAAACAGCTTGCTTGCAAATAACATAGAGATAGCTCGATTTAAAACAGGTACTCCTGCCCGTGTAGATTTGCGAACATTAGATTTATCACAAATGGAAATACAGGAAGGTCAGGACGACATATATAATTTTTCATTTTTAGATGTTGAAAACAGCCATCCTATGTCCCCATGCTATTTGACATGGACAAATGAAAAAACCCATCAAATAATCAAAGATAATCTGCATCGCTCTCCTCTATACTGCGGAGACATAGAAGGAACAGGCCCTAGATACTGTCCATCTATTGAAGACAAAGTTGTCCGCTTTGCAGACAAAAACCGTCATCAGGTGTTTATAGAGCCGGAAAGCCAGGGCACATATGAAATGTATGTGCAGGGCATGTCCACATCATTGCCAATAGATGTGCAGATAGCTATGCTGCGTTCAATAAAGGGAATGGAAAACGTGGAAATTATGCGTGCAGGCTATGCCATAGAATATGACTGCATTAATCCTACACAGCTGGATTCATCTCTAATGTTTAAAAGCACAAAGGGTCTTTTTGCAGCAGGTCAGATAAATGGCTCTTCAGGATATGAAGAAGCCGCTGCACAGGGGCTTATTGCAGGAATTAACGCATCACAATACATAAATGGAAAAGAACCATTGGTATTGTCCCGCTCAGATGCATACATAGGCGTTTTAATAGACGACCTTGTTACAAAGGGCACAAATGAACCATATCGCATGATGACATCTCGAGCTGAGCATCGTCTGCTTCTAAGGCAGGACAATGCGGATCTTCGCCTTACAGAAACGGGCTATAATATTGGCTTAGCGAGCAAAGAACGCTATAATCTGATGCTGAAAAAGAAAGCGGAAGTCGAAATAATTATAAGCGAGCTGGAAAGCAGAAATTTTTCTCCAAAGTCTTTGGAAGCCTTGTTTGAAGACTGCAGCGAAACATTGCCTGCGCACGCTATTTCCCTGAAAGATACTTTGAAGCGTGTTAATATTACCATTGAAAAGCTAGCAGAGCATGGGCTATTTGAAGGAAGCGAAAAGTTTATGAAAGATTCTCTTTTTCAGGCACAGATACAGGTGAAATATGAAGGATACATAAACCGCCAGCTTCTGCAGGTAAACAAACAAAAGCGAATGGAAACATTCCGACTGGATAATTTGGACTATCTCTCCATAAAGGGCCTGCGAAAAGAGGCAGCACAAAAGCTTAACGATATTAAGCCAAAAAATGTAGGTCAGGCTTCTCGCATATCTGGCGTGTCTCCTGCCGATATCGGGGTACTTTTGATATATCTCGAAAAAGAAAGACAAAGCAATGGGTGATATTCAAAAACAATTTATAGAAACATTAATTTCCGGCTTTGCTGAATACAAATACAATGTATCAAAAGAGCAGCTAGATAAATTTGTCACATTCAATAAAATGGTGATGAGTACAAATAAACATACCAATTTAACAGCAATAGAGGATGGCGCAGAATCTGCTAAAAAACACTTTTTAGATTCTGTAAATCCTGCTGCCATGGAAATCGTTAAAAATGCCGACTCAGTGATAGATATTGGTTCAGGAGCAGGATTCCCCGGCATTCCACTTGCCATATTAAACCCACAGGTTCAGTTCACTCTGGTGGATACCCGGCAAAAACGCTGTGAATTTATGAACTCTGCTGTTGAAGAGCTTAATTTAGAAAACACAAAAATAATATGGAATCGTGCTGAAGAGCTGGGCAAGGATACGGAATATAGAGAAAAATTCGAAATAGCATGCGCCAGAGCCTTGGCTGCCACCCCCACTCTTTTAGAGTATCTTTCTCCATTTGTAAAAATAGGCGGAAAAGTGATGCTATATAAAAGCAAATATACTGAAGAGGAATTATCTTCATCTGAAAGTGCAGCAAATATATTAAACATATCTGATTTCAACATAATTCCATATAGCATTTTGGGTGACAATTCATCATATAATATTATTCTTGGAAAAAAGACCAACGCTACTCCCATAAAATACCCTCGCAAATCTGGAATTCCGACCAAAAGACCCTTATAGTTTTTTGCACTCATATTTTATTGCTATCATATAGAAACTTATGTATAATACCTTTAATGAGGTAAAATATGAGTGGAATTCTAATCTTTTTGGCATGTCTGCCTAGCATCATTCTTTTAATCTTTATTTACAAAGTAGATAAATTCGACAAAGAGCCGATCGGTTTGCTGTTTAAGCTCTTCATTTTTGGGCTGCTTACTGTGATACCGGCAATCATTTTGGAGCGTGTATTCCTCTATATGAATTTTTTCAAAGGACCTTTAGGTCTTTTAATTGAAGCTTTCTTAATAATTGGTCTAATAGAAGAGTTCCTAAAAAGACAGGCTGTAAAACTAGCCGCCTATAAATCTGAAGAATATGACGAAAGACTGGACGGGATAATATATTGCGTGGTTGCATCGCTTGGTTTTGCGACCGTGGAGAACATAATGTACGTGGTACAGTATACTGCATCATCTCCATATATCTGGCTGATGCGAGCATTATTGAGCGTACCTGCACATATGCTTTTCGGAATAACCATGGGCTACTTTATGTCCATGTCAAAATTCTGCAGCAACCCTGTATTAGCCAAAAAATATGCCAGAAACTCACTGTGGGTGCCAGTTTTCTTCCACGGTCTATATGATTTCTTCGCACTCTCCGGCAACATTTTTCTTTCTATTCTTATTATCCCTTTAATTATTTATATGTGGATTTTCAACATAAAAAAACTAAAAACATATTATAAAGAGAGCAAAATAACTCATTCGCTAAAAATCAGCCAGAATGAATGAGATTATACAATTATAATATTTATATATATGTAAAAAAACCTTTTTTTACTAGTTGGATTATGTTATAATTTTTCTTGATAGATTAATATTTTTGGAGGAAAAACAATGGAGTCACAATCAAACGGAAAAGCTATTGCATCATTAGTTCTTGGAATTTTATCATGCGTTTTACTTCTTATTAAAAATGGTGCTTTTGTAGGTATCGTGCTAGCAATCGTTGGCATAGTTTTAGCTGTTAAAGCTAAAAAAGAGATCGAGATGTCTGGCGCAGGCGGAAAAGGCATGGCTACTGCTGGTATGGTATTGTCAATAATAGCATTAGCACTATGTGCATTAGCAATAATTTGTATCGTTGCTGCAATAGGTTTGCTAGCCTCAAGTGCGGCAGCTTTTCAATAATAGCTATCACACAACATTAAACCAAAAGATGTGCAGACTACTACAGTACTGCACATTTTTTATTTGTTATTTTCAATATAAACAAAAGGATTTTTTATGACAAAGTTATTAGAAAAAATGAACTTCCATATTCATTTTCAAAATATTAATATTACGCCCTATTTTTTATTTGTTTCTTTGGGCCTTGTAGTCGGATGCTTAATTTTTGTTTTTCATAATAAAGAGCTGAAGAAATATAGAAATGATCTGTTCTACTGTTTTTTATATACGTTTGTAGGCATCATAATCGGTGCAAAGCTGCTTTATATTCTCTCTGTACTCAAATATCTGATACAGAATCCTAATCTTTGGTTTTATATTTTGGATGGCGGCTTAGTTTTTTACGGAGGTGTCATCGGCGGCATCATTGGTGCACTGCTATACATCAGAACATATAAAATGCCGCTGATGGATTTTCTGGATAATGCCGCACTAGCTATTCCAATTGGACACGCAATTGGAAGACTTGGCTGTTTGTTTGGCGGATGCTGCTACGGCAAGCCAACCAACTCTATTTTTGGCATCATCTATCCCGAAAGCAACTTGATGGCTCCATCATCTATCCGCATTCATCCTGTGCAGCTTTACGAAAGCATTGCCAATCTACTAATATTTTTTACTATACTTATTATTTCAAGAAAATATAAAACCAAAGGTATGCTTGGGGGAATGTATTTCATGCTCTATGGTGTGGCACGATTCACACTTGAATTTTTAAGAGCAGATTTCAGAGGAAATGTATGGTTTCTGTCTACATCACAGTTTATCAGTATTTTTATGATACTATTAGGAATGATTTTATTTATAGGAAAATACAATGACAAACTAGAAAAATGCCTTGAAAAAAAGACCGATAAATAAATTGTTATTATTGCTAGAAAGTATATATTTTACATGCTCATTAGAATAGAAAATCGTAAATTTACACCCTTGCAATATAGCCCTCTATAATGTATAATCAACATGTGGTAAAAGAATTATATCATCTATTCTATATGTGGTATATTTTTTTGCTAAATATTAATTTGATATACTACAACCCTCAATACACCCAAACGCCGTACCGTCCTCAAAGGGCGGTTTCGGTTATATATAGGTAATTTTTATGTCTCAATATGAAAAAAGATTTTACCGAGATTTACACAGAAACTCTAATTTAACATCATATCAAATAGCCATTCAAGAGAGCGACCTATATATCGCCTCAACAAATCCATCTATGGAAACTGCAAAGAAGGCATTACTAGAAGCCAGAGAGAACATACAAAGCTATATCGCCATACATCCGGATTTTCTCTCCTCTCTTTCGCCTATTTCTCTAGAAAGCCAAAATGCACCGGTGTGCTGGATGCTAGATGCTTCTTCACAATGTTCTGTTGGTCCTATGGCTGCTGTGGCTGGTGCCGTCAGCAGGTATGTAGGTGAAGCACTGCTAAAAGAGAACGATGAAGTGATTGTAGAAAACGGCGGCGACATATTTATATCCTCTAATTCCGCAAAGAAAATATTAATTTATGCCGGAGATTCTCCAATATCTATGAAAATGGCTATTGAAATTCCTGCTGGTATTTTTGGTGTATGCACATCTGCAGGAAAGGTGGGGCCTTCCCTATCTTTTGGCAATGCAGACGCCGCTATAGTTTTGTCAAAAAACTGTGCCTTGGCAGACGCCGCAGCCACGCTTTTGGGCAACTATATACAGAGTGATCAAAATCTAAAAGAATCCATAGAAAAAATAATGAAAATTTCTGGGGTTTTAGGTGCAGTAGGAATATGCGGCGAAAAAATTGCCGCCGCAGGACAGATAAAGCTGGTTCCTGCGCAGTCATTTTTTTAGGTCTTTTACTCAAGTTTGTAGCTAATGTAAGCTAATTGTGAACATATTTATGCCATATATCTACTTAACACAAATTAAACAAATTTATGATAAAATGACCTAGTTCATTATTATTTTATTTGGAGGACTTATTCATGGATCAAGGCTGGAGCGTCGTTTTACAAATTATATTATTAGGTGTAATGCTAGGCATAGCAATCGTCATTAAACTGAATGTTAAATTCCTGCAAAAGCATCTAATACCAACTTCAATGATAGCTGGTTTTTTGGGCTTAGCACTTAATATCTTAGGTGAAAATGTTTTTAACGTAACCATATTCGACAGAGTCTTTTTAAGCAAAGTCATCTATCATTTAATGGGAATTGGCTTCATTTCTATGGCATTAAAAGAGAGAAAGAAAAAACAGAGCAAAGCCATTTTCAACACAGGATTCGCAATTATTAATACATATGCATGGCAGGGAATCATTGGTTTTGCAATATCACTGATTTTAGCAAAAACAATATTTCCTGATTTATTCCCGCTCACAGGCATGCTGCTGCCTTTGTCATTTGCACAAGGCCCAGGTCAGGCTAATAACATAGGAATGATTTGGGAAGAATATGGATTCACAAATGGCGGAAATGTAGGTCTCACTTTGGCAACTCTAGGATTTTTATGGGCGTTCTTAGGTGGAATACCGCTGATTAACTTTCTATCAAAAAGACGCCTACACGAAAAAAACAAGTTCGACGCCAGAAAAGTAGAAGTGGCATCAATTGACAGCGAATCACAAGTATCGCATACAATAACAGTTCCAAAATCTATATATGTTGATGATTTTACAGTTCAAATAGCTTTGATAGCTGTAATATATGCCACCACTTATGGGCTTCTTTCTTTGTGTGACTATCTGCTGCCACCGCAAGGCTTTGGCAAAACACTGATGGATCTATTCTGGGGCTTCAACTTCCTGTTTGGCACTCTGCTAGCCATTCTTGCAAAGAAAGTTCTCAATAAACTAAAAGAGAAAAAAATTATTTCCGTAAACTACGCAGACAATTATCTGCTGCAAAAGATTTCATCCGGTTCTTTTGATGTGATGATTACAGCCGGTATTGCTGCAATATCTATATCTGTACTTTATGATTATTTAGTACCAATTCTAATTATTTCCACAGTGGGTGGATTGTTCACAATGATATATACAGTATTCATTGCAAACAAAATATATGACGATGAAATCGTCGAAAACATTGCAGGGCTTTATGGAATGTGGACAGGAACAATCACAACAGGTATAGCATTGTTAAGAGAGGTGGATCCGGAAGCTAAGACTTCAGTTGCTGACAATCTAGTTTTAGGCAGCGGATTTGCTGCAGCATTTGCGGTACCTATAATGCTAATACTAAACGTACCGGTCACTGGACTCTTGCAAAACAAGCCTTGGATGTATGGGCTGACTTTTGTATTACTATTAGTATATTCTGCCATCATGATTGGTGCAATGGCATTTATAAATAAAAAATACAAAAATAAAAAGTAGCTAAAGTACATAAAAAATAAATAAGCTTATTTGGGTGCTATGAAATATAGCACCTTAATATTTTGAAAAACAAATCTAAAGTGGTATAATATAATAAAGATTTTTAAGGAGAAAAACTATGGCAGCTATACATTTAACAACAGAAAATTTTGAAAAGGAAGTCCTGCAAAGCGACATTCCTGTGTTTGTAGATTTTTGGGCTACATGGTGTGGTCCATGCAGAATGGTAGCACCATCTGTAGACAAACTAAGTGAAGAACTAGAAGGCAAGGCAAAGATTGCAAAACTAGATGTAGACCAATGCGGAGACATAGCTCAGCAATATGGAGTGACATCAATACCTACCTTCATTGTATTTAAAAACGGAGAGATAGCAGAAAGAGCTATGGGAGCAATGCCCTATTCAAAGCTAAAGGATTTAATAGGTCTTTAAGATAAAGATAAACTAGCAGATATTAAAATTTAAGAAAGTATTACATTTTCTTTAATTTTTCTATTGGAAAAACTCCCAAACTATGTTATTATCAAGAGCATAAAAGTTCTTGCAGCGTTATTATTGTGTTTAATTTCATATTTTAATGCAGTACATTTTATGTTCGCAAGAGCTGCAAAGCTCTTCTTTTTTGTTAGAGCTGATAAATTTTATTAACTGAAGAAAATTTTATTTTGGGAAAGGGACTATAATGAACTCAAAAAAATTAATAACTTTGCTTTTAAGCATAGTGATTGTATCCGTTTTTATATTCACCGGATGTGATAATTCACCAGGTGTACCTACTGCAGCTCCTCAAACCGAGGGAACAGAACCCACACCAGTGCCTACTAAAGAGCTGGCACAGGCTACACCCACACTTAATCCCGGGGATATTCTAAACAGCTATACTGTAGAAATAGACAAAGATATAATTAATATTCTTTTAATCGGTAACGACAGCGATAGTGAAGACGGTGATGGAAACGGAAGAAGCGACACCACAATGGTGCTGCAGATTAATCGTGTAGACAAAACAATGAAATTGATTTCCTTTATGCGTGATATGGTATTTGACGTGCCAGGAGTAGGAATAACATCCCTTAATAATGCCAATTATTACGGAGGTCATGCAAAGGTTGCTAAGCTTCTAAAAGACGAATTTGATATTTCTATCGATTATTATGCCTCAGTTTCATTTGATGCATTTCAAGCTGTAATGGACGTAATAGGGCAAATTTCAATAGATCAGTCAGTAAACCAAGTCCCCGATATTTCTGCTGATAAAGCTGCGCAAATGGCAGATGTTACAACGGATATGACTCCTAAACAAGCGTTAGATTATGTTAGAAACAGACATGATTCTATTATTGATGCCGAAACTGGATATACACTATACAGCGATGAGGCACGTAATTATCGCCAAAGAATGTTTATATCATCCGTCTGGGAAAGAGTTAAATCATTCCCTACATTCACTATCCCAGTAGGCGTATATAGTGCAGTAACATATATAAATACTGATATGGACACAAACACGATGATTACTTTAATAAAGGAAATGATGGATGCCGACGCCACAATTGAGACTTTAGGTCTGCCGGCACGTAGATCTGCTGAAAAGCCATATTATTCATTGTATGAAGATTTAAATACAGAAGAGATTCTTTCAAAGACTGAAATAGAAGCGAGATATTCATCTGCTTCAGACAAAGATTCATTTGATTCTTATGAAGACTGGAAGGATGCTCACTATAAAGTATCACATATAATTGGCTGGAATGTGGGAAGAACCACAGAGGCAATTAAGCAATTTTTAGTAACTAACTAAATTGATTAAACGACAACCTAGGAGAAAAAATGACTTCTATAGCAGAAATGAAAAAAGGCTCAGCAGTTGAGGGATTTTATTTAGTCAAATCCGGAAACATTAAAGTCTCATCCAACGGAAAACAATACGGCGACTATGATATAGCAGACTCTACAGGCGAAATAAACGGGAAGATTTGGGACATTGCAGACCCCGAAGAATGTCCTGTTACAGGCTCTATAGTAAAGATAAAAGGCCTGATTACAGAATGGCAGGGCACATTGCAGCTGCGAATAGATAAATTCCGTGCAGTCACTTCAGAAGATGAATTTGACATAATGAAGATTATCCCTAGTGCCCCTGAAAGCCCTGACGATATGCTTAGCGTTATCAAAGAATACGTAAACAAAATACAAAACAATCAAATTAAGCAATTGATTATAAGAGTACTAAAAAAATACGCACCGTATTTGAGGCTTCATCCTGCAGCACTAAAAAACCATCATTCTATACGTTCCGGTTTGCTTTATCATACCACTACTATGCTAAAGCTTGCAGATGGCATTTTGCCTATATATCCATACCTAGATTCAGATTTGGTTTACGCAGGCGTAATACTGCATGATATATGTAAAACAACTGAAATCAGTGCAAACGAATCCGGCATACCCATCGAATATACTACAGAAGGCCTTTTGGTTGGTCATATTCCGCAGGGTGTAACAGCAATTGCTTTGGCTGCAAATGAACTGAACACAGACGAAGAAATCGTTTTTATGCTACAGCATATGATATTATCTCACCACTACGAGCCGGAGTTTGGGTCACCTAGAAGGCCAATGTTCCCAGAAGCAGAAATACTGCACTATCTAGACATGATAGACACCAGAATGTATGACATGGAAAATGTTTTGGAAAGCCAAGAGCCGGGAACTTTCTCTCAAAATGTTTGGCTTCTGCACAATAGAAAGCTATATAAAAAGACTTTTTAATTTCTAAATATATATTAAAAGCAAGACATATGTCTTGCTTTTTTTCATTTTATAAATCAAATCTTATCGTTCCGTCGTCTTGCTTTTCTTCCGGCTTCTCGCGTTTTCTCTTTTCTTTTTTGTTTTTCACATAGTATTGCTGATATCTATACCTTCTCATTAGATTTGATGATATTATCATAACAGCTGCTGCCGAAAGCAAAATCATCCCAACATATAGAAGCCATTTGTTTGTTGCTTTCTCCTCTTCTCCTGGACCCGTTGAAGTAGGCTCGATGCTCTCCCGTGGGTCGGCAGTTGGTGTTGCGGTCACCGTGGGCACAGCGTCCACAGAATTTGCTGCTATCAAAAGTGCCTGATATTGAATCTTTTTTACTCCAGTTCCAGCATCTTCGGAAGAATCTATATAGTCACTATAGTAATGGTCATATTTGTATGTGAATGTAATTATTCCGACTTCCTGTCCTTTTTCTATAGGAGCAACAAGTGCGCCTTCATAGTACTGAATATCTACATCAAAATATTCGTCTATATCTTCTCTAACTTGTGCGGCCATGTCAATTGCCTCTGTAAGGTAAACCTTTTTCTTTGGGGCAAGCTGCAAAGTAACCTGCGAGCCATTAACCGTAGATGCTGCATTCTCTACATCTTCTACTATCTCTTTTTCGCTGAATTCAGCGGCTAAATCAATAGTATCATAGTATGTAAATCCATATTCAAAGAGCGTTATTGAATTTCTCCATTTTCCTAGCTCCGAGTCTTTTAATACAACGCTTATCAGCGACACCGACCCTTTTTCTGCGGATGACACCAAAGTATGCCCAGCTGGAGATGTAAATCCTGTTTTTATGCCTGTGGCGTAGTCATATCCCCATGTTCTGTTTCCATTTATCAGCTTGTTTGAATTGTACCATACCAGCCCCTTTTCAGAGTACTTATGTTTGTCAGTATCTGTAGGGGTATATTTGCCGGTTCCCACTATTTTTGCAAATGAAGGCAGCTTGTTTGCATATCTTGCCAGCTTTGCCATGTCTTCAGCGCACGTAACGTGCCCGCTCTGGTGAAGCCCGTGAGGATTTTTGAAATGAGTTTTTGTCATTCCCAGCTCTTCGGCCTTGTCATTCATCATCTGTACAAAATTATCATATGTTCCGCCCACATGAACGGCTATCGCAATAGCCGCATCAGCGCCAGATAGAAGCATTAGTCCATAGAGCAAATCCTCCATATATACAGATTCATTTTTTTGAAATCCGCAAAGTGAAGCTCCATCTAATCCCATTATTAGCTCTGCCATTGTATTGTCTATGGTTATTATATCCGTTAAATTGCTGTTTTCTATAGCTAGAAGAGCTGTCATTATTTTTGTTATGGATGCAGGCTCTCTTACACTGTTTGACCTCATGTCAAAAAGTATTCTTCCGGAGTTTGCCTCCACCAGTACAGCGGCTTCACAGCTATCCACAGCTCTATCCCTCAGAGTTGTGCCGGAAACCCATTCGTCCCATGGTCTTTCAGCCACAGGTGCTGCAAAAGCAATATTTACATTTGAAAGCAATATCACCAATATCAATATTATTGGTAATATCTTTTTTATCATCATTTCGTATTGTCCCTTTAGTATCTTCTTCTGTTGTTTCTAGAGTTGTCTCTTTCTTCATGCTTGTATCTTGTGTTTGGATCATCTGGATATCTTCTGTTTGCTCCGCCTTTATTTGTTAGCAGAATTATCAGCAATATCACTAGTATCACAAAAAGCACTCCAATAGCAATCAATGCAATCTGCAATAGATTCAAGTTAGAAATAATTCCGCTCGGGGGCTCTTTTGTCGGCTCTATTGTAACAGAAGGCGTAGGAGTGGTCGTCACAATTGCTGCGATTGAATTCTCCGCATATAAAGGTGCTGTATATTCAAAATACTGTATTTCGCCTTCACTGGCCTTATATCCTAGGTAGTCTTCTGAATTATGCGAATATATATATTTGTAGGTAACAGTTCCTACTTCATCCCCTTCATTTATAGGAGCTGTCAATTTTTCTGTGTTATATGCTATTACTTCATTAAAGAATCCTTCTTTATCCTGCAGGATACTCTCAATTTTATCCTTTGGCTCTGTTAAATATACTTCCTCGCCTTGCCCAATGTAAACAGATAGCTGATTCCCTGTTGTGTTCATATCCGCATTTTCAACTGTTGTGGTATATTTATTATTTGCAAAAAGATCAGAAAGCTTTATGGTGTCATAAAAGTCTATTGAATAATCGAACAAGGTTATTGAATTTCTCCACTTGTCATCTTTTTCATCTTTCATGACTACAGCTACCATAGACTGATTATTAAACTTTGCAGAAGATACTAAAACACTTTCTGCTACAGTGGTATAACCAGTTTTTATTCCTGTGGCATATGGATAATAGAATGAGTCTCCTTCTGTTATTAATCTATTCGAGTTTGTAAACTGATATCCTGTTGAAGAGTAAGATGTCTTGTTAGTATCTGCAGGAGTATATCTGACTGTAGAAACTATCGTCTCAAACATAGGATAATTTTCCTTTGCATACATAGCCAATAGCGCCATGTCTCTAGCACAGGTTTTATGTGATGCATCAGGCAGTCCGTGAGGATTGGCATAGTGTGTATACAGCATTCCAATCTCTGCTGCTTTCGCATTCATCATATTTATAAATTCATCATATGTTCCGCCTATATGGCATGCAATTACAACAGCGGCATCATTTCCCGATTCCAGCATAAGCCCATAAAGCAAATCCCTCATCGAGATAATCTCTCCCCTTTTCACTCCGCTTAGTGTGGACTTATCATCTAAATTTCTTATATACTCATACATGGTATCATCAACCGTTACCATGTCTGTCAGTTCTCCATATTGAAGTCCTAAAATGCATGTCATTATTTTTGTAGTAGACGCAGGATACATTGAATCATATGCACCCTTCTTATATATTATTCTGCCTGAATTTATATCCACAACTATTGCTGCATCCGCAGTTTTCAAGGCATTGCTTGAAAGCTGATTTTCTGTATTCACCCAGCCTGTCCAGTCTCTGGGCTCTCTGATATCTGCATCTTCTGCATATACAGTAAACACAGTAGAGAAGATAAGCACAATTAATATAGTGGATACAATTAATTTTCTTAGTCGCATTTTATGTGATTTTCCTTTCATAGCTAAGAATTTAATAAACTTTTAAAATTTTCTTAATAATTATAGCATAATACATATGTTTTTGTAAGCCTTTAGCACATGCTTTTACATTTTATGCATTTTGGTGAGATTATATCACAAATCTTTTTGATTGTTAATCAATTTAGCAATTTTTCCTCTTAAATAGAGCAAATTTCATGATATTTACATTTATAATATTATGGAGTATACTCTAGAAGTATGGATTTGTTTTCTCAAAATAATACCGTAAAGCCACCCTTGGCTGATAGAATGCGTCCCAGAAGCCTTCAGGACTTTGTGGGTCAGGAACATATAGTAGGTGAAGGGAAATTGCTTAGAAGAGCAATAGAGGCTGATATGCTGACTTCCAGCATATTCTATGGTCCTCCAGGCTGCGGAAAAACTACACTAGCACATATCGTCGCCAGCACCACAAAATCAGCATTTGAAATGCTAAATGCAGTGACAAGTGGGGTTGCCGATGTTAGAAAAGTGATAAATGAGGCAAATGACCGCCAGCGGATGTATGGCATCAGCACATATCTGCTGCTGGATGAATGCCACAGATGGTCAAAATCGCAGTCAGATAGCATTTTGCCTGCCATAGAAAAGGGAATTATAAAATTTATAGGCTCTACCACCGAAAACCCTATGGTTGCTATGACTCCTGCTATTGTTTCCAGATGCAGGATTTTTGAATTTTATCAGCTGAGCAAAGAGCAGGTGAAATCATCCGTGCAAAGAGCTGTGCAAGACACAGAAAACGGATTCGGTAAAATGTCCGTCATGGTAGATGAAGAAGCATATGACCACTGGGCAAATATTGCAAACGGCGATGTACGCACCGCACTAAATGCACTGGAGCTGGCAGTTTTGTCCACCCATGCAAATAAAGACAATGTTATTCATATTGATTTGGAAATTGCCCAAGATTCCATACAAAAAAGACAGCTAAAATGTGACGAAAGCTATTTTTATGATATGCTTTCAGCCTTCTGTAAAAGTCTGCGAGGCAGCGATCCCGATGCTGCACTTGCATGGTTTGCACGACTTATTCATGCAGGCGTAGACCCAAAAATTATAGTAAGGCGGCTTTTTGCCCATGCCAGTGAAGACGTAGGGCTGGCAGCACCTGATGCAATGCTTCAGGTTTCTGCGGCAGCCAAGGCTTTGGAATTTGTAGGCATGCCAGAAGCAAGGCTTTCTATCGCACAAGCTATTATATTTGTTTGTGAAGCGCCAAAATCCAATGCTGTTGTGATGGCAGTAGATGGAGCATTTAGCGACGCAGACAAGCTGACACATGAGCCTGTTCCCAATCACCTGCGTGATACCCACTATATGGGCTCAG
Source organism: Eubacteriales bacterium (assembly GCA_040883315.1). GTDB lineage: Bacteria > Bacillota > Clostridia > Christensenellales > UMGS416 > JAFGUF01. The sequence goes on from JBFLKU010000011.1 coordinate 177,085, forward strand.
AAAAGCTGAACAGAGGACAGGGATATAAATATCCTCACGACTATGAAAACCACTATGTGGAGCAGGAATACGCTCCCAAAGGTTTTGACAAAAAAGTATATTACAATCCTTCAGACCAAGGATTTGAAGAAAGAATAAAAGCTATTCGTAAGCAAAAAAACATAAAAAAATAGGAGAAAGTATATGATAATATCAAACGATATAGCCATGCAGGTTCTCAATGAGGCACTAAAAACAGGCGGTGATTTTGCAGAGATATATGCAGAAGACAAGAAAAGCCTATCTTTAAGCATGGCGGACAATGCATTGGAAAATGCAGTATCCGGCAGAAGCCACGGTGTAGGCATCAGAGTATTTAAGGAAACCAATTCCGTATACGTATACACAAATGATTCATCATTAAATGGACTGCTAGATGCTGCTCGCCAAGCGGCTGCAGCAATAGAGGGAACTAAATCTTTGGGAATTGACATTGTGCTGAAGCATAACGTTGTAGAAACTGCTCATCCCATTCTCATCCCTCCCCATACAGTGGACATGAAGCAAAAGGTAGATATAGTAAAGAGAGCATACAGCACAGCCAGCGGCTACGATTCATTGATTAAGCAAACAGCTGTGAGCTATGCAGAATCCCAAAACCATGTGCAGATAATAAATAGTGAAGGGCTGAATAAAGAAGACGAGAGAGTGCTCACACGCCTTGCCATATCTGCAGTTGCCAGCGATGGAAAGGAAAATCAAACAGGCTATGAATCTCCCGGCGCACAAATGGGATTTGAATTCTACAGAGACAAAATGGACATTGAAGCCCACGCTACAGAAGCAAGCAGAACAGCTATGACTATGCTAAAGGCTCCGCCATGCCCGGCAGGCAAAATGACCGTAGCTATAGAAAGCGGATTCGGCGGAGTAATATTCCACGAGGCCTGCGGACACTCACTAGAGGCAACATCCGTGGCAAGAGGACAATCTGTGTTCTGTGGAAAGATGGGGCAGAAAATAGCATCGGATGTACTAACGGCAGTGGATGACGCCACATTAAAAAATGAGTGGGGCTCAACAAACATAGATGATGAAGGAAATCCCGGTCAGCGCAATGTATTGATTGAAAACGGCGTATTGAAAAGCTATCTTGTAGACAAACTAAACGGCAGAAGAATGAATGCAGAGCCTACAGGCAGCGGCAGAAGGCAGTCATATGCCTTTGCCCCTACATCCAGAATGAGCAACACATACATTGTGCCTGGAAAAAGCACAAAAGACGAAATAATATCTTCTATTGACGATGGCCTCTATTGCGCAAAGATGGGCGGCGGCTCAGTTAACCCCATAACCGGAGAGTTTAACTTTTTGGTAAGCGAAGGTTATCTGATTAAAGGCGGAAAAATCGCATCGCCTGTAAGAGGAGCATCTTTAATAGGAAAAGGACATGAAGTGCTGTTTAACATAGACATGGTAGGCGATAATTTAGCCCATGCACAGGGAATGTGCGGATCATTATCCGGCTCTATCCCTGTAAATGTAGGTCAGCCAATAATCAGAGTGAGTGAAATATTAGTCGGCGGAAAAAGCTAAGGAGACAAATTATGAAAGATATAAATAAATTTATAGATAAGTTAATAGAAAAAGCTAAGCAAAAGGGTTTGGATGAATGCGAGGCTTTCTATTCAGAGGGCGGTTCTTTCCGTGTGATGGTAAATGACGGGCAAGTAGCCGAATACAAGGTGAACACAAGCAGCGGTCTTTCATTCCGTGCAAAGGTAGACGGACAAATCGGCTACTCATATACACAAGCCTTTGATGATGATGCTATTGATATGATGATAAAACAAGTAAAAGACAATGCTGCAGTTTTAGAATCAAAAGACAAACAGTTTATTTTTAAAGGCAGCGAAAAATATTCGGATTTAGATATTTATATTGAGAAGCTAGATAAGGCAACACCAGAGCAAAAAATACAGCTAGCTCTAGATCTAGAAAGAAAATGTCTTGAGGCAGATGAGCACATAAAATCCGTGGCATATTGTATGGTTCAATCGGGCAGCGGACAAACCACAATTAAAAATAGTAATGGTCTTGATTTATCGTTTAAATCAAATGGTGCATTTGCATTCGTAATGCCTGTGGCTGTGGACGGCGACAAAAGCTACAGCGGCGGCTATGCAATCAATATAGAAGATTTTGACGATGTAGATGCAGACACTTTGGTCAAAAAGGCAGTAGAGCGTGCATTAGAGCAGTTTGGCGGAGAGCCATGCAAATCAGGCGTATATGATGCCGTATTCGATTTTGAAACAGCAGGAGAGCTCTTGGAGACATTCTGCACCATCTTCTCTGCTGAGAGTGCACAAAAAGGCTACTCATTGCTGGATGGCAAAGAAGGCACACAAATAGCTAGCGAAATTGTAAATATAATTGATGATCCTCTTCATCCGAGCGGACATTCTTCGTCTCCTTTTGATGATGAAGGTGTAGCAACATATAAAAAGATGGTAATTGAAAAAGGCATATTAAAAACATTGCTGCATAATTTGAAAACTGCAGACAAAGCAAAAACCCAGTCTACAGCAAATGCAGCAAAGGGCTCTTATAATTCACCTGTAGGCATTTCTCCTTCAAATTTCTACATCGAACCGCAGGACAACACTCCAGAACAGCTTTTGGAAGCTATGAGCAGCGGAATAATGATTACAGAGCTTGCAGGTCTTCATGCAGTAGATACAGTATCTGCTGATTTCTCATTATCAGCTAAAGGATTTTTAATAGAAAACGGCAAAAAAAGCAAGGCTATTGAGCAAATAACAATATCCGGCAACTATTATGAATTCTTAAAAAATATATCAATGATTGCAAATGATTTTGATTATGCTAAAATCCAAACTTCATCTATTGCCAGCCCTAGTCTTTTGGTCAAAAACATTAATGTAGCAGGAATATAATATTAAACAAAATAATATATAACAATAATTTCAAAACCGCACGAATACTGTGCGGTTTTAGTTTGCAAAAAAGAGGACTGCTACCAAAGTAGCAGTCCTTTCATATAGGGGTGCATATTATTATATGAATTATATCTAATATTTTTACCTCTTCACTATTTGCCAGCTGCTGTGAAATCAGGATAGGCTTCTGTTCCATGCTCATGGATATCCAATCCTTCCATTTCCTCAGATGCTTCAACACGTAGACCAACAGTCTTTTTGATTACTGTGAACAGTATGAATGCTGTAGCCATTGTCCAAGCCATTACTGCCAATACGCCAACTGCTTGTATGCCTAATTGAGCAAATCCGCCGCCGTAGAATAGTCCGCCTTCTGTAGCGAATAGACCAACAGCCAATGTTCCCCAAGCACCGCAGATACCGTGAACTGATACAGCACCAACTGGATCGTCTACTTTTAGTACGCGTTCGATGAACTCAACTGCAAATACTACTAGGATACCAGCGATTGCGCCGATTGCTATAGCACCAGGCATAGATACATTTGCACAGCCTGCTGTGATACCAACCAAGCCAGCCAAAGCACCATTCAATGTCATAGAAACATCAGGCTTTTTGTACTTGATCCATGTCAAGAACATTGTTGCAACTGCGCCAGCTGCTGCTGCCAAGTTTGTTGTCATAGCGATATGACCGATAGCTCCGTCTGCTGCTGCCTCTGAACCAGGGTTAAATCCGAACCAACCGAACCAAAGGATAAATACACCAAGAGCTGCCAATGTTATTGAGTGTCCTGGAATAGCGTGTGGTTTGCCTTCTTTGCTGAATTTGCCGATACGTGGTCCTAATATTGCTGCGCCCATTAATGCTGCCCAGCCACCAACAGAGTGAACTACTGTTGAACCAGCGAAGTCGATGAATCCGATGCCTTCTAGCCAGCCGCCTTCGTTGATGCCTGCCAATGAGCCCCATGCCCAGTGACCAACAACTGGATATATTATCAGTGAAATGAATGCTGAATAAATAACATAAGATGAGAACTTTGTTCTTTCAGCCATTGCACCTGAAACTATTGTAGCTGCTGTAGCACAGAAAACTGTTTGGAATAATACGAATGCAGGAGTGTTTCCTACAAATCCTTCAAGTGCAACTGCATCTGTACCCTTTAGGAAGAATGCTGATGTACCGATTAATCCTTTGAAGTCTGCACCAAACATGATTGCATAACCTACACAGAAGAACATCAGAGAACCAACTGCAAAGTCCATTAGGTTCTTCATTATGATGTTACCTGCATTTTTAGCTCTTGTAAGTCCTGTTTCTACCATTGCAAATCCTGCTTGCATGAAGAATACTAGGAATGCTGATACAAGTAGCCATACTACGTCTACTGCTGATTGAGTGCCGTCATCTGCTGATGCCACAAAGGGAATTGCACAAGTAAAGAGCAACAGTAACGCAAATACTATAACTAATTTCTTTTTCATCTTTCTCATTTTTTTATCTCCTTAAAAATTTTCCTTATAATACTTCGTCGCCTGTTTCGCCAGTTCTTACTCTGTAAGCATCTATGCATTCATACACGAACATCTTACCGTCACCAACGTTGCCAGTTCTGATTGATTCCATAATAGCTGGTATCATTTCTTCAATTTTAGAATCTGGAAGTACTATTTCTACCTTTACTTTAGGCAGAAGGTTGATAGAAACCTCTGTACCACGATACATCACTTTGCGACCTCTTTGATGTCCGCATCCACTAACCATAGTTACTGTCATGCCATAGGTTTCTTTCTCGTTCATTAAGTCCTTCAAGTCTTCAAGTTTTTCTGGTCTGAAAATCACTTCTAGTTTTTTCATTTTCGACTCCTTTCACTATTAAAAATATAAACACCCCATCGATACACGAAAACCTACGTGTTCTCACATATAAATGGTTTCGTTGCCTAATATAAACAAGACGCCGGAAACAATTGCATATGGAGCATGCAAATATCCCCGACGTCGTTGTCAAAGTATTTAGTTTGATAAATTCTATTTCTTATTTAATGCTAAATAGTAATTCACCATATGAAGGAATAGGCCATATCTCGCTATCGCAGATAACTTCCATAGCGTCTACGCTCTCGCGTAGTTTGCCCATTGCAGCGAATACACTATCTCTGTATGCTGCTGCACAGGATTTAACATCGTCGCAGTCTGCTGCTTTATCCACTGCCTCTTTCAATGCTTTTATGCCTGCCTTTGTGCTTGCGCACAATCCGGACATTTCCTTCAATATTTCAGCTTGTGCAGATGATTCTACGCCTAAATCTTTCAATTTAGCTGCTGTCTCTGCCAGCTGTGCTGCATATTTCATGCCTGCTGGCAATAGATCTCTATTTGCCATCTCCAGCATAGTCAATGCTTCTATATTAATTGTGTTGATGTAATGCTCAAGCAATACTTCCTCGCGTGCATGTATCTCTGCTGCACTCAGTACATTTTGTCTTTCGAATAGACTAATGTATTTTTCACTAGTCATCACTTGGATAGAATCTACTGTGTTATTGATATTTGGAAGACCGCGTTTTTCAGCCTCTTCAACCCACTCTGGTGAATATCCATTGCCGTTGAATATAACTTTTTTGTGGTCTTTCCATACTTCTTTAACCAATTCTTGTACTGCTGCGTCTAGGTTTTTAGCACCTTCTAGCTTAACAGCGATTTTATCAAGTATATCAGCAACCATTGTATTCAATACGAAGTTTGGACCTGAAATTGATTGTGCTGAGCCAACCATACGGAACTCAAATTTGTTTCCTGTGAATGCAAATGGTGATGTTCTGTTACGGTCAGTATTATCTTTTGGCAAGTGAGGCAATGTTGATGCACCAATTTTGATAACACCATTACCATTGTTGCTCATTGGTTTGCCTGATGATATAGATTCCATAACCTCTGTCAGCAAGTCTCCTAGGAAGATTGAGATGATTGCAGGAGGAGCTTCGTTTGCACCTAGTCTGTGGTCATTTCCTGGGTTTGCTGCTGATGCTCTCAATATTTCTGAATATTCATCAACTGCCCATATAACTGCTGATAGGAAAACCAAGAATTGCGCATTTTCGTGTGGTGTGTCGCCTGGATCGATTAGGTTAACACCGTCGTCTGATCCGATTGACCAGTTGTTGTGCTTACCAGATCCGTTTACGCCTGCGAATGGTTTTTCGTGCAGTAGGCATACCATGCCGTGGCGAGCTGCCACTTTTTTAGCTGTATCCATAACCAATTGGTTGTGGTCTGTTGCAATATTTGTTGTTGAGAAAACCGGAGCCATCTCATACTGTGCTGGTGCCACTTCGTTGTGCTTTGTTGTGGCTGTAACACCTAGCTTCCAAAGCTCTTCGTCAAACTCTTTCATGAAAGCAGAAATTCTTTCTTTCAATGAACCAAAGTATTGATCGTCCATCTCTTGTCCTTTTGGTGATGGTGCACCGAAAAGAGTTCTTCCTGAATAGATTAAGTCTTTACGTTTGTTGTATAGAGTTTCATCAATCAAGAAATATTCTTGTTCTGGACCAACATAAGATGTAACTTTTGTTGCTGTTGTGTTGCCAAACAGTCTCAAGATTTTGATAGCTGCTGCTGATACTGCGTCCATTGAGCGAAGCAGTGGAGTTTTCTTATCCAGTGCAAATCCTGTGTATGAACAGAAAGCTGTAGGAATATATAGAGTACCGTCTTTTACAAATGCAGGTGATGTGCAATCCCATGCAGTGTATCCTCTTGCTTCTGCTGTTGCTCTTAGTCCGCCATTAGGGAATGATGAAGCGTCCGGTTCGCCTTGAATCAATTCTTTGCCAGAAAATCTAACTAATACACTTCCGTCACCAACTGGTGCGATGAATGAATCGTGCTTTTCTGCTGTAGAGCCAGTCATTGGTTGGAACCAGTGAGTATAGTGTGTTGCACCTTTCTCTACTGCCCAGTCTTTCATGGCATTTGCTACAGCGTCTGCTGTTTCGGCTGATAATTGTCCTCCGCAGTCAATAACGCTCTTCAGTGATTTGTATACTTCCTTTGAAAGTCTTTCCTTCATCACTGCGTCGTTAAAAACGTCGCTTCCAAAAATTGTTGAAATCTTGTTCATTTCGCATGCTCCTTTATATAAATTAAAAATAAAAAAACGTTCCAAACCCCACTAGTGGCGATTGAAACGTCATTGCTTCACATTTATTTAAATTTAACTTGTTGCCATGATACACTATAATAAAAAAAATTGCAAGCCTTTTTTTGTTTTTTTATAAATTTTTTTTAATAAAGTTGCAATGCTGTGTTTTGACGATACCTTTTTATATTTGCCTATATTGCGTTCTTCTATATTGCTTAATGCTTTCTGCCTCTAGATTTTGTCGGTATCTTTGTTATTTCCATCTCAGTGCAAAAGCCATACAGTCTGTCTCATATTCAAGATAAAAAAACGGATTATCAAAATTCTTAGTAAGAGTCGCTTCATATTCCACCGAGCCACTAGCTTCATCTTCTGATATTTTGGTTATTTTAATCTCAATTGTGGAAATGATTTTCCCCTTATCATCCTTTATCTCAAGCTGCAGTATACATCTGCTCGGAAAGTCCCTAAAATCTCCTCCTGTGTTTTCATCTAGCGGCGACCAATATATTATTTCACTTTGCATATAAGTATATTCTTTTCCGCCGCATTCGGTTTTATTACCGCTATTTATATATAGTGATCCTTTGTCTGCAATCACACTAGTTTTCGAATGATCTATATCTACTATTATAGGAAATGCAGGGAATATAGAGCTCATGCTAGGAATAATCGTCCATGTGTTCTTCGATTGCGGTGATATATTTTTGCTGTTATTAACAAAATCCTGAATATCAATTCCCTTTTCCCTTAATTCAATATATCCTTTTTCTGATTCATCATCGCCCGTTTCCCTAGCCAAATATATATACATAGGTTTTTCATCAGTTCCGCTTCCTCCTACAAGGACATACAGTTCATCATTTATAGGATACTTCAGTATAAATAGTCCACTTCCCGTCACCGTGCATTCGTACTTTTCAAAATCATCCCATGTTAGTTTTTCGCCCTTTTCTTCTACCATCTCCCCCAGCTCATCAATTGTCAGCCTGCTCCTATAATAGATCTGCGAAATATCAGCCTTGGGTTTTTCGCTGCCCAGTTTATATATTATCCATATATACTCTCCATTCATTCCGGCAATCCATAGCTCTGAATCTATTATGAACAGGATGTATTCATCAGATATCTTCATTTCCCTGATGTTGCTATACCCGGATATTTCAATCATGCCTATATCCAAATCCATAAAGAATAAATCTTTAAATTCTTCTTCTGTTATTTCGGATATTGCATATAATGGATTTTCGCTATATATCGCCTCTTCTGTTTCTTGGTCAAAAACCGAAAACTCATTTTTATTAATCACATAGTAGGGTGCCTTCGTCAAATCAAATGGATAGAATGAAGACAAAGGATTTACGTATACAACTTCATTTGCATAATATGTGCCGTATATATCTGAGACATCTGAAATTGTATTGTCTTTTTCTATTGTAGGATTAGCTATCAATGCTGCTGCCGCAGCTGTGGTAACAATAAATGCTGCGATAATAATCCAGAAAGCCGGCTTTTTATATGATAGTGCATTTTTTATTCTTTTCTTCACATTCACCTCTCCAAAAGCTATTGGGCATACAGCGACATTTCCTTTGTTAACCGAGAGCGACAGCAACGTTTCTGAATAATTCTTTCGTTCGTCGCCTCCCATGTTCTTAATGGCTTTTTCGTCGCATGCCAGCTCAATATCTCTGCTAAGCAAAATATATGCAACCCATATAAATGGATTAAACCAGTGCAGTGAGCTTATCAAAAATATCAGCGGCTTGATAATATAGTCTCTGCGTGAAATGTGTGCGTTTTCGTGCAGCAAAACATTTTTAAGCGGTTCTCCCGATAAATTGCAGGGTATATAAATACGAGGCTTGAAAAATCCAAGCACAAAGGGGGATGCAATTTTATCGCTTTTAAATACATTATATGAAAACAAAACCGCTGTAGATAATCTTTTCTTAAGTAATATATAAGATATAATACTATAAATCATTATTGCCGCAAAACCAATAATCCAAACTACTGCTGCAATTTCTATAATACTTATGCCGGCTTCGGCCTGCACGCTTTTTTCAATTGTTGGGTTTATCATGCTGTTTAGGTATGGAAGTCCGCTGTGTATTTCCGGAGTATTAGAAGAAAGAACTCCTTCTGATGAAATGTCCGATTCTGGTATCACAGAGAAGAAGCTTAAATCGCTACTGAATGAGATAGGCAGTATCAGCCTTAAAAAAACTGTAAACCACAGAATACTAATAATCCATTTAGCAGACTTTTTCATGAAGGCACGTATTATCAGCACCACAAGCATCACATAGCCAGCAGTAAGACTCATATTAAGAGCCAATAAAAATATTTTTTCAATATTCATGCCTATTTTCCCTCTTTTTCGTATTCCTCTATCATCTTTTTTATCTCAGCTGCTTCATCGCTGGATAATGCCTTATTGCTAGTAAATGCAGCTATAAAGCTAGGCAAAGATCCTTCAAATGTTCTGTTGATGAATTCTTGGCTTTCTTGCCTTTGTATAGCTTCCTTTGAAATCAACGATGTAACTATTGAATCAACGCTTTGCATTATGCCTCTTTCAGATAGCCTCTTAAGCACGGTATATGTGGTTGTCCTTTTCCAGCCTAGCTGTGCTGTGCACAGCTTTATCAGCTCTTTCATAGCTATAGGCTCATGCTCCCACACTATACATGCAAATCGATATTCGCTTTCAAATATTTTAGGTATTTCCATTTGAATCTCCTGTCTAATCCATTAGTCACGTTCAGTCTAACGCATTAGACACAATTTGTCAATATTGCTTATAATTAAAAAACCAGCTTGTTCGGCTGGTTTGCAAAAAAATATTTTACTATTTTCAAATTATTATTGGCTTTGTAATATTATCCGGTCTGGCAACCAATATTTCAATATCTTTATTCGGCACTTTATTGCACTCCAGCAGCCCCTGAAACGCTGCGTCATAGGCAGCCTCCGGTGTATTATTGTCTCTGGAAAGGTGAGAAAGCACAAACTTTTTGCAGCCCATCTGTGCTGCATATGCTACAATTTTTGCAGCGTCTTCATTGCACATATGTCCTCTTGCGGATAAAATACGTTTTTTTAAAAACACAGGATATCTTCCGTTTTTCAGCATATGCTCATCATAATTAAACTCTATCATCAAAAGGTCCGCCCCCGCTATATGGCTCTGCATGGCCTTGGAGACAGTTCCTGTATCTGATATTATTGATATTTTCTTTGATTCATGCTCTATGGAATACCCTACTGATGCAGAAGCATCATGATGTGTTTCAAATGGCGTTATAGCAATATCCCCTACATAAAATGTGGTGTTGTGCTCAAAATATATCCTTTTTTCAAATGGCACATCTCCCGCCTTACCCTGGCTTATTATGGCTTCCCACGTTCCGTGATTTGCAATTATAGGTATGCCGTGTCGCCTAGCTATCACCCCAATGCCTTTTATGTGGTCTATATGCTCATGTGTTATTACTACTGCTTTTATATCAGAAAAGGATGCACTTATATCATTTAGTGCCTGCTCTATCTTCAATGCGTTTACGCCTGCATCTACTAGAATAGCCGTGTTTTTTGTGGCTATAAATGTCGAATTGCCGCCGCTTGATGAATACAGCGGACAAAAAACCATGCTCAAACTTTTTCTCCCTACTACTTATACATTCTTATAGTTGTTATAATACAGTATGTTATCATAAAAGAGGAGATATGTTAATCTTTTTATTTTTATATACTATATTATTGCAAAGCAAAAGATGCCCTACCCGAGCATCTTTTTTGTGTTCTTATATTTTACTAAACTAACCCTTTTTCCTTTTATGGGAATGAGCTAATGATTGATAAAAATCCGGGTCTGCCTGCACGACCAGCTCCACCAGCTCGTCATCGCCTAGCAGCGTTGTCCTGCCATGTGCATATTCTTCATCTACCAAGTCTTTTACTTTTGTAATAATATCCGCTTTTTTGTCCAGCTCCAGCTTGCCATTCAAACGGAAATAGTCATTCATCCAGTGGGTAATGCCAGCTGCACCAGAGTGAGCACCGATTAGAACTTTCGGAGGGCGATTCAATATTTTGCCTGTATCAAATATATTGTATATTTCTTCGTCTTTCAGCATTCCATCGGCGTGTATTCCTGCACGTGTCGCATTGAATGCACGACCTACAAATGGAGTTCTAGGAGGTATTTCGTATCCTATTTCTTCCTCAAAATAGTCAGCAATCTCTGTAATTACAGACAAGTCCATCCCATCTGTTGTTCCCCTTAATGATGCATACTCTATTACCATTGCTTCCAGCGGGCAGTTGCCTGTTCTCTCGCCTATTCCCAGCAGCGAGCAGTTTACTGATGCACAGCCATATAGCCATGCTGTTGCAGCATTTGTCACCACTTTGTAGAAATCATTGTGTCCGTGCCACTCTAGCTGCTCTGGCGGAACAGACGCAAAGTGGTTAAGACCATAAATTATTCCCTGAACGGAACGAGGCAGTGCCGCCCCCGGGTATGATACGCCATAGCCCAGTGTATCGCATGCACGAATTTTTATAGGTACTCCCGTTTCTTCGGAGAGCTTCATCAGCTCCACTGCAAAAGGTACAACAAATCCATAAAAATCAGCCCTTGTTATATCTTCAAAATGGCATCTTGGTACTATGCCGTATTCAATTGCACTTTTTACAACACCCAGATATTTGTCCAATGCCTTTTGTCTGGTAAGCCCCATTTTATTATATATATGATAGTCTGAGCAGGAAACCAAAATACCTGTCTCTTTTATTCCTATGTTTTTTGCCAGCTCAAAATCTTTTTCGCTAGCTCTAATCCACGCAGTCACCTCTGGGAATTCATACCCCAAATCCAAACATGCCTTTATAGCTTCTTTGTCCTTTTGCGTATACACAAAGAATTCGCTTTGCTTTATTATGCCCTTCGGTCCGCTAAGCTTGTGCATCATAGTATATAAATCTATAATATTCTGCACTGAAAAAGGCGATGTGGACTGCTGTCCATCGCGGAATGTCGTGTCTGTTATCCATAGTTTTTCCGGCACAAATGACGGAACCATTCTATGGTTAAAAGGAACTTTTGGCACAGATTCATAATCAAACAAGTGTCTATATAAATTAGGCTCTTCTCTATCCTGCAGAGAATATCTATATGCACTTTGTTCCAATAAATTGGTATGCTCATCATATTTAAGTATTGCCATATAACCCCCTATAATTATATATTATTTATTTACATTCCGAAACGAACTTACCAATTCGTGATATTCCCTCTAAGATATTTTCCATTGATATTGCATATGATATTCTCACATACTCTTCAGCACCAAATTCTCCTCCGGGTACTACAGCAACCAATGCTTCCTCTAAAAGCACTGAAGAAAAATCCATAGAATTTTCTATTTTTTTTCTGTTCATAGATTTGCCGAATGTACTTGATACATTAATCATGATATAGAATGCACCGTCGGGTTCGATACATGATATTCCCTTTGTGTTTCTAATGGCTTCAACAGAAGCTTCTTTTCTTTGCTTAAATGCTTCTTTCATATCCTGCACATCTTCAATGCCGCCTGTTAGTGCTTTATATGATGCATATTGAGCAATAGAATTAGGTGCAGATGTTGTCTGGCTCTGCATAGATCCTATGGCTTTTGCCACGTCTTCCGGTGCAGCCAAATAGCCTATTCTCCAGCCTGTCATAGCATATGTTTTGGATACACCATTTATAACTATTGTTCTTTCCTTCATGCCCTCTATTGTTGCTATAGATGGTATTTCATCGTCGATATATATAAGCTGATCGTATATTTCGTCTGATATCACGTTTATGTCGTGCTTCACGCATATTTCAGCTATGCTTTCTATTATATCCTTTTGAAAAACAACACCTGTAGGATTTGATGGATTGTTTAAAATCAAAGTTGAAGTTTTTTTCGTAATCAATTTCTCCATAGCAACTAGGTCTATTACAAAGTTTTCATCACATGGCACATACACCACCTCTGCACCAGCCAGCTTAATCAGCTCGGGATAACTTACCCAGTATGGCATAGGAAGCAGTACCTCATCTCCCTCTTCTACTATTGCGGATATAGCATTGAAAAGAGAATGCTTCGCACCATTTGACACAACTATATTTTTAGGCTCATATTCTAGTCCTTTTTTTGCTAAGGAGTCTACTATTGCTTCCTTTAGTTCCACTGTTCCTGATGCAGGTGTATATTTTGTCATTCCCATATCAATTGCTTCTTTTGCTGCATCACAAATATACTTTGGTGTATTAAAATCTGGTTCTCCTGCTCCAAAACTTATTACATCTAGTCCTTGTGCTTTAAAAGCCTTTGCTTTTGCACTGATAGCCAAAGTAGCTGATGGTGACACGCCATTGCATCTGTTTGAAATTTTCATCATTTCCTCCGAAATAAAATTCAGTTATATGCATAGAAAGAACAAAATGAAAAATTATTTGTTCTTTCTTGCAAAATCTTGTTAATTTGCTGTTTTTTTCGTATAAAAAGTATGTTTTAATGCTTAAAATGAATATTTTCGCTCTTTAATTATTCATTTGTAGGATATAATATCACTTGTTGAATAATAATGCAAGCAAATTTATCAATAAATAAATTATTTTTGCTCTAATATGCTTATAAAGTTGTCAATATCTTCTTTTTGTGTTGCAAACGAGCACATTAGCCTCAGCACTTTGCCCGCTTTAGTGTCCATATCATAGAAAAAGTATTCCTTCAGAACCCTGTCTGCCATCTCTTTTGCCATCTTTAGGAACATTCCGTTTACCTGTGGCTCATATACAAATTCTATTCCATCTATGTTCTTTAGCTTTCCATAGAAATATTTGCACATGTCATTTGCATGCTGTCCGTTTTCTAAATATATTTTGTTTTTCAAGTATGTTTCAAACTGAGCGGAAATAAATCTCATCTTGGAATGCAGCTGCGTTCCGTTTTTGCGATAGTATGCAAAGTCTTCTCCTAGGTCTTTATTAAAGAAAACTACAGCCTCGCCAAACATCATGCCGCCCTTTGTGCCGCCAAATGACAAAACATCTACTCCGCAGTCTTTTGTTATTTCTTTAAGGCTCTTTTGCAGTGCTGCTGCCGCATTGCCTATTCTGGCACCGTCCAAATGAACATACAGACCGTTTTCGTGTGCAAAATCGCATATTTCTTTTATTTCCTCTGTGGTGTATAGCGTGCCCTCTTCTGTCGGATTGGTGATGGACACCACCTTCGGCTGGCTATGGTGCACTACTCCTAAAATGTCCAGATGCGGTGCTATGTCGCCAATTCGAAGCTTGCCATCCTCTGTCGGGCATGTTATCAGCTTACACCCGGTGTATCTTTCCGGTGCACCAGTTTCATCTACAGATATGTGGGAAAATTCCGGAGTGATTACTGCCTGATATTTTTTTAAAATAGATCCTAATGATATTGTGTTTGCACCAGTTCCATTATATACAAAATACACTTTTGTATCTGCACCAAATTCATCCTTAAAAGCTTTTAATGCAGCCTCTGTATATTTATCGTCCCCATAAGAAAGTACAAAGTCTTCATTGACTTCTTCCATAGCTTTCATTATTCTTTTGTCTACTCCGGCACAGTTATCACTGGCAAATGTATATTTCATATTCACTCCAATATTCCTCTTATGTATAATTTTATTTATAAAACAGTATATCATATATACCATTTCACATAAAGTATCATCTTTCCTTTTATGCATACAAAAAGCTGCTAATTTAGCAGCTTTATTATATTAATTAATAGAGTTTTATGTTTGAATATGATTTTTACTGTCAGTCTCCGAAAATGTATCTCCATGCAAAAAACCAATTCCCATCTCCGAAGGTTTCTTCCATGTCATCTGCAAATTCATCCATATCATCTTCAAAGTCATCCATTATATCTTCGAATTCATCCACATTGCCATTATAGTATATATATCCGCCTCTATGTGATTCTGTCCAATCCTGTACTTTTTCCCTGAATTCATGAATATCTTCTGCGTCTACATTGCTTACTACATATTTTGCAAATCCAATGCTGCCAAATATCATCCCGCCTATTGAAGCAATCGCCAATAGAGAAACCAAAATCCATACAATAGCATGTATTTTCACTTTTTTATGTTTCAGCGCTTTTGCCTCTTCGCTCCTATTGTCCAGCGAATAGTACATTTGCTTAAACCACTTCACAATAATTGGTATCAGCTTGATAATTCCCATGGCAATCAGCGAAAATATGCTGATAGCAAAAACTATTGCAGAAACAGCCGTTATAACAAGCATTGTATTGGGAATGATTGCCATAACTGCAACAATTCCTATTACTCCGCTGATAGCTCCTGTCAGCATGCTGAACAATATAGCACCCAAAACAACACAAGCCACAGCTAGGAAAAGAATACCTATAATATATCCCGCCATATTGACGCCATCGTTATTAGGCATGCCTTTCTG
Source organism: Eubacteriales bacterium (assembly GCA_040883315.1). GTDB lineage: Bacteria > Bacillota > Clostridia > Christensenellales > UMGS416 > JAFGUF01. The sequence continues at coordinate 192,689 of JBFLKU010000011.1, forward strand.
GCTTTGGTTTTTAATCTCCCTAGATATTTCTGCTGGGTCGCCTAAAGATTCGCAAATCTCTTCTTCTGTTCTTCCTAGGTTTTTTCCGTCCATAAAATGCTCTTCATAGTCTAGCAGTACTTCTCGTTTATCTGTTTGATTAAGACCTATCAGACCATCTTTTAATTTCTGCATAAACTCTTTTTTATTCATTTTGTCCTCCTGATAAAATATTATTCACTCCGTGTAAAAATTCCGTCCATTCCTTGGCTAATATCTGATGGGCTTCCCTGCCCTCCTTGGTAATTTTGTAGTATTTCCTTGGCGGCCCCTCAGTAGATTCTTTTAAATAAGTGGTAAAGTAGCCATCTTTATTTAATCTTCTCAAAAGAGGATATATTGTTCCTTCTGATACAGATATATTTTCCGATAAAACATTGAATAGTTCGTATCCATATCTATCATCTTCTATCAGCAAAGAAAGAACGCAAAGCTCTAAAATTCCTTTTTTAAATTGAATATTCAAACCCAAACCTCCTTTCTATGGCTACAGTATAACATACACTACTGTAGATTGCAAGGTAGTAAATTAAATTTAGTTCTGTTTTTTTATTGTTTTGCTTTTTTGAATAATTAAATGAAAATGCGGCTATCTTCCTCTGACGCAAACCATAGCCAAAATATTGACGCTTTTTGCTCCCATTTTAAGCAGCAAATTGGCGCATACATGTGTAGTAGCTCCTGTAGTAAAAACATCATCTATCAGCAAAATATTTCTGCCCTGCACATCATAGCTGCCTATGGCATAGCTTTTGTTTGCGGATTTCAAACGCTCTGTTGATGTTTTTTTACGCATAGCTTTTGCAAAGCCTTTTCTATTTAGACAGTTGCCATTGTATTCTATTCCTATGTGCTTAGAAAGGGATTTTGCAAAATATCTGGGTGCATCCCTCAGTCTGAATATCTTTCTCAGCTTGTTTGCAGGAACGCTGGTTATCAGGTCTATATTTTCGATACCCGTTTCATCATATTTATGAATCATTTCTTTCACAAACATTCTGCCGTATATGGTTTTTCCCTGTTCTTTAAATTCGTTTATAAATCCGCTTACTGGCTCTTTATACTCAAAAATTGTATGTATTTTTTCGTATGGCTTTTCGTTTTCCCTGCAGTATCTGCATGTGCCTTTTTCCACCAATCTGCCGCATACCGGGCAGCTTTGCGTATTTTGCGTGTCCAGCCCTGCCTTGCAGTCTGGGCATATGTATTCTCTGCTTTCGGATAGATCCGTGCCGCAAACCAAGCACTTGTTTTCGCTGGATGCAAATGTGCTGTATAATGATTTTTTTATAAATTCAATTATTTCTTTATATTGTGATTGCTTCATTTCGTATTTGGTTTTTCAGTGCCTGTGCCAGCCCGGAATATCTTCTGTGTATCAAATTATTTCCTATCATCTTTTCTATTGTTTTTTCATCTCCTACCAGCACCACCAGCTTTTTTGCCCTTGTCACTGCTGTATATAGCAGGTTTCTAGTGAAAAGCAAAGGATTACTGTTTAAAAGCGGAATAATTATCACATCATATTCACTTCCCTGAGATTTATGTATGGTGACAGCATATGAAAGAGACAGCTCATCAAGATTGTTAAATGAGTATTCTACTACTTTATCGTCTTCAAACTGAACAGTCAGTGTCTGTTCCAGATTGTTCAAATCGATAATGTATCCCATGTCTCCATTGAATATGCCCTTTCCTTTTGTATATGCACCGTTTGGCATCTTCATCTTCCACTCTATATTATAGTTGTTTTTTATCTGCATCACTTTGTCGTTGCATCTAAAGACTACTTCCCCATATTTCTTTTCACTGGTTTTTTCATCATAAGGATTAAAAACGTCCTGCAGCACTTTATTCAGGTTAAATACTCCCAAATCACTTTTTTTAATAGGCGAAAGCACCTGTATATCCTTCAGTGGGTCACACTTCAAATATCCGGGTATTCTTTGTGTAGCCATAGATATAATTGTGCCTATCACACCCTCCGGCATTGTCTGCTTCACAAAGAAAAAATCTGACTCTCTGTTATATAGCTCTATCTTTTCACCTTTGTTTATTTTATGAGCATTCATTACTATCAGGCTCTGCTGTGCCTGCCTATAGATCTGTGTCAGTCTTTTCACCTTTATTACATCGCTGTTTATTATATCATGCAGCACATTTCCTGCACTAACCGACGGTAATTGATCCGAGTCTCCCACCAAAATCAGCCTGCAGTCGCTGGATACTGCCCTCAGCAAATGGCTCATAAGCACAATATCCACCATAGACATTTCGTCCACTATCAGCACGTCACACTCCAGCTGGTTTTCTTCGTTTTTGCTAAATGATAGATTGCTATCGTCTTCGCTGTATCCATACTCCAGTAGCCTGTGTATTGTAGATGCATCATGGTCTGTTGCCAAAGAAAGCCTCTTTGCAGCTCTGCCTGTAGGTGCAGCCAGTATCACATTGGCTCTCACCTGCTCCAATGCCCATATAATACTCTGAACAATGGTGGTTTTTCCCGTTCCCGGTCCGCCCGTAATCACGCTGACACCGGATGAAAGCGCACATTTCACCGCATCTAGCTGCTCATCCGACAGCACTATTCCCTTAATGTTTTTTATTATACTCTCTGCACTTTCAAAGTCTATACTATGTTCAAATCTTTGGTTTAGGGATAGCTGAGTAATTTTATCAGCCACCTGCCTTTCAGCGCTATCCAAATATGCAAGGTATGCATATTCAGTTTCATCATATTTTCTGATTACTATCTCTCTTTTTACAATAGCCTTCTGATATGCATCAGCATATTTTTCTTCGCTGCAGTTTAATATACCCATTGCTTTTTCTTTTAATATTTCAACTGGCAGGCAGCTGTTTCCGTCCTTTTTCGCCGTCTCACTAAGGCAAAAGCTGATGCCGGCCACCAGTCTCTCTATAGATGACATGTCGAAATTCAGCTGCCTCGCTATTCTATCTGCACGCAAAAAGCCTATGCCATCAATATCTGATGCCAGTTTATATGGGTACGCTTCTACAATTGCTCTGGTATTTATGCCGTATGTGCTGCAGATTTTGGCGGCTAGATTCAAAGGAACTGAAAGCGACTGCAGAAAAATCATATTATCCTGCATAGCAATGTGCTCTGATAGTGCCTGAGCAATAACCTCTGCCTTAGATTTTCCTATGCCTTCTACATTTTTCAGCTTCTCCGGATTATATCGGATAATATCCAAAGTATCATCACCAAAGGCATCTACTATTTTTTTTGCAGTTGCTGGGCCTACACCTTTTATTATTCCCGATGACAAATACCTAAGTATGCCGTCCTTGGAGTCTGGCTGCAGTTTTTCGCAGGTGTCCACCTTAAACTGCCTTCCATATGTGTTGTGTGTCACCCATTTCCCGCCTAGGCGCAGTCTTTCTCCTTCACCGATTGGCGGCATAGAGCCTACAGCTGTTTCCAGTTGATCGTCTACAGCTATTTCAAACACAGTATATCCGTTTTCATCATTTCTGAAAACTACACCTTCAATTGTGGCATCTATATATTCCATCTATTTCCCTAATTATATTTTTGCTGCTTTTTTTACTAAATCAAGCTTTGATAGCTGCTCCCAAGGCAGATTTAAATCATCCCTGCCAAAGTGACCATAGCTGGCAGTTTGCTTATATATTGGTCTTCTTAAATCCAGCTCTGTAATAATCGCCGACGGACGCAGGTCAAATACATCTCTCACTATTTTTTCTATTTCATTTTCGTCCATTTTTCCAGTGCCGAATGTATCTACCAGCAGGCTTACAGGCTCTGCCACGCCGATAGCATATGCTATCTCTATTTCGCATTTGTCGCATAAACCAGCGGCTACCAAATGCTTTGCCACCCATCTAGCTGCATATGCTGCAGACCTGTCTACCTTTGTGCAGTCTTTGCCGGAAAATGCTCCGCCTCCGTGCTTCGCATATCCGCCGTATGTATCCACTATTATTTTTCTTCCTGTCAGCCCAGAGTCTCCCATTGGCCCTCCTATCACAAATCTGCCTGTTGGGTTTATCAGGTATTTAATATTGCTAATGTCTAAATCTTTTGGCAGGCAAGGCCTTACTACATGCTCAATTATTTCGTTTTTAATTGTTGCCAGCTCTACGCTCTCACTATGCTGAGTAGACACCACCACAGTATCCACTGCTACAGGCTTGTCATCTTCATATCTGATAGTCACCTGTGTCTTTCCATCCGGTCTCAGCCAGTCAAGAGTATTGTTCTTTCTCACCTCTGCCAGCCTTTTGCTCATAGTGTGTGCCAGATGTATGGGCATAGGCATATATGTTTCTGTCTCCTTGCAGGCAAATCCAAACATCATTCCCTGATCTCCTGCTCCATTTTGGTGGATATCGCTGTCTCTGGTTTCCAATGCGTCATTCACGCCCTGTGCTATGTCTGAGGACTGCTCGTCTATGCTCTGCAGCACCGCACATGTGTCTGCGTCAAATCCGTATTTTGCCCTTGTATATCCTATGTCCCGCACTGTGTTTCGCACCACTGTGGGAATATCCACATAGCATGATGTAGTTATTTCACCCATCACCAATACAAGCCCCGTGTTCACTGCTGTTTCGCACGCTACTCTAGCGTTTGGATCCTCAGCCATTATTGCATCTAGTATACTGTCTGATATTTGGTCACAAACTTTATCTGGGTGTCCTTCTGTCACTGACTCTGAAGTAAATAACTTTGTTTTTTGCATATTCATCACCTTATTTTTTTATTTTTTTAAATATTCGCCAAGTCATAAGGTTTTCTGCATAATAAAAACCTCACAATTAAATGAGGTTACACAAAGCCTCATCTTTCAGGAAAATCCTGCGGGAAGTAGCACCTTCCTGCATAGCAGGGGTTGCTGGGTGTCATCGGGCCCGATCCCTCGACCTCTCTTGATAAGAAATATTTAAAAATTCCCATACATTATATAGCAGGGAATTTTTTTTGTCAATTGTTATAGTTCTCTTTTGCTACTTCCAATATGGACCGAAGCAATGATGCATATCGTCAAAAAACGGTCCGATTTCCGGAGGGAAAAATGTAAAAACTGCAAAGGCTCCAGCAACCAGTAAATATATAATTATTCCTATAGGAGCATATTTAGAGTAGTCTTTCTTTGACAAAGTCATAATAACGGATACTAAAAACGCAGACATAATCAAAAGTATCGATAATGCAATGTGCGCTCCATCCAGACTGAAATCTCCAAATAGCTTGGTATGTGTAAGGTATATAGCCAGCATTAGTATAGGAAGCGCAGACGCTATGATTGTGTGTATGAATACAAACCCTTTTAATTTTCTTCCTACGAAAATATATTCAATTAAAAACCATACGGACATACCTGTGAGAAGTATTTTGCCCTGCTCCCAAAGGCAGAGATTTGAAGGAAACAAAAGCCTGCCCACAAAATTGGGAAATGCCCTTGCCAAGTCGTGCACTTTGGCTCCATACAGGCACATCAGTACAAACCCTATTCCGTGCATAATGAATAGCTTTTTTTCGTCAGATAATTGCTTTAGTGAGTTTTTCATTATTATTGTCCCTCTTTCTTATATGTTTATATTTAAATAAGAAACCATAGTATAATTATAATATGGCTCTTCCCCATCCAAAAAGAACGCTTTATTATATATAAACCACTAAAGTAAATCTAAATCTATTTATATGCTGGTCCGAAAATTCTGTGTATTGGGTCATAGAATGTTTCTATTCTAGGAGGGAAAAACATAAAGAACAAATATGCTATGTTCAGCCCAAAATACAATATCATAAATACGAGAGCATACTTTCTCATGTCCACTTCTGATGTTACAAAAAGTATCGATGCTAAAAATGCTGCTATTAGCAAGGTAAGAGAAAGTATTATTTGTGGTCCTTCCAAGCTCATGCTTTCAAAAAACATATTATGTATGTGATAAACTCCCAGCGTCAGCATTGGAAGTGAAAATGCAATAATCAGATGTGCAGGTATAAAGTTTACAAATTTTTTGCCCACGATAAAATATTCTATGGGGAAAATGATACTTAAAGGAACAACTAAAGCCTTGGTTTGCTCCCAAATAGACATGTTTGCAGGCAGCATCATCCTTGTTATAAAAGAAGGAAAAGCCTCTGCCACATCATTTACAAAAAGACCATATACCGCTACTAAAATAAAAGATACTATATGGCAAATTGATAGTATTTGTAGTTCTGATAGTTTTGTTTTGTTACCCATTAATCCGTCTCCCTGCGATTTATATAATTTTATTATTTATATAGATAAATATCAAGTCTAATTTATCAAAAATCTCAATCTCATGTACGAATTATATTTTTATGCTATAATATAAATCGAAACTAAATTGCTTAATTATTATAACACAAATACGAAAGGAATTCTAAATGATTTCAGATGCAAAAATAGCCATAGAACAACTGCTGTGCTACGGGGTAAAAGAAGGGTTGATACAGCCTATTGATAAAATATACAGCAGAAATATTCTTTTGGATATTTTAAATATATCCTCGCCAGCAAAAGATTTTGATGTCGGCAATTATGTCCCGCCGCAAATGCCATATAAAATACTGGATGTGCTAACTGAGTACGCAGCACAGGAGGAAATAATAAGCGACACTTTAACAGAAAAAGATTTGCTGGATACAAGGATTATGAACGCTATCACTCCTTTTCCCTCAACCATAGCAGAAAAATATAATCAAATAAAAAATGACGATGGAGTGGAAGCAGCAACTGACTGGTACTACGAATTCAGCAAGGCTACCAACTATATTCGCCAGGAAAGAATAGACAAAAATATCATCTGGCATTATAGCAGCGAAGAATACGGAGCTATAGACGTAACAATAAATCTATCTAAGCCGGAAAAAGACCCAAAAGAAATAGCCAAGCTAAAGCATGCCAAAACATCCGACTATCCCTCATGCATGCTTTGCGCAGAAAATATGGGATATGCAGGCAGGCTGAATCATCCTGCGCGCCAAACTCACAGAATCCTTCCGATTACTCTGAATGATGAAGAGTGGTATTTTCAGTATTCACCATATATATATTTCAACGAGCATATAATAGCACTTCGCGGCGAGCACGTGCCAATGGATGTGAACAAGAGCACATTTGTCAGGCTTTTAGAATTCACAAAGTATATACCGCACTATTTTCTTGGCTCCAATGCCGGTCTGCCTATCGTAGGCGGCTCTATTTTGAGCCATGACCATTACCAAGGCGGCGGATACGAGATGCCAATGGCAAAAGCCAATGTATACAAGGAGTATCGGCACGAAGATTTTTCCAAGGTGAAAGTCGGATTGGTAAAATGGCCTATGACCTGCATAAGACTTCAATGCAGCGATATCGATATACTATCAGATGCTGCTGAATACATATTTAGTACATGGCAAGAATATTCGGATGAAAAAAGGTTTATATACGCCTACACAGATGGAGAAATGCACAACGCTGTGACACCTATAGCCAGAAACAGAGGAGAATACTTCGAGATTGATTTGGTTCTGCGAAACAACATTACAACCCCAGATCTTCCAATGGGCGTTTATCACCCTCACCCTCACCTGCACCATATCAAAAAGGAAAACATCGGCTTAATAGAGGTAATGGGTGTGTTTATACTGCCTGGCAGACTAAAAAATGAGCTTGATTTGGTAAAAAGAATATTGATGGGTGAAACCATAGACGAAACTAAAAATCCTGAAGTCCAAAAGCATATGCACTGGGTAGAGCAAATGAAAAAAGATAACCCTATTCCTTTGGACGAAAAATCTGCAGATGAATTAATAGAAAATGAAATAGGCAGGATATGCTTTGAAGTGATAGACTGTGCCGCTGTATTTAAAGATACCGATGACGGCAGAGAAGGCGTATTTAAATTTATGGAGAGCGCTGGATTCGAGGAAGATTAATATTAATTTAAAATTTACATGAAAAAGACAAATCTTATAACTTTGATTGAGTCCGATATTGCTAATGCAGCTTCAATTCAGCTAATGAGTGAATTATCGGACGTATTGAAAGGCATCACCGGAAGCAGCGCAGAGCCTCATTTGAAATTGATGAGTTTAAAAATAGCGAAAATATATTTGTATTAGCTTATATGGATAATACACCTGTCGGATGCGGTGCAATAAGAAAAATAGATGCGGATACAGCAGAGATAAAAAGAGTATATGCCCGCAAAGGCAGAATAGGAATTGGCAAAGCAATTGTTGAATTTCTAGAGAAAAAAGCTTCTTCAATGGGGTATAAAACTGCAGTGCTTGAAACCAGAAAGATAAATAATGCTGCAGTTAGCTTTTATTCAAAACTAGGATATAATGTTGTCCCTAATTACGGCAAATATAAAGATAGTGACGAATCTATCTGCATCAGCAAAACTTTACTATAGAATATATCTAAACAGAAGCTTTTTAATACAAATATTGCTTGACAACCGTCCTCTTATAGCTTAAAATAACAAGGCAAATGCATATCGCAGTCGGAGACAGCAGGTACTTTATGTTTAAAGATTTATTCGCCCGCCGAGATTGGAATATATGATTTATTTAATTATATATGTGAACTCTCTATCCTTACGCTGCAATCATGCGGGTAGGGTTTTATTTTTTGCCCTGCAAAAATAATTAAGGAGGTATTAGATGGCAGAGTTATCAAAAATCAAACAAAAAAAGCAAGCTATTATCGATGATATCGAAGAAAAAATTGATAAAGCGAAAAGCATTGTTTTGGTTAACTACATCGGTCTGAATGTAGAAGAAGTCAGCGAATTGAGAAATCAATTCAGGGCTCTGAACGTGGAATACAAAGTTATGAAAAACACTATGATTTCACGTGCTGCTCAAAACCTAGGTATTGAAGGCCTAGACGAGCATCTGCATGGAACTACAGCTATTGCTTTTTCCTATGAAGACCCAACAGCCGGTCCGAAAGTTATCAAAGATTTCATTAAAAAGTCTAAAAAGACAGAAATCAAATGCGGACTATTAGGAAAAGATGTAATCAACACTGCACAAGTTGAAGCATTGGCTTCTGTACCAAACAAGGAAACTTTGGTTGCTATGTTGCTAAGCGTAATGAACGGACCTATCCGTGGATTCGCTACAGCACTAAACCAAATACCAACAGGTTTGGTTCGTGCTCTTAATGCAGTTAAAGAGCAAAAATAAGGAATAAATGTAACCTTAAAAATAACATTAAATTTTAATATTAAATATTTGGAGGAATTAAAAATGGCAGCATTAACAAAAGATCAAATTATTGAAGCTATAAAAGAAATGAACGTAATGGACCTAAGCGAATTGGTTAAAGAACTAGAAGAAGTTTTCGGTGTTAGCGCAGCAGCTCCTGTAGCAGTTGCAGCAGCAGGTGCTCCGGCAGCAGCAGCAGAAGCAGAAGAAGAAAAAACTGACTTCGACGTAGTATTGACAGAAGCAGGCGCAGAAAAAATCAAAGTTATCAAAGTAGTTCGCGAATTAACAGGCCTTGGCCTAAAAGAAGCTAAAGAGCTAGTAGACGGTGCTCCAAGCAAAATCAAAGAAGGCATAGCTAAAGAAGAAGCTGAAGCAATGAAAGCTAAAATCGAAGAAGCTGGCGCAAAAGTAGAATTGAAATAATTTAATTTTATACAATAGAAAAGGAATTGCATTTTGCAATTCCTTTTTTTGTTTTCAATAAACTTTCATTTGCTATTTGATAGGACACTGTATCTCCGTCAGATAGTTTTCTGGATTTTCTTCATTCCACGGACCTTTTATAGGAACTTGCCTCATTCTGCCTGATATCTCACTCCCTGTTTCTTCCAGCCATCTTCCCAGATATTCAAATGCCTTAGAAATATTTTCATATTCGCCGGGAACCAGAATAAATGCAGCCTTTTCAACGCTCTCTGTTTCTTTGAATACAAATTCGCCATCGCCTTTGCCTAGCTCCTTCACCTCCATTAAAACTTCAACATCCACATCCTTGTCTTTATATTCAGTGTCATAGTAGGTTGCATAGCATTTTTCAGTTACGGCAATTTTATTCTCTCCCACATATGTGCCCAGTCTTTCCCACAGCATGCCTTCATGGCTGTATGTCGGGATAGCGTCTCTCAGTGAGATTGCCTTCATTGATGGTATCGATTTTATATCTACCTTATATTCCATATTTATGTTCTCCTTATACAAGTTTTGTATTGCGGAGCTTATCTTGTCCAGTTTGCTTTTTTCCTCAGCTAAGGATTTTTCTATTTCTTGCTTGCGGTCTTTCAGCATCTGTTCACGTATACCAACAGACGCAGACAAAAATTTTCCGATATCCAATACCCCAAATCCATAATCTCGCAAAAGAACTATTGTATTTATCTTGTAGATTTGATTTGCAGAATAATATCTGTAGCCGGTCACATCATCCACTGAATCCGGTTTTAATATGTCGTTTTCGTCGTAATATCTAAGCATACGCACAGACACTCTGGAAAGCTTTGAAAAATCACCAATTCTAAACATAAAAAGCTCCTAAATAATTTTGTAATTCGAACTACATATATAAGATAACATCTGACATCGTGTGAGAGTCAATAAGAAAATTAAAATTTTTATATTAACTATCATTTTTTTATATGATAAATACATCTTTTGCCATTAAATATATTAATGTATTAATATATATGATATAATATCTACCGTAAAAATACTACAAGGATATAAAAGATGAGTAAGAAAAAAAGCAAGTCTAATATAATAATTATTTTGTTAGCCGTTCTATTTGTGGCTATTGCTGTTTTGGTGACACAGGCTATTTTGCCGAAAGCAAAATATAACAACGGAATAATTGCCCTAAACAGCGAAAACTACACCAAGGCTATATCAATTTTTTCAGATTTAGGAAATTATAAAGATTCCGAAACTTATCTGGCTGAAGCTAATCTGAAATACGCCCAATATCTTCATGAAAATGGGTACTATGATGATGCTATAAAGATTTACACTACTTTAAAAGACTACAAAGGCTCTAGCCAGCTTCTTTACGAAAGTATATATCAGAAGGCTTTGCAGGAATGTGCAAAGTTTAATTACGACGAAGCAATCAGCTTATTTACATCTATACTTGGCTATTCCGATGCGCAGGCACAAATAGTAGAGTGCAAATATCAAAAGGCTCTTTCGGTAAAACTTCTCGGAAACTATGATAGTGCCATTTCCATACTAGAGGAGATACCTGAGCACGAAAAAGCAGAGGAAGAAATATCTGAATGCAAATACCTAAAAGCTCTCTCTTTGATACAAAACAGTGATTTTAAAAGTGCCAAAAATCTATTCAGCGAAATCCCTGAGTATAAGGACACACAAAATCAATTATTGAATATAGATTATATTTCAGCAGTTGCGGAGTACAACAACGGCAATTATCTAGTAGCTATGGATATGTTTATGGATATATATAAATATAAATATAGTGATGCATATGATTATATTCGCAAAATAGCATCCAGAAGCTATGAATACATTTCAGCCGGCACAGGGCAGGTGGCTGTGCTTCATCCAGACGGAACAGTGTCTGTAATAGGCAGCGGCGACCACAACAAAGACGATGTAGAAGATTGGACTGATATTGTGGCAGTTTCTGCAGGCAACTGGTGCACAATGGGTCTGAAAAAAGACGGCACTGCTGTATGCACAGTGGGTACAGAAGCCTATGGACTGGATTTCGGCAAATATCTGGTAGGTGACTGGACTGATGTTGTTCAGATATCTGCATCCTATAGCCATACTGTAGGATTAAAAGCTGACGGCACAGTATATGCTGCAGGCAGAAATGACATAGACAATAGAGCACTGCTAAGTGACTGGACAGATATTGTCTTTGTAACCACAGGCTGGTCCAATACATATGGAATAAAAGCTGACGGCACAGTTTTAGCTGCCGGTGACAATAGATTTGGTCAAAATGATATATCCGACTGGGCAGATATTGTTCAGGTGTCTGCCGCCGCTTCATTCGTGGTGGGATTAAAAGCCGATGGCACAGTCATCGGTGCAGGACACAGCGGATATCACCAGCTGGATTTTGAAGGCTGGAGTGACATCGTTCAGGTGTCTGCAGGTGCACGCCACACAGTGGGACTAAAGGCTGACGGCACTGTTTTAGCGACGGGAAACAACGAATACGGAGAATGCAATGTTGGCGACTGGACAGACATAATATATGTTGAAACAGGAAATCACATAACAATAGGCATAAAAGCTGACGGCACCATACTAACCGCCGGAGCATTGGATAAATACGAAACACGGGTGATTAATAAGCAGACTATCGTGCCCACTCCCAGCAAACGTCCTTAAAAATAAGTATAATAATTAAAGCCATGATTAAAATCATGGCTCTTTTTTACTTAAGCGCACTTAATATTTTTTTATCATAAAAATTTGATACATCTATTTTTCTTTTTTTATCTTCAATTTCTTTAATTATTTCTGTTATCGCCTTGTTTATCGGTGCAGCTACATTCATTTCATCTGCCTTCTTTGCGATATATCCATTGAAAAAATCTATCTCCGTTTTTCTTCCTCGCTCCAGTGACTGCAGGCTGGATGATTTCAGCCTTCTGTATTTTATGCCTACCACTCTTATTGTAAGGTGTGCTTTAAATCTTTTTAGAGAGCTGCCTAAATCTACAAGTTTATAATAGTCCAGCTTTCCTGCATACAGCGGCAGATTCAATCCCATAGCGTTTGCCACATCTACAGCCTCTGCCATGATTTTTAGGAATATGTCTCTCACATGCTTTTGCTTCAGCATCTGTCCCAGATATATGCCCGATATTGCACCAAGAGATGTAATACAGGAATTCACTATTAGCTTGGAATACAGCTCCTCATATATATTCGGCGATATAGTTGTTTTGAATGCACTATCCATCACGTGCTTCAGCTCTTCAAGCTTATCAATATTTTTTTTCATTCCAATAACAAACTCACCCGTTGATGTAATATCCAGCACACCATGCTCCAGCATCGTGCCGCCATACCCTACTACGCAGCCAACAGTTCGTTCTTCACCCACTACCTCTGCCATTGCATCTATGGATATTCCGTTCTGCATGGAAATGAATAATGTGTTTTCATCTGCAAATTTCAATGCCTTTTTGCAGGATTCAGGCATATCATATGCCTTTGTTGCCACGAATATATAGTCTTTTATTCCTGTTAATTCATCTATTTCTTTTACAGCTTGCATTTTGATTGCATGCTCGCCCATCACTCCCACCAGTTTTAGCCCTACTTTTACTTTTTCTGCTATTGACTGATGCTTACAAACCATCTCTACATCATATCCTGCTTTTGTCATCAATGCGGCTGTAGTTCCGCCTATCGCCCCTGCACCTATTACGGCAATTTTCAATTCTTTTTTCATATAATATCTCCGTTTTATAAAATTTATAATTCCTAATAAATTATTCTATCATCTGCAATACATCATGTAAACCGAATTAACGCTATAATATAGGGTCTAAATTTGTATTTCTTCGTTGAATTAATAAACAGTTTAGTTTATAATATACCAAATAACTTGTACTAATTCCCAAATAAAAATAAATTGTATAATTGAGAATTAATAAAGCTTATTTTCACTTTTACTACGAAAGGATTATTTATGGCAGTTACCAAAGAGCAAGTAAAGTATATTGCGTCATTAGCTAAGCTAGAGATTGAAGAAAAAGACTTGGATGCATTTACAAAAGAAATGGAGCAAATAATAGAATTTGCGGATTCATTAAATAAAATTGATACAGAAGGCATAGAGCCTACGGCACATATCCAAGGAATAGAAAATGTACTGAGAAAAGACAGCGAGCCTGTCACTTTCGGCACAGAAAAATTATTGGAAAATGCACCTGAAAAAGTAGATACATGCTTTTCCGTTCCAAAGGTGGTGGAATGATGGATATATTGTGTATGTCGGCTATTGAAATTGCCAAGAAAATAAGAGAAAAAGAATTAGGCGTTGTAGAGGTGACAAAGGCCTATCTAGATGTAATAAAAAACACAGATGATAAAATAAATGCTTGGCTTTTGGTAGACGAAAAAGCCTCTATAGCCAATGCAGAGAAAGTGCAGTCCAAAATAGATGAGCTTCTAAAATACGGCAAAGCATTGCCTCCTCTTGCAGGCGTTCCTATCGGAATAAAGGATAATATGTGCACCAAAGGCACTACAACATCCTGTGCATCGAAAATACTATATAATTTTGTTCCCCCATATAATGCGACTGCTGTTGAAAATGCAGAAGATAATTTAATGGTTATTCTGGGCAAAACAAATATGGACGAATTTGCAATGGGTTCCTCCACAGAGCACTCTGCATTTAAGCAAACAAAAAACCCATGGAACACAGCTTGTGTGCCCGGCGGTTCATCAGGCGGAAGCGCAGCTGCAGTTGCAGCATTGCAGTCACCCTTGGCACTTGGCTCTGATACAGGCGGCTCCATCCGTCAGCCAGCTGCTTTCTGCGGAATAACAGGACTAAAGCCTACATATGGAACAGTATCCAGATATGGTCTAGTTGCATTTGCATCATCGCTGGATCAGATAGGCCCAATGGCAAAAGACGCAGCATCATGTGCAGCATTATTCGATGCCATTAAAGGCCACGACGAAAAAGACTCCACATCATACGACAGAGAATACGAAAGCACATACATCGAAATAGATGATTTCAAAAAACCAACTATAGGTATTTTAGTGGAATACATGGGTGACTATGTTTCCGATAGCATACGTCATGTAGTGCTGTCTGCCAAGGAAAAATACGAAGCACTCGGCTGCAAGGTAGTGGAAATATCCGTTCCGGTTCTGGAGCTGGCTCTTCCGGCATACTATATTCTTTCTTCTGCAGAGGCGTCATCGAATCTACAAAGATTTGATGGAGTACGTTATGGATACCGAAGCGAAGGCGTTGAAGATTTGCAGGACCTATATGTGAAATCTCGCTCTGAAGGATTTGGTACGGAGGTAAAAAGAAGAATTATGCTGGGCACATTTGCATTGTGTTCAGGATATTATGATGAATACTATAACAAGGCACTAAAAGCACGTTCTTTGGTGGTAAAGGGCTTTGAAAATGCATTCAAAGAGGTTGATTTGCTGCTGGCACCTACAGCACCAACCAGTGCATTTAAAATAGGCGAAAAAACAGAAGATGCTATGAGCATGTACTTAGCAGACTTATGTACAGTTTCTGTTAATATTGCTGGACTTCCGGCAATATCTTTCCCCGGCGGATTTGACTCCGAGGATATGCCCCTTGGTCTGCAGCTGATAGGTCCAAAATTTGCAGAGAGCCTTTTGCTTTCTACAGCTAATGCATTCCAAAAGGAAACAGACTATCATAAGGTGTGCCCAAACAAAGCGGGAGGTGCAAAATAATGCTAAAAGGATATGACATAACCATCGGACTGGAAGTCCATTGCGAGCTAAACACAAAAACAAAAGTTTTCTGCACATGTAAAAACGAATTCGGCGGCGAACCAAACGCCCATACATGCCCTGTTTGCCTAGGTATGCCAGGCATGCTGCCTGTTCTAAACAAGCAAGCTGTAGAGAAATGCATATTAGCAGGCTATGCAACCAATTGTACAATCAATGACATTGCACACATGGACAGAAAAAACTATTTCTATCCAGATTCTCCAAAGGCCTATCAAATATCACAGCTTTATCATCCACTTTGTTCAGAGGGCTTGGTGAAGTTTGAATACACTGATGCAGACGGCAGCCTAACCCAAAGCCAAGTGAGAATAGAGCGGATCCATCTGGAAGAGGACGCCGGCAAATCAATCCACGATGCATGGGGAAAATCATCACTTTTGGATTTCAATCGCTGCGGTGTTCCGCTGATAGAGATAGTAACCTACCCTGATATGACCTGTGCAGAGCAGGCATGCGCTTTCTTTGAAGCATTGCGTGCAAGGCTAAAATTTGCAGGAGTATCAGACTGCAAAATGCAGGAGGGCTCACTGCGTGCAGACGTTAACCTATCAATAAAGCCTGTAGGAAGCGATACTCTGGGCACACGCACAGAGATGAAAAACCTAAACTCTACCAAAGCTATTTTTAGAGCAATAAAGGCAGAAGCAAAGCGCCAGGCAGAGGAATTGGCACAGGGCAAACGCATAATACAGGAAACCAGAAGATGGGATGATAACAAAGGTCGCAGCCTTCGCATGAGAAGCAAAGAAGAGGCAAACGACTATAGATATTTCCCAGACCCGGATCTAACACCTATTGCTGTAGATGAAGCATGGAAAAAGCAGCTTCGTGAATCTCTGCCTGAAATGCCGGATGAAAAAATGCAAAAGTATATGAGTGAATACAATCTGCCCGAGTACGACAGCGCAATACTCACATCAGACCCTGATATTTCTATATTCTTCGAGTCAGCATTGAAATACACTGAAAATATTAAAAGCGTTTCAAACTTTATAATGGTGGATATGCTTAGAATTATTAAGGAAAAAGAAATGGAGTTTGGTGATGTCTGCTTTACATCGGAGGATTTAGCCAGCTTAATAAATATGGTAGACAGTGGCGTAATAAACATTTCCACTGCAAAATCAACCGTTCTTGAGGCTATGTTTGCAGGGGAAGGCACGCCTGAGGGCATAATAGAAAGCAAAGGCCTAAAACAGATGGGAAATGAAGATGAGCTTTTGACTATAGTAAGACAAGTGATAGAAGAGAACCCTGCACCAGTACAGCAGTACAAGGAAGGCAAAGAGCAGGTAATTGGATTCTTGATGGGACAAGTGATGAAAAAGACCCAAGGCAAGGCAAAGCCGGATATGGTAATGGGACTGTTTAAAACGGAACTATCATAGGAATAAATACAAATCTTTTTGCTCCGTTCCTTATCTTCTAACATGGATATATAGTTTTAAGTTAAAGTTAATGTCCAGAAGATAAAAATATTGAGAGGTAATTATGGATACATCTATACAGGATAATCTTCTTCCTGGAGAGGAAATATTATGGGAAGGACAGCCGCAAGTTGCCAATAGACTTAATATAGGTAACATAACTAAATCAATTTTTGGTGTTTTCTGGCTAGGGTTTAGTTTGTTTTGGACATTAACCGCATTTTTAGCAACTAGAAATATTAATGCATCTAGTGCTACTGGTTCTATTCTTAAATACTTTTTCCCATTATTCGGTCTTCCATTTGTTGCGATTGGTATATTTATGGTTTTTATTTCACCTATAAAACAACGAAAGAAAAATCTAATGACCTTTTATTATATTACCGACAAAAGGATAATTATTAATGTAAATACCCTTAAATCTCCTACTTTTAATTCATTGTTTATCAAGGATTTAAATGATGTTCGAATAACAAAAAACAGGGATAATACGGGTACTATTATATTCGGTTCGTCTTTTGCAAATTCTGGGTATACAGCTAGAGTTACTTTGGTAAACTCACCAAATTATTATACATCTACTACACCTGATAATTGCTTTTATAGAATTTTTGATGCTGAGGATGTATACAAATTAATATTAATTAAGCAGGAAATAGCTAATTTAGAGGAAAACAGCATTTAGGTTTTATATAAATTAAGCAGTCAAAAATCAGTTATTAGAAAGTAAAGAAGCACATGATGAAGATCATCCGCAAAAGTTTAAACTGAAGCAGATTATTTTGATACATTTCATCGTATATGACAACTAATAGTGAACTAATTATTTTTTATTAGTAAGAAAAACGTATACTCTATTCGGACTTAGAAAGGATAGATGTAATTTACAACTTAATAATAGATGAAAAGAACATTATGAGATGAAAAAGCAATCCAGCAAATATATGGATTGCTTTTATTATTACATCTCTATATACAAGGCTGATTTGAAAACTTATCCCCATACTATGCCGGAAACTCACTATTCAATGCTGCAAAAGTATCGTCCATGCCCAGTGTGTCGGCTATCATCTCGTCTGCACCTTCAAATCGAGGAGATATCTTGCCAACAAAAGCTGTGGTAAAATCCTTTTTCACCTTTTTGCGTTTGTTTATTGGCGCTTTGGGCTGCACATTCTCCAAAAGGTGCTTATATGTCTTTATTGCCAGATCTTTTTCGGTTTCACCCTTTTCCACGCTAATGGGTGTGCCAAAATTCACATTAATTCTTCTTCTAAAATATATCTTTTCTGTTCCTCTAATATACATCGGCAAAATAGGAATCTGCGACTTGACAGCTATGAAAAATACTCCCGTATAAAAAGGATATAGCTTGCTGTTGTCTGGGTTAATTCTTCCCTCAGGAAAGATAACAATAGTGTAGCCTTCCTTTGCCTTTTTCAAGGTCACTCTCAGTCCTTTAAGTCTAGATTTTTTGTCGGCTCTATTTACTTCCACAATATTAAGCTGACCTTTTTCTATTATCTTTTTAGCCAGTTTGCCGTCTAATGTTCCTGCTGCCTCTGCCAGCAAAACCATGTGAAACGTCTTTGGCAGCTTCGAAATAACAATTGGGGTATCAAGCCAGCTGGTATGATTGCATACCACTATATACTGCTGGTTTTTGTCGAAGTTCTCATATCCTGTCACTTTTACCTTCACCAATATTGACAGCATAAAGTTTACAGTGCGTCTAAGTGACCTATAAGCGGTCGTTGATTTTTTTAGCATATGCCCTCTCTAATTACAAAAAAGATTTTCCTTTTATTTCGCCCATTTCAAGCCCTAAATATTCAAGGCAAGACACTGCAATGTCTGTATATGATTCTCTTGTTCCTAGACATTTACCGCCCTCTATAGATTTGGAATAAACAAGCAATGGTACGCACTCTCTGGTATGGTCACTGCCTGGGTATCCCGGATCCACTCCATGATCCGCAGTTATTATCAGCAGGTCATTCTCGTTTTGCATCTCCATATATTTTCCTATATATTCATCGGTTGCTTCTAAAGACTTTGCAAAGCCTTCAATATCATTTCTATGTCCATATACCATGTCTGTATCTACTAGATTTACAAAAAGTATTCCTGCAAAGTCTCTTTTTATTTCTTCTAGCGTAGCTTCCAGACAGTCTGGATTGCCATGTGAATGTATAGCTTTGTTTATTCCCTTTTTATTAAATATATCCTCTATCTTGCCAACTCCTACAGTTTCCATTCCTGCTTTGTCTATTATGTCGAGCATCGTGTCTGCAGGCGGAGAAAGAGAAAAATCTTTTCTATCAGCTGTTCTTGTAAAATTAGGATATTCTCCTGTAAACGGGCGTGCTATCACTCTGGCAACAGCATGCTCTCCTTTTAATATGTCTCTTGCTTTTTGGCATATATCATATAGCTCTTCAATGGGCACTATACTGTCGTGGGCAGCTATCTGAAAAACACTGTCTGCCGATGTATATACTATCAGCTTCTTTGTAGCCAAATGCTCCTGCCCCAGCTCATTTATAATTACTGTACCGGATGCAGGCTTATTTGCCAGCACACCATATCCCGTGCGTTTTGTAAATTCATCTATTATCTCCTTCGGAAATCCATTTGGATATGTAGGAAATGCTTTTGGTGTGATTATGCCTGCCATCTCCCAGTGCCCTATTGTGGTGTCTTTGCCCATAGATTTTTCAATGCATCTGCCGTATGAGCCAAGAAGATTTTCCGGCACATCGTGGCTCTCATTGTTGAATTCATTTCTCATGTTCATCAAGCCTAGTTTTTTCATATTAGGAAGATTAACATCAGGATATTTTTTTAATACAGACCCTAGTGTATCTGCCCCCTCATCACCGAATAGTTTGACATCCGGAGCTAAACCTGTGCCCACGCCGTCCAGCACTATCAATGTTACTTTTTTATTCATAAATCTCATCTCTTTTCATCTAATTATACATTAAGTATACCAAATCAAAATACCCTTATCAACTTATTGCATTAACTATATCCATGTGATAGAATGTGTCATTATGAATAGCAAAACAAATGATACAAACATCGGAAGATTATATATTATAATCGCTGCTCTTCTTTGGAGCATGGGTGGATTCTTGATAAAGAACATTGATGCAAATCCTGCATTCATAGCCTTAGGCAGAAGTGCCATTGCCGGTGTGGTATTGTTCCCTTTTATCAGGTTTAAGAAACTAAAAAACATCAAAAAACTGGCTCTTCTAAGTCTAAGCTACAGCATCTGCCTAACCACATTTGTTATTTCAACAAAATTGACAGCTGCAGCAAATGCTATTGCTATTCAGTACTGTGCACCTTTATTTTTGTTTTTGGGGCTTTGGATAACCACCAAAAAACTAAATAAACAAAAAATAGTGCCAATGTTTCTAATTTTGCTAGGAATAGCTGCCTTTCTGATGGAGCCTATATCCGGCAGCAGCATGTCCGGAAATCTGCTTGCTGTAGTCAGCGGCATCGCTTTTGCATTCGTTATCTATCTTTTCGGTTTTGATTATGGAATAAGCGGCATAGGGCTGACCGCACTATTGAATATACTTATTGTGCCATTTGCTGCACTAATAGTTCCTTGGGGCAGCGCACCCTATCCTACTGATTTAACAAGCTTAATCTGTTTATCCATTTTAGGATTAGTCCAAATAGGCATTTCCTATGTGTTCTTTTATGCCGGCAGGAAAAGAGTATCTTCCATCGATGCCAGCATCCTCTCTTTGGTAGAGCCTGTTCTGAATCCTGTTTGGGTGTTCATTTTGATTGGTGAAAAGCCGTCATATTATGCTGTAGTTGGAATGGTGCTTATTTTATCGGCACAAATATTAAATACATTTTTGGAATACAGGGAAAATAAAAAAATTAAATTACATAGCAACTTTGTCAGTTAGCTGAACTTTATTGTCTACTGCGAATTTCCGAAGCCCGTTTTTGTAGTTATCATACCAATCGAATTCCTTTATGCCATAATATATTATAGGAGATATCAGCTTTTTTGTGCGTATCACTATTCTTTCAGATTTATAATAATTAAAGCCTGATTTTTCGTTGCAGTATTCTATTGTAATGGATGTGATTTCCTTGTGAAATATTGTAGTATTTCTCTTTATAGTTTTTCCGCTGGCTGTAATATCAAAATTCAAATCCAGCTTATCTCTATAAAATTTTATTCTTGGCTTTCTCATAATATAATTCCCCTGCTGCAAGCTATATTTATAAAATCTATAATGTATTTCTACGGAACATATGATATCACAGGTCAAAGCAATTTAAAAGTAAATATATTAGCCAAAATATTATATCTTCTTGTAAAACTGAATATTATTTTATATAATGTATAATAATCAAAGAGCATTGTTAAAAATTTCTCAATAGTAAAAATCAGCAAATTGCTGTTAATTTTTAAATAATATTAAAAAGGAAAATAGTATGAACAGAGTGTTTAATTTTTCGGCTGGTCCTTCCATTCTGCCTTTAGAGGTGCTAGAGCGTGCACAGAAAGAGTTCTTGTCCTATAATGGCTCCGGTATGAATGTAATGGAAATGAGTCATAGATCCAAAATATACCTAGAAATCTTTGACAGTGCTCAATCACTTTTTAGAAAATTAATGAATATCTCAGATGAATATGAGGTTTTATTTCTACAGGGCGGTGCATCCACCCAGTTCGCTGCTGTTCCAATGAATCTATCAAATGGCAATCAATGTCTTTATGTAGATAGCGGAGCATTTGCCTCCAAAGCCATCAAGGAAGCTCAAAGATATGCAGACGTAAAAGTAATAGCATCATCTAAAGAAAATGGCTACGCTTCTATTCCTATGAATTATGAAACAGATCAAGATGCTGCATATTTGCACATCACATCCAATAACACAATTTTCGGAACATCCTTTCCAAAGCTACCTGAAACCGACGATGTAGAGCTGGTTGCTGACATGTCGTCTGAAATATGCGGTGTTAAAAGAGACGTAAGCAAATTCGGGCTGATATATGCAGGTGCCCAAAAAAATCTTGGCCCATCCGGTCTTACTGTAGTTATTGTAAAAAAATCACTTCTAGGTCGTTCACTGGGAATCACTCCTACCATGCTTAACTATTCAGTATTGGCAAAAGGAGAATCTATGGTAAATACTCCTGCCACATATTCCATCTACATTGCTAAGCTAAATTTTGAATATATGCTGGAGAACGGTGGAGTCGCAGGTGCTCAGAAAAGAAATATTGAAAAGGCAAATATGCTTTATGATGTTCTGGATAGTTCCAGCTTCTACAATCCTGTTGCACAAAAGGAATTCCGCTCCATCATGAATGTGACATTTACACTGCCAGATGATGAATTAACCTCGAAGTTTGTATCTGAAGCAGCTGAAATTGGATTGGTAAATATTAAGGGACATAGATCCGTAGGGGGAATTAGAGCCAGCATATATAATGCAATGCCAAAAGAAGGCGTAGAGAAGCTGGCACAGTTTATGGCTGATTTTGAAAGGAACAATTAATGTATAAAATAAAAAAACTAAATGCAATATCCGATATAGTAAAAACTCATCTTACACAAGACAGCTATGAAATATCCGAAGATGCCCAAAATCCGCAGGGTATATTGGTTCGTTCTGCATCTATGCATGGCTATGATGTAAATGACAATCTTTTATGCGTTGCCAGAGCAGGAGCAGGATACAATAATATCCCATACAGTGAATTTGCAGAAAAAGGCATCGTTGTTTTCAATACACCCGGTGCCAATGCAAACGGAGTTAAGGAGCTGGTCATCTGCGGCATGCTATTGGCCTCTAGAGACATCTACGGCGGCATATCATGGGCAGAGCAGCTAAAAGGTCAGAATGAAATAGACAAAACAGTAGAAAAAGGCAAAAAGAACTTTGCCGGCGGCGAAATAGCCTGCAAAAGCCTTGGAATAATCGGAATGGGTGCAATAGGTGCATTGGTTGCCAACGCTGCTGTAGCACTAGACATGGAAGTGACAGGATACGACCCTTTCATGACTGTGGAATCTGCACTAAGTCTTTCTCGCTCGGTATCCCGCGGAGCAAGCACCGATGTAATCTTTGCAAATAGTGATTTCATCACACTGCATTTGCCATTAATGGAGGCAACAAAGCACACAATAAATAAAAAATCTCTTGCAAAATGTAAAGATGGAGTTGTGATACTTAACTTTGCAAGAGGCGAGCTGGTGGATACAGACGCAATACTGGAAGCACTAGAAAGCGGAAAAGTATCAAAATACGTTACAGACTTCCCAGATGAAAAATTATTAGGCGTTAAAAACGTTATCTCTATCCCCCACTTGGGTGCATCCACAAAAGAGTCCGAAGAAAACTGTGCGGAAATGGCCGCAAAGCAAATAAAGGACTATATTGAAAATGGCAATATCACAAATTCAGTAAATTATCCTGACTGTTCTCAGCCTCGTTCCGGGCAATACAGGCTAGGAATTATGCATAAGAACATCACAAATATGGTGGGACAAATAACTCAAAAAATTGCCGATGAAAACCACAATATTTCAAATATGATAAACAAATCTAGAGGTGATTTGGCATATACTTTGATAGACCTGGATGACAGCCCCAGTGACGTGTGTGTATCCTCACTAGAACAAATAGACGGCATAATAAAAGTGCGTTCTTTATAAGGGAAAACTTATTAACATTATCCACAATCGATGTGGATAACTTTTCAACAGAGTAATACACAAAATGCGTAAATGTAACTAATCAGTCATCATTTACGCATTGTTTTTTGTCTTTATCGTTTTATTAATTATGGTTTAATAACATCTGCTCCAATGTACTTCTGCAGCACTTCCGGCACCTTCACGCTTCCGTCTGCCTGCTGGTTTTGTTCCAAAATTGCCGGCAGCAGTCTGCTGGTTGCCAGTCCCGATCCATTTAGAGTATGCATCAGTTCTGTTTTCTTTTCGCCTTTGCGCTTAAATCTCAAAGCTGCGCGTCTTGCCTGATAATCCCTTGCATTCGATACAGAGCTTACTTCTTTATATTCATTCATAGAAGGCATCCATATTTCAATATCATATGTGCTTGCCATAGATGCCGATACATCTCCAGCTGCCAGCTTTGTAAGCTGATAGTGAAGCCCCAGTCCCTCAACCAGTCTGCATGCCTTTTCTATCAGTTCCTTGTGCATAGCGTCGCTGTCCTCTGGCTTTGTGAATGCAAACATCTCTACTTTATTAAATTGATGTCCTCTAATCATGCCTCGCTCATTTGCGCGATAGCTGCCTGCCTCTCTTCTGTAGCATGGCGTATATGCAAATAGCTTTTTAGGCAGCTCCTCATCCGTTAGTATTTCATCTCTATATAAATTTATAAGTGCTGTCTCGGCTGTTGGCAGCATAAACATAAATCTGTCTCCCTGCAGTCTGAAAACATCCTCTTCGAATTTTGGAAACTGACCTGCACCATAGCCGCATTCATAGTTCAGCATATGAGGAGGAAGAATAAATTGATATCCGTCCTTTGTGTGCTCTGCTACAAAATAATTTAGAAGTGCCCACTCTATCTGTGCACCCATTCCGGAATACAGCCAAAATCCATTGCCTCCCAGCTTCACTCCGCGCTCGTAGTCTATAAGACCTAGCTCTGTTGCTAAATCTACGTGGTTTTTTGCCTCGAAATCAAACTTTGGTTTTTCTCCATATGTCTTCACTACTTGATTGTTTTCTTTTCCGCCAGCTACCACATCTTCATCAGGCAGGTTTGGCAGTGCCTCTACAAATTCTTTTACTTTGCTGTCTACATCTGCTACCTTTGCATCCAGCTCCTTTATGGCATCGGATGCTTTCTTCATTTCTTCAAACAAATGAGATGCATCTCCGCCTTCTCTTTTCATCTGCCCTACTTCTTTGCTTGCCTTGTTTCTTTGGGCTTTCATCTCTTCGACTTCTGCAATTAATTTTTTTCTTTCTGCATCCAGATCTAAAAGTATATCAAAGTCTACTTCATAGTTTCTCTTTAATAATGCCTTTTTTATTTCCTCTGGATTTTCTCTGATTTTTTTGATATCTAACATTTTGCCACCCGTATAAATATATTTAGTTTATTATATAAACCATTCAACAACTTAATTTTTTACGTGATAATAATATATCATATAACAGACTAATTGAAAATACAAATCTATATTTATTGTATTTGATATGCATACTATTGTATATTTGGGCGTTAGGTCATTGGCTTTTTTTGCTATATAATATATAATTATAGAATAAAAAAATTTTGAAAGAGGTAAAATATGAAATATGATATTCAGGGCGGCAACCTTCCTGTTGCACTAATAACTGTAGACCCCGGTGAGTCGTTAATTATGGAACGTGGCGGCATGGCATGGATGACTCCAAACCTAAAAATGGATACCAATATGAAGGGCGGATTATTAAAAGGCATCGGACGTGCTGCATCTGGAGAATCCATGTTTTTAAATACATACACCAATGATTCGGGGAATCCTGGACTAATGGCATGTGCTTCATCTTTCCCTGGCGAGATATTTGCAAAGCAACTAGCTGCCGGCGAATCTCTTATCGCACAAAAAGGCTCTTTTATGTGTGCAGAATCCAGCGTTGAAGTATCTATACATTTCAGAAAAAAACTTGGTGTAGGCTTCTTTGGCGGGGAAGGCTTCATTATGCAGAAATTTACTGGCCCCGGCTGGGTGTTCTTGGAGATTGATGGTGCTCCCATCAAATATACTCTTGATCCCGGCCAGCAGCTGGTGGTAGACCCTGGTCATCTGGCAATACAAAGCCCTACTATTAATACAGAGATTACTATGGTAAAAGGATTGAAAAACATAGCTCTTGGCGGCGAAGGACTGCTTCTTGCCACTTTAACAGGCCCCGGTGATGTTTGGCTGCAAACCATAACTATTCCGAATGTTGCAAAAGCCATAGCTAGACATATTCCCACAGGAAATTCCGGCGGAATAAACTTGAACCTTTAATTTAATTATTACCTATATCAAAAGAGACCATTCTATGGTCTCTTTTTAATATTTTAGATATTTCTTCAGCTTTTCAGGCCCTGCTATGGTTTCTCGCTCTTCGCCATTTCCCTTGCTGCTCCATTTCACCAATCTGATTTTGCAGTCTTCTATTTCAATCGCCGTTATTCCGCTTTTTCTAACACAGCTTCCATCATTAAAATATGGAGGTATTCCTATATCCGAAAACACTGCCTTATGGGTATGGCCTGCTATCACCATTTGATTATGCTCTGCTATCCATTCTGTCAGCTTTTTTTCAACCCGTAGTTTTTTCTGCTGGCTTTTTGCAGGTCTTGTAGGGTCTTGTACGCCTATCAGCTCCAGTGGCTTCCAAAAATATCGTAGCAGAAATCTTGCAAAATACCACAAATTATAATTGAAAAAATCTGCCTGATGCCCATGTATTAGCAGTATCTTCTTTATATAATTTTCATTCTTCAGCAATATTGCTTCATGTATCTCAATATCCGGGAAAAGTGTTTTTCGTTTTCCTTCTTTAAAATCATAATAGCTATAAAAATTTTCTTCTACATATTTTTTGTTTTTCTTGTCCATATCATGGTTTCCGAATATCATATACAGTCTATTTTCATTATAGAATTTTTGCATCAAACGATAAATATCTAGATTAGCATTGATTATTTTATTTATCTTCACATTTTCCCATAGCTCTTCGCCGTCGCCCAGCTCTATATATGTGTAGCCTTCATCATAATATTTTTTTAGTGCATTATAAAAAATATCTTTATTCTTCACAAAATCATCGGATTTGCCGCCCGTTCCTCTGTGCACATCGCTCATCATCACTATTTTAGATGAGCTATCAAATTCTATTTCTTTTGCTTTGTCAAATGCATTTGTAATTTCCACCATTTTAAATCACAAAATCCTTACTTTCTTTCATAAATAAGGGCTGCATATGCAGCCCGATATTTTTTGTTTAATAATTAGCAGCAGCACCCATCGCCATGATGATGGTGATCTCCATCACAGTCGCAGTCATCTCCGCAGCCGCATCCATCATCGATTAATGACTGTGGAATCTCCAGCTTATCAACTGCAGCCTGTATTGATTCCTCTGTGTTTTCCGGTATCTTTACATCTGGTGTTATGTTCCACACCTCTATGTGCTCTAGCATTTCATCAGGGTTCACTGTAATCATTGGGCTTAGTGTCTCTACTTCCAGCATGAAGTCATTTGTATATGTTTCAAAGCTAACATTATTATCAGGATATTTTTCTCCCTCAAAGTGAGCATATCTTTTCACAAAAGCCTGTCCATTGTTAAAGTATGCTGCCCAGCCCTGATGATTGTCTGTGCCTAGCTTGAATGCAGTTTTTGCATTTGGATCTTGGCTCAAGGCAATATATTTGTCTCCCCAATATACTCTTTTGTCATTCATTTTGGCATATGGCCATAGGCTGACGCTTCTATTGTGCAAAAGACCAGTGTCTTCTGTATTGTTTGGTATCACTTCCTTGCCGCCGGGAGCCATCACAGATATTGCCCACACAGCATATTCCACAGGCCAGACGCCTTTATTGGCTACTGAGTGTATTACTGCTGTTTCAGCTGTTTCCTGCGAAAGAATGATTATCAGGTTTTTTCTTAGACCTGATGATTTTTCTATTTTACTTGTTATTTGTATACCATTTTCAATAGGTATATATTCTACTTTGTCGTTGTCCGCCTCGTATGTTCTGGCGGTGCTTTCAGGTGAATGCCACAGCCTGTGCCCTCCATACATTCTCCAGCCGGTCTCTTCCAGCTGTGATTCTTCTGTCATGTGCTCGCAAAATACGTTTGGTCCGTCGATTAATGAGTATTTTATTACTCTAGGTCCAAAATCCAGTGTTACAAAAACTTCTGCAACTTCGTTGTATATTCTCGCACAGTTGCCAAACTCTTTATATTTTACTTCTTCAATTTTTACCATGTCTATTGCCTTTCTTATTCTTCTATATTATTTTTTGCTTCATAAACCATTTTTTTTAGCATTTGCTCCATCAATGTTATTGATGTATGCTTTTTGGGGTCTGCCTTTATTCTGTATTTGTTTTTATCAGTAAAGAATTCAACAACATTTGTAAAGACTATATTTGGGCTTGATATTTCGCTTTTGTCTATTTCCACCTCTCCCAACGTCACCCTGTCCTTATCTATTGTAAAATCGCATCTTGTTCTTTTGGTGCCATCATCATTCACAATATTTAGCTTAACATCTTTGCTGATAAAGGGCGTGCTTTTTTCATATATTTCGTCAATATATTTTTGCTGCCAAACATTCCAATCATGGGGATTGTCAAATTTATCGCTTCCATGTATAAAACCATATATATCTACAGAATATCTTTTGCCGCATTCCGTGCACCAAAATTCATCTCCTTTAGATGTATGGCTATCTACCGCCATGCACTCAGGGCATTTGTAGATTACCTTTTCCATGCTTTCTGCCAGGTCTTTGCCCTTATACGGTATTCTCTCTTTCCTTTGTCTTTCATATTCATCATATTTTAATGATTCTTTAACAGCATTCAGCACTTCTTCGCTGCTAAGCTTTTTCACTTGGTCGCCATCCAGCACCTTTGTGATGCTTATCATAGTTTTGCCTTTACGATATTTTTTGCCCCATCTTGGCTTAATAAAATATGCCCCTATTAAATTAACATGATATACGGGCACTTTTAGCAGCTTCACTAAATTGGCAATGGACTCAATTATATATATATTGCTCCCATCCCATGTTCTTCCGCCTTCAGGATATAGCCCGACAGATTTTCCGCTGTCTATGCATTTTTTCATTTCTTTCAATGCTTTAATATCATTCTTGCCTTTTGTAAATGGGATTATCTTAAATAGGTCAAAAATTACTTTTTTAAATTTATTGTCGTAGTTTATTCTAGCG
The DNA here is from genome assembly GCA_040883315.1 of Eubacteriales bacterium. GTDB lineage: Bacteria > Bacillota > Clostridia > Christensenellales > UMGS416 > JAFGUF01. The sequence continues at coordinate 221,654 of JBFLKU010000011.1, forward strand.
CCTAAATAGCTGATAGGTCTGTCAGAATAAAGCATTGCTAAAATAGGATCTTCAAAGGTTACATGATTACCGATAAAAATTACTGGTCCTTCATCCTTGCCCAGCTCATTTTTAATTATTTCCGGATGAAAAACAGTTCTCATCCATACCTTTACAGGTGCTTTTAATATATCCATTAATACTCGTTCTCTCATGCGTTTCTCCCTTTTCAATTGGCTATCTATAATATATAACATGCCTAATAAAGTGTCAAATAGAAAGATTACACTTTAAAACTTTGTTCTTATTTATATGATCTATTATTTCCATTTTGTTGAAAATATATTCATAAAGATGTAAACTACCTATAATACTACTTGTAAAAAAGGTCATTTAGGAATAATCATATATGAAAAAACTTATATTATATTCAATTATGCTGATACTCATATGCTTTTTATTATCAGCTTGTTTTTCATCAAAATCCGAAGGCTCTGCAGGGGCAACTACAGTCAGCCCCATAAATATCACTCCAGAAGCTAGCCCGAGCACCTCTTTACCCCCTACCGGGACAATAGAAAAAACTTTTGAACACAATGGTATTACAAGAGAATACATTTTATATATACCCGAAAATTTGCCGCCCGATTCTCCTTTGGTTATCGGCTTGCATGGATATAGTAGCTCTCCTTGGACATTTAAAGACTGCTTCGGATGGGATGAAGTGGCTGACCAAAATAAATTTATCATGTGCTATCCCCAGGGAACTATCGAAACATACAGCGGCTATGCCCACTGGAATGCAAGGCTAAAGCTAAGCACAGTAGATGATGTCGGTTTTCTTTCGGATTTAGCTTTGTATCTGGCTGATGAATATAATCTGGATAAAAACAAAATTTTTGCAATGGGTTTTTCAAATGGCGGATACATGGCATACGCACTAGCATGTGAACGGCCGGATGTATTTCGTGCTGTGGCATCTGTCTCCGGGCTGATGAGTGAGTATCTGTGGAATAGCTATAATCCATATAGCCTATCTCCTGAGGAGTGGCTTCAAAAGTCTACTACAGTTCCCATACCTGTTTGCCATATTCACGGCACAAATGACGGAGTCATACCAATAAACGGAACAGTCTATTTAACAGGCTTTGAAAGCGGGTTTTCTGCCAAGGAAACAATATATTTTTGGGCAGGCATCAATGGATGCACATATATTGAAGAAATTCAAACCTCGGAGAATGTGAATGCCACATTCTATATTAATCCTCAAAATTATACACAAGTATGGTATTATGAATACACCGGATGGGGTCACTTTTGGCCATCCGAGGATTACACCGTTGATAAACCCTCGGAAATAAACGCTCAGGAAATCATCTGGGAATTTTTTAGTATATATAATTAAGGAAACATAGTATGGAGATTTGGGATATCTACGATATTAACATGCAAAAAACAGGCAAAACCACAAAGCGAGGGGAACGCCTGAAAGAAAATGAATATCATTTGGTTGTTTGTGTGTGTATATTTAATAAAGATGGAGAAATGCTGATACAGCAAAGGCAAAAGGACAAAATAGGCTGGCCAAATAGATGGGACTTATCAGCCGCCGGCAGCGTTGTGCATGGCGAAGACAGCCGCAGCGCTATTCAAAGAGAGCTGAAAGAAGAGCTAGGCATTGATATTGTTTTTTCTTCGCTTCGACCTATTCTAACTGTAAACTTTTCAAGAGGATTTACCGACTATTACTGCATAGAAAAAGATGTGGACATCAATTCGCTAAAATTACAAAAAGAGGAAGTACAAAATGTAAAATGGGCTGATAAAGAAACAATTCTGAATATGATAGACAAAGAAGAATTTATTCCGTATTATAAAAGCCTTATTTATTGTTTGTTTGAAATGAGAAATTCTACTGGCTCACATATACGGGATGGTTTTAATAAATTGTAGTTTGATTTCGCTATATTATTTCTATATTCTCTTCTTACTTACTCTTTTATAAGCAATGCATTAACTTGTTATTCAAATTTAAAAACTTTAATGTTATTTAATGTAAATTATAGAATACTATAATATAATTGCGTGAAGAAAAATATAATTATCAAGTAAAGTCCCCCATTTCATACGGAAAGCTAAACGAAGGCAGACATATTCCTTCTACTGCACTGCCATATTTTGCAGAGCATCAGGATAATAGCTATATCAATCGTCTTATGATTGGAGAGCCTGTAATAAATGCCTATGAAAACGAAAAGCACTCGTCTCCATTCGGCATCTTTATTGATGATAAAGCAAAGAATTATTTTGAACAAACGCTTTTTTCGGAAAATAATCCAAATGATTTTTACTGGTGGAAAAGTGCAAATAATAATTTTGAGATTTCTGAACATAAAGAATTATTTTCATGTATATTGGATTATTATGAATTCTATATAAATCTCTCTAATAAGCATAGATGCAAATACAAGCCTGCAAAAATAGAAGAACATTTATCAAGAGCAGCAAACTATTTTTTATCAGAAAATAGCGAAATCGATACTGAAAACAGAGCTGTCTCTTTGTTAAAATCAATTATAAAAAACCATTAATAAAAATCTGCTGTTTATATTCTCATAAATTTTATATGCTCTGTATATTATCCTCTTTACCTCTGCATTATTGTACAGATACCTTGTTATATAAATAATAATATGATAAAATCTTGTGTGTAATAAATTAAGTCACATAAGAAAGGGAAAGTTTATAATAAAAACTTTATGGTATAAAAATGTCAGGACATTCCAAGTGGTCAACGATAAAGCATAAAAAGGGCAAAGCAGACGCTGCTAAAGGAAAAATATTTACTAAAATCGGCAGAGAAATTTCTGTTGCCGTAAAGATGGGCGGAACTGACCCGGATATGAATTCAAGGCTTAGAGATGCTATAGCAAAAGCCAAAACCAACAATATGCCAAATGATAATGTAAGCAGAGTGATAAAAAAAGCGTCCGGTGAAAGTGACGACGTAAACTATGAAGAAATAGTATATGAAGGCTACGGTCCAGGCGGAGTAGCCGTGATAGTGGAAGCAATGACAGACAATAAAAATAGAACAGCTTCCAATGTGAGATATTATTTTGATAAAAACGGCGGCTCACTAGGTGCAACTGGATGCGTAAACTGGATGTTTGATAAAAAAGGAACTATTGCAATAGAAAAATCCGATGGAATAAACGAAGACGAGCTGATGATGCAGGCACTAGAAGCTGGTGCAGAGGACTTTTTAATTCATGAGGATATATATGAAATAATAACAGACCCCGGTGATTTTTCAACCGTGCGTGACAATCTGGAAAAGCTGGGCATAGAATTCATAGGTGCTGAAATCCAGCGTATCCCACAAAACACCACAGATGTGGATGAAGAACTAGCAGAGAGTATAAACAAGCTGCTGGATATGATGGAAGACGATGATGACGTTCAGAACGTATATCACAATGGTGAATTTTTATAAGCTTATTATATAAATAAATATTTTTAATTTTTATATCCCCTATATGGGGATTTTTATTTGTTTCTTGTAGCTTTTATAAAAATCCATTATAATATAAAAGCAAAGGAAAAAGTATGGCAAAGAAAAAGAAAGAAGATTTTGATATTGCTTCGCTAAACAAAAAGCAATATATAGAAAACAATTATTTAAAAGAAGATGAATCTTTACCTGAGAAAGAAATTCGACAAAAACGTACTGTTTCTGTCCTTTTCATGTGCTTCATTTTGTTTTCTGTTTCGGTTGTGCTTTATGTGCTTTATTTTTATAAAAACGATACTGATAATACAATAAATATAGCAGCATCGCCTACCGCCACTCCTGAATCTACTGTGGATATTGGGCATGCAGACCGCTTTGATATTCTCGCCACACCTGAGCCCAGACAAGTACTAAGCAAGTATGATGAATACATAGATAAATATCCTGATTTAGTTGGCTGGATAAGCATTGATAATATAAAGGTAGATAATCCTGTTGTTCAAAATTCTGACCCTAGTGTGATGCATAAATATATTGATTTAGGTCCTGACCAAAAGCCCAGCCAGCATGGCGCAATATTTTTGGATATCAGAAACAGCATAGATGCCTCCGATAAGCACAGCATAATTTATGGCCACAACATGAAAGACGGCACGATGTTTGGGCAGCTGAATAAATATCTGGATCGCTCTTTCTATCTAGACCATTTAATTATAAGATATGATACCCTTTATCAAGAACTTGAGTGGGAAGTTTTTAATGTGTTTATTACAAATACCGATTTCTACTATATTCAAACATATTTTCAATCCGATGAAGAGTTTGTAAACCTGATGACACAATGCATATACAAAAGCTACTATAACGACAACAAAACCGTTATATCACCTGATGACAGAGTTCTCACACTATCTACATGCACCAACAAAGTGGATGACGGAAGACTCGTTATTCAGGCAAGGCTGATTACACCACTAGATGAGCCGGAGTCTCCGGAGCAAAACACATCTATCACAAATCCATAAAAATAAACGCTGATACTTTGTGCAGATAATGTCCACGAATGCTCCTATCAGAGTAGCTTGCGGCACACCATGCACTTTGCTTAATGCTGCTTCCTTCCGGACCTGACATGGTTCACAAGACACAGTTGCACAAGTTCCAATAATCAACACACTCGCTTAATTACCTGCGTAAAATATCAGCGCTTTTGTCGCTCACCTATTATACAATATCATGCTAAATGTAGCAAGTATGATATAACTATTGTTTATCATCCTCTCGCTGCTTATCAATTTGCTCGTTTATTAATTTATCTGTTTCTTCACTTGCGTTTATAGGCTTCTCTTCTAGCTTTTCTGTTTGCTGCCCATAATAATATATATATCTTTTATTAAGTGACTTTCTTACAAAAAGGAATATTATAGCGAACATATGGATAAACACGCTAGTTATGGTTCCGCCATTTCCATACAGCAGATATTTATTGAATCCTAAAAAATATAAAATATGCACGTTATATTTAAAACTATTTGGGAATATAATGATAGTCATTCCTACCTGCAGCAAAATTAGTATTATCCATAATGCTTTTTTCCTGATTTTTGTTTTTATGCATAATATCAGTGCCACAATCATAACACCGTATGAAGCAATATTTAATAAAAATAATATCCAGTTTGCAGCAGTATAATTTCTCATATCTGCATTTACAACATATTCTAAGTTTTCTGATATGTTTATACCTATTATTTCATATGCTCCGCTTTCTCCTTTTATGTAGGTTAAAGTCAGGTTATATGTGGATTCTGTTGTACCCACCAAATATACTACGACTTTTGTGCTTCTGCTTGTATCATTATCAATACCTTTAATTGTTTTCATATTTATATTTCTAAACTGCAAATTTTGGGTTTTACCTTCGTAAATTTCGTATATTTCATCCAGTCCATTATATATTTCTTCTTTTTCAAAAAAGCTAAAATATGTATTATACAGATATTCACTGTCTTGTTCTTCTATTGCACTTATTATATCCTCTGCATCTGCTCTGACACTGTCCTCTTCCATCATACCAATAAGATTATCTTGCATTCCGCATCCGGAAATAGTCAGCAGAGCTGCTAATATAATAATTAGTATTATATGTTTGTTGTTCATTCTTCTTCCTCTTTTCAAAAATATATAAATAATATTAAGTAACTGTACAGTAAAAGTCAAATAAATATTTTAATATAGCCAAAACAAAGTATTTATATTATTATATACAGTATGAATACAGAAGTTTACAGCATAGTCGCCATGATTGGCAGATATGTATTAATCATTTTTTGTTTCTTAGTTTTTTTGCAGGCTATATTAGAGATGAGAAAAGCAGCACTGCATAAAAATCCTGAAACCTCAGCTTTACTTAAATGGCTGAGAAAACGAACAATATTCCCTTTGCAACACGAAAATACGGTAGGCAAATCAAATAATTGTGATATTGTTGTGAAAGCAGTAACCTTAAAAAGTCGTCACTTCAGAATATATCTGGACTGTGATGAATGGATTGTACTGCCTATAAACAAATCTGCCGTCTACATCAATAAATTTTTGATTGAAGAAAAAGCACAAGTGGCAGACGGAGACAAAATTTCCGCCGGCCGAGAAAATTTTATTTTCACTATTTCCCCGGAAAGCGAAGAGGACGAAGATGTTTAAAATAGATAAAAAGAGGCTGCACTTTGGCAAAATTGCAGTTTTCTATATAATAGGATACGTATTGCTGGCATTAAGAAATCCGGAATTTGATACAAGGGCTATTTTCATGTGCTTGGGAGCACTGCTGCTTTTGGTTTCACAGCATATCACAGTTCGTGCTTTTTTCCCAGATATAAATAAACCTTTGTTAATTGTGGTTAATATGCTTTGTGCTATTTCATTAATCATGCTTTATAGGCTGGAAATAGACTACGGCATCAAGCAGCTTGTGTGGATATATTTAGGCATCACCACAATGTTTTTTGTTATCAAATTCATATCTAGCAAAAAAGATATTGATGATAAATATTGGCTGTATATAGTCTCTGCTCTATTTCTGCTGGTTCTATCTGCAGTGTTCGGCTCTACTATAGGCGGTGCACAGAATTGGATAAAAATCCCCTCTCTCGGGATTACATTTCAGCCTTCTGAATTTGCAAAAATATTTCTCGTGGCAGCTATTGCCAGCATATTCTGCAAAAAACGTAAATTTTATATCTATGTCATTGGCGTTGTCTTCACTATGGTTAGCATTCTGCTATTAGTATTAACCAATGATTTAGGTGCCGCACTGCTGTACTTTTTTGTTTTTCTGATAATCTTTTACGCAGGTAAAAGCTCTGCATGGCTCACGCTGTCTGCCTTTGGTTCGTTCCTGCTGGCAGCATACGCAGGCTATCTGCTCTTCTCCCATGTTCAGGTGAGGGTGGACGCATGGCTAAACCCATGGAGCGACCCTAACAACAGAGGATATCAGATAATACAAGGGCTCACTTCGCTGGTTTCGGGTGGTGCATTCGGTACAGGGCTGGGAATAGGCTCTCCTAGATATGTGCCGGCATATGAAACAGACTATATATTCACGGCAATAAACGAAGAAATGGGAACAATAATGGGGCTTTTGATTATAGGTCTTTATGCTATTATGGCATATGAGAGCATAAAAATAGCACTAAAACAAAAGGATGATTTTTATGCGCTAATATCATTTGGAGCTGCTAGCCTCATTTCATTTCAGACATTCATAATATTAGGCGGCATACTTCGGGTAATGCCCCTTACCGGCATAACATTGCCTTTTGTGTCCTATGGAGGTTCGTCCATAATAGTATCATTTATTTTGCTGGGAATAATTCTAGGCGTGGCACAAAGAAAAGAAGCAGATTTACAGAAGGAGGAAGCAGATGAGCAAGGTGAATAAAAATATAATCAAAGCTTCTATTTTTGTAATGCTTTTGTTTTTAGTACTCGTTGCAGCATTCCTTATAAATCTTTTCAGTCTTTCCGGCAAACTAATTAATTCTCCGTATAATAAAAGGCTTAAAGAGCTTCGGGAAGCTACAATAATCGGAAGCATATACGACACAAATAATGTGCTTTTGGCTGGCTCTTCCGATGAAGGCAAAAGACAATACAGCGAAAATGAAATTCTGCGAAATGCTGTTTCACATCTAATAGGAGATACCTATGGGTACTGCCCTACAGGAGCAGACATTCAGTTTGGCTCAATTTTGCTGAACTATAATGAATCTTTATTTTCAAAAATAAAAAGACAGATACAAGATGTGCCTCATTCCGGCAGCGATATACAGCTGAGCGTGGACTGCAGGCTCAATATATTTGCATATGACAAAACAAAAGACTATAAAGGTGCTGTTGTAGTGCAGGACTACACTACAGGCGAAATACTATGTATGGTTTCAGCTCCTTCTTTCGACCCGGAAACTATAATCAAAGATCTGGAGATAAACACGGAAAAAGAAGCATTTGTGAACAGAGCAATACAGGGACAGTATGCTCCCGGCTCAATTTTCCACATAATAACAGCAGGTGCTGCAATTGAAAACATTGATGATATTTTAAGCAGAAAATATTCCTGTGAAAGTTTTGTAAAAATAGACAATGAAAAAATCCTGTGTGATGATGCACATGGCTATATAACTATTAAGGAAGCCTTTGCGCAGTCCTGTGATGTCGTCTTTGCGCAGCTAGGCGTGGAGCTGGGAGCAAAGAATATCAAAAGTTTTGCCGAGCAGCTACAGTTCAATCATGATTTCAGCTATGCTGATATTGGTCTATATCCTTCTAGCATAACAGTTTCCAAAAATGAAGAGGATGCAGCCTTTGCATACGCCGCAATAGGTCAGCACGAAAACATAGTGACACCGCTACATATGTCAATGATTGCTGGTGCTATTGCAAATGACGGAATAATGATGATGCCTAGTCTTCTTAAAAGCGTCGATGGTCAGCTTATTTCAAAGGGCGGACATGGCACGAGGATCATTTCAGAGGATACAAACATGATACTGCAAAGCTTTATGCAGAACAATATACCCTCCCAAAGTGATATGGATGGCTTTGAAGTTTGCTGCACGGATGGTGTTTCGGTATCTTCAAAAGACGGAAGCCTATATAATAACTCATGGTTTCTAGGCTATATTAATAATTCCGAGCATCCGTTAGTTATATGCATGATACTCGAGCAGTCCTATATTGATAGCAATCCGGCCACCCAAATAGCACATGATATTTTGGAATATGCATATTCACTAGGATATTAATTTCTTATCTTGAAAAGATAATTCAATAGTAGTACACTTTGAGTGGATAGAAAAAATCCACTCTTTTTATTCACTAAATTATCCGAGTTATAATTTGTGGGGAGGCATATATGAGTAGTTTTAAAGTTGGAATTGTGCAGATGCACGTAGCAGACAATGTGGAAGAAAATATACAGACAGCATTATCTATGGTAAGGGATGCAAAAGAGCATGGCGCAGATATTGTATGCCTACCGGAGATGTTCAGCTGCCCATACAAGTCCACCAAATTCCCTATATACGGCGAAGAGCAAGGCGGTCGCACCTATACAGCACTTCAGCGGTGTGCAATTGACAACAATATTATTTTAGTAGGCGGCTCTGTTCCAGAGCTATATGAAGGCAAGGTTTATAATACCTCGTACATTTTCAATGAAAAAGGAGAATTGATAGGAAAACACAGAAAGATGCATTTGTATGATGTAAATGTGGAAGGCGGCATTTGCTTTATGGAGTCTGCATCACTGTCAGCAGGAGATAACGAAACTATCTTTGAAACAAATCTAGGCACTTTTGGCATAGGCATCTGCTACGATATTCGTTTTCCCGAATACTCCAGAATATTGTCTTTATCAGGAGCGAAGGTGATATTTCTGCCTGCTGCATTCAACATGACATCCGGCCCTGCTCACTGGGATATCAACCTAAGGTGCAGAGCGTTTGAAAACCAAGTGTATTTGGTTGGTGTATCTACAGCCAGAGATACCAGCGCAAACTATGTGGCATATGGTCATTCTATGGTAGTGTCTCCATGGGGAGAGATAATTACACAGCTTGATGAAAAGCCAGGTGTTGCAATTGCAGAAATAAATTTAGACTATGTAGACAAAATAAGAAAAGAATTTCCCCTGCTTGAACACAGAAGATCCGATCTGTATGAAATTAAAATGATAAAAAAGAAATAAATTAATTTTAAAGGGATATCATACGATATCCCTTTTTTCACTAATGATTAGTTTAGTGCATCTTTAAATGCTTTGCCAGCTTTGAATGCTGGTTTGTTTGATGCAGCGATTTTTATTTTCTCTTTAGTAGCAGGGTTGAAGCCTTCACGAGCTGGTGAATGCTTTTTCTCAAATGTACCAAATCCAATTAGTTGAACTTTTTCATCTTTCTTTAACGCATCGATTACTACATCATTGAATGCTGCAAGAAATTTTTCTGCGTCCTTTTTTGTTAACTCTGCTTTTTCAGCTATTGCTGCTGCTAATTCTGTTTTGTTCATTAGTGTCCTCCTTTTATTACAAGATATTAATATCCTGCTTTTGTTGACTTACCTATTTTACACATACTAACGTATGATTGCAAGCATTTATTTTATTTTTTTTGCCTTATTTTTTGCATTTTCCCAAAAAATATCCATTTCCTGTAATGTCATGTCCGAAAAGCTCAAATTCTCCTTTTTTATTTCGCTTTCCATTATCTCAAATCGCGTAATAAATTTTGTTGTAGCCTCATTCAGCGAAAATTCAGATAATATATCATATAGCCTGCATACATTTACTACAGCAAAGAGCAAATCCCCTAGCTCTTCCTTAATCCTGTCTGTGTTGTTTTCTTTATGTTCAATTGTCACTTCTTCCAGCTCTTCCCGCACTTTATCAAGTGCTCCTTCTACGCTGTCCCAGTCGAAGCCTACTTTTGCTGCTCTCTCCTGCACTTTCTGTGCTCTTATAAGTGCATTCAGATTGTTCGGGTATTTTTTCATTATCTCAGCTTCTGATTTATTGTTTCGCTGTTTTTTCTTTATTTCATCCCAGTTTTCCAATACTTCCTTCGAATCTTTCACATCCACATCAGAGAACACATGAGGATGCCTGAAGATTAACTTCTTTGAGAGGTTTGATATTACATCGTAGATATCAAAGTCTCCCCTCTCCTCTGCGATTGTCGCATGAAACATCACCTGCAGGAAAACATCTCCCAGCTCATCCATCAGCTCATCCATGTCGTTTTTGTCCACGGCGTCCAGCACCTCTGCACATTCCTCTATCAGATATCTTTTTAATGTCTGGTGCGTCTGCTCCCTGTCCCATGGGCATCCATTTGGTGAGCGAAGTTTTTTGAATATTTTAAGCAAATCACTCAAATCATATTTTTCATCATCATTTTTTGGCTCAACATATAATATCGAATTATGATTTACTTCATATCCTCTGTCTATTTCATAAAGCATCAGCTTTTCTGTTTTTTCTTGTGTAATCAGCACTACAGGCTGTTCATCTATATATTTGTTGCTTAATAATATTTTTACTTCCGATAATGTATATTGATCGTCAAGAGATGTGATACACAAAGGTAGCCTTGTGTTTATAGCCTCTTCTGTTAGCATAGCAGCCGGCATAATGCAGGCACCGCTGCTAATATTTTGCGGCAACTTTTTAGCCAGCATATATGCATCGTTTGATACACCTGCTACTATCTCTACATTCTCATACATGCTGCACAGCATATCTACGCTGCCATCATCATACACGCCGCTTCCCGGCACTGCATATACAATATCTTTCTGTTTTGCAAGTGATATTATATGCTCCGCGATATTTTTTTCCAATTCATTAAAATTTTCAGCTGTTTCATATATAAAATCGCAGCTTTCATATTTTATATTCTTGTTGTCTAGATATTCTGCCGCTGCGCACACGCTGGTGCGAAAAACTATATTCTCATTGTTTTGCAATATATCATTGGCTTTTACTGTTAATAAATCTATACTATCCGGGCCTAATCCTAGTACAGTTATTTTATTGCTCATTATTTCTCTCCCATATTGCACTATATATTTTTGCTAGCTTGCTGCCGCCGGGAATTGTTCTTATCTCTTCTTTTGAAAGTATTTTAAATATTACCAGTCCAAGAATAAAAACTATCACCCCGATAAACACAGATATTAGTGTAGCATACTTTGCACCCATTATATTTTTTATTATCTCATAGCTGCCCCATACTACTGCACCCATCAATGCAGATGCAAGAACAATTTTAATATTAAATCCATTATCACTGAATTTTGCTTTGGTAAGTTTTTTTATAACCACAATATCTATAGTTGCCGCTACCGCATAGCATGCAAATGTGGATATTGGTGCTCCGTATATATTGAAATACGGCGTACCAACCAATATGTAGCACAATATTATTTTCGTAATTGCTCCTGCAGACAGAGCGATAACCGGAATATATACTTTTCCCATGCCCTGCAACAGTCCATTGAAAGTCTGCAATATAGACAAAAATATTATACCGCCGGATATTATCTGCAGAAGATTAGCTGAAATATTCAAATATTCTGCCGACAGCTTGCTGCCATATAGCAGGTTCATTATAGGATGCGCCAATATATATAGTCCTACTGCGGATGGTATAGCTACCATTAGGGACAGCTTGTATCCGAGTTTTATATTCCTCTTTAATAGATTGTTGTCTTTTGTTGCCACTGCAGCTGCAGCTGCAGGCACCATCGATACACAAAATGCCAGAGATATTGACCCGGGCACATTTACCAAGGTGTTTACATAGCTGGAAAACAGCCCGAATAATTCTGTAGATGCCGATTGAGTATAGCTTAAAAATTCCAGTCTAGCTGTTATGATTAATGAATCGATAAATTGAATAAGTGGCATTATAGACGCACCCAGAAGTATTGGAAACGCAATAGATAAAATTTGCTTCAGTACTTCTTTTGAAGAAACATCTGTTTTTGTTTTCTCTTTTATCTTTGGTGCTTTTTTTATGTAGAACGCAATAACTACCAGCAATCCTATTATTTCAGATATCAGCACGCCGCCCACAGCACCTGCTGCTCCGTACTCTATTCCTTTTGGTATCAGCAGCATTGCAAGAGTAATCCCAAAGATTATTTTGCCTACCTGCTCTGCCAGCTGGGAAACTGCCGTAGGAATCATGTTTTGCAAACCTTGAAAATATCCTCTGATTGCAGCCATAATAGAAACCAAAGCTATGGCAGGTGCAATTGTTGCAACCGGATACCAAGTCAATGGATTTTTATATACATCATATGCAAGCTTTTTACTTAGTAATAATAAGGAAATAGAAAGTACTAATCCAAGAGTGGTCATCAATACAAGTGAAACTTTAAATACTTTTTTTGCACCGCTATAATCATTTGCAGATACCTTCTCTGCTACCAATTTAGCAATTGTTGGCGGTAGCCCTGCTGTGGACAAGGTGAGCAAAAATGTGTAGATGGGATAGGCCTTCATATAAAGCCCTGCACCCTCTGCACCCAATATATTGTTTAGTGGTATTCTATAAAGCACTCCGATAAGCTTTACCAAAAAACTAGTAATGCCTAAAATTGCAGCTCCTTTGACAAAGCTTTTTTTTGTTGAAGTCATTCTATCAATATGCATCCCTTCCTATAGGCTGGGTTTGCTTCCTTTCATTATAAAACCTCTTAACAGTATAATAGTATATCATTAAGAAGTTTTTTTAACAACGATTGTTTATTCAGTTTTTGGTTCGATTCATATTCTATAGATGGTTTTTAAGATATTCTGCCAGCTCTATCGATTTTTCATTTTTTATTTTTGCGATTGCCCCGTATATAGCTTCGCTGCCATATTCCACGCCAAGAAGAGCATTTTCGATTTCATCAATAAATTCCACTTCCATTGCGTCGCTGTAGCATGATGCTTCAGCTATTTTTCCTTTTTCAAGGGATATTAAAAGCTTTATGCTGCCCCACGGAAATCTATTGTATATTTCTGTATCGAATTTTGGTGTTTTGCCAAATATCCATTCCTTTGATTTTTGCCTTGCATATGCTTCCAAATATTTTTCTTGGTCTACTGCATTTTCAAAGTCTACTGCTATTGGTTTGTTTTCATATGTTTTCTCAAAGCTCTCTGCCAAGGCTTCTTTTGCAGATTCTATGCTTATGTCTCCATACTCATTTAAATTGCATATTCTAGACTTTACAGACTGTACGCCTTTTGATTTTAATTTATCTTGGCTGGGATTCAGATATTTTCCCAAATTTTCTTTATTTACATCAATAAGCAACGTGCCATGATGCAAAGATGCATTTTTTGCATGTGCAAATGCATTGCCTGAAAATTTATGACCGTCTACTGTAATATCATTTCTTCCTGTAAATTCAGCAGATATGCCAAATGTATTTACTGCATCAATAATAACACTGAGTTGCTTGTGCAAATCATATAATGGCTTTCCCACAATAAAAGAAAAATTTAAATTACCCAAGTCATGAAAAACCGCACCGCCTCCTGATGTCCTTCGGGCAATGCGTCCTTTTTCTTCATGCAGCATATCTACTTTGCACTCATTCCATGGGTTTTGATGTCTTCCTATTACTACTGTTCTTTCATTCTGCCAAAGGTAAAGCCACACTTCATCTTTTTTTGCAGCATTTAAAAGAGCCTCTTCAAATGCTAAATTTACATATGGGTCGTATGAATTTGAATAAGTAATAAAAAGCTTCATAATAAATCCTTAAATATTGTCTATTCTAGTAAATCGCTTATTTCGCTTTCATCATCATCTGGCTGAAGGTCTGGTTTTTTCACAGCCATTTCGCGGATTTTTTGCTCTATCTCATCTCTCATATCCGGGTTTTCTTTCAAAAACTCGGCTGCGTTCATTTTTCCTTGTCCTATCCTGTCTTCACCGTATGAAAACCATGTTCCGGATTTTCTTACGATATCACTTTCTACAGCTAGGTCTAGAATACATCCTTCCTTGGATATGCCTTCACCATACATTATATCAAACTCTGCAGTTTTGAATGGAGGAGCTACTTTGTTTTTAACTACTTTTATTCTAGTTCTAGATCCTACAACATCTACGCCTTTTTTCAATGATTCTATTTTGCGCACATCAAGTCTTACAGATGCATAGAATTTCAATGCTCTTCCGCCTGGTGTAGTCTCTGGGTTTCCAAACATTACGCCTATTTTCATTCTAAGCTGATTTATGAATACCACGGTTGTATGGGTTTTGTTTATTCCGCCTGCCAGCTTTCTGAGTGCCTGTGCCATCAGCCTGGCCTGCAGACCAACGTGGGTATCGCCCATTTCGCCTTCTATTTCCACTTTTGGAACAAGGGCTGCCACCGAGTCAATTATAATTATATCGAATGCACTGGAGCGAACCAGCATATCACATATTTCCAATGCCTGCTCTCCTGTATCCGGCTGGGAAACATACAGTTCATCTATATCCACACCTAGTGCCTTGGCATAGGCCGGGTCTAGTGCGTGCTCTGCATCTATAAATGCTGCATAGCCGCCTAGTCTTTGTACCTCTGCCACCATGTGCAGAGCAACTGTTGTTTTACCGGATGATTCAGGTCCAAAAACCTCTACTATTCTTCCCTTTGGTATTCCGCCAACACCAAGAGCTATATCTAATGTTAATGCACCTGTAGGGAAAACTTCAATCTCCATGGCTGCAGCATCGCCCAATTTCATTAATGCACCTTTTCCGAATTCTTTTTCTATACCCTTCATTGCTGCTTCTATAGCTTTGATTTTATCTTCATTTTTTACGTTTTCTATGGTCGTACTTTTCTTTTTAGCCATGGGCTTTTGTTCCTTTCAGTTGCAAAATATTACAAAAACATAATAGCATATATTATTGTTTAAAGCAAACAAATTTTCGCATTGTACTATAATTTCTGAATATCTATATATTTACTCTCTGTGGTGATATATAGGCAGTTTGTATATTCTGATTTCAGCTTTTCTTCAGCATCCTTTGCAGATTCTTTTGTGCTGAATATTCCATAAACGGCAGAGCCGCTGCCTGTCATCATCGAGCTTACTGCGCCAAATCTGCGGAGATAATCCAAAGACTGTGATATTCTTTCATTCATCATTATAGCTGTGGACTGCAGACAATTGTGCATATTTTTTGATATTTCATCTATGTCATTTTCTTGAATAGCTTTTATCAAAAGCTCATTATCCACTCTTTTTCTGCATGGGTTTTTATCGTATAGACTAAATACATCCTTTGTGGGCAGTCCTTGCTCTCCCTGCAAAATCAGTATATATAGTTTGCTCTCATACGGAAAATACTCAACTCTCTCTCCTATTCCTTGCACACGTGTCAATCCATCACTTAAAAAAAGCGGCACATCAGCACCTAGAGAAATTGCTATTTCTGATAATTGTGTTTTTGATAAATTTAGATTGTATAATTCATTTATTCCAATAAGAACCCCCGCTGCATTGCTGCTGCCTCCTCCTAGCCCTGCTTGTGTCCATATCCTCTTGTTTAAGTGAATCTTTACGCCTTTGTCTACGCCTGCATATTCCAATATTTTTTGTGCTGCTTTATAAACTAAATTATTTTCATTTTCTATTTCTTTGTTTGTACAGCTGAATTTTATACCTGCTTTATTTTCTTCTATTGTTATTTCATCTGTCATTGAAACAGGGCATATTACCATATCTAAATCATGATAGCCGTTTTCCAGCAGCCCTAAAACATTAAGCGATAGATTTAGCTTTGCTCTAGTTTTTATAAATAGAGTCGTCATTTAGTTTTCCTCTTCTGTCATTTTTCCGTCTGCAATTCTGATTATTTTCACATTATCTTTGTTTTTTAATGAGGTGCTTTCAATATCAACACATGTAATAAAGGTTTGTATGTTTTCAATATATTTCAGAAGCCACTTTCTTCTGTTTTTATCTAGCTCTGAAAATACATCATCCAGCAGCAATATAGGCATTTCACCGGAGTATTCATTCATTATCTGTATTTCTGATAATTTTAGCGATAGTGCTGTTGTTCGCTTTTGCCCTTGAGATCCTTGTGTTCTCACTTCTATTTCATCGAGCATCAGCTTTATATCGTCTCTATGTATTCCTATTTGTGTTGCTTGACGTTTTATATCAATTTCTTGGTTTTTTTCAAGCATGGCTAAAAAGTTTTCATAAGCCTGCTCTATTGTTTCTCCCTTAAGGTTGCTCATAAAAACTATTGTCAGGTTTTCCCTGCCGCCGCTTATATGATTATGTATTTGATTGCTTTTTATGCTAATTTGCTTTATAAAATCTTTTCTTAAAATGTATATTTCACTGCCGTACTTTGCCAGCTGCTCATTCCATATAGATAGTGTATCAATATTTTTTTTATTGAAGCTGATATTTTTCAGCAATGTGTTTCTTTGCACTAGTACTTTCTGATAATTCTGCAGTGCATAGAAATATTTTGGATTTATTTGAGATAAAGCAATATCTATAAATTTTCTTCTATGCTGTGGCCCTGAAATTACCAAAGACAAATCTTCCGGCGAAAACATTACACATGTCATCTGCCCCATCAGCTCACCAAGCCGCTTTGCAGGATAGCCATTAATAGAAATTGCTTTTTTATTCTGGCTTTTCAGAGCAATCTCTATTCTGTTCAATCCTTCTCTTCTTTGGCACTTCACATCAATATATGCCGATTCTTTTCCTATCTTAATTACTTCATTGTCACGGTTTGTTCTGTGGCTTCTGCCGGTGCAGCAAATATGAATACTCTCAAGTATGTTTGTTTTTCCCTGAGCATTCTCTCCCGTAAATACAGTAATGTTTTCAGATGGTATTAAAGTATCATCTTTTAGATTTCTGATATTTGTATATGATATGCTTTTTAATATCACATTAATTCCTTAATTTAGTTTATGTCTATCACACTTTTTATCAAATTAAAACTAGACTTTTTAATACATTCTGATAGGAAGAACCAAATATATAAAGTCGTCTTTATCAACCGGTGTAATGACACATGGATTTGTGCTTTGTGTAAATGAAAAATACAACATTTCAAAATCTGGATCCAAGTGCTTTAATACATCGATAATATATCTTATATTAAACGTTATATCCAGATTTTTTCCGTTTATGCTAATATCCAGCTCTTCATGAATATTTCCAAGAGATGTCTCTGTGCTCATGCTTAGCTTATTTTCATATATGGACATCTTCACAGTATTGCTGCCCTCTTCATTTGCAATTGTTGATATTCTGTCTAATGATTTTGAAAGCTCATCAACATCTACTTTTATTTGTGTATCCCATTCCTTTGGAATAATATTTTCATAGCGAATAAATTCGCCCTCTATTAGCCTTGATATTATTTTTGTGTCATTTGTTACAAACTGTATATGTGAATCATTGATATACAATCTTATTGTTTTATTGCTTACCAAAAGTTTTTGTACTTCAATCAATGTTTTTGCAGGGATTATTATGCTTATATCTCCATAGTTATCTCCCAGCACTTCCTTTGCCAATGCCAGCCTATATCCATCTAAACATACTATTTTTGCTTCATTTTCTTTTATATCCAAAAGAGCACCTGTCAATACAGGTCTGGATTCTTCAATGGCAGCAGAAAAAACAGTGGCGGTGATCATAGAACGAAGCTTCTCTTCCTTCACCAATATTTCATTGTCTTCCTCTACAGTTGGTATAGTTGGAAAATCAGCATAATCTAAAGTTTGCAGATTAGTAGATGAATAGCCATAATCAATATGAACATTATAATCTTCAAAAGTAAATTTTATTTCACCTTCAGGAAGCTTTCTGACAAATTCGCTGAATATTCTGCCTTGCACTAATGATTTACCCTCTTGTGCTATCTTAGCGGGTATTTTTGTTTCAATACCAATAGTCATATCGGTACATGTAAGTTTTAATCCGTTATCATATGTTTCTATCAAAATACCTTCCAAGGATTTATGTGTTGTCCTTGAAGATATAGCTTTGCTTACTATAGCTAAACCGTTATATAATATTTCTTTTTCACAGGTAAACTTCATCTTTATTCTTCTCCTTTTTCTTTTTACAACTACCTTTATTTTTATTTATTTATATAATAGTAGTAATAATAAGACATGTGTATATTGTTAGTAAGGGTGGTTAACCCAGTTATACAGCATGTTTTGCATGTACATATCTCTCTTTATAAGATAAGAAGTTATTATTAATTATAAACAAATATCAAAAAATATGTTTATAATTTTAATTTCCTCGTATCTTTTTGGTCAGATCTGCCAGCATCAGCCTCAGTTCATTGTCCTCTGCTGATTGCTCTGAAACCATCCTGAAAGCATATAGTACTGTGGTATGGTCTCTACCGCCAAGTATGTTTCCAATATCGTGCAAAGACAGGTCTGTCAGCTCTCTCATCAAATACATGCACAGCTGTCTTGGATATGCTATGTCCTTGCTTCGTCTTCTGGAGCACAGCTGCTCAGTTGTCAGTGAGAATCTATTGCATACTGCTTCGATAATAGCTTCTGGTGTGACCTGCTGAATAGAGTTTTCTTTTAAATAGTCTTTTAGTGATTCAGCGGCAAGAGACAAAGTAATCTCTTTTTTTGAAAATTCTGCAAAGGTAATAACTTTTGTGAGTGCGCCTTCTAGTTTTCTTATATTGCTTACAGATTTTGTAGCTATGTATTCATGTATTTTATGGTCAATATTCGGATAGCCCTTTGTTGCAGCTTTTTCCCTTAGTATAGCAATTCTGGTTTCCAGATCAGGTGGCTGAATATCGGCTATCAATCCCCATTCGAATCTAGAGCGAAGTCTTTCTTCGAGCTGCTCAATTTCTTGAGGAGGCTTATCTGAGGATATTATTATTTGCTTTTGTGATTCATACAAATCATTGAATGTGTGGAAAAACTCTTCTTGAGTTCTTTCCTTTTTTGATATGAATTGAATATCGTCAATTAACAATACATCGACGTTTCTATATTTTTTTCTAAATTCATCCATCTTGTTTCTTTGGATGGATTTGATAAGTTCGTTGGTAAAGTTTTCAGATGATATATACATTACCTTTGTATTTTGTGAATGGTTTCTGACAAAGTGCCCTATTGCATGCATTAGGTGAGTTTTGCCAAGACCAACTCCGCCATATAAAAACAATGGGTTGTATGCAACGCCGGGAGATTCTGCAGCACCTAAACATGCAGCATGTGCAAATCTATTTGAATTACCTATAACAAAGGTATCAAATGTATAGTTTGGGTTTAGCATCAGAGGATTGGTTGGCTGCGGATTGGGTGTTTTGTCGTCTCCGTCTATTTCTGAATATTCTAAAATTATCTCCACATGACATGCTTTATTTGTTGTTTTTGAAAAAGCATTTTCAATAAGCGGAATATAATTGTTCATCAAAAAGTTTTTCTGAAAGCTGTTTTGTGCTTTTAGATATAAAAGTCCATTTTCAAATTTGACGAAAGTGAGAGGCTTTATCCAGGTTTGATAACTAACTGAAGATGGTATTTCATCTTGAATTAGACCCTTAGCTTCAATCCAATCTGCATTTTGTTTCTCATTAATCTCTAACATCTCTAATCCCTTAAAATAAATAATAATGCATATAAAAACGACGTGGAATATAAAAAAAGCTATAAAAACTTATTAACTATATAAATACTACCATTTTAAAGTAGTTATCCACACAAGTCACATAGTTATTAATATATAGATTTTAATAAATTGTGAACAAATAATATAATAACAAATATATTTGCAAAAGTAAATAGAGTTTTTTGTATAGTTATCCACACCCACTAAGATAAATCACAAAAATTTGTGGAATTGTGGATAACTATTTTTATGTATACTAAATGTTGTATTAGAGCAGTGACTCGCACGTATATATTGATTTGTGAACTTTCAAAATTCACAAATAAATTTCAAAAAAAATATATTAAATTTTAGTTACAATAAATACAAGTTATGTAATATAATTTATATATTTTCCAAATGAGAAATATAATATTTTTTTATATGTTTATTATACTTATAGTTCACCGGATAAAATAAAGAGTATATCCTGGTAATCAGTTATATACTCTTTTTATAAAATTATATTTTTTATGTTTTAATATCCATCACCAAGTTCATTTATGTTGCTGGTATCTGTTTCATAATATAGATTATCTGGGTTTTCGTTTTCTATTTTTCTGGCTTTTTCTACTATCTCTTTAATTGATGATGTACCAAGTCTGCTGACACCAACACTGATTGCACTTAGTGCATGTTCCAGAGTTCTGATCCCGCCGGATGCTTTAACTCCCATGGTATCTGGTGTGTTTGCTCTCATTATTTTTAATGCATGTATTGTTGCGCCGTTGCTGCCAAATCCTGTAGATGTTTTTGTAAAGTCTACATTTGCCTTGGTGCATATTTCGCATGCTTTTTTGATTTCGTCATCTGTCAGAAAACATGTTTCCAAAATTACCTTTGATATTTTTGCCTTGCTATGTATCAATTCATTTACTGCTTGAATATCTTTATATACTGCATCATAGTCACCTGACTTAAGCTGAGATATATTTAAAACCATGTCCAGCTCGTCGCATCCTATTTCAAGCATCTCTTTGGTTTCTGCTATTTTTGCTGATGTCAATGTAGTGCCGTGAGGAAAGCCTACTACAGATGCAAGGCGAACATTTTTGTCTTTTAGATATTCTTTTGCATATGGTGTGTCGCTCGGTCTTACAAAGATTGTGCCTGCACCGTATTTTACAGCAAGATCCATAAGATCGGTTAATTCATCTTTTGTAAGCTGTGGCTTCAATATTGCGTAGTCTACCATTTGTGCTATTTCTTGTGATGTAATTTTAACTTTCATAATAATATGCCTTTCCCTTTGCGTGTGCAGCTGGTCTATTTTTTTATCTTTTTTGCCAGCTCATAAAAACCTTCCAGTTCTTCTCTGTTTGTGTAGTTTAGTGTTATCTTTCCTTTTTCCAGTGATCCTGCAATATCTACTTTCATTCCAAAAGTTGTTTGAAGAGTCTCTTGAAATTCTTTAAACTCTGGATATTCTACCTTTGGTTTTTCAACAGGTAGTTTATCTTTGTTTTTTTCTGCCTTCTCGCTAAATTCTTTAACCAGCTTTTCCAGCTGACGAACGTTTAGATTTTCGACAATGGTTTGTTCAAAAAGTCTTTTTTGTAAAGCAGAGTTTGATATACCTGCCAGGCACCTGCCGTGTCCTGCGGATATATTGCCCGAAGATATTTCCTTGATTATAAACTCAGGAAGATTTAAAAGGCGCAGAGTGTTTGCTATAGCCGGCCTGCTTTTACTTAATTTTTTTGATACTTCCTCTTGAGTATACCCATATTCATTCATCAGGTTTTTTATTCCCTGTGCTTCTTCAATAGGATTTAAGTCATCTCTCTGCAGATTTTCTATCAAGGCAATTTGTGCAATTTCAGAATCATCCAGATTTTTAACGATAGCAGGAATTTCTTTTAGGCCTGCTAGCTTGGATGCTCTCCATCTTCTTTCACCTGCCACCAATAAATATCGGCCATTGTTTTCTGTGACAAGTACCGGCTGAAGAACGCCGTGCTCTGTGATGGAGTCTGCCAGCTCTTGGAGCTTTTCTTCATCGAAGATTTGTCTTGGCTGGTTCATGTTTCTGTCGATCAATTGCATAGGGATTTTCGAAACACCGCTTTTTGCCGGTTCATTTATAGAAATCGGTGTATCATATGTTTCTGCATTTCCAAACAATGCGTCCAATCCTTTGCCTAGTCCTCTGCTTTTGTTATCCATCACTACCCCCTATTATTTTGAGACAAAAATTCATTTGCCAATGAATGATATGCTTTTGCTCCAGTACATGCAGGGTCATAAAGAGTGATAGGCAGACCATAGCTTGGTGCTTCGCTTAGTCGTACGTTTCTTGGAATAACCGTTTTATATACTTTTTCTTTGAAATGTTTTTTTACTTCTGCCATTACTTGGTCAGATAAATTTGTTCTACTGTCATACATAGTCAGCAGCACGCCCTCAAAATTTAGTGAAGGGTTAAGATGCTGGCGTACTAAACGAACGGAGTTTATTAGCTGTGCCAGTCCTTCCATTGCGTAGTATTCGCATTGGATAGGAACCATTAGATTATCAGATGCTGTAAGTGCATTGATTGTGAGAAGACCTAATGATGGAGGACAGTCAATAAAGATATATTCAAAATCGTCTCTTATATCCTCTAGCGCTTCTTTTAGTTTTGTTTCTCTTGATATTACAGTTACCAGCTCCACTTCTGCACCGGAAAGCTCTGGTGCAGATGGTACTATTGTTAAGTTGTCCAGCATTGTTTTCATGTAGCAATCTTTTATAGACGAACCGTTTATAATAACATCATAGATAGAATTCTTGATTTTTGCTTTATTTATGCCTATTCCGCTTGTTGAATTTGACTGTGGATCTATATCTATTAACAGCACTTTATGTCCTAAAGTTGCGATGCAGGCACATAGATTTACGGAAGTAGTGGTCTTACCTACTCCCCCTTTTTGGTTTACTACCGCAATTACTTTTGCCAAGTTAGTGTCATCCTTTCATTTAGAATAAATTAGCAAGTACATTATACAAAATATTCTTATAAAATAAAAGAAAATGTTTTTGTATTTTTGATAATTGTTTCACGTGAAACAATGCAGTGCCCATATTTACTGTGTTTTAAAAGTTCATAATAAAAATAAAAGCAATGTGCAGAATATTTAAATAAAATTAAATTAACTCACCGTACAAGGTGTTTTCTAGAGAGCGTATTATTTTTACCTTTAAAATCTGCCCCTTTATATCTTTGTCGGATTTCACTGCTACTTTTATGTATTCTTTCGAATAACCAGTGTAGTATCCTTCGTCCAAGGTTTCAAACAAAACATCAACACTTTTATTTATAAATTGCTTCACGTAGTCAATTTCTAGTTCTTCACCTAATTTAATAAGTTTATGGACCCTTTGGTTTTTTACTATTTTTGATACCTTGTTATCCATATCATATGCTTTGGTATTTGGCCTTGGAGAGAAAGGAAACACGTGTATTCTGGCAAACCCTACCCTTTTTACAAACTCCAATGTTTCGCTAAAGTGTTCATCTGTCTCTCCGGGAAAGCCTACAATAATATCGGTGGTTATAGCGGCATCTTCTATATGGCTTCTGATAAACTCTACTTCTTTTATATATTCATCTGTACTATACCATCTGTTCATGGATTTTAGCGTAGTGTCGCATCCGCTTTGCAAAGATATATGAAAATGCGGACAAAGACTATTCGTATTTTCCAGCAGCTTTGGAGCGGACAAAAAAGTGCCCGGATCTATAGATCCAAGGCGAATCCTTGGTATGCTTTCGCTTTCTATAGTTTTCACTACATCATATAAATTTGGTTTGCTGTCCTGATCTTTTCCGTAGCTGGACAGATTAATTCCTGTCAAAACAATTTCTTTACAATTGTTTTGATATAGTGCATGTGCTTCTGCTTTAATGTCTTCTAGTGCTCTGGAGCGTATATATCCGCGCACAGATGGGATGATGCAGTAGGCGCATCTATTATTGCAGCCCTCCTGTATCTTCATGTGGGCTCTTGTGTGTCCTTCTAGCTTAGTCACAAAAAGCTTTTCGTATGGCTCGTCTTTTGTTAATTTGTTGTGCAGAATGTTTTCATCTGTCAGGCAGTTGTTTTCCAGATAATCATCTACCATATCAACTACGTGATTTCTGTCTGCTGTTCCTATTGCAATATCACAATATTCATATATTTGCTCCTGCATTCTTTGGGTGTAGCAGCCTGTAGCTATCACGATGCTGTCGGTGTTTCTTTTTGCTTGGCGAAGCAGTTGACGAGATTTTTTATCCGCCACTGATGTCACAGTGCATGTATTCACCAGGTATACATCTGCCTTTTCTGAAAAATCTACTATTTTATAGCCACGCTTTTCAAAAAGCTCCAGCATGGCTTGTGTATCATATTGGTTTACTTTGCAGCCTATTGTGTGTGATGCAACTGTTTTTTGTGTTGTATTGCTTTTCATTTGAGCCTTTCTTTATAATATCTTACCCTGTTTTAAAAGTATTTGAATTATATATTCTGTTGTATCGTATATTAACGAAACCTAAAATGTTTCTTTTTAGAAAGCAAAAGCCTTTGTCGCGATTAAAAATGTTTCACGTGAAACATTATTTTTGAACTACCACCGAGCACCAGTCATCTTTTATATCTACTGATATAATATCATAACCAGCATCTATAAAAGCAGATTTCACAGCATCTAGTCTTTGGGTGATTATCCCCGATAGAATTATATATCCCCTATCTTCTAGGAAAGTATGAAGCATCGGCGACATCTCTATAAGTATTTCTGCCATTATGTTTGCAAACATTATGGTATATTTTTTATATCCTATATTGTCACACATGGCTTTATCGGATAAAACATTGCCGCAGTAAAATTCTAAATTATCCGGATTAAGATTATTGTTCTTCGCGTTTCCTCTGCTGGTTTCTATGCAGTGCGGATCAATATCTACAAAAGTAATATCCTTAACGCCGCTTAATCCTGCACCAATTCCTAGTATTCCGCTTCCGCATCCCAAATCCAAAACACTAATATTTCGCCTTTTATCATATATCTTCTCAAATGCTGATAAACAAAGCTGAGTGGTTGCATGGGTGCCAGAACCAAATGAATTAGCAGGATCCATCTCTATTACATATCGATTATGCTTTTCGCCGATGGTTTCCCATGATGGCTTAATGTAGAAGGTCTCCCCTATTTTTATTGGCTTAAAATGCTTTTTCCATTCATTTAACCAAATAGTATCGTCTTTGTTTTCGTGTTTTATTTCAAGCGTTCCTAAATCAAAATCAAAAGATTGGGCTTTAAGTGACTGCACAGCAGACTGAATATTTATTAGATTTTCTCTGCCGTTTTCGTCTTCGGTCAGATATACTTCTATATTGCAGTCAAAGTTTTTATAGTCATTCAGGCTATCGTCTATGTATGCCCAGTGAGATTGCTCCTCTTTATATAGCTCATCAATAGTGTTGGGATCGTTAATAATAAACTCCGTAATCCCGTTATCCATTAGCACGGCACTTAATATCTCTATGGCTTGCGGCGTGCAGTATATGTTTACTTTCTTCCAATTCATAAATTAAATTTTCCTTCAAATTTTCCTTGCGTAATATCCGAAAGTATTATATCATAAATAATGCAAATTATGTATGAGTTTCCGTAGCTCAGCAGGATAGAGCGACCGCCTCCTAAGCGGTAGGTCGGGTGTTCGAATCACCTCGGGAACGCCAAAAGGACTATCAAGATGATAGTCCTTTATAGTATAATTAAGAGCGATTACTTTATATATGAAAAAAAGATTGGCAATGAAAAACATAAAACTGTATAAAATCAATGGAATTAATCATGAGTAGAGAACAATTTATAAAAATATATAAATCCAACCCATGCCGCTTTCATGCTTCAGCTCTTTGGAAAACTTTGAATAAAACAGATGTAGAAATACATATCAATGAAAAATCAAGCGGCATAAAGACAATTAAAATATCTGATAATAGCAATCTATATCTTTACTATGATATAGAAAAGAATATTCCATCTGATATAAATAATTATAAAATTGCATTGCTTCACAATAGTCAAGTCGCAGCAGAATATAAAAATGCGGATAAGTATTTCAGATTAATTTATGATAAAAGAATATCATGTGATTGCCAAAAAGAATGTATTTTTGAAGAAGTAAATGTTTCACGTGAAACATCCGATGTTGCAAAATTTATAAATAGATGCTATGAAAACACCAATTTATCTCAAAACGAAATTGAAAAATGGATGCACCACCCTACTTTCGATAGCTCGCTTTGGATTTGGGCAAAGGATAAGGAAACTAAAAAAATTATAGGTTTAGCAATTGCTGAGTATGATAAAGATATAAAAGAAGGTTTACTAGAGTGGATACAAGTATTACCTGAGCACAGAGGAAAATCAATAGGAAAAGCAATGGTATGCGAATTAATTAGCAGACTCTCAAATGCTGATTTTATAACGGTTTCAGGAAAAGCAGATAATGCCTCTGCAGAAAAGCTGTATCGTAGTTGCGGATTTGTGGGCGATGATATTTGGTATGTAATAAACAAATAGGAGAATAGACAATTGAAGACTTATGAGACAGAATTGCAAACAGTAAAACTAGAAAAAAATATAAAAGGAAGAATATTAGACATCGGCGGAGGCGGCGAAGGTGTTATCGGCAGGCTATACAAAGACAAAGTAACAGCTATAGATAGCAGACAAGATGAATTAGACGAAGCTCCTGATGGACCGATCAAAATGGTTATGAACGCAGAAAAACTAGATTTCTGTGATGAGAATTTTGATGCAGTAACATCATTTTTTACAATGATGTATATTAGTAAAGAAAAACATATAGATGTTTTGAAAGAAGCGTATCGAGTGATGAAACCACAAGGGAATATATATATTTGGGATTCTTGCATACCAGAGAATAAAAATGATCATCAAATTTTTCTTTTGAACTTAAAAATAATACTACCTGAAGAACAAATATCTACAGGATATGGTGTTGAATATAGTAAACAGAACGCGGAATATTTCATTAGCAATCTTAAGGATGTAGGATTTAAGATTAGCAAAATTGAAAAGTCGGAGTACTCTTTCTATATAGTAGCAGTAAAATAAAAGCTACATATTTTTGTTTTTCCATATATCATAAAAAACATTATCTTTATCATTTGTTTTTATCGGGGTTGGTTCTTCGTCTGCATACCCTATCGGCACTAGTAATTCGCATGTAATGTTTTCAGGCAAATTTAGTATTTGATTAATTTTCTCTAAATTTATAAAATCCACCAAGCAGCCTCTTAGCCCGTGAGATACTGCAGAAAGTATAATATGCTGTGCCGCAATATAAACAGGTGAAGACTGCAGCAGAGTTTTGATGGATTTTCTGTTTTTCGCATTTAGAAGAAAGTGCATTGTTTCTTTTCCGTATCTTGCTGTCAGCCCTAGATGCGCATAGCTTTCTTCGCTTTCGTTTAGGATATCAAATCCGATATTTGAGCAGCAGACAAATATGACAGGAGCGTCTTTTACCCAGTTGGCATATACAGTCGCCTCCCCTATTTTCTCTTTTATATCTTTGTCTTTAATTACACCAAAGAAATAATTGCATGTATCCGTGCATGGTGCAGAATTAGCGGCAAGCAAAATATCATTTATAATGTCATCGCTTATTTGAGAATTATTAAATTTTCTGACAGATCTTCGGTTTTTGAAAACAGCTTCTAATTTCATATTCATCATTTCCTATTCAATTATTATAAAGAAATTGTATCAAATTATATTAGGCATCTCAACATATTAATATTGAAGTACTAATAAAAGACAATATTCATGTATTTTGATATTGCTATATTTATAATAATATTGCATAATAAAAAAATATAAATAAAGATAGGGAACAGGAAAAATGAAAATAGCAGGCATACAAAAAAGCTCTGTGGTAGATTACCCCGGTTTAGTATCTATAGCCGTTTTTACACCCTATTGTAATTACGACTGCTTCTATTGCCACAATAGAGAAATTCTATCTGGTGATATTTTAATAGACACAGATCAGGTGCTGGATTTTGCTCAAAAGAGATCAGGATTGATTGAGGGATTTGTAATCAGCGGAGGCGAACCAACGCTGCAGCCAAATCTGGAAGGCTTTATAATGCAGATAAAAGAATTAGGATATAAGGTGAAGCTGGATACAAACGGCGGCAATCTGGATGCAGTAAAAAAGCTGATAGAGCAAAAGCTGATAGACTATATTGCAGTTGACTTGAAAGCGCCATTCGAAAAATACAGCCAGATATGTGGTGGCAAGGCCGACGGCAAAACTGCCAAGCAGACCATAGAATATATACTAGCCTCTCATATACCCTGCGAAATACGCACAACCATGATACCCCAGCTATCAGCGGAGGAGATGCTGCAAACCATCAGAGAGCTTCCTAGGCTTCCTAGATACGCTATTCAGCAGTACATTAAGCCGCAATACCTGCGGGAGTGCGACCGCTTTAGAGCCAATGTAAAGCCTCACAGCAACGATTATATGGAAAAATATGCCAAAGAATGCGAAGAGTATTGTGATAATGTGGTTTTAAAATTTTGAGATTATGACAAAAATTATGAGGTTCTGTCTCAAGTCACGCATAAATAAGTACATGCCTTATGTAGTCTTTTAATATAAAAACTCTATAACTAAATTTTTTTAATCACTAAAAAATGATATTTGCAGTTAGCCTCCGCATAATCAATATATTTATTTTCTAGTATTTCAAATTCGCAATCATGCTTTTGAATAATATTAAGCAAAGCTTTTTCTGCCTTGGCAGATTTTAAAAGACAATTAATAAACAAAGCATCTTTTTTCATTTCAGAAAGTATTTTTTGTACCCACTTGCTTTCTTTTTCAAAATCATTTTTGTAAAAATGCAGCATGCTGTCCAGCAAAATAAAATCAAAATCTGAAATATCATAGCTATATACATCGCTGAAAAAAATAGATATTTTTTTATCTTTTAATCTGATTTGGTCTAATCCAACGTCCGAGATATCAACAGAAGTAACCTCGTATCCCATATTTGACAAAGGAACAGAATCTCTGCCCTGCCCAGCACCTAAATCCACTAGTTTGCCTCTTTGTGGATACTCACTGAAAAAATTTATCAATTCGGGATAAGGATTTCCAAAATAATTTTCATCTTTATAATATTTATCATATGTAGCCATAGAAACCTCTTTGCATTTAGTGTATCATTTGTGTTTTTCCATGTCAAAATAAATACGATTTCTGGTTTTAGTCCACCACGTTTTTCATCCATTTGTTTCCGACTATGCGTATGACTGAGGGGGCAAATCTAAGCACATCGTAGCTCATTGCTATTAAAAACAAAATATAAGGAGGTGCCTTATATACTAGAGTGGCAATAAACATCGCAGGCAATACAATTAAATATAGGGGAAGCACATCTATTAGCATTGCTATTTTTGTGTCTCCGCCGGCACGCAGCACCCCAACAGTGGTGACGGCACATGTGCCTCGAATAAAAAGAAACAGAGAAAACAAAGTGATATATGTTTTTGCGTAGTTTTGTGCTGTTTGCGATATATCATTGAACATAGATAGTATTGGCGAACTGATAATCATTAGAACAGCACCTAAAATTAATCCGGTGACAAGACCTGTAATTACAAATCTATAGGCATATCTTCTGGCTTTGCCAAATGCCTTCTGTCCTATCAGCTTTCCTACAGTCACCGCACTTGCAGCGGCAAAACCCCAATAAAACACCAGCACAAGGTTTTCCAGCACCTTGGATACGTTTACAGCGGCCACCACTTCCTTTTCTATGCCGCCTGCTACCCTGCCGTATGCAGCGAAAAACAGCGTAGTGCCAAATCCCCATAATGTCTCTGTGATGATTACAAATGAAGAGGTTTTTATAAATCTTTTTGCAAAGTCTTTAGTTATAGCAAAAGCATCCCCCAGATTGAACGCAACTGGCGATTGCTTTGAATAAATTACAAAAAGCAAAATGAATGTTTCAATAATTCTGGCAATAGATGTGGCGTATGCTGCCCCTACAATACCAAGGCGCGGGAAGCCTAAGTGACCAAATATCAAAACGATGTTTAAAAACACATTGATTGCCAATGAGGCAACAGTAGACAAAAATGGTACAAGCACATTTTCTGTGCTTCGCAGAGACTGTGCCAGTATCATTGTGACGGCGGAGAAAACATAGGATATAGCGACTATCCGCAGATATTTTGCTCCCTCTGATAAAAGCTCCGGTTGCTCTGTGAACAGGCAGAGTACCAGCTCCGGCATTGCTATTACAAATGCTGTGGCTGCCAAAATAATAGGCATCAAAATTGTGAAGCCTATTCCCATGGATCTATGAATCCCTTTAAGGTCTTGGTTTCCCCAGTACTGTGATATAAAAACAGATACGCCGCTGGCAACGCCGAAAATAATCAGATGAATTATAAAATATATTTGGTTGCCCAGCCCAACTGCCCCAACTGCCACGTCGCCGAGAGACTCCACCATCAGTGTGTCTACCAGGTTGACAAATGAATGCAGAACATTTTGAAAGATGACGGGGAAAGATAATCTAATCAATATTGAAAAGAAATCCTTGGTCTCTCCCCTTGGAGACTGGCGTAATAGTTTTATCATAAAAATTCCTCAAAAAAATATGCACAGCTTATGCTGTGCACAAATTATATCATTAATTGATTTTTAATCAAGCAGTTTCTTCGCCTTCTTCTGCTATCATACTATCTATCATAAGTTTGTTTTCTCCAATAAATAGCACGATTATAGATGCACCTATCAGCAATGCTGTGACAAATAGTCCGCCTTCCAGACCAAAGTCTCCACCGGATAATATTTCCGGAGACTTTGATGTAATGTTCATCAGGCTGCCGCCAAATACCTGTCCACTGACTTGAATACCGAATATGTTGCCCTGAAAATAGTTCCACGCGGAGTGCAGAGCACTGACAAGCCATATATTTTTTGTGCGCAGGAAGATGAGAGCGGCAAAAACACCATATAAAAATAAATTTAGCGCAGGCAGCCAAGACATATTTGGATTTAATGAGTGAGCGACTGCAAATATTATTGAAGATATTATTATTGCCCAGAATATATTTTTGGCTTTTGCCAGTGATGTCATCAGGTATCCGCGGAACATAATTTCCTCTGAAGCTCCCTGCATCAGAAAGCCAAGGAAATATATAATTAGCAGCAGAAGATTAGGATTTGAATTCATTTCTATGCTGCCGCTATACAGTACCACCGCCATAGCAGGCAGACCAATCATTAATATTCCAATTAAATAACCAATGCCGTATTGTGTAGCAAACCCCTTTTTCACAATGCCTGTGGAGTGAAAAGATCTTCTTTCTATGAATTTTACATATAAAAGAGCTACCAATATCCCCAGGCCTGTTGCGAATAATGAATAAATTTGGATATTTGGAAGTTGTGCCATTTCTGTAGCTCCGCTGAAGCTGGCTGGATTAATATCTGGATTGCTAGTAATGTTATTTATTGTTAAAAACAGTATGCCGGGAGTTAACAAGGCATTATATGCTATCATAACGGTTATAAACATTACAATTATCATGAATACATTTTTGGTAAAAATGTTTTTTGACTCAAATTCGATAAAGTCAATTTTTCTAAATTTCATATTCTATCCCCTAAATTTTTTCTAAATTATAACATATATTTTATAAATGTATATAAAAAAACTGCATATAAAGCAGTTAAATAATTAGTTATATAAAAATAAAATTAAAAGGGACTGATATATATCAGTCCCAGTGATGTTTCGTTATTGTGCTACTGGATATACGCTTACTTGCTTGCGTTTTTTATCCTTACGCTCAAATTTTACACGTCCATCGATTGTTGCAAATAATGTATCATCTCCGCCGATGCCTACGTTATTTCCTGGATGAATCTTTGTGCCACGCTGACGAACTATAATGCTGCCACCTGTGACAAATTGTCCATCACCGCATTTTGTTCCTAGTCGTCTTCCTGCACTTTCACGACCATTTTTGGATGAACCAACGCCCTTCTTATGTGCCATTATAATCCTCCTTACTTGGCTTCCGCTGCTTTTATACCTGTTATTTCAACAGCTGTATATTTTTGACGGTGTCCTTGTTTTTTACGAATGTTCTTCTTTGGCTTATACTTAAAAACAATAACTTTTTTGCCTTTTACTTGTTTCAGTACTTTGCCCTCAACTGTTACACCCTTCACCAGCGGTGTTCCGATTGTCACCTTCTTGCCGTCAGAATACATTAAAGTGTCAAATTGCACTTTTTTTCCGTCGGCAACATCCAGCTTTTCAACATAAATTGTGTCACCTACTGCGACTTTATGCTGTTTTCCGCCTGTTGCTATGATTGCATACATGTTTTGCTACTCCTTTTTTAGGGCTCGCCGGATATATTTGTATATACAAATCAAGGTGTGCTTCATCAGCATCTTTAATACCTTGTCCGAGCGGCTTGCCGAAATAGTTTATCATATTTGAAGGGTAAAGTCAATAAATAAGAGCTTATATAGCTAAGTGAATAGTTCATCAAGTATACTAGCCAAGCAAAGGCACAGTGATACTAGAATAAAAATTAGTATGCACTAGGAAAATGTTCTTTTCCTAGCTGCCAAAGATAAATATCAATTTCCTTAACATTAAAATTTTCTATTTCATAATAAGATTTAAATCTATTAAGTATATCAGTATATTTTCTATAATCACGCAAATCATCATTTTTAAAATCAAAGAACATGTCCGTTTTTTTGAAATACCGCAATACTTTATCTACATATGAGTCATAAATAGGAAAAGCCAAAGGTGAGTGATGATGACAATACTTTGTAGCAAATGAATAAAATCTTTTAGTTTTTCCGTCTTTCATTTTCACAAAAGCCATATCATCTACCAGCGAAATAAAGCCATTTTGTAGTTTATCGTCTATATTTAATGAAAGTATATGCTTTGCGACAGAAAAAGTATCATAAATATTTGTGCCATAAAAATCGTTTAGGCAGGAAACTTTAATAAGTATTTCATCCATACACGAATTATTGGGGTATGTTTGGGTGAAAAGCTTTTTTAGAGCACTGTCTGGCGAAGTATAGATTTCTGAAGAATCCCATAAAGACAAATATTTTTTTACTTCTTCTCTGCAAGGTGTAGGAAGCATTGCTTTTTCCGTTTCTTATCTCATGATTTGCTATTCTATTAGCCAAGTACTATTTTACTAATATTTAAATGCAGGTTTCATAGAAAAGAGGCTCATTCCTCATTTCCCATTTTAGCCTGTCTATCCTCTATAATCAAAGGCTCTATTATATCGTCCAAATCTCCCTGCAGCACAGCGTCCAGCTTATATAGTGTCAGGTTAATCCTGTGGTCTGTCACCCTGCCCTGTGGATAGTTATATGTTCTTATTCTGCCGGATCTATCGCCAGAGCCTACCAGACCTTTTCTCTCCTCTGCTCTCTCGTTGGTTTTTTCAGTCTCCAGCATATCCATGATTCTGGTTTTCAGCACGCGCATTGCCTTTGCTTTGTTTTTTGTTTGGCTTTTCTCGTCCTGACATGTCACCATAATTCCCGTAGGCTCGTGGATAATTCTGATGGCAGATGATGTTTTGTTTACGTGCTGTCCGCCTGCTCCGCTGGCTCTGTATGTGTCAATACGTAGGTCTGCAGGGTTGATGTCGTAGTCCACGTCCTCAGCCTCTGGCATCACCACAACTGTTGCTGCACTGGTGTGTATTCTGCCGCCGCTTTCTGTTTCGGGTACTCTTTGCACTCTATGCCCGCCTGATTCGAATTTTAATCTGGAATATACGTTTTTTCCGGAAATCAAAACAGTTGCTTCCTTGCATCCGCCGATGTCAGTCTCGGATATATCCATTATCTCCGCAGTCCATTTATTTTTGTCCGCATAGTACATGTACATGCGCAGAAGAACCATGCCAAATAGCGCTGCTTCTTCGCCGCCTGTTCCTGCACGTATTTCCAAAACGACGTTTTTGTCGTCATTTTCATCCTTCGGTATCAAAAGCACTTTGATTTCTTCTTCCAGCTCTTTGGACTTTTCCTTTAATGGCTGCTGCTCTTCTTTGGCAAGCTCTATCATTTCCTTGTCATCAGATGCCAGTATTTCTTCTATTTCAGCCAAGTCTTCATTAGCTTTTAGATATTCGTCTATTTTCTCTACAAGAGGTGCCAGCTCTGCCTGCTTTTTCAATGAATCTGTCCATTTTTTTTGGTCTTCCATTGCATCTGGCTGGGACAAAAACTGGTTTAGCTCCTCATATGTCGCTTTTATGCTTTTTACCTTTTCAATAAACATATTTATTAGTCCGTTTCCTTATATCAGTTAGTATTGTTTTTCTTTTGCCCAATAACCACCCTTGGTATATTGGCAAAATCATTTTTTATTATAATTTCTTCAAAATTTTTTTCAAGTAGTTTTTTCACATCTTCTGCCTGATGTATGCCGATCTCCACCGCAAGATATCCACAATTTGCGACATTTTTGTGCATAACTGAAAGCAATCTATAGAAATCCAGTCCATCTGTGCCTCCGTATAATGCATTCTCTGGCTCGAAGTTTACCACGGATTTATCCAGCTGCTTCATATCCTCTGCCGGTATATATGGTGGATTAGAAACGATGATATCATAACTTCCTTCAATATCTTTCATATCTAACAGCAGGAATTCAACATCCAGGTTTAATCGTTTTGCGTTTTCTTTTGCCAAATCTATTGCATCTTTCGAAATATCGCAAAGAGTCACATTTGCATCTGGCAGCATATGCTTTATGTATAGCCCGATGCAGCCTGTTCCGCAGCCGATATCTATAATCTTCGGATTTACTATTTTTTTAGCTAAATCCAAAGTTTCCAATGCCAAAATTTCAGTTTCTGGACGTGGAATCAATGCTCTTTTATCAACCAATAGATTTATGTCGATAAAATCCCATGTACCAAGTATATATTGTATCGGCTCGTTGCTTTGCAGCCTTTTTATATAATCATCCAAATCAGCTGTTTGCTTTTCAGATAGATGAATTTCATCTAATAGCAAAAGCCTGCTGTATGAATTATCCAGTACCTTTTCCAGAAGCAAAATAATATCTGTCTGCTCAATTGCAGGATATTTATTTATCAGTTGGTTCAGCTTCATTTGTGTCTTCAGCTTCTTGTGCCTTTTTTGCAGCCTCTGCAGCCTTTTGTTTTTCCAGTTCTTTATCAAAGTCTATAATTGTATATTCTTTTTTAGGTGCTGGGGTCACTTCTTCTGCATTTTCATCAGTTTCTGCATCTGCAAATGTTTCTGCAGGCTCAGTCTCTTCTTCTTGGTATCTTGGGCTTACATGCTTGAATTCTTCCGGTGCATATTCATCAAATAAATCATCATCCAAAACAGAAAGAGCTGATATTATGGCAGCTGCCACCATTCCGTCATCCGGCTCGTTTGTTGTCAGCTTTTGCACCTGCATGCCGGGCCAGCGCAGTATTCTGACCAGCAGATTGTTTTTGTTTGCTAGTCCCATCAGTATTTCATATGAAATAGACGCGACAACTGGCAACAGAACTATTCTCATGATAATTCTTTCCCACCATAGCTGGCCTTCCCATCCTGTCAGGGAGAATACTATTACAGAAACCAACATTATAAACACCAAAAATGATGTTCCGCATCTAGGGTGCTTTGTAGTATAGGACTGCACATTTTCTACAGTCAGCTTTTTGCCGGCTTCAAATGCATTTATGGTTTTATGCTCTGCACCATGGAACCCAAAGAATCTTTTAATATCCTTCATTTGAGATATTGCAACAATATAGCCTATAAATATTAATATTCTCACTAGGCCTTCTATCAGATTAACAGCAAGAGAATTTGTGATACTTTTGCTTATCCATGAAGTCAAAAGATTCGGAAGAATGATAAAGAGAACTACAGCAAAGCCTATTCCTAAAAATATTGCGATGCTCATGGCAATGTCCATAATGTCTTTGCCTGTTTTTTCTGCCAGCCACTTTTCAAATTTGCTTGGCTCTTCTTCCTCTATTCCCAGCATCTGCACAGAGTCATTAAGGCTGGTTATTCCCAGCTTCATTATAT
Source organism: Eubacteriales bacterium (assembly GCA_040883315.1). Classification (GTDB taxonomy): domain Bacteria; phylum Bacillota; class Clostridia; order Christensenellales; family UMGS416; genus JAFGUF01. The sequence goes on from JBFLKU010000011.1 coordinate 258,050, forward strand.
CTACAAAGTTGGTTACGCCACGCACAAATACCCATTTTTTGTACCAAGGCTTGCCCTTTGCTTTAGATGATGTTTTATAATTTTTTAGATTATATACTTTTTCGGATTTCCGTATAGCGATGGATGTGGCTTCGCCGTTGCGCATCATCACGCCTTCCATCACAGCTTGCCCTCCTATGCTAGGCAGCTTTCTTTTTGTATCTTTCATGTATTTCACCTTAATTCTATTTTACTCTATAAATAAGCAAAAAAGCAGAACGATAGTAACGTCCTGCATTATTGCACCAGTAATTTCATATTTACATTCCGTAACGGTTTTTGAAACGGTCTACACGTCCGCCTGTATCTACAAGCTTTTGTTTTCCAGTATAGAAAGGATGACATTTTGAACAAATTTCAACTTTTACTTCCTCTTTATTGGACATTGTTTCAAAAGTTTCGCCGCATGCACACTTTACTACAGCTTTTGTGTATTCTGGATGTATTTCTTGCCTCATATTATTCACCTGCCTCACTTTTGGCTTTTTGTCTTAAAAATTAAAACCTAATTTCTTAAACTAGTTTTTCTACCACTGTCAAACCAACACACAATATCATAAGCAATGCTGCAGATATTTTTGTGTATCTTTTTAATTTTGCTGTTTTTGTACGCTTTGAGAACGCACCATACTCTGAATCGCCGCCTACCATGCCGGCTAAACCGCCAGATTGACCTTCCTGCATCAGAACAACAGCAATTAAAACAGCAGCATCAATTGCAATTAATATATATAGTGCTATTATTAATATGTTCATTTATAGTTCCTTTCACTATTGTAATTACCCTCGAAATTACAATCTATGGATTTTCAGACAATGCTCATTATAGCATACTAGTTATCTAATAATCAAGATAAATTTTCATGAAGTTTTATGACTTTAAAATTATCATGAATATACTGTATAGCTATGTTTCAGCTGATTGCCGTATTTATTATAACAAGTACTGTAGTCAGTATAAGACCAGCGGCAAGAATGCTGACAAAAATCAGATTTTTTCTTTGTCTTTTTTCTTTACCGGTTAGTTTTTTCTTTTTCTTTGTGGTTGCCACGGATTTCACCTCTTTTCGAATATTTTTATTATAATAAATAAAAATTAATTGTCAAATATCTTATTGAAATTATTCGTTTATTACTATACATTGTGTTATAAGATTATCTTGAATTTCTGTATTCAGATAAAAATTAGGGTATTTTTCTATAATCTGCTTCAGGTTAGATAGCCCATGCCCTGTGCCAGTTTTGTTTTTGGTGGATGCTTTGCCGCTAAAAAGCTGCTGCAGAGTGGGCATATCGTTGGGGCAGCTATTTTGAACCACTATCATTTTGGATTGGTCTTTGGATACAAGACCTATTCGCAATTCAGGTAGTTGGCACTTTTCAGCGCCTTGTATGGCGTTGTCAATCAGTATACCTAGCATGCTGGATAAATCTATTGTGTCGGCTTCTGTTATGCTCATATTTTCATGAACATCAAGTATAGGGTTTAGGTTCTTTTCGTTTGCCTGTATCAGCTTGCAGTATATCAGGCTCTTTATTTCCGGCTGTGAAATATTGGAGAGAGCCAAAAGATTTTTTTCATCTAGCACATGTCTTTTTTTGTACTTCATTATCTTATCGTTGAAGTATTCTTCAAGCTTGGGCATATTATTATTTTCTATATAGTGTGCCATAGTAAGCATTATATTGTTGTTTTCATGCATCACCCTGTGGAGCTCGTCGCACAAAACTTCCAGCTCTTTGGTGTAATGTTTCAGATTTGCCTGCTCTTCTTCTTTCAGCTGAATCATCATGTCCTTTTTAGCTATTTTGTAAAGTGCAATCAGCGTGATAGCCAATGCCAGATAGCATACAAAATATATTCCTAAGCTTAAAATATCGTCCTTCATGCGAATAATTCGGATGCCCGAAAGAGTGACAACAAATACAACCAACGAAAGGAAAACCGATAGTATTTCAAATAGCTTTATTCGATGGTTTATTTTATCGTATCTATTGGTTAATAAATAGATGATTTTTGTAAATAAAGAAACAAACAGCAGTATTGAAAGGCTCATAGCGCAGAAGACTAAGAAATTATCGTCGCCCAATTCAAAAACAGACCTATCTAAATGAATCATCAAATGAATCATCAAATTTACTAAAAATTCGGATAATATTACTATTAATATTGTACCCATAGATATTAGTATGCTTTTTAATATACTTTTGTTTTCTATATATGCATATACAATTACTAATGGTATTACAATCAATCCCTCTAGATCTGTACTTATAAGCCCAGCACTAAAGCTTAAAATTGAAATTACAAAAGTTGAAATTACAGGGAACCAAGCTTTTTTTTTCTTGCCTAATAGATTTGAAACACCTATCATTACCACGGCAACTCTTATTAATGATTTTAAAAATATAAGCATTTTATACCTCTGATTTAGGATTATATCATATTAAAATAGCTAAATATATATACTATGTCAATTTTATTGCTAAAAAAGACTGCGACCATATGTATAATAAAATATTAGTTATTAAAAATCAAATATGATATAATCCAATATATGAAAAAGATAATCGTAATATTATTAATTATAGTAATAATAGCTTTGCCTATATATTTAGTGTACAGCAATCAAAGCACAGAGGATGATTTCTATACACAGCTTAATGATTTCAATATTTTGCTGAAAGAGCAGCAATATGAGCAAGCAAAAGGAATGTACAGCAACGCATCAAATACACTAAAGGCAAACTACAATATTTCGCTGGAAGAGCACGCCGGCAATCTGATAACCGAGGCAAAAAAGGCAGGCAGCACACAGGCAGCATTAGATTTATTATATGCATACACAGAGATAGGATTTACCAGCAGCAGCATAGAAAGCGAAATAACGCACTATGAAGCACTTCTGCAGTCAAACTATATTTTTCAAAAGGGATTAGATTTTTATAACAATCAGGATTATGAAAATGCCATAGACTGCTTTAAGGACGTACTGGAATATGATGAAAACTACAGTACAGCACAGGAATATATAAACACATATCAAAGCTATAATCTGGCATGGAGGCAGGCGAAGGATGAAAATCTATATGGGCGCTCACCCGAGCCAAACTCTGTGGCATTCAAAAGCAACAATATGTATATTCCCTATGAGTTTGACAACTCTGTGGCTATACTAAAAATAAATTCATCCACTTACTCTATTTTGTCATTTCCCATTGCATCCAGCAAAAATGAATCAAGGATATCAAATATCAATATAGTTGGTGACTATATTTTCTTCCTGCTGGAGCAAAGAAACCACAACACAGAAAGCGGAACACAAACAGGCGTATATAGGATATCTATAAATGGTGAAAACCTAACAAAGATTACTGACTGCGACTATACATATCTGATCACCTATCAGGATAAATTCTATGCAGTATCCCCATCGAAGGGGCTGATTGCTGCGGATAATTACTTTACGAGTGAAGAAGTGCTGGTGGAAACAGAGGACGATATAATTGATGTTCACATGGTGGATGATGGAATATACTATACCATTGACCAAAAAGACAGCGATATAAACATCCACTATTTTTACAACGGAGAAACATCAGAAGCAATAGATGAAGATGTGAATATGCATTATTATGATTATGAACAAGGCAAGATAATTTATTATGATATAAATGCAGTTCATGAATATTTCTATTATTATAAAAGCCCAAACAAAAATCAGATATTTGCAGGAGATATGTATAAATTCTACGGCATGCTGAACAATAACCTGATATTTACATACACAGGGGATTATCAGCAGGAATGTATTCGCGTGAAAAGCATAGACACATATATCACGTCCTACAAAGCGGACCAAAGAGAAATATCATATGTGCCTATGGGCATATGCTATGAAACAGGATATATTCTGCTAAAATCAGAGGACGGAATATCGCTGACAAAGGAGAATATGCGAATCGAGCAAAACCTAACTCTGCCCCATCTCAATAGCTCTGTTTTATCAGAAAACCAAAAAAATATTACCGAGGTAGATACAGAAAGCTACTACAGCACCCAAGCACAGACCAAAGAATACGAAAACAGATGGGTCTACTCCGATGAAAACATAAATATAAGCACAGAAAAAGTATATTTGGAGGAGCTAGAGAGCACAGTATACATATCGCACGTATACACAAAAGATTTCTTGTGGCTTAAAAGCAACGAAATAAGCAGGCTGCAAAAGCCAAGCGATGCAGACGAGGACATGGCGTGGAGCATGGCAGGAAGCGCATACAATGCAAAGCCCGAATTTATTAACGAAGATAGGGGCATACTGTCGCAGGATGTGTGCATATATAATGTGGATGGCATGATGATAGCCTACAGAGCCAGCAATGTGATACCCGCAGAAAAAGTGCTGGCAGCGGAAGTTTTGCACGTGTTTTCCGGCGGCACTATTCTATTGGAAAACTACAGCATAACAAACGACTGCCAAAAAGACGGAGGCAAGACCGACGGAAGGTCTGCAATAGGCATGGTGGAGCCGGGGCACTATGTAGTGATAGTATCGGAAAAGCCTACGAACAAAAATAAAGGTCTCTCACTCTACTCTATGGCAAGGCTTTTTGAAGAGGAAAAATGCCAAAGTGCCTACTGCTTTGATAATGACTATTTGTATGCAGACGCATTTAGCGAAAACATATATGAGAAATTAATTAAAAATGAAGATTTAAGAAGATATAATCAAATATTGTTTTACAAGAAAGACTAAAAAAAGGATAGACATTTGTCTATCCTTTCTAATATCAGCTATTTAGCCTGTGCTGTATTTCGCTGTTCTGCTCTGCGTAGAACTGTGCATCATACAGCTTTTTGTATATTCCGTTCTCCATGGCATACAGGCTGTCGTGGGTGCCTTCCTCCTCTATTCCCTTTTCCGAAAGCACAACAATTTTGTCTGCATTTCTTATGGTAGAGAGCCTATGCGCTATCACTATGGTTGTTCTGCCCACCAGCAGCTTTTCCAATGACCTTTGTATAGCTATCTCTGTTTCGTTGTCCAGTGCCGATGTTGCCTCGTCCAGTATCAGAATCGGCGGGTTTTTCAAAAATACTCTGGCTATGCTCACCCTCTGCTTTTGTCCGCCGGAGAGCCGAATGCCCTTCTCGCCTATCCATGTGTCGTAGCCATCTGTCAGCGACATTATGAAATCGTGGATATTTGCATCCTTGGCAGCTCTCTCTATCTCCTGCTGGCTTGCATTTATATTGCCGTAGAGAATATTATCCCGTATGGTGCCTGTAAAGAGGAAAACATCCTGCTGAACCACGCCTATATTTTTTCTCAGGGATTCCAATGTGTAGTTCTCTATATTTATGCTGTCAATGGTTATGCTTCCTGCCTGAATGCGATAAAAGCCGGGTATCAGCCGGCAAAGAGTCGTCTTGCCTCCGCCGGATGGGCCAACCAGTGCCGTTGTCTTTCCGTTCTCTATATGCATAGAAAGATTTTTTATTACAGTCTCATCGCTATTGTATTGGAATGATATGCTGTTCATAATGATATCGCCCTTTGGGTTTTTCAGCACAATTTCTCCGCTGTTGTCCTCGGGAGATTCCTGCATTATTTCATCAAAGCGCATAAAGCCGTTCATTCCGGATTCAAACTGCTGTGTGAAATTTGTCAGTCTTCTGACAGGCTGAGTCATCAGATTGATGAAAAGCAAAAATCCTGTCAGCTCCCCTACTGTAATCAATTGCTTGTAGGCAAAGAATCCGCCAAAGCCTAATACCATTATAGTCAGCAGGTCTATTAAAAATCCCATGCCCGTAGCATACACAGCCAGTGCTTTCAGGGCATCGTTTTTTGATGTTCTGAATTTTTCGTTGCCTTCTGCGAATCTATCCACTTCATATTCTTCATTGGTGTAGGATTTTGCCTCCCTTATGCCCGAGAGTGCATTTTCTAGCTGGGCATTTATATCCGCTGTTTTTTCGCGCACATTTCGGAATGAGTGGCTCATTTTCTTCCTTTGCTTTATTGTAAAAACAATAATCAAAGGCAGCACTATCAGATACACGGGCATTGCCAGCCGCCATTCCTGCCTGAATAGAATGATGAATGAACCTGTGAACAGAATGAGAGCAATGAACAAATCCTCCGGCCCATGGTGGGCTAGCTCGGATACTTCATTCAGGTCGTTTATCACCCTGCTCATCAGCTTTCCTGTTCTGTTATTGTCGTAGAACGAAAAAGGCAGCTTTTGCATATGAGTGAACATATCGTCTCTCATGTCTGCCTCCATGCGCACGCCTATCACATGCCCCCAATAGTGCATAAAGTATGAAAGCCCTGCCCCTATAAGATATAGAAACAGAAGCACAGCAACATTTATTAGTATGCTTTGTATTGCCATTTGAGGGATTAGCTCATCTATTATTTTGGTGGTGACCACAGGATAGACCAGCATGATGCCGGACATGCCTAGGGCAGCAGCCAGATCTAGAAAGAAAAGTAATTTGTATGGTTTGTAATAGCTTATAAATCGTTTAATCAGATTTTTATCAAGTGTCATATATGCTCCTTATAATTATAGTATTATACACCTGCATATATTTTTGTAAAGCCTAGTAATTTCCTTAATTGAATTACATCTGGAAAAAGAAGCGTTTTGCAAAAAAGCGATAATGATAAATAAATATTCAACAGATATTTATTATGTTTATGCACACAGAGATATCTCTGTCTCTATACTAATCTAATCTATTCTAATCTAATCTATGCGGACATAAAAAAATATTTCAGCACGAGTCAAGTTTCTGCCGAAAAAGAACATAAAATGACCAACTGATTTATATACTTAAACAACAAAAAAGAGACTGAACTAAGTCAGTCTCTTAAAATACTTTTTGCTATTCTATTATGGATTTGTGAAAGATGCACTTTCTGATTGTGCAGCTTGTCCAGAAGAGTTAAACACGGATTGTGATTTGACTGTAACTGTTACATCTGTACCAGAAACTAAAGGATTTATTGTCAATACAATGTGTATAGTATTTTCAGTATTACCTGCAATACCGGTAATAGTACCATTAGTGATAGTGAAATCTGATGCATTAAGTGCGCCAGTTGCGTTATCATCTGCATAAACTCCTGCAGAGAAATCTATTGTAACTGTCATAAGTCCACCACTGATAGTGCCACCTGTAATTCCAGTTACTAGGTCTACTTCATCAGCTGCTGTTACAACTAATATTTCTAGAGAACCTTCACTGTATACTACACATGCGCGTCCATCTGATGTTTTTCCTAGATATATATAGCCTTGTGCGCCTTCGTATGATACGTTCATCCATTTGCCGCTTACTTCGCCAGATATTTGTGTTCCGTATGGAACTTTGCCAACTGTAGTAGATGTGAAGTTTGCTTGGCTGTGTATAAGCAATGCATCTACGTTAATCCAAACAGTTTTACTTGTTCCGATAGGTGGTGCTGTGATATATGCTGTAGCTGTGGCATTTGGATCAGCTGTTGGTGCTTCAGATACTGGTGGGATAGTAACTGGAGGTGCAGTTGTTACCTCTGGTGTAGGCTCAGCTGTCGGGATAGCTGTTGATGTTGGTGTAGGAGCCATAGTGGGTATTGATGATAAATCTTCTGATGTATCAGGCTTTAACTGCAAATATATAAATATACCGACCACTATTAAAATCAGTACACCTAAAACAGCGATAATTATTGGAAACCCGCCGCCTCCTCTTGACATTCCTCTGCTCATTATTTTCTTACCTTCCTTTATGTAGTAATGCTAAAATCAATTTAATATAAACCTTATTACAAAATTTATAGTTTACATTATAGCATAATATCAGCACAAATCAATAGTCTTGTAACAATTTTGTAAAACTATCTTGCTGCTATTTTCTTCTTTTGAGTGTAAAAACAGTTTTGTTTGTTTTTAGTAAACGAATATATAACAATATAATAAAATCTTTATCTATTTCGTTTGGTTGCCCAGATGGTAGCTAAGTGCCATCAAAGAATCTGTAAGGTGGATATTTTCCACCACCACTTTTGGCGAAAAGATATCGGCTGGCGAGAAATTCCACACTGCACCGACGCATGTTTTTTCCGCTATGTACATCAGCTCCTTCACTGCCGACTGCGGCACAGTGAGAGCCATTATCTCTATTTTGTTTTTGTTTATATATTCCGCCAGGTCTTTTACGTCCAGTATTTCCAGATTTCCCACTTTTTTGCCCACTATGCTTGGGTTGGAGTCAAAGAGTGCACATATTTCAAAGCCTTCTTTGCCGAATTCGCCGTAGCTGGATAGTGCCCTGCCGATGTTTCCTGCCCCCACTATCACCACTTTCCACTGCTTGTCTATGTGGAGTATTTTTGCTATTCTGGTTTTCAGCTCACTCACAGGGTATCCGTAGCCCTGCTGTCCAAATCCACCGAAGCTATTTAGGTCTTGGCGTATCTGGGAAGCCTTCACTTCCAGTCTTTCGCCCAAGGACTGCGAAGATATGTGGTCTACCCCTGCTGCCTCTAGGTCGCACAGCTGCTTATAGTATCTGGGAAGACGTCGAATGATTGCATCAGATATTCTTTTTTGATTCATTTCTATCATATTTCTTCACTCTCGATTATTTATATTTACGTTAAATTATTTCGATTCTCGTGGAGGGTACAGTGCCGGATAAAATATCGTTTATGTTGTACTTTGCGTTTCCTATCAGCACTCGTGTTCCGTTCATGGCTGGGTTAAGCACGTATTCCAGCTTTGCAAATGCGCCGCCTGCCCCTTTTCGGGATGCACCTACGCATGCCTTCTGTATCTGCTTCACCTTTTCCTCCAGGCTTTTTTTGTCCGGTGCCACTATTTCCTCTATTAGTGTGCTGCTATCTCCGGGAGTAGCGTATATTCCATATACTGATGTCAAAATCAAAAGCACGGGTGCATTTACCAAAGAGCATATTACAGATGCAGTTTCGTCATTGTCTACGCATTCCACCGGTGCAGCTCCTTTGTTTTTCATCAGAGATATTTCCCTGCGTCTGTTTTCATAGTAGCTGACAGGGTCGTTGTAGTTTATTATAGGCACAGCGTTTTGCTTTGGGCACCTGTGCAGAAATTTGCGTATATGTTCTCGCTTTTCTTCATCGTTGAAATGCGTATGCTCCACCAGCAGCTGGCGAACCGAATATTTGGGAGATATAAACTTGCGATAGTTTTCCATCAGTATGCTCTGTCCTTGGGATGCATAGTCAGATTTTGTCTCTTCTTCGTCGCCGGATATCTCTTCGCCGTTTCTGTTTATGTGGTCCAGCCTGCCAATCTCTGTGGCTCCGCTGCTCACCCACACCATGCCGGGCTTCAGCTCTCTGCCTAGTCTGCTGAATATATTGTAGTCTATGTCGCCTTCACCTTCGCGGATAAGAGCCATAGACCCAATTTTACCCACCAGATTTATTTTATCGGACATTAAATTATGCCTCCTGAAATTTCAAATAAATTAATTAATAAAATTATATCAAAAATATAAGTAAGTTTCAATCAACTTACAGAAACTTGTATTTTTTTTAACAATCTTGCTCAATAATCGGCTTTATCACAGTAAAGTTAGTGCTAGAAAATATTATACAACCATGCTATAATTATCTATGTATATAAATTAACAGTAAATAACAGTATATTAGGGATTTAATAATGTCATACAAGTTTGTTCAAATATCCGATATTGCATTCAATCACTCTCTGTCCTCGGATATAGAGATTAATAAATATATAGAAAATGCAAGACGGGAAGCTTTTGAAAAAGTGATAGAATTTTGCATACAGGAAAAAGCTACGGCTTTGCTGATATGCGGCAATTTGTATGATCAGGAGCATATTAGCTTTGAGAATGCCAAAATAATCAAAAAAGGCTTTTCTAGGCTAAAATCAAAAAACATAGCAATAGTATATGCCCATGGCAATCTGGACAAGGGCGTATTTTTAGACAGCATAGAAGATGAAGTATTAGAAATAAAGAAAAGATACACTAAGCATATCTATTCGCTTCCCTTCGATTTAGACACAGTAAGGTTTTTGGGAATAGGCTGCAGCAAGCGATTGGTATTTCAGGACGAATATCTGGAAGAGGAAAAGACTAGCACACCAACCATCGGCATAATGTATATCGACCACGATATATATCAAACCCAGACTATAGAGCTGCTGCAAAGAAGAATGGAAAAAAGCAATGTAGACTACTGGGCTGTGGGGGGAAGTGAACACTTTATAGACAAAACCCCAACCAGCAATTATTGCTATAGCGGGCACTTGTGCCCAAAAAGAGAGGCAGCATCAGGCTGCGTGCTGGTCACCATCACCAACAAGATGAAAGTGACTACAAAAACAATAGATATATGCAATCTTTCATATCAGAAAATATCCATTGATGACCCAAACAGAAGCAGAGACATATATCAGCTGATGGAAAGATGTGCAGACTTAATAGAAAAATCAAAAATACCAGACCATGATATGATTATCGATTTAATAATATCTGGTCCTTGTTCATGCTATAATCAGCTGGTAAACCACAGAAAGGCTCTGCAGGATGAGCTATCTAAAATTACCAAAACAGCTATCTACATGAACATTAGCGAATTGACAAAGGAAATAAAGACTACAAAAGAGATGGAAGAGGAAATCCAAGTTTCGCAGCTGCTGGACAAATATTATCAGCTCTACGATGATGAGGAATTATACAATAAAACTGTCAGCAGATTAAAGGCTAAGAGGGTGTTCTACAACGAGAATTTGGCAGACGTTGACAAAAGAAAAATATTAGAAGGTGTGGATTCTATTATATTAGAATCAAGCATTAAGGAGGATGGCCATGATTATTAAAAGCATTTCTGCGGAGAATTTTGGAAAGTTTGACAGGTATACTGTCAATCTTGACGATAATATAAATGTTTTTTATGGCGACAATGAAGCAGGCAAGACCACTTTGTACGAGATAATATCAATTTTGCTGTTTGCCCCGTCCAACGACCAAGAGATGGCAGAGAGCAACAAGCTGATAAAAACAGACGAAAAATACGCCAGAGTGTATGCCATTATCAATATGGATGACAGGGAAATATCCATTGCAAGAGAAATATACGTCAACAACACAAATCTTTCAATTGCAGATCAGGACAATGTATCCAGCCTAGGAAATGTTAATGTGCCTTTCATAGGAAATCTAACAAAAGAAATGTATGAATCTTTCCACACCATTGATTACTATAACATGGCAACCATCACAAACAATGTGTGGCAGCAGATAGTGAAGATGATAGAAGGCTCTCATGGCTTACCAAGGGTGACACCGAACTACAGCTCACCAGAGGAAGAGCAGCAGGAAGAGCAAAAGAAGCCTTCTAGCTTTGAAGAGCAGATAAACGAGAAAGAAAACGAGAAAAAAGAGCTGGAAGGCAAGCTGAAGCAGGCGAAGAAAGCCCAAAAGCGAATGATAAAAAACCAGGACAAGATTGATGACCTTTTAAACGATCTGGAAGATGTCGAAAACAATATAGAGCTGGAGAGCTCCTATTTAAGAGAAGCAGAGAAAATGAACCAAATCCGAGACACAATAAAGAAAACGCAGGATTTGGCACTTGAGCTGGAGAAATACAAAGATCTGCAGGAATGGATGCCGAACTTGAAGGCATACTATGAGAGACTGAAACTTTACTCAGAGAACATAGAAAACGGAATAGAAAATCCCATTGATATGTTTGACGACCTAGAAATAGAAGAAGCTGAACAAGCAGAGGCAGAGGCCGAAAACAAAGCTCCAGAACCAGAAGAAAATGCTCAAGCAGCTGAAATGGAACCAGAGCAGGAAGAGATGGAGGAAGAATTTGAGCAGCCAGAGCCTGTGGAAGCTGAAGAGGAAGAATTCGCAGCTGTATTAGCAGATGATGAAGAGGATGACGAAGAAACAGAAGCTCCGGAAGAGATAAAAGAGGAAGCTCCTGCTATTGAGATGTCATTTGAAGAGAAGCTTAGAAAATTCAAAATGAAAAAAGAACAGATTGCTCCAAGCGAAGAAAAAGAAGATGGATTAGCAAAAGACAAGATAAGCGAATATATCGAGCAAAGCTATCTGAACTATGAGCACAGCAAAAAAACAAATGCGGATGACCCATATGCAGACGATGATGACGATGACATATCAGAGCAAAAGGAAGAACCAATTAAAACAGATTTTATTATCGACATAGAAAAACTAGCAATTAAAAAGGAAGATAAAAAAGAAACTAAAGTAGAAGAGGAAGAAGTAAAGCCTTTGGAGATAAGAAAGCCAAAAGATATAAGCAAGAATACTGAAAAAGATGAAAGCATAAGAAGTGTTAACATATTCGGGCAGACAAATCCTTATGCAGACAATATATTCCCCAATATGGATGACGTGAAATATTCTGATGAAGGATTATCAAAAGAAGCAGAAGATGAGGATACTGAAGAAAATGACAAATATTCATCTGCTGCATCAAATGATCTACCAACCCAGTCGAAGAAGGTGGATCAAAAGGATATGAGCAAAGAAGAAAAAGAAGAAGACCAATTGCACAAGGTGGAAGAATTCCTAAATAGCATTGACATGCAGGAAATTATAGCTGCCTCGAAAGAGACAGTAGAGGTGGATTCGGCTACGCAGGAAGAGATAGACAAGGCAAAGCTGAGATATGAAATAATCGCAAGAAGAGTATTCAAAAAAGAAATGGATACGAGCGAGCTTTCAGACCAGCTAAAAGTACTGGATACAAACGCAATATACAAAAGCATAGTAAAATATAAAAGCCTTTCACAAAAGCAGAGAAAGCTGGAGCATGGCTCAACGGGTGCTGTAAAAGCTCCTAGAAAATCCAGCACAAACGGAGAGGCTGTAGCACTGGGTATAATAGCATTTTTCAGCATGATAATTGGTCTGGCATGTTTCTTTATTGATCAGGTCATGGCTTTTCTGCCAAATAACATTGAGTTTTTGAATAAAGTAGTAGAAACCATGAAAAATGGATTGCTATTAAAAGACATTATCCCGGGCAATTTAATAGCCGGCGGAGCATTTGTATTAATTGCGATACTTTTGATTATAGCCACTGCTTTAGGAAAAGATGATGACAGTGCACAGCCAGTCCAGGTGATAGAAGATGATGTGCAGCTGGAAGATTTGAAGAACAGTATAAGAGCTGCAAAAAGAGAAGTAATAGACATATTAAAAGGATTCCCTCTTCCTGCAGAATATTTGGAAAACCCAAATAATACAATAATTTCGGTAATCAATGAACTGAGAGAAGCAGACGAAGCATATAATGATATTATATTAGAAAGCACAATGCCTAAAAATAAGAATTATAGGACACTGTGGAAAGTTTCTAAAAAGCATCTAAGCAGCGAAGAAATAAGCGATGATTTATTTGACAATATCTCCAAGCTTCGCAGAAAGATACAAGACCATAAAGAAGCCGCAGAGGAGAAAGAGAAAAAGCTAAATGATGCAAAAATGAGAATTAATATGATGTCTGGAAACTCAATAAATTCCAACACTCAGGATGATGATGATCCATTAAGCGGGCTGGGCGGATTTGGGAATGTGAACAATTCTATGAACACCATACCAAACAATACAGCATCATCCAATTCTTTTGCACTGCCAAAGACGCAATCAAGTGATTTAGGCGGACAAAGCAGCCAAAATCTGAATGTCAGTGAAAAGCCTTCCTTTGGTTTGCCGGGTGCATCTGAGCCTAGCTATGGCGGAAGTGAATTTACTACCAGCCAAGACACTAGCTATCCTAGCGATAGTGGCAGCAGCACATTTGGTACAAGCAAAGACGCCAGCTACCCAGGTGATAGCGGTGGCAGCACATTTGGCACAAATCAAGATGCCAGCTATTCGAGCGACAGTGCAAGCATGTTTGGAAATGTCAAAGATACTAGCTATCCTGGTGATAGCAGTGGCAGTACATTTGGCACAAGCCAGGATGCCAGCTACCCAGGCGACAGCGGAAATACACTTGACGCAAATCAAGACGCCAGCTATTCGGGTGAGAGTGCAAGCATGTTTGGAAACGTCAAGGATACTAGCTATCCCGGTGATAGCAGTGGCAGCAAATTTGGCACAAGCCAAGATGCCAGCTATCCGACAGACAACAGCAATCCATTTGGTTCAGAAAAAGACAGCAGCTATTCTGCAGATGATAATCCTTTTAACAAAAGTCCTGAACTCAATATTCCGGAAGAAAAAAGTGCTTTTGGTTTGTCAGGAAACAGCGAAGATAGCCCACAAGGCGATGATTTCGGTATACCGGGAATCAGAAGATACGGTTCAGACGCTGCAGAGAACACCGAACAGCCAATTCAAGCAAGCCAAGAAAATAATTTTGGATTGCCTGGCATAAACAAATATGACAATGAAGAGCCAAAAGAAAAAATAAACATTGAAGATAATACCTTTAATATACCAGGTGTTGTGAGATATACAAACGATACACCAATTGAAAACAAACAAGAACAGCAGCCTAATTCATTCGGAAGCACTATTTCAGAGCCGCCTATTCAGGAAGCAGGTGACCAAACACCGGTTTTCAATGATTTTAAACAAAACGAAAGCACACCAGAGCCAGAGAACGAAAGCAAGGGTTTTGGGCTGCCGGGACTAGATAAATTCTCTAATAGAGGAGAGCAGGCATTTCAAAGCTTTGGTGAGAGCAAGCCTTCAGACAGCTCAAGCGATATGGCAGAGCCAATAATACCACCAATCGCTGGTGCAGCAGAGGCAGGCATAGCCGCTGCAGCAGCAGGTTCCGTTATTTCATCTGGATTGCCTGGGCTAGACAAATTCTCCAACAGAGGTGATCAGCTGAAGAAAGAAGAAATTTCAGAAGCTGCAGACACTGTAGAAGAAGCAGATGACTTCGGAATACCTGGTATACACAGATATAGCGGAACTGAACAGAAGTCAGAAACTCAGTTCAAGTTCCCTGAAACATCGGAAACTATTGCACCGGAAATAGCAGAAGAAGAACCAGAAGTGCAAGAGCAAATGGAAGCAGAGCAGTATGAAGAGCCGCCAATAGTAGAAGAAGAGAAGCCAGAGAGAATAAAGGACAGAAGAGAGCTGGAATATGAAAGACTGCTTGAGCTTCTAGGAGAAGACCCTGAGGCAACCATAAGAAATGTAGAGGATATCTCAAGAGAACTACATAGAGAAATAATTAAGCGCGATAAGGCAATGGCAGAACTGCTGAAGCTGAATGATGCGGCTGTAAGGCTTTCCACTCTATCTTCAAACAAATGGCCATACAAAGAAAAGGCTGTGGAAGCTAGCAGAGAGAGAATAGACTATTTAGAGGCTGACAAGCTGAAGCTGACAAGACATCTGGAGATGCTGACCGGCAAAATAGAAGATATCCCTTATGAAGAGACACCGCAAGCTATATCCGACAGAATAAAAGCTATAGATGAAGAGATAGAACAGCTGAAATTAGAAAGTGACAAGCATGCTATAGCAGAAGAGATATTGGAAAAACAAAAATCAAATATGCTGGATATGTCATCATCTGCTGATAGATCACATATTATTGAAGATACCAGCGTATATATGAAAGAGCTGACTTTGGGCAAATATGTTCAGGCTAAAATTAATGAAGAACAAACGGGCTTGGCAATATGCGACAAAGACGGACAATGGTTTGACACCACAAAGGATAGGCTCTCTCAAGCCACTAGAGAGCAGCTTTATCTGGCTCTGAGAATCTCCATAGCCGATTTGTTTGATGAAAAGTCTTTGATATTCCCTATGTTCTTCGATGAAGCATTGATAACATGGGACAAGAGAAGAATGAAAGCGGTTATGAGGCTTTTGAGCAAAATGTCCATGCACAGACAAGTAATAATATTTACATGCCATGACTGGCTGAAGGATATGATAAGCGAATATCTAATAGGTGCAAAAATAATAATGATGTAATTTTATAAAACATTAATAAAGAAGGATAGTTAATAGCTATCCTTTTTTATTGCTAATATTTACATATGAGAATTTAATTGAAAATGCTTGACAAAAGATAAAACATAGTGTACTATACAACTAGTGCACTAAGGAGGTGTTTTGATGAATGAATTTAATTCAGGAATCCCAATCTATATTCAGGTGATAAACAAGCTGAAAAAGCAGATGGCACTATCTTTGCTGAAGCCTGGAGACAAGCTGCCATCTTCTAGGGAGCTGGCTATAGAGTATAGCATTAATCCCAACACAGCAGGAAGAGTATATAGAGAAATGGAGCTTATGGGTTTATGCTTCACAAAAAGGGGCTTGGGAACATTTGTGACAGAGGATGAAAATGTGGTGAACTCAATAAAGGAAAACATGGCAAAAGAGTATACACACAAATATGTGACATCTATGAAAAGCCTAGGGTATAAAAAGGCCGAAATGGCAGTATTAGTAGAAAGAGAGGAAATTTAGAATGGAATTGGTAAAGACTATTGATTTAACAAAGTCTTTTGGCTCTGTAAAAGCTGTAGATAAAGTATCCGTCACACTGCAAAGCGGAAAAATATATGGACTGCTTGGGCCAAACGGAAGCGGCAAGACCACATTGATGAGGATGATTGCGGGGCTTTTTTACCCGGCAAAAGGTAGCATAGAGGTGAACGAAGAAAAGATATCTGTGGCATCAAAGGCTAGCATAGCATATATGCCTACAGAGTCATTTTTCTATGACTATATGAAGATAAAAGATGTAGAGAATTTCTTTACAGATTTTTTTGAAGATTTTGATAAAGAAAAATTCGATGAATTGCTTGGCAAAATGAAGCTGGAAAGAAAAATGAAAATTTCATCACTATCATCAGGAATGAATGCGAAACTGAGAGTAGCATTGACTATGGCTAGAAAAGCAAAAGTATATTTGCTGGATGAACCTTTAAACGGAATAGATTTACTTGCTAGAGATGCTATAATGGCTGCCATAATAGGCGGTGCAAACGAAGAAAATGCTGTAGTGATTTCATCACACCTGATAGATGTAATGGAGAATGTTTTGGATGACGTTATTTTCATTAAAGATGGACAAATAGTTATAAATGAAAATGCAGAAGAAGCCAGAGAAAAGCACAGCAAATCGATTGCTGACTTATATAAGGAGGTGTATGCATAATGCTGAAACTACTAAAATACGAATTGAAAAAAAGAGTAAGCACTTTGATAACATTTGTTATTTTGCTGCTTGCAGCAGAAGGACTGGCTCTATATCTAATAAATAAAGGTAGAGAATATGCTGTACTAGGCTCATTTGTAATCGGGCTAATGTTTTTTGGGGTTGTTTTACTTGCATTTTTGGATGTAGCGATACAATATTATGGCGACTTTAAAAAATCACAGGGCACATTGCTGTTTTTGACCCCGAATAACGGATTTAAAATTGTAGGTTCAAAAATGCTTTTTGGAGCAATGGAGCTTTTCCTTGGAATAGGAATAGTTGCCCTGCTGGCCTGGGCAGCTAATTCGTTTGCTGTAAGCAAGGGGCTTGTTGGCATTGAACCAGAGCTTGCTAAGCTTAAAGAGATAATGGAACTAGGATACGGTGAAGGAAACGTGGGGTTTGTGATTGCGGGATTTTTATTTTTGGTTTTCCTACAGTACCTGACAACACAGTCAATAGCAGTTTCATCCATTACACTGGGCAGAACTATATTATCAAAAAATCAATATAACTGGTTTTGGGCAGTTTTGCTGTTTATTGGTGTCAGCATAGGAGTGCAGACATTAAATGGATTGGTTATTATGCTTATTGGAATGGGAGACGGTTTATTTTCATCTACATTTATAATAAGTGCAGCAGAAGCAGAAACGAGTGCAGAAGTAAGCAAATCCATTGGAAAAATTATATTTGCTGGTGGAATGGAATATATTTTCTGGATCATTCTTTCTTTCTTTGTTTCAAGCATGCTTTTAAACAAGAAGGTAGATATTTAAAGCAATCAATTCTGAGATAATAATAGTATAATTAAAAAAACCGACTGATATATCAGTCGGTTTTTATCATGATTATAGTTTTAATACAGACATAAAGGCCTCTGAAGGAACAGCTACACTGCCAACCTGTCTCATGCGCTTTTTGCCCTCTTTTTGCTTTTCAAGCAGCTTTTTCTTTCTGGATATATCGCCGCCGTAGCATTTTGCCAAAACGTCTTTTCTGTATGCACGCACAGTTTCCCTTGCTATTATTTTTCCTCCAATCGCAGCCTGAATAGGTATTTCAAACTGCTGACGTGGGATAACCTCCTGCAGCTTTTGCGCCATTGCACGCCCTCTGGCATATGCCTTGTCTTTGTGTACGATGCAGGAAAGCGCATCACATATTTCGCTGTTGAGCAGAATGTCCAGCTTAACCAGCTCGCTTTGTTTATATCCCGATATATCATAGTCCAAAGATGCATATCCTCTGGTTCTGGATTTTAGGGTATCAAAGAAATCATATATAATTTCATTTAACGGAAGCGCATAGTTTATTTGCACTCTAGTTTCCTCCAGATACTGCATATCTTTGAAAACACCACGTTTTTCCTGACAAAGATCCATTATTGCACCCACGAATTCAGGGGGTGATATTATGTGTGCATTTGTTATTGGTTCTTCCATATATTCTATTTGTGCAACATCAGGCAGATTTGTTGGGTTATCAACAGTTATCTCTACGCCGTCAGATTTCATCACTTTGTATATAACGCTAGGAGCGGTAGTAACCAAATCCAGGTCAAATTCTCTCTCTAGCCTTTCAGCTATTATCTCCATATGAAGCAGACCTAAAAAGCCGCATCTGAAACCAAAGCCAAGTGCTACGGATGTCTCGGGCTCGAAAATTAATGAGGCATCATTCAGCTTAAGCTTCTCCAGTGCATCCCGCACATCTTCATAGTGAGCACCGTCTGCAGGATATATTCCGCAGAAAACCATAGGCTTGACTTCTTTATAGCCGGGTAGAGGCTCTTTTGCTGGGTTATTTGCGTCTGTTATTGTATCGCCCACTTTTGTATCGGAAAGGGTTTTTATTGAGCCGCCTACATATCCTACTTCGCCTGCTTTCAGGCTTTCTTTTTCCACCCAAAACGGTGAGAATGTGCCTGTTTCTATTACATCGAATTTTGAGCCAGTGGACATCATCATCATTCGCCCACCCTTTTTCATTGTGCCTTCCATTATTCGCACATAGCTCATTGCACCTCGGTAATTATCGTAGAATGAATCAAATATCAGTGCTTTCAATGGAGCATGTTCATCTCCTTTTGGTGCAGGCACTTTTTGAACCACAGCCTCAAGCACTTCCTGAATATTGAGGCCTTCTTTGGCAGATACACATGGTGCATCGTCTGCCGGCAATCCTATTATGTCCTCTATTTCAGTTATAGTTCTTTGAATATCAGCACTAGGAAGGTCAATCTTATTTATTACAGGGATTATTTCCAAATCATGTTCTAGTGCCATGTATACATTGGCAAGAGTTTGTGCCTCTATTCCTTGGCTGGCATCTACTACTAGTATTGCACCCTCGCAGGCAGCCAAAGAGCGTGATACTTCGTATGTAAAGTCCACATGCCCGGGTGTATCTATCAGATTAAGCACATATGTTTCGCCGTCTTTTGCAGGGTATTCCATGCGGACAGCCTGAGATTTTATTGTTATGCCGCGCTCCTTTTCCAAATCCATAGTGTCTAGCATCTGGTCGGACATGTCACGCTTTTGCACAGCACCGGTAAACTCTATCAGCCTGTCGGCAAGAGTGGATTTTCCGTGGTCTATATGTGCAATTATGCAGAAATTTCTTATTTTGTCTTTGTTGTAAATCAAGCTTTATCACCCTGTACAATATCATTAAGTAATCAAAATCGTCATTAGGATTTTGTCGCCTAATTATACAACAACTTAATATATGATGTCTACTTAAAAGGGAAAATATATTTAATGCTTGAATACATAGAATTTTGTTTTACTTATTATGTGTTTATATGTGTTGAAGGGCCTGATTGATATGACATGCAGAAAAATATTTTTATGGGATATATGTTTTGATTTTATCTTAAATGGCAATCACTTCTTGAAATCTAGTTTTAAATACCATATAATATGACTAGGATTTATTTATTTTTATAAAGGGGAAGATAATGGACGATTTAAAGATAGACATAAAAGATATAATAGATGATGTTTTCTCTATTGAGCTTTTAGATACATCTGAAATACCTAGGATAGACCTATATATGGAGCAGGTAACCAGCTTTTTTGAAGATCAGCTGGGGGAAATGCGCCGCAAAGATGACGACAAGATACTGACAAAGACAATGGTAAACAACTATACCAAATACGAAGTGCTCCCCCACCCCGAAAAGAAAAAGTATGGCAGAGAGCATATGATAGCATTGACCTATATAATAATGCTGAAAAAAGTTCTTTCAATTCAAGATATTAAGGCTTTCTTTAATTTAACAGAAAGCAAGGAGCCGCTGCTTTTGGAACCCCAATATAATGTTTTTAAGCAAATAATGGAGACTACCTATCAGTCCACAGCCGAGCTTTTGGAAAAGGAACTGGATATGATGGACAATACATTGCTGGAGAACGGGCTACAGGATGACAGAGCCAGATTGATGACACTGATAGGATGCCTATGCTGCGAGGCGTCGGCATTTAAACTGCTGGCCGAAAGGCTGATCGACAGATACGAGAAAAAGCAGGAAGAAGAAAAAAAACAAAAGGATGAAAAAAAAGCAAAGGATAAAGGAGAAAGCTGAGTATTTAATATTTATACAAATATAGCTGACATATTTTTGTCAGCTTATTTTTTTGCAGAGATATATATGCTTAAAAATTATAATATTCGCTGGATTTATTCACTTCTTCCCTTGGTGGGATTTTTTCCACTTAGGAAATCTGTGAACGAATAATGTATATAAGGAGTTGAGTAGATTTCTTTTAATTCTAAAGATATTATTGCATCTCTTGCTTTTGTTAGCTTAATGATTTCCATTTCGTAGTCTGTATTAGGGTCTGAATACATATTTCGGTTGTATTTTTCGTTTACCAAGCCCAAAGGCTTAAGTATGCTGTCCATTTTATACATGAAGAACTGAGTCTGCTTTTTAATAGCTAGCTTACACTTTATTTCTATATATCCCGAATGCAATATGAAGAATACAATTATAAAAAAAGTTAGAATTGATGATATTATTATAAAAGGAGGAAGAAAAAAAGGATGCATTAATATAGCATATAAAAAAATGGTGAAGGGGACAGATAAAGCGGCAAAGACAAGACTCCATTTGGTAGAGAACTTTTTCATAAATCTCTTCTCTATTTTGTCAATAACTGTTGTTCTGTAGTTTTCTATCTCACCATATAATGTTTCTACAATTTTTATATGCTCCACATGAGGGTTTTCTATGTTTATATCTTTTTGGATATCTTTTGAATTAGATAAATCAGGCATATTCCCTCCTAATCTTTGCTGCTTCCGGCTGGCTTTTTTCCAGATATAAAGTCTATAAAGGGATAGTAGATATATGGTTTTTCATATATATCTGATAAATCCATACTTATCACCTTGTCTCTGGCTTTTTGAAGCTTCAGTATCTCTAAGTCCAGGTCTACATCAGGCTCTGTGAAGATGCTTCTATAATATTTATAATCCACAATGCCTAGAGGGCTGAGAATCTCATTTGATTTTTTATAGAATAGCTTGGTTTGCAGTTCAACTGCTATTTTGCGCTTTATCTCATCATAGCCAGTTTTAAAAATAACAAAGGCTAAAATTATTATTACAACAAATAAAGATAGTATTGCTGCACCAGCATATATAGGATTCCCTCTTAAAGTTAAATAAAGCAATGTTATTGGAATCATTACAGAAGAAGATGCAAGTGCCCAATTAACGGAGTACACCTTGTTGAAATGGCTCTCCAGATTCTCTAGGCTTGTTACACGGAATGTTTCGAGTTCTTTTAGCAAGTCAGTCATGGTATGCATGTGCTTTTCGCTGTCTTTGTGTACATCTATAAGATTAAACTTGGCAGGACTTGCGATAGCATATTTTGCACCGTATGTTCCATTGTATGCATTTATTATTAAGCTGGATTCAAATAAGAAAGCATTTGCCATAATATAATTGATGCTTTTAGGAAGAGATATCTCCTTTAGCTGATGACATCTGCCGAATGCCATTTCGCCGATTTTTGTCACACCCTCTGGGATTACTACCCTCTCTGCATTGCCAGTGTAGCTGACTAGCTCTTTATTTACTATAGCAGCATTCCAGATTTGTGATGTTATCATATCGTATAAAAATTTATTATCCGGGTCCAGCTCCAGTGCTTTGTAGAGCTTTTCCTTAAATTCTAAGGTGTTATTACTGCCGTTTTTCAAGTCTTCATCTATGCTTTTTAAAAGAGGAGCCAGACTCATATACCCTAGCATGTCAATAGGCTGGTCAAGCTTTATTGTTTTTATTGCAGCAGAAAAATCTATATGACTGCCGCAGTGTACACAGTAGCCTTTCTCTTCATCGGAGTTTATTCTCAAGTCGCCCTTGCAATTGGGGCAAGTAGCTGCAACAAACGGCATATTTTCATTACCTTTCTTTAATAGTCATCCAGACCCTGAGGTCTTTCACCAGTTATATATGAAAGGAATGAAAGATGAATATAAGGATTTTTTAGATACTGACGATAGTCTATTTGCAGTATCTTTTTTTTCACTTCCTCTAGACGCCTGGCTTCATACTCAAGATTTGTATTAGAGCATTCCCATATGTTTTTTAGATATTTAAAATCCGTTATTCCAAATGGGCTTAGCAAGTCATTGCTTTTTTTGTAAAAACGAACTATTTGGTTTTTCTTGGCTATTTTCCTGCATGTATGCAAATAGCCTCTGGAAAATATTAAAAGAATAAATGAAATAAAGAACATTACCGTTAAAATTATTGTTGCCATTATAGAATTATGGCTTATATATCTTTTGCTTGTAATATAAAATATCGCTAGAAGTATAACGAAGATATATGGTAGCAGCACTTTTGCAAATATTTTATTATCATAGTGTCTTTTTATATTGTTTACAACTAAATTTTTAAAGACTACTATTTCAGTTAGTATTTCCTCTATTTTTCTAATGTGCTCTTGATGATTTTCATCATCATCTATTATTTGCAAAAATGCAGGACTGACCAGAGCAAATCGTGCAGCATATGTGTTTTTGTAGGCGTGTATGGTCAATCGCTCTTCTTTATAAAAAGCATTTTCGGCAATCATTTTTATGCTTCTTGGCAGAACTATATCTGTGAGCATATGACTTGATTTAAATGCAAACCTGCTTATAGTTGTCACGCAGTCTGGTACTACTATTTTTTTGGCAGAGCTTTTGAATTCTTTTAGTTCGCCGTCAACTATTTTTGCATTCCACACTTCAGAAGACTGCAAATCATATAAATACTGATTGTTTGGGTCTAGCTCTAGCGCTCTATTCAGTCTATCTCGGAATTCTGCTGTTTGGTTCATTCCGAACTCCAAATCTTTTTTGATAAGCTTAATCAGGCTTTCTAGCTTTGCCATGCCTGCAACCTCAACAGGGCCTACAATCTTTACTTTTTGTACGGCATCTTTAAAATATATGGGGGTACCGCAATGGGTGCAATATCCCTTTTCCATTTTGTCATCCAGCTGCAGGTCGCCGGCACAGTTTGGACATCTGGCGGCTACATATCCCATCAAAACCTCCCAATACAATATTAATAAAAATATTTTAACATAGTAAAAATTAAATTGCACGCAAAAGCAGATGAAAAGTACAATATATGGTGTTATGTGACAAAATATTATTTTTAGATTTTCACATTAGTAATTTACAATTATAATATGAATATGATATTATATACCAATGAATAATAAAAAAACAACAATTGCATCTGCTGCAGGCGTCAGCATGATATTATCCGTATTTATATTTATAGCTTTTTACTTTAGTGCATCTTTTGTATTGCCAAGACATATGTTTGAAACATCCCAATACTATGTGGTTGCAATCTTTCTAGAGCTTATACCATTGAGTATAGGTGTGATAGCATACCTTATCTTAACCAAGCAGGGAATAAGTGATATAATAGTTTTCAGCAAACCACAGGCTAAAATGAACAGAGACAAAATGTTCTGGCTGGTGGTATTGGCAGCAGTTATGGCAATAGTCGGCAATTATTTTGTGAAAATACTGCTTGTGGGCTGGACATGGTTTTTAGAAACTGTGGGATACAGAGTTTCTGAGGCATCTTTGCCTACGGTCGATAATTTTCAAGTATTTATTGTTGCACTTGTCAGCATAGCATTAGTACCAGCTATATTTGAAGAAATGATATTTAGAGGCATTCTGCAAAAGGGGATTTTAAGGAATGCAAAGCCAAGAACTGCTATACTGATATCATCTGTTTTGTTTATGCTGATGCATTTAAGCGTGGAAAGCATGCCGTTCACTTTTATTATGGGCTGTATTTTAGGATACTTGGCATATAGAACAGGCTCTATCATTCCTTCTATGATGCTGCACTTTGTAAACAATAGCATTGCCGTTATCTCACTTTATGTACTTGAATTGAATAAAATGAACAATCCTCTTTTAGAAGAAGTAAAAGACATTAGTGAATTTAATTCTTTCGAAATAATGATTGTTTTGATAATAGCAGGTATATCTGCATGCCTACTGGCGCTGACATTATGGGGATATAAAAAACTATCGAAAGCACCCCCAGAAAACCCATACCTTCAGCCTATGAAGCCAACGGCTGTTACTTTAATAGTTATGTCTGGCTGTATACTTGCATTTGTTACAGCGTTTATCAGCATTCTGCAAAATATATTTTTAGCCTAGATAGATATTACACCTTACATAATCACATGTAAGGTGTTTTTAAATAAATATATACTATATACCAACTTTACTTGAAAACATACACTCGCTTTAGGTATAATGATATTGGAATCATTAATGTTTTATAAAAGAAGGAGATAGAAATGAATAAGAACTATGTGGTTATTACAGATAGTAATAGTGAGCTGCCTTTGCAGTTTGCAAAAGAACACAATGTTGATTACGTTCCAATGCCATATGTATTGGACGATGTAGAGGTGAACTACGATTTAGGAGAAAACACAAACTATAAGGAATTCTACGACAAAGTACGTGAGGGCAAAATGCCCCAGACTTCCACATATCCTCCGCAGTACTATATAGATAAACTATCTGCATATTTAGAAAATGGAAAAGATATTTTATTTATAGCATTTTCATCAAAATTGTCATCAGCTTTCAACTACTTGAACGTAGCATGTGATGAGCTGAAGGGAAAATATCCCGATAGAAAAATATATGTTATAGATACAAACAGAATATCTGCACCTATGGCTTTGCTGGTGATGGACGCATATGAAAAATATGAAGCTGGTGAAGATATAGATTCTTTGCGTGACTGGATAGAGAGCAATAAGCTGAAATATAGAGTTTATTTTATGGTGGATGACATCAACCACCTGAAAAGAGGCGGACGTGTATCCCCTACTGTGGCAGCTATAGGCACTATGCTGAGCATTAAGCCAATACTGACAGAGAGTGATGAAGGCGAAATTGTTAAATTCTCCAGTGAAAAAGGAAGAAAAAAAGCAATATCAAAAATCACGAGCCTTGTAAGCGAAGACATAACCTCTGATAAAAAAGCAAGAATATTGATAGTACATGCAGACAGCTTAAGTGATGCAGAAGCAATGAAAGAATCTATCTGCGGAAAGGCAGAGTGTGAGAATGTCATAATCCAAAATATCGGCCCAGTAATTGGCACACATGCTGGCCCGGGCACACTTGCGTTAGCATATAAAGCTGAATGAATAAAATAGCTATATAAGTAGCATATGGAGATAGAAATGATAGAGATAAAGACCGTAGAGACAAAAAAACAAAGAAAAGAGTTTGTTAATTTTATATATAAGCTATATAAAGGAAATAAATATTGGGCACCGCAGTTTAAAGAAAGCGAAATGGCGGTAATAACACCCGGCAAGCAGGCAGCACATGAATTCTGTGAGAGTAAATACTTTTTAGCATACAAAGACGGAAAACTGGCAGGTAGAATTGGTGCGATTATCAATTTCAAGACAAATGAACAATGGAATGAAAACGCTGTAAGATTTACAAGATTTGATTTTATTGATGACTATGAAGTTTCCGGTGCACTTTTGAAGGCTGTGGAGGAATGGGGCAAAAAAGAATATTCAGCAGACAAATGTCAGGGACCCTTGGGATATTCGGATTTGGATCAGGAAGGAATGCTGATAGAGGGATTTGAAGAAATGGGCACCTTTGTCACGCTGTATAACTATAAGTATTATGTTGATCATATGGTTCACCACGGATATGGCAAAGACATCGACTGGATGGAATACAGATTTGAAATACCTGAAAAGGTAGACAAGAGAATACATACCATATCCAAGATGCTTCAGAATAAAGCAGGATACAAACTGCTTGAATTCAAGAAAACAAAGGATTTGCTGCCATATGCCAAGTCTCTATTTGATGTATGGAACAAAACATATATTGTGCTCTTTGGTGCTGCACTGCTGAGCGAGGCACAGGTGGATGAAGTGATAAAGGACTTTATTGGTATAGTAAACCCTGAGTTTATCAAGCTGGTAGCAGATAAAGACGACAATATTGTTGCATTCGGCATATGCATTCCCTCCCTTACAAAGGCAGCACAAAAAGCAAAGGGAAATATGTTCCCATTTGGGCTTTTGTATTTTCTACATGCGTTGAAAAAGAATGATACGATGGATATGTATCTGGTTGGTGTTTTGCCGGAGCTGCAGGGCAAGGGCGTGAATGCTATACTGATGGACGGAATAATGCAAACTGCCATAAGATACAAAATGAAATATGCTGAGAGCAACCCAGAGCTGGAGGACAACGAAAAGGTACAATCCCAGTGGAAGGGATTCGAGAAGAGACAGCATAGACGCAGAAGATGCTGGATGAAAGAAATATGATGCAAATCCCCTCTTTTTCTGAGGGGATTTGCTTTCTGTAATTAATTAAGATATTTATACAATTAAGGGCTAGAATAACGGGGAAAAGGTATTATCTATCAAATTTAACTAAAAAGTTAGCAATACTGACTATATAGCATACATTTGATTACAAATAATAACATTTATTAAAAATTACCTTGACATTCTACCCTCTCATTATTATAATTTGATAATTACTGGGAGTCTGCTTTTTTAAAGGAGAATCCAAAATAGCAGTATTATGAGATGCAAAAACAATGTTTAGAGTATATGCATCAAATAACAAGGGGGAACAACCTATGTCAACTAAACCAGTATATTTAACTGTTGAGGGCATCAAGAAGCTAGAAGATCGCTTGGAGTATCTAACATCTGTTAGACGCAGCGAGATAGCTGAAAGAATAAAGGCCGCTATAGCTCTTGGCGATTTATCTGAAAATTCGGAATATATTGAAGCAAAAAATGATCAAGCTTTCCTAGAGGGCGAGATTGTGCAAATAGAAACAACACTACGCCACGCAGAAGTTATCAGCGCAGCTGATATCGATGGAAAGCTAGTGATTGTTGGTGCTGTAGTGGAACTGAAAGATATGGACAGCAAAAAGAAAATTACATATACAATTGTAGGGCCTAATGAAGCTGACCCATTCACAGGAAAAATATCTAATGAGTCACCTATTGGAATAGCACTAACAGGAAAGTCTGTTGGAGACACTGTTACTATTATAACACCAAGAGGAGACAAACACCTTAAAATACTAGAGGTACATAGCTAATCTATATTATTTGATAATATTTATTTGTGGACAGAAAGGAAAAACACTAGAAAATGTCTGATAGCCAAAACAATACACCACCGCAAGTCAACGAGAGTGAGATTATAAAGGTTCGCCATGAAAAGCTGCAAAGACTGAGAGAAGAAGGACAAGACCCATTTTTGCAGACGAAATTTGATATTAATTCTTATTCAACAGATATAATTGAAAATTTTGAAAAAATGGAGGGCAGCGATGTAAAAATCGCTGGTCGCCTGATGAGCAAGCGTGTTATGGGAAAAGCTAGCTTTGGGCATGTGCAGGACACAAAAGGAAAAATACAAATTTATGTGAAGCGTGACCTGCTGGGCGAAGAAGAATACAGATCATTCAAAAAGATGGACATCGGCGATATTGTTGGAGTATCCGGCAAAGTGTTTAAAACACAAAAAGGTGAAATATCAGTAGAGGCACTGGAAGTGACTTTGCTGTCAAAATCTCTTCTGCCGCTTCCGGAAAAATATCATGGACTTAAAGATTTGGATTTAAGGTATCGCCAAAGATACGTGGATTTGATAGTAAACCCAGAAGTAAGAGATGTGTTTGTTACACGTTCAAAGATAATGAAAGAAATCCGTAATTTTATGGACGATCGTGGATTTTTGGAGGTGGAGACACCTGTTTTGAGCAATCATTCCACCAACTCCGCAGCCAGACCATTCAGAACACATCACAATACCTTGGATATAGATATGTTTCTTAGAGTGGAGACAGAGCTGGCACTGAAGAGACTTATAGTGGGCGGACTGGATAGAGTGTATGAAATCGGACGTATTTTCAGAAATGAAGGCATGAGCCCAAGGCACAATCCGGAATTCACATCAATAGAGATATATCAGGCATATACAGACCTAGAGGGCATGATGAACCTGACAGAAGATATGTTTATCTATTTGGCCGATACTGTATTGGGCAAAAGAGAGACTGAATATCAGGGAGAAATGATATCATTTAGCAGTCCATTTGAAAGACTGAGTATGGTAGAAGCCGTTAAAAAGTATTCAGGTGTAGACTTTGATAGCTTTGAGCTGGATGATGAGAAGGCAAGAAGTGCAGCAAAAGGAATTGAAGTGCACGTAGATGAAGATGCTACATGGGGCGAAGTGCTCAACGATGTATTTGAAGCAAAGGTAGAGGAAAACCTAGTTCAGCCTACTTTTATATATAACTATCCTATAGAAGTTTCACCATTGGCAAAGAAGATAGAAGGAAAGCCGCATTTGACTGCAAGGTTTGAAATATTCGTTACAAGGCGTGAGCTGGGTAATGCATTCACAGAGCTGAACGACCCGATTGACCAAAGGGAAAGATTTGAGAAGCAGGCTATAGCCAAGCACGGCGACGAAGACTACTCCATAGATGAGGATTTTGTAACGGCGATGGAATACGGCATGCCCCCAACTGGAGGGCTGGGCATAGGGCTGGATAGGCTGATAATGCTATATACAGACTCTGCATCAATAAGAGACGTATTGCTATTCCCGACAATGAAACCAAAAGAATAAATTATAAAACCGGCAAAAATGCCGGTTTTTTTGTATCTGTGACAAATTTTTTTATTTTGATTTTATTCATATAGCTTTTGAGAAAGAGTGAAGTATGTTTTTTTGGATACTACTTTCTCCATTATTATTCTCTCCCCTTTTTCGGTTTGTCTAAGGTTCTTATTATGAACTCTAAAAAAATCTCTCTGCTCTCCGGATACGATGTTCGGCGATGTTTTGAGAATGTTGTCTATTCCCCACTGCAAAGTATTTTTTATTTCATTATAAAGAGTTTCTATTTCACTTTCAGGTATCTTGCCGGTTTTTGATTTTGGGGATATATTGGCTTTATAGAGAATCTCGTCTACGTAGGCGTTGCCAATACCTCGAATATCTTTTTGATCCAAGAGTAGCGACTTTATGTTTTTTCTTGGTGATCTAAGAACTAGTGACAAAAAATAAGAATAGCTAAAATCATCAGAAAGTGCATCTGGAGAGGTTCTTTTTTCCGGGTTCAGCTCTATCTTGGCATACATTTGCTCATCGCTGATAGTCAGTATTACATCATCTTCAAAAAATAGTGAAATGATTTTATTATATAAAGATGGATTCAGCTGATTATAGTTGATGGTAAATTTGCCGAGCATCATTAAATGAACCAAAAAGCTTTGTCCGTTGCTTAGAGAAAAAACTATCTCTTTGCCATCCTGAACAATGTCTGTAAAAGACTCATTTAGGCAGGCATCAATAAACAATTGCTTGTCTGCATTAATGCGGCTAACCGCAAAAGGCATAACGTCAACTATTTTTCTATCAAGAAATTGTTTTTTTAAATTTTCTGCATATACATATAAATCTGGTAATTCAGGCATTTTTCAATCCTCCATTTATAAACATTTTATCATAATATTCATATAATTCGCTAATAAATTTTTGGTGTTATTATAATGTAAAAAATTGTGTAATATCTCTGCTTTTATTGAAAATTATAAGGAAATGTGATATATTCTGTATATAGCGAAATTATAAAATATAATGAATGCTAAAAACGATATAGGGGGAGATAATTATGAAATTATCAGCACCAAAGAAAATAGTATGGCTAATCGCTTTGCTTATAGCTGTATTAGTAATGGTAGTAAAATATGTTCCAGGACTGAGTGAACTAGTACCACCAATTATTTCTAACAATTTATTCTGGGCAATGACAGTATCTTATGTATTGTTACTGTTGGGAACAACATTCAAAGGACTATAAAACATATCAAAGAAAAGGCTCTGCATATGCAGAGCCTTTTTTAATATATTTTATAAGTAATATTACTTTTTGGTTTAAATATCTATCTAGTTTTCTTCAATGTTCAGGTCACCGCTTGTAGTGTTCACATCCACCGTTATTCCATCTGAGCTTGGGCTGTAGCTGCCTGAAATGTCGCCGCTGATACTGCTATAGTCTAAGTCCATTTTGGTATCTGCAGGTATTTTAAGCATTACATCTCCGCTTATGGTGTGAATTTTGGTTTTGCATAGAGCATCATAGTCTAGTTTCACTGAACCCGAGATTGTACTTACATTGATGTTTCCGCTTTCTCCGATGATATTGTCTATTGAAATGTCACCGCTTGTGGTATCTACAGATATTGTGTCTATCAATGTGTTTTCTACAGTCAATGCCCCTGAAGTAGATTCAAAATCAATGAAGCTGATTTTCTCGCAGTCTATTCTAACATCGCCTGATACTGTGACTAAATCCAGCTTTGCAAATGAATTGCTTATTCCATCATTTATTTTGATATTGCTTCCTACACCGCTTACATACAGGTTTTCTGAATAGCTAGCCGGTATGCCTATTTGCAGCAGGCCTCTTATGATGTTTAGTCCGCCCCAACTTCCGAAATTATATTTTGGATATTTGATTTTCACATTTATCACACCATCGTTTTTACTGGTTTCCAAGGTCAGTGTCTCGCTTCGTGTATAGCCCTGTACATCCAGAGTTATCTCTAGGTCTTTGTCTGACTGATAGAATACAACATCAGTTGAAACTGTACTTATATTGATTTTTGAAACTCCATCTATATCTAGAACTTCGTTTTTGTAATACTCAAAAGGTTCGTTGCCACCGAATGAAGGCCATTTTCCCTCTTCGAGTTTTTTAGGTATTGTATAAATTGCTAAAGCTGCTGCAAGTATACCGAATACTAGAAAAACAACAGCACAGATTGCTACAATTTTTAGAACTACTTTATTATTCATATTTTCCTCCGTTATTTTTAATTACTATATCCCTAATCACCAGATGCTACTCTAACGTGCAGCCTGCCATACCATACTAATGCCTTAAATGCATATTTGCTTACATATATCATTCCTATTCCCATCAATACAGCCAGTGCCAGAGATGCTATGCCTGCACACAGACCCAAATACCAAAATGAAGTTAAGAACATGCCCACTAGCCCTGCAATGCCTGCCGCTACTAAAGACAAGACTACTGCCCATAGTGAAACCCATGCAGCAAACAAAGATGCAATTATTGAGATTCCTATCAATAAGTCAAAAAAGATCAATCCGATTAATGCTATCACTCTTGTGCTTACTGACATTTTGCTTATTCTATCTTCTGTGTATCCATATTCTTTTGCGATGTCTACAGGATTACCAAGAGATTGAATTATTTCATCCTCTGTTTTTCCATTTTCCAATCCAGTTCTGAAATGCTCTTCAAAGTCATTTAATATGTCTTCAGATTCATTTGCAGGAAGCATTGTTTTAAGCTTTGATAAATATTGTTGTTTATTCATTCGCTGCACCTCCGTATACAATATTGTCTACTCCGTTTCTAATTATCTGCCAATCGTTTTCTAGGTTTTGCCTTTGTCTGTCGCCTTTTGTTGTCAATCTATAATATTTTCTAGGTGGTCCTTCGCTTGATTCGCTTAGGTAGGTTTCCACGCTCTCTTCGGATTTCAGCCTTCTGAGTACTGGATATATTCCCCCATCAGAAATATTTATAGTTTTGCTCAGCACGCTGGCTAGTTCATAGCCGTATCTGTCTTCTTCCAGAAGCATAGACAGCACACAAAGCTCTATTACACCCTTTTTAAATTGAATATCCATTTAGTTCTCCTTTCTATTATTCTTGGAACAATAGTAATTATATAATACTACTATCCTAATGTCAATAGTTTTTTTATAATAGTAGCAAATAAAGATAGTTGCAATAAAAAAAGCCCTTATAAAGGGCTTTGCACTACTATTTAGGAAGCAACTTTCTAGTTTATCTTTTCCAAAACCAAATAGCCAACTTCATATTCAGAAGATGCAGGCAGTGCTTCTATGATGTATTTGTCCTTTGTGTCCTTTCGCATTGTCCACATGTACCAAATGTCTCCGGCACTGCCACTGGCGAATAAGGACACTAAAAAAATGAAAAAGGTGCTTTGCAAGATGATGGCTATTGCAGAGAGTGGAATTATTAATGCATAAATGGGCATCATCAAAGACCAGCGGGAAGCGCTGACGGTGTTGGGAGACAATGCTATGCAGTATGCCATTCCCGATTTTGGCGCGATGCCAAGCTTCAGATTCTCTTTTTTTGTCTTACCTATAAATTTGTATGCTAAGTAATGAGCACATTCGTGAATAGCTGCAAATACTATAAAAGAACCAAAAATTATTAGCATATTAATAATGAATCCGCCAGTTGATAGATTTATATGTAGAAGGGTTCCTTTGTTTAATAATGCCAGCAAAAAGTATAGAAAAGCAAATACCAATATCATAATAGGCAAAGCAATTAAATTTAGATTAATTATTACTTTTCTTTTTTCCGTTCCCCGCTTTATTCTGTTTTCAATCACTTTGTACTGCACACCGTCGTATTCCAATATATCTCCCGGCTTTGCACTTTGCTCTTTCATTTTGTTCTCCTATTTATAAAATTAATATAAAAAAGAGCATACGATAAAGTATGCTCTGTCTATTTTAATTTATTATTTCGCCAGCTCGGTAGCACGAGTCTCCCGAATGACATTTACCTTTATTTGACCTGGGTAATCAAGATCAGATTCGATTTTCTTAGCGATGTCTTTAGCCAGTATAACAGATGCTTTGTCATCTATTTCATCAGGCTTAACTATGATACGAACTTCTCTGCCTGCCTGAATGGCGAAAGATTTGTCTACGCCTTCGAATGAATTTGATATTTTTTCTAGGTCTTCCAGACGCTTAATGTAGTTTTCCAATGTTTCACGTCTAGCTCCTGGTCTGGCAGCAGATATAGCATCAGCAGCCTGAACCAATATTGCCTCTATGCTTTCAGCTTCTACATCACCGTGGTGGGCCATGATAGCATGGATAACTTTTGGAGTCTCATTGTATTTCTTGGCTAGGTCTGCACCTATTTGAACGTGAGGACCCTCTACTTCGTGGTCTACTGCCTTTCCGATGTCGTGCAGCAGCCCTGCCCTCTTTGCCAGCTTTATGTTGGCTCCTATTTCAGCAGCCATTAGGCCTGCAAGGTATGAAACCTCTATAGAGTGCTTAAGCACGTTTTGACCATAGCTGGTACGATATCTTAGTCTTCCGATAATTCTGACCAAGTCGTGATGTATTCCGTGAACTCCTACATCAAACACGGCAGCTTCGCCGGCTTCACGTATCAGACCTTCCACTTCTTTTCTTGCCTTGTTTACCATTTCCTCTATTCTAGCCGGATGTATACGTCCATCAACTATCAGCTTTTCAAGTGCGCGCCTTGCTACTTCGCGTCTGATAGGATCAAATCCGGATAGGATGACGGCCTCTGGTGTGTCATCAATTATAAAGTCAATGCCTGTTGCTGTTTCGAGAGAGCGGATATTTCTGCCTTCGCGTCCGATTATTCTGCCCTTCATATCATCGTTTGGCAGGTTTACAACGGAAACAGTGGTTTCTGCCACGTGCTCTGCTGCACACTTTTGTATTGCCAGTCCAACAATGTTTCTGGAACGTTTATCGGCCTCTTGCTTTGCTTCGTTTTCGATTTCGCGAATCATTACAGCGGCTTCATATCTAGTTTCTCTTTCCACTTTTTCCATCAATATGGCGTGGGCTTCCTCTTTGGTATGTCCAGATATTCTCTCTAGCTCCTGCAGCTGCTCGTTGTACAATGCAGTTGCTTTTTCCTGAACTTTTTCAGCATCAGCTCTTAGCTTTTGGCTTTCTTCGTCTCTTTGCTCTACTTGGCGTATTTTCTTATCTAGAGCGTCTTCTCTTTGTTGTTGACGTCTTTCGGCCTTTTGCACCTCTGCACGTCTTTCCCTGATTTCTTGGTCTACTTCGTTTCTTAGCTTGTGTACTTCTTCTTTTGCTTCAATTATTGTAACTTTTTTGTTTGCTTCTGCTTTTTGCATTGCTTCTTCCAGCAATTTTTTAGCAACTTCTTCTGCTTTGCCTAGCTTTTTTTCAGCTACGGATTTTCTAGCCAAATAGCCGATGAAAACACCGACTGCTAGAGATATGCAAACAATCAGTATATATAGGAATATTTGCTGCATGCCCAAACGATGCACCTCCTTTTATTTTTAACGGACGTCCATCTTCCATATTATCTTTTATTAGTTTAGAGTTTACGTGTTTGTGTTATTAAAATTGACATTTGAGTATATTAAAAAAATTTCGAAAATCTATATAATCATTACGCGATGTTACTATACACACACATACTCACCACTATAAACATAACAGATGAGTCCAATTACTATCAACCAATACTATTTTATAGTCTTTTTAGCTGACTGTCAAGAATATGTGCATAAATGCACACAATTTATTATAATATAAATACATTATACAAATTTAACCTGGCTTTAACGCCAGAAATCCACTTATGTGTGGATTTCTAGCATACAAAATTTAATATTTTTTTGCTTTCAGCAAAGCAAGAGATTTTGTTATTTTAATAGTATATATCCCTCGAATCCGATTACGCCTACATCGGCGCTGTACCATGCGTGCAAGGATGTGAGAACAATTTTAAAAGATATTTCAGAGTCTTCATATATGAAATCTGTGCTGTCTTCGCCAAAGGATTGCTTTTTCTGAATAATTTTTTCTCCATAGCAATCAGACATTAGGAATTCGTTTATAATTTCACCATTTTCATATATTGATATTCTATAGTCTACAATTTCACCGTCGTCATTGGTCACTTCCTTTATCTTAATTCCCAAATCATCAATTAAGTATATATCACCATTATTGAAATCATAGCCGTTTATTGCAAGCAGATATTTATATCCGTCTACATCCACGGGAGGAAAAGTTCTGTTTTCTTCTGTTGCCATAGCGTAAATGTATCGGTTTTTATCCATTGATGCGGTATCATCAGATAATCGTGCATTTAAAATATCCATAGCCTGTGAATGATTTATAAATGTTATTTTTTCGTTGAAGGTTTCGCTGCTTTCATCGTAGATGCCGTATCCGTCGTGAATTCTGCTTAGATACTGCAGAATATCCTGAGCCTGTTCTAGATCCTCTGTTTTAATTGTTTCCATATCTAGTGTATCATCCTTCAGATAGGGGCTTAGGGTTTTCTCTAGCCTATTTATTTGTGAGACCTGAGCGGCACTATTTGCAGATATGGGCTCAGCAATGCTGATGAGAGCAAAAAGTGCAATAGAGAGAGTGATTACAATGTTCCTTGGTTTTTTCTTTGTTACTCGCATATAAATCATATATGCGAATATCACAGCCAGCCATATGCCGCCCAGTAAAAGATAATACCTGTTTATGGTCAGGGCATATTGATTTATTCGCATAAAAATAGCAACAAACATTACTCCTATAGGTGCAATTGAAATAATAGGATACCAATCAAAGAAAAATTTTGTTATTGGATTGTCTTTATATGGTCTTGCAAGGTATGCTACTACCACGCTTACGAAACTATACCATAGAACTAGATGCCCGATTATAGAATGAGGCATTTTAAATCCTGTAAGCATAATTTTGAATATGATATATCCATATACGACCGCAGAATAAACAAAGAGCAAAGGTATGCATACATAAGACAGCAGTACTTTATAAAGCTTTTTTGTGGAAGGCTCGATTTTGTAGTCCAGCCCTACCAGCCAGAGCATAGGCAGGAAAGTAGTGGCTAGGATTACAGCAAAATCGGCATATAAATCTTCTGATATGTTTATTCCGAAAAGTTCCTCCAGAGCAAAAAGCACGCCGGCTATGCCGCCGTAGGCAATGCCATATAGTAATCCTGAGATAAAAAGGCGTCCTGCAGCAAGATTGGCAAAATGCTCTGATTTATCATCGCTTCTGATGAAGGGAAGCGAGATGAAAAGAAGCCCCTGAATAAAGTAGATTATAAATGTTATCATAGCTGACCAGAACTGATCCACTTCAATTGTGAAGTAGTAGCCTGCTGAGAGTAGAAAGCAAACTGATAAGATTATGATATAATATTTTGTGCTGAAAGTATCATAGCTGAGTTTTATGGCTCTAAGGTTTAGTGCAAAGCCTGCAAAAACAGCTATAGACAAATTGATTTTGATGATTATGTCTTCATCTAGGTTGTCTATGTGTATCAGACATATTGTTAATATGCCTATCGCTATCAATGAGAACAAGAAAACGGGATATGTTTTCATTACCTTCACTATGTTCTCTTTTATTCTCCAATCTTTGAACTTTTTCATAATGTCTACCCCCTAACATAATTTTATCACAGTTTGTTTTGAGGCGTTATAATAATTTACAATTAGAGTTTTAGACATTGTCATAATGTTGTCATTAATTTTCCTTTATGATATAATTCACCCGTAGTATGAAAGGAAAATTATGAAAAGAAATTTAACAATTTTACTGACTGTAATGATGATTTTGCTATCATCATGCAGCGGATTAAATATTAACATAAAGTCAACTGAAGAGCCTGTGAGCACACCGACAGCTACTTTGGAATTAGTTACTCCCCAGCCCACTCCCACAGCGGAGCCCACACCCAGCCCTACAGCAGTGCCTACCCAGCCAAAATATATCTTTATAGTAATTGGCGATGGATTTGGCAGAGGGGCAATGATGATGGGTGAAATATATGCTAGGCTGCAAAGTGAAGATATGGCACAGGGGGCAGTCTGGGAAGGATTTACCCAGCAAAAGTGGGTAGACGGCAGAGGCGAGTCTGCATCCGGCGGCACAGCAATTGCAACAGGATATGTCACTCCGCCTAGCTTTATATCTCAGAACACAGAGTATCAGGATTTAGTAACTATAATGGATAGAGCAAAAGAGGCAGGAATGTCAACAGGGGTTGTTACAAATTCATTTTTGCTGGATGCGACACCGGCAACATTTTTGACTCACGATGACTGGAGGCTGAACTTTGATGATTTGGCAGAAAGAATGTGGACAAGCAATGTAGACTATATTGCGGGAGGCGGATTGATGCGCCTTGTTCCAAAATCATATTATTCATCCTTTGATTCACTTGACTGCAGAAACTCTAAAACACAGGATGTCAGCGATGTAAGCCAAAAATCAGCTTTTCCTAAGATGGTAGAAGAGATGGGATATGTGCCATATCTAGGATTGACAGGTGCACAAAGCTTTTTGAGCCAAGTAGATGCAGGGACATTCAGCGATACAAAAGCAATATGTGTATTCTCAGAAAGCACTATGACATATGAGACCAGCAAGATGGACCCCGAAAATGCGGAGAGATATAAATATGTTCCTAAGTTGGAGGATATGGTATCAGGCGGCATTCAGTCACTTTCACAGAATCCAAATGGATTTGTTATGATGATAGAAGAAGGACTAATAGACAAGCGTGGTCACAATGGATCGCAGTACGGAAATATATCACAAATTAGAGTTCTTAATGACACGCTAAAAACTATAATGGATTTTTATAATGAGCATCCATATGAAACGTTGGTTGTATTAACAGCAGACCATGAAACCGGCGAATATAAATATAACGAAGAAAGATTTGCAGAATTTAAAACATTCCCCAGCTTCGCATGGAGCGATAATCCGAATGAAGTGATTGACTTTTTGGACAGCGTATGGGGAGTGGAGGTCTATGGATCTAAAATAACCAAATATGTGAACTACGGCATTGAAAAGCCGTGGAACGACATAAAGCTGGACAGAGCCAGCTTGTACAATTATGTGACACTGCAGACCAGCCTGGATTTGGGAATAGAGCCAAAGACAGAATATCATTCGTGGCAGCTTGTGCCATGCTATAGCATTGGAGTGGGCAGCCAAGAGATGGAAAGAACCACAGGTATCCAGGACATACCAATCATTATATGTGAGATAATGGGGTGGAACGCACTGCCGGAGGTGGCAGCGAAATAGAAAAACAAAGCTGATGCATTTGCACCAGCTTTTAATTTTTTAATTATAGGTTTATCCTTTTCCCATGTAAGATACACACAATGTGTCAGGGCCCATATGTGAGCCAATCATAGGCCCGGATATTATTACTCGCACTTCTTTGAAATTGAGCTTGGACTCTATTTTTTCTTTCAGCTTCTCTGCATCCTGCATACAGTCGCCATGAGAAATATATATTATGTTGTTCTCGGGTGTATAAGCCTTTTCTTTCAAAATGGCACACATTTTATCAATTGCTTTTTTTCTTCCGGAGGGTGTTTCCAAAACGTCGATTTTTCCGCTGGGGTCAATATGCAAAATAGGCTTGGAGTTTACCAGCATGGCAAAGTGTGCCAAGGTGCTCGATACAGCGGAAGAGGCACTCTGGTCTTTTACCGTTCCTCTTTCGGATTCATTTGTTATATAGAAAATGTCGTCAATCATAAAAAGGCTGTGATAGCTCAGCTTATATCGCTCCAGCCACTGATATACCTCGGCTAGGCTTTTGCCATCTTGCTGCATTTTCAGTGCCTGCTCTACCATCAGAGCAACAGAGGCAGCGGCACGTTTGCTATCCACTATTATCAAGCTTTGCGTAGGGTATTTTTTCTTCAGCATTTCTTTTGCTTCGCAAAGGTTGTGATATGAGCCTGACAAAAGGGAAGAAAAGCTGATAAACAAAATATCCAGCCCCTTCTCCATATAGGGGGCAAGCAAGGCAAAAAATTCGTCCTTTGATAGAGGCTCTGTATGGGCAGCAAAGCCGTTTCGAATTTTATCATAAAAATCTATATAATTATCTATATCATTATATAC
The DNA here is from genome assembly GCA_040883315.1 of Eubacteriales bacterium. Lineage (GTDB taxonomy): Bacteria > Bacillota > Clostridia > Christensenellales > UMGS416 > JAFGUF01. Next base: position 297,732 of record JBFLKU010000011.1, read on the forward strand.
ATAATTATAGCTGGCTTCTTCGATGGTGCAGTGCATTGCGGCAATGCCGCATTCATACTCTGACAAGACACTGAAAGGCGTATCGCTGCCGTCATCCGTAAAAATAATATATGGCTTAGACATAAAACTACTCCAATCTCATAAATTCCACACTATGCTAACATAATACAATTATACATAAATTATCATAAAAAGTACAAGAGGTTAATTTAAATTGATAAATTATACTGAAATATGGATATTAAAACATTATATTGAGTATAGTTAATAATAAGTTGACTTAAAAATATATATAAGTATAATATAATGTAATATTAATAATTATACCATAAAGAAACTGATGGAATAATACCACATTTATTATACGGAAGGACATAAACCATGATTAAAATTAACGGAGACGTTAAAAAAATTGCAGCTCTTGAAGAAATAAAAAATTCCCAAGGAATTGTTGAAATAGAAGGTGCGGTTCATAGACTGAGAGATATGGGTGGATTTTGCTTCATACTTATCAGAACACTAGATAAAGTGATTCAGGTGGTTTGGGACATAGAAAACCTAGGCGGATATAACTGCAGCGAAGGCGACTGGGTGCGTGCAAAAGGAAAAGTGGTGGAAGATAAACGTTCCAAGCTTGGCTTTGAAATCCATGGAACAGAGATAGAGATAGTATCAGCAGCCAGCGAAATGTCGCCAGTGCCAATAAACAAAGGCAAAGTAAATCTGCATATGGATAATCACCTAAAATACAGACCAGTAGTTTTGAGAAATCCTAGAGAAAGAGCAGTATATAAGATTCAGGAAGGAATATGCAGAGGGTTCCGTGAATTTTTGACATCACAGAATTTTACAGAGTTTCACTCTCCTAAAATTGTAGCCCAGGGAGCAGAAGGCGGAGCAAACATATTTAAGCTGGAATATTTTGAAAAGATGGCTTTTCTAGCCCAAAGTCCGCAGTTCTACAAGCAGGCCATGGTTCCTGTTTTCGGCAGAGTTTTTGAAGTGGGTCCTGTATTTAGAGCAGAAAAGCACGATACTGCAAGGCATCTGAACGAATATACATCGCTGGACTTCGAGATGGGATTCATCGATAGTTTTTATGATATTATGAATATGGAAGCAGCAATGCTTAATTATGTGCTCGAATTACTGGAAAAAGAATATAAGTACGAACTAGATATATTAAATGTTACTCTTCCGTCAGCAAAAAATATTCCTGCTATCAAATTTCATGAGGCAAAGGAAATAATAGCAGAAAAATATAATCGCCCTGTAAGGACATACAAGGACTTAGAGCCGGATGAAGAAAGACTGCTGGGTAAATGGGCAATGGAGGAGCACGGAACACCTTTTGTTTTCGTCACACACTATCCATCACAGACCAGACCATTCTATACAATGGAAGACCCTGAAAACACAGATGTAACATTGAGCTTTGACTTGCTGCTAAATGGGCTAGAGATTACAACAGGCGGGCAGCGTATTCATGACTATGATATGCAGATTGCAAAGATGAAAAAGCTGGATATGGATATAGATGAATTTGAAAGCTATCTAATGACCCACAAATATGGTACACCACCCCACGGCGGACTGGGTCTGGGATTGGAAAGGCTGACAATGCAGCTAGTAGGAATGGATAATATTAGATTCAGTACACTATTCCCAAGAGACATAAACCATCTGGTACCTTAATAAAGATAAAAGCAGAACCATCATATGATGGTTCTTTTTTTGTGCAGCACAGTATGAATAAAACGTTATCGATAAATCATATCGATTGGTGCAAAACGGTGTTAATAACAGTCAAAATTGTACCAAAAGATACCAATGAAATTATATATTTACATTAAAACGTAATTTTAATTAATATATCAATCATTTTTTATTTTATGAAAATTCACTATATGATATAATATGAAAGGACGATTGTTAATATTTTGTCAATCTAAATTGTTAAAATATTAACACAGTAATATCTTGGTTTTTATTTAAATTTAGTTTATATATTTTCAAAATTTTATGGAGGGTTTTCAATGTCAGACAAAGCAAAATTTGATGAACTTCAAAGCTACATTGATGAGATGAAAAACGAAAAAGGCCCATTAATGCCTGTGATGCAAAAAGCACAAGACATTTTTGGATATCTGCCTTTCGACGTTCAAAAATTCATCGCACTAGGTTTGGATGTTCCACTAACAGAGGTTTATGGAGTTGCAACATTTTACTCGCAGTTCAACTTGGAAAAACAAGGCGAACACAGCATAGGCTTATGCCTAGGCACTGCATGCTATGTTAAGGGTGCACAGGCACTGCTTGACAAGCTGGAGCAGGAACTGAATGTTAAAACAGGCGACACAACAAAAGATGGAAAATTTACATTAATAGGTACACGCTGTCTAGGCTGCTGCGGGCTAGCACCAGTCATGATGATAGATGATGATGTGTATGGTCAGTTGACCGTTGATGAAATTCCGGAAATCTTGAAGAAATACTAACAGGGAGGTGTTTAAAATGATTACAAAAAAAGATTTAGATCAAATCAAAGTTAGCACCCTTGCTGACAATTATCTTGACGATACACGCCAAGGTATGCGTATAGCTGTTGGTATGGCTACATGCGGAATGGCAGCAGGTGCAAGACCAATATATGATATGTTGGTAGAGAACACAAAAGACATGGATAAAACAGTGGTAAGAATGACAGGCTGTATCGGAACATGCCGACTAGAGCCAATGTTTGAAATCTATGAAGGCAAAAAGAGAACTACATATGTTTTGATGACACCGGAAAAATGCCAAAAAGTTATCGACGAACATATTAAGGGCGGAAAAATTGTCACTGAGTATACCGTGGGTGCTGCAGACAAAGAAGACGCTACATCAATAGAAGATGTCAGTTATTTCAAGGCACAAACAAGAGTAGTTTTGAAAAACTGCGGCAAAATAAACCCAGAAGATATAGATGAATATATCGCCATGGGCGGATATGAAGCCTTGGACAAAGTATTAAGCTCTATGTCCAATATGGATGTTATAGACACTTTGCTGGCATCTGGTCTTCGCGGACGCGGCGGCGCAGGATTCCCGACAGGGCTGAAGTGGAAGTTCACATTAGGTGAAGCAGACCAAAAATATATTGTATGTAATGCAGACGAAGGTGACCCAGGTGCATTCATGAACCGTTCCGTTTTGGAAGGTGACCCACATGCATTGCTGGAAGCTATGGCAATCGGCGGATATACAATCGGTGCTACAGTAGGATATATTTATATTCGTGCAGAGTATCCATTGGCAGTAGAAAGACTGAAAATAGCCATCAAGCAAGCAGAAGCAAAAGGACTGCTGGGCAAAAATATCATGGGCTCAGGAGTAGACTTCACTATAGAGCTACGCTTGGGTGCTGGTGCATTTGTATGCGGAGAAGAAACAGCACTCATAGCATCTATTGAAGGCGAAAGAGGAGAGCCAAGACCAAAGCCTCCATTCCCATCACAAAAGGGTGTATTTGGAAAACCAACAGTAATTAACAACGTTGGTACATTTGCAAACATTCCTAAAATCATTGTTAAAGGTGTTGATTGGTACAAATCAATGGGTACTGAGAAATCATCAGGTACAAAGGTATTTGCATTAGGCGGAAAAATAAACAACCCAGGTCTTGTAGAAGTTCCTATGGGAACAACTCTGCGTGACATCATATATAAGATGGGCGGCGGAATACCAGATGGTAAAAAGTTTAAAGCAGCACAAACAGGCGGACCATCCGGCGGATGTATCCCTGTTGAGCATATCGATATAGCAATAGACTATGATTCACTGGCAGAAATCGGAACGATGATGGGCTCTGGCGGACTTATCATAATGGATGAGGACAACTGTATGGTTGATATCGCAAGGTTCTTTTTGGACTTTACTGTAGATGAAAGCTGCGGAAAATGTGTACCATGCCGTATAGGAACAAAGCGTATGCTGGAGATACTGGAGCGTATAACAACAAGTAAAGGCAAAAAAGGCGATGTTGAGCTGCTGCAGGAGCTGGGCAAAAATATTAAAAGAACTGCTCTTTGTGGTCTGGGACAAACTGCACCAAACCCAGTTTTATCAACAATCAGATATTTTGAAAAAGAATATATTGAACACATAGAAAACCACAAATGTCCTGCAGGCAACTGCAAAGCAATGCTTACATACTTTATTGAAGCGGATAAATGTGTTGGCTGTGGACTATGTGCCAGAAAGTGTCCTGTGGATGCTATCAGCGGTGAAAAGAAACAACCATACAAGATCGATAGATCTAAATGTATCAAGTGTGGTGCATGTATGGAAGCATGTCGCGTAGATGCGATATACATGAGATAGAAAGGATATGATATAAAATGGCTAAAATGGTATCTTTAACTATAGACGGCATCGACGTGAAAGTTCCGGAAGGCACTTCCGTACTGAAAGCCGCAAAAGATATTGGAATAATGATTCCTACTCTTTGTTATCTAAATGGAGTAAACTCATTCGGCGGCTGCCGTGTTTGTGTTGTGGATGCAGGTGCAAAATCTTTGCTGGCATCATGCACACTTCCAGCTGCTGACGGAATGGTTATAAAAACAAACACTAAAGAAGTTCAGGAAGCTAGAAGAATGAACCTAGAGCTAATCTTGTCTAACCACGACAGAAGCTGCCTGACATGCGACAGAAGCGGAAAATGCGAGCTGCAGGATGCTGCACATCAAATGAACGTGGACGAAATAAGATTTGATGGAAAAGACAAAAAGCATAAGCTTGATTTAACATCTCCAGCTATGGTTCGCGACCCCAACAAGTGCATACTTTGCAGACGCTGCGTTGCAGCCTGCGGCAGAGTGCAGGATGTGGGAGTAATTGGGCCAACAGAGCGCGGATTTGAAACAATAGTTGAGCCTGCATTCAAGATGAGCCTTGGTGATGTGGCATGCATAAACTGCGGACAATGCATACAAGCCTGCCCAACAGGTGCAATTACAATAGTTGACGACACAAAGAAGGTGTGGGATGCAATAGCAGACCCTAAAAAGCACGTAGTAGTGCAGACTGCTCCAGCTGTTCGCGCCGCCTTGGGCGAAGAATTCGGCCTACCAATCGGAACATGCGTGACAGGCAAAATGGCTACAGCATTGAAGAGACTAGGATTCGACAGAGTATTCGACACAGACTTTGCTGCTGACTTGACAATAATGGAAGAAGGCACAGAGTTTATCGGAAGAGTACAAAACGGCGGAGTGCTGCCAATGATTACATCATGCTCACCAGGCTGGATAAAATATATGGAGCATAATTATCATGATTTCATTCCAAACATGTCTTCATGCAAAAGCCCACAGCAAATGATGGGTGCTGTAATTAAAAATTACTATGCAGAGAAAAACAATATACCGAAAGAAGATATAGTTTCAGTATCTGTTATGCCTTGCTCAGCCAAGAAATTTGAAGCGGGTCGTCCGGAATTTGGCAATGATGTTGATGTGGTAATAACTACACAAGAGCTAGGACGCATGATAAGAATGGCTGGCATTGATTTTGAAAATCTGCCAGACAGCGAATTTGACCCACTATTGGGTGATTCAACAGGTGCAAGCGTTATATTCGGTGTAACAGGCGGCGTTATGGAGGCTGCTTTGCGTACAGTATATGAAGTGCTGACAAAAGAAACACTTGAGAAAATAGAATTTGATGATATTCGCGGCATGGAAGGCATAAAGGAAGCTACAGTAAAAATAAATGACTTAGATGTGAAAATAGCTGTAGCCCACGGCACAAGAAACGCAAGCAAGCTGCTGGATGCTATAGCAGCAGGCGAAAAGGAATATCACTTTATTGAGATAATGGCATGCCCAGGCGGCTGCATCAACGGCGGCGGACAGCCAATAGTAGACAGTGAAGTGAAACTAAAGATAAATGTACCTATGGAGCGTGCAAAGGCACTGTATTCAGAGGACAGAGGAAAAGTTCTTCGTAAATCTCACGAAAATCCATCTGTACAACAAGTGTATAAAGAATGGCTGGGTGAACCGGGCGGACATAAGAGCCACGAATTCCTTCACACTAAGTACACAAAAAGAGAGCTTTACTAAATGTAATCAAGTTAATCCTTTCCATAAAAAGAGACTTCATATGAGGTCTCTTTTGTTTTTATGATATAATATATGAGATTAAAAGATGAAATGAGGCAGATAAAAATGGAATGGTTTACAGTAGAAAAAATAGACGAAAAAACATATGCTATCAGTGAATATAAGCACTGGGAACAAATGCATTCATATTTATTAATAGGCGAAAATCATGCATTGCTCGTTGATTCCGGGCTAGGAATAGACGACATAAAAAAAGAGGTAGAGAAGCTGACGGATTTGCCTATTATACTAATCACAACTCATGTGCACTGGGATCATATAGGTGGACATGAGCATTTCAAAAACATATATGTACATAGCGAGGATGCAAAATGGCTGGAGAATGGTCTGCCCATTCCACTAGAGATGATAAAAAGAGATGTAGTAAAAGGGGTCAGTGAATTTCCTGCTGAATTCAGCATAGATGAATACGAAATATATAAAGGCAAGCCTAGCTACATTGTAGATGACGGAGAAACAATTGACCTTGGCGACAGACAGATAAAAATTATACACACGCCGGGTCATTCACCCGGTCATATATGTCTATATGATATCAGTAATGATTATTTATTTACAGGCGACTTAATATATAAGGGAACATTATATGCTTTCTATCCAAGCACCGATCCAAAAGAATTTAAAAAGTCTGTAGGCAAGTTATTATCATTTAAGGGTGCAAGGCGAATATTGCCTGCACATAATTCATTGGATATTTCAAGTGAGATAATAGAAAGAATATATAGTTCATTTGAAGATATAGAGCAAAAAAATGGATTAAAACAAGGCTCGGGCGTATTTGATTTTGACGATTTTAAAATACATATATAGTAAAATCTTAAAATACAATAACTTATGGATAAATCTAACATATTGATTTTTTCTTTAAATAGTAGTATTATGAGGGAGAAATGGGTATAATCGCAGTCGGCGTAATACAATTGTAAATTTTTCATAACAATATATTAATTAATTTGCGACTGTGATATAATGAGGGCATGAATATGAATAAAAGAAACGATTCCCAAAAAGCGGATGTTATTCAGATTATTATAAAACCCTTTTTGTATATAGGGTATGGTTTTATGCTTTGCTTTGGCTCAGTGTATTATTTTGCATATATATTTACATGCAAAATATCAAAAATCGAAAATAAATATGGTGATTTTAGCGGCTTTTCTGCCAGCATAAAATCAATTGTATTTTCTGACACTATTAAGAATCACACAGAAGTACAAAAGCAAAGAGCAAAAGTAAAAAAATCGAGAAAACAATCCGCGGAGTATATCTCCAGACCAAAGGGCAGGCTTTATACTGACTACAGAGAGAAAGCACGCGAAGGCGAGAAAGAACAAACTTCAGAAGCCGATAAAAAGAATTACTTTTTAAAGAGGTTTTTTGCATATGCCGCTATTTTCTTTTTGAAGGAAGATATCAGAAGAGAAAAAGCCAAGGAGATAGACCAAAAATATCCGCCTAGAGCCAAAAAAGAAAAGGCAGAGCGCCCAGTAGAAACAAGACGTGCTGCTGCCGCTCCTGCATATCCAGCGGTGCAGAAGCTCACTTATCAGAATGAGTACAGCGAAGAGGACGCTGAAAAAGCAGCTAAGAGAACCGTGCTACACAGAAAAATGATGATTACCTCTGTTGCTGTTATTATGTCATGCGTTATAGTATTTGTTGGTGCTATGGCATACGCACAGGAGCTGCCGGATGGATTCAATGTGATACCGTCTGAGCCTACCATGAGCCTTTTTGAGACGATGATACCGGTGCAAGCAGCTGAATACTGCGAAGTACTGCCTGACGGCGAACAGAACCTGTATTTGGAATACTCAGATGAATCCGATATGGAAGAGAGCATAAACAAAGTCGCTAAGGAAATATCCCCTACTGCCGATGCACAATCGGACATTGTGATGGCAGGCAATATTAAAACTGAAGCAAAAATATTCAAACAAGGTGATGAAGACCCAGAAATAGCAAGAATACAAGCTAGGCTTATGGAGCTCCACTACATGAGCAAAGACGAAGTGACAAATTTCTATGGCAAAAACACAGTATATGCCATGGAGTATTTCCAAAGACAGCATGGGCTGCAGGTGGATGGCACAACAGGAGCGGAAACCTTAGCAATACTATACTCGGATAAAGCACAGGAATACACTGTGAAAGAAGGAACAGAGGGTGCTGATGTCAAGGAGATACAGCAAAGACTATATGACTTGAAATATCTATTGTCTAAGTCATATATAACAGGCTACTTTGGCTCAAAAACCTTAGATGCAGTGAAGAAATTCCAGAGCAGAAATGGACTTTCATCAGATGGTGTAGTGGGATACAATACTCACAAGAAGCTTTTTAGCTCCTCAGCTATCAAAAACAGCACCAGCAGTTCATCAGGCGGAAGCTCATCCAGCGGCGGAGCCACAGGAAACGGCTCAGCATCAGATATAGTAAAAGTAGCTAAGTCATTGATGAACCAAGGCTATGTGTATGTATGGGGTGGAAAGAGCCCGTCTGACGGCGGATTTGACTGCTCAGGATTTGTATACTATGTTCTGAATCAAGCAGGGATAAAAACAGGATACAGAGATTCATCCACATGGGCCAGCACAACTAGCTTCACGACAATAGAAAGCATTGATAACCTGAAGCCGGGCGACATATGTGTATTTAAAGGTCACGTGGGAATATACATTGGCGACATGAAGATGATACACTGTACGTCATGGACAGATGGCTCAGGAATCACAATAAGCAGCATAGACACCTCATATAGACGCCAAAACTGGATATGGGGAAAACGAATAGTAAACTAAATAATAACAAAGGCTGATAGAAATATCAGCCTTTTTTAGTACAACTAATTATTTAATTCTCTGGAACCTGCCCAATAAACTCCACGTAGCTATCTGTAATGGAGCCTGCAACATCGTAGAATTTTGATTTTAGCTTTTCTTCAAATCCGCTGGGTACTTCAAAATCATCAATATTCATATCATCCAGTAGTGTGCCGGATGGAAGCACATGAAAATCATATAGATATGAACGAGTATAGAAAATGTAGGTAGGCAGCACTTGTGCCTTTTGTATGGTTACGGTTTCGGTCACAGGGTCAAAGCTGAGATATACATAGCATATAGCCCCCTGCTGCTCCAGTCGCATTGGTGAATTTGCCAAAAAGTTGCCCAAAGACCAGCATACTACGGCAGAGTTAACGGTGCCGTCATCCAGCTCTACCTCCATGTATTCAATAGGCTGAAGAATGTGAGGATGATGCCCGAAGATAACATCAACTCCGGCTTTTATTAGAATAGGTGCTAGTTCTTTTTGGTCGTCATATATTTCATAGTGGTTTTCATAGCCCCAATGCATGGATGCAACTATGATTTGGGCGCCCGCATTTTTCAAATCAGCAACTTCTGCTTTCAGATACTCTTCGCTGCTTTGCGATATCATGTAGCTTTGTTCTTCATCTGTCAGCGTGCCGCGGTTTTGGTAGGCATAGGCAGATGAAAGAACGCCTATTTTCACGCCCTTTACTTCAATTATTAAAGGAGTATTATAGCTTTCAATGCTGCTGAATGTACCGGTGTGATAAAATCCGTTTTCATCTAGTATAGAAAGTGTTCTCAAAAGGCCTTCTTTTCCTTGGTCTAAAGAGTGATTATTGGAATTGGTCAGCACATCAAATCCAGCATTTTTTAAAGCTGGTGCCAGCTCATCTGGCGTATTGAATTTCGGGAAGCCAATGTATTCTCCTGCGGCAGCTCCACCAAAGACTGTTTCCAGATTTCCAAACATCAAATCAGGGTATTCTAGAGCGGACTTTATGTATTTAAAGTTATGCTCGAAATAATAATCATATCCGTCGTTGAAGCTGGCAGTATATCTGGCATCCGTCAGCTGCTTTTTGTGCACCATAATGTCCCCTGTGCCGCCAAGCACTATCTCTATAGGCTGTGGAGCTGCTGTGGCAGTGGGGGTGGGATCTTCAGATATTGCCTGAGTTGGTGCAGATGTGAAGCCAACGTCCGGAGTATATGATGGCTCTTGAGATTTTGTACATCCTGCTATAGCAAGGATTAGTATACTGATATATACAAATAGTATGGCTGTTTTTTTTCTATTTTTTAGCATAGTGAAATTATAAAGCATATGCTTGCTCTATTCAAGAAATAAAATACTACGAGCTAATCAATATCCTTTGCCTCTAGATGTTTTTATATAAATATTGTATAATACTTTAATAAGTAAAACATCAAGGAGAGGTAGATGGGGAAAACAAAAAAAATATTTGCTGTCTTAATAATTGCAGCTATGGTTTTGTCTGGCTGCAGCACAAATGATAAGAATAACGCAGATGTAGGGGCGGAATATCCTAAAGAGCTGTTTCCTATCTATCATGATGCGACAGTATATAGCTATAAATTTGACAAAGGAATAATTGATATAAGCTTTGGCACAGATGAAGACTATGAAAAGGTGGGTAAATACTACAGTCTCCTTTTTGAGCACAGTAAATACGAAGTTACTGCGGAGAAGCTGACCAATATGCGGTTTGTATCCTCTGGAAAGACAAATTTATATAAATATCTGCTGGAGGTAAACAAAGCCGAAAGCAGAAAAGACAAGAAAGTGAACAACACGATTATTAATTTGAGAATAGTTATTAATGATTTTGTATTAGACAGCGGATACAGTGCAACACCTACACCGGAGCCTGTAGACAAAATAACCGCCGCACCTACCAGCACACTTGCACCTACAGACTCTCCGAAGCCACAAAGCACTCACAATGCCTACAGCGACTTTGACGTGATATCAACAATTGATATGCAGGAAGAGAGCATATTTATTGAATGCCTGGATGTGAGCGAAAATGACAAAGGCAACGGATTGAAAAATGTATCTGTTAAGCTGAAGATAGTGAACTACGGCGAGGAACAAACAGGATATATTTCTGTTGATGATTTTGTCTTGGTGGATAGCTTGGGGAATTTCTATCACAGCGATATGAGCGGTGGAATATTCTCAAGAGGTGTAAATATACTGCCTGGCGGATACTGTGTGGACGACATAGACTTTGTCGTAGAGAGTAGCCTGATATACAGTGTGCTGGCTATACCTGAAGGACTAGGCAGCAGAATAACCAATAGCTACGATATGGAGCTGGCTCCCCTATCGCCTCCGGATAATCCCGGTTCGTATGATGAGGCAATCGCAGAAGTATATGATATATCCTCGGTGCCTACATTTATAATTGGACAGGAATATATAATAGATAATATGCTTAAAATCAGGCTGAATGATGCACGGTACTTCACAAACAACACTACTGTGAATTTAAAAAATCTGATGTATACTTTCAGTATGGAGTTTACCAACATATCAGATGATGTTATAATTCCAGTGGAGCTAAGGGAATTTGTGCTATTTGATATAAAGCACAATATAATGATAAAAACAACCTCTGATTTAACACCATATGACGAATTGGCATTTAACTCGATACAAAGCGGACTGTCAGAGGATTTCAACATTAGCTTTGAAGTATTTGAAGAAGTTGGAGAAAACTATTTGTGCTTGCTGCTTGTTAATCCAAGCAACCAAGATGAGAAGATAATATTTAAAATTAGATAACAATAAACAGGAGAAAAAAATGGATACTAACCATACAGTTAAATTTAACATAAGCAAAGAAGACACATCTGTAGAGGATATTTTGAAGCAGGTTTATTCTTCACTAAAAGAAAAGGGATATGACCCTATCAATCAGATAGTAGGATATATTATTTCGGGTGACCCGACATATATCACAAGCTATAACAATGCCAGATATTTAATCAGGAGATTCGAGCGAGATGAGCTATTAGAAGAGCTGGTGAAAACATATATCGACAAGATAGAAAAAGAGAAATAGAGGGTATATGGCTGATTATACACGCTTGATGGGGCTGGACATAGGGAAAAAGAGAATTGGTATAGCTCTGTCGGACCCGCTAAAAATAACATCTCAAGGATTCGAAACGTACCTAAGGCAGAGTGCTGAAAAGGACATAGAGCACTACAACAAAATAATTAAAGACTATAATGTAGAAAAAATTATTATAGGGCTCCCAAAGACACTGTCGGGCGATATAGGAATAGCAGCCGAGGATATTATTAAATACTGCGATAATATAAAGGAAAGCCTCTTGGCTCCTATTGTTATGTATGATGAGAGGATGTCGTCTGCACATGCCCACAGAATATTCGACGAAGGCAATATCAGACACAAAAAAAGAAGAAATTCTATAGATATGATGGCGGCCGCAATTATTTTGGGCGACTATATGAAAGGCGAAACATGGAAGGACAAATAATTCAATTAGAAAGCGAAGGACAAAAAAAGGCTTTTGAGCTTTTATTGATTTTTGATGATAATAATTCTCAATACGCTGCTTTTGCAGACATAGAAGAGGATGACAGCATTGTAATAATGAAGATGATAGAAGAAAGTGGAGAATACGTTTTTGAAACAATAGAAAATGAGCTGAAAGCAAAACAGCTATTTGTGACATTTACTTCACTATGGGAAGAATCGGAAGAGGAATAGCAAGCATAGGGAATTGGTATGAACAGTAACAAGATATCTGTATTAATAATCGACGATAATTTTTCTTTTGCAAAGACAATGAAAGAAAGCTTAGAATCTACAAATGTTTATGAAGTTATAGATATTTTAGATGATGGAATCGCCGGGCTCAAGATGGCATTTGATAAAAGGCCACGAGTAATAATTGCAGATTTACTCATACCGAATTTAGACGGAAAAGAAATAAGCTTGATGATAGAGCACCTGCCTGACTATAACCCTATATATATTATTTATTCATCAATTCATGATGATGAAATAGTGAAAGAAGTGGTAAAAGGCGGCGTTTCTCATTATTTTGTTCAGCCATTTGACATAGATCTTTTTATATGCAGATTGAATTCACTGCTGAATATATCAGCCAGTGCAAAGTTTTCAATAGCATTCGGCAGCAATCCCAAGCACGATTTATATATTACAGAGACAACCAAGCTTTTGCGCAAGATGGGCATACCGCCGCATATATCCGGCTATCATTATCTACGCGAAGCTATTATTTTGGCTGCTGAGGATTTTGGCAGAATAAACACTATGATGAACAGCATATATAAGCCCATTGCATATAAAAACGAAAGTACAATAGCAAGAGTAGAAAGATCTATGCGTCATGCCATTGAAGTGGCATGCGACAGATGCAGAGTGCATACCTTAGAGGAGCTTTTCGGAAACACCATAGATAGAAACAAAGATAAACCCTCAAACAGAGAGTTTATTGCCTTATTTGCCGATAAAGTACTGTTGAGTGTAATATCAAAAAGAAACGGCGAAGGCGAAGCTATTGAAAAAAATCCTTTATAATTTTTGAGCCAAAAAGTGAATGCGATCGGATGAATCATTTGGTCTATCAAAAGATATATCGGAGAAAATATCTACTATAGAAAACCCACTTTGAGACAAAAGCAATGTTAATTCATCTATACTATGCCCTCTTTGCAGATGTATTTCAGATGATCTTTCAAATATATCATCATCTATTTGTGTAAAAAAAGTGATGTCCATACTTAAAATGTGGTTTTCATAATCATATTGATTTGACCATATATATGCGAATTCTTCATTGTCTTCTGCGAAAAATTCATTGTTCATATCCTGTAGCTTTTTTCGGGTGCTTATATCGAAAAGCAGAAAAGCACCAGAGTCCATATGACGACTGCAATTTTCAAAAAACAATTTTACATCATCCAATTTAGTCAGGTAATTAATTCCGTCATTTATACATGAGATTAAAGAGAATTTTTTATTGAATTTAAAGGTTTTCATATCCTGCAGAGTATAGTTGATATGCAAACCCTGATTATGAGTTTTTTCCTTTGCCTGTATCAGCATATCGCCGGATGAATCTATTGCGTCTACTATGTATCCGGCCTTTGCGAGGAAAATAGAAATATCGCCGGTTCCGCATCCGCAGTCCAGCATGTTGCAGCCTTTTTGCATACTGTATTTTTTTAGAATGTTTTTTATAAAATCATACCATTTTTGAGTATCTTCATGCTGTCTGGATATGTCATATATTTTGGATAGAATAGAATAGGCATCCATAGCACTTTCCTCCTAATGGTAATTAAAAAGGCTCTGCTATTTGGCAGCAGCCTCTTCATCTTCTTCGCTTTTTTTATTCATATGTTTTTCAAAAACAGCTGTGGTAAAGCTGATAATGATATAAAGAGCTAATCCAAAGCCAAAAATCAGATAAAACAATCCTAGTATTATTGCTCCATAGCCCCAGAAAACAGAAAGAACCGAAAGGAGAATAAAAGGTATTAATGCTAAAAGTGGTGCTAGGAAAGTGGTGCCGAGAGCACCTATTGTGAATAAAAGAGAATTCTTTATAATGTCTTTAAGCTTAAGGTCATATGTCACCATCATTGGGAATGCATAGATAGCTGATAGTATAAACAAAATGTATATAGCTATATATATTCCACGAAGTATAGGCACTACGGGGCTTGCATCTATAATGAAATTATAAGAATAAAGAACAACTTGACCTATAGCGAGGACTACACTATAAAACAACATATACAGCAGTGCCTGCTTTGCATTGGATTTTGTATTGGCGAAAAAGTCTTTCCAAAGCCACACATGCTTGTCCTGTGTGAAGTTTTTTATTATGTAGCAAATGCCCGCTAGTGGAGCCGCCATAAACAAAAGACAAGGTATAAGACCAAATGAGTATACTAGATTGTATCCTGCACGTTCTGCTGCTGAAATCTCCAGTGCAGGGGAAAAGTTCATCCATGTCCAGAATATCAAGGGAAGCATGAAAAAAACCAATATTAAGTTTAATATTATCAGATGGCCATATTTTACGGAAAGAATATCAAAGAATTGCTTTTGTCTGCTTTCCTTAGCCATAGCTTCTCTAGTGTAGTCAGGCTTGTTGGACCTTCCATACACTAGTCTATTTAAAAAGTTGTTCATATAAAAATTTCCTTTTCTAAAAAAGTCCTACGATATTTTCGTTCTCATCTATGTCTATGCTTTCGGCGCTAGGTATCTTTGGGAGACCCGGCATTCTCAGTATTTTTCCTGTTAACACCACAATAAAGCCTGCACCGTTATTCAGCTGTACATTTCTCACCTTTATATTAAAGTTTTTTGGGCATCCCAAAAGCTTGGGATTATCCGAGAGGGAATATTGCGTTTTTGCCACGCATATTGGTAAATCTGATTTTCCTATGCTGTCTAAGAAGGCAATGGATTTCTCCGCGTCTTCGCTGTATTCCACTCCATCTGCGCCGTAGTATTTAGCTACCGCGGCTATTTTATCCTTTATAGATGAGGAACTGTCGTATAAGAATGATGGTGCTGAGTTGCTTTTCGCAATTGCAGACATCACTTTTTCTGCTAAATCTATAGTTCCTTCTCCACCCTTTGCCCATGCTTCTGAAAGAGCTACTTCAATATTCATTTTGCTGCAAAGGTCATAAATGGGCTTCATTTCAGCTTCTGTATCAGAAACGAATTTATTGATAGCAACAACAACCTTGGTTTTAAAATTGCTTTGCAGATTATCAATATGTTTTTCTAAATTAGCTATGCCTTTAAAAACGGCTTCCGGATTTTCATCAGATAGATTCTCTTTCAAAACACCGCCGTGATATTTCAATGCACGCACCGTAGCCACCAACACCACAGCATCTGGGAAGATGCCGGCAGTTTTGCATTTAATGTCTATAAATTTTTCTGCACCTAGGTCTGCGCCGAATCCTGCCTCTGTTACTACAACATCAAAAAGCTTTAGTGCGGTTTTTGTGGCAATTATCGAATTGCAGCCGTGGGCTATATTTGCAAATGGACCTCCGTGGATAAGTGCCGGAGTCTGCTCCATTGTTTGTACTAGATTAGGATTGAATGCTTCCTTTAGCAGCGCAGTCATCGCACCGTGTGCATTCAGCTGATGCGCATATACAGGATTGCTATCAGTATCATATGCCACTATTATGTTTCCTAGGCGCGATTTTAAATCCTCTAAGGATGAAGCCAAACAAAAAGCTGCCATCACCTCTGATGCGGCAGTAATGTCGAAGCCATCTTTTCTGGGCACTCCGCTGTTTTTGCCGAGTCCGCAGTCTATCTCTCGCAGCTGTCTGTCATTCATATCCATGCAGCGACGCCAAGTGATGTTTTCTATGTCAATATTCAGTTGGTTTCCTTGATAAATGTGATTATCCAGCATGGCTGAAAGCAAATTGTTTGCTGATGTTATAGCGTGCAGATCGCCAGTGAAGTGAAGATTAAGATCCTCCATTGGCACAATTTGAGCGTATCCTCCGCCTGCTGCGCCGCCCTTCATGCCAAATACAGGGCCAAGGGAAGGCTCACGAAGTGCAACGCCAACGTTGACACCTATTTTTTTCAGCCCGTCTGCCAGACCAACAGATGTAGTGGTTTTCCCTTCGCCTGCCGGCGTAGGATTTATTGCCGTCACCAGCACCAGTTTCCCGTCGGGAGCTTTCTGCAGGCTTTTTGCTGAAAGAGATATCTTGGCTTTATAGTGCCCGTAGGCTATGCAGTCCTCTGCATCCAGCCCACAGGCATTTGCAATCTCTGAAATATATTCTTTTTTGGCACTACTTGCAATTTCTATGTCTGATTTATACATATCGTCTCCTTTACCAGCCTTTAAAAATCGAGATGTGTCACTTTCTCCAAAGGCATCAGCCACTCTTCAATACCCTCTGTCAAAAGAGCGGGAATTGTATTATCTGTATATGTCACGAACATATCTGCTTCATCATATATAGATATGGTAGCAGGAGCTAGTCTGCTTATTGTGTTTCTGAAATCCTGGAATGTTTCCAAGCGAAGGTGCTCCATAACTCGTGCTAGTTTTCTGGCATTTTCAGTTATCACCAAAAAATAATCGCTAGGCATAGCCACCGAGTAGTCATTGGTGTTGTATTCTTCATCCATACCTATATCGGTAAGTCTTCCTTTAAACTCCATGATTTCATCAGGAGTCAGCTGAATAAATTGGGGATCTAATAAACTAGGGTGCACAGTCTGGAACACTACTATTGGCTGGGCTCCAAAAACATATGCCGAACGTGAAGCTGTGAGATATACATCTGTTACTACGTCTTCTTTTTCGTCAGCTTCTTTTTTGCCTTTGCAAAAAGAAAACTCGCAGACTTCATATTTTGAACTTAAATTACTTATAATTTTTCTTAGCATACGTCCGGGCAGCACGTCCAACCCTCTTGGTGCAGATATGCAAAACACATTATCGGCAGATTTGTAATCGCACTTTATTGGCATGTTATATCTCTCCTATTAATTATTCTCTAGCAAATTATTATAACACAATTTAGTGAAAATTCCCACGATTAGATAGAAAAATATATATTCATTTTCAAAATATTTTTTTAATAAAGCTATTAATTTTAGCTGAATAAATGCACTAAATAAAGTAAATTTTACAATTATATTTGAAAAATGAAATATTAGTTGTATAATAGTACGAGTATCAAAAATGAGATACAGGAGGTTATTATGGACAATAAATCAATTAATATGAGCATTAAAAGCTTCATTTTCACTTTGGTTTTCACTTTTTTTATAGGTGCAGTATTATCAGCGGGAGCAACGATGCTGGTATTTGGCAGCACACAAAAAACGACAACGATAAAATCAAATGGTGATTATGAAGAATATGCAGTATTAGATGAAATTTACGATACATACAGCAAATATTATATTAATGAGCTAGACAAAGAGGAACTGATAGTTGATGCGGCAAAAGGCATGGTCTACGGTACTGGCGACGTTTACGGAGCATATTTTACTCAGGAAGAATATAAAGACTTTGTTATGGCAGACAATGGCGAGTATGTAGGAATCGGCGTTCTCATAAACATAGGGGACAACAACAGAATATCTGTTGCACAGGTTTATGAAGGATCGCCTGCAGAAAAAGCAGGGATTATTCCCGGCGATGTATTGGTAGGAGTAGACGGAGAAGACACCGTTGGCATGGATTATTCTAAAGTTATAGATATGGTAAAGGGCGAAGAAGGCACAGAAGTCACAGTGACATTTGAGAGAAATGGCGAATATCTAGATTTCACCATGACACGTGCACATATCACAGCGGATCAAGCAGAGTGGTTTATGGTGGAAGACGGAATCGGATATATCAAGATTCAGGAATTCTCAGGCAATGCCAGCGAGCTATTCCACAGAGCATTAAAAGAGCTGGAAGAAGCAGGAGCAAAAGGATATGTACTAGACCTGAGAAACAACCCCGGCGGCAGCAAAGACATAGCTGTGGAGATAGGTGATACACTATTCCCTAAAGGCGATATAATTACTTTGATAGACAATGAAGGCAATGAGAGAGTGGATAGAAGTGATGCCAGATATCTAAACAAGCCAATGGTTGTGCTGATAAACGGCGGATCTGCCAGTGCAAGCGAGCTGCTTTCCGGCGGGATACAGGACTATGGCGTAGGTATACTTGTGGGTGAAACTACATTCGGCAAAGGCGTGGCACAAGGATTTTATTTCTTGGATGACGGCGGCGTGCTGAGGATAACATCCAGCTACTATGAAACTGCTGGCGGCAGATGCCCTCAGGATGTGGGGATAACACCTGACTATGAAGTAATACTTGATGAAGAAGTCAGAAACAATCCTGCACTTTTGACAACAGATGCAGACAACCAAATGCAGAAAGCACTTGAAATACTAAAAGAGGAAATGGCAAAAGAAAACTAGAATTGAACAATAATTCAGCAAATAAAAAAAGCTTGATAGTAAACTATCAGGCTTTTCTCTTTTAGTGCAAAATATAACTAGCGTTTGTTTTTACGTCTAGCAGCTTCTGCTTTCTTTTTACGACGCACACTAGGCTTTTCGTAATGTTCGCGTTTGCGAACTTCTGCCATTACGCCAGAACGTGCACATTTGCGCTTGAAACGTTTTAATGCACTTTCAAGAGATTCATTTTCTCCAACTTTTATTTCAGACATGTCCAACCCTCCCTTCCCTATTGGGAATTTGTGTCATTGAGGACATGCTCCCGCAGACACAATAATGATTATACTTTGATGTTGAGATTATGTCAATAAATTTACCTATAATTCTGCAGTTATTTGCCAAAAACATACTAATGAGTACCCAAATTCACATTTAACCAGCAAAATATCGCTACAATGAATTAATTATGAAAAGCCACAGTGGGATAGTAAAGGCTGCAAGTATTGTGGAGATGGCGACAACCGAAGCTGAGTATTTGGCATCGGAATCGTATGTGGTGGCAAATAGCACAGTATTTGTGGCGGAGGGCATGCCTGCCAATATTATAGCAGCACCGAAGAAAACGCCGTCCTGTGGGCTGTAGCCTAGCAGAGTTAATATCAGAAGAACTAATGCAGGAGCAAATATCAGCCTGAAAAATGCTGTAACATAAGTCGGCAGATCTTTCAGCGAATGCAGCACATCCACCTCCGACAAGAATGCACCGATTATCAGCATTGCAAGAGGCGGAGTCATAGAGCCGACCATATTAATCGCGTTGAATAAAAATGGAGGCAGTTTAATTTTTAGTATGAAGAGGGTTAAGCCTATTGCAACGCCTATTATGCCGGGCTGCAGAAGCGGCTTATACCATTTTTCTGGTTTTCCGGTAAATATCATCACGCCCAGTGTCCACAGAAAGCATTGGAAAGCTATAACATAAACAGATGCATATAGAACCCCTAATTCTCCGTAGATAGAATATATCAGAGGGAATCCTATGAAGGCACAGTTCATAAATCCGCTCGCATGTGAAAGAACTTGGGCTCGCTTTTTCTCTTGATTTCTCCATAGTATTTTGCCGAAGGATAAGCCCAAAAATATTATAAAAAATGCAATTACCACAACGATACCCATAGATTTCAGAATATCTTCAGAGTATTCTATTTGAAATGATTTTATTACATATAGCGGCGCTACTACATATACCAGCATAGATGAAAGCTTTTTTCTCACATCAATTGTCATTATGGATATTCGTGCTAGTATTATGCCTATAACTACTATTATTGCCAAAGTTAAAATTTGCTGTACTACTGTTGTCATCGTTTACCTCGTTTTGTTTTATACCAGATACTTCTCTAAATAGTCTTCCAAGATATCCAGTGATTGAATAAAATTATCTCTTCCAAACCCTAATCTAAAGCCGTTAGTTTCTATATTATATACTGTGGATGGCAGTATCATCAGGTTTTTTTCATCTATCAGGTTTTTAGCCAGCAGATTTACGTCTATATCACCGGAAAGAACTGGCATACAGATAGAGCCGGCTATAGGTCTAGTATATTTCATTATGCTCTTAAATTTTCTCGAAAACATATCAAGTCTATCTAGGTTTGGTTCTATTATTTTCAGATTTCTAGTTATTATTTTTTCTTTTTGGCGCAGTGCCATAATTGACAAAATCTCAGTTGGAGCACTTGCACATATTGTTGTGTAGTCTTTGTATGTCTTAAACCAATTCATGAATTTTTGATTTTTGCTAATTAGCCAGCCGCTTCTAAGCCCTGGCATAGCGAAGGATTTGGAAAGACCGCACAGTGATATGGCGTTGTCATATTCCTCGCATGCACTAGTCAGTCTAGATGATTTATCGAATTCTAAAAATCTGTACATCTCATCACTAAAGAGTATGCAGTCATTCTTTTTTGCTATTTCCACTACCCTGTCAAATTCCTCTTTTGTAAACATAATGCCTGTAGGATTATGAGGAATGTTGATTATAATCATGTGGGTGTTTTTGGTGCACATGGCATCCAGTTTATCAATATCAAATTTCCAGCCATTATTATATTCTGCATTCCATCTATCTACCACGGCACCCTGCGACAGTGCGATTTCTTCCAATGACTGATAGCATGGATGCATTGAAATGATGTGATCTCCCTTTGATACCAAAGACTGCATAGCAATATATATGCCCTCTTCGGGAATAATGTGAAGAATATT
The DNA here is from genome assembly GCA_040883315.1 of Eubacteriales bacterium. Classification (GTDB taxonomy): domain Bacteria; phylum Bacillota; class Clostridia; order Christensenellales; family UMGS416; genus JAFGUF01. Next base: position 318,987 of record JBFLKU010000011.1, read on the forward strand.
TGATGAATCAATTCCATTATACAGTTTTGATATTTCATCTAGCATCACAGGATTTCCCTGAGACTCTGTATATGAAAGCTTCAAATTATGCCACATATTTTTTGTTTCTTGGTCTGCATTTTCTGTCAGCTCCGAAAGACCGTATGGTTCACAGTCGGAGCAGCTAAGCAGATGCTTTACTTTAAATTCATATTTGCTGAAATATCTCTCCAGCTCAAAAGGTTTTAATTTCATATTCCCCTGCCTTAAATAATGTCTATATATTATGTCATCAATATATCAAAGTGTCAAAGGAAAACGAATATAAAAAAAGCAGGGTGCCATATTGCCCTGCTTAATAAATTTTTTCTTATTTCTAGTTTATCCAAATGCCTTTGCCGGCTTCAAATGTTGCCAGCCTATCATATTGATATGTTCCAAACAGCACCTGCTCGCCAAAGGTTTTGTAAAGAGCCTGAATATAGCTGGTGATAAAGGGAGTTTCCAGCGGGGCATCAGTAGGCTTGTCTTTGTATTCAGACACATCGTCATCTACAGGCTTTTTTGCTGGCGGTAGTATCTCAAAATATCCGCTTACAGTTTTTGTTTTTTCACCGTCAATGTATACCTCTATCTGTGTAGTGCAGTTTGCGCCCATATAGCTATTGCCAACTAAACCTGAATAGTGCCTAGACAGCGGGGTCTCGTTTATTGTTATAACAAGCTTTACTCTAGCATTGTCCACCACTTTCAGTCCTAAAGTATTTATGCTCTGCTTTATCATTCCCCTGTAGTCTATAAAGTCGTTGCTATCTATTTTGGTTACTTTAATGCTTTTTATCTCATAAGAGATTTCAGTGATTATCTCATCCAATCCGTCTACCTGCAGATCCAATGTTTTTGCGCCTTCTCCGGCATAGTGCCAGCATAGGATTGTGAAAAGTGATTGGTCTTTATATCCTGAATATACTTTTTTATAGAATTCATGGTTTTCTACACCTTCAGGAATTTTGTTTAGTATTTGAATTGCTTTATTTTTGATTTCTGAATTACCGGATTTTAAATCAGCTACCAGTTTGTCAGCGTATGGCAGAAAATCCATATCTGTGTATTGGAACTTAATTCCCGATGATGTAGCCTCTAGTATCACATCCATTGCACTGGCGGATAAATTATAGTCTGCACTTATGTATCTATTCCATACCAGCTTTGGATATACTGCGTCTTCCCCATATGCCAGCACTATCATTGTGCTCTTTGCGGTGTTGCTGTCCATGCTGTTTAGCATTGTATCAAACCTTCTTACAATTGTTTCGTTGCCTGATGTCTGGGAAATGGCTTCTCCGATTTGCTTTGGGTTTGCTCCCTCCATCTGAAGTGAAGTGTACATCGCATTTGCATCTATGGCGATAGTTGCCTGTGCTATTGCACTTAGTATAGGGTCGTATATAAGCTTGTCTGAAAGCTCATATATAGGTGTGTCTGCACTGTCTGTATCCCTTACAGAATTAAGTATTTCTATAAAAGTATCTATAGAGTGGTCAAATGTGGAGAGGGCAAATGAGATGGAGGTGATGGTTTCCAAGGACTGGCTGCTTAAAGCAGTCTGCACTACTCTTGCTACGCCAGCTTGGTTTACATACTCTTTTAGCATTTCATTTGTATTTGCCGCATTTGCACTTTTTGCGCACTTTTCAAATATCTGTCCTATATCATCGTCTTTAGACAGCTCATAAAGCATCGTGGCAGATGCTACAGGGTCGGCGTTGCCTTGTGCAGCGATATTTATTATTTCATTAATTGCAGTTTCTTTATTGTTGTATAGCGCAATGTTGGATATTCTTATTGCCTTCTCGTTTGTGAGAAATGAATCTGAAAGAACCATTTCCAAAAGAGGAGCCACAACATCACTTTGAGCAAAAGAAAGAATCTCTAATGACCTTTTCTGTAGATAAGAATCGTCGCTGTTTACCAAAGGAATAATATCTTCTATCACTCTCTGAGAATTTTTCGCCAATGCTGCATTTACGCATTCGTAGTATGCGTCTTGATTCAATAGAGACTCCAGGAAAGGAATGGGAGTATCACCCATTTGCACTAGGGCATCCACGCTTATGTCAAATCCTCCATTTAGTGAACTCATAGCCAAAAGCTGCATTACAGCGTCTTTGGAATTCTGTGCAACCAGCACCTCTGCCAAGGCTGCTTTTCCGTCATCATTTAGAGACTGAAAATCACTAAGTACAATAGAAACGCCATCCTTGCCCATAATCATTAGCAGCTCTTTTGTATCATTTACCTTTTTATTGCTTCGTGAGGATAGCCTGTCTGCCAAAACAGGAGCAACTAGCTCACTATTGTATATCAGCCATTCCTCTGCTTCAGGGCTTTTTCTATTTTGGACCAGCACAGCATCTATTTTTTGTCCTACAAAGTATCCATTGGAGCAGGCAGCCAGCAGCAAAGATGCAACTATTGCCAATATTATAATTTTTATATATTTAAACATTTAAGATTTATTTCTCCTATTAATAATAGAATTTCGTAATCATTATACTTGAATTTACAAATAATCTCAACCAAGGTTTGTGTATATACAAAAACTCTGTTGTAACAATCCCCTCATTACAACAGAGCTTTGATTTAATCTATTGCAATATGCAACACATATTGCCACACCTTTCACCTCCCCGGTAAAAAGCAGACTAAAACATTTTTTTACGCCATAGCCATATCACCGAAGCAATAGTTACGACTAGTGCCACAGACATTACAATCGCAAATCCCCATGGATTGCTGCCCCAAGGCACATTTAGATTCATTCCCCATGCACTAGTTACCAATGTAGGCAATGATATTACGATGGTTACTGCAGCCAAGAACTTCATAACAATGCTTAGATTGTTTGAAATGATTGACGCATATGCATCCATCATGCCGGATAAGATATCTCTGTATATCGAGCACATCTCTATGGCTTGTTTATTTTCCACGATGACATCCTCCAATAGTTCTTCATCATCGTGATATTTTTTAACATAGTTCACCTTCACTAGCTTCTCAAGGACGGCTTCGTTCCCTTTTAGAGATGTTGTAAAGTAAACTAAAGATTTTTCCAAAGCCATCATCTGAAACAATTCCTTGTTTCTATAGCTTCGCTGCATCTCTTCATTGAGTCTTTCGCTTGCTTTGTCTATCAGTCGTAGATATCTTAGGTATCTAGTTGAGTTGCGATAAAGCAAGAGCAAAACAAATCTTGTTCTTTTATAAGTATAGAATTTCTTCACCTTACCCTTGATAAAATCTTCTAGCAGTGAGCTTGTAATCAAGCATACTGTTATGATGTAGTCGCCTACGAAGACTATGCCAAGCGGCAAAGTGGTGTACACATAGCTGTCCAGTCCTTCTTTTTCTACTCTTGGTATATCAACCACTATAATTGTTTGGTTGATTTCATCTTCCAGCTCTATTCTGGAGCGCTCTTCATCGTCAAGTGCTGCCTGCAGCAAATCTATGTCTGCACCGGTTTTTTGAGACACCAAATTAAGCTCTTCCTGTGTGGGTGCAACAAGATTTATCCAAGAACCACTCTCGAAATCTTCAAGTAAGGAAAATTGACCGTTTATGTGTTTATAAATGGAAACCACAGCCTCCCTCCTTTCTGCCCATTACGTTAACAAGCGAGGAAAGCCATAATAGAAAATGTTAAAAACTAGAATGAGCAAAAGCCGCGCATGTTGACAGTATCGGCGTATTTTTTTGTGTTGTTGGTTCTACTTCCCGGATCTGCGTCCACGACTTTTACCTCCTGTTTTTGATTTGATGGAAATATTCCATGCCATATTATTATATTCCTATATTTGCTATAATTCAAGCTAAATATTCTCATATGAATAGAAGAATGTGTTAAATTTTTTTAAAGTGCATATAAAGTAAAAAAGATAATTGATTTCTTTACAATATTTCTTTAATAAACTAAAATTATATATGAAAGGAAGGGTACACATATGAACATACAAGAACAATCAAGAGTAGCACTAGGCTTTTTCAGGGTAGCGGAAAAAACAAAAAAAGAAATAAATGATATATTTTCCGCAGCACTAGAGAGCGGTATCAATTTTTTTGACCATGCAGATATATACGGAAGAGACCAAGCATGTGAAAAAAGATTTGGCGACAGCTTGGATATCAGTGATGATTTGCGCGAAAAAATATATATACAGACTAAATGCGGAATAAGAAAAGGTAAAAAATATGGTTTTTATGATTTTTCTAAGCAGCACATTTTAAAGCAAGTAGACGACAGCCTGAAAGCACTAAATACAGATTATATTGACTATCTGCTTTTGCACAGACCGGATACTTTGATGGAGGGTGAAGAAATCGCTGAGGCATTTGATATTCTGCATAGCAGCGGAAAAGTGAGGAATTTTGGTGTCAGCAACTTTACGCCATATCAAATAGAATATGTTCAAAAGCATATTAACCAAAAAATATGCATCAATCAAGTGCAGTTATCCATCGTTCATGCACCAATTATAGACAACGGAATATGCATGAATACTGTTTTTGACGGTGCTGTAGACAGAGACAGAGGAGTGCTGGAGTATTCCAGAATAAATGATATTACTCTACAGGCATGGTCTCCAATGCAGTATGGATGGTTCGAAGGCATATTCTTGGGAGATGAAAAATACGCTGAGCTAAATGGTGAAATAGATATTTTGGCACAAAAATACAATGCAGATCCTATCGCAGTATCTGTTGCATGGATACTACGACACCCTGCAGGTATTCAGGCAATAGTGGGAACTACAAATCCTGAGCGTATTAAAAAAAGTGCTGATGCAATGAAAATAGAAATTACCAGAGAAGAATGGTACAGGCTATACGCAGCAGCAGGGCATATTATACCCTAGCTTTTAAAAGGTCATCCATTATTTGTGCGCCGTCTGCCACTAGCTGTGCGCAAATTTCATCGTCTTTTAAATCTCTACACACAATGGAGCCATGCTTTTCTTTGAATTTTTTATTGAACTCAATGGTTAAATCAGATGCCAGTTGTTTGGACTCTAGGTCGTTTTCGTCCTTCTGACCCAGAATAAGACCGAGTGCCATGATAGCACCTGTAACAGCGCCGCATGCCTCTTTGTCACGAAGACCTCCGCCAAAACCGGTAGCTATTTTCATAGCCATCTCTTTGGATATCTTGGCTTCGTCGCAGAACGCACAGAATGTTGCCTGTGCACAGTTTGTATTTGGATTTGAAAAATACTCCATTGCTAGTTTTGCTTTGTTTGACATTTTTCTATTTCCTTTTATTTTTATATTAGGATTTTAACAAATGATTCAAAGTAAAGCAATAAAAATGGTTATTAAAAATAAACTGTGGCAATAGTATGCATAAATATGCAAAATAATGAGCAAACTATGTGATAAAATTAACAATCACACTTGAACCAAAGTATCTATTAGGTTATAATTAGAGTGATACGAAAATAATGCGAACAGTGCATACAGAACGCAAAACATAATATGTGAAAAGATTTGTAATACGCAAATTGATATAATCTTTTTTATCAACTAATCAAAAAGATTTCGCAGTACGAAATCATGGCATAGTTAGTAATATATTTATTGCAGCGGAGGTTCTTTTCTAAAGAATTGAAACGAACAATAGCAACGATGTGCAATGTATTATATTTAATGATAATAACATTAATCAAGGAGAGCAACTCATGAACAAGATGACAATCAAAGACATTGATGTAAAAGGGAAAAAGGTGATAGCAAGGGTGGACTTTAATGTTCCGCTGGCTGATGGAGTTATCACAGATGATAACCGTATTCAGGCTGCATTGCCTACCATTAAGTATTTGCTTGATAAAGGCGCAAAGCTGATACTGTGTGCACACCTTGGCAGACCAGACGGCGAGTTTAAACCAGAGTTTTCTTTGGCACCATGCGCAAAAAGACTGGGCGAGCTTTTGGGCAAGGAAGTGAAGCTGGCTGAAGACGTGGTGGGCGAAAGCGCAAAGAAACTGGCAGCAGAGGTGCAAGAAGGCGAAGTAATGATGCTTGAAAACGTACGCTACATGCAGGGCGAAACCAAAAACGACAAAGAGCTTTCCAAGCAGCTGGCAGATTTGGCAGAAATCTATGTTAATGATGCATTCGGTGCAGCACACAGAGCACATTCATCAACAGCAGGCATAGCAGAATTTTTGCCTTCAGCAATGGGATTTTTGCTGGAAAAAGAAATCGAATTTATAGGCAAAGCGCTGGAAAACCCAGAGCGTCCATTCATTGCTATATTAGGCGGAGCAAAAGTGAAAGATAAGCTAGGCGTTATCAGGAATCTTTTGGACAAAGTAGATGTTCTGCTTATCGGCGGAGGAATGAGCTATACATTCCAAAAAGCATTAGGCGGAAAAATTGGTGATTCATTGCTGGATGCAGATAGAATTGATTTTGCAAAAGAAATGATGGAATTAGCAGAGAAAAAGGGCGTTAAGCTGATGCTGCCTGTAGACAATGAAGCAGGACAGGAATTCTCAAATGATACTATGCGTGCAACATTCCATTCAAGAGATATACCGGATGGCTGGGAAGGCATGGACATAGGCCCGGATACACAGGAGATATTCTCTGCAGAAATAGCAAAGGCAAAAACTGTTATATGGAATGGTCCTATGGGCGTTTCGGAATTTCCAAACTTTGCACAGGGAACGATAGCTGTGGCTGAGGCAATGGCAAACATCGACGGAATGACCATAATCGGCGGCGGCGATTCTGCGGCAGCTGTAGAAAAGCTGGGATATGCAGATAAGATGAGCCATATATCCACCGGCGGCGGTGCCTCGCTGGAGTTCATGGAAGGCAAGGTACTTCCGGGAATAGCAGCAATACAAGATAAATAGATTTTACATTTCGCATCTTTTACAAGATGCGAAATTAATATATGAGGAATATTTCTATTAAAGTGGTATTTGTATAAAGGCATTGAAAGTGTCTGCATAAAAACATATAATAGAAAGGAACGCATTTTAATTAAGTAATAAATTTGAAAGGATAATTAATATAAATGAGAAAAGCAATAATTGCAGGAAACTGGAAGATGAACAAAACACCAGAAGAAGCTGCAAAATTAGTAGAAGAACTAAAACCATTGGTAAAGGATGCAAACTGTGACGTAGTAGTATGCCCTCCTTTTGTATGCTTGGATGCAGTGCAGAAGGCAGCAGCAGGATCAAACGTGAAAGTGGGAGCACAAAACTGCTATTTCAAGGATTCAGGAGCATATACTGGCGAGGTAGCCCCTGCAATGCTGGAGGCTATGGGCGTGGAATATGTGATAATAGGACACAGCGAAAGACGCGAATATTTCAATGAGACAGACGACAGCGTAAACAAAAAAGTGAAGCTGGCACTGCAACATAATTTGATTCCTATAGTATGCTGCGGCGAATACCTGGAACAAAGGGAAGCAGGCGTGACAAAAACATTGGTGCAATACCAAATGCAGGCTGCTTTATCCGGGCTGACAAAAGAGCAAGTGAAATCATTGGTTATAGCCTATGAGCCAATTTGGGCAATAGGCACAGGAAAGACTGCAACTGATGAAGACGCAAACGAAGTGATTGGATTCATACGCAAGCAAGTGGAAGAAGACTTCGGAAAAGAAACAGCAGATGCAGTGCGCATACAATACGGTGGATCTATGAAGCCAAATAACGTAGTAGGCTTGATGGCACAGGACGAAATAGACGGAGGCTTAGTTGGCGGTGCAAGCTTGAATGCAGAGGATTTTGCTGCAATAGTCAACTATGACAAATAATATGACAAAGCCATTAACAACATTGATTATAATGGACGGCTTCGGAATAGCAAAGCCGGACAAATACAACGCAGTATCTGAGGCAAAAAAGCCAAATCTGGATAAAATATTTGCTGAATATCCAAACACAACAATAAAGTGCTTTGGAGAATATGTAGGGCTGCCCGAAGGGCAAATGGGCAACAGCGAAGTAGGGCATCTGAATTTAGGTGCAGGCAGAATAATATATCAGCCGCTAACCAGAATAACAAAGGCAATTAAAGATGGCGAATTTTTTGAAAACCCAGCATTGGTATCAGCAATGGACAATGCTGTGAGAAACAATTCTGCACTTCATCTTTTGGGTTTGGTATCAGACGGCGGAGTTCACTCGCACAATGATCACCTTTTGGCGTGCGTACAGATGGCGAAAAAATTTGGTATAAAGGATGTCTTTGTACACTGTTTTATGGATGGACGTGACGTACCGCCTACATCTGGATTAGAATTCATAAAAGAGCTGGAAGGCAATCTGAGCGAAATAGGACTAGGAAAAATAGCCACTATATCCGGGCGTTTTTATGCTATGGATAGAGATAATATCTGGGAAAGAGTTTCTCTTGCCTATTCTGCAATAGCAGACGGCGAAGGAGTGACAGCAAACAGTCCTGTAGAAGCTATGCAGCAATCATATGACAAAGGCGAAAATGACGAATTTGTATTGCCTACTGTTATACTAGACGGCGGCAAACCAACAGGAGTGACATGCGATAAAGATTCGGTGATATTCTACAATTTCCGTCCTGATAGAGCAAGACAGCTGACAAACAGCTTTATTACAAAAGATTTTGACGGGTTTGAACGCAAAAAGGGATATTTGGATTTAGCCTTTGTAACTATGACAGTATATGACGCTACATTTGATGTACCTGTTGCATACACTGCGCAGACATTTAAAAACACATTAGGCGAATACGCAGCTAGCTTAGGGCTGAAACAGCTGCGCATAGCAGAAACACAAAAGTATGCACATGTTACGTATTTTTTCAATGGCGGCATAGAAGTGCCAAACAAGTATGAAGACAGAATACTAATTCCTTCTCCAAAGATAGCCACATTTGATATGAAGCCTGAAATGAGTGCATATGAGGTGACAGAGGCTGTGCTGGAGCAGATAGAAGAAGAAAAATATGATATGATAATCATCAACTTTGCCAACTGCGACATGGTGGGGCACACAGGAGTGCTGCAGGCAGCTATTGACGCGGTGGAAGCTGTGGACGAATGCGTGGGCAAGGTGGTGACTGCAGTGAAATCCAAGGGCGGCAAGCTGATTATAACTGCTGACCACGGAAATGCAGAAAAAATGTGGGACTACGAAGAAGGCGGCCCATACACCGCCCATACAGTGGACAATCCAGTTCCTCTTATCATAGTAGATGACGATGACAAGAATATGGAACTATATGATGATGGAAAGCTGGCAGACGTAGTGCCAACAATGCTGACGATGATGGGAATAGACATACCCGAAGAGATGACAGGAAAGTCATTGATTAAATAATAATTGATATAAGAGGCTATTGAATATTCGATAGTCTCTTTTTAATAAATTTACTATGGAGAGAATATGAAGAAGCGCCTGAATGATGTTTTATTGAAGATCGGGAAAAGACTGAATGATACTGATGCTGTCTGGGCGGTGGGAGCATCACTGCTGCTGCACCAGTATGGACTATGCGAAAGTCCCCATGATATCGATATTTTTGTCAGGATGCAGGACATTGGTAAAGTAAAGGAAGCAATGGATTTGCTGGCAGAACCGAAAAAGCAGGAGAAAAGCAGCACATATTAATCTGAGTATTTTTTTAAATATAGAGTAGATGAAATAGATATAGATGTGATAGCAGGATACAGTATTATTTTGAAAGACAGTAAATACAAATATAATTTTGATGAAAACTCCATAGGAGAATTTATCGATTTTAATGTTATAAAGATTCCTTTTTGCTCATTAAAAGACTGGGAAAATCTATACTCGATTATGCCGAAAGGTGAAAAGAAAGCGGAGCTAATTAGGGAGTATTTAAAAAACAGGAAAAGATAACTACATTATTTAGAAAGTTCGGGTTGTATAGTTTTATTATAGTACAATGCTGCTATACGCTGACTAAAATATTTTTATATAATTTTTTTGAATTTTTCTCAGTCTATATCCACATTTTTCGTAGAACTTGTGAGCCTCTTCCCTATTAAGACCGGAGACCAGACGCACACCAGCACAGTTTTCCTCTTTTGACCATTTTTCCACTTCACTAAGAAGCATTTTGCCTAGACCTTTTCCCCGATAGCTGCCATCCACTGCAATTGCCATAATGTTTTTTTGCGGATCAAAATATGTACCCTCGTAGTCACAGGCATGCACATAGCCAACCACTAGATTATTATCACATACTACAAATATTCTATCGCTGCTCTTTAGCAGTATTTTTTTTATTTGTTCTTGGGTTTTTGCTGTTGGGTATTCATAGCCGAATTCATTTTTATTTATGAGTGCTATTCTTTGGGCGTCATCAGCATTAGCCATCCTGATTAAAAACATAAATATCTCCTTTACTCAATGATGTAGATTTTTCTTTAATGTATCTATTAGCAGTGCACCGATTGGAGCAGTTATAATTATTGATAAAACAGCTACAGAAAGAATGATATTTCCGCTTGCCAGCCCTGCTGCTAGGGGTATAGTGCCTATTGCGGCCTGTACTGTTGCCTTTGGCGTGTACGCTACCATGCAGAAAAGCCTTTCTTTTTTGTTAAGATGGCTTCCGGATACGCTTATGGCTACACCGAGCATTCTGGCAGTAAGTGAGCATGCGAGCAGCAATACTGCAAAAACAGACACAATTTTAAGTACTGATAGATCTACAGCAGCACCAACCAAAACAAACAATATTATTTCGGCTGCAATCCATAGCTTTGAAAGCTTGCTGGATAGCCTGCCTGCAAGTTCAGGAATCTGCTTTAGTATCGTCATGCCTACAAACATGGCACCAAGCAGGGCTGAAAACGGCAGATAGCTTTCGGTGATGGATTCTAATGCTACAAGCAGGATGGAGATGGAAAGCAGTATAATAATTTTAGATGAATCTCTGATATGAAAACGCTTGAAAAGATACGACAGCAAATACCCTATCAGCACTCCGAATGCTGCACCCAATAGTATGCTCAAAGGAGCCTTGAAGAAATCGAATGTTGTCACACTTCCGCCTAGAGCTATTCTCATAAGGGTGAAAAAGATAATTATAACAAATATATCGTCTACAGATGCGCCTGCCATTATTAGCTGAGGGATGTTTTTGTATTTGCCGTATCCGTCTTTCATCAGCTTTAACATGCGGGGGACTACCACCGCAGGAGACACTGCCGCTACCACAGCCCCCATAATGCCGGCATCCAGATATGAGATATCAAAAAGCAGTGGAGCCACTATGACTATTGCTGCAATTTCCAGCAAAGCAGGGACAAAGCACAGAAGCACAGCTGGTCTGCCGACCTGCTTGAGGTCTTTTAAGTCTAATGCAAGTCCTGCACGCAAAAGTATAATAATAAGGGCAAATTTTCTTAAATCAGCAGATATAAGCAGGATATTTTCATCTAGTAGATTGAGTGCAAATGGACCTACTATAATCCCTGTGATAAGCATGCCTAGTAAAGAGGGCAGATTTATCTTTTGAAAAACTAAACCAAGAAGGTATCCGAAAATTAAAATTAGACCTAAACTTGTAAGCATTATTACTCCTTATCAGTGTGTTAAAGGATTTAGCCAATTTCTTTTTTTGTATACATATATGCAGACAAAGAATTTAACAAAATGTTCTGTTCCGCTCATAAAGTAGATATATTCAAATGGCAGCTTTAGCACAAAAGCACCAAGAGCTACAAATGGAATGCCTATAAACCAAACTGTGACACCATCTAGTATCATGCCTATTTTTGGTGTGCCAGCAGGACGGAAAACGCCGACTATTGCTATATATGACATTATAAAGAATGGAAAGATTATTGAAAATAGTCGTATAATCTTTACTGCCATATTAAAGGTATATTCTGTCTCAGGATTCATCAGGTTTACTAGCCTAGGGGCGAAGACAAACAGCGTTGATGCAACTAAAACGGCAAATATTATCGTGTATTTTATATAGGATTTGCCGAATTCATACGCCTTGTTCAGCTCTCCTCTGCCTACCAGTTTTCCTATAATTACGCCGCAAGCAGAGCATAGACCTATGAAGAAAGTAAATGTAATTTGATCAAATGCAGAAAATATAGTATATGCTGCAAAATTGGATGTGCCCTGCCAGCTGAGGATAACCACATAGATAGAAACACCAACACCCCAGATCAGCTCGTTGCTTAGGGTAGGAATGGCAGTTTTATAAAACTTTTTCACAAATTCTTTATTTTTTGGCAGGAGTTCCTGCATTTTTGCATTTGCTATGTTGTCTTGTTTTTTGCATATAATTATGTAAAGAATGGTCTGCACGGTAGCAGCCGTTACAGTGGCTATAGCTGCACCTCTCACCCACAGTCTAGGAGCACCAAAGTGCCCGAATATGAGGACATAATTCAAGAATGTATTTACTCCTACGCTGACAAATGAAACAAAAAGCGGAACCATAACATTTGCCGTGGAGCGCAAAAGCAAAGAATAGGCAAATGCAATAGACATAGGTATAAAGGAAAGCCCCGCAATGCGTATGTAGTTTGCCCCGATTGCAACTACATATATATCAGATGTGAATAAAGACATTATGCTTTTGGGAAAAAGCAGGCAAAAAACAGATGCCAATATGCCTACGATTAGCAGATTGGACATGCCTAGCCCAAATGCCTGATGTATACTCTTTTTGTCGTTTACTCCCCAGTATTGGGAGGACAAAACCATCATACCGGAGCTTAAACCGAACATTATTATATTGATAAGAAAGAAAAATCTGCCGGTGACCCCTACGGCAGTGGTGGGAGCATCCCCTAGAGACACTATAAAGCCCGTATCTACCAGATGCAGGCTTGCCGTCAAAAGCTGCTGCAAAGCTATTGGAACAGCGATTTTTATTATATTAATAAATGAAGTCTCATTATTTGAATTATAGGATGCAGTCATAAAAACTATATTACTCTATATAAGGACAAAAATCAATAATATTGAAGGGCAAATATATATGTGATATACTCAATAAAAAGAATTGAAAAAGGAGGAAGACATATGAAAAAAGCACTTCCTACAATAATAATTACTATAATCTTTTTATTTGTCATTGGTGCATACGCATATGGTGTTATAAAAATAATGTCGGAAGAGATGACAATAGAGACGTTGTTGATTCCATTCATTATCCTCGGCGTATTTAGCGTGCTGGCTATACTTGTTATTTTTGTACTTATTAAGCGAGTAAAAGCCATAAAAGAGGAGGAAAAAGAAAACCTTGATGACTATTAGAAAAGTCATAAAAAATAAAGTTTTAATGGCTATTATAATAGTTTTGATTATTGCTAGCGCAGTGATGATGCTTCCGGAGATAGAGGGACAGTATATAAAAAGATTTGGCATTGAAATATCGCCCAAAATAGAGATAGCCCCTATTTATGATTCGGTGTATATGCAGACAGATGACAGATGGAAAGATGAGCATTTGGCACAGACAGACTACACCTTGGCACAGCAGGGGTGCCTGACATGCGTTATCGCCATGGATTTATGCTACTATGGATATGAAGTGAATCCAACGGATGTGAACGATAAGCTGATTTCAGCAGATGCATATACAGATGACGGATTGCTGATTTGGTATAAAATCAATGATGCATATGAAGACATAGAATATGATTATAAAAAGAACTTTAAAAGTGGAACAATCGATGAGGATTTAGAAAATGGACTCTTGCCCATTGTGAAGGTGAGATACAAAAAGACAGGAATATTTCACTGGGTTCTGATAGTGGGAGCACAGGAAAGTGATTACCTGATTTTAGATCCTTTGGAAAAGAGCCAAGGGCCTATACCATTGAGTACCCACGGGAAGGTGTATGCCTACAGGGTATTAAGAAAAACGAGTAATTAAAAAAGGACTGTGAAAAACAGTCCTTTTAGTATGCAATAAATAATATGCTATTTTACGAAAGGATTTTCGTTTTTATAAAGCATACCCTTTGGCTGGTTGAATGCAATGTCATCTACGCCTAGCATTTTTAGTGCGGAGAACAATATGCTGCCTACCTGAGCAAATGCTACGCCGCCGTGGTGAGGATAGCGTCCCTCAATCAAAACGTGACGATAAAATCTTTTCATTTCAGGTATTGCGAATATTCCGATGCCTCCGAATGACTTGGTGGCAACTGGCAGTATTTCGCCTTCTGCAATATAGCTTTTCAACTGACCTTCTGCATTTGATTGCAGTCTGAAGAATGTGATGTCGCCGGGCTTAATATCCCCTTCTAATGTTCCGCGAGTGATATCTGGCTCTTTGTCCGGCTCTAGAAGAGAGTGCATTATCTTTTGATACTTCATTTCAGGCTTTACAACGTGGCATGCAGGAGTGTTTCCGCAGTGGAAAGCCATGAATACATCGTGTTTTGTATAATCAAACTTGCCCTTTATTTCGCTTTCATACATATCATATGGCACTGTGTTGTTTATATCCAATAAAGTTGGAGGAATCTCTGTGGCACATGCAATGATATATTCTGATAGTGCACCATATAAATCCACTTCACAGGAAACTGGCAACAGATTGGATGTTAGGCGAGAATTTACATAGCATGGCACAAATCCAAATTCTGTTTGGAATGCAGGCCAGCATTTTGCGCCTACTGCCACGTAGTTGCTTGCACCTTTATTGTTTTCTATCCAGTCCAGCAATGTTACCTCATATTGTGCCAGCTTCTCCAGTATGCCAGGCATCTTGTTGCCGGAGCCTAGCTCATTTGCCATATCTGCCATCACGTCTTTTATGCGAGTATCGCCTTCGTGGGCTTTGTATGAAGCATATAAATCAAGCTCAGAGTTTTCTTGAACCTCTACGCCTAAGTCATAGAATGGCTTGATAGGTGCATTGCATGCGAAGAAGTCGAATGGCCTTGGACCAAATCCAATTATTTTCAATGATTTTACGCCGATTACAACCCTTGCGATTGGAACAAATTCTGCCATCATGGCTGCCACTTCTGCTGCATCACCTACGGGATACTCCGGGATATATACCTTAAGGTTTTTCAATGCCACATTATAGCTGGCGTTCAGCATGCCGCAGTATGCATCACCGCGAGCATCGTTGATGGTGTCTTTGCTTTCCTCGGCTGCACCTGCAAACATTACAGGACCATCGAATTTTTGTGCTATCATGGTTTCAGGGCCTTCTGGACCGAAATTGCCAAGATAAATACAAAGAGCATTTGCACCTAGGTCTTTAGCCTCAGCTAGTGCTTTCATAGCATCAACTTCGTTTTCTACTATAGTTGGGATCGTTATTACTTCACCACCCGCACCTTTGTATGCACTTACTACTGCATCTCTTCTCTTGTGAGACAGCTCCATGGGAAAGCAGTCACGACTAACGGCTACTATGCCCAGTTTTACAACAGGAATATTATTCATTTTTTACCTCCAAAAAATCTGCTGTATACATTTTAACATTGTATAGACACATTGTAAATGTGCCCGTGCACGATTTTTGTTGATTTTTTTATTAAGTTGCGTAATAATTTTATTTAATATTCCAAATACTTTTGATATAATCAAAAAATAGGAAGAAAGGGGCAAATTATGAAGAATAAAAAAATATTTTCTGCACTGCTATGTGCATATATAGGTATAATGATTTTGTTTTGTGTAATAGGCACTATTCCAACGGGAAACAACACATGGGAGCAGGGAGCAACTGTCTATTATCCGTATAACAATACAGTTTTTCCTCATGGTTCTTTTCATATTTTGGGCAGCGTGTACTCAAAAGGTGAAGTGGACAGCATGGAGATACATATTGAACCAGGCAATGACATTATACCGATTACTAGAGAGAAAATATACTATAGAGATGAAGAAATATTGACCCTTTCAACTTTTGATATTCCAGTTAAATTAGATTTCGATGAATATGAAGCAACCATTGTAATAAATGATGCTATGGGAGAGCATGAGTATGACTCTGTGAATTTTAGCGTAGTGAAGATGGCGCTCTTTAGTGGCACAGGAAGCTTTCAAATGTTCTCGGCCCAGCATATATTAGCGCTGGCAGCAGTAATAATTGCATATTTAATTATATTGATGTACTTCAGAAAAAAACCAAATGAGAAAAGAAAAAAGACAATATATCTATTTATAGCAGCATGTATCGTGCTGTGCGATTTTGCGGTGAAATTATGGCTTCTAAAAAACCAAGCATTTAAAGTGAGCTATGATGCATTTTTGCATATGTGCGATATTTCCGGTCCTTTGCTAATAATCCTATTTTTTATGGAAGAGAGCCAAAGGAGGCAAAAGCTTTTCAGCCTTATGATTATATGGGGGCTTCTAGGGGCATCTATGGCACTACTGACGCCGGAGATGAGAGGGAATGTATTCCCTAGTCTATATTTTATGACTTTCTTTATAAAGCACGGAGCAATAGTAATAGGCGTATTAATTGTGGGAGTTATGGAGAAGTATTCGCCTAAATTCAAGCATCTGCCTATAGTTCTGGCTGTCAGCGGAATAATTGTGGCTATAATATACGGAATAAATCAGCTGATAGTATTTTTGCCGCCTTTTGAAGCAGGAAACTATATGTTCCTCAGCTATCCGCCTACAGGAGGCTCAGCAATAGATATTCTGGTACAGATATTTGGTCCGTCGCCATATTATATAATCGGCATGGGTGTGTTGGCAGTGGTTCTTTACACATTTGTGTGGGCAATCTATTGGATGGCAGGAAAGATGAAAAAGAAAAGCAAATAGGACAAACAAAAAGCGGCTTTTAAATGAAGCCGCTTTTTTCCTTGTGTTTAGTATTTTTCAGCAATTATTGCTAGGTTTTTCATTATCTCAATGTTCTGCGGGCATTTTTCCTCGCATTGTCCGCACTGTACGCAGTTGGATGCTCTCTCCCCTTCATCCATCCACATATGGATTAGTTCATGCGCTCTTTGGTGGTCATCATACATAGCTTCGTGATTATATGCTCTGAAGTTGCCTGGAATGTTTACACCTGCAGGGCAAGGCATGCAGTATTTGCAGTCGGTGCAATTTATAGCTGTTCTCGAAATGTAGAAATCCCGCACTTTATTAATAATTTCATGTTCTTGTGCAGACAGACATCCTACGGTAGCATCAGATGCAGTATTGATGTTTTGCTTCACTTGCTCGAGAGTGCTCATTCCACTTAGAAGCAAACCAACTTCTTTTTTGTCCCACAGATATTTAAGAGCCCATTCTGCAGGCGTTCTTTTGCTGTCATATGAATTGAAAAGGTTCTTGACTTCTTCGGGCAGCTCTTCTCTTGCTAACAGTCCGCCGCGCAAAGGCTCCATTATGATTACGCCTAACCCTTTTTTGTGCGCATATTCCATGCCCTCTATGCCGGCTTGGAATTCTTCATCCATGTAGTTAAGCTGAATCTGGCAGAAGTCCCAATCATAGTCGTCGACTATTTCCTTGAATAAATCCAAATCATCATGAAAGGAGAAACCTGCATAGCGTATTTTGCCCTGTTTTTTTGCATCATCCAAAAATGCTTTATAGTTGCTTTTAGTTGCCTTTGCCCAAAGATCGTGACCGAGGGCATGTATCAGATAAAAGTCTATCTGATCAACCTCCAAATTCCCCATTTGTTCTTCAAGTTTGCTATAAAAATCTTCATGCTTTTCTATTGCCCATGTCGGACATTTTGTTGCGATATTCACCTTTTCTCTATATCCGTCTTTCATTGCAGCTGCACAGAAAGCTTCACTTTTGCCTCCGTGGTATGGGTAGGCGGTGTCTAGATAGTTCACTCCATTATCAATGGAATATCTCACCATTTTAATTGCTTTGTCATAATCGATTTGACTATTGTCATCCCCTATTGTTGGCAGGCGCATAGCACCAAAGCCCAGAATACTTAGATTTTCTGCTGTTTTTCCAAATTTTCGATATTGCATATTGCTCTCCTTCAATTAATCTTTTTTATTTTATCTATGGCATTTTTTAGCCTAGTTACAGCTAGTTTTATTTCTTCGGGTCTAAGATGACCAAATCCTATAATTATTGAATTACAGGCGCTTGAGGGCTTGCCTATATTGTATTCACTTGTTAGTTCTATATCAATTCCATTATCTCTGAATATATTAGTGTGGTTTGTATTGAAGGCAATATCAATAAATTCTACAGAAATATGTAATCCGATGGCACATCCATTTATTTTTATGTTACCACTAAAAGCATCGTTAAGACACTGTATTAGCATTTTCATTTTTGCTTTATATATCTTAGTCATTTTGTATATATGATTTTCATATACACCGTTTGTTATTAATTCATTAAGTACAGCTTGGTGGATAGTGTTTATAGGGTTGCCGGCAGCTTTTTGATATGTAATAAATGTATCAAGCAGGCTTTCGGGCACGACCATATATCCAAGCCGCAATGCGGGCGATAAAGTTTTGCTGAATGAGCCTAAATGGATCACTTTCTGAGAATTTAGCTGATATAGTGAATTTACAGGAGCACCTTTATACCTAAATTCGCTGTCATAGTCATCTTCTAATATTATATGTCCATTTGTATTTGCAAAATCTATTAGCTTCTGCCTTCTGCATATGGGCAGCGTACCCCCGATTGGAAACTGATGAGCTGGAGAAGTATATATTAAAGAAGGAACATCTTCTTTCAGGCTTTCAACAACTAAACCTTCTTTATCTGTTTCGGCTGCTACTATGTTATAGTCATTTTTTTTGAATATTGTGCTTATAAAATCCACAGCAGGAGATTCAACTATTATTTTTTTGTAATTGTTCTTCAAAACTAAAGAAACCAGTGAGATTGCATGTTTTGTGCCGCTGGTTATTATTATTTGATGATAGCTGCAGTATATGCCTTTGTGATACTTTAGATACTTGACTAAAGATTTCCTAAGGGGTGTATATCCACTGACATCGCCGTAATCAAAAAAGTCTGAATTTGCATTATCACATACGTCTCTATATGCTTTTAGCCACTGCTTAGTAGGAAAGCTGCTTAAATCCGGTTTACCTGCAATCAAACTTATGATATCTTCGTTGATGTCTTTTTGCTGTTCATTTGCCTCTTTCTTATCAGCGCAGCATAGTCTAAAATCGCCGAGCTTTGCTACAAATGTTCCACTGCCTTGAAAAGTTTCAAGATATGATTCTGCAACTAGCTGGTCGTATATTTCGGTTACTGTGTTGCGTGCGATATTCAGCTGTGCTGCCAGCTGACGTGATGAAGGCATTTTGTGACCGGCTGCCAGCTCTTTATTTAGTATTTTATATGTGAGGGCATCATACAGCTGTTTTTTTATGGATATATTGCTATTTCGATTTATCTCTACAAACATATGATGCCTCCATGAAGTAACTACAATAATGATAGCAGATAAAATTGGCTCTGAAAAGAGCCAATTTGGATTATAATAATAAGTGCCATTCATGTTTTAAAGGAGCAGCTATTGCCACTCCTTTAGTAATAAGTTTATATATTATAGGTTATTATTTAGGAAGGAAAAACTTTCCCATGTCGTCTTTATTCATCCAAGGCACCGTATCTATTTTAGGAAGCTTGATATTTAAAGTCTCTTTCAGTACATCTTCAATAGTTGATACTGTAACTATCTCTAAATCTTTTTTTACTTCATCCGGCACTTCCTTCAGATCTATTTCATTATCTTCAGGGATAAGAGCTTTTTTAATGCCTGCCCTGTGTGCTGCCAGCAGCTTTTCTTTTAGTCCGCCAATTGGCATGACTACACCGCGAAGAGATACCTCCCCCGTCATTGCTATTTTTCCGCTTACGGGCATACCTGTTACAAGTGATGCCAAAGCTGTGAACAATGCAATTCCTGCTGATGGGCCGTCCTTTGGTACAGCTCCAGAGGGAACATGGATGTGAATATCCTTTTCCTTGAATGAAACTGCATTTACAGGTAGGCGAGATTTTATTAGGCTAAGCGCAATCTTCGCAGATTCCTGCATCACATCGCCAAGCTTGCCTGTCAGGGTGATGCCGCCTTTTCCCGGTATGTCTGTAGCCTCTATAAACAGGATTTCTCCCCCAACCGGTGTCCACGCAAGTCCTGTTACTACGCCAGGCACTGTTTTCTCCTGTGCCACTTCGTGACGTGAGATTTTTCTGCCTAGCATATCTGCCAAATCTTCTTCCTTGATTACATACGGCTTTTTATCTGTATTTTCCACTACTTTTTCTGCAGTGATTCTAGAAAGAGTATCCAGCTGCTTTTTCAGCCCTCTGACTCCGGCTTCCATGGTATACTCGCCGATAATTTTTTTCAATGCTTCGTCATCTATTTTCAAATCATCTTTTGATAGCCCGTGCTCTTCCAATGATTTTCTTATCAAGTGTTCCTTAGCAATGTAGAACTTTTCGGTAGATGTATAGCTGGATATTTGTATCACTTCCATACGGTCTAGCAGCGGTCTTGGTATAGTATCCAGTGAGTTTGCCGTGGTAACAAAGAACACATTTGATAAATCGTATGGAATATCCAAATAATTATCAGTGAAAGTATTATTTTGCTCCGGATCCAAAACCTCTAGCAATGCACTTGCGGGGTCTCCGCTGTACCCAACCATCAGCTTATCTACTTCATCCAGCACCATCACGGGATTCATTGTGCCGGCATCTTTCATGGCTTTTAATATACGACCAGGTAGTGCGCCCACGTAGGTTCTTCGGTGTCCTCTTATTTGTGCTTCATCTCGCACTCCGCCAAGGCTTATACGTACATACTCTCTGTTCATTGCTGCTGCAATGCTTTTGCCGAGGGATGTTTTGCCTGTTCCCGGAGGGCCAACAAGAAGAAGAATAGAGCCTTTTTTGTCATTTTTTAGCTGCATTACTGCCAGATGCTGAATAATTCTTTCCTTCACTTTTTCCAGACCATAGTGCTGCTCGTTTAGCACGCGTCTAGCCTCGGTGATGGATATGCTTTCATCATCCTCTGCCTTCCACGGAAGAGCTAGAGCAAAGTCCAGATAGTTTCTGATTACATTATAGTCTGCACTTGCAGGCTGCATGCTTTCAAATTTGTCTACTTCCTCTAGAATGAGTGATTTCACATCATCTGGCATGTCGCTCTCTTCTACACGGGTTCTGTAGTCCTTCTTGTCCTTCTTATCGGAGGATTGTGTTTCGTTGAGCTCCTCTTGAATTATGCGCAGCTGCTCGCGCAGTGCTGCCTCTCTGTAGTTTTTATTTGCTCTTTCGGAGAAGTGCTCTGCCAGCTCTATTTGAACTTGGACAGCTTCCTTAAACCTTAATAGATAATCGATAAATATCAAGGTGCGCTCCTTTAGAGAAATAGTTTCCATCAGTTTATATTTTTCAGCTACGGATATTTGCAGACCTTGTGTCACAAAGCCCATAAGTTTGTTTAGGTCGCTGAATTTATTTACTATTTTCAATATTTCGTCTACATTGCTCATGCGCTCGGACAATTCATTAGAGATGTCTTTGATGTATTTGAGCATTTCATTTTGTTCGGTTGTATCAATGTCTATATTGTCTTCAATCTTTTTAATTTCTCCGACTAAATCATCATGCTCATATGTAACGTTTGTGACCTGTGCAAAGCTTTCAACATTCACCTCGATGGATGTTCCGTTTATTGCATCCTTCACTTTGGTCACCTTAAGCAGTGCTCCTATTTTGTAGAAATCATTTGTATTAAATGGAGCTTTTGATTTGTTTTTAAGAGGAAGGGCGACGAATTCTTCGTTGCTGTTCAGTTTTTCTCTCACTTCTTCCACTTTTGTATTTTTAAGCTTAAGAACATAGTTCATGTTCGGCAATAGTGCTAAATCGTAAATAGGTATAATCATATTTTTCAATCCTTTCTAAAACATAACCCATAAATGAAAGTTCATTTATTAAATAATTTTTTTAGTGAGCTAAACCCACCTTACAGAAATATTTATTTAAGGAGAGCCTTTTGAATTATCATAATCATTTCATCTAGCTGCTCTTCAGGAGTCTGCTGGCATCCACATGGTTTATTTGCGATTGCCTTTATAGGATAAAAAAGCATTCCCCAGATATTTTTTGTATCATAGTTATTTATTATGCCATGATTAATATACTGAACGAGCAATTCATCCAATTGATCAGGGCCTGAAAGACTATGGCAGCCTTTTTTTAGTGTTGGACAGACATCGAACTGCTCCACAAAGTGAAAAACTTCTTCATTATGTGTAATATAGTCATAATATTCTCTGACTAATATGTCGATAAACTGCTCACCTGGCATGTCTTCTTTCACCTGATGCAGCAAATGAGAAAAAATGTTTTCTGCATATTCATTGTATATATCCCTTAGCATTTCGTCTTTGTTTTCATAGTATATATATACAGTAGCAGGAGATACTCCGGCTGATCTTGCGATTTTAGAGATGGAAGCTCCGTTCATGCCTTCCTCGAGTATAACCTCAACAACGGCTTTTTTTATATTATTTCGCTTTTCATCGTCTTTTTTTCTCATTTTATTTTCCTGAAATCATATTTCTTAACTCTATAATAAATGAACATTCGTTTATTGTCAAGAGTTATTTTGCGCTAACTTAAACTTTTTAAAAATATCCTTCGAAAGAGCCGAAGGATATTATAGATTAATTATATTTTAGTATACGAATCCAAGACTTGCGGCGATTATAGTCATGATTATTGGCACTGCATATACTATTGAAATCATAGTTATTTTCTGCTTGTTTGTTTTGAGACAAAGCATAGCACCAGCTCCAAAGAAGAAAAGTCCATATCCAATAACGAGTATCAGCCAAATGCCGCCCCAAGAGAAGCTCCACCATGAATAATCCCAAATGAGAAGATCTGCCTGATTGAGCACGACCTCTATGAATACGCAGAACACTGTATATATTCCAGCCCATACCCATTTTTCGTTTATGCCTAATATTTTTTTGTCTTGGCTGTCTGTCAGACTGTTGTAGTATATTATGCCCACCATCAAAAACATAAATATGATCTCTATATTCCACCCAACAGTCACACGAAGAGCAGTGTCCCCAGGTGTGGTCCATGCAGCTGAATATCCTGAAAAGTGCAGCAGCCACCCGTTCCATGTTTCATTGAAAAAGTCCAAACCAAAAATGATTAGACCAGAGAAAATAACATCCCAATTGTTTCTTCTACGTGCGTTTCCAATCTCTTTGGTATATACATAGAAAACCAGTGCCAGCAGTGGGATTACATACCATTTCAAATCGCTGATATCTCTTATGCCGTCTAATGCCTGCAAAGTTGCTTCAGTCATAATATGCCTCCTTCTTCTGTTTATATATTTACATTATATACCTTTTTCGAATAAAAGTTTATATTTGTTTTCCAATGAGCTAAACTTCTTTTTAAGCTTTCTCATTTTTTTGTGTAATTTTCTATAATCATAAGGCATATGCTTCTTAATGTATCTTATAAATTGCTTGGAATATAAATTATTGTTTTGCCAGATAGCTTCAAAAATCAAAAGCAAAGTATTATCAAATATCAGTGATTTTATACTTTCTGTATATTTTGATTGGCTACTGCTGAAATCGAGAGTATTTGCAGTAAAGGAAATTAACTGTTTTGTCAGCGAATCAAGCTTTGTGTTATTAACGTTTCCGGAGAAGATAGTTATATGATTGTTCTGATAGTCCGCTTTTGCATCCTGAAGGTCATCAACTAGCTGAAGAACAAATCCAAAACCAAACATTAAATCGGCGAGATTTTCTTCGGGGTCACCGCACGCCAGATAGGCATCAGCCAGCACGGACGAGCCGCCTTTCTCGATGCTTATATTTAATATTTCATTGATTTTGGCGTTTTGTGCCATGTCCTGCTGCTCTATGCTCTTGCACTGC
This sequence comes from Eubacteriales bacterium, assembly GCA_040883315.1. Lineage (GTDB taxonomy): Bacteria > Bacillota > Clostridia > Christensenellales > UMGS416 > JAFGUF01. Next base: position 342,901 of record JBFLKU010000011.1, read on the forward strand.
CCTGCGTGTATGCATAGTATGCTTTCAAACACTCTGGGGTATTTTTCCCTGCCGTACTCAGATTCAATCATCGAAATCAACTGATAGATTTGCTTTTCGCCATCGCTTGCAGGTTCTATATTGTCGCCTTCCAGTCTTTTTTTCAAATTTTTATTGAATAGTTTTTTTTCATCAATGCTAATATTGGGGTCATCTAAGAAATTGTCTGTATACGGGTACAGCATGGAGTATGAAAAAACAGAAGGAGTGCAGGCAATGTTTTTAGCTCCTATTACCTGAATTATATTCATTATCCATACGTTTCGCATTGCTTGGTATATGTCTTCAAATTTTAGACTTTCATCAAATTTCTGTGCTTTTGATATAAAATCATTTGTAGATTCTAAAAATCCTTCTATCATCAGATTTTCAAATTCTTTGTTTTGTATTTTTAAAAAGGCTCTTGCTTGCTGAGATATTTTTAATTTAAGCTGATGTTGCCACTCTTTGTTATTTATATCATCTGGAAGAGAAGAGATTTGCTCTGATAATTCATCGATTGCCTTAAATATTTCTTTTTCCTTTATCTTTTTGTCTTTGTATGAATACTCTTTTAGAAAGGAAATATCAGGAGTTGTTTTTTGCCATAATTCTATATATTTTTCTATTAGATTTTGAACATCTGTAAATACGCTGCTCATTTATTTTTGTTCCCCTTAAAATTCTTAATTCTTCAAAAACTATTTTACCACAAATAGCTTTAAGGAGCATAAAAAAATGAATTTTCTTATAATTGCTGCTATGCTGATGTTCGGAAAATGATTACTAACAAAGGTTACTTAATTTATAATTTCTCTATTTGCAGATAAATGTTTAATATGGTAAAATCCTACTATATAATACGGATAAAAACCGAACGGGGAAGATAGATGAAAAACGGATTAAATAGCTTTAATAAAGCTGTCTCACTTTGCTTGATAATTACACTGGTATTTTCAATCAGCATTTTTTCTTCGTGCGCAGTAAAGCCCTATGATTCGCCTCAGATGCAGAACACAGAGCAGGCGACTATTGTGATAACCAGCACACCTGCCCCAGCCACACCAACGCCCACAGATGAACCGACACCAACTATCGAGCCGACAGCTACACCTAGGAGCGGACCGCAGGTGGTGGGGATATATGTTTCGGGCTCTGGCGGCAGAGTGCTTTTGACAGAATACAAGACCAATTGGAACCGAGGCGAGGACATTGCCACATTCAATACATTTGCATCTAATGAGCCTTTGCTCAACTATGCAAAATATAGAGAGATGCTTGTAAAGGAATGGTTTTCATATCCTGACGCAAAAGATTATAAAATAGGATACACGCTGAGCTATACATTGTATTCAGGTGAAGAATTTTCAATTACGATTAGAAAGCCAAGTGATGTGCAGCATACAGAGTATTTGGAAGTATATTTATATGATTCTGTGCAGCAGTCTGCAAATGCCGGATGGTATACTCATCTAGCAGATGAGAACATAGATGATGAAACCCTCCTGTATTCTTTCAAGCTGACTCCGGGAGTGAAGATAAAGGAAGTTGAAAAAATAAAGCTGGAGGCTTTCGTATATAAATACATGGATGAAAGCGATTTTGACGAGACAACCGGTGAGTATATAGGAACGGTAAGCTACGAGATAGATATAGTCAGAAGATGATAATAAAGTCATGTGTATTTTCACATGGCTTTTTATATAGAAAAGATATAGATAAAAAGATATAAATATATTGGTATGGGAAATTGTTAATAAACTATGCACTTGCTGTAGGGAGCAGCACGGACAGAATGTCATCTAAGGAGGGCTCTAGTATGATATTTAAAAAAGTTTTGACAATTTTGTTTTTTGTGCCTGTCGTAATGGCTTTGTTTTCTTTTCCAGTGGTGAAAGCCGCTGACAGCATATCTGTGAGCGGAGACTGGGAAGTAGAATATGAAATTGATGATTCTTCTGTGACAGAAACCGGTGGCAATGCAGATGTAAAAGTGTATGTGAAAAATACATCTGCCTCGAATACTATATATTATGCTTCTATAGATTTAGGAGCAGGCTTATCCAGTCATTTTTATCAAAATGACCCTATTTTGGACTTAGCTCCAGGTTTATCAGTAACATTGAAATATACAGTTCCCATTAGTGCGGACGATGTAGGCAAGAGCATGAATATGTGGGTAGCTATGAGCCAAGGCAGCTTATCGGATGTAGATGGCATAGGGGTGACTCAGGTAGTGATTGGTGAACCGGCTAATTATCAGTTCACAGGGTCTATTACGGCGGACAAGGAATTAGTGGACAAGGGAGACAATGTTCGGATTACAACAACTGTTAGAAATACAGGAAATAGAACTATAGATATTGAAGTTATCGACATGAATTCTGATATTGTAGGGGTGTCTTTATTGGCTCCAGGAGCAGGCATATCCTTTAATGCCCAATATAGCGTTAACAATGCAAGAACATTTAGCTGCAAAGTGAGAGCATGTTACCCGGGAACATCTAGCTTGATAAGAGAGATAAACACAAATTCTGTTACAGTAAATATAAGAGTGGAAGAAAATATTGATTTTAGCACCAGTTTATCGGCAGATTTTACTGAAATAGTACCTATGACCACAGTAAACTTTACTGTGACAATGATAAACTCTGGTGATGATACTATAAATACATTTGAAATAAGAAATACAGATGGAGAGCTGGTGGCATCCACAGAAGGAATGACATCTGGTTCCTCGGGGAGCGTAAACATACCTTTGGAGATATCTGAAAGCTGCGATATCAAATATAGCGTAAAGGCAATAGGCGACAGCACGAACGTGACGAAGGAAACGAATGCTATACATATAACGATAGTTGATGCCGATACAACTACAGCAGAGGAAGCCACAGCATTGGTGCTGCCAACCATTGAACCGGAGACGACAGAGGAAATTCAGACAAACGAAGAAAAAGCAGATGGAATTAACAACACTACTATTCTTTTGATAGTTATAATTGGTATCTTGACTTTATTAGTAGCAGTAATGTCTGTATTTGTGATAAAGATGGTAAAAAAACAAACCGATGAAAAGAAAACAAAAGACAATTATGAAGAATAATTCTTCATTTAATTAGAAATTATGAAAAAAATTATAATAACTTTATTTATTTTATTGATAGTAGTTCTTTCCTCGTGTATAGTGCCGCAGCCAATAGAGGGGCAAGACAACATAGTGATAGAAGCTACATCGCCTGTGATGCAGGAGGTGCAAAACAATACTAATCTAGATGATGTGCAAATACCAGAAGGATACTTATCCTCTAGAAATTTTCATTATCTTGGAGCATTTAGGCTGCCGGAAGACGGAAACAGAGAGCAAGATATGTTTTCATACGGCGGCGAGGCAATGTGCTATAACCCGGCGAATGATAGTTTATTTATTACGGGTCATAATTGGTATACATATGTTGCAGAGATAACAATACCAGAAATAATAGCATCTAAAAATATTTCCGAACTAAATCAATCTATAAAACTCTATGGATTAACAGATATCAAAGGAAATCTATTTGACAAATGGACCATGGAAATACCAAGAGTAGGCATGGAGATAGTAGATAATAATCTGTTCCTTTGCTTTGGTGAACACTATGAAGAGGATACATCTATGGGCACCCATGGATATACAGACTTGGAGCTGTCTGCAGCGGACAAAGTGTGCATAGTGGGAGATTATCTTTATGCTACAAATGATTATATGTTTGCAATACCAGATGAATACACTGCACACCTCGGTGGGAATGATTTATTGACAGGAAGATTTCGTGATGGCGGCTGGAGCGGAATGGGACCATCCCTGCTAGCTTTATCGACAGCAGACATAATTGATGCAAAGAACAACGAAAGAATACAGGCCGTTCCACTGATAAAATATGATGATTCCTTTGATGGAGACGATGGAAAGAAAATGAATGACTATTCCCATGCGGATTCGTGGGCAGGGGGAGCGTTTGTATCCTGTGATTCAGGAAGCGGGATATTGTTTATTGGAACTCACGGATATGGTGCAACATGGTATGGGTTTGCCAATGGAGTGGTATATCCTACTGATGGAGATGAAAATGCTGAGTACCCAGATGTGCCGGACTATCCATATGATGAAAGAGGATGGTGGAATGATGACTTTAGAGCGTGCATAGCTGTTTATAGCACATCAGATATCATAAGTGTATATAATGGAGAAAAAAGCCCATCTGATATACAGCCATATGAATTTATAGATATAACAGAATATATGATAGTAGATAGAGACGAAACTGTGATGCAGTATTTAGGAGCATCGGCCTATGATAGAGCCAACAACAGGCTTTTTGTATTGGAGCTTATGGCAGATGAGGGCAAACCGATTGTGCATGTTTTTGCACTTGAATAGGAGTGGAAAATGAAAAAATTATTTTTTATTTTTTTGGCAATTATGTTTTCTTTTGCGGGATGCAGGGCAGGAGATGAAATAGAAGAAGACACAGCGGAGCCAATCTATACTAATAGTATGGAATTTGACAGAGAGGCAATAAATCAAACTTTTGCAGACTGGATGGTGGGCACAGAATACGGAATAGATGAAATAAACATTGATGAAAGTGCAGGAAATATAGTTTTAGTAATATCAGATGATAATTATGCTAAGCTAGAAGACTACGAAATACAGGATATTTCAGTAGGAATATCAGATATACTGAGCTTTTATGGATTGGAAGATAGCTTTTCGATTAAATTCTCCAATGGAGAGGGCATAGAAGTGTCAAAAAATGAAACATCTGAAACGGATGAACAAGACGAACAAATCGGTGATGCACCTATAACGGAAGATGATTTAGCTGCAAATGATGAAACTCTTAACTTGATTTTCATACATCACAGTGTAGGGGAAAACTGGCTGAATGCTGGGCTGAATCAGATGCTTAATGACAGCAATATTCACGTAGCGGACACATATTATGGTTGGAGAGAAATGGGAGACAGAACTGACACCGCAGACTGGCCTGATTGGTTTAATGACGATGTGATGCCGAGCGTATATTCCGAACTAGGAAATATGACAGGGTATAATACAATTGCACCGGCAGACGGCGAGAACACAATAATAATGTTTAAATCCTGCTTCCCAAACAGTGACGTGGGGAACTCTATAGAAGATGAAAAGAAGATATATTTGAGCCTGCTAGACTATTTTGAAAAGCATCAGGATAAAATGTTTGTACTTATCACTCCTCCTCCTATGCAGAGCATATCTCATCCGGAAAAAACAAGAGAACTAGTAAACTGGCTGGTGAGCGAGAACGGATGGAGAAGCGGCTATGAAGGGAATAATTTATTTGTGTTTGATTTCTACAATGTGCTGACAGCAAAAGATAATCATCATATGCTGGTGGACGGAAAAGAAGCCCATATAGTCGAGAGCAGCTCAAATACATTGTATTATGACTCGTGGGGAGACGACCATCCGAGTGATGCTGGAAGCCAAAAAGCTGCCGAAGAATTTGTTCCGCTGCTATTATACTGGTATCAGGAGTTTAGCGAAGGATAAATGTGTTTATATAAATTATTGAAAAAAAGTAAAAATATATATAATAATAAATCCAAATAAGTCTTGACTAACATAGATAGTTTTGGTATAATTTAAAATTGCGTTAGAATACTATATAACGAGCATTTCAACCTAACTCAAGAAGGGGTCTTGGGTAGGTTATTTTATGCTCTTTTACGAATATTATGGCATAATAACTTTATGCTATATGAAAGTAAAATGTAGGTAAATCGGTGCCGTATTTGGCTTAAAAAACTCAATACTTTTTCCGATGTCTGCTTTAGTATAATAACTTAATTTAGCGAATTATTCAACAATTTTTTATAAAAGGGTGTGAAAATTTAATGACGTATAAGGTGAAAGTTCACGAAGTTCCATCAGGACAAAGAGTACGCAAAACATTTGCCAGCATTAAAGAAGTGCTGGAGATGCCCGACTTAATCGACATACAGAAAGAGTCGTATGCTCAATTTTTGGAAAGTGGTCTTCGTGAGGTTCTAAAAGACATTTCTCCAATTAACGACTACTCTGATACTTTGACGCTTGAATTAATTGACTACACAATTGATGAAGAGCCGAAATACTCTGTAGCAGAATGTAAAGAGAGGGACGTTACATATTCTGCTCCTCTTCGCATGAAGGTTCGCTTGATCAATAGAGAAACAGGCGAAATAAAAGAGTCTGAAGTATTTATGGGTGAGTTTCCTTTAATGACCGAGACTGGCACATTTATTATAAATGGTGCTGAGCGGGTTATCGTATCCCAGCTTGTTAGGTCTCCGGGGGTTATTTTTGGAAGCGATATCGACAAAAACGGAAATCCATTATTTACATCAACAGTAATACCAAACCGCGGTGCATGGCTGGAATTCGAAAGCGATGCAAACAGCGTTATGTGGATTAGGGTAGACAGGACAAGAAAACAGCCTGCTACTGTAATTTTGCGTGCTCTGGACTATGGTACAGACGCACAAATAACTGAGCTGGTAGGCGAAGACCCAAGAATACTGGCAACGCTTTCAAAGGACAATGCAAAAACAAAAGAAGAAGGATTGGTAGAGATATACAAGCGTCTTCGCCCAGGCGAGCCGCCTGCAGTGGAGTCCGCTACATCTTTAATCAACTCTTTATTCTTTGATGACAGAAGATATGACCTTGCAAGAGTGGGAAGATATAAATTCAACACAAAACTTTCTTTGAAAAATAGAATAGCCGGCAAAATTGCAGCAGAAGATGTTGTGAATGAGGAAACTGGCGAAGTATTTGTGAAGAAGGGCGAGAAAATCCACTCAGATATAGCTTTGGACATTCAAAACTCGGGAATTCAATCTGTATCTATAGCCCTAGATAGCAGCGTAGTAAAGGTGCTGGGCAATAGATTTGTTGACCCAAGAGTATATTTGGAGCCACTAGGACTGAATGCCAAGGAGCTGGGATTGAACGAAAACGTTCACTACCCTACTTTGAAAGAAATCCTTGATGAGTACAAGGGCAAGAAAGATGAAATGGCAGAGTCTATAAAAGAGAATACAAATCTGCTGATACCAAGGCACATTCACCGTGATGACATAATAGCAGCATTCAGCTACTATATGGGACTTTTCCATGGTATAGGAAGCACAGACGATATTGACCATCTAGGAAACAGAAGAATACGTTCAGTAGGCGAGTTGCTGCAGAACCAAATGCGTATTGGACTGACAAGACTAGAAAGAGTAGTGCGCGAAAGAATGGGAACACAGGATTTAGAGACTGTAACACCGCAGGCGTTAATTAATATTCGCCCTGTTACAGCCGCTATCAAGGAATTCTTTGGTTCATCACAGCTTTCGCACTTTATGGATCAAACCAATCCGTTGGCTGAGCTGACAAACAAGCGTCGTCTTTCAGCACTAGGCCCAGGCGGACTGAACCGCGACCGTGCAACACTAGACGTGCGTGACGTTCACTCATCTCACTATGGCAGAATGTGCCCAGTTGAAACACCTGAAGGACCAAACATCGGATTGATTGGTTCACTAGCTATATATTCCAGAATTAATAAATATGGATTTATAGAAACACCATATAGAAAAGTAGACAAGAAAAAGGGAATTGTTACTGACGAAGTAGAATATATGACTGCTGACGTTGAGGACAATTATGTAATAGCACAGGCAAATGAGCCTACTGATGAAAAAGGCCATTTTGTAAACGACCACATCGCTGCTCGTGTATACGGAAAGATAATGGAGATAAGATCAAGTCAGGTTGACTATATGGACGTTTCTCCAAAGCAGGTTGTATCCGTTGCAACAGCTATGATTCCTTTCCTTGAAAACGATGACGCCTCTCGTGCACTGATGGGCTCCAACATGCAACGTCAGGCTGTGCCGCTTTTGATTCCGGAAGCTCCATTTATAGGAACTGGAATGGAAGACAAAACAGCATACGACTCAGGCGTAATAGCAACAGCTAGATGCGCAGGTGTAGTAGAGAGAGTTTCGGCATCAGAAATATTAATAAAAGACCAAAATGGACAGCGTCACAGACACGCACTTAATAAATTCCAGCGCTCCAACCAAGGAACATGCATTAATCAGCATCCTCTGGTAAAGCAAGGCGAAAAAGTGAAAAAGGGTGATATCATTGCAGATGGTCCTTCCACCGAAATGGGTGAACTGGCACTAGGAAGAAACATTCTAGTTGGATTTATGCCATGGGAAGGATACAACTTTGAGGACGCAATACTGCTGTCTGAAAAATTGGTTAAAGATGATGTATTAACATCTATTCACATAGAAGAATATGAGTGTGAAGCAAGAGATACAAAGCTTGGCCCTGAAGAGATTACAAGAGAAGTTCCAAACGTTGGTGAAGACGCACTGAAAGAGCTTAATGAACGTGGGATTATCCGTGTTGGTGCAGAAGTGAAAGCCGGGGATATATTGGTAGGCAAAGTGACACCCAAAGGTGAAACAGAGCTTAACCCAGAAGAGAGACTTTTGCGTGCAATATTCGGGGAAAAGGTTCGTGAGGTTCGTGACACTTCACTTAAAGTACCTCATGGTGAAAACGGAATAATAATAGATGTAAAAACATTCACCAGGGAAAACCATGATGAAATGAAGCCAGGTGTAAACGAAATGGTTCGTGTATACATAGCACAGCGCAGAAAAATATCTGTAGGTGACAAGATGGCTGGACGACATGGTAACAAAGGTGTTGTATCCAGAATACTGCCGGCAGAAGATATGCCATACATGGCAGACGGCACTCCACTGGAGATAGTTCTGAATCCGCTTGGTGTTCCATCGCGTATGAACATCGGTCAGGTACTGGAAATCCACTTGGGTCTTCTAGCAAAGAAAAAAGGCTGGCATATAGCTACACCTGTTTTCGACGGTGCACATGAAGAAGACATACAGGCACTATTTGTGGAAGAAGACATGGATCCATCAGGAAAGATGATGCTTCGTGACGGAAGAACAGGCGAATTCTTCGAAAACCCTGTTACTGTTGGCTACATGTATATGCTGAAACTAATTCACTTGGTTGATGATAAAATCCACGCACGTGCTACAGGCCCGTATTCGTTGATTACTCAGCAGCCATTGGGTGGTAAAGCACAGTTCGGCGGACAGCGTTTCGGTGAAATGGAAGTTTGGGCACTGGAAGCATACGGTGCAGCATATACCTTGCAGGAAATACTGACCGTAAAGAGTGATGACGTGGTAGGACGTGTGAAAACATATGAAGCCATCGTAAAGGGCGAAAATGTGCCGGAACCGGGTATACCAGAGTCATTTAAAGTGCTTATAAAAGAACTGCAGTCATTGGCTTTAGATATGAGTATGCTTTCTGAAAACAATCAAGAGATTGACATGAAGGAAACAGACTATAATGACGAGCCGGATGATTTCCTCGATGTAAACATTGAGGGCGAGGAAGAATCACTAGACTTTGACGATGACTTCGGTGATTTAACATTAGGTGATTTGGAAGACTTACCATCTTTTGATGATGAGGATGACGAAGATGACACTGATGACGATGATATTGATATAGATATTGAGAAACTGCTGGATCTTGATTCAGATGAAGACGAAGAAGAGTAGGCAGCATAAATACTAGTGTACGATAAGAAAGGAGTCACAATTTGGACGATCTAAACAAATTTGATTCGATAAAAATAGGTCTTGCTTCACCTCAAAAGATAAGAGAATGGTCTCATGGTGAAGTGACAAAACCAGAAACTATAAACTACAGAACACTGAAACCCGAACGTGACGGACTGTTCTGTGAAAGAATATTTGGACCATCAAAAGACTGGGAATGCCACTGCGGAAAATACAAAAGAACCAGACACAAAGGCATTATATGTGACAAATGCGGAGTGGAAGTAACACGTGCAAAAGTGCGCCGCGAAAGAATGGGACACATAGAGCTGGCAGCTCCTGTGAGCCATATTTGGTATTTCAAAGGAATACCTAGCAGAATGGGATTGCTTTTGGATATGTCACCGAGGCTTTTGGAAAGAGTTTTATATTTTGCTTCTTTCCTTGTAATAGACCCAGGCGAAACGCCGCTGGAGAAAATGCAGATACTATCAGATGCTGAACATAGAGAAGCATGTGATGTATATGGAGACTCTTTTAAGGCAGCAATGGGTGCAGAGGCAGTGAAGGAAGTGCTGGCATCTTTGGATTTAGAGCAAATGGCAGCAGAGCTTCGTGAAGTAATAGACAATTCAACAGGTCAAAAAAGACTAAGAGCAGTTAAAAGACTTGAAGTTGTTGAAGCATTCAGAAAATCCGGCAACAAGCCAGAGTGGATGATTCTTGATGTTGTTCCAGTTATTCCTCCTGAAATCAGACCAATGGTTCAGCTGGACGGCGGCAGATTTGCAACATCTGACCTGAACGATTTGTATCGTAGAGTTATAAACAGAAACAATCGCCTAAAAAGGCTATTGGAGCTGGGAGCACCTGATATTATCGTTAGAAACGAAAAACGCATGCTGCAAGAAGCCGTTGATGCATTAATAGACAATGGCAGACGTGGACGTGCAGTGACAGGCCCTGGCAATCGTCCTCTGAAATCTTTGTCAGATATGTTAAGAGGTAAGCAAGGACGTTTCAGACAAAACCTATTAGGAAAGCGTGTTGACTATTCAGGACGTTCAGTTATCGTTGTTGGTCCGGAGCTGAAGCTTCACCAATGCGGACTGCCAAAGAACATGGCACTTGAGCTGTTTAAGCCATTTGTTATGAAAAGACTGGTAGAGGACGGACATGCACTAAACATAAAGAATGCGAAAAGAATGGTAGAGAGAGCAAGAGATGAAGTTTGGGATATTCTTGAAGAAGTAATTCAAGGTCATCCAGTTCTTCTAAACCGTGCCCCTACCCTTCACAGACTAGGCATTCAGGCATTTGAGCCTGTACTTGTAGAAGGCAAAGCATTGAAACTGCATCCTTTGGTATGTACTGCATACAACGCTGACTTCGACGGAGACCAAATGGCTGTTCACGTGCCCCTTTCTGTGGAAGCACAGGCAGAGTGCAGATTCCTGATGCTGGCTACAAACAATATTTTGAAGCCTGCTGACGGCAAACCTGTTGTAGCACCTACACAAGATATGGTTATGGGTGTATACTACATGACCCTAATTAGACCAGGTGCAAAAGGTGAGGGCAAGATATTTTCAAGCCCTGATGAAGCCAAAATGGCATATGATATCGGAGATATCAGTATCCAAGCTGCAATAAAAGTAAGGATAAAGAAAGAAATAAATGGCGAGGTAAAAAGCCGCATTATAGATACTACCGTTGGAAGATTGATTTTCAATGAGCCAATTCCTCAGGATTTAGGCTTTGTGAAGAGAAAAACAGAAGACGATATGTTCAAGCTGGAGATAGACGAAGTAGTTGGCAAAAAGCTTTTAAGCCCTATCGTAGAGAGATGCTACTTCAAGCACGGAAACACAAGAACTGCACAAATGCTGGATGCTATTAAATCAATGGGTTATAAGTATTCCACAAGAGCAGCAGTTACAATTTCAGTTTCTGACATTGTAGTACCAAAAGACAAACCAAAACTGATTAAAGCAGCTGATGAACAGGTGCAAAGAATTGAAGATGCTTTCAATGATGGCTTGATTTCAGAGGAAGAACGCTATGATAGAGTTGTTATGACATGGAAAGAAACAAAAGACAAGATTATCGAGTCTTTGCTGGCTAACCTAGACGAGTTCAACTCCATCAACATGATGTCAACATCCGGAGCCAGAGGTAACGTTTCACAGATTGGACAGCTGGCAGGTATGCGTGGATTGATGGCTAACCCATCTGGACGTATTATCGAGGTGCCAATCGTTGCCAACTTCCGTGAAGGTCTGACAGTTTTGGAATTCTTCATTTCTTCACATGGTACAAGAAAAGGACTGGCAGACACAGCACTGCGTACAGCTGAATCAGGATATTTGACTAGAAGACTGGTTGACGTAGCACAGGATGTAATAATAGTTAGTGATGACTGCTTCGAAGATAAAGGCGAGACAGTTAGAGGAAATATAGTTCGTGCACTAAGCGACGGACACAGAACTATTGAGTCTTTGACCGAAAGAATCTGGGGAAGATATGCAGTAAGAGATATAGCTCATCCTGAAACAGGCGAAGTAATCGTTAAGGGAAATGAACTGATAACAAAGATAACAGCTGAGGAAATAGAAGAAGCCGGCATTGAAGAAGTGGAAATCAGAACTGTATTCACGTGCCGTGACGAGCGTGGTGCATGCGCAAAATGCTACGGTGTAAACCTAGCAACTGGCGAAAAAGTGCGCATAGGTGATGCTGTTGGAACACTGGCCGCACAAGCTATTGGTGAGCCGGGAACACAGCTGACCATGAGAACGTTCCACACCGGTGGTGTAGCACAGACTGAAGATATCACACAAGGTTTGCCTCGTGTTGAAGAGCTGTTTGAAGCCAGAAAGCCAAAGGATATGGCTGTAATATCTGAGATAAGCGGTGAAGTGACAATAAGCGAAGAAAACCCAAGAGATATTACAATATCAAATAAAGACGGCGAAGCAAAAGAATACAGAATACCATTTGGTTCAAGACTAAAAGTACACACAGGAGACAAGATAGAGGCCGGCGATCCGCTGACTGTTGGCTCCATAAATCCGCATGATGTACTTAAGATAAAGGGAACATACGGTGTTCAGGATTATCTTTTGAATGAAGTGCAGACAGTTTACCGTGGTCAAGGTGTTGAAACAGCTGACAAGCACATAGAAGTTATAATGCGCCAAATGATGAGAAAAGTAAAAATCGAAGAATCCGGCGACACTGAAATGCTACCAGGTTCAATGGTTGATATTTTTGAATTCGAAAGAAACAACGAAAAAGCTATGCTGGAAGACAAAGAGCCAGCCATTGCTATGCGTGTTCTTTTGGGAATTACAAAAGCATCGTTGGCTACTAACTCATTCCTAGCCGCTGCCGCTTTCCAAGAAACAACAAGAGTTCTGACTGATGCAGCCATAAAAGGAAAAATCGATCCGCTGGTAGGACTGAAGGAAAACATTATTTTAGGTAAGTTAATTCCATCAGGAACAGGCATTAAGAAGTACAATAGTGTATCGATTAATACAAAGCAAGCAAAGCATGATGGTATCAACATAGATTCAGATGATATCTATCAGTCGTAAAAGCTAGTATTTATTGGATTAATAAGTGTTTGCCTCGGGTATAAATTCTATGCTCGAGGCAGACAAAAACATATATTCTGTGCACTTAAAATGCATTGACATAAGGGTTTGCTAGTGGTAAAATGTCATAGCGTGTAAAGTTTATGCGTCTTTTTGTGTGTTTAGCTATTCAAAGCAAAAATTAGCGCAAAAAGAATACGAATATACTGGTATTTGGAGGTATAAAGTGAAAGATCTTGATGGTCCGAGTCGAAAGATAGTAGGGACAAAGCAGGTGCTGCGAGCATTAAGATGTAACGAAGTAAAAAAAGTATATATTGCAAGCGATGCGGATGAATCGGTGAAACTTTCAGTTATTGATTCATGCAAAGAGCTGAATGTGGATACGGTAGAAATTACTACTATGCGTGAGCTGGGCGATGTGTTCGGGATACGTGTGGGGGCAGCTACAGCTGCACTATTAAAAGACAATAATTCTCAATAGGGTTGTGTTGAGGAATTATATATATAATTAAATTTATTATAAAAGGAGGTGCGTGACTAGTGCCAACAGTGAATCAGATGATCCGCATGGGTCGAGGTTCAAAAGTGAAAAAGAGCAAAGCACCCTTGTTGGATTCAAATCCACAAAGACGTGGTGTTTGTTTATCAGTAACAACACTGACACCTAAAAAGCCAAACTCTGCATTGCGTAAAATCGCCAGAGTGCGTTTGACAAACGGCAGTGAAGGCTGGGCATATATCCCCGGTGTTGGACATAATCTGCAAGAGCACAGCGTTGTGCTTATTAGAGGCGGACGTGTTCGTGACTTGCCAGGTGTTCGTTACCATATAATTCGCGGTACTCTTGATACATCAGGAGTAGAAGGTCGTATGCAGTCCCGTTCTTGCTACGGTGCAAAACGTCCTAAGAAATAAAACAATGATATTCTTTATATAGAATAACCAAAAAAGGAGGTAAACATGCCAAGGCGTGGAGGAGTCCCAAAGCGTTCTGTGTTGCCAGATCCGATATATGGTTCAGTAGTTGTTACGAAACTGATAAACCAAGTAATGTTGGATGGTAAAAGAGGCACTGCACAGAGCATATGCTACGATGCATTTAATATTGTAGCTGAAAAAAGTGGACGCAATGCATTAGAAGTATTCGAAGAGGCTATGAATAATATCATGCCTGTTCTTGAAGTAAAAGCCCGCAGAGTCGGCGGTAGCACATATCAAGTGCCTATGGAAGTTCGCCCAGAAAGACGTCAAACACTAGGAATACGTTGGATGGTAGAATTTGCGAGAAAAAGAAACGAGCGCACTATGAAAGAGCGTTTGTCAGGTGAAATACTTGATGCTGCTGCTAGTGCAGGCGGCGCAGTAAAACGTCGTGAGGATACACACCGCATGGCAGATGCAAACAAGGCATTTGCGCACTACAGGTGGTAGGAAGAAATAAAAATATATGAGTATGAAAATAGAAAAAACAATTAGAAAGGAGGAAGCATAATGGCAAGACAAGTACCTTTAGAGAAGACAAGAAATGTTGGAATAATGGCACATATTGATGCTGGTAAGACAACGACAACTGAACGTATACTTTTCTACACAGGTATAGTACATCGCATGGGTGAAGTTCACGACGGCGGTGCTACAATGGACTGGATGGAACAGGAACAAGAACGTGGTATTACCATCACATCAGCTGCCACCACTACTAACTGGCGTGAACATAGAATCAATATTATAGACACGCCTGGACACGTGGACTTTACAGTAGAAGTTGAACGCTCCCTCCGTGTATTAGATGGTTCAGTTGCAGTATTTTGTGCAAAAGGAGGCGTTGAGCCACAGTCTGAAACAGTTTGGAGACAAGCTGACAGATATGGCGTGCCACGCATAGCTTTTGTAAACAAAATGGATATCACAGGTGCTGATTTTTATAGAGTTGTTGATATGATAAAAACTCGACTAAATGCAAACCCAGTACCAATACAGCTTCCAATAGGTAGTGAAGACGTTTTCAAAGGAATAGTAGACCTTGTAACAATGAGAGCAGTAGTATATACTGACGACTTGGGAACTACCAGCGAAGATGCAGACATACCTGCAGAATTAATGGAAAAGGCTGAAGAATACAGACTTCATATGGTAGAAGCTCTGGCAATGACACACGAAGAGCTGCTAGACAAATACCTAGAAGAAGGTGATCTATCAGAAGCGGAAATTAAGGCTGCACTGCGTGAAGCAACAATAAGCAATGAGATAATCCCTGTATTATGCGGATCAGCATACAAAAACAAAGGCGTACAGCCTGTATTGGATGCAATGGTTGACTATTTGCCATCTCCGCTGGATGTACCTGCAATCACAGGTATACACCCTGATACAGAAAAGGAAGACTCTCGCCCAAGCAGCGATGATGAACCATTCGCAGCATTAGCATTCAAAATTATGACAGACCCGTATGTAGGAAAGCTGGCTTTCTTCAGAGTTTATTCAGGAAAGTTAGAAACTGGACAAACAGTATTTAACTCTACAAAGGGCAAACGTGAAAGAATCGGCCGCATACTAAAGATGCACGCTAATTCACGTGAAGAAGTTCAAGAAGTGAGAGCTGGAGATATCGCAGCAGCAGTTGGACTGAAATTGGCTACAACAGGCGACACACTGTGTGAAGTAAATAGACCAATTATTTTGGAATCTATGGAATTCCCTGACCCTGTTATCAAAGTAGCAATTGAGCCAAAAACAAAGTCTGGTCAGGACAAAATGACAATGGCTTTGGTAAAGCTTGCTGAAGAAGACCCAACATTTAAAACATATACAGACTCTGAAACAGGACAAACAATAATTGCTGGTATGGGTGAGCTTCACCTTGAGATTATAGTTGACAGACTGCTTCGTGAGTTCAAAGTGGAAGCTAATGTTGGTGCACCACAGGTATCATACAGAGAAACAATCAGAAAAGCATCAAGAGCAGAGGGCAAATTTGTGCGCCAAAGCGGCGGACGCGGTCAATATGGTCATGCAGTAGTAGAGGTAGAGCCTCTACAACCAGGCGAAGGTATTGTATTTGAAGATAAAATCGTCGGTGGAGTTATACCGAAAGAGTATATCGGACCTATTGAGGCTGGCGTACGTGAAGCAGCAGCAAACGGACCTTTGGGCGGCTACGAAGTAGTAGACGTGAAAATAAAGCTTGTTGATGGTTCATACCACGAAGTGGACTCATCTGAGGTAGCATTTAAGGTGGCAGGATCTATGGCATTCCGTAGTGCCTGCACAAAAGCAGACCCTGTGCTTCTAGAGCCTATGATGAGCGTAGAAGTTGTAATGCCTGAAGAATATTTGGGTGACGTTATGGGATCTCTGTCTTCAAGACGCGGAAACATAGCAGGAATGGACGTAGTAGCAGGATCACAAGTTGTGAAAGCAAATGTACCATTATCAGAAATGTTCGGATATGCAACATCCTTGCGTTCGCAAACACAAGGGCGCGGAACCTTCTCAATGCAGTTTGCACACTTTGCACCGGTTCCAAAATCTATTGCAGACGAACTAACAAAAGGATAATTAACTTTTATAAGTTAATCATAACAATAAAAAATATTTAAACTCTAAGGAGGATATAAGGAAATGGCCAAGGCAAAATTTGAAAGAACGAAACCACACGTTAACATCGGAACTATCGGACACGTTGACCATGGTAAAACAACATTGACAGCTGCCATTACTATGACTTTGGCAAAGTATGGCGGTGCTGAAGCTATGGATTACGCTGACATCGACAAGGCTCCAGAAGAAAAAGAACGTGGAATAACAATCAACACAGCTCACGTTGAGTATGAAACTGACAGCCGTCACTATGCTCACGTTGACTGCCCAGGACACGCAGACTATGTTAAAAACATGATAACAGGTGCTGCACAAATGGACGGAGCTATCTTAGTTGTTTCAGCAGCAGATGGTCCAATGCCACAAACACGTGAACACATTCTTCTAGCTCACCAAGTTGGTGTTAACTATTTGATAGTATTCATGAACAAGACAGACCAAGTTGATGATCCTGAACTATTAGAACTAGTTGAAATGGAAATTCGTGAGCTATTATCAGAATACGAATTCCCAGGAGACGATATTCCAATCGTAATGGGTTCAGCTTTAAAAGCATTAGAAGCCGCTCAAGCAAGCGATGATCTTAAAGCAGATCCAAACAGCAAATGCATATTTGACTTGATGGAAGCTGTTGACTCATACATCCCAACTCCAGAACGTGCATCAGACCTACCATTCCTAATGCCTGTTGAAGACGTATTCTCAATCACAGGTCGTGGTACAGTTGCTACAGGTAGAGTTGAGCGTGGTACAGTTAAGGTTCAAGACACAGTAGAAATCGTTGGTTTGGCTGACGAGACTCGTGACGTTGTTGTTACAGGTGTTGAAATGTTCCGTAAACTGCTAGACCAAGCTATTGCTGGTGACAACATCGGCTGCTTGCTGCGTGGTGTATCAAGAGACGAAATTGAACGTGGACAAGTTCTTGCTAAGAAGGGTTCAATCAAACCTCATACAAAGTTCAAAGGCCAAGTATACGTATTGAAAAAGGACGAAGGCGGACGTCACACACCATTCTTCAATGGTTACAGACCACAATTCTTCTTCCGTACAACAGACGTTACAGGCTCTATAGCATTGCCAGACGGCGTAGAAATGGTTATGCCTGGTGACAACATCGAAATGAAAATCGAATTGATCACACCAATCGCTATCGAGCAAGGTCTACGTTTCGCTATACGTGAAGGCGGACGTACAGTTGGTTCAGGTGCTGTTGCTTCTATCGACGAGTAATTAGCCTCTAGAACAAATAAGAAATAAAACAAACAGGATGATTGATTTTCAATTGTCCTGTTTTTTTATTATTTAATTTCAAAAAAACAAATGTTGATATAAATCCAATATATTGTATAATACAGGAGAGTAAATTTTTTGGAGGTAGACATGAAATTGAACAGACTATTTGTGGTGGTGTTAGCAGCAACGTTGCTGCTAACAGGCTGCATTCCTTCTGAATATACAAAGGGAATAGATGCAAAAGATTATCCTGAAAAAGACATGCCAGTATATGATGATGCAATTATTTTTGAGTATGATGCAGATGATGAAGAAGCGAACATAACATACGGTACAGAGGACAAACTGGACGATGTGATAGAATTTTATCAGGATTACTTTGACGACGAAGGCATATCATTAGATGGTGAAAGCGAAGAAGACGATGAATATACAGCAAAAGGCTTTTTTGAAGACTTTGTCTTTGAAATTACTGCAGGCGAAGCAAAAGGAAAGTATGAAGAAAAACTATTCAAAACCGTTGTTGAGGTGTCAATTGAATTTCTAGATGACGAAGAAATTGAAGAGAGACAAGGCGGAAATTTAGAGAATGACATAATAGGTTTTTGGGAAGTGATTTCACTTGACTATGGCACAAGCATGGAAGACATCGAAGGATTCGGATTTGCTATGGAATTTCTTCCAAATGGTAAAATGGATATGTTCATGTTCTATATTAATGACGGAATGACAGGAAATGACTGGGAAATAAGCAAAGATGGCGAACTAGTATACTATGACCCTACTATGCTAGAGAATGTAACAGCACAAGTGAAGATAGAAAAAGACGGCGATGATATTCTTATGTACATTACAGAAGATGACGGAGGGTATGTGCTGAAAAAGACAGATAAGGACGCTTTTATTGCTTCTGAAGGGGACTATAGTGACATTGATTTATTCGATGACACAGATGATGGAAATAAAATAAAAGTACCGACTGTTGATGAAATGGTATTAGTAAATGAAGACGGATATAAAATAACATTGTTAGGGTTTGAGGAAAGCTACTATGGCATTGATATGAAGATTCTACTAGAAAATACAACAGAAAAAGAATTAAATGTTGGTACAACTTATGTTATAATAAATGGCTATTCAATGCAAAATTCATATTTACTGGGCTCTGTAGACCCTAATGCAAAGCTAAACACTTCAATCAGCATATCCGATGACGAGCTGGCACTATGCGATATAGATGAGATTGCAACGATTGAAATGGTGCTGGAAGTTGAAGATTATTCTACATGGGAGACACTATTTGTTAGTGAGCCAATATCAATAGACACAAAAAGCAATTTTGTTCAAACCTATGATAATAGCGGAATTACGCTGGCAGAAGAGAACGGACTAAAAATTATCTTTAAAGAATTTTTTGAAGATGATGGAATCTTCGGACCATATGCATTATTTTACGTAGAGAACAATACAGACAAAGCAGTTACTTTCAGCTGTGACGACGTACAGATGAATGGCTTTATGGTCTCGGGATATATATATGCATCTGTTCAACCGGGCACCAAGGCTGTTATCAAATTGACATTCTTCAGTAGTGATTTGGAAGACAACAATATAACCACTATAGAAAGTATTAAACTATCATTTGAGGCGATAGTGACAGACGAGTGGGAATATCTAATTGATACAGACATCATAGAGCTGCCTATCAACTAAAGATATATCAAGCATAAATTAAAAAGGACAACTTTTAAGTTGTCCTTTGTTTTGCCTATTTTTTCTTTGAAGCCTTTAAACGGGAGATTGCTTTAGCTGTGTTTTCTGCTGAACCAAATCCAGTGAGACGGAAGTACCCCTCGCCGCATTTTCCAAATCCCGATCCTGGAGTTCCTACTATTTGATAGTTTTCCAGAAGATAATCGAAGAACTGCCATGAAGTGTACTCTTTGGGAACCTTAAGCCACACATATGGGCTGCTTTCTCCTCCGTATACAGTGTATTTAAGCTCTTTAAAGCAGGTTTTAATATCATTAGCATTCTTTAGATAATAATCGATGTTATCTTTTATTTGTTTTTTGCCTTCATCACTGTAGCATGCCTCGGCTGCTTTTTGAGTGATATAGCTGACTCCATTGAATTTTGTTGCATGTCTGCGATTCCACATTTTGTTTAGTGAAACCGTGCCGCCTTCTTTCACGTGGGCACGTATTTCCTCTGGAACTATGGTATACGCACACCTTACGCCTGTGAACCCAGCTGTTTTAGAGAAAGAGCAGAACTCAATAGCACATTTTTTTGCATCCTCTATTTCGTATATTGATTGAGGATATTCATCATTTCTGATATATGCTTTGTATGCTGCATCGTATAGTATTATTGCATCATTTTTGTTGGCATATTCAACCCATTTTTTCAGTTGCTTGCGTGTGAAAGCTGTGCCTGTAGGATTGTTTGGTGAACATAGATAAATTATGTCTACTCTGCGCTTTGGTAGCTCTGGAAGGAAAGAATTCTTTTCGGTGCAGTCCATCAGTCTTATTTTGCCGAAATCTCCAGATGGAGATATTTTGCCTGCATTGCCTGCCATTATATTTGAGTCCAAATAAACAGGATATACAGGGTCTGTTATGGCGATTATATTGCCCTTTCCGAACATATCTGTGAAGTTGGCTG
The DNA here is from genome assembly GCA_040883315.1 of Eubacteriales bacterium. Classification (GTDB taxonomy): domain Bacteria; phylum Bacillota; class Clostridia; order Christensenellales; family UMGS416; genus JAFGUF01. The sequence goes on from JBFLKU010000011.1 coordinate 363,696, forward strand.
TTTCGCTTTTAGCGCCGGAGGATATAAACACCTCATCCAAGGACAAATCAACACCTAAAGGAGCATAATCATTTTCAATTATAGCTTTTTTCAAAAAATCATATCCTGTGTTGTCAGGGTATCCCATAAAAGTTTTGGCATCTGCCATTTCATCTACTGCTTTGTGAAAAGCCTCTACTACTGCAGGAACTAGCGGCTTTGTAACATCGCCTATTCCTAGCTTTATAACATCGGCATTAGGATTGGTATCCTGATATTGCTTCACTTTTTGTGCAATTGTTTGAAAAAGATAATTGGTTTTTAATAGCTGAAAATTGCCATTTGCATTAATCATTTGGTTCTACATGGCTCTTTGCAGAGCACCCTCCTTTTATAACTCTATTTCTATTTCTCCAGAGAAGACTTCTCTGCAGGGTCCTGTCATAAATACGTTTGAATCTTTTGAATATTCTATTGTCAATGTGCCGCCTAGCAGCACAACATCCACTCTATCATTTGTTTTGCCTAAAGTATTGCATACAACAGCTGTAGCACATGCCCCTGTGCCGCATGCAAGTGTTTCCGCACTGCCTCTTTCGTATACTCTCATTTTAACGGAGTTTTCAGACACTAGCTCTACAAATTCTATATTGCTGCGATTTGGGAAAACAGGATGTGTTTCCAGCTCCTTGCCTATGCCTGTGACATCAAAAGATGAAACTTTATCAACGAAAATTACGGCATGAGGATTCCCCATAGATACACAGTAGGCTTTATACTTCCTGCCCTTTGCCTCCAAATCGATACCGAATGGTTCGTTCCATGTGAATGGAAAGTCATCGCTTTCAAAATGAGGTGCACCCATGTCCACCCTTGCTTTATTCACTTTTTTGTCCTCGCCTATGAACATATCTATGTATTTTATGCCGGCAAGTGTTTCTATAGAGGTTGATAGACCATTTATCATCTTATGATCAAAAAGATATTTTGCTACGCAGCGGATTGCATTGCCGCACATCTCGCCCTCTGAGCCGTCTAAATTAAACATGCGCATTTTTGCGTCTGCTACTTCCGAAGGGCATATTAAAACAAGCCCATCAGAGCCGATTCCAAAATGCCTGTCCGAAACTATTTGTGCAATTTTAGGTATATCTTTTTCAGGCAGGTCTATTTTAAAAGCATTAACATAAACGTAATCGTTGCCTGCACCTTCCATTTTAGTAAATGGAATAATCATAAATAGCTCCTTTTTAGTCTTTCATTAAATATTCATCTATTTCTTCAGCAGCTGAGCGACCTTCATAGATAGCCCATATAACCAAAGACTGACCGCGGCGCATGTCGCCAGCCATAAATACATTTTCTTTGCTGGTTTTATATCCGTCTTTTTTAGATACATCAAATGCTTCCAAGGTGTACTTTTCAGCACCTACAAAGCCCATTGCCAGCAGTACCAAATCTGCAGGATATGTTTTTTCTGTGCCCTTTATTGGAACAGGAATAAACCTTCCCTCAGAATTTTTCTTCCACTCAATTTTTACTGTATCTATAGACTTTACTTTACCATTTTCTCCATTGAATTTCAATGAATTTATTTCATATATTCTCGGATCCTCTCCTTGAAGATATATAGCCTCCTGCTGTCCGTAATCCGTCTTTTTTACCTTAGGGTATGTTGGCCATGGATTGTTAGCCAGTCTTTTTTCTGGAGCTTCCGGCATTATCTCGAATTGAACCACTTTTGCCCCGCGGCGCAGGCATGTGCCTACACAGTCATTTCCTGTGTCGCCGCCGCCTATTACCACTACGTTCATTCCATCCATTGTGTTTTTAAGGCTTTTGCTGCCATTTTTCAACAGTTGCTTAGTGTTTTCTGTCAGGAAATCAACGGCAAAGCGTACACCTTCCAGTTCTCTGCCGGGCACCATCAAATCTCTTGGCTCTGTTGCACCGCCGGAGAGTAGTATTGCATCGTATTTTTCATCCAGCTCTTCGTAGCTGATGTCTTTGCCTACATTGCAGCTGGTTATGAATGTGATACCCAGCTCTTTCATTATTTCCACTCTTTTTGATACAAGTTTTTTGTCCAGCTTCATGTTAGGTATTCCATACATCAATAGACCACCCACAGCATCTTCTCTTTCGTATACTGTTACAGTATGTCCAAGCTTGTTTAGGCGCCATGCTGCAGAAAGACCAGCAGGCCCAGAGCCAACTACTGCAACTTTTTTGCCTGTTTTGGTTATAGGCTCGCCGTCTTCTTTCACCCAGCCGTTTTCGAAGGCTTTGTCGGATATTAGTCTTTCATTATAGTGTATGGTAACAGGCTCGCCGTCTAGTCCGTTCGTGCAAGACCCTTCACATGGTGCAGGGCACACTCTGGAGGTCGTTTCAGGCAGAGGATTGGTTTTCACAAGTCTTTCCCATGCCTCTTTATAGTTTCCCCTGTATATTAATTCGTTCCATTCAGGTATCAAGTTGCCGTTTGGACAGCCTGATACTGCATTTGCGTACATTGCGCCAGACAAACAAAAAGGTATGCCGCAGTCCATGCATCGTGCAGCTTGCTTTTGCTGCTCCTCGTCATCCAGCGGTATTACAAACTCGTCAAAGTTTTCAAGTCTGTCCTTTGGCTCAACGTATTTTGCGCCTTTGCGCTCGTATTCTAAAAATCCAGTTGGTTTTCCCATTTTATTTATACAACTTCGCCACTACTAGCCAAGCTTCCTCCTTTTATTATTTTGCAGCTACTTTTCTTTCGAATGCTATTGTTAGCATTTCTTCGCCTTCGTAGCCCTCTTTGGTTGCTTTCTCTATTTCGTCAAGCATTTCCTTATAGTCAATAGGCATTACTTTCTTGAATTTCTTCAAGCTCTTATCCCAATCTTTCAGTATTTTTTCAGCTACAGTAGAGCCGGTATACTTTTGGTGATTTGTAATTAATGCCTTTAGTTGCTCTATTTCCTCATCTATTTCAGGAACGGCTATTGTTATCATTTCCATGTTGCAGTGCTCTTCTAAGTCACCTTTCACGTCGTATACATACGCCACACCGCCGGACATGCCAGCAGCAAAGTTATAGCCTACTTCGCCCAATATCACTGCTTTTCCGCCTGTCATATATTCGCATCCGTGGTCTCCAACGCCTTCTACAACAGCTAGAACCCCGGAGTTTCTGACGCAGAATCTCTCCCCTGCCATTCCTCTGGCATATAGCTCGCCGGATGTAGCTCCGTAGCATGCTACGTTGCCGATTACGGTGTTTTCTTCTGGTACATATGCTGCATCTTTTGGAGGAGCGACAATTATTTTGCCGCCGCAAAGTCCTTTTGCCACGTAGTCGTTGGAGTCGCCTTCTACATTCAGCGTTATTCCCTTTGGAAGGAATGCACCAAGGCTTTGTCCGGCAGTTCCCTTAAAGTTATATACTATTGAGTCATCTGCCAGTCCGTGGTCGCCATATCGTTTTGCCAGCCATCCGCCAAGTCTTGTGCCTGTGGTACGGTCAATATTAGATATAGGCATATTTATTTCAACTTTTTGATTTGATTCTACCAATGCTTCAACAGCAGCAAAGTAGTGATCCCATTCGGATGCACCGGCTAAAGGAGCCATATGCTTCCTGGTGATTGGATTTGGGTCTACTATAATGCTGGTTAAGTCAACAGAATTAGCTTTATCATTGTTTTTAACAACTCTTTGCTTTAGTATCGTTGATTTGCCGATTAATTCCTCCATAGAGCGGAAGCCCAGCTCGGCCATAATCTCACGCATATCCATAGCAATGAATTTTAGACAGTTTTCTACGTGCTCAGGCTTGCCGATGAATCTTTTTCTCAGCTCAGGATGCTGTGTAGCTACACCTACTGGGCATGTGTTCAGGTTGCAGACTCTCATCATAATGCAGCCCATAGCTACCAATGGCAGCGTTGCGAATCCGTATTCCTCTGCGCCCAAAAGTGCTGCGATTATAACATCGCGCCCTGTCATCATTTTGCCGTCGGTTTCCAATATAACACGATCTCTTAGTCCGTTCATTTCCAGTGTTTGGTGTGTTTCAGCCACACCTAGCTCCCATGGCAGACCTGCGTGCTGAGTAGATGTTCTAGGTGATGCACCTGTACCGCCGTCATATCCTGATACCAGTATTACGTCGGCTCTGCCCTTTGCAACACCTGCTGCAATGGTGCCTACACCTACTTCTGATACTAGCTTCACATTTACACGTGCGGCTGGGTTAGCATTTTTGAGATCATATATCAGCTGTGCCAAGTCCTCGATAGAATATATATCATGGTGAGGAGGCGGTGATATCAGTCCAACGCCTGGTGTTGAGTGGCGAACCCTAGCAATCCAAGGATATACTTTATGTCCTGGTAGGTGTCCGCCTTCGCCAGGTTTTGCACCTTGTGCCATTTTTATTTGTATTTCCTTTGCACTTGCCAGATATTCCGCTGTAACACCGAAGCGACCTGAAGCGATTTGCTTGATAGCGGAGCACATGGAGTCTCCGTTTTCAAGTGGTTGGAATCTTTTCCTGTCCTCGCCGCCTTCGCCGGAGTTTGATTTACCTTTTAGTCTATTTAGCGCAATAGCCAAAGTAGTGTGAGCCTCTTCGGATATAGATCCATAGCTCATTGCACCGGTTTTAAAGCGCTGAACTATTCTTTCAACAGGCTCTACTTCGCTGATATCTACAGGCTTCATATGGGATGAAAACTCCATCAATGAGCGAAGAGTGCATTGTTCACTTTCTTCATTTTGAAGCTTTGCTTTGTATTTTTTGTAAAGTTCGTAGTCGTTTTCTCTGACGGCACGCTGGAATATATGCACAGTTTCAGGGTTATACATGTGTACTTCGCCGTCCGGTTTGTATTGGAATACGCCGCCGGAATTTAATAAATCGTGGCTCTTTCGTCCAAAGCCCATCAGATGTCTTTTTTTGGTTTCATCTGCAATGTGTCTCAGCTTCAGTCCGTCTACTCTTGTAGAAGTACCTGTAAAGTATCTATCGACTACTTCTTTGCTTATTCCAAGGGCTTCGAATATTTGTGCACCTTGATAGGACTGTACGCAGGATATGCCCATCTTGGACATTACCTTTACGATGCCCTTTACTACAGCCTTTTTATAGTTGTATAGTGCTTTTTCTTTGCTTATATCATTTATGTATCCACGGTCTACGCATTCTTCGACCATTCTGTATGCCAGATAAGGGTGTATAGCGGATACGCCATAGCCTACTAAAGTAGCAAAATGATGTACTTCAGATGGCTCTGCAGAGTCTAGAATAATGTCTGCTCTTCCTCTTAGTTCCTTTCGAATTAGGTGATGGTGAAGCCCGGATACTGCAAGCAGTGCAGGTATTCCGGCCATGTTTTCGTCGAAGTTTCTATCGGAGAGCACTAAAATTGTTGCACCATCCTCTATGGCTTCCTCTGCCTTTTCAAAAAGCTTTTCCAGAGCAGATTCCATTGCGAAGCCTCCGCAGTCTATATCGTATAGAATATCTAATACTTTTGTCTTAAATCCGTCTTCATTCAGATTTAAAATTCTCTCATATGTGTCACTGTCCAGTATTGGCGCATCTAGACGCAGCTTTTTGCAGTTTTCAGGGGCATCTTTTGCGAAATTGCCCGAAGCACCCAAGAATACTTCTGTACCAGTTACTATTTCTTCTCTTAATGCATCAATTGGGGGGTTTGTTACCTGTGCAAAGAGCTGCTTGAAATAATTGTATAGAAGCTGGGGTTTTTTGGACAGAACAGCCAAAGGTATGTCCATACCCATTGCAGAGATAGGTTCTTTTCCGTCTCTTGCCATAGGCGTGATTACCTCTTGTATGCCTTCAAAAGTGTATCCGAATGCTTTGATTCCTGCACCGAATTTTTCGTCGCTGATTTTTTCTGTTTTTGCAGCCTTTGGAAGGTCTGCTTCTGTTTTTCTGTATTTATCCAGCCATGATTTATAATCATGACGCTGGGCATAGTCTTCCTTCACTTGATGGTCACGGAACATTTTGCCTTGCTCTGTATCCACCAATATCATCTCACCGGGGCCTAAACGACCTTTTTCAATTGTTTCAGAAAACGGAATGTCAAGAACGCCTGCTTCAGAAGACAGAATTACTCTTCTGTCTTTAGTCACCTGATATCTGGATGGACGTAGACCATTTCTATCTAGAATAGCACCAGCATATCTGCCGTCTGAGAAGCAGATAGCAGCAGGGCCATCCCATGGCTCCATGATATTTGCGGAGTATTCATAGAATGATTTCATCTCGTCTGAAATATCAACAGCCTTTGACCATGCTTCAGGTATCATCATTAAAAGAACCTGTGGCAAAGGTCTGCCTTGTAGGCATAAAAACTCAAGACAGTTGTCAAACTTTGTTGAGTCAGAGCCTTCATCGTCTATTACTGGGATTACAGATTTTCTTACGTTTTTGAAAACGCCGCCGTCATTAACAGATTCTCTAGCTTTAAACCAGTTTTCGTTGCCTCGCAGTGTGTTTATTTCGCCATTGTGTGCTATAAACCTGCATGGCTGAGCTCTGTCCCATGACGGGAAAGTATTGGTTGAAAAACGTGAATGGACAACGCAAATAGATGATTCCATTCTTTCGTCCTCTAAATCCGGGAAAAACTTTCTTATTTGCCACGCGTGAAGCATGCCCTTATATACTAAAGTCTTGGAAGAAAAAGAAGAGAAATAATAATCGTCATTTCCTGCGAATCTTATCTTTTGCTCCAAAGTACGGCGAAGAACATATATTTTGTGCTCAAAGTCGCCGTCTATTTGGAAATTGCCATTACCAGTTATAAACAGCTGATAGAAATTTGGCATGCAGTCTCTAGCTGCAGGGCCAGCATCAAAAAAGCTGTATGGAACTTTTCTGGCAAGCAGCATTTTAAAGCCCATTGCTTTAACTATTTGCTCAGTCTCTTCCAATAGAGCGATGCATTTCTTTTCATCCCTTGGCAGAAATGCCATAGCAACAGCATATTCTCCCTTTGGAGGAAGCTCTACCCCAGATTCCTCTTGGCATATTGCGCGAAGGAATTTATCAGGCATTGCAAGCAATATACCTGCTCCGTCTCCTGTGTCCTCCTCGGCACCTGTTCCGCCACGGTGAACTAGTCTTTCTAGTATTATCAAGCCATCATCTACAATTGAGCGAGACGGTTTGCCGTCTAAATGAGAAATAAAGCCCATGCCGCATGCATCGTGCTCATAATTTGCATCATATAGACCACTTGATTTTGGACGCTGATTGAAACTATAGTTTCTCTGGTCCACTTTGCTTTCCTTTGTTGACATATTTAAACCCCCGTAAAAAATCTTAAAGTACAAAAGTACTGTTATTTACTAACTAATATCTATAGAATTCGACTCCGTCAGTCTCTATCACTCTCTTGGCTATCTCCTTGACAGGAACGCCCGTATCCATAGATGTTTTTTGAAGAGATCTGTAAGCCTTTGGCTCATCAAATCCATATTTTTTCATCAATACTTGCTTTGCCTGCATCAATAGATTTCTTTGTGCAGCTTCTTTTTTCAGCCTGTCTCTTTCCTTTTTAAGGCTTCCGTATCTTTTCCTGTTATTCCATGTAATTTCTAGTGCATGCTGCAAAACCATTCTGGAAACTGGCTTTACAAGGCATGTAATATCGTAGTCGTCGAAGTCGGATTCTATAGAAACCTTTTCTCTTTCCGATGTTATCATTAAAACGCTTACGTCTTTTTTTTCTAGTATATCAAGAGCCATGGATAGCCCGCGCATGTCTGGCAGATTATCACTGCATAAAACTATATCATAATTGTGATATGATGTTCCACGCAGAGCGGCACTCCCGGAGTAACAAACCTCCACTACCCTATATCCAAGAGAGTGCAGCAGTTTGCATAGTTTGTCCACTGCCTCGCCATGGCGCATCACCACCAAAATTTCGCAAATGCCCTCTGGCATAGGAAACTCCTTTCTTTAATTAAATAGTCGATACTTAAGGGGCGAGTTTTAAAATCGCCCCTAATTAAAGTCAATATCGTAGGTTTAAGACACTAACAGTTGTAGTTTGATTAAGTAGCACTATTTAATAAGTCTTAATATGATGGCAGATACTTATCTATTTCCCATTGTGATACAGATGAACGGTATTCATCCCATTCAGCTAATTTTGCTTTCACATAGTTTTCGAATATATGCTCACCTAAAGTTTCTTTTACAAGGCCGTCTTTTTGCATCTCGCATATAGCTTCATACAGGCTGCCAGGCAATGAATCGATAGATTTGCTGGAAAGTTCTTCGCTGTTCATTCCAAATATATTTTGTTCAACAGATGCAACAGGTTTTTTGCCGTTTTTAATTCCATCAAGTCCTGCGGCTATCATGCATGCAAGAGCTAGGTATGGATTGCAGCTTGGGTCAGGATTTCTCAGTTCAACGCGAGTTCCTTCCTCTCTAGAGGCTGGAATACGTATTAACGGTGAACGATTTCTTGTGGCCCATGCTACGTATACTGGAGCTTCATATCCTGGAACTAATCTTTTATATGAATTAACTAATGGATTAGTAATAGCTGTAAAGCCTTTTACGTGGTCTAATATACCAGCTATATAGCTGTAGCAGTCTTCAGATAATTGAAGCTTATCTTTTTCGTCATAGAATGCGTTTTTGCCGTCTTTAAACAGTGATTGATTTGTATGCATTCCCGATCCGTTTATTCCGAATATTGGCTTTGGCATAAATGATGCATATAGTCCATGGCGCTTGGCAATTGACTTCACAACCATTTTGAACGTCATAATATTATCTGCAGCAGTTAATACTTCATCATATTTAAAATCTATTTCGTGCTGTCCGTGTGCCACCTCGTGGTGAGAAGCCTCGATGTGGAATCCCATTTCCTCAAGTGTTAGGCACATGTCACGGCGTGCATCTGCACCTAAATCAATAGGAGCAAGGTCGAAATAGCCGGCTTCATCGTGTGTTGTTGTAGTTGGGCGACCTTCATCATCCACGTGGAACAGGAAGAATTCGCACTCTGGCCCAACATTTACTGAGTAGCCCATTTCTTTGGCCTGAGCTATTGTTTTCTTCAATACAAAACGTGGGTCGCCTTCAAATGGATTTCCTTCTGGTGTGTAGATGTCGCATATCAGTCTAGCAACTCTGCCCACCTGCGGACGCCAAGGGAAGATGACAAATGTATCAGGATCTGGACGAAGATACATGTCGCTCTCTTCTATTCTTACAAACCCCTCAATTGATGATCCGTCAAACATGCATTTGCCGTCCAATGCCTTTGGGAGCTCCTCTATTGTGATTGCCACATTCTTTAGCGCACCAAACACATCTGTAAACTGTAATCTAATGAATTTTACATCATTCTCTTCTGCCAAGCGAAGAACATCTTTTTTAGTATATTTAGCCATTTTTTCCTCCTTATTTATATCACATTTAGGAGCAATAATTACATAAATGCCTATACTTCACCTATGTTTTTGACTGCTTTTAATATGCACGAAAATGCAAGAAAAAAAAGTAAATCCTGCAATTTTTGTTTTCCTTATAGGTATTATAGCAGTAAATTGCGTTTTTGCAAGCCTATTTGTGAAAAGTTTTAGTTTTTATACGTCAATTTGAATTTGTTTACCGTTTGTTTACGATTTTATAGACCAAGCATATCATAGGCTGATATTCCGTGCTCTGCTTCATCTAGTCCCAGCACCTCTTCACGCCTGTGAACACGCACTTTCACAGTGATTTTTGCTAGGTAGAAAAATAATGCAGCAGACGAGAATGCCAATGTACCGCATACCAACACTCCAAGCGACTGTATGCCAATCAAGCTCCAGCTGCCGCCGTATAGCAGGCCTCCATCCACAGCGAAAACGCCAACCAATATTGTGCCTAATGCACCGCATACTCCGTGAACTGAAATAGCACCAACAGGATCGTCTATACATAGCTTTTTGTCTATGGCTTCACATGCATAAATCATTACTAGGGAGCATATCACCCCAATAGCTATTGCGCCGTTTGCTGTCACGGCGTCGCATCCTGCTGTCACGCCTACTAATCCTGCTAAGCATCCGTTAAGAGTCATTCCAACATCGGATTTTTTGTTTTTAAAATAAGTGAATAGCATGGCTGCCAGTGCAGCTGATGCACCAGCCAGAACTGTATTCACTGCGATTACTCCTATTGCTTGCGGGTCAGCAGCCAGTGTAGAGCCGCAGTTAAAGCCGAACCATCCAAACCATAGCAGCAGAACTCCAAGAGCTCCTAGGGGTATAGAGTGGGCAGGGATTGTGTTTGATTTTTTCTTGTGCGTATATTTTCCTGCTCTAGCTCCCACGATTTTTGCAGCTGCCAGTGCTGAAAAGCCACCCATAGCGTGAACGGCAGTAGAGCCTGCGAAATCATGGAATCCTCTTTGTGCCAGCCAGCCGCCTCCCCATATCCAGTGCCCCGTTATTGGATATATGCATGAGCATATAAACAAGCAGAAAAATAGATAAACATTAAATTTTGTTCTCTCAGCCACAGCACCCGATACTATTGTGGCACACGTAGCGGCAAAAACCGCCTGAAAGAACCAGAAAACTTCTAAAGGCAGATTGTCCGGCTCACCCCCCGAATTGATACCGAGACCATTCCATCCCAGTATACCGGATACATCTTTCCCAAACATTATAGAATAGCCAATAATATAATATGCAATAGTACCTATAGCTATAGTCATAAAGTTTTTCATAATGATGTTGGCGGTATTTTTTGACTGAGTGAATCCTGCCTCCACGCATGCGAACCCAGCGTGCATTATAAACACAAGTGCAGAGGATATAACAATCCACACGGTGTTTACAGCCAATGTAAGTTCCATAAAAGACCTCCTTATAATAATATGTTAATAGCAAAAAAAGACAGAATTACACCGTCTTTAAGTAAACTATGTCACCCCAGCGTAACGAAAATATATCTGTATAATAAAAAATGACGCTCCAAAACACCCCTACTGGGCTTTTAGAACGTCTTTGTTCAGGAGTATTATAATATTAATATTATAAAAATGCAATTTAATTTTTCTAATCTTGCAAAATAATATTAAAACATGTGAATATTATGCATAAAAGAATAATCAATCCGGTAAAAAACATTTATAATATACATAATAACTTCATAATTTACTATTTGATTATTAATTAATACATTTGTTATAATAGTGATTGAAAATATATAAATATATAGGGTGAAATATGAATTTAGAAAAGATAACAGGGAGAATAGACGACAAGCACATAGATGTAATCCCGGGTATAAGAGTTTTGGCGATAGCATTGATTGCGTGGTTTCACATTTGGCAGCAGTCATGGCTTTGCCCCACATTTGTATTAGGACACAACTTTGTTGATCTAACATATATACCTGCAGCAGGATATTTGTGGGTGGATATGTTTATTATGCTTTCTGCATTTCAGCTGGCTCTGCCATACATTCACAGGATTATGAACCATGAAGAATTTGAAAGTCCGTTGGATTTTTACAAAAGAAGATTTATAAGAATAATGCCTTCATACTATTTCAGCGTAATAGTATGTTTTGTTATCGCATTAGTGTTAGGGGAATTTTATGATTTCAGAACGATGTTTGTAGACTTGTTTACTCATTTAACATTTACGCAGACATTTATAGACTATACATATCTATGGACCAACTTAAATGTAGTGCTGTGGACTGTTGCAGTGCTGATGCAGTTTTATCTGCTGTTTCCTTTTATTATTAGAGTGCTTAGAGATTGGCCTGTATTGATATTTTCATTGATGGTATCAATTGGTGTTATATACAGAATGAATTTTGTAAACAGTTCAGCTGCGCCAGCTATGAGCGTAAACCAGCTGCTATCATTTTTTGATGTGCTGGCTATCGGCATACTTGGAGCTTACCTTGTGGTAGCAATAAACAAATATACCGACTACAAAAAGCACTCAATAGGATTTACTATATTGTCTATTGGTTCGTTTGCGGCAATATTAGGAATGATGAAGGACTTGCGATCGGTAACAGGACATGAAGCCATACAAAGGTGGCAGGGCTCCAACAGGCTTGCTCTAGCAGCTTTGTTTTTGGTATTTTTGGTTTCTACGATATATGCTATAAAAAATTATAGATTTATTTTTTCAAACAAGATAATGATTTATCTGGCTTCTATCTCGTATAACTACTATATATGGCATCAATACATTGCAGTTAGACTAAAGCAGATGAACATTCCGCCAGCCATTAGTGAAATGCCGAACATGGTGGCAGAGCAGCCTTGGCAGACATGGTATACTATATTCAGCTTTATTGTTCCTTTAGTTGTAGCTATAGTGCTGACATTCTTGATAGATAAATTATTTGTTGGATTTATCAAAAAAAGAACGAAAAAAACTAGCTGAAGAAAATACACGCCGAATATGAAGGAGAAAATATGAAATATCATATAGATACAATACCTGTATGGGATGCTGCAAAAAAAGAGTGTGAGTGCCTATTATGCTCTATAGAAGAGATTCAGGAAGAAAAAGCCATAGATTTTTATCTAGGGGATAGTGTTATGCAGCCAGATATTCGCCAGGAGACAAACAAGGTGGGGTTTTGTATTAATCACTATAATATGATGTACAGTAAATCAAAAAAGCTGCCTATGGGTCTCTCTGCACACTCCAGACTGGAATATATAAATGATAATTTAGGCAAGTATTTTGACAGGATAGAAAAAGAAGAGAAAGCACTGAAAAAATCCGGAGCAATAGAATGCTGTGATTACATAGAAAAAATAACCTCGGATTGCTCTGTATGCAGCACTATAGAGGAAAACATGAAGAGATATTTTTTCACTTTCATTCATTTGTGGAAGAATGAAGATGAATTCAGAGCTATGTTTTTGAAATCAAAGGGGCTTTGCTTAAAGCATTTTCAGGAGCTAATTAGATTTGCACAAAAGGAAGCGCCGGATAAAGTAGCGTTGGATTTGGCAAAGGGACTGGCTAGAGTACAAAACGAAAACCTCCAACGACTAGCGGAGGAGGTTAAATATTTTAATGATAAGTTTGACCACAGAAATGTTGATAAGCCTTGGGGCACTGCAAAGGATGCACTGCCAAGAGCCATAAACAAACTAACTGGCGGAAAGATTAGAACTTAACAAACTTTCTAGGCAGTCGCGAGAAAGAAGGAAGCCCGTCGCTGCCGTGGCGAAGCATTACCTCGCCCTTCATCAAAGGCTTTGTATATGTGACTATATCCTTGGTCATTTGTTTTCCGTCTATAATCCACTCTTTTGGAATGGTTTTTTCTGCGTTTGCCACTTGGCTTAGTGGTGTCAGCTTGTAGTTCATTACATATGGATCATCCTGAACTCTTTCATATGCCACCATGTATCCGCTTTTTCCTTCATATGCTGACTTCAGAGCCATATATCCTGTATTGAATGTTTCTTCCATATCTGTTGCAGATGCCACGTGAGTTGCACATCTTTGAATGATATTCGGGTTTATAATCTTTGTTCTAGGTGTGATACTTTCTGCTATTTTACTCTTTAAAAATTCACTCACACCGCCTAGCTGCGCATGACCAAAATTATCGTTCACGGACACGCCGGACAGGAGAAAATCACCGTTCTTGTCTTTGATGCCCTCAGAGACTGTTAAAAATACCATTTTCTTTTCTTTAAATAGCTTTTCTGTGTCAGCCAAAAAATCATCCAAATCGAAAACTGATTCCGGTAGATATATTCTGTCTACCAGTTGTTCTCCGTTGTATGTGGCACATGCTGTGGATGCAGCCAGCCAGCCGGCATGCCTGCCCATTGTCTCCATCATTATTATTGTTGGTGTGGAGTATGAATAGCAGTCATATGCACTAACCTGCAAAGTGGTGTTCAGGTATTTTGCTGCTGAGCCAAAGCCGGGGCAGTGGTCTGTTCCCACTAAATCGTTGTCTACCGTTTTTGGGATACCAATTACCTTGATGTCTATTCCGTGCTTCACAGCGTACTCATTTATTTTGTCGCATGTATCCATAGAGTCGTTCCCGCCGTTGTAGAAGAAATAGCCTATTTCAAGCTCTTCGAATACCTTGAAAACTGCCTCGAAATCAGGATGAGAAATGTCTTTTGACATTTTATATCTGCATGAGCCTAATCCTGCAGATGGAGTATATTTCAATCCTTCCACAGTTTGTCTGTCTGCAGACTTCAAATCAATTATTTGTCTGTCAAGAACCCCTTGGATTCCTTGGTATGCTGCGTAGATGTTGTCAAACTCCAAATCCATTGCTGCTGTAAATGCACCTACAACTCCGGAGTTGATAACTGCAGTTGGCCCTCCAGACTGGGCGATAAGCATATTTTTTTTCATGAGATGTCCTCCTAAAATATTTTATGTGCATAAACTAATCTATACACTTATTATCATTTTTGCCGGATGATGCATTTGAGGGTTCGAATATTTGCGAGCAGACTAAATATTTTCGAGCGCATATATTGCTAATGCACATTCCAGTCTCTTTCTCTGCATTTCGCATTCCAGCTCGTGGGGCTTTCCGATGTTTCCGTTGAAATTTTGTGCATTTGCACTGCATCCGCCGCCGCAAAACATCTGTGCCCAGCAGTTTTTGCATTCTTCCTTGCTGGATACTTGATTATTGGCGAACTGTTCTCTGACGTCTATATTTATTATACCATTATCTAAATTCCCCAGCAGAAAATCAGTCTGCCCTGTGAATTGATGGCATGGATATATGTCTCCTGTAGGAGTAACTGCCAGATATTCGCAGCCTGCTCCGCATCCACTCAATCGCTTGTTTACACATGGACCAGTTTCTAGATCCACAAAAAAGTGAAAGAAATTCAACCATTTTCCGTTGGTTCTTTCATTAATATACCATTTTGCCAGACGTTCGTATTCATCGAATATCTTCGGCAGATCCTGCTCCGTTATTGCATAGCTCAGATTTTCGTCGGCTACCACAGGCTCTACGGATATTTGTTTAAAGCCTTGACTGTGAAGATATTTTACATCCTCTGAAAAGTCCAGATTATGCTTTGTGAACGTTCCGCGGATATAATGGGACTTATCGCCTCTCATTTCAACAAATTTCTTTGCATTTTCCAGAATTGTTTTGTGGGAGCCGCCTTTATCAGCAGTTGGGCGCATAAAATTATGCTTGTCTTCCCTGCCATCTAGGCTGATGACTATATTGTGCATCTCTTCGTTGAGGTATTTCATATCCTCTTCGGATATATCATATGCATTGGTTGTCATAGTGAAATTGATATTTTTGCTGTGCTTTTTCTCCAGCTCTCTGCCATACTTTACGATGCTCTTTACAACGTCAAAGTTCATCATTGGTTCGCCGCCAAAAAAATCAACTTCCAAATTTTTAATATTTCCGCTGTTTTCAAAAAGGAAATCCAACGCTCTATGCCCTACTTCCTCGCTCATCAGCTCTCTTTTTCCGCCGAATGCACCAGTTGAAGCAAAGCAATATTTGCAGCGCAGGTTGCAGTCGTGGGCAATATGCAGGCATAGTGCTTTTATGTGGAAGTCTCTGCTTGGCTCGCATGAAGCATAGTCTATTGTAGTATCAAATGAACCATTGTTTTTTAGTTCACCTATTTCATCTATTATTTCGCTAATTTCGTGCACACCAAAACGAGCGTCTAGACGCTCGTGAATGCTTTGCTTGTTATGACCTTTTGAATATAAATCAATAACATGATGCGTGGCTTCGTCTACCTCCATCAATGAGGAAGAGAAAGCATCATATGCGAAAAAGTGATTATCAAATTTATAGGTATGTACCATAGCTTCTATTTGTTTTCACTTGCGCATTCTTGGTTGCCCACTGTGCAGGATGTTTTGCATGCACTTTGGCATGATGACTGGCATTCGCCGCAGCCGCCGTCAGTTTTCAAGCATTTTGATTTTACAACTTTAATGTGTTTCATAATTATTCCTTTATCATAATGTTCTTATGATATTATACACATAAAATATCCATTCAGCAAGTAATTTGTAGCCGAAATATGTAGTATATACGCTTATTTATAACAATAGACGTCAAATTTTGCCGTCTAGTTAATTAAACATTGCTCATATGCTCGTTCAGGTAAGATCGTGCACTTTCTGCTGCAATCGCTCCGTCCGCGCAGGCTGTCACTACTTGACGCAGCGGTGTGTTTCTGGCATCTCCTGCTGCGAAGACGCCGAGCACGTTTGTTGCCATGTGCACATCGGTAATTATATATCCTGAATCGTCTAATTTGACATTATTTTTTATTGTATCAGTGTTGGGGATGATGCCTATTGCCACAAAAAAACCATCCACTTCATATTTTTTTGTTTCACCTGTATTTTTGTTTCTAATGAGCATATCGGTCACTTTGTCCTGTCCGTCCACTTTTTCTACAACGCTATCCCATAGGATTTGTATTTTGGGATTGGACAATACTCGCTGTGCCTCTACATGAGCTGCACGCAGCTCGTCCCTTCTGTGAACCAAATAAACCTTTTTAGCTATCTTTGAAAGATATTGTGCCTCTTCGCAGGCTGTGTCGCCGCCGCCTATTACAGCTACAACTTTGTCCTTATAGAATGAGCCGTCGCATGTGGCACAGTAGGATACTCCCCTGCCCCTGTATTTATCTTCGCCGGGTATGCCCAAAAGCCTTGGTTGTGCACCAGTTGCCAAGATTACAGTGTATGCAGTGTATACACCGCCGGTAGTTGTAATCTTTTTAATAGGACCTGTCAGGTGATATTCCACAACTTCTTCGTTTATTATTTCTACGTTAAAGTTTCTGACCTGTGCATCCAGTGCCATACTGAAATCTACGCCATTTACTGGCTCTGGAAATCCGGGATAGTTCTCTAGGCTGTCAGTAGTTGCTATCTGTCCGCCCGAAAACAGCTTTTCTATCAATAGTATATCCAGTCCTGCTCTAGCAGCATATATTGCAGCAGTTATCCCTGCAGGGCCACCGCCTATTATAATAATATCTTTTTCCATATTTATTCCTTTGCTTTTAATTATTCTGCTACTTACTATTATACACAATTTGTCAAATTTACTGTAGCAAAATCACATAAGAGTTTTAATTTCATAGTCAGGCTTAGACTATTTGAATACTTATTATAATTCACCACAATTAATATTGACAGTAAATTATTTTTATTCTTTTATCATTGTTATTTCGCTGTCATCTGCGCTTGCTATGAATCCGAGAGAAGTATATAAATGAATAGCGTTTATGTTTTCCTCATCTGCAGCCAGAAAAGCTTTCTTTGCACCTCTCTGCTTTCCATATACTAAGGCTTGCGATATTAATTTCCTGCCTATTCCTTGGTTTTGGTATTCGGGGCACACAGCCACTTCCTTTATCCATACAGTATGTCCGTTTTCGCTGCTATGCCCGTATAATCCCACACATAATATTCCTGCAATTTCGTTGTTTGAGGTGCGATGCACAAGCACAGCGGTGTCTTTAGCATTTTCGTTTTCGCATAGCCATTCTTTTATCCATTCAGATGTTTGTCCTGTGAAGCCCCTGCTTTGGTCTCTGCATTCTTTTGTGATTGCTGATGCTATGTCTATTTCGGATGGTTCAAGAAAATCAAAAGGCAATTCACATTCTATATTGAGTTTGTTCAAATCATTTATAAAATAGTCATGCCAGGCGTTTCTAATATGCATACCTGCGTTTTCAAAGGTGGTAATCCACTTCTTTGGAACGAACGAGAAATAAAAAACCTGATCGCATTTTAATGAATTAATCAAAGTATCTGCATCGTTTGCCGCCCAAATATATTCATATGTTTTCGCTTCTCTATTAAGCCCTAGCAGAAGTATAATGCTATTATTATCTGCCAGCAATTCATAGCCTTCTACATCACCATATTCTATATATTCAAATGATGAATGCAAAAATGCTTTGGATTTGTTCTTTAGTCTTTCAAACTCAGATTTATTCATATAATCTATTTCCGTTTATTATATTTGTAATTATAATTTTAGCATAAAAAGCTGCATATAAAAAGCTCCCATAAAGGAAGCTTTTGTGTGAAAATTTATATTGCGATTTTAACGCTTTGAGAATTGTGGTGCACGACGAGCAGCTTTAAGACCATATTTCTTACGCTCTTTCATACGTGGATCTCTTGTTAAGAAACCAGCTTTTTTAAGGGCAGCTCTTAGTTCTGGGTTTACATCCAGTAATGCTCTTGATATTCCGTGTCTGATAGCACCAGCTTGACCAGTATATCCGCCGCCGTTTACGTTAACTAAAACGTCATAGCTGCCTTCGGTTTTTGTCAATACTAAAGGTTGACGTACAATCATCTTTAATGTTTCAAATCCGAAATACTCGTCCATATCTTGTTTGTTTATCGTAACTTTTCCACTACCAGGAACTAAGCGAACTCTAGCTACTGCTGACTTACGTCTTCCTGTTCCCAAATATTGTGTTTGTGACATATTATAGTAATTCCTTTCTTAAAGTATGATTGTATTAAATCTTTATTTCGTAAACTTCTGGTTGCTGACCCTCATGCGTATGCTCGCTGCCTGCATATACACGCAGCTTTTTCAGCATTGCTTTGCCAAGACGATTCTTTGGCAGCATTCTTTGCACAGCTTTTGTCATAGCCAGTTCTGGCTTTTTCTCCATTATCACTTTGTATGGAGTTTCTTTAAGTCCACCAACATAGCCTGTGTGGTGGCGATACATTTTTTGCTCTAGCTTTTTGCCTGTCAATACAGCTTCTTTGCAGTTTATAACAATAACAAAGTCACCTGTATCCACATGTGTTGTGAATGTAGGCTTGTGCTTGCCGCGCAAAACATGAGCCACTTGTGATGCTACTCTTCCAAGTGGTTTACCTTTTGCATCTATAATATACCATTTGCGTTCAACATTCTGTGCATTAGCCATGAATGTGCTCATAGATGGATACCTCCGTAATATTATTGCAAAATTCTGGTAGCCGGATTTGCTGTCCGGGCTATCTATTACTCGGGGCAAGTGAGCATATAGTCAGCACTAGGTATTTTACTATATCTTTATACCCCTGTCAATAAAAAAATGCCATAAATTAGCTTTAAAACTGGCTGAACAGTGTGGTTTTATCCATTGGGTCAATATGTTGTATCGTCATTACCACCGGGTACCAAACGTAGTGGCTGTGATACTGTGACATCAATTCTTTTAGTAATAAGGTTCCAAGCAGAATTTAATGAGTATGTGATGTTTCCTGGATTGATTTTGGATATGAGTTCCGGATTGTCCAGCACCTGCCCCACCGGCAGAATGGAATAAGTCTTTGTGTTTGTCTCCCTTGAGTACTGAATATATGTCCAAATAGGAACATAGCTTGTAGAAAATATGCTAATTTCTCCCGTTGAATTATCTTTGCGTACAGTAACATATGCTATTGTGCCAGATAGATACTCCAGCTCGTTCATTTGGTTAGAGATAAAATTGCCAAGAGACCAATACACCAGACCCTGTCTTGTTTCGCCGTTCTCCGTTTCGACTTCTAATGTTTCAACGGTTTGCAGCACGTGAGGATGATGAGCTAGTATTATATCTGCTCCCAGCTTTATATATTCTTCTCCAAGTTTTCTTATAATAGCATTTGGCTTTGTCTCGTATTCATAGCCCCAATGCGGGCAAACAACTATCAGCTCTGCACCTGCATTTTTGCAATTGTTTATTTGGTCTGCTACATCAGCCAAATCATCCGTATATATATACATATACTCTTTTTCCTGCTCGGAAAGATATACTTCTTGATCGTTTACAGAGCATGTGACGGACACAATACCCACTTTTATTCCCTTTACGTCTATAACTAGAGGAGTATTTTTGCTTTCCATGGATGCCCAAGCGCCTGTGTGGTATATTTCTTCTTCATCCAAGGCTTGTATAGTAGATATCAACCCTTCCTGCTTTTTATCTAGGATATGGTTGTTGCCGTTTAACAGAACATCAAAGCCTGCCGCACTGAGTGAGGGCAATATCTCTTTTGGTGTGGCAAAGGAGGGATATCCTGCAGCCTGCGAATTATCCAAGGTGATAGTGGTTTCCAAATTTCCAATCATTAAGTCTGGATATTGAGTATATGGCTTAACAAACTGAAACCAATGGTCGAATGAATATGATTCATCACCATTCACTGTAAATTCCCAGTCATTTTCTGCTGCATTTTGTGCATCCATCAGCATTAGCTTGTGGCACATAATATCCCCCACAGAGCCAATTACTATTTCCGTGTATTGATCGATGACCGGAGTAGGAGATGGAGAATTTGAATCAAATGTCTCTGCTGGTACTGAAAACGGAGTGCTGATACTGTCTATTTGTGTTGTTTCAGTTGGTAAAGAAAGCTCATTGTTTTTTGATTCGCTGCATGCGGAAAAAGAAAAAATAACTGCTATAATACATATATATATAAATTTTTTAATGTGTTTCTTCATAATTTATTTTAATTTTCGGTAGTTTTGCTCTCTTCTTTGGTAGGTATCTTCCCTAGTGGTGTAGCGTATTCTGTGCCTACTTGTTTGGTGGCCACATTCCATGCTCTTTCCAATGAATAAAAGTTTGATTTATTCAAAGGAAGTTCATTATATGGAGGGGCAGTGAAATCTATTTCATTGCCAGCTGGCAGAATGGCATATAGCCTAGGATTGAAATCGGTTCGGCGAAGCATCCATACAGGCAGATATTCTAGGCTTTCTATGGTTACCTCTCCTGTGTAATTATCTTTTTGTATATTAAGGTATAGTATTATTCCGGTCTCTCTCGCCTCTTTAGCAAAGTCAGAGGACAATGACACTTGATTGTGCATAAGATTTCCTATAGACCAGAAGCACAGACCTTCCGCTGGAGAACCATCCGGTGCGAATGTGGAAACAAGCTCTGATGCCTGCAGCACATGAGGATGGTGAGCTATTACTATGTCTGCACCAAGGGAGATGTAATTGATACCATGGTTTCTGAATCCCTCTCTGGTGTACTGCTGATATTCGTCTCCCATGTGTGGAGATACTATCACTATTTCGGCGCCATATTCTCTGCATAGGTCTATTTCTTTTTTTACTTGCTGCTCGTCTAGAAAGCACACCATGTAGTCCAGGATATCTTGCGAGATATATGCCTCTCTTCCGTTTAACGAATATGTGACAGAAACTATGCCGATTTTTATTCCCTGTACATCAATTACCGTAGGCACTGCCCTTTCCTCTGCATTTCTCCATGCGCCTGTGTGCATTATGTCTGCAGAATCCAGCATATCCAAAGTGCGATATAGCCCCTCGGGGTATTTATCTGATGAGTGATTGTTTGCGTTAAGCACCATATCGATGCCTGAGTATTTTAGGGCATCTACTATTTCATCCGGGAAATTGAAGGTTAGAGAAGGATAGGCAGAATATCCGGCAGACGCACCGGCAATGGGTGACTCCAGATTAGCCACCATAAAGTCTGCATAATCGAAGGCAGGCTTTATGTATTTGAATATGTTTTCGAATGTATAGTACTTTTTGCCGTTGTCGTATCTCTTTGCACTCTCTAGTATCTGCTCATGCGCTATGATATCGCCGCCGAAGCCAACAACAATATTTGTGTATTGCGGCATCGGCTCGGGAGCAGCAGTTGGTTCAGCTGTTATTTCTGCAGTTGGATTTGGGCTGCCGGTGGGAGCCTGTGATAATACCTCTGTTGGCGCGCTAGGAGGCTCTACGGCATTTTTTATAAAAATACTTTCCATATCAAAAATTGCCGGAATTGCAAACTGTACTATTAAAACAATAAATAAAATTATTGATATAATTATTAAAGCTTTCTTCATTTTTCACCTGTTATAAATTCTATATAAATATTAAAAATCTCTATCTGTTTATTAATATAGCTGCTAACATTTAGCAGTAATATAATTATACATGATTAAATGTATATATCAACCAGATAATTGATGTAATACTTCTGTTAAGATATAGTTGCCAGCCGCTCTTTATGATATACTGTCTATTATGAAACTTCCACAGAAAAAAATATATAATGTTTCTGTTCATCAATTTGTAGATATGATATCAGTAGGAGGAGATTTGACTACTGGTGTAGTTTCTACGCAAAGAATGCAGCAAGGCATACAAACCCATATAAAACGTCAGGAAGAGCAAAAGAAAATATCAGAATTTCCTCTTGAATATATGATTGAGGGAGTGAATGTGAAAATCCGAATAAGAGGGAAGGCAGACATTGTAGACACAAGCGGCGAGATAGCGGCGATTGAGGAGATAAAAACATACTTTGGCAAAATCGAAAAGAAAAAATCGGTGAGTGATGAGCATCTAGCTCAATGCAAATGCTACTGTGCTATGTATGTGATAAAAAACAATATAGATGAGATTACGGCTAGAATAGCATATGTGGAATATGAAAGCAGCGAAACAAAGTTTTTTGAATACAACTATACAAAAGATGAGATATTAAACTGGTTCGATGAAAAGCTGGAGTATATTCTAAATATTTTTGAAAGCCGCCAAGAGCATATTAATAAAAGAGATTTATCTGCGAGAGAAATGAAATTTCCTTTTGGCAAATATAGAGCAGGACAAAAAGAGATGGCGACCTATGTATATAAAGGCTGTAAAAACAGCACAATACAATTCATTCAGGCACCTACAGGCATCGGAAAAACTATGGGCACAATATATCCCGCTGTAAAGGCATTTGCATATGAAGGATACGAAAGAATATTTTACGCTACTGCAAAAAACACTATAAAGAAAATTGCAGAAGAAGCTATAAACGTTTTGAGAAATAAAGGACTTATAATAAATAGTATCGCTTTAACAGCCAAAGAAACCTCATGTCCACAGAAGATATATAACTGCCATCCCAAAGTATGCTCCAGAGCAAGGGGATATTACGACAGGCTGGGGCTGGCAATGGATTGCTTTGAAGAGAACAAGCATTACAATATTGAAGAGGTGCGAAAAATAGCAGATAAATTCAATATTTGCCCGTTTGAGCTTTCGTTAGATATATCTGTAGAAAGTGATATTATTATTTGCGACTATAATAATATATATGATCCTAGAGCAAAGCTGAAAAGATTTTTCGATGATGGCGGAGACTACGCAGCACTAATAGACGAGGCACATAACCTAGTAGGCAGAGCAAGAGAAATGTACTCCGGAGAGATAGACAAAAAAATGTATGATAATCTGGCTGCTAAAATGTCCAGAGTGCGTTCGAAGGGTGCAATAGCAGCTTTAGAGCATGCAGAAAGCATTTCACAATACCTAAATCAACAAATAAAAGACATGGATGAGGCTGATATTAATCATGAGATACTTGAGCAGCCACTAGATGTACTAAACAAAAGACTTGAGAAGTTTATCGAAGCGGCAGAGGCTGTTATGGATATGTCATCGACTAGAGAATACACAAAAGATTTTTTGGACGTTTTCTACAATACAAAGGGATATTTGCTGACGTTAGCCAAAGCAGACGAAAACTACATTCATTATATAGTGCGAGAAGATGGAAACATACGAATAAAAATGTTCTGCATCGATCCTTCTCAAAGACTGCAGGACTGCCATAACAAATCCAGAGCTACTGTTCTGTTTTCTGCCAGCCTTACGCCGTTTAAATACTACACCAGACTTTTGCAGAAATCCCAAGACTGTGCTACCTACGAGCTGGCATCTCCTTTCTATAAAGATAATTTGAAAGTGATTATAAATGCCAATTTACCTGTGGAGTATAAGTTTAGAGATAAGTTTATTAAAGAACTGGCAGAGAGCATCTATACATTTGTAAAAGCGAAAAAGGGGAAATATCTGATTTTCTTTCCTTCATATGGTTATATGGATAAGGTACATAAACTATTTATAGCTCTATACGATGATATTTTTGCACCTAAGCAGCAGAGGAACATGGACAGCCGAAACAGAGAAGCGTTTATTTCGCTTTTTAGCGATGATGCACACATGGCGGCATTCGCAGTGATGGGTGGAGTGTTCTCTGAAGGGATTGACTTGAAGGGAGAAAAGCTGATAGGTGCTGTGATAGTGGGGACTGGATTTCCCATGATTAGCCTAGAAAATAATTTTATAAGGGACTTCCACGACAGCAAGGAAGAAGAGGGGCTGGGATATGCATACATATATCCTGGATTCAATAAAGTTCTTCAGTCTGTTGGCAGAGTAATCAGATCGGAAGAGGACAAGGGGGCAGTCCTTCTGATAGACAGAAGATTTGCGAGACAAGAATACCAAAACCTTATGCCAAGCTGGTGGAAGCCCTTGGAATACGCAGACGATATAGATGACATCAAGAAAAGTATAGTATCTTTCTGGGAATAAAGTGAAATGGCTGTGCATTCAGCACAGCCATCAGGAGCTTAAAATAAGAGATAAGCGTTTATATTTTTATAAAGTCGAAAGATTAAACAAGATTTATTATATAGTCGCTTAATAAATCTGGCTCGATGTGCTTTATATATTACATATAATACTTATTAAAAGTCGGGTTTTCAATGTATATTGCACTAACAATACAATATCAAAGCCCAATCATTCTAATTGAGTCTTTATGTATACAATCAAATGAAAGTAAAAATAAAAAATATTAGATAAGCTTTTTCTTTTTTAAATAGAGATAAAAGCAATTTAGCTGAATAGACAAATGTCTTTTTTATACTACCATATATGGTATGTATTTTTTATAAAATACATAGATTTATAGATGTATTATTTAAAAGAATATATAGGTAAAAATAATGCTAATTTTTGATTAAAAAATATTAAATTTTTTTTGATTTTTATGTTGACAACAAAAAGAGTATATGGTATTCTAGTCTAGCTGTCGCCGGAAGGGGATGGCACGGTTATGTAACCGGAAAGCACCTTGAAAACTGCAAAGC
>JBFLKU010000012.1:0-233269 GCA_040883315.1 Eubacteriales bacterium
AGTGCCAGACCAACAAACGCCTTTTAGGCGCAGCTATTATTGCAGGGCTACGCCCGTTAGAGCAAAACCCCCAGTTTTACTGGGGGTTGTTTTTTTTTTATCTGTAGATATATTTTACTCTCAAGTCGTTTTCAATTTTCGCTTTTTCAACGGCTTCACCATAGTAATAGCCCTGTACTCTGTATATCGGTATCTCTTTCAGTAGCTGAATTTGTTCTGCTGTTTCAACACCTTCTATAATCAAGCCTAAGTTCAGATTGCTTGTTAGTGTGCTTATCAGCTCCAAAAGCTCTCTGGTCTTTTTAACTACACCGCCGCGAAGAAGTGTTCTGTCCACTTTAATTACATTTACAGGCAGCTTAGCTATCTGTGTCATTATTGTATGTTCTGCTTTGAAATTATCTATTGCAATATTTACACCCAGCTTTGCAAGCTCAATCAATTTATCATTAATCACATTCAGATGGCTTATGAAATCAGCTTCCTTTATCTCAATCTCTAATGACCTGAAAGGCATACCTAGATTGTCGTGTATCTGCTGCACAGCTGCAACAATATCAAACATTTCAATCGTCTCATATGACATATTGCAAGATATTATCATATTGCTTTCGATAATTTTTTCATCTATCCATTTCATATAGTCTCTGCATGATTTTGTTAGTATAGAAATGTCAAGAATCGGAAGCATGCCGTTTTCTGAAAGAACGGGCAGTATTTCCCTTGGGTAAATCATGCCTTGCTCTTTTGCATTCCATCTTGCTAGGGCTTCAATACCTATTATTTTACCATCACGGATATCAACCTTTGCTTGATAATATGGCTTAATTTCGTTTTGTATAGTTTCCTTATTTAGCTGGTCTGTCAGGAACTGACGCTTTCTGTATGCAATGAATTCTTCTTCAGATGCAATAACGTATCTGTTCTTTCCTCTTTCTTTTGCAAGGTATAGAGCTGTGTCAGCCTTTTTGAAAAGCTCTTCCATACCTCTCTCATCCTTTTTAGATGCTATACCAATTGAGGCAGTTTGCTTGTGATCTACGTCGTATATTCTAACTGGTTTGGTAACTTCATATAGTATTTTTGCAGCAATGGAAACTAGCTTATCTTCATTGTTTGTGCCATCATCTAATAGAAGGAAGCTGTCAATCTGCATTGTATATGCTTTCATTTGGTTTTCTGCTGCAATTGCTGAAATACGCTGTGCTATCTCAAAGGCATACATATCTCCGATGTCATGCCCATATAGCTCGTTTATTCTCTTGAAGTTGTCTATATCTATATACAATATTGATCCTGTTGCAAGTGTATTATCATTATAGAAAGCTGTTCTGTTTTGAAGTCCGGTTATGTTGTTAACGAAAGCAATGTCTCTAACTTGTTTATTGGCTCTTGAAAGTCTGCGGAGGAAAAAGCCAAGAAAGCCTATAACAACCAAGAACATTAGAGTAAACATCATTAGCATGTCTCTGTTGCGAGCCTGCATGATGTCGTTTATATCTGTATCGGTATTTATGTATTCTTCTACTATCTCATCTGACTTGATGAAGGGGAGAACTTTATTAAATATCTGCCTCAGGAATATTCCATACTCATTGTCTGGAAAGGCAATAGATGAATTTGCGCTGCCAATACTTAATTTATTTGAAAGATCATAGTATCTCATATCATAGAAATATTTTGAAAATTCTGTTTCAGATAGCACAATATATTCTATTTCACCTGCAGTCAATGCATCTACAAGCTCGTCATTTGATGTGAATGAATCTACATACTGTTTGTTCGGAAGGTAGTTTTTCAAAGCATTTGTAGAATCATACCCGTTTATAACACCCACTGTTCTATTAGATAGGTCAAATATATCCACTAGCTTATCAGAATCTTGAAGACCTACGACAATATAATTATCAGAAACTATGGCATCTGAGAACACAAAATAATTCTCTTTATTCTTGGTTTCATACATTGGAATAAAAACAGTGATGTCTTCGTCTATGTTTCCATCTTTAAATTCCTGGAATATAGTATCCTCGTCTTGGTCTGTAGGAATTATTACATATTCCATATCCGCTGCTTTAGCTACAGTCTTCCATATTTCGTAGCTAATGCCGTACCATTGGCCTGTTAGTTCATCATAATAAGCATACGGCTCTGCATCAGTTGAAACCATAACATTTATAGGATTTGACTTCAGCTTGTATAAAAACAGTCTTTCATTGTAGTTGAAAATTGTATATGTTGAAACAATCATAGGTGCATACATTTCCATGTAGTCTTGCTTAAGCAGTTTCATATAGTCATTGTATGCATATACTTTTTCTATAGCTGACATTATGTTCACAATACTTTCATCTCTATTTGAAAACATAATATTTGTTAGGTGTTCATCAAAAATCTGGGATACATTAACTGAATAACACTGATTTAAAATAAGTCTTTTTGAAAAAGTCTGCAAAACAATATCAATCTTGCCGTCTCTCAATGCCCAATATGCCGAATCTTCTGACATATATCTGTCGTATAATTTATACTCAATGCCAAACTCTTGCAGTCTTGCTTCCAGTGCTTGATCAAAAATATAGAAATCATCTAAAACACCAATTTTTAGACCTTCAAAGTCTGTAATATCATCAATATAAATATTTTCTGTGGAATATGCATATATAAAGTCTGTATTTGTATTTTGAGAAAGGAATTGTCCTCTTTCGTATAATCTTTTTGTTGGATAGATGCCGGGAATCATATCAATTTGACCAGCTTCAAGCTTTTCAACAGCATCGTTTAGTTCCATTTGCTGCATTTCAATATTTATACCGAGGATTTTGGAAATAGCTTCAAGCTCAAATTTATCTACACCAAGATAAAAACGCGAATCGTAATAGTCCAGCTCTTCGCTCTTTCCAGACCATTCATATGTTGCAGCCCTAAGAACATTGCCATACTTGCTATATTTTCTAATTGCCTCAAGTTCTTCATTTGTCAGCTTCAAATCCTTGTATGACAAATCTATTCTGTCTAGCAGAGTGTCATGCAAATCATTTGGGTCTGTAAGAACAAAGTCCCTTTGGTAGGTCTTCACATAGCCGGAACTACATGATGTAAAAGTTAATGCAGCTACTACAACCAATACTATCCATATTATACCATTCTTCTTCATATAAACACCTTCACTAAAATATACACTACTTATATATGGTTAATTTAGATTAATTCTAATCATCTTTTCATAGAATATCCCGAAATATTAAAAAAAAATTCATTATTTCTAAAATACGTAATGTTATCAATATATATATTATATACAAATAGCGAATATATACAATAGCAAATATAGGGTATATTGGATTGTAATTTAGTAAATGAGGTTTTTAATTTATTTCTATTATGATATAATAGTTAAAAAGTAATTTATAATACAAAAGTGAGGTAGTGGAATGTCCCGTGAGCCAATTATAAAGAATAAATCAATAGATGAATTATATAAAGCGATTATTTCTATAGACAGTGTGGATGAATGCTACACTTTTTTTGAAGACTTATGTACAATTACAGAAATACAGGCAATGGCACAAAGATACCATGTGGCGCTAATGCTGGAGCAGGGAGTAACCTACAGCAAAATAGCCAAGGAAACCGGTGCAAGCTCCGCTACTATCAGCAGAGTAAACAGAGCCCTGAATTATGGTGCAGGTGGATATAAATCTGTGATTGAAAAGGTGGAAAAATGATAGAAATGCAGTTTAATCCTGACCAGCAGAAAGCTGTTGATACCATAGATGGCGCTGTTTTGGTGCTGGCAGGGGCAGGGTCTGGCAAAACAAGAGTATTGACAGGCAGAATTGCCAAAATAATAGAAGAAAAGCACGCATATCCCTTTCAAATTCTGGCAATCACTTTCACCAATAAAGCAGCAAAAGAAATGAAAGAAAGAATAGAAAAGCTAGTAGGGGACATGTGTAATGATATTTGGGTGCTTACATTCCATGCTATGTGCTCTAGAATATTAAGAAGAAATATTCATGAGCTGAACAAAGGCTACACTAGCAATTTTGTAATATATGATGATTCAGATTCGGTTTCTGTCATTAAGCAGGCACAAAAAGAGCTGGATATAGATACAAGTGTAATGAACCCAAAAACAGTACGATGGTATATCAGTGATGCCAAAAACAAAATGCTTTCCCCAGAGGAGTATCTAAACCATCTAGGTGGAAATTTCAGAGACGAAATAGTTACTAAGATATACAAAAAATACGAAGAGCTGATGAACAAAAATAACGCTCTTGATTTTGATGACCTACTAATAAAAACATTGGAGCTTTTTGTATCCAAGGAAAATATACTAAGCTATTATCAAGAAAAGTTTAAATATATACATGTGGATGAGTATCAGGACACAAACGTTGCTCAGTACCATTTAGTGAATCTTCTTGCCAAAAAGCACGGTAATATATTTGTTGTTGGCGATGACGACCAAGGAATATATAGCTGGCGTGGTGCAGACATAAAAAACATACTTAACTTTGAAAATGATTATCCCGATGCTGTAGTTATTAAGCTAGAGCAAAACTATAGATCAACTGCAAATATTTTGGATTGTGCCAATTCTGTTATTAAAAATAACCCAAATCGAAAAGAAAAAAAGCTTTGGACGCAAAAAGATGAGGGCAGCAAAATAAAGATGTTTACAGCTGAAAACGAAAAAAGCGAAGCATTATTTATTGTGACAGAAATACAAAAATTGCAGCTAAAGTATACTTATGACGATATTGCGGTGCTATATAGGACAAATTCACAGTCTCAAGTGCTGGAAAACACGCTTGTTAACAAAGGAATACCCTATAAGATGTACAGCGGCACTAAATTCTACGACAGAAAAGAAGTAAAAGATGTTGTTGCATATCTTCGTATCTTAGTAAACCCTATGGACGATGTGTCGTTGGCGAGAATTATAAATGTGCCAAAGCGTTCTCTCGGTAAAACCACTGTTGACAGGCTTCTGGAACATGCACTGCAGCAGGGAATCAGCCTTTATGATGTGATTGGAAACGAGAAAATAGTAAATAATTTAGTTCCTAGAGCGGCGGATAAAATAAAAAAATTCTACAATCTAATTGAAGAGATGAAAAGCTATGAATATAAGGATTTATCAGAATATATATCCTATGTTATAGCTACTACAGGTCTTGAGAAAATGTATAGAGAGCTAAAAACAGATGACGCTGTTACGAGGCTTGAAAATATCGGCGAAATAATTTCTGCTGTAAAAAGATACGAACAGGAAGCAGAGGATGCCACACTCTCTAGCTTCTTGGAGAATGTAGCGCTTACAACCGAGCTGGACAGCATGACGGAAAACATGCATTCTGTAACTTTGATGACAATTCACGGCTCTAAGGGGCTGGAATTCCCTGTTGTGTTTCTTGCTGGCATGGAGGAGAGTATTTTCCCGCATTTCAGAAGCTTCGACGATGAGGATCAGATGGAAGAGGAGAGACGGCTTTGCTATGTCGCGATGACACGTGCAAAAGAATACCTTTGCATGAGCCGTGCAAAGACCAGAATGCTTTTCGGACAGCAAAAATATCTAGGAGCATCCAGATTCCTTTCCGAAGCTCCTGAAGAGCTGATAAACGACGTGAGTCCAGAGCCAGAAACTAAAAAAATAAATAGCTATACTTTTGGAGATACAAAAATTTCAGGCAATCTTTCAATCCCCGTAGGCATCACAATAGGACATGGAAAGCCTAAGAACAAAGAAACAAAGGGAGCAAAAGAAAGATTTGAAAAAGGTGATACAGTGTATCATAAAACCTTTGGAAAAGGCATGATAATATCGGCAACAGGCACATATCCAAATAGAAACCTGACTATTGCATTTAAGTCAGGCGGAGCAAAAGAGCTTTCTGAAAAGTTCGCACCGCTTTCTAGAAACCAAGGAGATTAGTCTATGGCAGCAAATGATATAAAAAGAATGGAAGAACTGGTTGATCTGCTGAATAAATACGCCGAAATGTACTATGACAAGGATGCTATTTTAGTAAGTGATGCAGAGTATGACAAGCTATATGATGAGCTACTCGATTTAGAAGCAAATAACAGCACAGTTTTGCCAAATTCACCTACATTGCGTGTCGGTGGGCAGCTGAAAGACGGATTTTCAAAGCACACACACCTAGAGAGACTGTGGAGCCTGGATAAATGTAAAAGCTATGACGAATTAAAGCAATGGGATGAAAGAATTAAAAAGCTGCTGCCTTATTTAGCAGATATAACATATAGTTTAGAGTATAAGTTTGATGGGCTTACAATTAACTTAACATATGACGATGGAAAGCTGGTGCAGGCTGCCACTCGAGGAAATGGAGCAGTGGGGGAGGGCATCCTTTCTCAGGCTAGGACAATTTCATCAATTCCTTTATCTATACCGTTTAAGGGCAAAATAGAGGTGCAGGGCGAGGGCATAATGCGGCTCTCGACATTTGATAAATACAATAAAACTGCTGAAATCCCATTGAAAAATGCTCGTAACGCTGCTGCAGGCGCATTGAGAAACCTAGACCCCAAAGTCACAAAATCCAGACATCTGGATGCATTTTTCTACCAAGTAGGATATAAAGAAGATGTAGAATTTGATACCCATGGAAAAATGATAGATTTTATTAAAACACAGGGTATAAAAGTAAACAATTATTTTAAAGAGTGCAAAGATATAGATGAAGTGATAGCGGAAATAGAAAAAGCTACAAAAAAGCGAGATACTTTAGATTATTTGATTGATGGAATGGTAATAAAAGTATGGCAATATAATCTACGTGAAGTGCTAGGATACACGCACAAATTCCCACGCTGGGCAATTGCATTTAAGTTTGAAGCGCAGGAAATAACGACAACCATCAATGACATAACATGGCAGGTGGGCAGAACTGGCAGAATTACTCCTGTTGCCGAACTAGAGCCAGTTGACATAGGCGGAGTGACTGTGCAGCGTGCCACATTGAATAATTTCGACGATATTCAGAGAAAAGGCGTGAAGATAGGCAGCAGAGCCATAGTAAGGCGATCGAATGATGTAATCCCTGAGGTTATAGGAGTGGTTGACCAAGAGGGTCACGATGTGAAAATTATTAAAAATTGTCCCTCATGCGGCGAAAAAACGCAAATGATAGGTGCTCACCTATATTGCAGCAATTCTGAAAACTGTCCGCCGCAGGTGATAAACAGGCTTTCACACTTTGCCAGTCGTGACGCAATGAATATAGAGACCTTTAACGAAAAGACGGCACAAACTCTTTTCGAAAAATTGCACATTCATAATATCGCTGACCTGTATAGTCTAAAAAAAGATGATTTAATGTATTTAGAGGGATTTAAGGATAAAAAAGCAGATAATCTGTTAAACGCTATAGAAGCAAGCAAAAACATAAAACTAGGTAATTTCATTTTTGCACTTGGCATACTAAATGTTGGACTTAAAACATCCAATGACCTTGCAAAGAAATATCAAAGCCTTGAAAACCTGATGAATGCGTCTCTTGATGAGCTTATAAATATTCCTGATATTGGTGATATTGTGGCAGGAAGCATAATTGAATATTTTTCAGATAAAAAAAATCAGAAGATAATTAATCGACTACTTGATGCTGGAGTAAGCCCCAAATATGAAAGTACATTAAGAGAAAATATCTTTGAAGGCAAAACTTTTGTAATAACCGGAACGCTGGAAAACATGGGCAGAAAAGAAGCAGAAGAAATAGTCCAGAGCTACGGCGGCAAGGTTTCATCATCGGTAAGTAAAAATACTTCCTATGTATTGGCTGGCGAAAACGCAGGTAGCAAGCTGGCAAAAGCACAGGATTTAGGCGTGGAAGTAATCGATTTAGATACATTTAAAGGAATGATTGAAAATGGAAATAGGTAAACTAACCAGCAAAGAGCTGGATGATATAATATTATCAAATATAAAATCCTATAGAAAAGATGTGGTTTTGCGCCCTGGAATAGGCATAGACTGCGGCGGCGTGCAGATTGGTGAAGATGTTTGCATGCTCTCATCAGACCCTATAACAGCAGCATCTAAGGATGCTGGAAAGCTTGCAGTTCATGTATCATGCAATGATGTTGCCTCAACCGGTGCGGAGCCTATTGCTTTACTTGTAACTATGTTGATTCCACCAAATGCGTCAGTTGAAAGCATAAGAGAGCTTTTTGAACAGATGCAAAAAACTGCAAAAGAACTGAATGTGGAGATAATAGGGGGACACACGGAGGTGACCGACTCTGTTAACAAAACCATTATCTGCACTACAGTAATGGGAAAAACGAAAAAAGATAAATTTGTAAGCGGACAAGGCGCACAAATAGGCGACAGCATCATTATGACAAAATTTGCTGCAATGGAAGGCACTGCGATTATAGCATCTGATTTTCCAGAGCTTTTAAAAAACATATTATCTGAAAAAGAAATAAAAACCTGCTTGTCACTTGCGGATAGAATAAGCGTGGTGCAGGAGGGGAAAATTGCTGGTGAATTTGGTGTGAGCTCAATGCATGATGTGACAGAGGGCGGCATACTGCAAGCTGTTTGGGAGATTTGCAATGCATCAAAGTGCGGTGCTATAATAAACATAGACAGCATACCGGTGCTGAATGAAACAAGAAAGATATGTAATGCACTAAAAATAGATCCCCTAAGGCTTATATCAAGCGGAAGCATGATAATGACCGCAAAAGACGGCAAAAAATGCGTGGAATCTATGCATATGCAAGGCATTCCCGCTGCTGTAATAGGAAAAATAAAGGAAGGCAATATAATCGGAATTTCCAGCGGAGTAGGGCAGGAGCTTTTGCCGCAGGAAAGAGACGAGATATACAAAATAATTGCGAGGTATGAAAACGGATGATGAATACAAAAGAAATTATGGATTTAGCTTTAGAGCTGGCTGGACTAGATGAAGTGCCTGCTGATTCTGCTATTATTGTAGATGGAGAAAATATAAAAAAAGTACTTGTAGGTGTAGATATGGGAACTGCAGAGCTTTTGCTGGCTAAAGAGCTGGGAGTGGACTGCGTGATAGGGCATCATCCGATAGGAGACACCACAAAAACAAAATTTACTGATGTAATGCAAAACCAAATAAATAGAATGGTAGCAGCTGGTGTTCCTATAAACAAGGCACAAAAAGCACTGGAGCCTAAAATTGACGAAGTAAGTATCACTTTACATCCAACAAACTATGACCAAGCTACTTCTGCAGCGAGGCTACTCAAGATACCATATATTGGAATACATTCACCGTGTGATATTATTGCCGAACGAACTGTACAAATGCACATGGATAAAATATATAATAAAAACCCAAAAGCAAAAATCAAAGATTTAATAGATGAATTGATGACTATACCAGAATACAAAAATTCATTAAGTCAACCAATAGTGCGAGTTGGAACTCCCGAGGATTACTGCGGCAGACCTTTTGTTATTATGGCAGGTGGAACAGGCGGAGGAGCCGAAGTGTTTAAGGCATATTTTGATGCTGGAGTAGGAACACTGGTCAATATGCATATACCTGTTGGAGATATTGCCAAAGTAAAAGAACAGGGCATAGGCAACGTGCTGGTTGCAGGGCATATGTCCAGCGACTCGATTGGAATAAACGGACTGATGAACGAGCTAGAAAAAAGAGGCATAGAAGTAATAAGA
The DNA here is from genome assembly GCA_040883315.1 of Eubacteriales bacterium. GTDB lineage: Bacteria > Bacillota > Clostridia > Christensenellales > UMGS416 > JAFGUF01. The sequence continues at coordinate 9,704 of JBFLKU010000012.1, forward strand.
ATGAGCGGAGTGCTTTCACCAAAGTAAATATTAATTATATGAATATATAAGAATATACAAAAACAGATAAGATTTTATTTATCTGTTTTTTTGTTTTGACAAAATAATAAGGGAAGTGGTATAATGCATATATATTAAACTATTCGTAAAACGCAGGTTTTACGAATAGTTTGGAAATAAAACCCCCTAAAAAGGCAACTTTTCGAATAATAAGGTGTTTATATGGATATTAATGATAACAAATTAAACAATGAGCGTTTGCGTAAGCTGCTGATAAAGCTGCCTGATATTTGCTACGATTTTTTTATTGCTATCTCAACAAACACTTCAATTTTGACAAGAATAAATTATGCAAATGATCTGCTTATATTCTTTGATTATCTATACGAACAATGTGATGGATTTGAAAAAATTCGACATCATTACGAAGAATACATAGTTTTTTATTCAAGAGATAAGGATATGGATTCAGATGATACAAACGAAGTTATTCCCCCTACCCATCCTTCACAGTATGTTAATTTATCCCATATTAAGTCAATCACCACAAAAGACATAGAAAAATTTCTGCAATATATTTCTGTATATTCTAAAGATGGACGAATAATAACAAATGAAAATAGCGGAAAAAAGCGGAAACTATCAGCAATTAGCTCTTTTTTTACATATTTAATTAAACATAGAATGATATCTGAAGACCCTACAAATATAATAGATTCCCCTAAAATAAAGGAAAAAACTATATTGAGAATGTCCCCTGAGGAGATATCAAAGCTGATTGAGATATTAGAATCCGGCGAAGGTCTAACAGAGCGCGAGAAATCATACCATAAAAAAACTGTTCTAAGGGATAATGCAATAATTGTTTTGCTGCTAGATACAGGTATTCGTTTAAGTGAATTGGTAGGATTAAACATTAAAGACCTATTTTTTGATGAAAATGCCTTCAAAGTGACAAGAAAAGGCGGAAATCAGGTAATTTTATATTACTCTAACTACACAAAAACTGTTTTACAGCAATATCTAGACCAAAGACAAAAAATAAATGTTACATCCGGCGACAAAGACGCCCTATTTCTTTCCTTACAAAATCGTAGGATAACCCACAGAGCAATTGAAAATCTTGTAAAGAAATATACTCGCATTGTGAACCCGTTAAAAAATATTTCGCCGCACAAATTCAGAAGTACATTTGGAACGGCACTTTACCACAATACAGGCGATATTTACCTAGTTGCTGATGTTTTAGGACATAAAGATGTAAATACCACTAAAAAGCATTACGCTGCCATTAGTGAAGACAGACGCAAAGAAGCGCCAAAAAATATAGATTATTTTGATGAATAATGCGAACAATGGTTTGACATTTTCGCATAATAGTGCTATTATTTAAGAAATTAAATGTATTTATAGGAGATATTTATGAATGACATTAACGAATTGACAGGAATGCAGCGAAAAATATATCTATATCTTAAAGATTATGTTGAAATACACAATTATGCCCCGTCTGTGCGCGATATCTGCACGGCTGTTGGGCTGACTTCCACATCTACTGTTCATGGTCACTTAACTAGACTAGAGCAAAAAGGATTTATTAAGCGCGGAACAGGAAAGTCAAGAGCCATCGAGATTATAGATGCAGATAGAGAAGCAAGGGCTAGGTCATTGACTGTGCCTTTGGTAGGCGAAGTAACAGCCGGAATGCCTATGTTTGCAGAGGATAATATACATGAATATCTTCCAATGCCAAAATATATTGTGGCAGACGAGGATTCATTTGCTTTACGCGTAAAGGGCGAAAGCATGATAGAAGCCGGAATTAACGACGGTGACTTCATTGTCGTTAAACGCCAAAATTACGCCTTTGACGGTGATATAGTGGTGGCACTAATAGGAGACGACGAGGCCACAACAAAAACATTCTATTTAGAAGGCAAAAATGTTCGCTTGCAGCCGGAAAACGAGACAATGGAGCCATTAATTTTCCCTGCTGAGCAAGTTCAGGTTTTAGGCAAAGTAACAGCTTTATTCAGAAGGATCCGCTAGAGTTTTTATAAGCGCTAGTTTGCAGTGTTCATATGTTATTCCACCTTGTAAATATACAATAAACGGCGGCTCATCGCTGACAGGTGCATCAGCTGAGAGCTCTATAGAAGCTCCTTGCACAAATGTTCCGGCTGCCATAATAACTTTATCAGAATATCCAGGCATTTCCCAAGGCTCAGGCATCAGATGTGAGTCTACAGGAGATGCCTCTTGTATTCCCCTGCAAAACTTCAATAATTCATCATTTGAATTCAGCCTTATACTTTGGGTGATATCTCCTCTTTTCGCATCAACATCCGGCATAATGTCATATCCCAGTTCTTTATATACTCCGGAAAATAAAAGTGCGCACTTCATAGACTGAGCAACAATATGGGGTGCCATAAATAGCCCCTGAAAAAGGAGCCTATATCCCATTTCATACGAGCCAATTTCGTCATTTATGTTTACAGAATAGAAAAAAGCCGATATTTCATCTATACATTTTTTGCTTCCAGTAATATATGCACCTGTAGGTGCTATTGACCCACCAGGGTTTTTTATTAGTGATCCTATGCAAACATCTGCCCCCACATTGCATGGTTCGTTTTCTTCCACAAATTCACCATAGCAGTTATCTACAAATACAATGGAATTTGGCGAGTGAATTTTGACTACATCAATGGTTTTTTTAATATCCAATGTCTGCAATGCCTCACGCCACATGTATCCTCTGGATTTTTGCATAAATACAACTTTTGGCTTGTTTTTCTCTAAATATTTTTCTATTGAATCATAATCAATTTCTTTGCCGTCAAGCAAAGCAATATCATCATACTTCACGCCATAGTCTTCAAGGGCACTCCCCTGCCCCTTCGATTTTATTGAATTGTAAACTGTATCGTATGGTCTGCCTGTAACAGATAACAATATATCGTTAGGCTTTAAAAGTGCTCTAAGTGCCATAACAATGGCGTGAGTTGCCGAGCCAAATTGAACACGAACCAAAGAAGCCTCACTGCCAAAAATCAGCGAGAACACCTCTTCTAGTTTATATCTTCCGATGTCCCCATATCCATATCCGCTGGATCCTGAAAAATGTCGGCTTTCTACTTTAGCTTTTTGAAAAGCTTCTAATACTTTTTCTTGATTTTTAAATGAAATTTCGTCAATTCTAGCAAAATATCTGGCATATTTTCTCTCTACACCAGATACAATACTCATTACTTCGCTTTTTGAAAAACTCAATTTATTCGTTTCCGTCCTCCACAGTGTATGTAACAGGCTCTGAAGGAGTAACAGATGAGATTGCGTGCTTATAAATCATCATTTGTTTTCCATCACATGAGAAAACTACTACATAATTATCAAAACCCTTCACTTGACCTTTCAGCTGGTAGCCGTTTGTCAGGTGGATAGTTACTTGCATATGGAGTTTTCTTACCTGGTTCAGGAATGCATCCTGAATTAAATAACTTTTGTTCATAACCGTCTCCTTTTCCTTTACACATGCATATTATATATCATATTGGTAAAAATTAAAAGTAAATATTTTCTATTTCAGAGAAGACAATTGCTTTTTTATTATTTATATCTTCACTATTGCTATAATTAAGCCAAAACACATCATTTAGCCGCTTAAACCACGTAATTTGACGCTTTGCGTAGTTTCGAGAATACTGTTTTATTTTATCAATAGCTTCATCCAAAGCCATTTTCCCATTAAAATATTCGCTCAGTTCTTTGCAGCCTATTGCTTTGTAAGCAGTGTTTTCAGGTTTAATTCCATAGCTTAAAATAGCCTTTATTTCATCTATCAAACCATTTTGAAGCATAATATCTACACGCTTATTTATTCTTTCATACAGCTCTTTTCTGTCCCACATTGTGCCGACTATAATAGTATTCTTATAAAAAAGCTGTTTCATGGTCTCGTTATAGTATTCTTTTTTAGCTTCGCCAGTTAGATCAAAAACTTCCAAAGCTCGAATCACACGATTCACATTGTTTTGATGAATCCTTTTTGCCAAATCTGGAGCTTTTTCATTCAAAAGGCTGTATAGTGCTTCTGCACCATTTTCATCATAATATTTTGTATATTTTTTTCTTATGGATTTATCCTCTGATACTTTGGCAAAATCCATATGATATATCACAGAGTCTATATACAGCCCGGTACCTCCACATAATATCGGCAGCTTTCCTCTGCTTTGAATATCGGCAATTTTCTCTCTTGCCAGCCTTTGATATTCGCCAACACTAAAGTTGTCCCTCACATCCACAAAACCGATTAAATGGTGCACTACGCCTTCCTTTTCTTCCTCTGTTGGCTGTGCTGTGCTGATTGGCAAGCCTTTATATATCTGCATAGAATCACATGATACTATCTCACCATCATATTTTTTTGCCATCTCTATCGCAAGGCTTGTTTTGCCGCTTGCAGTAGGACCGATAACCACCATTAAATCGTCTTTTGTCATACTATCCTGCCAAATCTTTTCTCAATTTGGTTTTTAGTAATCACAGAAACAAACGGTCTGCCATGTGGGCATGTCAGCTTAATATCCTCATTTAATATTAGGTCTATCAGCGTCTTTATTTCCGAATCACTCAGCCTATCTCCAGCCTTCACGGCCTTTTTACAGGACATACTAATAATTTTATCCTTCACAGATGATTCTCCGTGCGTATTCTCGGTTATGTCTGCCAAAATCTCTTTGAAAAAGCTATCCATCTGCGGCTGGCCCAAAAATAACGGAACTCCTGTGATTTCAACACTTAAATCATTTATCTTCAGTTCATATCCTACTTCTTCAAATGATTCAATATTCTCAGCCACTAAAATCATGTCATCGTAGGGCAAGTCAATTATCTGCGGTATCAAAAGATTCTGCATCAATGGTGATTTATTGCTGAAAGCCTGTATAAACCTTTCATAAATCAGTCTTTCATGTGCAGCATGCTGGTCGAATATATAAACATTGTCTCCGCACTCTACAAAAAGGTATCCATTAAATGCAGTTCCTATTATAGTGTATGAACTTGTGAACTCTTTAATATCTGCTTGCTCATACTGTAAATTTATGGGCACATTTGTCTGCTTTAAAACATTTTTATTTTCATCAGCTTTTTCTTTACCAAAAAAAACGCTTTTATAGTCAAAATCCTTTACTTCATATTCCATGCTGGGAGATTGATTATCTTCTTCGAAATACTCATTTAGCATTTCAATATTTTCATTTTCTATTTTCTCGTTTAGCTTTTCTGCTTCATCGTCTTCATTCATTCCATCAAATTCCATATATGGAGTATGTGCTCTTGGTTTGCTGTCTATTTTCACTTTGCTTGTATCGAAGCCAATAATCTGATTATTTACTTTATCTAGCAAAGGCTTCAGCTGATACTTCAGTTCATCTCTCAACTGCTCTGGATTGCTGAAAACCACATTCAGCTTCTGTGGATGCACATTAACATCCACCAGTATAGGATTTATATTTACGTTAACTACAAAAAAAGGATGTGAATGCTTCATTAAATTAGAGCTGTAAAGGTCTTCAATAGCATCAGTGATATCTTTATCTTTAACATATCGTTTATTTATAAATATCGTTTGTGCACCTCTTGTTTTGTTAATCAAGGTCTTGTTTCCGAGGCATCCATCAAATGATATCCCGTTTCGCTCTGTAGTTTTAAATTCAATTATATTTGATGCCACTTCCTTGCCATAGATTGAAAAAACAGCGTTTTTTAGGCTTCCCTCTCCGCTGGTGAAATAAATCACTTTGCCATTATTTATAAATTTAAATGAAATCTCTGGGTATGAAAGGATGTATTTTTGTATCACCGTGCTGATATTTGCTGTCTCTACTGCGTTAGTTTTCATGAAGCTTTTTCTTGCAGGCGTATTAAAAAACAAATCTTCCACGATTATTGTTGTGCCGTCAGGGCATCCATATTCGTGGTTTTCGATTATTTCTCCACCTTCCACTACAGTCAGCGAGCCTATTTCCTCATCATTTGCCTTAGTTATTAATGTAACTTTTGAAACAGCTGAAATGCTGTATAATGCCTCGCCCCGAAATCCCATTTGGTGAATGTTATATAAATCATCAACTGTAGATATTTTGCTGGTGGCATGCCTGATGAAGGCCAGCTTTGTATCTTCTGCTCCTATACCTGTTCCGTTATCGGATATTGAAATCAGCTCTTTACCGCCTTCTTTTATTTCTATTGATATATTATTTGCCTTTGCATCAATAGCGTTTTCTATCAGTTCCTTAACCACAGAAGCAGGCTTTTCCACTATCTCTCCTGCTGCTATTTTTTTTGCTATTGATTCATCCAATATATTTATTTTATTTCGCTTTATCATAGTTTTTCCTTTAAATTCTTAATCATCATAAAGGCTTCAATTGGAGTTGTGACAGTCAGGTCAATATCATTGATAATCTTCGCAATTTCTTTGTATGCTTCCGGGTTTTCAGTTTTTGTCTTTTTTTCTTTCTTCTTCTCAACTATATTGTCAATTGTATCATTGTATATTGTCACATTGTTTATGTCTGCCATCTCCAGCAGCGATAAAATCTCTTCACCACGCTTAAGCACCTCATCAGGCACACCTGCCAGCATGGCAACGTGCAGACCAAAGCTCCTGTCGGATCCGCCCCGTATTATCTTTCTTAAGAATATAATCTCGTTTTTGTATTCTTTAACAGCAACACAATAGTTTTTTAATCCATTCACTTTGCCCTCTAGCTCGCTTAGCTGGTGATAATGTGTGGCAAAGAGTGTCTTTGCACCTATTTTTTCTTTGTCGCTGATGTATTCTATCACGCTCCAAGCTATGCTTAGCCCATCGAATGTAGATGTTCCTCTGCCGATTTCGTCCAATATAATCAGCGAATCTTTTGTAGCATTTTTCAAAATATGTGCAAGTTCTGTCATCTCTACCATAAATGTAGACTGGCCTAAGAACAAATCATCAGACGCCCCTACTCTGCTAAAAACTCTGTCTGTAATAGGCAAATTCGCACTTAAAGCAGGAACAAAGCTGCCCATCTGTGCCATAATATTTATTAAAGCAACCTGACGAAGATACGTGGACTTTCCGCTCATATTTGGCCCTGTAATTATTATAAATCTATCATCGTCTCCATTTAGGTATGCATTATTTGGCACAAATGAATTAATGTTGTTTGCAGATTCCACTACAGGATGGCGTCCGCTTTGTATATCTATAATGCCCTCTGTATTAATTGATGGTTTTACATATCCATTTTGTCCGGCAACTGTAGCCAGTGCTATCAATGCATCAACCACAGATATATATTCGGCGGTTTTCTGCAGTCTTGTTATTTGGGATTTTAACGCATTTTTAATATCAGTGTATATGTCCTGCTCCAAAACAATTCGCTTATCTTTTGCACCAAGTATTTTATCTTCTAGCATTTTCAGCTCTTCTGTAATGTATCTCTCTGCGTTTGATAGCGTCTGTTTTCTAATATATCCTTCCGGCACTTGTTCACGGTTCGAGTTTGTCACCTCTATGAAGTATCCAAATACTCTGTTGTATTTTATTTTAAGCGTTTTAATTCCTGTTTTTTCTCTCTCGGATTTCTCCACATCTGCAATCATGTTCTGTCCGTTTTCCATTACATCAATCAATTCAGAGAGGTTGCTGTCGTATGAGGATTTCAATACACCGCCTTCTTTCATGTTTACAGGCGGCTCATCAATTATCGCAGCATCCAAAAGGTCATATACATCTTTTAAATCGTCAATATTATTATAGCATTCATCCAGCAATGCCAAGCTACTGCCAGATATTAAATTCTTTAGCTTTGGCAGCACTTTTATGGAGTTTTTAAGCATTATGCACTCTCTTGGGTTTATATTAGAGTATGCAATTTTTGTAGACAACCTTTGAATATCTTTTATATATTTAAGCTCATCTTTTATATTTTCTGTTTTTATTACGTCGTTTTTAAAATATTCTACAGCATCCAGCCTGCCCTCTATCGCTTCTTTGTCCAGCAGGGGCTGCTCCAGCCATTGTTTTATTTTTCGGCTGCCTATGGATGTAGATGTTTTGTCTATTATCCATAGCATAGAGCCGCGCTTTTTCCCTCCTCGGAGCGTCTTTGTCAGCTCTAGGGAGTTTCTGGTGAATGGGTCTATCTTCATAAACTGTTCTGCTTTATAAAGAGCTATTTTGTTCAGCTGCAGAAGTGCATTTTTCTGAGTATTTGAAAGATATTTCAAAAGTGCGCCGGATGCCATCATAGACACATCGTCTATTTTGCCAACTATCACAGAGCTTTCTTTGAAATGTTTAGATAGAAGTGCCTTCGCAAAATCCAGAGTGTAGTATTCATCCAAATTTTTATCGTAGCTGAAATTATATTGTTTTTTAATGGATTGATTGCTATCAATAAACACCAAAAAATCATCATTTACAATTATCTCTGCTGGGTTTAGCCGTGATAGTTCATCAAAAACTACAGTCATATGATTGTCTGCCAATGCAGAGCCTGCAAAAAAATGACCTGTGGATACATCAGCATATGCAAATCCTACTAAATTTTCTGCTTTACAAAATGACATTATATAGTTGTTTTCGTCCTCGTGGAGCAAATCCTCTTCTATAATTGTGCCTGGTGTCACTATTCGCACTACTTCACGTTCCACTATTTTAACGCCTTTTTCAGGAAGAGTGGTCTGCTCGCATATAGCCACCTTAAAGCCTTTCCTGATAAGCTTTTTTATATAAATATTTACAGCATGATATGGAACGCCGCACATAGGTGCACGCTCTTCCAGTCCGCAGTCGCGTCCTGTTAATGTCAAATCCAGCTCTTTTGATACAATAAGTGCATCATCAAAAAATAGCTCGTAAAAATCTCCAAGCCTAAAAAACAGCATACAGTCCTGATGCTGCTCCTTTATCTCCATATACTGGGTCATCATTGGTGATAGTTTTGCCATCTTGTCCTCTTCTTATTTTCTATATATAGTCCCTATTAAGGTGTGTGATTTTATTTCCTTTACTTCCACATCAATTATTTCGCCCAGCTTCACTTCATTCTGTGCCTGAAGTGCTACAGGCAGATTTTGCGATGTCTTTCCTATTGCATTTCTGCCATGTGTGTCGTCACTTTCCACTAGCACACTCACAATCTTGCCTATATACTTTTCTGCAGTTTTTTTCGTGTACTCTTCCTGTTGTTTCAGCAGCTCCTGCAGCCTTTGCGATTTAGTTTCCTCGTCTACTTGGTCTTTCATATCAGCAGCCTTTGTTCCAGTACGGATAGAGTATTTGAACATAAACGCAGAGCCAAACTCCACCTTTTTAACAATATCTAATGTATCGTTAAAATCATCGTCTGTCTCACCAGGGAATCCCACAATTATGTCAGTTGTCAAAAGAATATCCGGAACAGCTTTTTTCAGCCTATCCACCAGGTCCAAATACTGCTCTTTGTCGTATCGTCTGTTCATTCTTTTTAGTATTTTAGAACTGCCTGCCTGTACTGGCAGATGGATATGTTTGCATACCACCGGGTTGTTTGCAATAGTCTCAATTAACTTTGGAGACAAGTCCTTCGGATGCGATGTCATATACCGGATTCTCTTCACATCAGTTTCTTTCGTTATTTTCCAAATCAAATCAGAAAAATCAATTTCCTCGTCCAGCCCAACACCATATGAATTTACATTTTGACCAAGCAGGACAATCTCTTTCGTGCCATGAGATAGCAAATCATTTATCTCCGCTATTATGTCCTCTGGCTTTCTGCTACGCTCTCTGCCGCGAACATACGGCACTATGCAGTATGTACAAAAATTATTGCATCCTGTCATTATGGTCACAAATTCACTGACTCTATAGTTTCTAAGGGCAATGCTTTCTTCATCAATTTCCTTTGTAGCGTCCGTTAGATTGTTTACTTTCTTATTGTTTTTCAGGATGTTGTATAGCACCTCCGGCAGCTTCGCACTATCTGATGTACCTAGTGTAGCATCTACCTGCGGATACATAGACATAAATTCATCTGCATAGCCCTCCTGCTGCGTCATGCATCCCATTACAATCAATGCCCTGTTTATGCCGTCACGCTTTAGTTTTTTAATATTTCCAACTAATCCGTGCACTTTGTTTTCTGCGTTTTCACGAACGCAGCATGTATTTAAAATAGTTATATTGCTGTTTTTTACAGACTCAACATAATGAAATCCACACTCTTGCATCACAGCCTGTATTTTCATAGAATCATTAACATTCATCTGGCATCCGTATGTTTTTATGCTGTATGTCAGAGAGCTAAATTCTTCAATTAATTTTTCTATATAATTCATAAAATTTCTGTGTTCCACACCCTATATTTTTTAGTTTATTATACAGTATCTACATAAAACATACAAGTTTACAAATTGTAAAGAAACACATCATATAGTACTCATAATTGATTATCCATGCAGGTTAATGTATAATTAGAAAAGCAAAATTATGCATTTGGAGGATTGGTCTATTTTAAAAGAAAATGAAACGCTGGATGACCTGCAGGCAAACGGATACAAAATCATTCAAAGCAATAATCATTTTAAGTTTTCAATTGATGCCGTACTATTGAGCCATTTTACATCATTTAAAAAAAATAATGTAATTATGGATATGTGCTCTGGTACAGGCGTAGTTGCCCTGCTTGTTTGCGCGCATAATGATGTTAATAGGATAGACTGTGTAGAGATACAGCAGGAGCTTTTCGAGATGTGCAAACGCTCAATTAAATACAACAATCTGCAGAATATTATCACGCCTTACAATATGGATTTACGAGATTCCCCAAAAAGCCTTGGCTATGAAACATATGATGCGGTACTTTGCAACCCACCATATCTGCCTTTATCAGCCGGCAAAAGCAGCCTGAGCCAAGAGAAAAAGATAGCTAGGTTTGAGGTTTTTGGTGATTTAGAAGACATTATATCTGCATCTTCAAAGCTTCTAAAAAATATAGGCAAGCTAATTCTTTCCCATAGAGCCGAGAGACTTGCCGATATAATAAATCTTATGAGAAAATATAATATAGAGCCTAAAAGATGCCAGTTTGTGCATAGCAAGGCAGAAGAAGAGGCAAAAATACTATTAATAGAAGGCGCAAAAAATGCCAAACCAAATATGAAAATTGAAAAGCCGCTAGTAGTTTATGAGGAAAATGGAAACTACAGCGAAGAGATATACAAAATATATAAGATGGATAAAGAATATGAATAACTCAATACTATATATCGTGGCAACGCCAATAGGAAACCTTGGCGACATCACATTCAGAGCTGTAGACACCCTGAAAACTGTGGATATGGTTGCTGCAGAGGATACCCGTCGCACAATAAAGCTGCTAAATCACTTGGAGATAAAAACTCCTATGCTCTCCTATCACCAGCATAATAGAAACCAAGCTGGTGAAAAAATCCTTTCTCTGCTTTCAGATGGCAAAAGTGTTGCCTTGGTAACAGATGCAGGGATGCCATGTATCAGCGACCCGGGCTATGAGCTGGTACGTGATGCAAGAAAGTCTGGATTTTCTGTGGAGTGCATTCCAGGTGCATGTGCAGCAGTTACAGCATTGGCTCTTTCAGGCTTTGACAGCACATATTTTGTTTTTGAGGGTTTTCTGCCAAAGGAAAGCAAGCTGATAAAACAAAGACTTTCATTCTTGCAAAATGAGAAGCGCCCTATCATTCTGTATGAAACGCCGCATAGGCTGGAAAAAACCATTAAGCTGCTTTCTAATATGTTCTCCGACAGACAAATATGCCTTGCTAATGAGATAACAAAGCTGCACGAAAAAGTTATAATTGATACTGCTGAAGAAATATCAAAGCTGCTGTCTGATAATCCGGCACGCGGGGAATATGTGATAATAATTGACAAATCCGGTGAAGAAGAAAAAGAAAACTGGGATGATATGGAGATATCAACACATATAAAAAGCTACATAGACGGTGGAATGAGCAAAATGGATGCAGTGAAGGCAGTGGCTAAAGATAGAAACATGCCTAAAAGCGAAATCTACCCATATTCTTTGGATTTATAATTGCTCAATAGCCAGCCTCGCTATTTCTTTTGCGCTTTCTGTTCTAAATAGTCTTTCTACTGCATTCCAAAAAGCATACTGTGTGATGTAGCCTTCCTGCGTGTTCACAATCAGGTCAGCTTCCAGCAATATTTGATGGGCATCGCCATCAACGTCTTTGTATGTATGATGATGACCGATAATATATAAAACTCTTTTCAATAAATTTGCATCTAAATTATATTTTTCAACTAGCTCCATTGCAACCAAAGGTCCTTCTTTTTGCTGCAAAAATCCGTTTGTGCTGCTGTATTTTCTTTCGCACTCTTTAATTCCTATATCATGCAAAATAGCAGCCAGCTCTAAAACAAGCAATTCATTTTCATCTATCTTTTCTTTTTCGGCAATAGCCTTTGAATATGCATGTACTTTCATCGCATGGTTTATTCGTCTGGTGTCCAGAGCATTGTATTTTAGCATCTCTATTAATATTTCATTTATCATATTCGCCTCCATATTAAAAAAGGGACTCGCTTGAGTCCCTTAATTATATCATATATTTTTTAGCTATGGCTATGTCTTTCAACAATAGTGTATATCTCTGTGATGTCGTGGTTTCCTATTTTTCTATCCATTGCTGAATCATACAACGCTTTCGTGTGCTCAAGTCCTTTAAGTGGCATTTTATGTGCAAATGAATAATCATGAGCTATCTCAAGCTGCCTTTGAACGCTTTTAATAGGAGTTTTCAATGTATAATTTCCGCTTACTATTTTCTTTGCATTCTCCTGAGTAAATATATTTTGTGCAGGGCTTGCATTAATCGCATTAATAATGTCATCAACCAATAGACCAGCCTTATTTGCAAACAAAAGCATTTCGTTTACTCCGTTTTGTATTTGAGCATATAAAATGGTGTAGCATGCCTTCATAGCAATCGCAGACGATATATCACCCGCTTTGATTGCTGATTTTCCCATCAGCTTTAAATATTCCTGTATCTTCAGAAATACGCTTGATGATCCGCCATATAATATAGTGGCTTCACCGGCTTCCACCTCCTGCTGGGAATTCAAGACTGCTATATCAGCATATTCCACGCCTGTAGGTTTCAGCATTGCGGCTACATCAATAGACTCTGATGGTGATACGGTGGATAGATCAAGCAATATTTTTTGGGATGTTAAATTCCCCATAATGCTGTATAGTGTTGCCTGCAGATTAACAAAATTGCTATGGGCTATAACAATTATGTCTGCCCTGTCAACAACATCAGATGCCTGTTCACATGGCACTGCACCGCTGTTTCCAGTGTACTCCACTCTTGCAATGGAATTATCACATACATAAACCATCGCATTATTTGTTCTTTTTAATAAATTGATACATAAGGGCTCACTAATATCATTTAGTCCAATAAAGCCAAACTTTAACATAAAACGACTCCTTCTCTTTCTCTTTCTATTTATATTTTTTTTTATTTAAATAGTTATTAACATGATTATATATAAACCGCTGAGTTTGTTTAAAACAAGAGATTTAGCTATTTCAAAAAAAGTTAACAAATTTGCAAAACAATTTTTAATGAATTATAATTGTTAGTATATTTATAATTTAGATTTTGAAATGGTTAAAATGGTGATAAGATGAATATTGGTATACTAACAAGCGGCGGTGACTGCCCCGGGCTAAATGCAGCCATCAGAGGTGTGGCAAAAGCATCCTATGAAATGTTTGATAATGTAACAATCTATGGAATAGAAGACGGATACGGCGGGCTAATTAACGGAAGATACAGAAAAATGAATCCCTTTGATTTTTCCGGCATCCTCACCCTTGGCGGCACAATATTAGGAACATCAAGGCAGCCATTTAAAAAAATGCGTGATATTGAAGATGACGGCATAGATAAAGTGAAATCTATGATTAAAAATTATGAAAAAATGAAGCTGGACTGCCTAATTACAATTGGTGGCAACGGCACCCATAAAAGTGCAGATATGCTCTCTAATGAGGGGCTGAATGTAATTGGACTGCCCAAAACAATAGATAATGACTTATGGGGTACTGATGTTACATTCGGGTTTCACACTGCTGTGGATATAGCAACAGACGTGTTGGACAGAATACATACAACTGCTGATTCACATGGTCGTGTTATGGTGGTGGAGCTGATGGGACATAAAGCCGGCTGGTTAAATCTTTATGCAGGTATTGCAGGCGGCGCCGACATCATATTGATACCAGAGATACCATTCGAACATAAAAAAGTAATAAAAGCAGTAGAAAACAGAACAAGTGAAGGTAAAAAGTTTTCTATTGTTGCCATAGCAGAGGGTGCAATGTCCAAAAAAGAGGCATTAATGAACAGCAGTGAGCTTGCTGATTATAGAGCATCCAGCGGATATTTCAGCGTCGCACACAGAGTAGCTGCCAAAATACAGCAAAATACCGGGCTGGAAACACGTGTAGTGTCACCAGGGCATACAGTCCGCGGCGGAAGCCCCTCCCCTTACGACAGAATATTATCCACTCGCTTTGGCGTACATGCCGCTGAGCTGATAAAGGAGAAAGATTTCGGACGAACAGTAGCACTTGAAAACAATCAAATATCATCAAATAAACTAAGTGACATTGCAGGCAAGCTAAAACTCGTTCCGGACAATTGCGAAATGGTGATAGATGCTAGAAATCTAGGTATCTCGTTTGGGGATTAACTTCTATAAAAATTATGTAACATTGATACATAATTTTCATTGCTTAAAGAATATAATATTATTGCAATATATTATTATATTTAAGAAAGAGAGACGAAAATGAAAGGAAATAAATTATTAGTTATATTGGCTGTTCTTGCAATAGTAGCAGTCGTTGTTTTCATCACTTTTAACCAAAATGATGCACCAGTTGAAAATACTGATAGTGTTGCAATCCACTTAACTGATGAAAATTATCACGAAACAGTTGATAATTCTGTTGGTGTTGCTTTCGTTGACTTCTGGGCTGCTTGGTGTTCGCCATGCGTTCAGCTAGCTCCAATATTGGAAGAAGTGGCATCTGAATATGACGTAACATTATATAAGCTGAATGTAGATGAAAATCCTCTTACTTCAGCAGAGTTTCAAATATCAGGAATACCTATGGTGTATGTATATAAAGATGGCAAGGTAGTAGATTCTCAAATGGGTCTTGGAACTAAGCAGACATACATAGATCTAGTAGAAAAATACAGTGATTAAAAAGTGATTATAGAATAGAAAAACACCGGATAACATCCGGTGTTTTTTATTTGTCAAACGATAATGCCCGAATCTTTGCTAGTCATGTCAACAGGATATAAAATCTTTAGTTGGTTTACCTTAGATTCCACAGCCTTTTGCTGTGCCTGTGACATCAGCTGATTTCTAATGCTTTCCTCAGCATCTTCAAAACTGATTGTTTGAGCCTCTTTTTTGTCAGTCACCTTTATCAGATGAAATCCAAACTGTGTTTGTACAGGCTTTGAAACAGTATTCACATCCATTGCAAATGCTGCTTGTTCAAATTCCGGAACCATTGCTCCCTTTTGGAATTCGCCCAGTACTCCTCCTGCATCTTTTGATGGGCAAGATGAAAATTCTCTAGCTGCATCTTCAAATGAAACATCTCCTGAGTTAATCTTTTCTAATATCTCATTGGCCTTTTCTTCAGTCTCTACCAAAATGTGGCTTGCTGATACTTTTTCGCCCTCTGAATATTTAGAAGGATCTTTTAAATATTCTTCCTTGCATTCAGCTGTAGATACCTTTACTGATGATAGAAGTTTATTTATTGCATATGATGTAAGCAAATCTTTCTTCATCATCTCTACTTGGTCTTTGTATTCTTTGTCAAATGCTAATCCGTTTTTCATAGCATCTAGATATAGAAGCTTTTGAGAAACTAGTTGTTCAACAATAATTTTGTAGCCTGTTTCATTGTTATATTGTGCACCTTGCGGGCCCATTGCCTGTATAAAATATAGAACGTCAGCCATTGTAATAGGTTGTCCGTCTACTGTTGCCATTACTTTATTATTCAATATAATTTCCTCCTTTTGTCTGCAGTTGCCATTCTATCATAGTTAATGTATAAAATAAAGGGTTTATTTGTACCTCGCACAATAAACCCCGGCATCACTAAAATTTTAAAATATTTTTATATCTTGTATATTCTCTTTGGGTTTTTGTATAGTATAGTCTCTGCTATATACATAGCCTTTTCCATGTCTATAATGTCATAATCCATCAGCTGCGACAATGCTCTGGCTATATTGTCCTTCGCCGTCTCCAGATGGGCATAAACACCGTCAAAGAAAAGGTAGTCGCCGCCGAAACCGATTATTTTGTTTAGCGGGAGCGAATCTATGCACTCCTTAAGGCATTCAATACAGGACAATGTAGAGACGATGTGAGAACCCGAGAAGTTGATTATTACATTCGGGTACATCTTTGCCAGCGCCACTACTTCGCGCCAGTATGGCCAGCCAATCCCTAATATATCAAATTTAACATCCTGATAGTGCTCAAATAAATTGTTCAAATTTATTGGTTTTGCATTGTTCAGCATGTTTCTATTGTCTTTTTGCATCCCTGTGTCGAATTGAATTACTATTCCTCTGCCTCGAAGTGATGATAGAACTCTATGCAGCATAAAATCCTGCAGGCAAACAGGGAATTCCACATGGTCACGCTCGCCGGAGCCTTCCTCTCTCCATTGCTGCAGCACTTCATCAAATGCTTTTTTTGCCTCAGCATATGGTACATCTTCAAATCGAAGAGAGCGAACATTTCCAAGTGTTATTTTAAGAGCAACTACGCCCCTGCCCAGCTTATTTGTCAGTTCTTCATCAAATGCACTCACCCAGTCGTCTAGTGTTTTGATTTCTGAATAATGTCTTTCGACCCATCTAATAACTTCGCCAGATATAGGGCCAGGCTTAATATATTTTTCAGGGTTCCATGTACGCTTGAATATTCTTTTGTCATATTCTTTTTCAGGTGCATCATCGCTGACGTCCAGAAGTATTGCCTCTATATTATGCTTGTTTCTGATAATATCATAAAGATAATCTTTGTCCCTGCACATCAAATAATCATTTTGAAGCTTAGATAGGTTCTCTACACTCAGCTCCTCTGTTCCATGTAGCTCTCTAAGAGCTCTTTTTAATGCTCTAAAATATCCAGTATTTTCACATGCCTTTAAATATGGCTTTGCTAGCTTCAGCCTAGTTTCAGCTGGCACCTTTGGATCAGTAATACTATTTACAATGTTTTCACCTACCATGCCTGCAGATACTAGTTCTGTAATCAAATAATGTAGTGTATATGTACAGAAAACATCTTTATTATCTAAATCATAGTCAATGTCCGCATTCAGTTTTTCCTGTGCGTCGATTATTTTAATATGATTTAGCTTTTCTCTAATTTCCTCGAAATTGCTCATACCAATATAGCTATAGCTGTACTTATTATGTCAGCTACCTTCCTTTCTTATCTCTTCATTAATCTTTGTCTTTATTATAACATATTTTTAGTGCTTTTTATATTTTGAAATGTCCTTTCTATTAAAATTATGTAAATTTCAGTTCATAATTATTTTATTTTATAGTAATGTTTAGAATATACAAATAAAAATATTTAAATTTTTATTATTGCCATAAAATATTACCTATGCTATACTTTATGAAATATTTATTCGAAAGGTAAAACTATGAACAAAAGCTATAGAGTTGGCGTAATCGGAGCCACTGGAATGGTAGGACAAAGATTCATTACTTTGCTTCAAAATCATCCATTTTTCGAGATAACTGCACTGGCAGCAAGCAAACGCTCTGCTGGCAAAAAATATGCTGAGGTCATGAAAGACCGTTGGACAATGGCTGAAACTTTTACAGACAAAGTTGCTGATATGATAATATATGATGCAGAAGAAATTCAATCAATAAAACCGCTTGTAGACTTTGTTTTTTGTGCAGTGTCTTTGGATAAAGAAGAAACTAAAAAGCTGGAAGAAGCCTATGCAAAGGCTGAAATTCCAGTTGTATCAAATAATAGTGCAAACAGAAAAGTTGCTGATGTTCCAATGCTTATTCCTGAAATAAACGTAGAGCATCTACAGGTGATAGAATCACAGAAAAAAAGGCTGGGAACAAAAAGAGGGTTTATAGCTGTTAAGCCAAACTGCTCTATTCAGTCCTACGTTCCTGCACTAGAGCCACTTAAAGATTTCGGCATTACAAAAGTAGTTGCCTGCACATATCAGGCAATATCTGGTGCTGGCAAAACATTTGAAACATGGCCGGAGATGGTAGACAACGTTATTCCATTTATCGGAGGCGAAGAAGAAAAGAGCGAGAAAGAGCCACTGAAAATATGGGGCGAAGTGAAAGACGGCGTTGTAGTGGATGCGCAAACACCGGATATTACTACCCAATGTATCAGAGTACCAGTTCAAGACGGTCATTTGGCTGCTGTATTTGTATCATTTGAAAAAACACCGTCTATGGATGAAATGAAAAAAAGATGGAAAGAATACAAAGGCGAGCCGCAGGAGCTGAACCTTCCTAATGCACCTAAGCAGTTCTTAAACTACTTCGAGGAAGATAACCGTCCGCAGACAAAACTGGACAGAGATCTGGAAAACGGAATGGCAGTATCTATAGGCAGACTTAGAGAAGATACACAGTTTGATTATAAATTTGTGGCACTCAGCCACAATACACTTCGCGGAGCAGCAGGCGGTGCAGTCCTTATGGCTGAGCTTATAGCTGCAAAGGGATATTTCGACTAAGTAAAATCTTGCTAGCCAATGTAGCTCAGTCGGCAGAGCAGCAGTTTCGTAAACTGCAGGTCAGGGGTTCGATCCCCCTCATTGGCTCCAGCTTTATTTTATATAATTGCTAAAATGAAACATACTGAATATATGGAAAAAGCAATAGACATGGCAAATGTAGCACTTACGCACGGTGACGTGCCAGTAGGTGCTATTGTTGTTTTTGATGGGAAAATTATAGGAAAAGGTGAAAATAGAAGAGAAATAGACAATGACTCTACTGCACATGCAGAGATAATAGCACTTAAAGAAGCAGCAAAAAATATTGGTAGCTGGAATCTTTCGGGGTGTGATTTATATGTCACTCTGGAGCCCTGCGCTATGTGCAGCGGAGCAATAATAAATTCTCGAATAAAAAACATCTATTTTGGTGCGTTCGATGGTCTTTATGGCTGCTGCGGATCTCTTTATAACCTTCCGCAGGACAAAAAATTCAACCATTATGTAAATGTATACGGCGGAATATTAAATGAAAAATGCAAAGAAATTCTAGTAAAATTCTTTGCATCTAAACGCCAATCATATAAATTATTCTAATGTCAGCTCAGCACATGCTGCTCTACATTCGGCAGATGCTTATTAAATGCTGAAACAATGCTCTTCACCTTGTTTCCCGTTGATTTTGATTCACCAAGTATTAAAATATCCACATCATGCTCTTTTGCAAATTCCACCAAAGTCTCAGTCAAATCATCACTTCTAAGCATATGCATTTGTGCACCATTATACTTAGATACAGAAAACAAAATATCTAGTGCCGCACCTTCATCGGGGTTTCCCATCAGGTTTTCATTCAGTCCAGCTACATGCACTACACCAATAGAGCCGCCGGTTTCTTCATTCATGCTAACAGCTCTCTTTATTAATCTTTCGCAAGACCTTTGCCTTGTTACACATACCATTATATTTATCTTCTCTTGTTCAGACACTTTCCACACATTCTTTCTAGGATAATATATCCTTTATATAGTTTCCAAAAACCTTAAGTTTCATATCTTTGTTTTCTTCAAACATGGCTATGTCTTTTATAGCATCCAGTCGCAGTGTTCTGGTCTGCTCTTTATCGTTTAGTTTTAGCTCAATGCTATAAAACTCTAAATCTTTATCGTATGTTATGCTGTCGCCGATTTTTATTATAGTTCCCTCTACAGTTTTCTCCAGCCCATTCAGAATGCTGTAAACAAAGGCTCTGTATCGAAAAAGCCTTGCAATCATATATGTAGATATAAACACAGAAAATACAGCATATAAAACACCGATTATATATGCCGGCCATACAGGCAGACTAATTGGGTCAATTTCTGTTCCCCAATTTTTCAAAAGAAGGTACAAAACTGCTGCAAATATTAATGTTGCAAATATGAAAAATAATATATATTTTTTTAGCGTTTTTTCTATTTTTTTAATATCATCAAAAGTGTACAAATGAATATCCTCCGATGTTTTCATTATATCACAAAATGTACATCTATTAAATATTACTGTGCTAACTATTCATTTTTTTTACTGAAAAATACTATTTCGTATCTGAAAACAATGTTTTATTTAGATTATCACAGATTTGCTTGTTTTCTTTAATTGCATTCCTGCCAAGTGGTGTGATGCCATATGTTCCCTTGCCCACTTTTTCAAACCAACCATAGTGATTATCGTATAAAACATTCCATGTGTTTTCGCCGCAGCCGAATTTCTTAATATCCTTTGCAGATGCTGCACCGAATCTATCAATATACATAGCAATAGAGATTGCCTGTTCTTTATATGCTGTTATTTTTTTTGTTCTTGTAATGCCACCAATGTTGTAGTCTCCGCTTAGCCCGTCGAATTCTTTAATTGCTTTTTCAGTAAGCTTTTCTTTTCTGGTTTTGTTTATTCCCAGCTTAAAAAGCTTTGGCGGGAATTCCTCTGTGCAGAGCCCCTCCCCTTTTAAATCTACATACAGCAAACCAAGGCTTAGTCTTTTAACCAGCCTTATTGTTCTTTTATATTGGCTTGAATATCTTTTTTTATATGGGGGTTTAGGAACTGCAATATATACTATATCGAAAAGCAGCTGTCTTTCTGCCGCCTGTCCCAAGAGTGCAAGATTAAGGCTTGTTTTCATCTCAATTATGACTATTTCGTCGCCCTTTTTTGCCATAACGTCACAGTCTCTTATTTCAGCTTTTACCTCAAAATCCTTTTCTTCGAGAAATTTTTTTACATGTGGATATAGGTCGCTCTCTTTCATAGGTCAGCCTTTTTGTGTCATATTGTTTATTTCATATATTATTTTTTTGGATATTATATCGGCTATCTCATCCACGGATTTTGATGCATCTATTTTTATAATATTATCAAATTTATCAGCAATTTTCAAATATCCCGTCTCAACCTTTTGGAAAAAATCAGCTTCCTCTACTTCCAGCCTGTCCAGCTCTCTATTGCTGCTTTTCAGCCTTTCCATAGCTTTATCTGTAGGCAGCAAAATGAAAAATGATATATCGGGCATCAGTCCATCTATTGCATGGCTGTTGATGTCCATCACCTTCTCTGCTCCCAGCCCCCTGCCGTATCCTTGATATGCAATGCTAGAGTGTACGTATCTATCGCAGATCACCACTTTTCCAGCATCTAGTGCGGGTCTTATCTTCTGGCTCACATGCTGTGCTCTAGAGGCAGCATAAAGAAGAGCTTCTGTAACAAAGCTCATTTCATCATTATCATTATCTAGTATTATTTTGCGTATTTTTTCGCTGATTTCTGTGCCGCCTGGTTCACGTGTCAAAACAACCTCAAATCCTTTTTGCTCAAATATTTCTTTGACCTTTTGAATTTGGGTGCTTTTGCCCGCTCCATCCAGACCTTCAAATGTAATAAACAACCCTTTGCTCATAATAAATCCACTCAGTTCCCTATTGTCTCTGCGCCATCATGTCCTTTACCTTCATCAGCCTTGTTCTGCTGGCTCTGTCGTTTTCATCCAGCTTCATTTTGATAAACTTAATTGTATCTTCCAAATCCGGTATCATAACATATTCCAGAGCATTAACTCTTCGCCTTGTTTTCTCTATTTCATCTGCAAGCATATTGCATGCCTTTTCTTTTTCTGCCAATGCCAGCATGTTTTTGAAGGCATTGTTCAGCATCAAAATTGCATCATCCAGCTCTGCTGTTGTTTCCAGCAGTCCGTATGGATAGATGTCGCCGTCGCTTATCTCCAAATTGAAAACCGGAACATCCACACTCATAACATTTTGTTTGCTCACTTTTAATGAAACTTGTCGTCCAGGCATCAAAACAGCGCTCTCCAATGCTTCTTGGCTAAGCCCTGCCCTTGCCATCAGAAATTCCTGCATAGCTCTGGTCAGCTCTTTTTCCATATTTTCGCGGAGAGTTTTGTTTTCTCTAACAAAGCCTACAAACTGGCGCATCATCTCATCACGCTTATCTTTAAGCAGTTTATGCCCGCGTGTCGCAGTCTTGTAGCGCTTTTTTAGGTTGCTAAGCTCCATTCTGGTAGGATTAACATTTAGTATTGCCATGTTTACTTCCTATTTCTCGTCTTCTTTTTTCTCGTTGCCCAAATATTCATCCAAATATTCGTCTCTAATTCTTTTCAGCTCAGTTCTAGGCAGTATCTTCAATAGCTCCCAGCCAAGATTTAGAGTTTCTTCTATTGTTCTGTTTGCTTCATATCCCTGCGATACATATTCTTTTTCAAATCTGTCTGCAAACTCTGCATACAGCTTGTCCACGTCGGTCAATGCAGCATCACCCAGTATAACAGCCAGTTCTTTTGCTTCCTTACCTCTGGCATATGCAGAGAAAAGCTGGTTCATTGTGTCAGCATGGTCTTTCCTTGTCTTTCCTTTGCCGATACCTTTGTCTTTCAGTCTGGAAAGTGAAGGCAGAACATCAATAGGCGGTGTAATACCCTTTTTATATAGCTGACGCGAAAGAATAATCTGACCCTCTGTAATATATCCTGTTAAGTCAGGAATGGGGTGAGTTTTATCATCTTCTGGCATTGTCAATATTGGTATTTGTGTTATTGAGCCTTCTTTGCCCTTTATTCTTCCTGCTCTTTCATACATTGTAGCGAGGTCTGTATACATGTATCCCGGATATCCGCGGCGTCCTGGAACTTCTTTTCTGGCAGCGGATACTTCACGCAGTGCCTCTGCATAGTTTGTGATGTCAGTTATTATTACTAGCACGTGCATGCCCAAATCGTATGCTAAATATTCCGCAGCTGTCAATGCCATACGCGGCGTTGAAATACGCTCGATTGCGGGGTCGTTAGCAAGGTTCATAAATAGAACTGCTCTGTCAATAGCACCTGTTTTCCTGAAATCCGAAATGAAGAAATCTGCTTCTTCAAATGTTATGCCAACGGCTGCAAACACAACAGCAAACTCCGAATCAGTTCCCAAAACTTGTGCTTGTCTTGCAATTTGTGCAGCTAAATTGGCATGCGGCAGACCAGAGCCTGAGAAAACAGGCAGCTTCTGTCCACGAACCAAAGTATTTAGTCCGTCTATTGCGGATACACCGGTTTGTATAAATTCTGATGGATAGTCTCTGGAAGCAGGGTTTATTGGCGT
The DNA here is from genome assembly GCA_040883315.1 of Eubacteriales bacterium. Lineage (GTDB taxonomy): Bacteria > Bacillota > Clostridia > Christensenellales > UMGS416 > JAFGUF01. The sequence continues at coordinate 33,243 of JBFLKU010000012.1, forward strand.
TCCGCTGATATCCAGTCTTTTTTCAGGAATAATCTTAGGACCGTCATCAATCGGGCGTCCCATGCCGTCAAATACACGTCCTAAAATATCAGGAGACACAGCCAGCTGTGTTCCTCTGCCCAAAAAGCGTGCTTTTGCTGTAGCAATATGAAGGCCTTGTGGGCTTTCAAAAAGCTGAACCAATGCATTTGTGCCGTCGATTTCCAGCACTCTGCCCTGTCTTATTTCTCCGTTAGCCTGTTCCACTTCTACAAGTTCATCATATTTCACGTTGGATACCTGCTCCACCAGCATTAGCGGTCCAACAATTTCTGTTATTGTGCGATACTCCTTAAGCATAGTCTAGTCCTCCGTCTGCCACCAAATCTGTCAACTGATTTCGAAGCTCTGTTTCTATAGTATCGTATTTCTCCATTTTATCTTCTTCTATATATTTTGCTCTGCCGATTTTCTCAAGCACAGGAATTGATGTGATGTCGAAGAAATCTACACCCGAATCAAGCGCACCGATTGCTTCCCTGTAGTAGCTCATTATCAGCTTAAGCATTCTGTATTGTTTGTTTAATGATGCATATGTGTCTATATCGTGGAATGCATTTTGGTGAAGGTAGTCTTCACGAATGGAGCGAGCAGCTTCTAAGGTTAGTCTATCGTGGAATGAAAGTGCATCCACACCAACCAAGCGAACCACTTCTTCCAATTCGGATTCTTCCTGCAATACTCTCATTGCGTCATCACGTATTTGGCTCCAGTCTGCAGCTACTTCTTCATCATACCAGTCACCCAATCTATCGATATATAGCGAGTATGACTGCAGCCAGTCAACAGCTGGGAAATGTCGTCTGTATGCTAGCTGTGCAGACAATCCCCAGAATACCTTTACAATCCGCAATGTGTTTTGCGTTACAGGCTCTGACATGTCACCACCCGGAGGTGAAACAGCTCCAATTGCAGTAATAGCACCTTGTCTGTCATCATCGCCTAGGCAGTTTACCATTCCTGCTCTTTCATAATACTGTGCCAAGCGTGATGATAGATATGCCGGATATCCTTCTTCGCCAGGCATTTCTTCCAAACGACCGGACATCTCTCTCAAAGCTTCTGCCCAGCGAGATGTAGAGTCTGCCATTATGGCTACTTCATATCCCATATCACGGAAATATTCAGCCAGTGTAATTCCTGTATAAATGGATGCCTCACGTGCTGCAACAGGCATATCTGATGTATTTGCAATCAGTACTGTACGCTTCATCAAAGGCTCACCTGTTCGTGGATCTTTTAGCTCTGGAAATTCACGCAGAACGTCGGTCATTTCGTTTCCGCGTTCTCCGCAGCCTACATATACAATTATGTCCGCATCTGCCCACTTTGCCAGCTGATGCTGCACAACAGTTTTTCCGCTGCCAAATGGCCCCGGAACTGCTGCAACACCGCCTTTTGCCACTGGGAAAAATGTATCAATTACTCTTTGTCCTGTTACCATTGGCTGTGTAGGAGGCAGCTTTGATTTATATGGTCTGCCTATACGAACAGGCCATTTTTGAAGCATTGGAAGCTCTATTTCCTCGCCTTTTTTTGTTTTAAGTTTGCATATCGGCTCCACAATTGTGGCCTCGCCGTTGTGTATCCATGTTACTTCGCCAGATACATCCGGTGGAACCATAACTCTGTGTTCTACAACGCTGGTTTCTTGAACTGTTCCCAAAATTGTGCCGCCTGATACTTTGTCGCCGACCTTTACAACACTTTTGAAGTCCCATTTTTTATTATGATCAAGTGATGACACGTCAATACCTCTTGCTATTCTGTCACCGCATTGTTCACGTATTCTTTCAAGTGGACGCTGAATACCATCAAAAATAGATTCTATGAGTCCGGGAGCCAGCTCAACAGACAAAGGATTCCCCGTTGTCTCCACTATTTCACCAGGACCTAGTCCTGCTGTTTCTTCATATACTTGAATGGAGGCTTTGTCTCCACGTAATTCAATAACCTCACCTATTAATCTTTGCTCAGACACTCTGACCACGTCAAATACTTTAACGTCTGCCATGCCCTCCGCAACTATTAATGGTCCTGATACCTTTACTATACTGCCCGGCATATTTATGAGCTCCCTTCGTCATCATTGAGTAATATATTAACGCCTACTGCTTTTTCAACATTTGCATTCAGCATTTTCATTCCTATACCTGTGCTTCCTTGGTTTGAAGGAATAGGTATTATCGCAGGTATTGTTCTGGATTTGTATCTGTCGATGATTTCCTGCGTTTTCTCGGCAAGTTCCTCCGTAATAAATATTACAGCATATTTCTCCCTTGCCATACGCTTTATCAGCGTTTCTGCACGTTCTGCATCATATGCAAAGTGCGTGCTTACGCCCAGTGCCTTGAAACCTAGAACAGAGTCTCTGTCTCCTATAACAGCTATTTTATACATATATATCACGCAACCTTTCTTTTATAGTATCTTGTGACATATTGTTTAGTTTACCAGTCATAATCAGTCTGATTACCTTGGCTTCATTTTCTTTTTCCATCAGATATCCTACTACAGGTTCTACGGAAAAAATATTTTTATTATATCTGCCTACTATAGCAGTCAATGTATTCTCCATGTACTTGCCGAAAATCCATGTCTGCTTTTTCTGCAGCGCTTCTTCTATCTTTTTTTCCAGCTTCGGCGAATACTTTGTATTTTTGAAAAATTTCGGTACAGCTTCGTCTGTTTGGCTGTATGCTTTTTTGAATGTCTTAAATTCAATCAGACCACCCTCATCATAGGCAGCTGAAAACATATCAAAGTCAGCTTCCATTTTTCTTACACGCAGCATCATTAAAATATTTGCAAAGTCAATCTTTGTCTGAACGTATTCCAGCAAAAATGGACTCTTTTTCTTTTTTGCAATGTCAATACAGTATTTTATATAGGCTGTGTCCATCAGCGTATCTAGCTTCTGGGGTGTTGTTCCTATATTTATTTGCTTTAATGCTTCATTTATAGCTTTTGCTAAATGCTCCGGCAGCCCTTTTGTGTCATGCTCGAATATCATCTCCCGCAGTTCTTTGGCATCATATTTTCCTGCATCAGTCACAGCATTGTCTTCGTCTGTTCCTGTCACTCTCATCTTCAAATATGCTTTTGCGTTTTGATAATCATATCTAAGTATGAAAACATCACTCAGGTCTTCATCTGGGGTAATTTTACTTATTAATTCGTATGAATTCCTCAGCTCACTTTTTATCATCTGCTCAAAGTCTCTTGGGTTTTCAGCCGGCACTCCGCCATATTCACTATCTATAAGCACCTTAAAAGCTCTGCCTGCATCCTGCGCTGAAAGCATTCTTTCTATTTTATCGTTATTTAATATTTTCTTTTCTAACACTTTAATTCTTGCTACAGAATAGTGTATACTGCTACATGGCATATTTTTGCCCCTTTATACCTTTGTATATGTCATCCAAATAAAATATTGGCTACTTCACTTTCAATCTTTGGCTTTATTTGATTTATCAGCATTTTAAAAGTACAGTTAGTTTCTATGCCTTTATTCATCAGCACAAATCCACCTGTAAAATCACCCTTATCTTTTGATAATGTCAAACTGCCCTCTTTGCCTTTTGCTTTTAGCTCTTTATTAACTTCATCAATAAGCTTCTGGTCAATTTTCGCATCTGCACCAGCCAGCACTTTTTCGCTTCCGGTTTCCACAGATTCAAGCATCATGTTTTTAACTACATCATGATAGTCCCTGTCGCTTAGCTTGCACAGCGCATCAAAGGCCTCTTCAAAAGCTTTATCCACCATATCACGTTTTACCATCAGATGGTTACGTCTTATTTCAACATCCATAATGGTTTTTTCACGCCTTACTAATTCCACAGATTTTTTCTCTGTTTCTTTTTGCAATGCATCTGTTTGCTTTTTGACTTCGGTGTCTGCCTTGTCTTTCAGCTGTTTTATCTGTGTTTTAGTCTGGTCTTTAGTAGCTTTAACATCTGCTTTGGCATCATCAAGGATAGCTTTTACAATATTGTCTATACCCTTCATGATAATTAATTAACTCCAAGTAATATTGCAAGCAACGAAATCAAAAGTCCAAATACTGCATAAAGCTCAACAGCAGCACACATTGTCAAGGCACGACCGGATTGGTCACCTCTTTGACCTATCAGATGGATACCAGCAACAGCTGCTTTACCTTGGTATATACCAGAATATAGTCCTAGCAGACCAATTGGAAGTGATGCTGCAAATAGCTTGAATCCGTTTGCAAAGTTCATTTCCACACCTGTGCCAAATACGCCCATCTTCATCATTATAAGTATTGCTACAACCAAGCCGTAGATTCCTTGAGTACCAGGCAATAGCTCCATCAATAGTACTTTACCAAATTTGTCTGGGTCTTCGCTTATAACGCCTGCTGCTGCCTGTCCAGCTATTGAAACGCCAATAGCAGAACCAATGCCTGCTAGTCCACCGGCTATAGCAACTCCGATATATCCTAAAATGATACCCCAATTCATAGTTAGTTCCTCCTAAAATTAGTTGTTATGTCTTATATTATAATACTTTGTTGTTGGCTCAAACCTTTTAAAAGGTACACCGCCATCTACAAAGAATTTTCCGAAAAATTCTACATACTGCAGTCTTGTGGAGTGCACGTATGCTCCCAGCGAGTTAATAGCCAGATTAAATAGATGAACACCGACAAATATTACAATCGCTGCAATCCAGCCAAATACTCCTTTTGCTACCATCTGTGCCATTTGATTTACTATCATGCCGATAACACCAGTTGCCAACCCTAGTCCAAAAAGTCTTGCATAGCTTAAGATATCGCTTAAATATCCTGTTATGTCCATTAAAGACCCAACTCCACCGGTTATTCTCTTTATTCCCTTTTGTCCATAGCCGCCCAATATCAATATGCCTGCAAAGCCTGTTAGTGCTATATACGTTCCTATTTTGCCAAGTGCCACAATATTCTCAGGTGCTGTTTTTCCTACAAACATATATGTCTGAGGGAAAGCAAGTATCACAATACCTACAAGCAAAGCTATCCAAGTGAACTGCTGACTTATAGCTTCCATAGTTCTTTTTTGCTTTATAAGCATTACCGCACGTAAAACCATGCCGTAAAGTATCTGCACTATTCCCAAAAGAAGACTTAGTCCTAATGTGAGTATCGGCTCTTGTATTGGATTAAATAGAACTGGCTTAATTTCAAATCCCATAAATCCGCCGAACATAAAGCCCCAGAAAATTGTTGAAACTCCGCTTATTGCGAGAAGAGCAAGCAAGCTATTTCCTTTGCCGTCGCTGCTCCGTGTTCTGAAGTATACAAACGCCGCACTTAACGCCAGTATTATCCCATAGCCCGCATCAGATAGCATCATACCAAAGAACAGTGCAAAGAATGGTGCCATAGATGTGTTCGGGTCAACAGACGACGTTTTTGATGTTGCAAACATATTCGTTACAAATTCAAATGGCGCAACTATTGCATTATTTTCATAAAGCGTAGGATATTCTTCATCCTTTTCTGCATCGCTAAAGGATATTTCATATCCTTCTTTTGCAGTTTCTTCAATTATCTCTGTGAATTTTTTTTCTTCGTGTGCAGCAATCCATCCCTCTAGCAGGAATACATATTCTGTACCGCCAAATTTATTCACTTGCTCGAAAAGGCCAATTTTAACATTTAGTGCATCATGATATTTTTCCAGTGCTGTAAGATTATCAGCCAGCAGTTTTTCTTCATCATCCAGCTTGCTTTGCTGCTTTTCCAGCTCTTTTCTTTTGCTCTTTAGCTCTTTAATATATTCTTCTGGTGTGCCTTCATCAAAGGGAAAGCTATATTTGCTGAATGAATGCTTGAAATTGGCTGCTGCCACTTCTTCATTGCCATTATTATGATGCATCAAAAGAACATATACACTATCTCGGTCTGTATATATTTTCTCATGCTCTGCAAATTCTATTTCATCTATTGTTGTTGAATATTCAGTAAACTCCAAAACAGGAACTGTACCCACCATTATTCTGCATGTTGATGTGTCTTCTATATCCGCCACATCTATGCCGAGATTTTTCCATGAGCCAACCTGTGAAATGCTGCTTTCAATGCGAAGAAGCTCGGAACGAACATCCATTGCTTCATTTCTGTTTTCAAGAAATTTTTTAACTGTATCTTCTGCATCATCGCTATTTTTGAATATTTCATCTATTTCATTTAGTGTAAGTTCTGGCTTTGGTGCCAGAAAATCACCTTTTCTCTTTACTCGGGAATTAAGAGATTTTATAGTTAACTGCACATCACTAAGTTTTGACTGCAGTTTTTCCATATTATTGTTTTCTGCACCAAAATCATATGTGAATAGTCCCTCATCTTCTTCTATATGGCTAATATGCAAATTACCATAGCCTTGAAGAGCGTTGAGTATTTTGTCCTTTTCTCTGTTTAATGCAAGAAGCGTTACTTTTTTTAATGGTACTATTGCCATTACTCCATACCCTTCCTTGCATTTTCTACTATAAATTTAACAGCATCTGGCAGCTTGGACTGAACAGAATTTTTGAGTTCTTCGTTTTTAGCTATTTCTTCTTCTCTTTGCTTTGCAGACTCTGCCTTTGCGTCATCCTGCACTTTTCTAAGCTGCTCTCTGGATGCCATTCTAGCATCTTTTAGCTTTTGCTCTTTTTCTTTTGCAGTTTCTTCCTCGGCATTTCGTATCTCAGCACGGCTGTCTTCCATGGCCTTTAATCGCATGTCTGTTGCCTGCTTCTCTGCTTCTTTTACTTTTTTAATCAACGCACTGTTTGACATTCTCTGTGTCCGTTCCTTTCTGCCTATAGGCATTAAAGAATTTTTCAATAAACCTCTTTGTTTATCATTATTATTTATTTTGTTCCGAAAAGCCTGTCTCCTGCATCGCCAAGACCCGGTACAATGTATCCATGATCATTCAGCTTTTCATCCACTGCACTTACAAATATATCAATATCAGGGTGGTCTTTTTGTATTCTTTCAATTCCCTCTGGTGCAGCTATCAGGCACATCAGCTTTATGGATGTGCATCCGTAGTTTTTCAAAAACCCTATTGCAGCAGATGCACTGCCGCCAGTTGCCAGCATTGGGTCAACCACTATCAGCTGTCTTTCCACAACGTCTGCCGGAAGCTTGCAGTAGTATTCCACAGGATTTAGAGTTTCAGGGTCTCTGTATAGTCCCACGTGTCCCACTCTTGCAGCAGGTACTAGCTTCAAAAGCCCATCTACCATTCCTAGTCCGGCACGCAAAACTGGCACTATACCCAGTTTTTTGCCTGCAATCACTTTTGATTTTGCTCTTGAAACCGGTGTTTCAATATCTATTTCTGTCAAAGGCAAATCACGAGTTACTTCATAACCCATCAATGTGGCTACCTCATCTACTAACTCTCTAAATTCTTTTGGTCCTGTTCTTTTGTCTCTGATCAATGTTAATTTATGCTGTATTAGCGGATGATCCATTACTACTAATTTGCCCATTTTCTCTATTCGCCTTTCTACTTTATGTTTTCTATTTCATCAAGCATAGCAACACGTATTGCGTGTCTGCCGCCTTCGAATTCTGTATTCAAAAATATGTCCACCATATCCTCTGCCATCCCAACGCCCACCACTCTAGCACCTAGTGCCATCATGTTTGCGTTGTTATGCTCTCTAGCCAGCTTTGCCATGTATGTGTTTGCACATGTTGCACAGCGTATTCCCTTCACTCTGGATGCTGCCATTCCGATGCCTATTCCTGTGCCGCATATTACTATTCCGTATTCGCATTCGCCGCTGGCTACCAGCCTTGCAGCCTTTTCGCCATATGTAGGGTAATTAACGGAAATTGGAGCATCTACTCCAACATCTACTATTTCATATCCCTTATTAATAAGGTATTCTTTTAGGTGATTTTTCAGCTCGTATGCCGCATGATCACTTCCGATACAAATCATTAGCTTTGCTCCTTTTAAACATCTAATCTATTATAAACAAAATAGGTCAATATATCAATGATTTTTAAATAAAGTATACAATTTTTTGTTTGTATACTTTATAAATAAATATTATTAGTCTATATTCATGCTTCTTTTTATTTTCAATCGTGCCATAGCTCTGGCAAGTGAAGACATGGTGCTGTGATATTCCTGCAATGATTGCTGCTGGCGAAGCTTTTCCTCGGATCTTCTCTTGGCTTCCTGTGCACGGCGAATGTCTATTTCCTCCGGCCACTCCACCACCTGTGCCATCAATACAACCTTGTCAGGGCGTATTTCCAAAAATCCCTCAGCAGAAAAGCAGGACTTCTTTTTTCCATCCTGTTTAATCTTTATTTCGCCAACTGCTACAGCCATAATCATGGGTGTATGTTCAGCCAGTATCCCCCTTCTGCCTTCAGGGGTTTCTAATATTATTTCTTCTACTTCACCGGAGAAAAATTCTCTCTCTGGCGTAAGCATTTCTAAAAAATAGGTTTTCATCTCAGTCTTGCTGCCTTTTCTTTTACATCATCTAGGTTGCCCACCATATAAAATGCTGATTCAGGCAAATTGTCCACTTCTCCGTTTATAATTGCTTTAAATGAATTTATATTGTCTTTTAATGTTACATATTTTCCGGGATTGTTTGTGAAAACTTCAGCAGCAAACATAGGCTGTGAAAGAAATCTTTGTATTTTTCTGGCGCGATATACTACCAGTCTGTCCTCTTCGCTCAGCTCGTCCATGCCAAGTATTGCAATTATGTCCTGCAGTTCCTTGTGTCTTTGTAGTATTTCCTGCACACGTCTTGCCGTGTCGTAATGCTCTTGTCCTACAATGTGCGGCTCAAGAATACGGCTGGATGAACCAAGCGGGTCAACCGCTGGATAAATACCCATTTCTACCACACGTCTTGATAGAACAGTGGTCGCATCCAAGTGTGTGAAAATAGATGCAGGTGCAGGGTCTGTCAGGTCGTCAGCCGGCACATATATTGCCTGAACTGATGTGATAGATCCTTGGCTCGTGGATGTTATTCTTTCCTGCAGGTCTCCTACTTCATTAGCCAAAGTCGGCTGATATCCTACAGCAGATGGTGAACGACCAAGCAATGCAGACACTTCACTTCCCGCTTGTACATATCTGAAAATATTATCTATAAAAAGAAGAACATCCTGTTTCTCGTGGTCACGGAAATATTCAGCCAGTGTCAGCCCTGTCAGAGCCACTCTCATACGAGACCCCGGCGGTTCATTCATCTGTCCAAATGCAAGGGCTGTTTTTTCTAGTACGCCGGATTTCGTCATGTCTTCGAGCATGTCGTTTCCTTCACGGCTTCTTTCGCCTACGCCGGTGAATACGGATAGCCCGCCGTGCTCTGTGGCGATGTTATGTATCATCTCCATAATGAGAATGGTTTTGCCTACTCCTGCGCCGCCGAACAAGCCTATTTTCCCGCCCTTTGCATATGGCATCAATAGATCTATTACCTTTATACCAGTTTCAAAAATCGTAGTTGCAGTCTTTTGCTCAGAAAATTTTGGTGCTTCTCTATGTATGCTCCACACATCCTCTGCCTTGATTTCGCCTTTTCCGTCTATTGGGCTGCCAAGCACGTCCATAGCTCTGCCCAGCGTTCCTTTGCCAACCGGCACACTAATCGGTGCTCCTGTATCATATACTCGGAGCCCTCTGGAAAGCCCTTCTGTAGCTTCCATGGAAATGCAGCGAACTATTCCGTCACCTAGATGATGCGATACTTCCATTGCGACTTCTCTGTCCGTGTCTTTCGCTATTAATTTATTGTGAATAGGCGGTGCACCATCTTCGAACGCAACATCCAGTACGGGACCGATTATTTGCGTCAAATATCCTATTTTATCGTTTTTTATATCCATTTACTGCCTCTCTATTATAAATCAAGTACTGCATTAGTGGCATTTGCCACCTCTAGCATCTCATTTGTTACTGCTGCTTGCCTTGCACGAGAATATACCAAGCTTAAATCCTTTATCATATCATCTGCATTTTGCGTAGCACTGTCCATAGCACTCATTCTGCTGCATTGCTCACTGGCATATGACTGCACAAGAACGGAATATATTACACCTATCAAATACTGAGGAACTAAAATATCAAACACGCTTTTTGGTGATGGGTCATATTGGAAAGTACCGGAAAATGCACTGTCCACTTTTACATCCTCAAAAAAGTCTAAGTCTATGGGCAATATAGTTATTGCTCTAGGTTCTTGTGAAATTGTTGATATTAGGTGGGTATATATAATCTCTATTTTGTCTACATGCCCCTGAACAAATAAATCAATCAAAACCTCTGAAATTTGTCTGGCATGATAAAGTTCCGGATTTTGTGCTGTGTGTAGGAACTCGATATCAACCATGTAGTTTTTTCTGTTGAAAAAGCTTGTAGCCATGTGTCCAATTGTAAAAAGATATCTTTCCTCTACATTTTCCATATGCTTAATAGCCATATTCAAAACATTATAATTAAAAGGACCAGCCAGTCCCTTATCTCCGGCAACCACTATAAAAGCAGTTCTCGCTCCATTACAGTCCTGAATAAAAGGATGCTCAATATCTCCGCTGTGGGTTAATATGTCCTTTATTGTCATGCGTAGTCTTTCTAGATATGTTGCGTTCTTTTCCAATTTAGAAAGTGCTTTACGCATCTTCACAGTAGAGATTAAATGCATAGCTTTTGTTATTTTTCGAGTCTGCTGTATAGAAGAAATTCGATTTTTAATCTCTGTAATATTCATACTATTCGCTCTTTTCTGTCTCTTCTTTATCTTCTAGTTTTTCAGTCTCTTCGCTATTTTCTGCTTCACTGTTTTCTGAATTTTCATTAATCGTATCAACATTTTCCGTGTCATCTGAAGCTTCTGTCTCCTCTGCTATAAAGGTATTCATAAATGTTTTTAATGCTTCATCCAGCAGAGTTTTATCGTCATCTGTAAATTCACCAGATTTTTGTATTCTTCTTAGCACTTCCCTATAGTGTACTTTTAAAAATTCCATATACTCTTTTTTGAATTCGCTTATTTTTTTAATAGGAACAGTTAGAAGCTCATCTTTTTTAATCATATATAAAAGTACTGCCTGCTCTTCAAAAGGAATAGGTGAAAATTGAGGCTGCTTTAGCATCTCCGTCAGTCTTTCGCCATGTGCAAGCAGGTTTTGAGTCGCTTTATCAAGCTCAGATGAAAATTGTGCAAACACTACCATCTCACGATACTGTGCCAAATCCATTCTTAATGTGCCGGATACCTTTTTCATCGCATTCCTTTGCGCTGCACCACCAACACGGGAAACTGATAGTCCCACATTTACAGCTGGACGGACGCCAGCAAAGAACAGCTCAGATTCTAAAAATATCTGTCCGTCTGTAATAGATATAACATTTGTTGGGATGTATGCTGAGATGTCGCCAGCCATGGTTTCAACAATCGGCAGTGCGGTCATCGATCCGCCGCCTTTTGCTTCTGATAATCTGGCTGCACGTTCTAATAATCTGGAATGGAGATAAAAAACATCTCCCGGGTATGCTTCACGTCCCGGCGGTCTGCGAAGCAAGAGTGACATGGTTCTGTATGCTACAGCATGCTTTGAAAGGTCGTCATATACTATCAGTACATCTCTGCCTCTGTACATGAAGTCCTCTGCAATAGCACAGCCTGCATATGGCGCGATATACTGCATAGGTGCAGAATCACTGGCTGTAGCCACCACTACTGTGGTGTAGTCCATCGCACCATTGTCTTCTAATACTTTTATTGTCTGTGCAATGGATGAAGCCTTTTGTCCAATAGCCACATATACGCATACTACATCATTGTGCTTCTGGTTAATAATCGTATCTATTGCAATGGCTGTTTTTCCTGTTTGTCTATCGCCTATTATCAGCTCACGCTGACCTCTGCCAATAGGTATCATTGCGTCTATCGCCATCAGTCCGGTAGCCATAGGTGTGTCTACTGGGTGTCTGTCCATTATTCTGGGTGCACCAAATTCTATTGGGCGGAAATGCTTGCTCTTCATTCTGCCTTCACTGTCTAGTGGCTGACCAATAGGGTTCACTATTCTGCCTAGCAGCTCATCGCCTACTGGCACCTCAACCACCTTTTCGCTGCCCAGCACTTTTGCGCCTTCTGATATTTCAGCAGAACTGGAAAGCAAAACTGCTCCCACATATTCTTCCTCCATATTAAAAGCTATTCCGTATTCACCATTTTCAAATTCTAATAATTCACCGTATTTGCACTCCAGCAGACCAGAAATCTGTACGATTCCATCACCGGATTTCAATACGGTTCCTTCTCTTCGCATACCTACTCTATGATCAAATGAACTAACTTGTTTCTTAAGTTCACTTATTGATTCAATATACATATCCATGTTTTAATGCCTTTCTGTGCCATTTGGATATACTAGATTTCTACCATATAGTCTTTCATTTCTTTAAGGCTGTTCTTTATTGAGTAATCATATCTATGATGTCTGATACTCACAATAAATCCGCCAATTAAAGAAGGGTCAACAACCAATTTTAGTTTGACCTGTTCTCCAACTTTTTCAGAAAATTTTTCTTCAAGCTGTTTTATGGTATCTTTGTCCAGCTTAAAAGCACTAATTAATAGTCCTTCCATTATTAGTCCTTCCTCTAGTCAATTCTTTTCTTGTTCAGGAAATTATCGATGATATGCTTGTTATCATCTTTATTTACTTCTCTCTCCAAAATACGGCTAGCTATGCCTACTGCTAAATCAGCCACTTCCTCACGCATAACAACCTTGGCATTTGCTCGCTCTTCCTGAATCTCTTTTCTCGCAAGCTCCACCATTTCAGTGGATTGTTCTCTTGCTTGTTTTATTATCTCATCGGCTCTTTTGTTTGCATCGCGCCTAGAATCCAATACTATGGTTTCAGATTCCTGCTGTGCATTCTTTAGCTGTGATTCATATTTCTCTTTCAGCTCTTTTGCTTTCTTCTCTGCAGCAGCTACGTCTTCTTCTCTTTGTGTGTAGCTGTTTGCTCTGTTTTCCATAAAGTTTTGAATAGGTTTATAAAGCAAAAATCTAAGCACAAGAAATAGAACAACTATATTTAGCATATGAGCTAATACTGTTTGTAAATCCAATCCTAATGGCATGTTCGTTCCTCCTATATTTTGCTATTTTACCTTCAATAAAAGCATGATAGCAATAACGAAACCATAAATAGCTGTTGACTCTGCCAAGCCAAATCCTATAAACATTGCACTCATTATTTTGCCGGATGCTTCAGGTTGCCTTGATATAGCCTCCGCTATTTTGCCTGTTGCAAATCCCATCCCAATGCCTGCGCCTACAGCAGTAAATACTGCTATACCAGCAGCAATTGCTATTAATCCATTGTCCATTATAAATGTCTCCTTTATGTAAATTAATTTTTATTAACTATTTTGTTCTATTATTCAAGACCTTCATTTATGAAAGCCAATGATAGAGTTATGAAAATAAATGCCTGCATCAGTGTGTGGAAAACCGTGAAATATACTGCAAGTACGCCAGGGATAGCCCACTTTAAAAATGCTACTGAATACAAAAGCTCCATTACTATCATACCACCAAGGATATTTCCAAACATCCGACAAGACAGCGAAACCGGAACAGCCAAGCTTGTTACAATATTTATGGGGGTTAAAAACGCTTTAGGTTCTGTAAACGCTTTCAGTCTCTTTAATATTCCTTTTTTCCTGATAGAATACACTTGTATCAAAATAAATGTAATAGATGCTAATGCTAAAGTAAAGTTTATGTCTGTCATTGCTGCACGCATGCCTATTAGCTCGAAAATTCCATTTACAACAATTAAAAGTGCTATGGCGAAAATATATGGAGATAAAGTTGTACTTACTTTGTTTCCTACCTTTGATGATGTATAGGAATTAGCAGTGTCAACAGATGTTTCTAGTATAAGCTGAAACTTTCCAGGGATTGTTTTAAATCTCGGTATAAAAAATATTCTAACAATAGCTGCTAAAAAAATGATTATAAATGATGCTAGAATAGCACTAACTAACGTCTCAGATATTTCGAAACCCCCAAATAGAGGGATCCTAATCATCTCAGGTTCAATGCTAAAATGTTCCATAATGTCCTCTTTATATAAACTTTATTTTTTACCAAATCAATTATGTAAAAGCATATTTCAATGCCTTTAAATATATAATATACTCCTTTTTTTAACAAAAATCAATGATTTTGCTTTATTAATTCTCTAGCACACTTCATATATATATGGCTGTACAGTGCTAAAAAGTGCATTTTGAATTTCTGAAACTTTCTCGTTCTCCAGTTTAAATCCTGTTATAATAGGTGCAAGGAGAGAAATGTCAATTTTATAATCATACATATCCTGCACTTTTTGCACTTCCGTCTTTTCATTCCTCGATATAATATGCCAAACGCCATTGTTTTCATCTATAATATCATCATTTATTTCAATTTTTATATCACAGTCTTTAAGCTTCATTTTCCTGAATATGCTCTCTACAGAAATGATGCGTGCCATGCAATGCTTTTCTTTGGTGTTTACTATATTGTCTGAGTCGAAAAGATTCTCAAATGTCAGGTCTCTTTCGTAGTATGCTGCCGCGGATTTTATTGCTTCTGCAATATCCCCCTCATAAACCAGCTCTTCTGCTTTGTTTTCATCTATATTTAAAGATAAATATCCTGCTTTGCTTCCAATGTAAAAACACAGTAGTTCATTTCTATCACAAAGAAGCTCTTTCAAATGCTTTTTGTAATATACAGCATCTCTTATAACAAATCCGTTTTTTTCGGCTGCAAACCGAGAATATATCTTTGAAAACATCTCTTCGCTAAATTGTTTTGTTTTTATCATCTCTTTTGTTTTAGTATCGTTAAAATATTTATAATAGTAGCTATATTTATTATAAGATAGCAAGTAACCATATTTTTCATAGAACTCATAATTAAAGGGATATAAAAAGCTAAAATCATAGCCCATTTCATATGCCTTTTTCAGAGAATATTTTATCAGCTTATCCGCGAATCCTTGCTTTCTATATTTTTGTTTAGTTGCCACACCAGCCATTGCAACGGCTGAAGTCCTGCTGCCTCTCATAAATATATCATATGGGTTCATGTGCACCATCGCAGCAAGCTCGCCGTTTTCCTTGCCGCCTATCACATTGCTTTCTTTATATACGTTCTCAAAATACCAGTCTCTCCACTCTGTGCTGTCCTCATCGAAGCACTCGTCCCAGAGCTTTCTGACATCTTCTTTATCGTTTAGTTTTCCATTTGTTATTATCATTTTATACCTCTATATTTATAGCATAGGAATTTTATTTTGTATTGTCAACAAAATTCTAGCCTGAGACAAAAATAATGTCTCAGGCTGTAAGGAAAGAATGAAGAAAAAGAAATGCATCAGATGTTGAAAGTCCACTCTTTTGTAAATGAATTTAATTTATTCAATTGCTTATTTCTATAAAGCATTTGATCGGATCTAAGGGAAATGTCGCTAATGGTGTCGCCTTTGTAGCACTGCACTATACCATAGCTAAATCTAAGAAGAATTCTGTTTCTTCGAAGAACAACCGGCCTTTGTACGAATTCCCTTTGTATTTTCTGCATCACTTCGTTTGCTTGAGAAGGGGTCTTGTCATACATAAATATTTGAAATTCGTCACCGCCCGTTCTTCCGAATATGTCGCCTTCGTCTAAAAATTGACTTACTATTGATACAAAGTATTTCAGATAGTCATCACCATGGCTGTGACCAAACTGGTCATTGATATTTTTAAAATTATCCAAATCGCATGTAATAAACGAGCTGAAATGATTATTATGCAGTTGGCTAATGCGCTTTTCAACAGCTTCTGAAAATCTCATTCTGTTCATTATGCCAGTCAAGTAATCATAATTACGCAGCTTTTGGTTTTGTTCCAGCAGCTCTGAGAATGAAAGCACCTTTTCCATTTCGTTTGTAAATAGCTTTATGAACTCAATGTCGCTGCTTTTAAATTCTGCTCCTTCTACACTTTCTACATTTAGTACGCCCCATATAATGCCATGCAGCATGATTGGTGCACACAGTGTTGATCTTTCAAAATACATGTCTAGAGCGTCGCTTGCCGCTTCATCAAACCTCATTCTTTCAAGGTTTGTAATAATTACAGCTTTGTCCATCTCTCCGAATGTAGCTTTGTAAAGATATGTTTCCTGAACAGGCACTACGATGTCTTTCAGCGCTTCAATGTCGTATCCTATAGCAGAGTCATAAAAAGCTTTTCTTTTTTGAATTCTCATTATTGTGCCCTGCTCTGCTGTCTCCATGGATTCGATAAGCCTAATTAATATTGTCTTTGTTAGGCTTTCTCTATTGTAGTTTTGAGTAACTTCATAGGTTATATCCAGCATGGTTTCCTTTAGGTTCGCATCCCGCCTCAGTTTCACATTGCTCGCCTTTATCTTTTCCTCGTCTGTCTTATACAGTACCAGCAAAATAGTGACCAATGCTACCATAACTACCATCAATATAGGGATCGTAACTGCATTTTCCAAAGCAAACCATTCAGAATTTACAGGCATTATTAAATCGGGTCTTCTCTCTTCTAATACATATAATGCTTCCAGCTGAATAAAGTTGTATATAGCGTATATGGCTGCATATTTTAAATCCATCATGAAAAATATCATTATCAGATATACAATAACGAAATACTGCACAAATGAATATTGCCCACCGCTAGTTACAAAAGCATATGGAATGAAGAGACCTGTGATAAACACAAATAACAGGTGCATGTTTATCGTTCTAATTACTTTGTTACTAAATGTAAAAATCCCTATCAAGGTAAATATAGCCAATACTGCCCACTTGTACGCCAAAGTGATATCGAGACTAATTTTCATGTCAAGTATCATATGCAGCAAAGATGTAATTAATATAAACCATAGGCTTACATAATAGGACTTTGACTGTGATGATGAACTTTCATAAAGCTCCCTATAATCGGCTATGTCTTTAAGTTTCACTTTTTTCACTTCCTTCCGTTGTCACATCTATCTCTATATTAATGTGCTATTATTAAATAATCATGAATTGGTTTTTTTTAACTGTGTTATGTTATTTTTTTTATAGTTAATTTTTATTTTTGATAATTCATTTGCATGTAATCAAATTAATTTTGTCTAATTTTTGTCGATATCATCATTTTTGAAACAATTTAATTGTTAAATTTTTTGATTTTGCTTTGAAAACCGCAAAAAATTTGCACCAAAAAAGAGCCCCTTATTGGAGCTCTTTCATTATATAAATTTATTTATATTCCGGTTCCAGCAGTCCGATTTGTCCGTCCACTCTGATGTAGATAACATTCACGTTGTTTGTCTCGTCATTTACAAAAACATAAAATGAGTGCGCTAGCAAATTCATCTGCATAATAGCCTCGTCCAAGCTCATCGGCTTAATAGGAAAGCTCTTTCTCTTCACTACTTCCTGTTTTATAGCAGCCTCTAAATCACCATATTTCTCTTCGTCTTTAAAAGCTCCGTTTTTCAGCCTGGATTCCAGCTTTGATTTTTGGCTAATAACTTGTTTTTCTAGTTTTCTTACTACCTTGTCTACAGTTTTGTACATATCTCTGGTGTAGTCTTCCGACCTGATAATTATTCCAGAGTAATGTATTGTAGCTTCCATTATATTTCTGTCTTTTTCCACAGACAGTACAACCTTTACCTCTGTGTCGTCATCAAAAAACTTGTCTAGTTTCTGCATTTTCTTTTCAATAAGGTCTTTAATAGGTTGTGTCACATCCATGTGCTTACCTGTTATGTTTATCCTCATGATATCCTCCTTTGTATCAGTCGCTTCTTTAACGCCAACTATACATAAAATGTATATCTTTTATATACCACTTATTCGGTTAATTAAACAACACTTTGCAACAAAAATAAATTAGAATAAGAGTCTTAGTCAATAACATCCCATTCATTTATTGTGTTGTATGCATTGTCATCTTTCACATCGCTAACATTTACTATTCCGCCTCTCGTCAGCAAAGTATTAGTTCTGAAAAACAGACTTATTACAGGCACGTCTTCTACTAGCAGGTTTTGCAGCTGTCCGATGGCAGTTTTTAGTTCAGCCTCTGTGGACTGTTCCATTATGTTTTCCAGCAGCTCATCCATCACTTCAGATGAATAGCCGGACAGATTTCTGACTCCTTCAGTCTTAAACATCTTTCTATAGTCAGGCAGCTCATCAACATAAAATCCTGCCAAAAGAAGGTCATAGTATCCTTCCTTTATTCTTGTGGGAAATAAATCCCACTCTGCTGTTCTGATATTTATTTTAATTCCTATCTCAGCCAGCTGCTTTTGGATTATAACGGCCGATTCATATCTTAGTGAATTGTATTCACTGCTATTTGTCAGCAAATCCAGAGTAAAGTCTGTATATACACCATCTGGGGATATATTGAAGTATAAATCATCTTCGTTTTCTTTTTTCCATCCTGCCAAAACCAAAAGTCTCTTTGCCTCTTCAATATCTTGCTCGTATCCAGTAACAGTTCCTTCATATAGCCATGATGACGGCTGAATAGGCGACTCTGTGATTACTGCGTGGTTTACATAAACATTGGATATTATCTCCTGTCTGTTTATGCCAAGTGCAATAGCCTGACGCACCTTTTTGTCACGCAGCAGAATATTGCCAGCGATGTTTGGCATCAAAAATTCATAATAGTTTGTATTGTATTCAAATGCGTTTATGCCTCCGCCTTCTCTTATCTGCGTAACTGATGTATCATCCGTTGCAATAGCATCTATTTGCCCAAGAGACATTGCAGAAAGTGCCAAATCTGAGTTGTCATATATCTCACCAATCACGGTTTTTATCTCCGGCAGTGTTTTCCACCAGTTCTCGTTTGACATCAGTTCTATTCTTACTCCTGGTCTAAAATCGGATGCATAGAAAGGGCCTGTGCCCACAGGGACAGATGGCTGCACTTCGCCAGCAGTAAAGCCTGCATCATATGGGAGAATAGGAAAATCCATCCCCATTAATAGCCCATAGAAAGGCATATAGGTTCTTATTTCCAGTGTTCTGTCGTCTATTCTCTCCCAGCTTTTTATGTATCCCATCACTCTGCAGTGTATAGAAACTTCTTTTATTTGATTCATTAAATCCAAAGTAAATACAACGTCCTGTGCATTTATCTCTCTGCCGGTGTTTTGCCAGTACACTCCATCTCTTATTATAAAAGTCCACGTTGTACCTTCTTCATCAGATCTCCATGATTTTGCTAGACATGGCTGCGGCTTGTTGGAGTCATCCATCTCTATCAGCGGCTCATATATCAAATTATACAGACTCAATGTGTCTTTTTTTTGCACAAAATATGGATTTGTGCTTTCTATTGTCGATGGCACCGGCACTTTCATTGTTGTGCTAGCCCCCAGCCAGTCTTCCACTACTGCGGGTGGTGTAGGAGTGGGCTCCACTACTTTCAGTCTGCTAGTTGGTGCGCATCCTGTAAATATAAACATCAAAATTAAAACTAATATATATATTCTAATTCTATTTGATTTCATCAACTATTTCCTCCAAAAGCACCTTTATGTGCCTTATTGTGTTTTCAAGGCTATCACTTGTGTCTATCACTCTATTGGCTTTCACTCTCTTTTCTGCGTCGCTCATTTGGTTATTAATGATTTTTGCAGCTTGTTCATATGAAAGCCCGTCTCTTTGCATCACTCTTCGTATCTGCTCGTCTACTCCGCAGACCAAAAGCCACACTTGGTCACAGTCCTCATCTATTCCTGTTTCAAAAAGCAGCGGAGCATCAATAAACACTAGCTTGACGCCAGCTTTTTCATATTCCAGTACTTTTTCTTTTATTTTATTTATTATTATTGGATGCATCAGTCCGTTTAGCTTAATAAGGTCTTCTTCATTGCTAAATACTCTGTCTGCCAGCATCTTTCTGTCTATTGTAAAATCGTCTCGCACATAGTCATTGCCAAAATATCCTACTACTTCATACCAGCCTTCTTTATATGGCTCCAGAATCTCTCTAGACACTAAATCTGCATCTATTACCATCATTCCAGCCTGTTTCAGCACTTTGGTTACTGTGCTCTTTCCTGTGGCTATACCGCCTGTTAAACCAATTATATATATTTTATTTCGCTTCATACCAGTTCTTTCCTTCCGAAATGTCCACAACTAATGGACAATCCAGCTCAAAAACGCTCTCCATCTCTTTCTTTAGTATTTTCTTCACCTTGTCTATTTCGCTCTTGTGTGTGTCTATTATAAGTTCATCGTGAACCTGTAATATCATATTGGACTGCATGTTTTCTTTTTTCAATTTATCATGAACAGCAATCATTGCCAGCTTTATTATATCAGCTGCACTGCCTTGTATAGGTGCGTTCATGGCTATGCGCTCTGCTGCCTGCCGCCTCGTGTAGTTGGTAGCCTTCAAATCCGGAAGATATACACGCCTGTTGTAGAGTGTTTCAACATATCCGGTTTCTCTGCCGAATTCTATTGTTTTGTCCATGTATTCTTTTATGCCAGGGAATGCTTCCAAATATTTTTTTATAAATTCCCCAGCTTGGCTTGTGGGAATATCCAACTGTCTGGCTAGCCCAAAGTCGCTGATGCCGTATACGATTCCAAAATTTACTGCCTTTGCTGAGGATCTCATGCTTTTTGTCACGTCCGCTAAATCCACATGATAAACCTGTGCAGCAGTATTTGCATGAATATCTACTTTGTTTTTGAATGCTTGTATCATGTTCTGCTCTTTTGCAATATGTGCCAGCACACGAAGCTCTATTTGTGAATAGTCTGCACAAACCAGAATATATTCATCTGAATTTGGCAAGAACGCCTTTCTGATAGCCCTGCCCTGTTCCGAGCGTATAGGTATATTCTGCAGATTGGGATCTGATGAGGAAAGTCTGCCGGTCACAGCCCCTGCTTGGTGCAGCTTGGTGTGCAGCTTGCCAGTAGTCTTATTCACAATCGGAATCATACCATCTATATATGTGCTCTTTAGCTTTGCAACCTGACGGTATTCAATTATTATAGGAATTATTTCATGGCTTTCATATAGCTTTTCAAGCACATATGAATCAGTAGAATATCCAGTCTTTGTTTTCTTAATTACATCCAAGCCCATCTTTTCAAATAATACTTCTCCAAGCTGTTTGGGTGAGTTTATATTGAACTCCACTCCTGCTAGTTTGAATATTTCTTGTTTTGTTTTCTCTATTTGGCTGTCGAGCTCTCTGCCCATTTCCTTAAGAACATTTATGTCTACCCTAAATCCACACTTTTCAATATCATACAGCACCTTAGTCAGCGGAAGCTCCACTTCATCATAGAGCTGAGATAAATTTCTCGAAGCAATCAGCCTTTTTTGTTTTTTTGCAAGAGCAAACATATTGAAAGCAGGCGAATTGTTCTTATCAATAAACAGCTGGCTTTCTATCAGGTAGTCGTAGCCTCGGCTTATATTATTGCTAAGAATATATGCACCTAGATATGTATCAAATACTTTTCCTTCGTATTTTATGCCAGCCGACTCGAAAAACTCTATATATTCCTTTAAATTAAATACTATTATCTCATTGGAGTCGTTTATAGCATCTTTTAAGATTTCCATCAGGTTTTCCATCTCGAATCCATTGCCTAGCAAATCTATCATCATGGAAAATCTATATTCATTTTTATTGCCGGAAATGTAGAAGTAGTCTTTATCTCTATATAATGATACAGCTTCTGCGTTCATCAGCTTTGCAGCTATCTCGTCACACTGGCTTTTTTCCTGTACAGTAATAATCTCATTCACTAAAGATTCAGTTTGTCCATCTGTTCCTGTGGACTTTCTTATCTTTTTAATCATTGAGCCAAATCTTAGCTCCTCAAGTTTATTTATAACATTTGTATCTTCAAGGTTTTTTAGCGTGCATTTTTCTATATCCACGTTTATTTCTACATCTGTTTTGATAGTTGCAAGCACTTTTGAAACATAAGCCATTTCTTTATCGTTTTCCAGCTTCTCTTTCAGCTTTCCTTTTATGTTCTCGATGTTTTCATATACACCTTCCAGTGTAGAATAGTCTTCCAATAGCTTTAGTGCTGTCTTTTCTCCCACGCCTTTTACACCGGGGATATTATCGCTGCTGTCGCCCATCAGCCCCTTCATATCTATAATCTGGCTAGGCTTAAGAGAATATTTTTCATTCAGCTTTTCTTTATCGAATATCTGTACTTCGCTTATGCCCTTTACAGTCATATAAACATTTATATTGTCATCAATCAGCTGCAGAATGTCCCGGTCTCCAGTTACAATCATTGATTTATATCCCTGTTTTGCAGCTCTTTTTGATAGTGTGCCCAAAATGTCGTCTGCCTCGTATGTAGGCATCTCCACTATCTTCACTTCCATTGACTTTAATACATCTTTAATTAAATCAAACTGCGGACGCAGCTCATCTGGTGTTGCGCTTCTATTGGCTTTGTAGTCTTCATATAAATCATTGCGAAATGTTTTTTCATGCATATCAAAAGCCACAATAATATGAGATGGAGTAAAGTCATCCAGAGCTTTCAAAAACATATTCAGAAATCCATATACAGCATTCGTATATATTCCCTTGTCATTTGGAGAAGGTGACATAGAATAGAATGCCCTGTACATCAGGGAATTGCCATCTATTAACATTAATGTTTTATCCATCTTAATACCTCATATTTTGTGATTATATTTCATTTGACAACATAGGATTATAATTATATTATGTTTTAAACTAATTAAAAGCGAGGTAATTTATGTCTAAAACATTCACAAGTAAAAACTTGGCGTATTCTGGCATTTTTCTAGCACTATTATGCGTAACGGGCATGTTCAGCATTCAGCTCACTACCATTAATCTATCTTTACAAATTGCTATTATTTTTATTTTATCATGTCTGCTAGAAAAAAAGCTTGCTGCGCTTACCGTTGTTGCCTATCTCATATTAGGGCTTGCTGGTTTACCTGTGTTTTCCAAAGGCGGCGGATTCGGCTACGTTTTCCAGCCTAGCTTTGGTTTTCTTCTTGGATTTGTAGCTGGTGCCTTCATCCTATCCAGCATATACTCATCCAAAAAAATAAAAAGCAAATTATTAGCATACATTGTAGGAATTATAGCATCTTTGCTGGTTGTATATATACTAGGTGCTACATACATGTACTTTTTGCTAAATTTCTACATGGACGTTGACTACACTGTAATCAAGACACTTTCTGTAGCTGTAATACCATTTATTCCTTTTGATATTGCCAAATCCGTTCTCGCTTATTTCATAATTATAGCACTTGAAAAGGCCACTGGCAAATCCCAGCGACCTTTATAATTTCTATCTTTTTCTACGCAGGAATGGCGGTACATCCAGGTCATCCTCATCAATAGTATTTTTGTTTGGTGAGTAGCTTGGCGGGTTGTACTCCTCCTCGTATGAAGGGTTTCTATCCCTAGCAGATGCGTCTTCGCCGAAATATGACGGTCTGTTTATTCTATTTCCAAAGTTTTGAGCTGCAAATGATTGTTCGCCGCGAGATGCTTCATCCCTAGTTGGGGATAGCTGTCTGCCTCGTGCCTGCTGGCTGGCCTTTGTGAAGCCTGTTGCAATAACAGTAATTCTTGCTTGATCTTCCAAGTCTTCGTCAATGCCAGCACCAAATATAATATTTGCATCTGCATCAGCAGCCTGCGAAATCAGCGATGCCGCTTCTTCTATTTCCATCAATCCAAGTGATGCATCACCTGAAACATTAATTAGAACGGATTTAGCCCCGTCAATTGAAGTCTCCAGCAATGGGCTTGAAATAGCCTGACGTGCTGCTTCCAATGCTCTGTTTTCGCCTGATGCCAGTCCTATGCCCATGTGTGCTATGCCCTTGGAGCGCATAATTACTTCAACATCAGCAAAGTCTAGGTTTATTAATGAAGGCTGTGATATCAAGTCTGATATGCCTTGTATACCTTGGCGAAGTACATCATCACATACTTTGAATGCATCCATCAAAGATGTGCCCTTGCCAACCACCTTCAAAAGTCTGTCATTTGGAATAACAACCAATGTATCTACAAACTGTTCCAGCTCTTTTGCGCCTCTTTCGGCGTTGTTTTGCCTTGGTTTTCCTTCAAAAGCAAACGGCTTGGTAACAACAGCTATTGTTAAAATGCCCATTTCCTTTGCTATCTCTGCCACAACCGGTGCAGCACCTGTTCCTGTGCCGCCGCCCATACCTGCAGCTATAAATACCAAATCAGCACCTTTTAAATGCTGAGATAATTCTTCTCTGCTTTCCTCTGCTGCTCTTTTGCCAGCATCGGGATTTGCACCTGCTCCCAGTCCTCTGGTCACTTTATCACCAATTTGAATCTTTTGGTTGGCTTTAGACATTAAAAGAGCTTGTTTATCTGTATTTACTGCGATAAACTCCACGCCTTTTAGCCCTGCTTCGATCATTCTGTTCAAAGCGTTATTTCCAGCTCCGCCAATGCCAAAAACTTTAATCTGTGCAAATTGTGCTACATCAACATCAAACTCTAGCACTTATGTTACCTCCTATTGAAATACAAAAGTATTTATCAGTTTCGTTTATTTATTTTTTTGAGGGATATTTCCTCATTGTCCTCATTTAGTACATAGTCCATTGATACACATAAAGAAGTGTATTGAACGTTCGCTTGTATAGGTCTTACTGGCTTCAATATATTTATATTCTCGCCTAGCATCTTGCTGCACATGCCTCGTGCCCCCTGCATCCTGGATATTCCGCCTCCTGTAATATAGACACCGCAGCGGTTGTTTATTTCAACACCCACTCTGTTGGCATCTCCTTTTACAGTGGATATTATCTCGTTCAGCCTGTTCATTACGACAGTCTGAGCTTTATCCACAGGAAACTGCACTTTTCCGTTCTCGCCGTCCAGCATAATCTTATTTAGCCCTAGCGAGTCCATGCCGACTGCTACATTTCTTTTTATCAGCTCAGCAGTATATATGTCTTTTTCCAAAAACACCATTAGATCCGATGTAATATGAAATCCGCCTACAGGCACATTTCTGTGTGCAATCACTTTTTCATCTTCGCATATTATTATATCGGTGCTGTAGTAGCCCGTATCAATAATAATATTTGATTTTTTGCTTGAATGATTATTAATATATTGTGAGTATGATGCGGTTACAGGTATAAATCTATCAACACCGATACCTAATCTATCCAATATATCTGCAATATCCTGCATGAAAACAGTGTCTACGGCAGTGTATGAAATATAGGCTTCCACCACTCTGGCAAACTGCCCAATTGGTGAGACTCGCCTGTTCATTCCATCAAGTAAGTATAACACAGGTTGAGAATTAATAACAGTATATTCTTCCGGCCAGCTGACCTGCGACATACCTGCATTAATCAAGTTTTCAATATCTAATTGGCTGATTCTGCCGCCTAAATCATCTGTCAAAACCTCTGCTTTTACAAAGCATGTCAAGCACCATTCTCCGGGGATTACTACGTTCACCTGCTTTATCTTTTTGCCGTTTTGATTTTCTGCATCTTTTTTAGAAAGATAAATGCTCTCTTCCAGATCTTCCGGCGAAAGCCAAACGCCATTCCTGAACCCTGCATATTCACAAACACCAAGACCATAGTATTCTACGCCATAGTTTGTATTCTTTCCAATCAATGTAGAAATCTTGGAAGTACCAAAATCCATTACTGCAGTTGTTCTGTCAAAAATCACGTTTTCCTCCTGAGTGAGCTATCCACTAAAATACCACTTTGGCATAATGCTTTCTATATAATATCAAATAATTCATTAAAAATAAATAAAAAAAACATATTTTCTTAAAAAAAACGTCAAATTCGTTTAAGAAAATGATATTTTTTTCCATAAATATGCTTTATTCTTTGTAGAATGTATCATCACCAGGCACTATCACAGTACAATCTGTATCATTTTCCATAATAAGCCTTTGTATCGCAATCTTTACTACCTTGAATTTATTGGTCATATTGCTAGTATCGCCTATTTTAAATCTTGTGCCGGACGTGCTTTCCATGGTTATATTGGTTGTATTATTTATATTTATGCTTTCAAGCTCTGAGATGCAGTTCGTTTCTATCATAGAGCTAATCATCATCTGCAGTACTTCTAGCTTTCTTATTTCAGAGTCATCCAGTTCCTTGCCTATTTCGGCATTTCCTATATCAATTCCATATATTCTAGGCAAATCTCCGTTCAAATAGCTGTCTTCTATTGCGAGGCAAATATTATCCTCTCCTATTAGAGCACATTTTTGAGATCCTTTCAGAACAATATAGCAAATGGGCGGTCTTTCACGAACATATATCTCCAAAGTATTCGGCCATATTTTCTTTATTTCCACCACTTCTATCATGGGCTTTTGTCTCTCAAAAGTTTCGACAATGTCTTCCTTTTTCACCTTAAACATGCTTTCCTTGTATTCAATACCGCACAGTGTAGTGATTTCATGATATTTAATCGTATCGTTGCCTATAATAGTTATAGTTTCTACAACATATTGACTAAAAACGAAAACAGTAAAACCAATTAAAAAAATGCTCATCGCAGCAATTATAATGAAATTGACCAAATTTCTAGGAAGCGGATCCGACTGCCTTGAATATTTTCCGCTTGATCTCCTGTCAAAAGGTTTATCAGTTGCTCCTTCGTCATATTCCTCATAGTCTTCATACTCGTCAAATTCATCATAATCAGATTCTTTTGCTTCATCGTATTCATCATATGTATTTATTTTAAATCTTGATGGATATTCATCTGCACTTTCTTTTTTATTAAATTCGTCTTCTGAATCGTTAATAAAATCTCTGCGCGATCTTCTTAATCTGTCTGCTCTGCCTCTGTTTACTCTTGAATTTCTATCAAATGCTTCTTTTGGGGCATCGTTATCATAGCCGCTATCATAGTCTTCAAATTCATCAAAGTCTTCTTCTTTTGAATGTTTAGCAGCACGTCTAAGCAATTCTTCTCTTTCTAGTTCTTTTTTATGCTTAGCTTCATCATAGCTTATTATATTATTTTTTTTCGAATGTTTTGCCACAGTTTCTCCTTAAAATAATACTATGCTACAGTTGCCCTCGTTTGTCTGGAAATATTCAGCAGTATTCCTATCTCTGCCATGAAAATAATCAACGAAGTATTACCAGAGCTAATAAACGGCAGTGGTACGCCCGTAGGCGGCATAGAGCATGTTGCTACAGCTACATTCATTATTGTTTGAATAGCAATAGTTGAGGCTATACCAACAGCTAGTATTGTGCCGAACAAATCTTTGCAGTTTATTGCAGTCACAAAGCAGCGAACAATCAGGACAATAAATGCTATCAAAAGCAATGTAACACCAATAAATCCCAATTCTTCACCAATAATAGACAATATAAAGTCTGAGTTGCCATATGTCAAGTATAATAATTTTTGCTTTGAGTGTCCAAGCCCTACACCAAATAGCCCACCGGAGCCTAGTGCATACAAGGATTGTGTCAGTTGATATCCGGTATCGTTGGCATCCAGCCAAGGTTTCAAGAATATCAGCATTCTCTGTCTTCGCCAGTCAGCAGAGAACACAGCAATTGCAGATGCGGCAGCAGCCAGCCCTGCAAGGGAGAAAAACACTCTCCATTTCATACCCGCCACTATAAACATGGATAGTATAGCTGCAAAAAGCATAAGCGCCATTGAAAGGCTTGGCTCAAAAACAATTAGTGCAACAATTACAAAAACGATAACAAAGTATGGAAGCAGACCAGAGAATATCTCCTTTATTCGCCACGATCTTGCTATCTCTAAATTTGTTCTATTAGATAATGTTCTAGCAGTCAGTATCAGTATAGCAAATCTCGCCACCTCTGCAGGCTGAAATAAAAATAGCTTTAGATCTATCCATCTGTGTGCACCATTTATAGCTCCTGTAAAAAATACAACTATTAAGAAAATAATTGATGCAATTGTCAGTCCGAAAACTATAAATAAATTGGAGAAAATATGATAATCAATATATGAAAGTCCAAACATCACAATAATGCCTAAAACTACGCCAATTACCTGACTAAAGAAGAATTCTTCTCCTGTGTTGCCAGATGCCTGCTCGGAATAGTATGTGGCTGAAAAAACCATTATAATTCCAAACAAAGCCAGCGCAATCACTATAACTGCAATTATATAATCAGGCCTATATTGATGTGGACTATTATTCATTATCCTTCTCCTGAATTTCTCTTGCTATCTCTTTAAATCTTCTGCCTCTTTGTTCAAAGTCTTTGAACATATCAAAGCTGGCACAGGCGGGTGAGAGCAAAATGTTATATCCTTCACTAGCCATTTCAAGTGCTGTATATACAGCATCTTCAAAAGTATTGCTTTCTTTATAATTTTTAAAGCCAGCTTTTTTCATCGCAGCTATAATCTTTTCCTTGGTTTGTCCGATAACTACAGCACCTTTTATTAATTCGCTGAAGCTTTCTATCAATCCGTCGAATTCTGCACCCTTTTCATATCCGCCTAGTATTATTATAGTAGGTCTGTCCATTGCCTTCACAGCCCATACGGACGCATCTGTATTGGTGCCCTTTGAATCGTTTATATATCGTATTCCAGTATGCTCAAGTACAAATTCCAGCCTATGCTCCACAGATTTGAAATTCTGCACAGCATATGAAATGGCATCTTCGCCTATCCCATAAAAGTGCGCTATGGCTACCGCTGCCAGCACGTTTTCCAAATTATGTACACCGGGAAGTGAAACGTTTTCTTTATCACATATCTCAATTATTTTTCCGTCGTCTTTAATAATTATTTTATTATCAGCTACACAAGCTCCATCAAAATCTATATCACCTTTGCTGAAAAATACTACTTTGCACTTTGCTTCATCTGCCATTTTGCGTGTAGTTTGGTCATCATAGTTCAAAACAAGCACATCACCATCTTTTTGGTTCTCGAATATTCTTTTTTTACATCTAATATATTCATCCATGCTGCCATGTCGTGCAATATGGTCTTCTGTTATGTTTAATATCGCAGAGACTTTCGGTCTGAACTTCTTTATAGTCTCCATCTGGAATGAGCTTACTTCAAGTGCTACATTGCTGTCTTCTTTCATTTCCAATACTTTGCTAGAAAATGCAAATCCTATATTGCCCACAATAAATGAATTTTCGCTTTGCTTTTTAAATATCGCTCCTAAAAGTGCTGTTGTAGTTGTTTTTCCGTTTGTTCCGGTTATTGCGGCTACCCTTGCAGGGCATACACTATATGCTAGCTCCACTTCTCCAATCACCGGCACTCTTCGCTTTTTTGCCACTTCGAAAAACGAAAGACTAGTTGGTATTCCCGGGCTAACTACAATCAGGTCTTTGCCTGCTACCAGTCCGTCGGCTTTGCATCCGAGCGTCAAATTAACACCTTTGTCCAAAAGCTGCAGCTGGTCAGAGAGGTCACTTTCTGTCTTTATGTCGTTAATTGTCACCTTGGCACCAAGACTATGCAGAAGATTTGCAGCGCCTATGCCGCTCCTTGCCACGCCCACTATCAATACATTGTTTCTTTTATACATAATAATACCTTAAAAAGCTAATAAGCCCAGTATGCATACAATTATAGTTATGATTACATATGTAACTGTAATTGAAATTTCATGATATCCTAAATGCTCGAAATGATGATGAAGAGGTGCCATTTTAAACACTCTTTTTTTAGTACGTTTATATACGAATACCTGTATCATCACAGAAATTGATGACAATACAAACATTATTCCCATCACAGGCAGCCAAATCAGGGTTTCAGATGCAATAGCAACATATGCCACCATTCCACCTAGTGCCAAAGAGCCTGTATCACCCATGAAAATCCTTGCTGGATATCTATTAAAGAATATAAATCCTAATAGCCCACCTGTCAGTGCTGTTGTTATTATTTGCATGTTTGCATCTTTTGCAGCCAATCCTACGGTAAATATCAAAGCAAATGCAGCAAAATAAACCAAAGAAACTCCAGCTGCCAGCCCGTCCAGTCCATCGGTCAAGTTTACAGAATTGCTCATACCTACCATGAAAAATACAAAGATAGGAATTATCCAAATCCCCAGATTAATCTTTGCCTCTGTAAAAGGAATCAACAATTCGCTTCCTATATTTTTATATGCCAGCCATGCAATAACAGATGATATAGCTATCTGCATAGCCATCTTCTGCCATGCTCTTAATCCACGATTATGGTTTTTTTTAATTATTAATATATCATCAATAAATCCTATAAGACCAAAACCTACAAATGTTATAATCGCCATTAAAACTTTAGTGTCAAATTCCTTGATAAAAACCGCAGCAGATGCCATAACAGCAAGTATTATCAAAAGACCGCCCATTGTTGGCGTTCCTTGCTTTGATAGATGTGCCTGTGGGCCATCATCTCTTATTATTTGTCCAAATTTCAGCTTCTGTAATAATGGAATAAACACTGGCCCAAACGCCAATGATACCGCAAAAGCAACCAATAGTGGTGCAAAAAAAGACTGCATTTTTTATCCTCGCCTATTCATATATTCTCTTACTATTTCTCTATCATCAAAGTGATACTTCACGCCCATAACATCCTGATATGTTTCGTGTCCTTTTCCTGCTATCACTACAATGTCTTTATCCTTTGCCATGTCCAAAGCTTTATGAATCGCTTGCTTTCTATCTGTTATTCTAATATATTTGTCCGTAGCTTCCTTAATTCCGACTTCTATCATGTCTATTATAGCATCTGGTACTTCTGTTCTTGGATTGTCGGATGTCACTATAGAAAAATCTGCATTCTCGCCGGATATTCTGCCCATTATCGGTCTTTTCAGCGTATCTCTGTCTCCACCGCATCCGAATACGCAGATCACTCTGCCTTCACAGAATTTATTAACATTGACTAAAAGATTCTCCAAGCTGTCGGATGAATGAGCATAGTCTACAAAAACATGAAAATTTGCATCCACTTCTACTTTTTCCATTCTTCCGTCTACATTTTTTATTTTTGCTGCAGCTGACTGTACCTGCTCGATAGACAGCCCTAAAAGGTTTGCTAAAGCTGCTGCTGCTAATGAATTGTATACATTGAATAGACCAGGAATACCAATCTCAATTTTACATGTTTTGCCACCTGCAACCATATTATATGAAAATCCTTCTTCTGAAAGCTCAATGTCTTTTCCGAAAAAGCTGCATTTTTCGTCTTTAGTGCTGTATGTTATCAATTGACTCGCAAAGTCAGCCGCCATCTGCTCGCCTGCAGCATCATCCATATTTATTACTGCTCTTTGGCTTATTTCTGTGAATAGCTTTTTCTTTGCATTTTTATAGTTGTCCATGTGCTCAAAATCATCCAAATGGTCTTGAGTAAGATTGGTGAATGCTGATGCAAAAAAAGTGACTCCGTCTACTTTATTCAGTTCCAGTGCATGGGCTGAAACTTCCATGATTACTACTTCGCAGCCCTTGTCTCTTGCCAATGCAAAAATTTCCTGCAGCTCCATCGGGTCTGGAGTGGTCAGCTTCTGTGAGTATACTTCGTCATTAATATATGTTCCTATAGTGCCTATGGCAGCTGATTTTATGCCGTTTGCTTCTAAAATAGTTTTAAGCATATGTGATGTGGTAGTTTTTCCGTTTGTTCCGGTTATTCCGATTATCTTTAAATCGTCTGCAGGGTTTCCAAACCAAGTAGCTGCGCATATAGCAAAGGCATTTCTGCTGTTTTCCACAATTATCTGAGGAACGTCTATATCTTCAAGTTCTCTTTCCGATATTATGGCTGCCGCACCGCTCTCTACTGCCTGTGATGCAAAGATATGTCCGTCTACCTTAAAGCCGCTGATGCAGATATAAATATTGCCCTTCTCTACTTTTCTAGAATCTATTTCAATGCCTGTAATTTCAGCATCTACAAAATTTCTCTTTTCACATTTAATACTATCCGCTATCTTGCTCAGCAACATCATTCTATACCTCCGAAGCAAAAACTTTTAGTTTTCTTCTCCGTCTTCCTCACTATCAAAATATTCAAATCCCAATGCCACCTGCGTGCCTCTGAAAACCTCTGTGCCGCTTGCTGGGCTTTGCTCCATCACAACGTTACCGCTGCTGACAATTCGCATTGTCAGGTTGTTTTCATTCAGCAGATCCAATGCCTCCGTAGGTGTAAGCCCGAATAAATCCGGAACTTCAACTAAATAGCTGATGCCGTCATCTGATACTGCAGCTAACTGCACGATAACATTTGACCCGTTCTCAAGCATAGCACCTGCACCTGGAATTTGCGATACTATTTTACCATCAAAGCCTTCACTAATGCAACCAAAACCTTTTTGTGCCAGTTCCGATTTCGCCTCAGTTAGTGTCATATTCATTAAATCTGGTACCTCGTATTTGTCCTGTGTACTTACATACTGGCTGTTTGGCAAAACATTCAAATAAGAAAGGGCTTCTTCGAAAAAATTTCTAACATATGGTGCTGCAGCCTTTGAGCCATAGTTTGAGCCTTTGGGGCTCTCAACCATCAGCAAAACTACAAGCTGTGGATTGTTAATAGGGGCTACAGCCGCAAAAGATGCTATATATTCATCATGCAGCACTTGTCCTTGGTCATCATATTTTTGTGCCACACCGGATATTCCGCCTATTTCATAGCCCTGTATTCTGCATTTTAATCCATTTCCATTTTCTACACTGTCATATAGTATCTGCAGCATCACACTGGATGTATAATCAGAAATCACTTCTTTTCTTACTTTGCTTTGATATTGTTCCAGCACTTCACCTTCGGGTGAAATTATCTTATCTGCTATATATGGCTGCATCAAATCTCCGCCGTTTGCAATGGCAGAAAAAGCAGTTACTATCTGCAATGGCGTAGCTGTGATGGCCTGACCATAGCTTATGCGTGCTAAATCAACATCTTTAACGTATTTTTCTGCTGTAACAGCCCCTGAGGACTCGCTGTATAGTTTTATTCCTGATCTCACGCCAAAGCCAAAGTCATATATATAATTATAGAATGTTTCCTGCCCCATAGACATCGCCATGTCCATAAAGGCTGAACCACATGTATTTTGAATAACTTCAGATAAATCCTGATGTCCATGGGGCTCGCTGGATAGACAATTTATTTTTTGATTGTTTATTGTTTTAAATCCTTCGCAGTTGTAGTCTTCGTTTCTGTCTGCATCGCCGCTGTTGATGGCAGCTGCCGCTGTAATGACGCTGAATAGTGACCCTGGCTCATATGCATATGTCACTGCCTTGTTCTCTGTAAGCTCTCTCAGCAGTGTCAGATTGTCTCTGGGTGGTTCATTGTTGTCATAGTCCGGCTTTGTTGCCATCGCAAGTATAGCCCCTGTCTTGGGATCCATAACAATAATGGTTGCGCTTTGTGGGTCTTGCTCCAGTACACACATGTCTAGTGCACTCTCTGCAAATGACTGCAATGTGATATCAATAGTCAGCTGAAGCATATTTCCGTCTATTGGTTCAGTTCTTTCCTCATATGCACCGGATATCTTCACGCCTTCACGATCGGTTTCTACCACTAGCTTGCCGTTCACGCCCTTTAGGTATTTATCAAATCTGCTTTCTATTCCCTCAAGTCCGATTCCGTCTACAGATGTAAATCCTAAAACCTGTGTAAGGAAAGAGCCCATAGGATATTCACGCCTTATATCCTCTACTATTGTTATTCCGCTGTATGCTTTTGTCTTGTCCTTTATTTCTCCGTTTTCATTAACGCTATACTGATACACTAATGAGCGTATTGCATCGGCTTGTGTATCCGTTACATTACGCTTTAAAATCACCTGAGACTGTTCTTTGGCAATAACCTTCTTAACATCCTCAGGTGTAATTTCTAGTATTTGTGCTAAATCGTTTGAAAAACTATTTATATAATCTTCACTGTCGTATTTTTTAGATTGTGTGTCTATTATACTAGGATGCAAAACCACAGTATAGCATCGCACTGATATAGCCAATGGATAGCCGTTCTTGTCTAATATCTGCCCTCTTTCGGCAAATATATTTATCTCTCTGGACCATTGATCCTGAGCCATCTCCTTTAGCCAGTCAGATTTATAAATCTGCCAATATCCTGCTCTTGCGATCAGAGCAATCACGAGCAAAGAAAATACAGTTAAAAGTGCTAAAATACGCTTTTTAATCAAGGCGTCACTTTTTAGCGGAGCCTCTTTATTTTTCCTTGCCATACATAAATACTTCCTTCTGCTAGTTTTCTAGGCTGGAAGCAGATAGTGAAACAGTGCTTGCATCAGATGCAGAAATGTACTCCACATTTTCTACTCCAGGCTTAGTCATACCTAACATTGTAGCATTTTCTCGGATAGTTTCAATGTTTGTTGCAGTATTTATTATACTTTGCATCGTATTATTTTCTGTGCTCAGCTCATAGATGTCTCTATTCAGTCTGCTTATGTCTCTTTCTACAGATGCTATTTGAGCTTGAATTGCCAAAAAGCCAATGCATGAAACAAACAAAAACAATACAATCATAGTTATGATAAGCTGACTTAAAAATTGATTGCTATTTGAACGATAGTGAACGGTTGAGTACGTTCTGCTATCGTTATATGTTCTAGGTTGTGTATTTTCCAATACGTGTAAATCCGGTCTGCGAGCAAAGCGGCTGTATTGATTATTTTCTCTTTCATCTAATCTTCTTGCTACATTCATAATTTTATTCACTCCCACAATAAAATTTTCTTCTATTTATTTTTTAACAAAAACCCTCAGTCTGGCACTTTGTGACCTTGAATTCCCCTCAATTTCCTTTTGTGATGGAATAATTCCCTTCCTTGGTTCTGCCCTTCCAAAGCTTTCCTTGCCGCACACGCAATATGGAATGTCTTTTGGGCATATACAAGGGTCTTCCATTTCCCTCATCACTTGTTTTACTATCCTGTCCTCCAGAGAATGAAATGTGATAACGCAAAGCCTCCCACCGCTTTTTAATAGCTTTATCATCGTTTCAATTGTCTCTGCAAGTCCGTCAAGCTCGTCATTTACATGAATTCTAATTGCTTGAAATGTTCTCTTTGCTGGATGTCCCCCTTTCCTTCTAGCCGGTGCAGGTATGGCACTTTTTATCACCTCCACCAGCTCAAAGGTAGTCTCAATTGGTTTGTTTTTTCTTTTTTCTATTATTTTTGCAGCTATTTGTCCGGCAAATTTTTCTTCGCCGAAGACTCTTAGTATTTTCCGAATTTTACTTTGTTCATATGTGTTTACCACATCATATGCACTTAATTTTTCCTGCTGATTCATCCTCATGTCCAGAGGTGCATCATTGTTGTAGGAAAATCCTCTGTTTGGGGTATCTATTTGGTAGCTGGAAACGCCTAAGTCGGCAAGTATTCCATCTACCAAATCAATACCTAGTTCAGATAAGTAACCCTCAATCGCCTTGTAATTTCCATGAACCGCATGAAAACTGTCGCCGTACTTTTCCAATCTATTTACTGAGGCTGCTATTGCCTCCGCATCCCTGTCTATTCCTATCAGTTTTCCCTTTTTTGATAGGTTCTCAAGAATCATTTCAGAGTGTCCGCCAAAGCCAAGTGTTGCATCCACATAAATACCGTCTTTATCAGTTATAAGGCTTTTTTTTATTTCATCCAGCATTATCGGTATATGTACAGTGTTTTGGCTCATCTCTTATCCTCGCAGTTTTATTTCCTTGTTGGATTTCAGCCTGTCTTCGTATGCACGTATTGCCTCTTTGTCATCGCTGAACTCTGCATCGTATGCTTCTTGTGTCCATATTTCAAATCTTGTTCTTTTCCCAATAACAAGAACTTCTTTGTCTATTCCTACCGAATCACGCATTTTCTGCGGAATCATTATTCTGCCTTGTTTATCCAGCTGCACAGACTCTGCACGACTGATAGCTCTGTCTAAAAGTATTTCAGCATTTTTATCTGATAGAACTTCGTTGTCCAGCTCTGCTATATACTTTTCATACTCTTCGTATGGATACACTCTGATGCAATTACTAACGATATCCTTAAATATGATTATTTCGCCCGCCAAATCATCTCTATACTTTGGAGGCAGCACAACACGACCCTTTTCATCGACGCTATACTCTTTTGTTCCGACAAACATCATATCGTGTCTCCATAGTTGTTAGTTGGTCGCCCAATGTCATCCATAATTCACCCTTTTCATGCCACCAGTCTCCATATTTGCCACATATGTCTCCCTAGTTCCCCATTTTTCCCCACCGATGGTGAAAAAAAATGAATCGAAAAAGATATTAATTTTTAAAATTCGTGAATATGATTTATTGCGAAATCTACTTTTCCTCATATTACACACGTTTATAGTATCATATATGATATTTTATGTCAATAAAATCCACTAATAATTTTTGTGATTTTTTTCTAAAATCAACATATTGTACGTCGCACTCATTCGTGCTACAATATCCAATTTTCTCTTGCGGAATTTAACTATTGATTTTTTATTTATTATATCATATAATAGCATGCGTATCAATTACAGGCCGCTATAGCTCAGTAGGTAGAGCACATCCATGGTAAGGATGGGGTCATCGGTTCAAATCCGATTAGCGGCTCCAAAAGGGATATTACAGCAAGTAAATTTTGCGGTAATATCCCTTAATGTTTTAATCTTTGCAGATTCACACCATTGTTTTTTAATTATATATCTATCACACATAGCAAGGAGTTCATAATGTATAATATATCCGATAATCTTTCAGGTGACAAAAACAAAATGTACGAAGAAATATTAGAATATGCCCAAATGCTGATGCAGGATGAAAAAGACTATATAGCTAATCTTGCAAACATTTCAGCTCTTCTTAATCAGGTAATTGATAATATTAACTGGGTAGGCTTTTATATAGCTAAAGGAAGTCAGCTGGTTCTAGGTCCATTTCAGGGCAAAGCGGCGTGCATACGTATAGACAAAGGCAGAGGTGTGTGCGGCAGTGCATTCGAAAGCAAACAAACTCAATTGGTCGCGGATGTCCATTCATTCCCCGGACATATTGCTTGCGACAGCCAAAGCCGATCTGAGATAGTCATTCCTATAATACACAATAATCAAGTAGCAGCTGTGCTGGATATAGACAGCCCTATTCTAGAAAGATTCGATGATGTGGACAAGGAACATTTGGAAAAACTCTGTGATATAGTTTCAAAAGGCTGTGAATGGGAAAACATGAAATAATCATATTCTCTTCGATTTTATTTGTATATTAAATTAAAATAAAAAAAAGCCGAACTCTATGTTCGGCAAACTTCTTGTTTATCAAGAAGAGGGGAAGAGGTAGATTAAGAATGAAGAAACTTAGATGTTTCATTCGTGTATATTATCACTTTTAAATATGTTGATTTTATGGTGAAAGTATGAATTTTTTTTGAATTTGCATAGTTCATGTAAAGTTCATATTATATCTATAAAAAGTAAATAACCCGAGAATTTGAAATTCTCGGGTTATATTTGCTTTAATATGTTTGTTTATGCTTTTCCGTCTGAGCCCAATACTGTTTTGATTTTGTGTGTAACAATATCTTTTGTGTATTTTCTTGCTTCTCCTAGATATTTTCTTGGGTCAAAGTCTTTTGGATTGTCATGCAGATAATGTCTTACAGCTGCTGTAACAGCAAGTCTGATATCTGAGTCAATGTTTATTTTGCAAACAGCCATTGCAGCTGCTTTTCTAAGCATATCTTCCGGCACGCCTTTTGCGCCGCTCATGTCTCCGCCGTATTTGTTTATCTCTTCTACATATTCAGGCACAACAGATGATGCACCATGCAGAACTATTGGGAAGCCTGGAAGTCTTTTTGATACTTCTTCTAAGATATCATATCTCAGCTTTGCTTCACCTGTAAATTTGAATGCACCGTGGCTAGTTCCTATAGCTATAGCCAATGAATCACAGCCTGTTCTCTTTACGAATTCTTCTACTTGCTCTGGCTTTGTATAGCTTGCGTCGTCTGCAGATACGTTTACGTCGTCTTCCACGCCAGCCAGCTGACCTAGCTCAGCCTCAACTGTCACTCCCTTTGGATGAGCATATTCAACAACTTTTTTTGTTAATTCAATATTCTCTTCAAATGAGTGGTGAGAAGCATCAATCATAACTGATGTGAAACCGCTGTCTATGCATGCCTTGCATATTTCAAAATCTGCACCGTGGTCCAGATGCAATGCGATCGGAATATCAGTTGTTTTTACTGCTGCGTCCACTAGATTTGTCAAATAATCGCTGCCTGCATATTTTCTTGCTCCGGCAGATACCTGCAAAATAAGTGGTGATTTTTGTTCTTGAGCTGCTTCAACGATGCCTTGCACCATTTCCATGTTGTTTACGTTGAATGCTCCTACTGCATAACCGCCTTCATATGCTGCTTTTAACATTTCCTTTGTGTTTACTAATGGCATATTATCCTCCTAAAAAATAATTTTCAATTTACAATTCTATTGACTGCTGTACCCCTATTGGCCTTATGCTGGTCGGTGCCTTTGTGAATAGTGAGCTTACAGGCATATCTTCGTGTATTCTCTCAATAGCCTCTGCAAACATCGGTGCGACCGATAGCATTCTTATTTTGTCAATCTTTTTATCTTCAGTTTGTAGTATTGTGTTTGTCATTACCAGTTCTTTAATGCATGATTTGTTCAGCTTGTCCACAGCATCGCCAGATAGCACTCCGTGTGTGCAGCATGCATACACTTCCAGTGCCCCGTGCTGAAGCAGTGCCTCCGCACTTTTAACTATTGTTCCTGCTGTGTCTATCATATCATCTACCAAAAGAACTCTTTTGCCTTCAACAGAGCCTATTACATTCATAACCTCTGATTGATTTGCTTTTGGTCGTCTTTTTTCTATTATGGCCAGAGGGGCGTTTACCGTGCTGGCAAAGCTTCTGGATCTGTTTACTGAGCCAATATCAGGGCCTACCACCACTAAATCATCTCCTATGAAAAGCCTTTTTACATAGTGTGCTATCAAAATAGGCATTCCGTAAAGATTATCTGTAGGGATATCAAAAAACCCTTGTATCTGCGGCGCGTGCAAATCCATTGTCAGCACTCTGTCTGCTCCTGCAGATGTCAGAAGATTGGCAACCAGTTTGGCAGTAATCGGGTCTCTCGCCCTTGTTTTTCTGTCCTGCCTTGCGTATCCAAAATATGGAATAACTGCTGTTATTCTTCTAGCAGATGCTCTCTTTGCAGCGTCAATCATAATCAGCAGTTCCATTAAATGATCATTAGTCGGGTCATTTGTGCTCTGCAGTAAAAATACATCACAGCCTCTTACGGTTTCAAGTATCTGGACGGAAGTTTCGCCGTCGCTGAATTTTTCCACTTTGTTTATTCCCAGAGGAATCTCCAAAAGTTTTGCAATCTCTTTGGTCAGTTCAGTGTTCGCTCCTACATCAAATAGCTTAATTGTGCCATTTCTGCCCATAAAATAATATTCTCCCGCACGTCTTTGTGCCTTGTTAAGGCTTTGTCCAGCCCTCTTTGTTTATTTGCCTGCTCCTTGCAATAGCCAATGTATTGTTTGGTACATCATCTGTGATAGTCGATCCTGCTGCTGTGTATGCATTTTCGCCCACTGAAACAGGAGAAACTAAATTAGTATTGCACCCGATAAATGCGTTGTCTTTTATTTTCGTTCTGTGTTTGTTCTTTCCGTCATAGTTCACAATAACTACACCACAGCCTAGGTTTACATTGTTTCCCACATCAGCGTCGCCAACATATGTAAGGTGCGATATTTTTGTATTGTCCCCTATTGTCGAATTTTTTATTTCAACGAAGTCCCCTACTTTGCAGTCTTTGCCTATTTTTGATTTCGGGCGAAGGTATGCATTAGGTCCTATCTTTGATTTATTGTCTACATAGCTTTTTTCTATAGTAGATGCTTTTATCTCTACATCGTCAGCGATTTGGGCATCTTTGATATTGCTGGCTCCATAAAGTCTGCATCTCTCGCCTATTTTGGTGTTTCCTTCTATCACGCAGCCAGGATATATAACAGTATCATTTCCAATTTCAACGCCAGCATCAATATATGTAGTATCAGGGTCGATTATAGTAACGCCCCCTACCATGTGATCTTTATTTATTCTATAGCGTAATTCTTTTGCTGAAAGTGATAACTGATATCTGTCATTTGTGCCTAGTGCTTCATGTGCATCTATTATTATGCTGCCTATTTTGCCGCCCGCTTTGTTTATTATCTCTACCGTGTCTGTCAGATAATATTCACCCTGTGAATTGTTACAGTCCAGCTTGCCTAGTGCATCGATTAGTTCATTTGATTTAAAGCAGAACACCCCAGTGTTTATCTCGTTTATCTCCAGCTCTTCAGGGCTGGCATCTCTGTGTTCTACTATTTTTAAAACATGACCTGAATCGTCTTTGACAATTCTGCCAAGACCAGTCGGGTCATCTGCGATAGCTGTAAGCATTACAGCTGATAAATTGTTTTCTTGTGTGAAATCAAGCAGTTTTTTTATGCTCTCCTGCTTTAAAAGAATCATATCTCCATATGTAACAACAACATAATCGGTTTCTTTTATATACTCCTGTGCCATCATCACAGCATGGCCTGTGCCTTTTTGCTCATCCTGAATAGCATAATATGCTCTGTCACCAAGAGTTTCTTTGATCAGTTCTTTCCCATATCCAATCACAACAGCTGGTTTTTCATCTACTAAAGCCACCGAATTCATCGCCCACTCCACCATGG
The DNA here is from genome assembly GCA_040883315.1 of Eubacteriales bacterium. Taxonomy (GTDB): domain Bacteria; phylum Bacillota; class Clostridia; order Christensenellales; family UMGS416; genus JAFGUF01. The sequence goes on from JBFLKU010000012.1 coordinate 74,190, forward strand.
TTTTGCCCATGGCTTTATGAAGCACCTTCGGTAAGTCAGACTTCATTCTGGTTCCTTTTCCTGCCGCCAATATTATTGCTTTTGTTTTCATATGCTCCTCTATGCTTAAATCCATACAGAAGGTCTTACATCGACTTTCTGATTTATTTCATCTACATTGTGCAGCTCCATAAGAGCCTTGTATTCTTTCACTTTTTTTGCTTCCGGATGCTTTGTTGCTATCACCACTCCAACTCCCACAACCGTTATTGCAAATTCTTTCATCATGTCCATCAGGCCTCTTGCGCTTCCTCCGCCTTTCATAAAGTCATCGATTATCAGTGCCTTTTGCCCGTCGCCTACTGTTCTTTTAGGCAGCGACATAGTTTGGATTCTGTTGTTTGTTCCTGTTACATAGTTGATAGACACAACCGAACCGTCACTTATTTTAGCATCTCTTCTGGCAATTAGCAATGGTATATTTAAAGTTCTTGCAGCCATTAATGCCACAGGAATACCCTTAGTTTCTATAGTAACCACAAAATCCGGATGGGATTTGTAAAACTCCATTGCCAGTATCTCGCCCATCTTCGCTACTTTGTCCGGATTAGACAAAATGTCCAGCATATACAGATAGCCGCCCGGCAGTATTCTTTTGCCGTCGCTGAGTGTTTTGCATGTGTTCTGAATGAAATCTTTTACATCATTTTTTTTGTATGGAATGTATTTCACTCCGCCTGCAGCACCAGGTACAGTTTCTACCTTGCCCAGCCTATATTTTTCTATAGATGCCTGCGCAATGGCTACATCCTCTGAAATTGTTGATTTTGCTGAACCAAACATATTTGAAAAGAAGGACAAAGTAAATATTTTGTTGGGATTATCCGACAGCATCTTTACAATTATGCTGATTCTCTCATTTCTTTTTACTTTCTCCATAAATAGTCCCTTTCAAATCTTACGAATATTTTTCGCTTTTTTATTATTATAATTCGTTTTTTAAATATTTTCCAGCATTTTTAAAAAATATTTATATTATAGCTAATAAAACTCCTTGAAAAAGTCTAGCATTTGCTTAAGACCTTTCACCAATTCTTCTTTTTCGTTTAATTTGAAATCATTCATTAGTGCTTCAATCAGCTGATTGTGGAACTGTGCGTGAGAACTGTAGCATTTCTTCCCTTCATCTGTTAGGAAAAGTCCCTGCTTTCTTTTGTCGTTCTCCAAATGCATTCTTTTAAGCAGCTCTTTTTTTACCAGCCCATTCACACTCACACTTACCGTTGCTTTAGTAATATAGAGTTTATTTGCAATATCGGTTAGAATGCTTCCCGGCTCATCCCCTACTATCTCCAAAATATGTATCTCTGTTCTGCTTAGTTTAATATCGGATGAATTCTCTACAAATCTTTCCTGAATATTCATTATCTGATGGAAGAGCTCTTTGAGAATTTCATTGGACATTTGATTAATTTCTATATTGTTCAATCTTGTCACCAACTTATAAATTATTACATATTATCTTATCATTAATCCTCTGTATAAACAAGACAATACATACAGCAAATTAATTTTTTAAGCATTATTAATTAATAAAAATCTTTCGCTATGCAATCAGAGAAAAATGACTAATATAACAAGGCGTGCATAAAGCTGCAGAATAATGCATATTTCTCAATTTCAATTGACATATACAGACTTTTAATATATATTAATTTAAAGCAAATTAACCGAAAAACAGGAGAAAAATGAGCAGTTTAAAGGAAAAAATCAATGATCTTATAAAAGATGATATTCTTTTCTTTGATGGTGCGTTCGGCACCTATTTCTCTCTGCTTTTCAATGAAGAAGACTGCGAAGCATCAAACATATCACATCCTGAAAGGGTAAAAAGAATCCACGGCGAATATGCCAAGGCCGGTGCCAACCTATTGCGCACAAACACTTTTTCTGCAAATAAATTTCACCCGGAAATGGACAAGAAAAAAAGCGAAGAAATCATACGACTCGGTTTTAAAATAGCTCAAAGTGTAGCTTCATCATATGAGAATTGCTATGTCTGTGCAGATATCGGCCCCATTTCATATGGTGCATACAGTGAACATAATATTTCCGATGAAGATATATTAGCCGAGTACAAAAGGATAATTGATATTTTTCTCGGTGCCGGCGCTCAAATATTTGTATTTGAAACAATGTCAGATATTTCACCTTTGGATAAGGCTGTAGAATATTTAAAGCAAAAAAATAATAATGCATATGTTATATGTCAGTTTGCTTTTCGCCCTGATGGGTACACAAAGAGTGCAATAGGAATCGAGAATATCGTAAAGGCCTTTAACGCCGTACCCTGCGATAGCATAGGCTTTAATTGTGCCAGCGGACCAGCACACGTGCTATCACATATTAAAAAAGCTATAAAATACGCAAAAAAACCACTATCTGCTCTACCAAATGCGAGCTTCCCCTCTTTATACGAAGGAAGACAAATATATAACAAAGCAGAGGGATACTTTGTAGAGATAATGCTGCACATGATATCTTTAGGTGTAAAATTTGCAGGCGGCTGCTGCGGCACTACCCCGCTGCACATTGCAGCCCTGACGAATGCAGCAAAAAAACATAAACCAAAAAAATATGATGAGACCTCTGATGAAAATATAATAGAGTATAATAAAAAGGTATCTAAGCCTAAAGTAGATGTTTTTGTAGAGCTGTCTCCGCCAACCACTGGAAAACTATCAGGCACATTAAAAAGATGTGAGCTGATAGAGGAAATGGGAATAAAAAACGTCACATTGCCGGATTCTCCTCTGGCTCGAACCAGAATGAATCCTTTGATTATTTCATCATCAATAAGGCAAGACACAGACTTAAACACTTTGGTTCATCTATGCTGCAGGGATAGAAATATCATTGCACTGCAATCAGATATAATGGCAGGCTGGGCAATGGGGCTGAGAAACCTTTTATGTGTCACGGGTGACCCGGTGGCTGCAGGCGGCAGAGACGACATAAAAAGCGTATTCAACCTATCTTCTGTGAATCTGATGAAACTTGTATCACAGATGAACAAGGAAATGTTTGAGGATGAACCTATAAATATATATGGTGCTGTAAACCTAACAGCTAAAAACTTCGATTCTGTTCTATCCAGAACAAGAAAAAAGGTAGAAGCTGGGGCAATCGGCTTTTTATCACAGCCTATTTTTTCATCTAGCGATGTAGATAGAGTAAAGGAATTTAAAAAGAGCATTGATGCCAAGCTATATGTAGGGATAATGCCTCCTGTAACATATAATAACGCACTGTTTTTAAACAACGAAGTGCCGGATATTATTATTCCTGATAATATAATAGATGGCTTTTCGAAAATAACTGATAAAACCGAGGCTGAAGAGTACGGCTGCCAAGTTGTTGGAAAAGTGGCAGTAGAAGCATTGGAATATGCTGACGGATTATATTTGCTTCCTCCTTTTGGAAGAATATCCTGTGTAAGCAGAATAATTGACTATGTAAACAAAAATTTAAATGAGGATAAATATGAATAGAAAAGAATTCAGAGAATGGGCAAAAGAAAGCATTCACCTTCTCGATGGCTCTACAGGCGTGGCACTAGTCAAGCTTAAGGGAATGGGCGGCTCTGATGTACCCGAAAAATTTATTATGGAAAATCCTGATGCAATAATATCACTGCAGGAAGAATATGTAGATAGCGGAGCGGAGATAATATTAACTCCCACTTTGAGTGCTACTTCGCCTATGCTGCAGGCTCATGGCATGGATAACCACAAAGAGATAGTCTCTTTCCTTTGCAGCTGCACAAAAAAAGCCGCAAAAGACGATGCATATGTAGCAGCAGAGCTAGGCCCTACAGGGCAGTTTCTTGTTCCCATGGGCATGCTTTCATTTGATGAAATGGTTGATATATTTAAAGAGCAGGTGAAATACAGCCTTGAACAAGGTGTAGATATGTTTATTCTGGAAACCTTTATAGACCTTCAGGAAGCCAGATGCGCAGTAATTGCTGTTCGCGAGCTTTGCGAGCTTCCTATTATAGCTTCTCTGACATTTGAAAATTCTATGACTTTATCCGGCAATTCACCAGAGTGTGTGGCAATAGCACTGGAATCTGCTGGGGCAGACGCAATAGGTGCAAACTGCTCATCAGGACCTGTGGAGATAGCAGATGTCATATCAAAGATGGCAAAAGTTACGGAACTTCCTTTGTTTGCAAAGCCAAACGCAGGCGTACCATGCGTAGTGGATGGAGAAACACAGTTCCCTATGGATGCTGATGAATTTGCAGAAAAAGCAAAGCTTTTGGTTGACGCAGGTGCCACATTAATTGGCGGATGCTGCGGCACGCTGCCGGAACACATAAAGCTGCTAAACGATAAAATAAAGCCATTAGATCCTGCAAAAAGACAGCCTGTTACAGATACTTATGTATCATCAGCCAGCAGACTCGTTAAGCTGAACAGTGATAAATTCATATCTATTGGCGAAAGAATAAATCCATCTAGCAAAAAGGATTTGGTTGAAAGCTTGAAAGCCAAGGATATTATGGCAATAGTGAGCATGGCAAATGAGCAATCTGATGCAGGTGCTGATATACTGGATATCAATGTATCCGCAGTGAAGGTGGATGAAGAGGCTGTGATGAAGCAAATAGCAGCAGAACTTCCTGTATACTGCCCTACTCCGCTTTGCTTTGATTCTGCCAATATTCAGGTGATGGAGCAGGCACTGCGTACATACTGCGGACGTGCAGTTATCAATTCAGCCAGCAGCGACTCCGAGCGCATGGAAGACATGATTAAACTTGCTGAAAAATACGGTGCAGTTATCATATTGCTTCCATTCATCGGAAAGGCCGACATGAATTTCGAGGACAGAAAACAAGGGCTTAAAAAGCTGACAGACTGCTGTGAAAAATACGGCGTAGACAAAAGACACATGCTTGTAGACGGCGTTGTGATGTCCGTGTCTACAAACACCCTTTCTGCCAAGCACACACTAGAGTTTATTAAATGGTGCAAAGAGCAAGGATACCTAACAACAGGCGGCGTATCAAACATATCATTTGGTCTGCCGCAAAAAACAGTTATAAACCAAATATTTTTAACACAGATGATACAGGCTGGTCTTTCAACCGGCATAGTACATATGACACAAGAAACCAGAAACATTATTAATGCATCTTATCTTTTAAGCGGAAAAGACGAATGGTGCATGAATTGGATTGAGGAGATGGCATAATGAGCATAAAATTACATGATAAATTAACATACTGCGTTGATGGGCAGCCCATACTAGATGATAGCTTGGAATTAGCAAAAGGGCTAAACCTAAACGAATCAGCAAAAGACAACACTTTGGCATGGCAGATAATGAAAGATCACAATAAATCAGGCAGAGATGAATATCTTGAGCTTTCATTTGATTCTATGGCATCACACGATATTACATTTGTCGGCATCGTGCAGACAGCCAGAGCAAGCGGGCTGGAATCTTTTCCTCTGCCCTATGTTTTGACATGCTGCCACAATTCACTTTGTGCTGTAGGCGGCACAATAAATGAAGACGACCATGTTTTCGGATTGTCAGCAGCACAAAAATATGGCGGCGTTTTTGTTCCGCCTCATCAGGCTGTAATTCACCAATATATTCGCGAAATGATGGCTGCACCGGGAAAAATGATACTGGGCAGCGACAGCCACACACGCTATGGTGCGATTGGATGCATGGGCGTGGGCGAAGGCGGACCAGAGCTCGTTAAGCAGCTCCTGAAAAGAACATGGGATTCTCCTAGACCGAAAGTCGTGGGAATTCAGCTGACAGGCAAGCCTAAATTCGGTGTAGGCCCTCAGGACGTGGCACTGGCACTAATCGGTGCAACATTCAAAAGCGGTTTTGTGAAAAACTGCGTATTAGAGTTTTTCGGAGACGGCATAAAAGGTCTATCTATGGACTATAGATTCGGCATAGATGTTATGACGACAGAAACCACATGCCTCTCTTCCGTATGGACTACAGATGAAACAGTTAAAGAATTCCTCACAGTTCACGGACGTGGAAACGAATACAAGGAAATGAAGCTGGATAAAGTGGTGGCATACGACAAGCTAATTCAGATAGATTTATCACAAATAGAGCCAATGATAGCTCTACCATTCCACCCAAGCAATACCTACACTGTTGCAGAAGTTATAGAAAACAGAAAAGATATTTTCGGCAATTTGCAGCATCAGGCAGAGGACAGATATGCTAAAAATCATCTGAAATACGAAAGTGCTACCTTTGTAACTGACAGAGGCGTGGAAGTGCAGCAGGGAATCATCGCAGGCTGCAGCGGCGGCATGTATGAAAACATTGAGTTTGCTGCTACTGTACTAGAGGGCAAATCAATAGGCGTTAATGAATTTACACTGTCAGTGTATCCTTCTAGCCAGCCTATCTATTCTGCTTTGGTTAAATCAGGTGCAATAAACAAGCTATTTGAAACCGGCAGCTTGGTGAAAACCGCTTTCTGCGGCCCATGCTTCGGTGCAGGTGATGTGCCAAGAAACGGCGGACTATCCATTCGCCATACCACACGAAATTTCCCGAATAGAGAAGGCAGCAAGCCAGGCGACGGACAGCTATCCGGCGTGGCATTGATGGACGCACGCTCCATAGCAGCAACAGCAGCAAACGGTGGTCTTCTGACCCCTGCTACAGAGCTGGAGCCGTTCAAGTCCGACGCTGTATATGAATACAACAGCAAAATATACGAAAACAGAGTATACAATGGAATAGGCAAGCCAGATGACACCAAGGAGCTGATATATGGCCCTAACATAAAAGACTGGCCTTCAATGATAGAAATGCAAGACAACATTCTGATGGTAGCTGCCAGTGTAATACATGACGACGTGACTACAACAGATGAGCTGATACCCTCCGGTGACACCTCGTCCTATCGTTCAAATCCTCTGAAGCTTGCAGAGTTTACATTAAGTAGAAAAGACCCTGAATATGTACCATTTGCAAAGCAAGTAGATGCCAGCGAACAAAAACGCAGAGCAGGCGAAAAAATAGATGATGTAATTATAACCGATGCTATTAAAGCTCTGGAGATAAATGATTTGAAAAATACAATGATAGGCTCTGTGGTATATGCCAATAAGCCCGGCGATGGCTCAGCTCGTGAGCAGGCAGCATCCTGCCAAAAGGTGCTGGGAACATGCGCAAACATAGCCCTGGAGTACGCCACGAAGCGCTACAGAAGCAATTGCGTAAACTGGGGAATGATTCCTTTTATCACGGATAAGGAAGTATCCTTCGAACGCGGAGCTGCAATATATGTGAAAGGTATTAAAAAGGCAGTAGAAAACCTTGATGAAAAGGTAGTGGCAAAAGTATACTCCAATGGCAAAGTATCTGAGATGAATCTATACTTGACGGGTCTGTCGGAAGCTGAGCGGGATATACTGCTGAGCGGGTGCTTGATAAATTACTATAAAATGGGTAACTAACATATACAAAAAGGACTGGATTAATTCCAGTCCTTTTCAAATATCTCTTTCTCAATTTTTCTAGCAGTGGCTGTGTCGGCTATGCCGCCCTCTGATGTTTCTTTCATGGCTTCCGGCATTTGTCGCCCTACTCTGTCCATCGCCCAGATAACCTCATCGAATGGTACCACGCTTTCTATTCCAGCTAGTGCCATATCAGCACACATTAGTGCATTCAGCACCCCAAGACCATTTCTTTTTACACACGGTATCTCTACCAGCCCTGCAACAGGGTCACAAACCAGCCCCATAATGTTTTTTATGGTATATGCAGCGGCATCCAATGCCATCTTAGGAGTGCCACCGGACATCTCCACAATTGCAGCAGCGGCCATTGCAGCGGCTGAGCCTATCTCTGCCTGGCATCCGCCCTTTGCACCGGAAAGCGATGCGTTTCTTCCGATTATTGACCCAACTAGTCCAGCAGCAAAAAGTCCCTCTACCGCTTTAGCGTCATCTAGGTTTTGTGTCTCCATGCATGAAAGTATTGCTGCCGGCAGCACACCGCACGACCCTGCCGTCGGTGATGCCACCACCTTGCCCATTGAGCAGTTCACTTCCATCACGCTGACTGCATACGCTACAGCCTGGGAAGCCTCTGTCCCGAGCAAAGGATTAACATTTTGACTGTACTGGTCTATTTTCTTTCCATAGTCTCGGAACATCTTTCCGCCAATTTCATACCCGCTGTCTTGTTTTTTCATGCCCTCTTTTATGGATTTTTGCATTTGCTCAAATGTTTTTTGCATTTTATCTATAACATACTCTCTTGAAACGCCGCTTCTTTTTGTTTCGTAGCGTATGGCTAGCTCTGCAATAGAGATTTTTTCCTGCTCACATATATTTAAAATATCAGCACCTGATTTAATTATCATCACTTGCCCTCTCTTTAATGCTCTCTACAAACTTTATCTCCATCACTTCTTCATATGCTTCTATGGAGTCTAGAATCTCTTTGCTGATGTCATCATCCACCTGCACCACCAGCCTTGCAACGTCGCCCTTAGTGTCTCTAAATACTTTCATAAATGCAATGTTTATCTTGTAGTCTGCCAGAGCTTTTGTTATTTTTGCAATAACTCCCGGCTTATCTATATGCTTTGTAATTAATGAGGGGTATTCGCCGTCTATCTCAACATCTGTTGAATTGATTTTCGTAATCACTATTTTGCCGCCGCCAATAGATGAACCCACAATTTCCTGATGAGCACCTTGTTCATCATACATTACTATTTTCACCGTATTGGGGTGTACTTCGCCTAAATCTGCTTTATAAAAAGAATACTTTATGCCTCTTTCATCGGCTATCTCAAATGCATCACGAATTCGCACATCATCATGAGCTATGCCCATGACTCCTGCCAGCAGTGCCCTGTCTGTGCCGTGCCCTTTTCGCGTTTTAAAAAATGATCCATGCAGAAAAAATTCTACCCTATCTATCGGTTTGTCAAATATAGCTCGTGCCATTGTGCCTATCCTATTTGCACCTGCAGTGTGGCTGCTAGATGGCCCTATCATCACAGGACCTATAACATCAAATATTCCGTAAGTTTCCATAAAAACCTCGTTTTCTGTCATACTAATTTTATCACAGTTAATTGTATGCTACAATTTATTAATGCATATCTTCCGTATCTAGGAAAAATAGTTTGTCTTCTCTGTTTGCTCTGTCTTCTATTCCGCAGTACTGCACTATTTTGTATTTCTCTAGTATATCTATCTGTTCATTTGTGAAAATGTCATTTTGAAGCATCATTTCCTGACTTTCGCCCATATAGTTTGGTCTGTTTATAATTGGGACATCACTATAGGTCTGCATCAAAAATTTCTGATATCCTGTCATAGGAAGCCCCAGCACATCCATCAGATATGCTCCCAGGTAATTAAGTGATATATCGTCTACAGCATTTTCTATGCCTATGTCATAATTCGACCAGAGCAGAAAGGGAATCTTATAGAGCAAATTGTGCTGCTCTAATGTTGTGTATTCATTTTGTTTACTAAAATAGTCATCATAGAATCCATCTCCGAATCCAGGGAAATGATCACCAAACATCAAAACAACTGTCGGCTCATCTTGAGATGAAAAATAATCCAAAAGGCTTTCAAAAGCTATATTACTTTCTTTTATAAGGCTTAGATATAGGCTAACGTTTCCCCTGCTTTCATATCCTTTTGCATATACCATATCTTTAAACACATTTTTTTCTCTATAGTCGCCATGGTTTTGCATAGTGATATTGAACATAAACAAAGGCTGGTTCTCAGGCTTGCTTTCAAAAACTTCAATAAGTTTATCATAATTCGATCTGTCGCTTACATACCCTCTGATAAGCTCAGGATTGCTAAACTCATCTATAAAATATGTCGAATCAAATCCAAATTCATCGTAGACCAGCACCCTGTTCCATCCGCTTGATTTATATGGATGCATCGCCGCGGTTTCATAACCCAGCATATTAAATTGATTTACTAAAGAGTATTCCCCATCTTTCACATATAGCTGATATGCAACGGTCTCCATAGGCGTAAAAGCCATCGTGTTGCCTGTTAAAAATTCGTATTCTGCATTGGCGGTGTGCCCTGCAAAGGTGGACACATATGTAAAGCCAGAAATAGTATTTTCATCATATGTATATAGCCCTGTAAACAAATCCTCGCTGCTTTCTAATCCAATCACGGAAAAATCAGCCCAAGCCTCATTCATAATAATTATCACATTAGGCCTATTATAGTTATCTAAAGATTCTATAGAGTCGCTTTTATAGCCTATAATTTCTGATGCCTGCTGTGCAGAATAATTTTCCGGCTCTTCCAAGTCGCTGTATTTTATATTTACAATAAAATTCAATGCAGCTCCGTTTAGCCGCGTATCCCACATTGAAAAATATAGATTTTCTTGAAATCCTAACGCACCAAGCAAATTGGTGTATAGCATAATTGCTATAATTAAAAATGGCGTAATTACACCAACAATCGTTTTTATTCTTTTTGCTTCATATATATCCTTTTCGCCGTGTTTCTTTCGCCATTTTATAATGCCTACAATAAATATACAATATACTACCGCTATACCAATCTGCGATAAGTTTGGCGTGAAATTATATTTTGCAAATACATTTGCTACAGTCTTAAGAGCAAATATATCCATCGGCAGAATTACTCTCCCTCTGAATTTTATTAAATATATCTCTCCGATTGCAATAGCTGCTGCAAGAGTAATCGTAATGATGGCCGCAATGCTTCTTTTTCTAAATATCGAAATCAGCATAATCCATACACCAAAATAAATTGCTAAATTCAGAACTGTCTGCACAGGCGTAAGCATTACAATTTTATCATTTAATGATACGTTTCCAATTGAAAATTCCAGAATAAAAAATGAGCCTAAAATTACTATAATTGCAAAGACAATATTCGAGTACTTTTGGCTTTTATATTGAAATAGAGCGTATAATATATATGAAAGCAAAAATGCTAGTGCAGTATTGCCTATTATCCGGGATACTGGATTAAATGAGCTTGCCGTAAATCCACTAAACCACATAAGCCAAGCACTAATAATAAAGAAAACTACCAATGTCGCTATCTTTATTTCATCTTTTGCATTTTCATATTTTTGTTTAAATATGTTTTTAATATTTTTTATATCTTTTTTAATATGCATCATCATTCCCCATATACCCGTCATGGTCAATTATATCAAATATGTACTTCCTGTCAATTTACTCTGTTATAATAAATATTTTTGTCATGCATTATGAATAAATGCATGAATATTTTGCTTGACAATGTATTTATATTAGTGTATGATTTATGAAAATTATACCTAAAGACAATGAAGATGAGTATTAGCTATTGTTTTAAATTGTAGAGAGTTGTTGGCTGGTGAAAAACAACATTTGAAAAATAGTGAACTAGCATCGGAGTCGCTCCCCGAAATAGCAGTAGGCTGAGCCGTGTTTCTCCCGTTATAGAGAATAGATATAATATGCTATGGCATACGTATCGATTAAGTGTGTTTGCATCAGCAAGCAAATTAGAGTGGTACCGCGGAAGTAACCTTTCGTCTCTTTTATGAGATGAAGGGTTTTTTTAATATTTAAAAAGCTAGCTAGGAAACTAAAATAAAAGGAGAAAGCAAATGAATCACAAGAAGTATGTTCCTCACATTTTTAGCGGTCTTAAAAATCGCACATGGCCGGACAACACACTAACAAAAGCCCCAATATGGTGCAGTGTAGACCTCCGTGATGGTAATCAAGCATTACCTATCCCTATGAGTGTAGAGAAAAAACTCACTTTTTGGAATACATTAGTTGATATGGGATATAAGGATATTGAAATCGGATTTCCATCAGCATCAGAAACAGAGTTTGCGTTTGCAAGAAAGCTAATAGAAGGCAATTTCATTCCGGATGATGTAAGGGTGCAGGTTTTAACACAATCCAGAGAGCATCTTATCAGAGAAACTTTCAGGTCATTAAAGGGTGCAAAGCAGGCAATTATACATCTTTACAATTCTACTTCTGTACAGCAAAGAAAAGTTGTATTCAATATGAGCAAGCAGGAGATTATAGATATTGCAATTACAGGTGCTAAATTAATTGTAGAGCTATCTGAACAAAACCCAGAAACAGAGTTCTTCTATGAGTATTCACCAGAAAGCTTCCATGCCACAGAGATAGAATACGCTTTGGAAATATGTGAAGCCGTAATAGATGTATTTAAGCCAACACCACAAAAGAAGATGATAATAAACCTACCGACCACTGTAGAGGTAGCAACACCAAACGTATTCGCTGACCAAGTGGAATGGTTCTGCAAAAATCTGAGGGATAGAGAAAGCGTAATACTTTCTGTTCACCCACACAATGACAGAGGCAGCAGCATAGCTACATCTGAGCTTGCAATGCTAGCTGGCGCAGACCGCGTGGAAGGCACACTATTTGGAAACGGCGAAAGAACAGGAAATGCTGATATTTTAGCAATTGCAATGAATCTATATTCACAGGGCATAGACCCCGGCATAAAGGTAGATAACATTGATGAAATAGCTCAAATATACACAGAGTGTACATTGATGGATATTCATCCTCGCCATCCATATGTAGGTGAACTTGTATTTACTGCATTTTCCGGCTCTCATCAGGATGCAATAAACAAAGGACTAAAAGCATATGAAATGCAGGATGACGAAATATGGGAAGTTCCATATCTGCCTATCGACCCTCAGGATTTGGGCAGAAGCTATGAGCCAATAATAAGGATTAATTCCCAATCCGGCAAGGGAGGCATTGCATATGTGTTGGAGGCATTCAAGGGATATAAGCTGCCAAAAGATATGCACCCAGAGTTTGCAAAATTCGTGCAGAAGAAAACAGATGAAACAGGAAACGAGCTGTCTCCTAACGAGATATTTGATTTGTTCAGCGAAGTTTACCTGTCAGCAGACAAAAACTTCAAACTTGGCAAATACAGTATTATGTCATCTGGAGACAATCAAGTAGAGATATCAGCCGATGTAGTGCTGTCTGGAAAGCAGCACAATCTGAAAGCCGTCGGCAACGGTCCTATATCTGCATTCTTCCACGGAATAAAGTCTATCAATTTTGAAGGCTATGCAATAGATCAATATTCAGAGCACGCATTAAGCGACGGCGCAGATGCAGAGGCCATAGCATACGTTCAGATATCAAACGGCAAAGGCAAAAAACATTTTGGTGTTGGCGTAGACAGCAATATTGACAGTGCATCAATGAAAGCAATACTATCGGCTTTAAGCTTTTTAGAAAAATAATTTATTTAATTAAGATGCTGCTTTATATTTACTATAAAGCAGCCTTTATATTGTAGTCAAACTATTGCAACATATAGCCAGACGTGATATTGTATTACTTAGGAATTAATAAATATTTTATAACACAAAAGGAGAATATTATGTGGACACTAGCAGTAGATGCTATGGGCGGAGATAATGCACCTAAGGATATTATCCAAGGTACACTAGAAGCCATTGAAAAAAATAAAAATATAAAGGTTTTAATGTATGGTGTAGAGGCAGAGATTAAAAAATATATGCCGGAAGCAAACGACAGAATATCAATAATCGACTGTCCGGAAATAATTGAAACCTGCGAACCGCCTTTGATTGCAATAAGAAAGAAAACCAATTCTTCACTTATAAAGGGATTGCTCGCCGTAAAGTCCGGCGAAGCAGATGCATTCATATCAGCTGGCAGCACAGGTGCTGTGATGGCTGGTGCACTATTTAAAGTGGGCAGAATAAAGGGAATAGAAAGACCTGCCCTTGCACCTATACTTCCTACAAAGCAAGGGAAAGCAATTCTTATAGACTGCGGAGCAAATGCTGACTGCGAAGTTAAATTTCTTGAGCAGTTTGCACTGATGGGAAGTGCCTACATGGAGCTGGTCGAGGGCATCGAAAACCCAAGAGTTGGCTTAATAAACATTGGCGTTGAAGAAGAAAAGGGAAATAATTTATACAAAAAGACATATAAAGCAATGAAGGAAATGGACAACATTAATTTCGTTGGTAATATAGAGGCCAGAGACACAACAGAAGGCGAAGCTGATGTATTGGTGTGTGACGGTTTTACAGGAAATATAGTGCTAAAAACCCTTGAGGGCATGGCAACATATCTTTTCTCTTTGATAAAAGAGCAGATAATGCAAAACGGCATTCGCAAGCTGGGATATCTTTTGATGAAAAACGGATTCCGCAGCGTGCGCGACAAGCTGGACCACAAAGCATACGGCGGTGCACCACTTTTGGGCATAAAAGGCTGCATAATAAAAGCTCACGGTTCATCAGACACCGGTGCATTCGTTGGGGCTATAAATCAGGCTATAAAATACCTTGACCAAGACGTCACAAATGTAATTAGCAAAAAGATTGAAAGCATGCACGAAGAATAAATAATAATCATTGAAAAATTCTAAAATATTGTTATAATAAACTAAATAAAGCTAGGAGGATACTCATGGTATTTGACAAAGTAAAGGAAGTAATTGCTGAGCAATTAGAGCTTGATGCAGATAGTATTACAATGGAATCATCACTTCTTGATGATTTAAAAGCTAATTCGGTGGACGTTGTTGGGGTTGTTATGGCTTTGGAAGAAGAATATGACATCGAATTTCCATACGACGATATCGATAGTATTTCAACAGTTGGGGATGCGGTAAGATATATTGAGTCACAACTGTAATATAAAAAAAGTTGAGAATATTATTGGATACAAGTTTAAAGATAAGGCACTATTAATACGTGCCTTAACTCATTCTTCCGCAATTATGGACAACCCGGAGCTGCTTTCATATGAAAGACTTGAATATCTGGGGGATGCGGTATTAGATTTGCTTGTTACTACCCTATTGTACAATACCTATCCGGACAAAAGCGAAGGCTGGATGACGAAAGTGCGTGCCTCCATTGTGTCCGAAACACCTCTTGCACAGATTGCCAAAGACCTTAATCTGGGCAAATTTTTGATACTGGGAAAAGGAACAGAGCATGCAGGCGGCAGAAAACTGCACTCTATTTTATCAGACAGCATTGAGGCTATCATAGCCGCACTATATATAGACGGCGGAATTGAAACAGCACAAAAATTTATTATCCCATTTATGGAGAAAAAACTAAGTGAATCCATTAAAAAGGGAAAATATTTTGATTACAAAACATCTCTGCAGGAATTAATGCAGAAAAACGGCAACGTTACAATAAAATACGAACTTTTGAAGGAAGAAGGCCCGCCTCACGACAGGGTGTTTACTACACTTGTGAAAGTAGACAATAGAGAGCTGGGCGTGGGAACAGGAAAAAGCAAAAAGATATCTCAACAAAATGCGGCAAAGCAAGCCCTTGAGGAAATTGAACATGACTAACCAATCACAAAATACTGATAAGGGCTTTATAGAAAAAGTCATTGATTTTATAAAGCAGTCCATAAAGGTTACATTCAAATATTTTTGGTCAAAAACGCTAGCTTCAATTATCTTAGGGTTAATTGGATTTGGTTTTTTGTCCTTTATACATGTTGAGCACTCTGCAATTATGGGTGCAATCATAGGCATCACCAATCTAATCCCTGTAATAGGTGGGTTGGCAGCAGCGCTGATATGCGTAATAATTGCTCTTTTTCAGTCATACAAGATTGCACTATATGTTTTAATAACCATTGTAGTGCTTCAGCAGCTAGACCAGTGGATACTGACTCCTGTGATAGTTGGCAAATCTGTAAATCTGCCATCTATACTAATAATCATTTCACTGCTTGCAGGCAGCTGGCTTTGGGGACCTGTAGGCTTTTTGATAGCTGTGCCAATTGCAGGCATGGTTAAAGCCTTCTATACTGTGTTCATTAAGTCTGACAAGAAAAAAAATGAAGTTGAGACCATCGATATAAACAGTGATTCGAATGATACAAGCCAATAATATAGCTTGTTAAATAAATTTTAAATCTTTAGATTAGGAGAGATTAGCAATGAAACAATATTTCACCCCGGCAGTTAACTACTATAAGTCTACCAACCCAAAAGAATTAGTAGAACAATACGGATCTCCTTTGTATGTTTACAGCGAAGAAATCCTGCGTACCAGATGCAAGGAAATGAAAAACTTAGTAAAGTATAAAAATTTCAAGCCCCACTACTCTACCAAAGCTAATGCAAATCTTGAACTGCTGAAAATAATCAGAGAAGAAGGCATCAGTGTGGATGCAATGAGCCCCGGCGAAATATTTGTGCTGATGAAAGCCGGCTATACAGCAGAAGACATATTCTATGTTTGCAATAATGTATCACTAGAAGAAATACAGTATGCAGTTGATTTAGGCATAACAGTCAGCGTCGACTCGCTTTCACAGCTAAAACTTTTTGCCGAAAATTTCCCAGGCTCAAAGGTGGCAGTCAGGATAAACACAGGCTATGGTGCAGGACACCACGAAAAAGTAATCACTGCAGGTAAAATGACAAAATTCGGCATAAACGATGATATGATAGGTGAAATTAAAAAAATTCTATCTGAAAACAATATGAAGCTTACAGGCGTAAATCAGCATATCGGTTCTCTTTTCCTAGAAGAAACTGCATATATTGCCAGTGCACGTCTGCTATGCAGATTTGCATCAAAATTTGAAGACTTGGAGTTTGTAGACTTTGGCGGCGGCTTTGGCATACCATACATGAAGCAGGACGGACAAGGTAGACTGGATTTATCATCTGTAGGCAAGAGGCTAGATGAAGTGATAGACGAATTTGTTGCAGACTATGGTAGAGAAATTACTTTCAAAATAGAACCCGGCAGATATCTGGTGGCAGAATGCAGTGTATTGCTAGGCACAGTGATGGCAACAAAGCACCACGCAGGAATAGACTACGTCGGAACTGATTTAGGCTTTAATGTTCTGCAAAGACCTGTTATGTATGACTCACACCATGATATTGAAGTATATAGAGACGGCAATATCACCTTTGACGGCATGGAAACTGTGACAATAGTGGGCAATATATGCGAATCCGGCGACAAGCTGGCTATTGGTCGTACACTGCCTAAAATCGATATCGGCGATGTACTAGGCGTGATGGATGCTGGTGCATATGGCTTTTCTATGGCATCAAACTATAACAACAGGCTAAGACCTGCTGAAGTATTGATACAAAAAGACGGCAGCACACGCATCATCAGGCGCAGAGAAACATTAGAAGATTTAATGGCTCTTTTCTAAAAATAAAACAATTGACACTAAAATTTATAAGTGTTAAAATCATTTGAAACTTAATAGCAAGCTGGTGCCTATCACAGGGATAAAAGGGAAAACGGTTAAAGTCCGTTGCAGCCTCCGCTACCGTAAGGTGGACCCAACATACACTAAGCCACTGAAATCCATTCGGGAAGGCGTATGATGGGGATGAAACCAAGCCGGGAAACCTGCCAGTTATGTTTTAGTCTTATTTCTTCGGATGGAAGATATGAGTGCATTTGGCTTTTGCCGCATTTTATATTTTTCACTTTCATCCGGAATACATTAAAGGAGGTATGAATGTGAAAAAGACAAGTTTAATTTTATTGGTATTGGTGCTGCTATTTTCAGCACTTGCAGGCTGCCAGCAGCCAGAACCCATCGAAACCCAACAAGCAACAGAGGCGTATACAGAAGCCCCTACACAAGAACCCACTACAGAGGTGGAGTCTCTAAAAATAGTATCTACAGTTCCAAGCGTTACTGAAATACTTTTTCTTTTAGGCTGCGGCGACGATATTATTGGTGTGGATTCATTTTCCAACTACCCTGCTGAAGCTATAGAAATAGACAAAGTGGGCGACTACAGCGGATTCGACATTGAAAAGGTTATTTCAATGGAGCCTGATGTTGTGTTTGCTGGCAATAAGCTCCAAAGAGAGCAAATAGACACTCTCTCTGATTTGGGAATAAACGTAGTAGAGACTGAGCCAACCGGATTTGATGACATTATAGCCAGCATAATAGAAATTGGTAAAGCTGTAAACAAAGAAGAGAAGGCAACAGAGATTACACAATCTATTCAAGCAGTTATTGATGATATCAAAACAAAATCTTCTGAATCAGCAACAAAACCTACAGTATACTATGTGATGGGAATCGGTGAATACGGCAACTGGACATCTGGCGAGGGAAGCTTTATCAACACCGCTATGGAAATATCCGGCGGCGAATGCGTGACTGCAGGGTCTCCTGTTCCATGGATGGACTACCCTCTTGAAGATTTGATAATTGCTGATCCAGATATTCTGATAGTATCTGAATACGTACTGGAATCAGACCTGCTGGCTGACCCTACATATAAGGAACTGACAGCAATAAAAGTAGGAAAATATTATTTCATCAATCCAGACATTATCGAACGACCAGGCCCACGCATCGTAGATGCATTAGAATTTATGTATAACTGCTTTTTAGGAAACTAATTTGAAAGAAACAAACTTAAAATCTAATTTTGCAAAAATGTTAATAGCATTGTTTTTGCTCAGCATACTATCCTTTTTAGCTGCCTTTTTATTTGGCAGCTCAAAGGTTAGCCTTGCTGAGCTAATCTCTATATTCAATGGCACTGCCCCAAAAAGCACCCACATTATATTTTTTAATATCAGGCTGCCAAGAGCTCTGCTCGCTTTTATTTCAGGCGGTGCTCTTAGTATATCTGGTGCATGCCTTCAGGGCATTTTCAAAAACCCTATGGCGGATTCATATGTTTTGGGTGTTAGTGCGGGAGCAGCACTGGGTGCAACCATAGCAATAGCTTTCGGATTAAATATTGCAATTTTAGGCTTTAGCTCTGTTGCAATTTTAGCATTCATATTTGCTCTTATTGTCATTTTTTCTGTCTATAGCATTTCTAGAATAAACGGAAAAATATCAACATTCACTTTGCTGCTTGCCGGCATAGCCATCAGCTCACTGTGCACTGCATTCATGTATGCCCTAATGATAGCATTCCGTGACAAAATGGAAAATATCATCATGTGGTCAATGGGAAGCTTCTCTACATCTACATGGGATAAGCTTTTTGTAGGAGCGCCAGTCATGATTCTGAGCAGCGGACTATGCATGATATTTGCAAAGGATTTAAATATAATGCTTCAAGGCGATGAAGCTGCCAGACATCTAGGCGTAAATCCAAACTTTGTGAGAAAAGTACTGATTGTTTTAACAACCATAGCTACAGCCACTGCTATTTCCATCAGCGGTACAATAGGATTTGTCGGATTAATTATCCCTCACATCACAAGGCTTATAATCGGCCCAGACCACAGAAGCCTATTGCCAGCGTCCTTTTTATCAGGTGGAGTTTTCCTTCTGATATGCGACACTTTGGCGCGTCTGGTGCTGGATAGCCAAGAGATACCTGTGGGCGTAATAACGGCACTTATAGGCGTACCATTCTTTCTATACCTTTTAAGAAACGGTAGGAAAAGAGTATGAGCATGATTGAAATTAAAAATGTTTGCTTTTCCTATGACAATAAAAGAAATGCTATTGATACTATAAATCTTTCAATTGAACAAGGAGAAATTTTCACAATAATAGGCCCTAACGGATCTGGAAAATCTACTTTACTAAAATGCATCTCCGGATACTTGAATTCAGATAGCGGTACTATAGATGTAAACGGAAAAAACATTAAAAAATGTACTGCTAAAGAGATAGCCAAGACAATGGCGTTGATGCAGCAGCATTTTGCATTGGATTATGATTTTACCGTGATGGAAGTCGTGCTGATGGGACGAAATCCTCACATCAAGAGACTGAAAAGCGAATCTAAGGATGACTATGAAATAGCAAATGAATCGCTGAAGAAGGCAGAAATATATCATTTGAAGTCTCGCAATATCACTACCCTTTCAGGCGGTGAATGGCAGAGAATGATATTGGCAAGAGCTCTTTGCCAGCAGTCCAGCATTATGCTTCTGGATGAGCCTGTTGCGGGGCTGGATATAAAGCATCAGATTAATTTGATGAGTATTGTAGCAAAGCTTTCAAAGCAAAATAAGATATCCGCTGTATGTGTGCTGCACGACCTTAACCTGGCAAACAACTACAGCGACAAGATCGCATTACTTAAGAACGGCAAAATATATACCGTGGGAAAGCCTGATGATGTGATGACAGTTGAAAACCTTGAGTACGTATATGAGACCAAGATAAACATTATTTTAGATAATGGCAGAAAAATAATAGTACCTCATATGGATATTTAAGGTCAATATTTATTGACAAAAAATTGAGATATGTTTATAATGTAGCTTGCTGTTATAAAATTGGAAGGATGACCGAGCGGCCGAAGGTGCATGATTGGAAATCATGTGTACGGGAAACTGTACCGGGGGTTCAAATCCCCCTTCTTCCGCCAAAGCGATGTTTCATAGAAACATCGCTTTTCTATTTTTACACGCGATAGCCCAGCGATAGTTGATTAGGATGTGAAGCACTTCGGAACAACTTATGTATAGCATTAATCTAGTCTCTTTTTCGATAATCTTCATTATAGTAACAAATTTTTAAGCAATTATAGCAAAAAGTGTTATTTCTTTCTTTTTTTTGTGTATATATTGATTGTAATTGACAAATTCCTCATTCAACCGGAAAATTGGGGTGTTCAATATGAAAAAGATATTAGCAATCAGTTTAATATTTCTATTTATAGTCTTTGGCATTTTGGCGTGCGCAAATATAGATTTGTCTAATGCCTCAAAACACATTGGAATCTATTTGCCTAGCACTTCTCCAAATAGATGGACTGTTGAAGGAGATGAAATGACAAAAATCCTTAGCAATAAAGGATATGATGTTCAGCTTTTTTATGCAGAAAAAAACTCTGACCTGCAGATATCACAAATAGAGCAAGGAATTGAAAACGGTGATGATGCAATGATAATTGCACCGGTTGACCCTACTCGGCTCACAGATGTTCTTCACAATGCTTCAGAAAAAAACATAAAAATTATTGCATATGATAGATTTATAGAAAATTCAGATTCTATAAACTATTTTGTTTCCTTTGATTGCAATTTAATTGGAATACAGCAAGGCAAATCATTAGTCGATGGGCTACATGAATCTGGTGATCCTCCTTACAATGTAGAGCTTTTTGCAGGATGCAGTTCTGACAGCAATGCTATATATTTTTATAATGGTGCAATGAGCGTTTTGCAGCCATTAATTGATACAGGAGAAATCAAAATACTTTCAGGTGAAATATCCTTTAAAGATGTTTGCCTAGAATTTCAAAACCCTGATTACCCAAAAGAACGTACAAATAGACTGCTAGAAACTTATTATAAATTTGTCGATATCGATGGAATTCTTTCTCCAAATGATGTAACATCACTAAGGATAATTCAGTCAATTGACGGCTATCAAAAATATACAGAACATAATTATCCCATAATAACAGGTCAGGATGCAGAGGTAGATAGCATAATTGCAATAACTCAATCGAAGCAGTATTCTACGATTTTGAAGGATTCCAAGCTGTTGTCACAGATGGCAGCAAGCATGGTGATGGCTGTTTTAGATGATCATACTCCCGAAATAAATGATACACAGTCTTTCAGCAATGGTACAGATATTGTTCCTGCGTTCCTTTGCGAACCAGTTCTGGTTACGAAGAAAAACTATAAAAGCATATTAATTGATTCTGGATACATGAGATATGAAGATGTGTTCCCAGAGACTACCTGAGAGCATTTGTGCCCTTTTTAATTGTAATAACATATCCTATTGCCACCCACACAAAAGCGACTAGCAACATAAATAATAGCTGAACCGGCTCTTCATTGCATCCTATAAGATATGTGCCCGGCAGTACCTTGCTTATAACATTCACTGAAATGCTATTGCTGATATTTTCTGTCACAAGTGAGGATAGCAGAATATTTGATATTCCGATGCTTACACCCAGCACTATAAGCTCGGTCAGGTTTTTAACCAACACACTAACTATAAATGTCATCGCACATATTCCAAGCGAATAGACTAGCATCCCAATAAAAATATAAATTGAATCTATTATGTTTTGATTAAGATATATGGACAAGAATGTGATTACAGGCATAAAAAACACCATGCATATCAATACACTTGCTGTCTGCGTTCCCAGGAAAAAAGAAAGCATACTTGAATTATTTGATGAAAATCTATCCTGCAGGGCGCTATTTTTAAAATTAAAAATCCACTCAGATGAAAGCATTATTGCAAATATAATAAAGGATGCAAACACCCCTACTGCCCTATCTATAGGCAAAGTTTTTGTCTTTTGTTCCTGTATTTCAAAGTCCCCAATATATTCAATGGTTAATATATCTTTTGTGGAATAATCAGTATTTATCTTTTGTTTTATTTCTGCTAGGCTCACCTGGGGTGCAGCATCATATCCTTGGTATAGTTCCTCTATCTTGTTTTCTCTTAGCTGCATCAGCCACATGTCCACAACGCCGGCAGATACTATTTCACTGGCAGGAAAGGCACTTGTTGTGACAGAGGGTGAAAAAAACTCTATTAGGTTTTCTATTTCTCCGTTTGCTATCTTTTCAGAAAAGCCATCCAGTAATATGAATGCACCGTCTATCTTTCCGGTTGATACTTTGCTTATAGCCCTGCTTCTATCCATTGTTTCTATATGCAGCTGGCTATTATTATTCATATTTGCAATGAATATCCCTGCAAATTTTCCGCCGTCTTCATCTACAATTGCAATTGGATATCTGCTGATTTCATCTTTTTTATTATCGGAATAAGCCCCAACACATGCAGAGCATACCATAGCACCAATCAAACAGATTAATACAGCAGGATGCTTTATACTAGATAAAAATCTATACTTTATAATCTTTAAAAACATTTTCATCGTATCCTCAGCTGCATTTTTGTTTTGTAGTACCCCAATCCAAAAACTACAGCAGTGAATGAAAGGCTTTTCAAGACATCAAGTACAATTGATTGGCTCCTAACACCGAATAGCGAATATCCAAGCATCCGAATAATTGACGGAAGTGCTGTGAATTCTGCTGCATATCCTACAAATCTCGGCATTATATTTCTGGGGATAAAAATTCCGGATATGGTAGAAACGATAAGTACTATTGAAAAGCCTGCCCATATGGCGGCAGTTGTCGATTTTGCATATGAACCTAATGTTATCATAAAAACAGAAAAGTATAGTGCCGAAATTATAAGCGACAAGAGAATCAAAATAGTATTGCCGGAAAATAATCCAAACGAATTTGAAACAAGTAAAATAAACAAAGTGCATAGAGCCATAGGAAGTAGCAAAAATAGCATTCCTGCCATTGTTTTTGCGCCTATATAGCCAAATGAATTTCTATAAAATCCACCTCTGTCCAGTATGCCCGTTGTCCTATCGCTGCTTATATTAGCCGCCAATGACAGGCTGATTAAGAACATGCATAGCAGCATTGTTGATATTGTATAGTACTCTATATTCAAATAGTCTCCCGTTGCGGAGACTTCATCATAGTCTCTATATATTTTTGATCTGCTGATTATTTTCGAAAATATATCTTGAGCCATTTGGCTGTATTCAGCTGATGCAGATTCATAGCCATAGCCCATATCTCTCATAGAGTAGTATACAATGTCAACACTTCTTTGCCCTTGGTTAATGTTCTTTATGCCGCCCTTTAGCATATCATAAAGCAGAATTATCACTTGCTTGTCTTTTTCGCCTGCATAGAAATAAAGTTTCTGGCTATTGCCTTCATATAGATTTGCCTGCAAATCCTTTGGAATGTATATTAGTGCAGATGCCTCTTTATCAGCTAGCATTTTCCTGCCTTCTTCTATGCTGTCCACATCCAATATCTCCACGAAATCCTCAACAGATTTTGACTCTGTTAAGTTTCTGATTATCATATCTGTTTCAAATGTTTTGTCTTCATTAAAAAGTGCTATGTAAATATTATTAAGCTCTGCTCCCCTAAATAGGAAAGGGAGCAGAGAGCCTAAAAGTGTACTTATTAAAAATATAGGTACAGCACATGCAATGATAAGCAAAGCAATGTTTGAAAAATACCTTTTGGTTTCAAACCTAAATAGCTTTAGAAACGCGTTGGATGTGCCATACTCTTTATTCATTTTTTAATACATATCTCCATACATCATCATTGAGAATGCATCAAAATATCCTTGTTGAAAATCTTCGCCTAGCTTATCAAACAAATCTTGCAGTGATTCATTGTCAGATACTTTTGCGTATACATCGCTCTTTGACCAGCTTGGTAAATTAAGATCAACTTCATCGCCGTAAATCAAACTGTTTTCTACTTCTATTACATATTCTGTGTCAGTATACATTTCAGTAATTTTCAGTTCGCCTTCTGTTGCATATTCTTTGTTTTTCTTAATTTCTTCAGTTTCGCTTTCCCATTCGAATTTCATTTGGTCTTCGCCATCTGCAGAAACTACCATCTTGTATTCAACTGTTGTAATAGCACCATCGATTATTTTGCTCATTTCTTGGTTTGTTTCAGTGCCATCATCCATCTTCATCTTCATTTCCATGGTCATTTCGTTTTTGGATTCTGTCATTTCGCCTGAAATTTTGCCTTTCATGCCATAGCCGTAGTCTATTTCACCGCTTATTTCATATACGCCGTTTTTTACCTTTTCAATGACAATTTCATAGCTCATACCATCCAATTCATATTCAATTATTGAATAATCATCGTCATCAGCGTATACATTATAATATAGTTTATCTCCATCAAAATCAGCATCTATAAACATTTGTACTTTTTTGCCTGATTCATATAGCAGCACAATTCCTTCACCTTCTGAATAGTCATCTTTGTAGCTTATTTCATATGCTACAGGAGTGAAGCCTTTTCTATAGATTCTAACAGACATTTCTGCTTCCATATCGTCTAGTTCATCAATTGCGTCGTCACATTCGTCTTCAATGTCTATATCGTCGGTTTCTATTCCCATATCATACTTGTCATTCAGATATTCGCCAATTTCTACAATCAAGTCTTCTAGCTCTTTGTCTTCTGCTACTACATTCAGCACTTCTTCTGCCCATTCTTTGAATTGGTCTTCATCCATAGAAACCTCTACGTATGAAAGCTTTGTGTCTTTGCCGAATATTTCAACATCATCTTTGCCTTTGTCAAAAGCTTTGCCAGGGAAAGTTTTAATTGCCAAATTTCTTAGCTCTTTTACTTTTTTCTCTGCTCTGTCCATCAGGGCTTGAAGCTCTTTATCATCCTTTGCAGAAAGAATTGGTTCAATATCAATAACATACTTTTCAGAAAGCAATGAGCTTATTAATGCTACTTCACTTTGATCCAAGAAAATGCCAGCTGTAATTGCATCCATGTCGCCAAGTCCCAGCTCCATTTCAGCGGCAAATTCGCCTGTGTCGTTTTGATATCCTGAGTGAAGCTCCAGCTCTATGTCGCCATCCAAGCCAAGGCTTTCAGCATCCATAGATATCTTTGTTTCGCTTTCGTGTGATTCAGTCATATAAAGAGGTAATTCAGCCTTTTCAGCCTCAAAAAACTCTGTGACTGTATCCGGTGTGTTCTTCACCAATATTCCCATCAATACCTTTGGTGAATTGAATACAGCAAAAACGACAATTATTATCAATAATAATGCTGCCGCTGCAATCCCTATTATAGGTAGTTTTGATTTCTTTTCTGTTGAGATTTCTTTATCAATCTCCATTTTCAAATCATTTTCCATTTCTTCCTCCTAGTAATTTGTTTATATCAAAGCATAAATTATTTTTATAGTTCTATTATGCTCTTTGACCATCCTTTAAGATTATCAACATAGTGGCTGGTAATCAGCTGAGCTACTCCATTTTTCGACTGGGTTTTAAAATACTCAATCACTTTTTCTCTCTGTGTTTTATCCAGCCCTGCAAAAGGTTCATCAGCTACTATCATCTTGCATCTGTTCATCAGCCCTGCTGATATGTTCACTCTTTTTTTCATTCCTCCGGAGAGATGCTTTACCTTTTTGTTTATGAATTCTCCCATATCAAAGGCTTTTGTAAGCTCATTTATTTTTATCTCGGTTTCCTTCTTATCAAGCAAGGAAAAAAGCCTTAAATTATCAGAAGCCGTCATTTCCTCTATCAATGCATCTGACTGTGGTATATACCCTATTAGGCTTCTATAGTATTTCACATTATCATACACATTTTCGCCATTGATAGTATATTTACCAGTGTCTAAGCTATCAACCAAAGATATAATTCTCATAATGGTGGATTTTCCCGTTCCGTTGTCCCCTACCATGCCTATCACTTCGCCCTCAGCAATATTAAAGCAAATATTTTCAATTGCTTTATGTGCAGAAAATGATTTGCTAATGTTCTCAGCTTTTAATATAAAAGATTTGCTATTTAATTTTGCATTTGATCTGATGACCACAAAATGACCTTTCGAATAATTATTGATACTACTTAATATGTTTAAATCTGTTTTTATCTATATAAATCTTCATGTCTATATTTTACTTATTTAACATAATTATTTTTGTTATTTAATTATATACCACGCCCTTACTATAGGCAAGTTTTTTCGCTGTATTGTACATTATATCAGCCAAATTATACAATAATAATTTTTTATTGCATAATTACTTTTATTAATTCATAAGTTGTTATATAATCTTGACTATGGTTATACTGCAAGCAAACGATTTATCCCTCCATTTTGGGATTACAGAGATTTTTAATGATGTATCATTTCAAATAAAGGACGATTCACGCATCGGTCTAGTCGGCTCAAATGGTGCCGGCAAAACATCCCTGATGAAAATCATATCTGGGATAGTCCCACAGACCAGTGGATCAATTACCTATAAAAATGATGCAAGAATAACATATTTGAGTCAGATATCAGACTTTTCATGTGAAAACACAGTTTTCAATCAAGTGATGTCTGTTTTTGATCATGTCTACCAAATAGAGCAGGAAATGCGTGAAATTGAGCACAAAATGGCAGATGCAGATAGCTCTGCTCTAGCAAAACTATCTGATGAATATGCCATATTAACACAAAGATTTGATGATGCAGATGGCTATGCCATAGAGCGTCAGGCTCGTTCTGTGCTTGCTGGGCTGAATATCGGCGAGGAAATGTATGAACGCACCATATCTACTCTATCAGGCGGTCAGCGCGCCAGAATATCCCTTGCCATATCTCTTTTAAGCAAGCCGGATTTGCTCCTTTTGGATGAGCCTACCAACCATCTTGATATGGATGCAATCAGTTTTTTGGAAAGCTATCTAAAGCAAAACTCTGTTCCGTATATGGTAGTATCCCATGATAGATATTTTCTAGATAATGTATGCGAAGAAATTTATGAAATGTCATTGGGTACTCTCACAAAATACACTGGCAACTATTCTGAATATATCATTAAGCGAGATGAAAGATATGAACAGCTATTAAAAGAATATCAGGCAAATCAAGAGCTGATAAAAAGAGAAAAAGCTATTATTGCCAGATATAGAGCATGGGGACGCGAAAAATCATTCAAGGCAGCTAAGTCCAGAGAAAAGCGTTTGGAAAAAGTGGAAGTTTTGGATAAGCCAGTGCAGGAGCATACTGTTCGATTCAAATTTCAGGCATCTAGGCGAAGCGGCGATGACGTACTGGTGTGTGAAAACATCGGAAAATCATTTGATGATAAAAAAATATTTGAAAATATAGATCTTCATATTAATTCTGGGGAAAAAATAGCAATACTCGGTGCAAATGGAATAGGCAAAACTACTCTTTTAAAGATTTTCACCAATGAACACTCCCCTACTGCTGGCAGCTTTATTCTAGGCTCTGGTGTCAGCATAGGCTACTACGATCAGCACCAGCAAAACCTAGATACTAGGAAAACAGCTATGGACGAGGTATGGGATGCCTATAGAGCACTTTCTCATCAGCAAGTGCGAGATACACTTGCACTATTTCTATTCAAAGGCGATGATATTGAAAAGGAAATATCAAATTTGTCGGGCGGAGAGAGAGCAAGGCTTTCTTTGTTGAAGCTAATGCTGTCCAAGGCAAATTTCCTGATTTTAGACGAGCCAACAAACCATCTTGATATGGATTCCCGTGAAGTGCTGGAAGCTGCACTTTATGATTTCCCTGGCACTATTTTATTTGTAAGCCATGATAGATACTTTATAAACAACATTGCCACCAGAATAATATACATGGAAAAAGACAAAATCACATCATATCCTGGCAACTGGGATGATTATCTCGTTCATCTTTCTATGCAGAAAAAAGATGGCTTATCATCAGATGAGAAAAGCAAAACTCAGCGTTCAAAAGAATTCAAGGAAAAGCGAGAAGAAGAGAAACAAAAAAAGCAATATATTAAAATGCTAAAAGATTTGGAAAGCCAAATTCACATTCTGGAGAAAGATATCGATGATATTCAGCAAAAACTATCTGATGCTGCTAATTTATCTTCCGATGAAATCAGCAGCCTGAGCATAGAGCATGCCCGGCTATCTGCCGAGCTAGAAGACAAAATCGAAAACTGGGCAGAGCTTTCATCCTAATTTAAATAGAATAATTTATATATATTAGCCTAAAATCAAATTCACTGCTTATTTTCCCTTGACGAATTGTTTTATCAACGTATAATATATAATAATATTGTTTTAAGGGAGAGTATATAATTATGAATGCCTTTGATGTGTTAAAGGAACGCGGATTTATTAAACAGACGACTTTTGAGGATGAACTATATGAAATGCTTGAAAATGAGCAAGTTACGTTTTATGTAGGCTTCGATCCAACAGCAGATAGTCTGCACATCGGGCACTATATTCCCGTAATGGCTATGGCGCATATGCAGCATGCAGGTCACAGACCTATTGCATTGGTTGGCGGCGGCACTGTGATGGTGGGCGACCCAACAGGCAAAACAGACATGCGCAAAATGCTATCTAAAGAAGAGATAGCTGCTAACGCTGAAAAAATAAAAGTTCAATTATCCAATTTCCTAGAGTTTGGTGAAGACAAAGCATTACTTATAAACAATGCTGACTGGCTGCTGAACCTGAACTATGTGGATTTTCTTCGCGATGTAGGCGTTCACTTTTCTGTAAATAGAATGCTTACCGCAGAATGCTACAAAGCCAGAATGGAAAAAGGACTGTCATTTTTGGAATTCAACTACATGCTAATGCAGGGATATGATTTCCTATACCTAAATCAACACTATGGCTGCAAGCTGCAAATGGGCGGAGACGACCAATGGTCCAATATTTTAGCAGGTGCAGATTTAATAAGACGCAAAGAGCAAACTCCGGCATTTGCCTGCACATTCCCGCTGCTTCTGAATTCACAGGGTAAAAAGATGGGCAAAACAGAGGCAGGAGCACTTTGGCTTTCTGCGGAGAAAACATCACCATATGATTTCTACCAATACTGGCGTAATGTAGACGATGCAGACGTTGAAAAATGTCTTGCTATGCTTACATTTTTGCCAATGGATGAGGTTCGCAGGCTAGGTTCTCTTCAAGATGCCGAAATAAATGAAGCAAAGAAAATACTGGCATTTGAGGTTACAAAGCTGATACATGGCGAAGAAGAGGCTCAAAAAGCACAGTCTGCAGCAGAGGCACTTTTCGGCAAATCCAACGATATGAGCGATATCCCCACCACCGAAATCAGCAAAGCTGTATTTGATGAAAAAAACAGAATAACAGATATTATGCTTGAATGCGGTCTTATTCCTTCATTAGGTGAAGGACGCAGGCTGATACAGCAAGGCGGCGTGAGCATAGACGGCGAAAAAGTTACGGATATAAATTTCGAGGTAATATTGCCGGAATCAAATGAATTTATAATTAAAAAAGGCAAGAAAGTATATCATAGAGTCAGGATTGCTTAATTGAATATTAATCTGCCTGAAAACTATATGTCCTTGGCTCACCTAGGCGTAGGTGAGGAGCTGGTGACAAATAAATCAAAATTCATCGGCTATGCGAAGTCTGCAATGACAGAAGAAGATGCAATTGCCTTTCTAGATGAAATAAGAGAACAGCACCCTCTCGCCAGCTGCATTTGCTATGCATATGTCTGCGGCTACCAAAGCCAAGTTCAAAAATACCATGATGGACACGAACCTGTAGGCGGAAAACCAATACTATCAGCAATTAAGCTGAAGGGGCTAATCGGCACTACATGTGCAGTTGTCAGATATTATGGTGGCATCAAACTGGGAGTCGGCGGGCTGGCTAGAGCCTTTGGAAATGCTGCTATATCAGCAATTGAAAATGGCGAACCGTCTCTATATGAGCTTGGCAAAGATATTATAATTACATATGATTATAATTTTGACGGTAAGATATCATATCTGCTGGAAAACAGCAATCTGATAGTAAATGAAAAAAGTTATTCAGAAAAAGTAGAAATAGAAATACAGATAAAAAATAAATTTCTAGACGAGTTTTTAAGCAAACTAAATGGCATAACAAACAGCAGCCACACATTTGATGTATTAGAAGAAAAATATATTTGTTAGCACAATATTAGGAGATAAAAATGGAAGAAAAAAAGAAAGTTGTTTTCTCGGGTATTCAGCCATCTGGCAGCCCTACAATAGGAAACTACATTGGAGCAATCAGAAACTATGTAGCACTGCAGGATGAATATGAATGCTTCTATGCAGTAGTAGATATGCACGCTATCACAGTGCGTCAAAACCCTGCTGAGCTTCGCAAAAATTCACGCAATCTAATTGCACTTCTGCTGGCATGCGGACTTGACACAGACAAATGCACTCTTTATGTGCAGTCTCATGTTCCTGCCCACGCAGAGCTGTGCTGGATACTAAATTGCTATACATACATGGGCGAGCTTTCCCGCATGATTCAATTTAAGGAAAAATCAAAAGGCAATGAAAACAGTGTAGTTGCCGGGCTATTGGATTATCCTGTTTTACAGATTGCAGATATTTTGCTCTATCAGGCAAATTTGGTGCCAATCGGTGTAGACCAAAAGCAGCATCTGGAGATAACCCGTGATGTGGCAATGAGATTTAATAATCTGTATTCACCTACTTTTACAGTACCGGAGATACTAATTCCTAAAGTTGGCGCAAAGATTATGTCAATTAATGATCCAACTAAAAAAATGAGCAAATCATCAGATGACCCGAATTCATATATTTTGATTTTAGATAAACCTGAAGATATAAAGCGCAAAATTAGAAAAGCAGTTACAGACTCTGAAAACAAAATTTATTTTGATGAAGAGAAAAAGCCGGGTGTAAGCAATTTGTTGTCAATATACTCTGTTATGACAGGAAAAACAATAGATGAAAGCGTAGATGAGCTTTCAAAGCTGGATGGATATGGTGCATTTAAGGAAGCAGTTGCAGATGCTGTGATAGCAGCACTTGAGCCTATTCAAAAAAGATATGAAGAGCTATCAGCTGATAAAGAATACATAGACAAGGTAATGTATGAGAACGCGATGAAAGCCAGCAGAGTGGCAAACAAAACACTTTCTAAGGTAAAAAGAAAGGTAGGCTTCACAGAGCTTTCCAGACCTAAAGACTAGACAAATGTGATAGTTACAATTTCATGAGGCATAAATGTCCTGATTTTCGCATTGGAATACCCTATTCCAGATGTAATAATCAAGGGCATTTTTTCATGGTAATGAAGTCCGCTGGTCATATTTTTCGGAGGAATGGGTATTGCTTCGTTGCCTATTATCTCTATGCCAAATGGCAATGCCAGCTGTCCGCCGTGTGTGTGTCCTGACAATAGCAAATCATATTCTGCATTTTGAAAATGCTTTATATAGCTAGGTCTGTGGCATACTGCCAGTCTAAAATGTGCATCAACTTTTTCTATATTAATATTTTCAATGGCTTTTTTTGCTGCTTCATCATTTCTTTTCAGCATTTCTGCCTTTTTCATTCCATTATATCCTACAATTGATATCGGGTCGTCTATTCCGTCTATTGCTATTTTCGCACTATTATAATGAATAATCTCACGCTGGTTTTTCAAAGAAACTATTCCTTGCTTTTCAAATGCCTGCTCCATCTGCGTTTTTGCATCATCGCATGCTTTATAAAAATGATTGCCTCGTACAGCAATAATCGGAATATCCCCTGATAGCTTCTCTGCAAACTCCACTGCATTGTCTGCGTTGCCATCGTAGGCATCTATCATGTCTCCTGCAAAAATGATAAGGTCTGCATTCTGCTCCAAAACAGTCTCTGCCAGGCCATCCGCTTTTCTTCCGTGCAGGTCAGAAATCAATACAATCTTAAAGCCTTTTAAATTATCAACTTTATCTATAGGTATGTCAAAATTCCTGATGCGCAGCTTTCTGCTGGCTAAAATGCCTACTATAAAATATAATACTATAATAAATAAAATGCTCAATAATATATGCAAAACCAAAAAAATCACTCTTCCTGTTTATATTCTTTTACCGAAAAATTGATAAAAAATTGTCTGCAGATTTCCGTTATACAGCTTTCTCTTTTTGTCAGCATCTCTTCTGAATATGTTTTCCAGCATATCGTAGGATGTGATAACATGGCAAGAGTAGCCCGGGTATTGGGCATATGCATCTGCAAAATCTTTATATGTATTTATAATATCCTTTTTGTTGCTCATTCTTTCGCCGTATGGAGGATTTGTTATGATATGTCCCCTATCTCCATTCAGCGTCATGTCTGCTGCATTTTCTACTCGCAGAGATATATCTGCTGCTACATTTGCCTTTTTAATATGGGTTTTAGCCATTCGAAGAACACTCTCGTCTACATCAGCTCCCGTAATTGGCGGCAGCTCACCTGTGTATTCTTCGTCTTTGCATTTTTCTTTTGCCAGCTGGCATGCTTTTTTAGGCCACCAAGGAATGCTTTGGTATAAGAATTTTCTATTCGTACCCGGGCCTATGTTTCTGGCAAGCATTGCAGCCTCCACCAAAATAGTGCCAGAGCCACAGAAAGGATCGTGAAATGGTCTGTCAAATTTCCAGCCACTTAGCAGCACCAATGACGCAGCAAGAGTCTCTCTCAATGCTGCTTCGGAGTTCAACACCCTGTATCCTCTCATGTGAAGGGGTTTTCCCACCAAGTCAATAGAAATACTGACTATATCTTTATGTATAAGTACATCTATGTTATATTTCGTCTCTCCTTGAACAAATCTAACTCTTCTCTTGTCGCATATACGCTTAAAAACAGCTTTTTGCACTATAGACTGTATTGTCCTCTGAGAAAAAAGTGCAGAGTTCACGCTTCTGGCTACTACTGCAGCAGAAAACCCCTCCTCCACTATTCTCTCCCATTGAATGGCGTATGTGCCATCAAAGAGCTCATCAAAGTTTATTGCCTTAAAGCTGCCTACCTGCAATAAAACACGGCCGGCAGAGCGCAGCATCATGCTAGCTCTGCAGCCGTCTGTGTGATCGCCTTCAAACATTACTCTGGATGTAGATACATCCAGCACGTTCATTTCTAATGACTTTAGTTCCCTATTCAATACTCCCTCTAAAGAGTATCCCGTTGTAGCGATAAATTTCACTTTTTAGCCTCAAATCTATATTATATATTTTTCTAGATTATCCTCTTTTACTAGTTTTGTCAAATGTTTTAGCACATATTCTTCATCTATCGTCACATCTATCATTTGGTGCTCGCCATTTGCATTGAATGACACCTCTTCCAGTAGAAGCTCCAGCACTGTGTGAAGTCTTCTGGCACCTATATTTTCACGGGATTCATTTACATTATAAGCCAAATCAGCAAGTCTTTCCAGCGCATTATCATTGAAAATTAAGTTCACATTGTCAACTCTTAGCATATGCTGATACTGCTTTATTATGGCATTCTCAGGCTGAGTAAGTATCTTTAAGAAGTCGTCTCTTGTCAGGCTATTCAGCTCTACACGGATGGGGAAACGCCCCTGCAGCTCAGGTATCAAATCCGAAACGCTGGACACATGGAAAGCACCAGCTGCTATAAAAAGAATGTAGTCAGTTTTTACGGAACCATATTTTGTAGCCACAGTGCAGCCCTCTACCAACGGCAGGATATCTCGCTGCACGCCCTCGCGGGATACATCAGGCCCACCGGAGTTTCCTCTGCTTGTAATTTTATCTATCTCATCAATGAATATTATCCCGTGTCTTTCAGTCAGCTCTATAGCTTCCTCTTTCACCTGCTCCATGTCAATCAGCTTGCCTGCCTCTTCCTGTTTGAATATTTCTCTTGCTTGCTTGACTGTTACTAAACGCTTTTTATATTTTTTAGGAATTATGCCGCCAAACATTTCAGATATGTTTATCTCCATACCGCTTCCCGGCACAGTCTGTGTTCCGGCACCTGTATCTTCCACCTCTATCTCTATTTCATTGTTGTCCAGCTCGCCTGATGCCAGCTGCGAGTACAAATCTTGCTTTTTTGTTTTCTCTTCTTCTGTATCCTCAGATGATGCTATCTGCTGCTGTCCAGGCACTTGGTTTCCGAATATGTTTCCCAAAGCCTGTCCCTTTGGCTTGTCTTTTTTTCCTGAAAGTATCCTTAATATCCTTCTTAAGGCCAGTGCTTCCGCCTGCTTTTCCACATGCGAAGTTTTGTCCTCTTTCACCATTCTGATCGCAGTTTCCACCAGATCACGTACCATAGACTCTACATCACGCCCTACGTAGCCAACCTCTGTAAATTTGGTTGCCTCAACTTTTACAAATGGAGATGCCACAAATGTAGCTAGCCTTCTGGCTATCTCTGTTTTGCCCACACCTGTTGGGCCAACCATTATAATATTCTTCGGGGTCACTTCCTTTTGTATTTCCTCTTCCAGCATGGAGCGTCTATATCTATTTCTAAGAGCAATCGCCACTGCTTTTTTTGCATCTGTCTGCCCTATAATAAATTTATCAAGTTCGTGAACTATTTCCTGCGGAGTCATATTATGCTTCTTCATTTTCGCCTCCTACTGTCTCTAAGACGATGTTTTTATTCGTGTATACGCATATATCCGCAGCAGTTTCTATAGCAATTCTGGCTATCTGCTCAGCCGATAAATCTGAATACTGTCGCAATGCTCTGGCAGCAGCTAATGCATAATTGCCTCCAGAGCCTATTGCGCATATGTCGTCATCGGGTTCAATAACTTCTCCGCCGCCGGATAGCACCAGCAAATCACTTTTGTCAGCCACTATCATCAAAGCCTCTAGTTTACGCAATATTTTGTCTCCGCGCCAGTCTCTTGCCAGCTCAACTGCCGCTCTTTTCAGGTTGCCGCTGTATGCCTGCAGCTTTGCCTCAAATTTTTCTGACAATGCAAAAGCATCTGCAACAGAGCCCGCAAAACCTGTTACCACCTTATCATCATATATTCTTTTCACTTTATGTGCAGTTGCTTTCATCACTGTACTCTGCCCCACTGTCACCTGTCCGTCGCCGGCCACTGCACATATGCCATCTTTTTTCACAGCAACTATTGTTGTTCCTTTTATGTCCATAGTATTTCCTTTCTATACTTTCACTTGCAGCATTTACATGCTACATTCCTTTGATTTCATCTTTTATCTTCTCAATGCTATCACAGGCTCTGTTTGCGTATGCCTCTGCCCTGTCCTTTTTGTTTTTAATCCGTTTATCAAGCGGCAGCATCAGCCCGTAATTTGCATTCATCGGCTTCAGTATGTCTGTAACTGGATTGGTAGTATACTTTATTATAGCACCTATCATTGTGGATGAATCCGGCTCTAGAGCTGGTTTTCCTTCTATGTCTCTAGCAGCATTTATGGCTGCCCAAATGCCGGAAGCACACGATTCCACATATCCTTCCACGCCCATCATCTGCCCTGCCATATATAGCCCTTTTCTAGCTTTCATCTGCAGGCTGGTTTCCAAAAGCTTTGGGGAATTAATATATGTATTTCTATGCATAACACCGTACCTGAAAAACTCTGCATTTTCAAGCCCTGGTATCATGGAAAATACTTTTTTCTGTTCATAAACCTTTAATCGGGTTTGGAAACCTACAATATTAAAAAGTGTGCCTGCCGCATTGTCCTGCCTCAGCTGCACCACAGCAAATGGCTTTTCATTCGGTTTGTGCGGGTTGTCTATGCCCACAGGCTTCAGCGGGCCAAAAGCCATGGTCATAGGGCCTCTTTTCGCCATAGATTCAATAGGCATGCACCCTTCAAACACTTTGCTTTCTTCAAATCCTTTAATATCCGCTGTGTCTGCTTCTATCAGTGCATTGTAGAATGCATAGTACTCGTCCCTAGACATTGGGCAATTGACATAGTCATCGCCTCTTTCGTATCTTGAGCCTTTAAATGCGATATCCATATTGATGGAGTCTTTGTTTATAATAGGTGCGACTGCATCATAAAAATACATGGTGTCGTCTTTGCAGAATTTTTGCATTATGTCATCTGCCAGTTTGTCGCTGGTCAATGGGCCAGTGGCAATAATCACATATTCATCCTCAGGTACTTCTGCTATCTCTTTTTCCACAACTTGTATGTTTTCATGGTTTCTGATTTTATCATCAATATATTTGGAAAAGCTCTCTCTATCCACAGCTAATGCCCCGCCTGCCGGCACCTTTGTGGCATCTGCCGCCTCCATGATCAGGCTCTTTAGCTCTCTAAGCTCATATTTTAATAGCCCTACTGCATTTTCAATTCTATCTGAACGAAGTGAATTGGAGCATACTAGCTCTCCGAATGTGTCCAAGCTGTGTGCAGGTGTTTTCTGGTTTGGTTTCATCTCATATAAAGTCACCTTTATTCCTCGGTTCGCCAAATACCATGCCGCCTCGCAGCCTGCCAATCCCGCTCCAACTATTGTTATACTATTCATTAATTATCCTTTATGTTTTCTCATATCTGTTTCCCGGCAGTTTCACTATCAGCCCCTTTATCTCCAGCCGTGAAAGCAGGCTGATTAGCTGCGTGGGCGTATAGTCCAGCATAAACTGGATTTCATCAAATCTGCTGCCGTTATTATCTATTACATTATACACGGATTTTTCCTGAATATCCATACCTTCAAGGTGTATTGTTCTATCCTTTGCACCTTTCGTTTCTCTCCAACCAAACCACTGCATAACATCCTTATAGTCCATTATCAATGAGCACCCCTCCTGTATCAGGTGATTTGGTGTGTAGCTTTTATCAGATGTAATATTCCCTGGAATAGCCAGCACTTCCCTGCCTTGATCCTGTGCATGGTCTATGGTTTTCAAAGTACCGCTGGTCTTTGCCGCCTCCACCACCAGTATGCCTTTTGAAAGCCCTGTTATTATTCTATTCCTTGCGGGGAAATGATATGGCAGTGCCTGCACTGTGGGTATGTGCTCTGTAACTATAAGCCCTTCTTTTTTTATTTTGTTGTAAATATCTCTGTTGCACTCCGGGTATACTATCTCGGGGCCAGAGCCCAAAACTGCAATTGTATGTCCTTTTGCATTCAGTGCACCCTCGTGTGCACTTCCGTCTATTCCCATTGCCATGCCAGATACAATGCATACGCCGTTGTTCGCTAAATCTTCAGATATTTTTCTAGCTGTATCCATACCATAGTTTGTTGGCGTTCTGCTGCCTATCACGCCTAGTATTCTATCATGATTTAAAAGATTTACATTGCCGATGCAGTATAGTACAGGCGGCGGATCGTATATATGCTTTAGCTCCTCTGGATATTTTTCGCTTATCATAGATACAGCCTGCACATCATATTTTTTCAGCAGTTCTATAATCCTGTTCAGATAGTCTTTATTCAGGCATTTTGATAAATATCCCTTTTGATGGTTAGTTAAAAAAGTAAGCTTTTTTATGTCATTCTTAATTGAGGATATGGCAACGCCCACATCCTGATAGAAATTAACCAGCTTATTGAATGTAGATGGGTTCATGCCCTGTATGCTGTCCAGCCATATCCATTCCAGTTCTTTTGTTGTGTACTCAGCCATTTACCCAATACTTCCTGTCCAATGTTCTATACTGCAGTGCCTCCAATAGATGCGGCTGCTGTATGCTTTCGCTATCGTCCAAATCCGCTATGGTTCGTGCTATTTTCACCACCCTGTCATATGCCCTGGCAGATAGAGACAGCCTATTGAAATAGTCTTTCAGCACTTTCATTCCGTCCTCATCTATTTTACAGTATTTGTTTTTGTGTTCTGGCTGCAGCTGGGAATTTCTATATATTCCTTCATCCTTATATCTCTGCTGCTGTATTTCACGTGCTTTAGCCACTCTTTTTGCTATTTCGCTGCTTGGCTCTCCGCCGTCCATTTTGCTTAGCTGTGAAAAAGGAACGCTGTCCACCTCCACATGTATGTCCAGCCTATCCAGCAGTGGTCCGCTGATTTTATGCAGATATCTGGCTATTTGGCTGCGATTGCATGTGCACTGCCCAGTTGCCGAGCCATAGTGTCCGCATGGGCATGGATTCATGGATGCAACCAGCATAATATTCGATGGAAATACAGCCGTTCCACTGGCTCTTGATACCGTTATCATCCCGTCTTCCAGTGGCTGACGAAGTGCTTCGAGAACCTGTCTTTGGAATTCAGGAAACTCATCTAAAAACAATACACCATTGTGGGCAAGGCTTATCTCCCCCGGTCTCACCTTCGCTCCGCCGCCTGTTAGGGCAATGGATGAAGATGTGTGGTGCGGTGACCGAAATGGTCGTTTTAATATTAGCCCCTGTTCGCTGTCCAATACGCCGGCTATGCTATGTATTTTTGTTACCTCCATAGCTTCCTCGAAAGAAAGCGGCGGCATTATTCCTGAAAGTGCTGTTGCCAGCATAGTTTTGCCAGATCCGGGAGGACCTATCATCAGCACGTTGTGCCCGCCGGCAGCGGCTATCTCTAGTGCTCTTTTTGCTAAAAACTGACCCTTTATATGAGAAAAATCTATGTGTGATTTGCTTTTCTCTACCAGAGCTCTGTAGTCTATTGTCTCAAGGGGTACAGGGGGTTCTTTGCTGTTTAATATATTTATAAGCTGAATCAGATTATCAATAGGTATTATCTCTATTCCTTCTACGCAGGCTACTTCGTTTTTATTTTCGCTAGGTATATATATCCGCTCAAATCCTTGCTCTACAGCCTCCACCAGCATTGCAATCACGCCGTTTATGCCGCGGACACTTCCATCTAGGGACAGCTCGCCAATAAAGCAGGATTTTGAAATATCCGCACCTATTGCTCCACTGGCTTGCAACACACCCAATGCTATGGGCAAATCATAAATAGCACCCTCTTTTTTCTTGTCAGCAGGTGCTAAATTAGCTGTTATTCTTTTAATGGGGAATATCTGATGCGAATTTGTTATGGCGGCTTTCACTCTCTCTCGGGATTCTCTCACGGTTGCTCCCGGCAGCCCCACCACATCAAATGCTGGTATGCCGTTTGCTATGTTTACCTCCACTACCACATGGTAGCCGTCAATCCCTTCAAACCCAAGACTATTAATTTTTGCTAGCATCAAGCCACTCCAATTTTTATTCAGTCTACTATCTTTATAAACTTATATTAATTATAGGTTACCTGCCAATTCATGTCAATTAAATACATGAGTATTTTTCGCTTTATATTCGTAAAAATTTGGCAGGCTTTTTTAATATCTCTACGCTTTTCTTTTGTTTAGTCCCACATACAGCCATGTAATAAATGAGGCAAGTATTGTTAATGATACAAAAGTTATTGCTATGCCTAAAGCACCCATTGAATCAATTCCAAAGAAAACTACACCCCATTTGCAAATGACCCAATGGACAAAGTATATATGCATAACATATTTACTTAGAA
Source organism: Eubacteriales bacterium (assembly GCA_040883315.1). GTDB lineage: Bacteria > Bacillota > Clostridia > Christensenellales > UMGS416 > JAFGUF01. The sequence goes on from JBFLKU010000012.1 coordinate 114,098, forward strand.
AACGCAAAAATCCAGTATTTATTTTATCACTAAGTGCATTATATACTTTCGTCACTGCCAATTGCCAAAATAGTACAAACCCTATAATGGCGATTATCGCACCTATACCCATTTTCCCATATGCATTGTAAAAATAATCAGTGTTAAGGAAGATTAGTGCAACACCAATTGGAATCAGCGCAATTGCATACAGCGCAAGTTTTTTTATTGTCTTGTTGTGGTCTTTGCTTTCTAATAAAAGCTTCCCAATTATCATGCCTACTAGTGGAAAAGTTAGCCATGGAAACAGAGGAAAGGTAGATAGATATTCATCACCCCAGAATGCATTCACTAGATATTGAAGTGGCAACTGGGTAACTTCTATTTTCCATAAGAGAGGTGAGAATACGGCAATTGCAGCTGCAATTGCAGCCCATACTATTGGCTTCTTTATATAATGATATATTAATGCCATTATCATATATGCAAAGCCCGCGAAGGTAAGGATATCAACCTCAAAAATCAAAAATTCCATTCTAAAATATTCTCCCAAAGTATCTAGCGGAACGCCTTGAATTTCTGTTAACACATAATATGGTATTATTCCTCTTACTAGATTCAAGACAAAAGCTATTAGTAATATGTTAAGTCCTCTAAAAATAGACTTTCTTAATGATGCCTTATTTGAATATATAAAAAATATTCCCATTAGCATCATAAATGTAGGCGCAGCAGGAGGCCCTCCTGTAAATTCTATTATGTACCCTATAACGGAATCCTCGTTGTATCCTCTAGCATAAGTATGTACTACATGAATTAGTATCATAAATACTACTGCCAGCCCACGCATAACATCATAAGAATCTATACGCGGCTTATCCTCTATTGCATTTATGCTGTTGCTCAACCAAAATGATTTGATTTTTTCTTTCATTTTTTTCTCCTTTTTTGATGTAGTCTTTTACTAGAGTATGTTTTAAATAAAGAAAAAAATAAATAGGTATTTATACTCATTTTCCAAAAAAACACTAGGCAATTCTACCTAGTGCTTTTTAAAATTAATTAATCGTGAATAATGTTCACTTTTTAAACATACATATCAATTCAAATCGTGATGTTATGTTTAGCTTTTTATATATATTATATATATGGTTAGCAATCGTTTTTTCAGAAACAAATAGTTTATTGCTAATTACAGCGTTGGAATACCCAGCCTGTATCAGCTCTATTATTTCCTGCTCTCTTTTAGTAATATTATATTCTTTGACAAAGCTTTCATTTATTTTAAATACTCCATCTACATTGTTTTCTATAAATTTTTTCCATAGAAAGTTAATAAGCAAAATAGTAATTAATAAATAAAAAATGGGGAAAGTATCTATTTTGAAGCCAGTTATATATGATTGCGCTATAAAAAGCACAATGAATAGCGAAAGAATTGAAGCCATAATCAACCCTAACTTCCTAAAAAGCTTGTTATTAATTTTCTTATATTTCACCATAAATAATATGCAGTTAATTATAAGAACTCCAATAAAGTACAAATAATAAATATCCTCAACATTCTTTGCGCCAAATATCCCGAAAAACCAAGTGCTGTGAATTACAACAGGTATGAATGAAAGAATAAAAACTAGTATTTTAATAATTATCCTGTTTCTTTCATAAAATATTTTTAAAATTAGTGTACTTAACGTCCACAATATCAGAAACATTAGCACGACCTCTGCAAAAGCTGAATATTTGATCTGCAAACTCTGCCCAATATTCGCAAAAAAATTGTTGGACAAATAGTAGAATACTAGCAAACTAGTAGCTAGATATGTGCCTGTAAATAGACCGATATATACATTTCTATACTTTAAATATATTATAAAAAGCAATATATTTATTGTTACTCCTGGAACAAATGCGAAAAAATAATATATAAGTTCAAAATATTTATCCATTAATTTCTCCTTGTAATTGTATCCTATACAATATTTCACACTACGTGAAGACAATTTTAATTATATGTTACCTACCAATTCATGTCAATTTACGCACTATTCCGTCTATATCTTAATAATACAGCTGTCAAATTGATATTTTCAATGCATTTATTAATTATATTAACCTTAATATTGATATATTTAATTAATATATTAATTATCTTAATTTTTCTATTGACATAATTAATATTTAGTGGTATAAATATAGCATAAGTTAATTTTAGGAGAAAAATTATGGTAAGAACGGCGCCAACAACATGCCCTGTATGTCAGGGTGAATACGAAATTACCACCCTTACTTGCAAGAAGTGTGGTTCAGAACTTAACGGGCAATTTCACGGCTGCGATTTCTGCAATCTGAGTGAAGAAGATTCATTCTTTGTGCTTACATTTCTAAAATGCAGAGGAAGCATCAAAGATGTGGAAAAGGAACTAGGCATTTCCTACCCCACAGTCAGAGGCCGCTTGGATAGAGTCATTTCCACTCTTGGTCTTGCCGCTACACTGTCTAAAGATGACATCAAGCTGGAAAGAAAGAAAATATTCGAAAGACTGGAAAACGGGGAAATAAGCGCTGCTGAAGCTGCCGAACAAATTAAAAATCTATAAAAGGAAGACTATTACAATGAGTGATGAAATCAAAAAAATATTAGATATGGTCAGCAATGGCACAATTACACAGGACGAAGGCGAGCAGCTGATAGAGGCCATATACCAAAAAGACGAAGAAACAAAAGTGACCAAGAAAAATAAAACTTTGCGTGTTCGTGTCACTAGCAATGAAGGCGACAAAGAAAAAGCAACAGTAAATGTAAACATACCATTGGTTTTGGCAAAAAAAATATCTGGTCTCACAAAACTAGTACCAAATCAAGTGAAGTCAGACCTTACAGATCAAGGAATTGATTTAGACTCTATCGACATCAAGGAACTGATTGAAATGTTTGAAAGCGGAGAAATAACAGAAGATTTGGTTGACATCGACGTTGAAGGAGAAAATCCTGCAAAGGTGAGAGTATATGTGGACTAACAGAGCACATTTTATAGGTGTATATTTAAAAATAAATAAGTTTGTACTTCCTATATTTCTGCCTGTATTCATTGTCAATTCATTGATATGCGAGCTAGGCGATCTAGTATGTTTTTTCACCTTCTTCAGCAAAAAGATACGAGGATATGTGGAAGTTACTGAAACAACTGTACAGTCTTTATCAGAATTTAAGCAATACGACTTTGTTGATATTGACGTTAAAAGTGACAACGGCGACGGTCGAGTAAAAATCAAAATATGTACGAGGTGAGTGATGAGATATGTTATTAAATTTGTGTTATATTTATGCGCCCTATACGTTTTTATGTCTCTTGGGCTGCTCCAGGAAGCAACGCTAAACACACTGCTTATTGCAGCTGCAGTGCTGGCTCTGGTAAACACTATAATAAGACCTATATTCAGCTTGATGGCTCTGCCGCTTACGATTGTAACATTTGGCATAGCAAGCATCTTTGTTAATATGCTTACAATATCAATAGCAAGCGGAATTACAGGCGGTACGCTAGCATGCAGTTTCTGGGTTAAGCTTCTAGTTGCAATAGTAATCATGTTTATCGACAATGGCATCAGATACACAAGAAACGTAAACAGAAAAAAAATAGATGTTGTATGCTAAAAAGCAATTATTCAAAAAAGTAGTTTATTAAAAATGCTTCATAAAATATGAAGCATTTTTTCTTTCGTATTAAACATTGAATCTAAAGAGTACTACATCTCCGTCTTTAAACTCATACTCTCTGCCCTCAGATCGCATCAGTCCCTTTTCCTTTGCCAATGCCACAGAACCCAGCTCTACCAACACATCATATGGAACAACCTCTGCTCTGATAAAACCTTTTTCAAAGTCTGTGTGTATTTTTCCTGCTGCCTGAGGTGCCAAAGTGCCCTTCTCTATTGTCCATGCACGCACTTCCTTTTCACCTGCAGTCAAATAGGATATTAATCCAAGCAATGAATATGATTTTTGTATCAGCCTGTCAAGTCCGGAGCTTTCCACGCCCAGATCCGCCAAAAACATTTGTGCATCTTCTTTTGCCATTGTGGATATTTCAAATTCTATTTCAGCAGACACAATAACAGTCTCTGCTCCTTCTTCCTCTGCTCTTTTTGCCACTGCATCCACCATCTCGTTGCCCGTTGCCAAATCTTCTTCGGATACATTGGCGGCATATATAGTAGGCTTAATGGTCAGAAGAAACATATCCTTACAAAGCTCTATTTGCTCATCTGTCAAGTCCAGTGCTCTTGCAGGTTTTTCTTCTGAAAGTCCATCTAGTATTTCTTCCAGCTCTTTCAGTTCTGCCTTCACTTTGGCTTCACCTGATTTTGCCTGTTTTTTTGTTTTATCTATTCTTTTTTCCACTGTCTGCATGTCAGCAAGTATCAGCTCCAGCATTATTGTCTCCATGTCTCGAACTGGATCTATGCTGCCATCCACGTGAGTTATGTTTTCATTTTCAAAGCAACGAACCACCTGAACTATTGCATCTACATTTCTGATATGGGATAAAAACTGGTTGCCCAGCCCTTCACCCTTGGATGCACCACGCACCAGACCAGCAATATCTACAAATTCCACAACAGCAGGTGTCACCTTTTTGGGGTTGTATAGCTCTGCCAGCTTGTCCAGCCTTTTATCAGGCACAGGAACAATACCAACATTTGGCTCTATAGTACAGAATGGATAATTCGCAGCCTGTGCACCAGCCTTTGTTATTGCATTAAAAAGTGTACTTTTGCCTACATTAGGCAATCCTACAATACCAAGTTGCATCTATCGTCCTCCTGTTAATAGTCCAGTTTTTCGTCCAGATATGCCTTCAGTTCGGCAATTGGTACTCTGTCCTGCTCCATCGTGTCTCTGTCACGCACTGTTACACAGCTGTCATCCACAGAGTCAAAATCATATGTGATACAAAACGGAGTGCCTATTTCGTCTTGGCGACGATAGCGTTTTCCCAGCGAACCTGTCACATCGTAGTCCACCATATAGTGGTGTGCCAGTGAATGATATATTTCCATTGCAGGCTCTGCCAGTTTCTTTTGCTGCGGCAAAACAGCCACTTTATATGGTGCTAAGGCATGATGCAGCTTCATAACAACACGAACATCGCCGTTTTCTACTTCCTCTTCCTCGTATGCATCTGCCAGAAATGCCAATGCTACACGGTCTGCACCAAGTGATGGCTCTATGCAGTAAGGAACATATTTTTCATTTGTTACAGGGTCTAGATATTCCATGTTTGCGCCTGAATGCTCTGCATGTGCTTTCAAGTCAAAGTCTGTCCTGTCGGCTATTCCCCATAGCTCGCCCCAGCCAAATGGAAACATAAACTCTATATCGCATGTTGCATTTGAATAGTGGCTCAGCTCCTCTGGTGAATGATCACGCAGACGCAGTGATTCTTCCTTTAGTCCCAGATTCAAAAGCCAATTCATGCAGTATTCTTTCCAGTAATTGAACCACTCTAGGTCTGTTCCTGGTTTGCAGAAAAATTCCAGCTCCATTTGCTCGAATTCGCGAGTTCTGAAGGTGAAGTTTCCTGGTGTTATTTCATTTCTGAATGATTTTCCTATTTGAGCTATGCCAAAAGGAACTCTTTTCCTTGTGGTTCTTTGAACATGCTTAAAGTTCACGAATATTCCTTGTGCTGTTTCAGGACGCAGATATATTTGGTTTGCGCTGTCTTCTGTCACGCCTTGGAATGTTTTAAACATCATGTTGAATTGTCTTATCGATGTGTAGTCCTTTGCTCCGCATTCTGGGCAGACTATATTGTTTTCATCAATATACTTTTCCATTTCTTCGTTTGACCAGCCATCTGCTGTGATATCTTCGCCCTTTTCGTGGCAGAAATCCTCAATCAATTTATCTGCTCTAAAGCGTGATTTGCAGCTTTTGCAGTCCATCAATGGATCATCAAAGTTGCCTACGTGTCCAGATGCAACCCATGCTTCAGGATTCATTAATATCGCTGCATCCAGTCCAACGTTATATTGGCACTCTTGGATGAATTTTTTTCTCCATGCTGCCTTTACATTGTTTTTAAATTCCACTCCCAGCGGACCATAGTCCCATGTGTTTGCCAGTCCTCCGTATATTTCAGAGCCAGCAAATATATATCCTCTGTTTTTGCACAGTGCTACTAATTTGTCCATGCTTTTAACTGCCATCAAATTTTCCTCCAAATTATGTTTAAATAAAAATAAAAAAAGCCTCTATCCCAACAAAGGGACGATAGCTTTCACTCTCGCGGTTCCACCCTTCTTGCAGCATAGCTGCCACTTAACAAAACCATATACTCATGAGTGCCACAGTTATGTCTATCTGCTGCCCTTCCACTGTCGTCAGCTCGCTATGAAACTTCTATAACTTTATTCTCAATCACCGTATTATTCAATTATTAAGTATAATACACAATTTTGACTTTCATGTCAACTTAGAAATTAGTCAAATTATTAGTTTTTATGCACCTTCTGATACTTTAAAAATCTTCTGCATTATTTTCTCTGTGGCACCATTGGCAATCACAATTACATCATCCTCTACATTGACTAAAATATCATCTTTAGGCGATTTAATAAGCTGCATATCATTTTCAGTTTTCTTATTCAATCCAATAGCAATAATATTATAGTTATTCTTTAATTCTGCAAACATATCACCATATTTTCTATTTATAAAAGGGTTGCCAGTAATCACTTTATATTGCTGAATATCATACTCACTTTCACTTACTGCTGATGAAAGTAAATCCTTTTCATAATCTGCAACAGCAGGCTCAAAAATATAGCTTGCTACCAATTTTGAAGCAATTTCATTTTTACTCATCACATATGTCACGCCCGCACTTACAAAAGTATCTTTTAGGTCTGGATTATCTAGAATTACAACGAATTTTGCATCAACATACTGTTTTTTAATATTAAGTATTTCTACTAATTTTTCCGAATCATCTCCATAATTAAGGAAAATAACCTGTGACTGATAAATATTGAGCAGCTCAAGAGATAGATATTTATTAATCTCAGAAAAACATACAAAAGCATCTTTTTTATCAAATTTTTGATATATCAAATCTATATTATCTCTATTAACAGTCATAACGGCTATTTTCTTTCCTGCTCCTATCAATTGAGTGGCAACATCTTCAGCAAATTTATCCCACCCAATTATAATAATGTGATTAGTAAATTTAGTACCCATAAATCCTAATTTCCTTTTCTCAGATCTTTCTGTAATTATATTTGTAATGTTTCCTATAATTAAGCCTAAAAAACACAATCCTGCGATAACAACACCGACGTCGATGATTTTTCCAAGGATTGTGAGACCAATAATATCTTCATAACCTATTGCAAAAAATGCAGAAAGCAAATACCATAGAGTATCCCAAATGGAATTAAACCCTCCTGAGCCAATAACCCCATTCTCTATATAGAACAATATGAACGACAGCAACAAATACAGCATAAAGCATGCTACAGCTATAAGAATAAATTTAGTATTTTTTTTCATAAGCAATACCACAAAAATTTGATTTATACTTCACTTTAACATATTTTACTATTAGTATCAATATGTTTATTTATATGTAATTTTTATTTATTAATGTATTATTATTGCACCAAAAAGCATAATAAATGTACTAATTATCATTTATACACTTTTATATTAAAATACTTGCATTTTTATGCATTGTAGTGTATATTATTAGAATATATAAAACAAAACGAGTATTTTATGCATATAAGGAGCAAAAAAATGATTAAAGCTTCCATAATAGGAGCAACAGGGTATGCAGGCGCAGAGCTAGCGAGGCTGCTTGCCAATCATCCTGAGGTAGAAATTTCATATCTTGCGTCAAAATCCTATGAGGGGCAAATCTTTGGAGAGCTGTATTCCGGGCACGCATGCGAAGAATATCAGCTGTCTGCAATTGATATAGACAAGATTTGTGCTTCATCAGATGTGGTATTCACTGCACTGCCCCACGGGGTCAGCAGCGATACTGTTTCCGAGCTGAATAAATATGATGTCAAAATCATAGATTTATCAGGAGATTTCAGATATGACAATTTGGAGCTATATGAAAAATGGTACGGAGTGTCACACTCTGCACCAGATTTGATGAAGTCTGCTGTTTATGGCCTGAGCGAGCTTTATAAAGAAGAGATCAAAAATGCAAAGGTAATAGGAAATCCTGGCTGCTATACTACCTGTGGAATACTTACTCTATATCCTCTGCTGGAAAACAACCTAATAGATGAAAGTACAATAATATACGATGCAAAGTCTGGCGTATCAGGTGCTGGTCGTTCGCCTTCAAATGCACTTCATTTCTGTGAAGTTGATGGCAGCTTCAAAGCATACAAAATAGCAAATCACCGCCATACATCAGAAATAGAAGAAAAAATATCGCAGGCAGCCAATAAAAATGTAGCTATCAGTTTCACTCCTCATCTTATCCCTATAAAAAGAGGAATACTCGGTACATTCTATGCCACCTTAAAAGACGGAGTATCGGCTGAAGATATACAAAAAACCTACGAAAAAAAATACGGCAATGAGCCATTCGTGAAATTATGGGGAGAAAACAAAATTCCAGAGCTAAAGCACGTAGTCGGCTCAAATTCCTTTATCACTGGCTTTGTTGTTGATAAAAGAGTAAACAGGCTGATTGTAGTGTCTGTGATTGATAATTTGATTAAAGGTGCTGCAGGGCAGGCCGTGCAGAATATGAATATAATGTTTAACTTAGATGAGAAAACCGGTCTGAATATTGATAGCTGGTATCTATAATAGAAAGGTGCAATTATGAAAGATTTATACGAAAAAGCGAGCATATTAATGGAGGCTCTTCCATATATACAAAGATTGTCTGGAAAACACGTTGTAATAAAATACGGCGGCAATGCAATGAAAGACCCTAAAATAATTAAAACAATTATGCAGGATGTTACCTTGCTGAAATATGTTGGAGTAAACCCTATCGTCATACACGGAGGTGGACCAGATATCACAAATATGCTTGCAAGGCTGAGTATTGAATCCAGCTTTCACAATGGTGTACGCATTACATCGGCAGAGACCATGGAAGTGGTTGAAATGGTTTTGGCGGGCAAAGTGAACAAAAATGTAGTTGCAATGATTAACTCTATGGGTGCAAAAGCAATAGGTCTGTGCGGCAAGGACGCAGGACTGATAAAAGCCAAAAAGAAAATATCACCGGACGGCGTGGATTTAGGCTTTGTCGGCGATGTTGTAAATATAAACACAAAGCTTTTACTTGAGCTTACATCAGATGAATACATCCCAGTTATCGCCCCTATCGGCTTTGGCGACGACGGAAATAGCTACAATATAAATGCAGATATAGTAGCAGGAGAAATAGCCGCCGCTGTAAAGGCCGAAAAACTGATGTTTTTGACCGATGTGGACGGTGTGCGAATGGATCCTGAAGATGAAGATACATTAATTTCAATTATCGAAGTAGACCATATCTATAGGCTGATTGAGCAAAAGATAATAAAAGGCGGAATGATACCAAAGGTGATGGGATGCATAAAGGGCATAGAGCAAGGGGTCAGCAAGACCCACATTGTCAACGGCACTCTACCCCACTCTATTATATTAGAAATATTCACTGATAAAGGTATAGGAACTATGGTGACATCATGACATTAGAGCATATTAAGGAATTGAATGACAAATATTTTGTGAATATATATAACGGTCGCTATCCTCTTTGCTTCACAGACGGTGAAGGCGTAGTACTGACGGATATTTCCGGCAAAAAGTACATTGACTTCGTTGCCGGTATTGCAGTAAACAGCCTGGGTTACAATCATCCTGCGCTAGTAGATGCAATATGCAAAAAAGCAAAAAGCGTGATGCATTGCTCAAACTTTTATTTCATAAAGGAGCAGTCAGAGCTTGCAGAAAAGCTGTGTCAGCTATCCTTCGGAGATAAAGTATTCTTTGCCAATTCCGGAGCGGAAGCCAATGAAGGCGCAATCAAGATGGCGAAAAAGTATTTCAGCAAGCAAGGCATAAAAAAGCATAAAATTATAACTCTAGAGAATTCATTCCACGGCAGGACATTGGCAATGGTCGCAGCCACAGGTCAGGCAAAGTATCAAAAGCCATATAAGCCGCTAGTAAATGGCATAACAAACGTAGAAAAAGGAAATATCGAGGCTTTAAAAAATGCCATCGATGATGAAACTGCTGCCGTTATGATGGAGCTGATACAAGGCGAAGGCGGCGTTTTACTGATGGATGAAGAATATGTGAAGGCTGTTCGTGAATTGTGCGATGAAAAAGGAATACTGCTGATTTTTGACGAGGTGCAGACAGGCATAGCAAGGACAGGAAAAATGTTTGCCTACGAGCATTTCGGTGTAGCCCCCGATATCATGACCTTAGCTAAAGGGCTAGGCGGCGGATTTCCTATTGGTGCAATAGTAGCAAAGGAAAGCGTTTCAGCATTTGAGTCCGGCGACCATGGCACTACGTTCGGCGGCAACCCGATGGCATGCGCATGTGCATTGGCTGTATTGGAGACTATCGAAAATGATAATCTGCTGGAGCATGTGGTGAAGACGGGTGAAGTATTTGAAAATAAGCTCATTGAAATAAGCAAAAAGTACGAATTTGTACTTTCTCCGCAAGGCAAAGGCATGCTTAGGGGACTAAAAATAGCTGATAGTGTTAGCATTGCTGACATAATAAATAGTATGCAAGAGAAAGGATATTTGCTTTGCCCCAGCGGCGGCAACACATTAAGAATTGTACCGCCCCTGATAATGGACAAACAAAACATAGCAAATATGCTTGAAGCACTGGATGAAGTGCTCAGCCAAATATAGGAGATAAAATGAATTTATATAAATATGAAGAAAAACCAATATCAAATAAACATATGCTTTCTCTTTCCACATATTCAAAGGAAGAGATTCTGCAGATAATTTCTTTGGCATTAAAACTAAAAGATGAACGCAAAAAAGACATCCCCCACCCTATACTGCAGAATAAAACACTAGCAATGATTTTCACCAAATCATCTACACGTACAAGGGTATCCTTTGAACAGGGGATAAAAGAGCTGGGAGGATACGGCATGTTTTTATCCTCTAATGATATACAGCTAGGCAGGGGTGAGCCAATATCTGACACAGCACAGGTTCTATCCCGCATGGTACATGGCATAATGATTCGCACATTTGCCCAAAGCGACGTAGAGGATTTAGCAAAATACGGCACTATCCCAGTAATTAACGGGCTTACAGATGACTATCACCCATGCCAAGTGCTGGCTGATATAATGACTGTATATGAGCATAAAAAAACATTGGATAATTTAAAGCTTAGCTTTTTCGGCGATGGCAACAACATGGCGAATTCGCTGATGATAATATGCGCAAAGCTGGGAATAGATGTGTATATAGCATGCCCAAAAGAATATGAGCCACAAAGCAGTATTGTTGCAATGGCACAAAAATTCGCTGAAGAAACCGGAAGTAAAGTTGTTGTATCTCAGGACATAAAGGAATGTGCTGCTGATGCAGATGTTGTATATACTGACGTTTTTGCCAGCATGGGCCAAGAAGGCGATGCAAAAGCTAGGCTGGACGCCATGCTCCCTTTTCAAGTGAATGCAAAGCTTATGTCCATAGCAAAAGATGATGCACTATTTCTGCACTGTCTGCCAGCACACCGCGGCGAGGAAGTGACAGCTGAAGTGATAGACGGCAAACAATCCGTTGTGTTCGACGAAGCAGAAAACCGCCTGCATGCTCAAAAAGCATTGATGGCACTTTTGATGAAAGATAATTAATGGAAAACATAACTATTCAAATACGACCTGCAAAACTATCTGACATACCTGCAATATCTAATTTATTGCAGGTTGCTTTTGCTGATTATTATAATGTGCTAGGCGTAAAAATAAAAACAGCCAACGAAACACATGAAGAAATAAAAAAAGAAATCGAAGAAAAGAATGTGTATGTAGCTACTGCGAATATGTTTATGATCGTGGGAACTATTCGCTTTCACAAAGCCGGGGATATTTGCTATATTTCTCGCTTTGGCGTTCTGCCAAAATGGCAGTCTACCGGCACAGGCGGGCTGCTGCTGAAGCAGGCAGAAAGATTCTGTGAAGACAACGACCTGTCGGCAATGGCTCTGCACACAGCCACAAAGCTGACTAAGCAGGTCTGCTACTACTACAAGCAAGGCTTTTTCATCCACTCAACTACCACAGACAAAGGATATATTCGCGGTCTATTAATAAAAGAATACGGCAAAAACTATTCACTGAAAGATATAGAAAAATATTAGGACATCAGCAGATATACAAGAACTGCTGTAAAAAATAGCGGCAGGCTCAATGCTATCGTGTTGAAGCTGGCGTCAAATGTTCGCAGCTTTTCAAAAAACTTATTTTTAGTAATTTTCAATTTATACACAGCAAATGCAGCTGCCAACGTGATCACATATATAATCGACTTGGAAAAATACTCATTCAGCTCTATTTTCACATTCACACCATATAGCAGCTCTATCACCTGTGCACCGAATATCCCGCCCACAATGCACAGCAAGCCAAGAACTACTAGAATAATCTTGCGATTCAGGGGCACTTTTTCTCCGCCTTCTTTTTTCTCTCCAGGGAAAATAGATGAAAACTTCACAAAATATATTAAAGTTCCAAAATTTAAAAATATCAAAATGCCTTCTGTTAATAAAGAATTTGCACTGTGCGAAATCATGTATTTCGATATTGCACCATTAAATAGCGGCGCTCCTGTGACTGCAAGTATTGCGAATATACAGGATATAGACACCACAGGCATCGTTTTGAAAACACCTCGAATTTCGTTTATGTTTCTGGTTTCAAATTTTTCAATTATAATTCCTGCACACAAAAACAAGGCAGATTTAAAAAGCGCATGGCTTATCATATGGTAGAACCCACCATATACTGCTCCTTCATCTCCCAAATTTAGTGCAAGCATTATAATTCCAAGCTGTGATACCGTGCTGTATGACAAAATCAGCTTTATATCAGTTTGAGAAATAGCCAGCATGAATCCTATAAATGCTGTGATTAATCCACAAACAAAGAAAAAATCTGATGTGTCAATCACGTTTATAGCACTGGTAATTCGGAAAAACAAATATACTCCGCCCTTTACATACAGCCCGGATAATACCGCCGAAACCACAGATGGTGCACTCGGCGTGCCGTGTGCCTTTGGCAGCCACGAAAACAGCGGCATCAATGCAGCCTTTAGTGAAACAGATGTGATAATCAACGCATAAGGAAAATATAGTGCCTTTGTATCCGAGAGCAAAGGAGCAAGTTCCTTTATCCTTCGCAGGCTGAATGTTCCTAGCACTTTATACAGTACAACTATTCCCAACAAATAAAATGTCATGGAAAATACATTTATCAATAGATAAATAAGACCGTCATACATGGAGCGAGAGTCCCTTTTATACATTATCAAAAGAGACACAATTATTGTGGATACCTCTACCAAAACAAATATTGAGAATAAATCATCCATCAAAAATATGCCTGCTATCAGCCCCTGCAAGGTAAGATAGAGCATGTAAAACATTTTGTCTACATAATGCCTTGATGAATTGTAGATGACAAACATCATAAAAAGGAAAGATGAAAGCATTACAAAGGACATAGAAAGCGAATCTGCATATAGCGCTATTCCTACAGGAGGCAGCCACCCGCCAATGTTAAATACCATTTCGGCATTTTGCACATTTATCATGCAGTAAACTGCAATAACAAACTGTGTAATTTGTGCTGCAATAGCCAGATATAAACTTACCTTTTTGGGTATAAGATAAATTAATATTCCTGATATTATAGGCAGCAGTATTAAAATGCTTAGTAAATAGCTCATTGTTCTTTGTCCCTTACGATTTTTGCCTTTTCCCAGTTTGTTGTGCCGTATTTATGATATAGATTAATAAACATAGTCAGTGCAATCGCCGTAACGCCTACTCCTATTACAATGGCTGTTATCATCAATGCCTGTGGTATTGGGTCTGCAATGTTCGCACTATCTATAGTATCATTTAAAATTGGTGCTTTCTCATAGGCATTGCTGGATGCAACAAAAAACAGAATGATGGCTGTTTCCATTATTCCCAGAGATATTACTGTCTTCACAATGTTGCGTCTTGCGATTATTCCATATACTCCAATAAAAAAAATAATAATCGCCGCTATTTCGCCAAATGAAAAATTACCTAAAAAGTTCATCTATCTTCCCTCATAAAAAACATATCTAAAAAAAACTATGCTCAGTCCGCAGCTCACCTTAATTGCTATAATTACATTTAAAAGCAGCATCCACATGTCTCCCAGCTTTTCACCCATATTCATACTGCCGGCTATCACAAAGGCAGACAAAAGCAGAACCCCCAGCATCAGTACCTTCTCTACTAATTTCAGAATGTCCAGCCTCAGCTCCTTGGTAGGCTCGCTTAAGTAGCGCATTATAAAAACTGATGAGAGCACAGCACCGCCCTGAAAGCCGCCGCCTACACTGTCAGCGCCGTTTACCACCACATACACACCGAAAACCAATGCAAATGGTATCAGCATTTTTGATACATATGAAATTATTGCAGAATTGCTATTCATCTGTTTCACTCCAAGAAAATGTAATTACAGCCAATGCTGAAAGCATCAAAACCATCGCCTCAAACAATGTATCCCACAATCTATAATTTAGATAGATGGAAGTAACCGCATTCAGCGCACCTGTCTGGCTATTGTGATTTTCCAAAATGTATTCTTTTGCGCTGTACTTTTCGCTGCTCTCTTCCCTATTGCTGAAGTAATAGCCCACAAGAGAAACACAGCACATGGCAACACATACCAGCATGATTATAAATCTTCTTTTTTTAGCCGTCATAGTCTGTTTCCTCTATCATGGATATAAACATTACTTCATTGAATTCATCGCTTTCCTTCATGAATTTTTCTACTAAATCCATGTTTAGGTTTTCTTTTCCTGAATATACATTCAGGCTCTCCGGTATCCCCACAACAAGTAAGTCAAATTTATCCTGCTCATGAAGTGATTCATCATCTAGGCTGGTTCTCACCAGCTGTGGCTCAAAATCATGGTTTACTAGAAATTTTTCTAAATCATCTATGAATTTCTCGCACATAGTCTGCGAAACTTTGCAGTCCTTGTCCTCCACATAGTATATGGTCATAATTCTATATTTTTTCAGTGCAGTCAACAGCAAAATAACAGATATAGTACATCCGATAACAGCCTCTGCAATTGCAACATCCGGTGCATTCGCAAGCAGATAGACAAATGATGAGAGCAGTGAAAACGCACCCATGTATATTATGGCTCTGCGCAGCTTCATAGCGCTCACAGATACTATCGCAAGCACTATCATCATAGCTAATACAAATACTTCAACTACCATCATACTATTTAGCCCTATATCCGCTTTCGTATGCACTTGCCGCTATAGCATGGGATGACAGCGGCGATGTTATCAGCGACAGCACCAGAATTATTAATATCTTGGCAGCAAACATAAAACTAGGAGATATCGCCATCATTCCCGTCATCATCAGTGTCAGCCCAACAGCGTCCACATTGGAGCTGACAAGCAGTCTAGAATAGACAACAGGAAACCTAAAAAGCCCCAGCACGCCAAATGCCGCCATCAAAAGCCCTGCACCTATTAATACATTGCCTAAAATATCTAGTACCATCAAATGCCCCCTCTTTCACGAACAAATCTGGCTATCAAAACCGTAGCAATAAATGAAAGCAGAGTATATACTATTGCGATATCCAGCAAAAAAGATTGTGATGTAATAATACTTAGCATAACAATGCTTATTGTTATCTTGGAAGAAAGCTGATTGAAGGTAAGCAGCCTATCCCAAATAGTTGGGCCTTGAATCATTCTAATAATTACTATAATGCCTAGTGTGCCCAATATGCTGATGAAATATACCATGTTAGCTCTCTCTTACCACAAATTTATTTATATTCTTTTCAAATTCTTCAATACTCTTTGTATCGAATTGCTCCCCTTTTTTGCATAGCTGCATGATGAGCAAATCATTATCTTTTCTGTTCACCGTTACAGTTCCTGGCGTCAATGTTATGGAATTCGAAAGTAAATTCAATGCGAATTCATTTTTTAATCCACTTTCATAGTGTGCAAAATGCAGCTTCGCATCTCCGCGAACCGTTAAAATAGCCGCTTTAACACCGGATGTCATAACATTAGCAATCAAATAGAAAAAGTATAATAAAAATCCCAATGGATTTATGGGGAAAAAATTACTATATTCATCAAATAGAAAATATTTATCGGAAAATATAATAGCAATTGTAGAAACAGCCAGTCCAATCGCAAAATTTAACCAGCTTATCTTCTCTATCAGCACCATATAAATAAGTGCATATATGCACAAAATAGTAAGTAGTCTAAAAAACTTTTTCAAGCAGACACTCCTTCCATATCCATTATATAATAATATTGACCAAAAATCTAACACAAAGAATGTATTTTTATTATTATATTTTTTTATTGCAGCAAGATGTCGTATAAAATTGAATATATCATATATCTATTGTATAATTTCATAAAGGAGATTTATGATTTACGATTTTCATATGCACACTATAAATTCAGATGGCAGCCTTCCTGCATACGAGCTGGTTAAGCTGGCAAAGCAGGCTAATGTTGATGTAATGTGCATAACCGACCACGATACTTTAAGCTCTATCACAGAAGCCGAAAAACTGAGTAAGATAGAAAAAGATATTGAAATACACGGCGGCTTGGAAATATCCACTTATATATCCAGTGCAAACAGACACGCACATATTCTGGCATATAGGTGCAACAAAGACAACAAAGCTCTAAAAGCAATGGTGGATACTACTTTGAAACGGCGTACAGAGTCATTTTATAAATCCGTTGATATCATAAACAAACATGGCGATTTTCAAATAGAGATAAGTGAGCTGGAAAAATACAAAAAGTCCGACGGCATGTATAAGCAGCACATAATGAAATATTTGCTGGATGCCGGATATGTGGATGATTTAAACAGCGACGTAAAAAGAAAAATGTTCAGCCGCTCTAGCGGGTATGCATTTGTTGGCTTTGAATATCCAGAATGTACATATGCTATAGAGGCCGTACGAAATGCAGGCGGCATACCAGTACTGGCTCACACATTCTACAGTGATAATTTCCATGCAGTGGATGAAATGATAGAAGCAGGGCTTATGGGTATAGAGGTATATCATCCAAAGCATAACGAACATCAGATGCAGCTACTAGATGAATTCTGCATGAAGCGCAATCTTTTGGAAACATGCGGCAGTGATTTTCACGGAATATTCAATGATGTGGATACAGATATAGGAAAAACATCAGTCGATAATAGTAAAATTAGAGAGTTTTTAGAATTTTTAAGAAAATAAAGATAAAATTAATTGAGGTGAATAATGGGATTAGGAAGCAAGAAAACTGCTATTAGAGTTGTGTTGATCAGCTTTTCTATAATAATATTTTTAGTGTTTGGATTTGTAATATACATTTATTTAAAGCTGGATAATATGTATCTTGATGAAAGCAAAGAGATGGATTTAGAGCAAAGCATAGAAGACACAGAAACACCCATACCAGATGAGTCATACACACCACTACCTACTATTGATAGGAATTCCCTTCAAACTCCATTTGTATCAATTGCACCAAAAACCAATGAGGACCTCGGCATAATAAACATAGCGGTTTTTGGAATGGACAATAGAAACAGATATACAATAGTAAGCGGCAGAAGCGACGTAAACATGATATTGACTATTGACACAAAAAACCAGGAAGTACGGCTGACGTCATTTATCCGCGATACACTGGTATACATAGAAGAGCTGGAAGACTACAACAGGCTAAACGCTGCAATAGTATATGCAAAAGGGCCGACCGGTGCTGTAGAATGCATAGAAAACGAATTTGGAATAGATATAGACTACTACATGGTAACCAACTTTGTAGGAATGGCGAGAATAATAAACGCTGTAGGCGGCGTTAATGTATACATAAGCTCCGGTATAGCCGCAGACTGTGCTGATGCTATAAGAGAAATGAACCCGTTGATGGGATACAGCACAAACTCAAACTTAATATACAAAACAGGAAATGTAAATCTAAATGGTATTCAAGCTGTTGCATACATGCGCCAGCGAAAACGCGAAGGCGGATTCGCAAGAGACGACAAACAGAAGGAAGTGCTTCTAGCTGTAAGGGACAAGCTGCAAACCCTAAGCCTAGAAGAAATAAATGATCTTCTTAATGTTGTGACTGACAACGTAAAAACGGATATGAGCCCCTTCCAGCTGGTTGAGATAACAAAATATTTATTCGACTATAGAGGATCCGACTACACCACCATCAGAATGCCTTTGAATGATACATACTATGTTGGGTGGTACAAAAAAATGTCAGTTGTACACTATGAAAAAGACAAAAATCTTTATCCCCTTTATGATTTTATATATAAAGGAATATATCCATATGAAGAAAGTGATGAACCTAGTTAAAATATAATATATATTGTGATATAATTAGGTCTGATTTAGGAGACAATATGAGCAACACAACCCACGAAAACCACAGACAGAGAATGTATGAGCGTTATCAAAAATCCGGGCTGGACGGGTTTGCACCCCACGAAGTGCTGGAACTGATGCTTTATTATGTTATTCCACGAAAGGATGTCAATCCTCTGGCACACGATTTAATAGATAGCTTCGGATCTTTTTCAAATGTTCTGGATGCACACCCTGGCGACCTGGCAAAAATAGTCGGAATCTCAGAAAGATCTGCAGTGTATTTGAATATGTTTCCTAAAATAATGCGTCTTTACAATACGCAAAAGGCACAATCATCCAGACCTCTGGATTCAGTTGCAAAAGTTGTAGACTTCGCGCGAGATCTTTTCTATGGATGGAACAAAGAAGTTTTTTATCTTCTGTGTCTAGATTCCAAGTGCTCACTTACCCAGTATGTTCAGATAAGCGTTGGTGAAACGGGCGGACTGCATGTGCACCCCAAAAAAGTGGTGGAATCTGCAATACGATATAATAGCTCACAGGTGATTTTTGCACACAATCATCCTGCCGGAATGGTCACACCATCCGAAGAGGATATAACATTTACCAGAAGGCTGGCAGTCGTGATGTCCACCATCGATATACCTGTTGTAGACCATGTAATTGTAAATGATACTGCATCATATTCGTTTGCGAAGCACGGTAAGATGCAGCAAATAAACAAAGATGTGAATATACGTATCGCATCCCCAATAACAAAATATAAAATAGACTAAAGGATAGATAAATGAAAACAGCACAAAACAGATTTAAAAAAATATTCGACATAACACCAAAATATTTTAAAGACCAAAATATAAAAGGCATGCTTGTAGACATGGACAACACTCTGCTGCCATGGCATGAAGACAAGCTAAGCAGCGACGCTGTGACATGGCTGAAAACTATTGAAAACAGCGGCATAAAAATATGTATAATCACAAACAGCCGCTTGCAAAGAACATCAACTGTTATAAAAGATACAAATTATGATTTCATTCACACCGCATTTAAGCCCCTGCCCTTCAGCTTCGTAAAAGGAAGAAAGAAGCTAGGCGTTGAAAAAAATGAAATGTGCATAGTAGGCGACCAGATGATGACTGATGCATTAGGTGCAAAAATATATGGCTGTAGATGGATTGTTGTGGATCCAATATCTCCAAAAGAGCAAAAAGGAACTAGCATAAATAGATTTTTAGAGAGACTGATTTTCCGCAGAGATGTAAGAGAAACATTCGATGAGCAATAGAGAATACACGGTTTTTGGCCCTGCCGGAAATTCTGAAATGTTTTATAATGCTGGATATAAAAGGTCGGCACAAATGCCTGCCTTTTTGCATGAATTAGGGCTTAGCTGGTATGAGTACCCCTGCGGCAGAGGTGTGAATGTGGGCGATGAAACCGCAAAAGAGATTGGCGGCAATGCAAAGGAGCACAATATCGCCATGTCTGTACATGCACCATATTTTATCAACTTCGCAAACCCAGAAAAAGAAAAAAGAATCAATTCAACGAACTATCTCTTTCAGGCACTGACTTTAGCTAAGAAAATGAACGCACAAAGAGTTGTTTTCCACCCCGGCACCTGCAAAAAAATGAAAAGAGCACATGCAATGGAAATTCTGATGGAAGAGATGAAATTAGTAATCTCTGAGATTGATAATGCTGGGCTCGGCGACATTACTATCTGTCCTGAAACTATGGGCAAGAAAAACCAACTGGGCAATCTGAAGGAAGTGCTGGAAATCTGTCAGCTGGACGATAGAATAATTCCAACAATAGACTTCGGTCATCTTCACGCCAGGCGGCAAGGCTCATTAAGGACAGAATACGACTTTTCAAAAGTGCTGGATGCCATAGAGGATAGAATAGGAATATACAGAGCCAAAAACATTCATATACATTTCAGTCATATCCAGTACACATCCGCCGGAGAAAGGCAGCACCTGACATTTGAAGACAAAGAATATGGCCCGTTCTTCATAAATCTGGCAAAACAGCTGGCAAAAAGGAAGATGACTGCGGTAGTTATTTCAGAGTCCAAGAACACAATGATTAAAGACTCTCTGGCTATGAAAAAGATGTATGAAAATCTTTTATGATATACCATTATTGCATAATCTATGATATAATGATTAGGATATTTTTACAGGTGGGAATTAGGATATGAATTTTTCAAGAGTTAACAAGCTGATAACACAGGCAAACATAAATAACTGCTCTGGTTTCATGCTTAAAGACAGCAATAATATTAAGTATTTTAGTGGGTATACAGGCGAAGGTATAGCCATTATTTCTGAGAACGGCTGCACTATAGTGACAGACGGCAGGTACACTGAGCAGGCTCAAAAGCAAGCTGATGGATTTGATGTTGTGGAATACAAAAGCGGTGAATATCTGGAAACCTTGTATAACACATGCGACAAGATGAATCTGGACGCTGTATGCTATGAAGCCGATGTTTTGTCATGTGACGAATTCAATACCATTAAGGCGGCTTTTGGCTCTATTAATTTAGTGCCTACAAAAGCTGTTGGCATGACAATACGAAAAATAAAAGATGAAGCCGAGCTGGAAATTATGAAAAAAGCTGCTGCTGTTACAGATGAGCTTTTAGAAATGGCATTTCTTCTTTCAAAACCAGGCGTATCAGAGCTGGATTTAGATGCAGAGCTTGCTTATCTGCTACGTAAAAAGTTTAAGGCAGAGTCAGCATTCGATACAATAGTGGCATCCGGCGAAAATGGCAGCATGCCCCATGCCTTCCCTACAGGAAGATCATTTAAAAAAGGCGACATGGTCACTTTGGATTTTGGTGCAGCACTGGAAGGATACAAATCGGACATGACCAGAACTTTTTCTATCGGCGAACCCAGCCCTAAAATGGCTGAGATATATGAAATAGTAAGAGAAGCGCAGCAAATGGCGCAGGACGCATTAAAGCCCGGTATTGCCTGCAAAGATGTTGACGCAATTGCAAGAAATTTTATAGCTGAAAAAGGTTACGGTGAATATTTTGCTCACGGGCTAGGACACGGAGTTGGATTAAATATTCACGAATTCCCACGACTCGCTCCTACATCAAATGATATTCTGCAGGAAAACATGGTGGTTACTGTAGAGCCTGGCATATATTTGCCCGGCATAGGCGGAGTGCGAATTGAAAACACATGTATTATAACCAAAGACGGCAGCAAATCTGTTTTTTCTGCCTCTACAGATATGGTAAAACTATAATAATTATTTTTAGAAAGGAATATTCATAAATGGTTTCAGCAGGAGATTTTAAAAAGGGGATTACAATAGAGATGGATGGAAACATCTTTACTATCGTAGATTTTCAGCATGTTAAGCCCGGTAAAGGCTCTGCTTTTGTTAGAACAAAAATCAAGAACATAATTACAGGCTCAGTAGTTGAAAGAACATTCTCCCCTTCTGACAAATTTGTTAGAGCCCACATAGAAACAAAGGAGATGCAATATCTATACAGCGACGGAGAACTGTATTATTTCATGGATAATGAAACATTCGAACAGCTTCCTCTAGGCTTTGAAAAGGTAGAAGATGCATTGCCGTTTATTCTAGAAAATACTGATGTGCAAATCAAATTTTACAAGGGAGATGCTTTCAGCGTTGCACCGCCAAACTTTGTTATATTGGAAGTAACTGATACAGAGCCCGGCTTTAAAGGCGACACAGCATCAAACACCACAAAGCCCGCCACTTTGGAAACAGGATTCCAAATCAATGTTCCATTGTTTGTAAATATCGGTGATAAAGTAAGAATTGATACACGTACCGGCGAATACATGGAAAGAGCATAATATTTATTTGCAAAGCAAAATCGCTAGATTTTATCTAGCGATTTTTTTATTTTGTTTAAAATAATTTATAATTTTAGAAGACTGGATATTTATAAAATTTCTTTTAAAAACTGACCCGTGTAGCTTTTTTCGTGCTTTGCCACCTGTTCCGGCGTACCAATGCACACTATCTCTCCGCCTTTATCTCCGCCTTCTGGTCCTAAATCTATTATGTAGTCGGCAGACTTTATCACCTCAAGATTGTGCTCAATAACGACAACAGTATTCCCGCTGTCTACCAACCTCTGTAAAATAGCCAGAAGATGCTCCACATCGGCAATATGTAGCCCGGTTGTAGGTTCATCCAGAATATATAGTGTTTGTCCTGTAGAGCGTTTTGAAAGCTCTGTAGCCAGTTTGATTCTTTGTGCTTCGCCGCCTGAAAGCTGAGTGGATGGCTGTCCGAGTTTTATATACCCCAGTCCTACTTCATATAATGTCTGTACTTTGCTCAGCACTCTTGGCACGTTTTTGAAAAAATCCATTGCGTCTTCTACTGTCATATCCAGCACATCGCTTATATTCTTGCCTTTATATTTCACAGCAAGTGTTTCGCTATTGTATCTCTTGCCTTTGCACACTTCGCAGGGAACGTATACATCCGGCAAAAAGTGCATCTCTATTTTTATTATTCCGTCTCCTTGGCACGCTTCGCATCTGCCGCCCTTTACATTGAATGAAAATCTGCCCGATTTATATCCTTTTGATTTCGCATCAACTGTTTTTGCGAATAGCTCTCTAATCAAAGTAAACATTCCTGTATATGTGGCAGGATTCGATCTTGGTGTTCTGCCAATTGGAGACTGGTCAATGTCGATTACCTTGTCCAGCTTTTCAACACCCAATATTTCTTTATGCTTTCCAGCCTTTGTGTTTGCTCTGTTCAGCTGCTTTGCCAAAGATTTATACAGTATTTCATTCACCAGAGACGACTTGCCGGAGCCGGAAACACCAGTGACACATGTGAACAGCCCAATAGGAATATCCACATTAATGCCTTTCAAATTGTTTTCTCCTGCACCTTGGATTTTTATGAAATTTCCTTTTTGAGTTTTTCTTCTTTGGGGCACATCAATTTTCCTAGTGCCTTTCAAAAACTGCCCTGTCAGCGACTCTTCACAGTTCATTATATCGTTCACGTCGCCTTCAGCCACCACTTCTCCGCCGTGAACTCCTGGTCCCGGTCCCATATCAATGATATAGTCAGCGTGGCGCATAGTGTCTTCGTCATGTTCAACAACTATCAATGTGTTTCCCAAATCTCTCAGTCTTTTTAATGTAGAGAGCAGCCTTAAATTATCTCTTTGATGAAGCCCAATGCTAGGCTCATCCAATACATATAGCACTCCCATCAGGCTAGAGCCTATTTGGGTTGCCAGTCTGATTCTTTGTGCTTCACCGCCGGATAGCGTTGATGCGCTTCTAGCCAAGGTAAGGTAAGTAAGCCCAACATCTACTAGGAATGCCAGTCTTTCCTTCAGCTCTTTCATTATAGGGTCACTTATTATATGCTCATTTTCACTGAAAACCATCTTCTCTATGTATTCAGATAAATCTATAATGGTCATATCGCAAAGCTCAGCAATGTCTTTGCCCTCTATTGTGACTGCCAGCGATTCCTTTCGCAGTCTTTTTCCGCCGCATGCTCTGCATGGTGTCTGGCTCATAAATGATTCGTAGTATTCTTTCATGCCTTGGGAATTTGTCTGTTTGTATCTTCTCTCTAGGCTGTTCATCAGCCCTTCATATGGATATTTATATGTTCCCTCGCCATGCTCATTTTTATATTTTATAGTCAATGCTTTTCCGTTTGTTCCATACAAAAGCACGTCTTTTTGTTTTTTAGTCAGTTCGTTTAATGGCGTTTTTGTAGTAAACCCATATTCTTCGCCCAGCACTCGAAGTATGCTCATTCCGTAGCTATCCGCAGTGTTTTTCCATCCGCCTACGTTTATAGCCCCATCATCAATGGATAATGTCCAGTCTTTAATTGCAGCATCAGGATCCATTGTGTATACAGTTCCAAGCCCTAGGCATTCAGGGCATGCACCATATGGATTGTTGAAAGAAAACATACGAGGTGTAACCTCTTCCAGTGTTATTCCGCAGTCCACGCAGGCATAATTGCTTGAGAATTGTATTTCATCTCCATCAATTATCTTCACCTCAGCCAATCCCTTTGCCAGCTTCAATGCCAGCTCCATAGAGTCTGTCAGCCGTGTTTTTATGTCTTCTTTTTTCACCAGCCTGTCAACGACTACTTCAATGGTGTGCTTTTTATAGCGTTCCATGTTTATATCATCCTGAAGATCAACAATATCTCCGTCTATTCTAGCACGAACATATCCATCCTTTTTCAGCGAATCAATCAGCTTTGTATATTCGCCTTTTCTTCCGCGAACAATAGGAGCAAGTATCATAAATTTTGTGCCTTCTTCCAGCTCCATCACTGCATCTATCATCTGGTCAATTGTCTGCTGCTGTATCGGCTTGCCGCATTGATGGCAGTGCACCTTCCCCACCCTTGCATAAAGCAAACGCATATAGTCATATATTTCAGTAACAGTTCCAACAGTTGATCTTGGGTTTCTGCTGGTTGTTTTCTGGTCTATGGATATAGCAGGCGACAGACCTTGTATATTGTCAACGTCTGGTTTGTCCATTCTGCCCAAAAACTGCCTAGCATATGATGAGAGCGACTCAACATATTTTCTCTGCCCCTCTGCATATATCGTATCAAATGCCAGTGATGACTTTCCAGAACCTGAAAGTCCTGTTATAACCACTAGCTTGTCTCTTGGTATATCTACATCTATATCTTTTAGATTGTGTTCTCTTGCTCCTCTAACGGATATTTTGTCTTTAATCATTTTCGTCTCCAACAATGCTCCTTATCATGTCTCTTATTTGTGCTGCTCTTTCAAAGTTCAATGCCTTGGCTGCATCTTCCATTTCCTTTTTCAGCATTTCGATATCTACATCCAGATATTTTTCTTCTGATTTTGCTGCGCTTTCATCGTCTACTATTTGTGATATTTCAATATCATAATTAAGCTCTTTTATTATTGTTTTCGGTGTTATTCCGTGTGCTCTGTTATATTCTACCTGCAGAGTGCGACGCCTGTTTGTCTCCTCAATAGCTGCCTGCATCGAGCCTGTCATATTATCTGCATACATTATAACTCTGCTCTCGCTGTTTCTGGCAGCACGTCCTATGGTCTGTATCAGTGATGTGGTAGAGCGAAGAAATCCTTCTTTATCTGCATCCAGTATAGCTACCAGAGCCACCTCCGGAAGGTCCAGTCCCTCGCGAAGCAGATTTATTCCAACGACTACATCAAATACGCCTTTGCGTAGTTTCTTAAGTATTTCAATTCGCTCCAGTGTGGTGACATCGCTATGAAGATATTCCGCCTTGAAATTTAGATTAAGCAGATAATCACTTAATCTCTCTGACATTTTCTTTGTCAGCGTAGTTATCAGGCACCTGAATCCTTTGTTTATCGTTTCTCTTATTTCGCCTATCAGGTCATCAATTTGCCCTTCTATCGGCTTAACAATAACCTCAGGGTCTATCAGCCCTGTCGGTCTGATTATCTGTTCTACTATCTGCCCTGCTCTTTCCATCTCATATTTTGCGGGCGTTGCACTAATAAATATTGTCTGCCCGATTTTTTTGTTGAATTCTTCAAAAGTCAGTGGTCTGTTGTCGAATGCAGACGGCAGCCTGAACCCATAGTTTACAAGCGATTCTTTTCTGGATCTGTCCCCTGCATACATCGCACCAATCTGCGAAACTGTCATGTGGGATTCATCAATTATAAGCAAAAAATCATCTGGAAAATAGTCAATCAATGTATATGAAGGATCTCCGACATTTCTTTTATCAAAATACCTAGAATAGTTTTCTATGCCACTGCAGTATCCTAGCTCACGCATCATTTCGATGTCAAACATGGTGCGCTGCTGTATTCGCTGGGCCTCTATCAGCTTGCCTTCGTCTTCAAATTCTTTTATTTGTATTTTCAGGTCATGTTCGATATTCTCGATAGCCTCAGCCATGCTTTCTCTATTCATCACGTAGTGAGAAGCAGGGAAAATGGCAACGTGTTTTCTTTCATTCAAAACTCTTCCTGTTACTATTTCTATATCCGATATCTTCTCTATTTCATCTCCGAAAAACTCCACTCTAACAGCTTTTTCTGTAGTATATGATTGGAATATTTCCAGCACATCACCTCGAACTCTAAATGTGCCTCTTTCGAAAGCAATATCATTTCTTTCAAATTGTATCTCCACAAGCTTTTTAATGACCTCATCTCTGCTTTTTTGCATGCCAGGACGAAGTGAAATGCTCATATCCAAATACTCCTTTGGGTCACCCAAAGAATATATACAGGATACACTTGCCACCACTATCACGTCTCTGCGCTCCTGCAGGGATGATGTGGCAGAGTGGCGAAGTTTATCTATTTCATCATTTATTGATGCATCTTTTTCTATGTAGGTATCGCTGGACGGTACATATGCCTCCGGCTGATAATAGTCGTAGTAGCTAACGAAATATTCCACAGCGTTTTCCGGAAAAAATTGTCGAAATTCGCTGCAAAGCTGTGCAGCCAATGTCTTGTTGTGTGCAATCACCAGAGTTGGTCTCTGCACCTTCTCTATCACATTAGCTATTGTATATGTTTTTCCAGAGCCCGTTACTCCTAAAAGCACCTGAGAGGTCAATCCATTCTCTAGTCCCTCTGTCAGCTGAGCTATTGCTTTTGGCTGGTCGCCGGCCGGCTGAAAATCTGATTTTATTTTAAATCGGCTCATATTTTCCCCTATTTTGTCGAATGAACTATACTTTTGTCATTATATCACATTAATCGTAAAATGTGAACATTTATTCGTAATTTTAATCAATTTATTCACTTTGCAAATATAACCTCTTTTACACAAGATTTATCTTGCAAATTTGTATCAATAATATATCATTATATTAAATAAAAAGAAAGAGGCAGAATATGAAGTTTAGTCTATATCCACGAAAACTTAAAACATTATTAATAATCAGCACAGTTTCCTCTGCACTTGTTGTTCTTGCAGTTACTTTTCTATTGCCTGAAAATTTACCAGATAATAAAATGTCACATATTTTCGAACAATATAGATATCCCATCGTTTTATTGTATTTTATTTTTGAGCTCGTGTTTTTTTATATAGCAGGTCTAATAGGCGGTTCATGCGAATTCTCCGAATCAGGTGTCAATTATAAAAAAGGTATTGTCAGAGTTTATGCTCCTTGGGATGCTATTAAAGATATTTATATCAGCTCGCAAAATGCACATTATATGAAAATCGTTTTAAAAAGTGATTTTAAAAGCACAGTAAAAGAATTATCTATTGCGTTATCGGAAGATGCTATTTATGAAATTGAAAAATATTTCGATTTTAAAAAATAAGTATATTATTTATCTAGGTTAAAGGTCTTATGCAGTGCATTCATTGCCTTTTTTTCGTCCTTCTCGCTTACAAGGCACGAAATATGCATATGCGAGTCGGCAGACTGCAGTATTTCGCATCCTGAATCCAAAAGTGCAGACACTATTCGTGCCATAACGCCGGGAACCCCATGCATCTTTGTGCCAATCGCCGTCACTTTGCACAGCCCTTCTATCGTTTCGTAATCAACGTTGTTTTCATCCAGAATTTCGCTTGCATTTTTAAGGTCTTTTTTGTCTATAGTAAAAATAAATTCATTTGTGAATATGTTTATTAAATCGATGCTTATTCCCTTTTGTGCCATCTCGTTCAGAATAACCGCATCTTGGTTTTCCTCGATTTTATTTATTATTATCTGCACTCTGTTTCTCATACTAGTTATGGATGTGACAACACTGTCATTGTTCGCAGTCTCACTAACAGCCAGCTCATATGCAATTTTTGTTCCTTTTGTATTGTTATGTGTGTTTTTTATATACATATTCACTTCTCCTCTCAAGGTAACTTCCACAGCTCTAGGGTGAATTACATTTGCACCCTGCTGAGCCATCTGCAGCACCTCTGTTGCATGCATAGTTTCAATTATTTTTGCATTCTCCACTATTCTAGGGTCTGCAGTCATTATTCCGTCTACATCAGTAAATATATCCACTCTCTCTGCTCGCAGTGCTGCAGCCAAAAGTGCACCCGTAGTGTCGCTGCCGCCTCTGCCCAGAGTTGTTATCTCTATACCATCATGTATTCCCTGAAATCCTGTTACAACAGGAATTATATTTTTATCCAAAAGCGATTTTATATATGTGCAGTCGATATGTTCGCACATTGCGCTGCCATTATCTCCGTTTGTGGATATTCCCGCCTGAAACCCGGTCAGTGCTCTTGCATTATATCCCAAAGAGTTTAGCATGGATGACATGACAACTGCTGAAATAAGCTCTCCGCAAGACATTAGCAAATCCAAATCTCTTTTGCTCGCTTTTTCATCCTCAACTAGGCTTAAAAGAGTATCCGTAGCGTATGGTTCGCCGCGTCTGCCCATTGCAGATACTACAGCCACCACTTTGCTGCCCGACTTTATTTCGTTTGCTATTTTTTCTGCACACATCTTTCTGCCTGCTTCTGTGCTAACCGATGTGCCGCCGAATTTTTGTACAACTATACTCATTTTGTCTCCCTATATAAATCAAAGTACAAAAAAATTTCATCCTAACAAAGCATGAAATTATATAAAAACTAATTTTGCTTGGAGCTGTCGTATCCTTCCTTTGCAGAAAGCCCCAATTGTCTGTCAAAGTTTTCTTTGTTTTTATCCATATACATGTCAAAAAGCTCTGATGCACTTAAATCATAAACTAGGCACATACTAACAAAAAAATGCAGAATATCTACCAGCTCTTCTTTCACCAGCTGCTCATCAACAGGTTTTTTATTCTTCCACCACTTGAAGTTGACTTCATCCAATAGCTCGGAAAGCTCTGAAATCATAGCAAGTGTTTGCTTTTGTATCCATTCTTCCTTTGTAATGTTTTCCAAGTTTCTTCTTTCAACAATATCCTTGTTCAGAAGTTTCTGCATTTCAAATATTTTTTCCAGCTTATCCAAATCTATCTCTCCTAAAATGCTTTTTCTGCTTTCTCCGGTGGATTAACCACTACTCTCCAGTCCAAATCTCCCCTATCTACTGCTTTTATAGCCATCTCCGCAGATGCTAAATTCGTAGCCAGCGGAATATTGTGAACATCACACAACCTTAAAAGTGCTGATATGTCTGGCTCGTGAGGTTGTGCAGTCAGAGGGTCTCTCATGAAAATTACTAAATCTATTTCGTTATATGCTATTCTAGATCCTATTTGCTGGTCTCCGCCCAGGGGCCCCGACAAAAACCTGTGTATGCTTAGCTTTGTAGCTTCTTCTATCCTCAGCCCTGTTGTGCCTGTTGCACACAGGTGATGGCTCTCTAAAATATGCTTGTACGCAACGCAAAAATTAACCATATCTTCTTTCTTTTTGTCATGGGCTATTAATGCTATATTCATTTCTATTCCTTCCCTAAATATATTTTCTCTCTTATCTATCTAAACGTCAGCGTGCTTGCACTAGCTGCCGATTTCCTTCGCATCCATACACATTCAACCAGACCAACTCCCATCATATTCGTTATCATAGACGAGCCTCCGTATGAAAAGAACGGAAGAGGTATTCCCGTAACAGGCATTATTCCAATGGACATGCCAACATTTTCAAAAATGTGAATGAACATCATCGCAGCTACACCGATAATAATCAATGAGCCAAATCTATCCTCCACTTTGTATGCCAAGTATACCATTCTGAATATTAGTGCTGCAAATAAAAGGACTATAAATGATGTGCCTGCGAACCCAAGTGTTTCGCCTGTAACGGCAAAAATAAAGTCTGATGCCTGCACCGGAATATAGTTCAGCTGGCTCATCGCAATAGGATTGAAAAACCCTTTGCCCAGCATCTGCCCGGAGCCAATAGCCATCTTCGAGTGGATAACATTATATCCGGTTCCTGTTGGGTCTAGGGTTGGGTCTATAAATGTTAGTATCCGCAGCTTCTGCACATCTCCCAGCACTCCCCAGATAGGAACAATAGAGACTAGCGCCGTCCCTAGTATGGTGTATAGCATCCACATCCTTGTGCCGCCAGCAAATAGTAGTACGCCCACGATGAAAATATAAACAACAGCAGTGCCAATATCAGGCTGCATCAATATTAATACCAGTGGTATTCCTGCCTTCAGCAGAATGATAGCCAGCTCTTTTATTGTGGTGACACCTTTTTCCAGATTAGATAAATCCTTTGCCATCATTATTATCAAAACGAGCTTTGCAATCTCTGAAGGCTGAACTTCCTGAGAACCTACCTTCAGTCTCTTTTGACCGTATACATCTTCACCAAATACTAAAACAACAAGCAGCAGTCCAATAACTACGATGTATGCAAGCCCTGCAAATCTGCCATATGCTCCATAATCAACATACATTATAATTCCGGCAAATACGCAGCCTATGCCAAACCATAGCAAATGCCTGATAAAAAAGTATTTGTTCATTGCCTGAATATAGTCCAGCCAATTTGAGCCATACTCTATCCCCGGCTTGCCTGTCGCATTTGAAAGCATCAAAAGCCCCATAGCCATTAGAGCGATAATAATGCCTGCCAGTATAAAATCAAATTGTATTTTCTTTCTTTTCTTTAGCTGTTCCATCTATTTTCCTTTTATATCAAATAAAAAGCAATTAAATACTTTTTATTGAGTTATGTCGTATGTAGCAGGTAGTGAAGGTGCTTCTTTAACCACATACTTTTCATCCAGATAGTATGTAATAATTTCTCTTGCAGTATAGCCTGCTCTGTTTCCTGAATATCCATGAGGTATCATAACAACAACTGCTATCTCCGGCTGGTCAAATGGGGCAAAGGCTACGAACCATGAGTTATTTTCAAGGTCTATGTCTCCAACTTCTGCAGTTCCTGTTTTTCCGCCTATTTCATCAATATATTTAAAGTTTATGAATGATGCACCAGCAGTACCACCATCTTCTAGTGACACAACCTCTTTCATTCCCTTTTTTATTGCTTCAACATATTCGGGGTTTATATTCAGTTCCCGAACCAGCTTTGGTCTGCTTTCGCTTGTTGTTTTTCCATCTGGAGATACAATTTCTTTTATCAGCGTAGCATCGTATACATTTCCTCCATTTACAATGGCTGATAAATATCTAGCAACACCTATTGGAGTTAGCAGAGTAACTGACTGACCAATTCCTGTAAGAATGTTCTCTGTTTTTGTCCATTTTATTTCTAACAGATACGAAACAATTTGAGAGTCATATGACTGGTAAGGAAAGTTCCTTACTGCCTGTGTATCCAGCTCTAGTTTGTTTTTTAATATAGTACGCACATCAGGACCCCACTCTGAAGTTTTCGTTAGAACCAAGTCCATTAAAGTTTCTGTTGTATCATTATATATCTCTTCATCGTAGTTGAATTCCTGTTTTCTACATGCTTCCTTCAGGGTTTTCTTAATAGAAGCATATACAACGGCAGTACGTCCTGTTGGTCTGGTGCCTGAAGAATACAAAACTTCTTGGCTTGCTATCTGTCCTGCTATTTCACCTGTCAGCTCTACATTGGTTTTGCTGTCTAGACCCAGTTTTTTTGCCCATAGATTCAGCCTTTCATTGCCTAGCTGGTCTGCAACAGTAAAGAAGAAGTAATTACAAGAGTTTTTAAGCCCTTCAACTACAGTTTGGTTTTGGTGTGTATGAACTAGTTTGGGATATGCCCAGCATGAAGGTTTTTTACCCGATGTTATGTCCTTTTCCCAAGGGCTTTGATCGTCTATTCTTGTCTCCAGATCAATTTCGCCCTCCATTAGCCCTGCAACGGCTGTCACCATCTTGAATATCGAGCCCGGCGTGGATGTAGATGCTATAGCATTATTGAAAAGAGGATGTCTTTCATCTTCATAAAGCATTTTTGCATTTGCAGTGGACAATCCGCCAGTAAACAGATTTGGGTCATATGATGGATATGATGCCATCGCTAATATTTGACCAGAGTGTACCTGCATCACTACTACAGCACCTGTCTCTGCTAAATCTATATCGTCAATGCTCTCTGCATACATATCATATTTTGTTTCATGATAATTGTTATATTCACCGACTTGCTCTGCCCTTATTTGTCGAATATTTTCCGCTAAAGCATCTTCGGCAATTTTCTGTAGATTAACATCCAAAGTTAAAACTACATTGTTGCCATCTGTAGGCGGATCTACTGATATCTCACCGACCACCTTACCTCTTGAATCAACTTCAACTGTTCTTTTACCAGTCTTACCTTCAATGTTGGCAGACAGCTCAAATTCCATTTCAGATTCTATTCCAGATGTTCCTATCAGGTCTTCACGAGAATAGCCAATCTGTTCATATTCAATAACAGTAGCTTCGTCCATCATTCTGCCCATATACCCCACTATATGCGATGCTAGCTCATTTTTCGGATATATTCTAATGCTGTCCTGTTGAATATCCATTCCTTCAAGCTCTATATTCATCATCTCTATAATTGCAACAGTTTCAAAATTGACGTCCTGTGCAATAGTAACAGGCGCATATGATCTATATGATGATCTCTGCACTTCCTGCCACACAGAAAGCAGCTTTTCAGCCTCCTCAAATGAAACATCCTGCGGAATAGAGTATCTATCTCTTAGATACCAATATATATCTTCGGTTGTCCAATCTCCAGCATTATAGCTGTCTTGAATGCTGTCCGGAATGCTCATATTGTCAATCCATTTGTTTATGCGTGCAGGTCTATCTGCCGGGTCTACACCCGGAAAATAGAAAACATATTCCGCAACGCCTTCTTTAACAGTCACCTTTATGCTGAAATTGGCTATGCACTCTCCGCCGTTTTCTTCAATAATATCTATGGTTTTTCTAATTACATTTGTATATTCCGCACCATAATCGGCGGTTGGTTTGCTAGGGTCTTTGTAGAAAACTACATTGTAGCTGTTTTGGTCGTATGCCAAAGGAACTCCGTTTGTGTCAAGTATCATTCCTCTGTTTCCCGTCAGTCTCAGCTCTTTGTCAAGTCCGGACACCGCCTGCGCAGCATATTCCTCGCCGTGACGCCACTGAAGATTCAATAGCTGAAAAATAAGAATTGAGAACATTATTCCTACAATCAGCATTACGACTTTATATCTATTTTTAAATTGATTGCTCATTTATTTTCACCTTTATCTAGAAACCGGTATTTATCCGTCTACGCCTTTGATGCTTATCATTGCTTTTGTGAAGCCACAAGTGGAAAAGCACCGAAAACCCACTGGTCGTGATTATAATCACGATGCTTCTGAATACCAAAGAAAAGTTTATTACTATTACGCTTCTGGAAAAATACAACGCCAAAAACATAAAAATATCGTAAATTATAATAGTTGCTATACTGAATAAAGTCGATGACAAATAGTGTTCATCGTTGATAAATTCCTTAAAGATTCCTGCCAGAAATCCGCCTATGCAAAAAGGAATTGCAGACATCCCCAGCCCATAGCCTGTCAGCAAATCTATAATCAATCCGCCAATATAGCCACAGGCAAGTCCATAGACAGGCCCGAACATAAGTGCAGAAGGTATAAGTGCTGCCACAAATAGACTAGGCACAAACCTATTAAGGCCAAAAACATGCAAAGCAGATATCTGAATAAAAATACCTAAAAGCATCTGTACTATGCTAAGAAGCCTGACTCTACCCATCTGTGCCTCCCGCATTCGGTTCTTCTGTTGCTTGGTCTCCTTCAGCTGTTTGTTCGCCTTCAGTTTCCTCCGTTGTTTCATCTATCACTGCTTCGTCAATAATTTCCTGATTAGACCTTCCTACAATAATAAGTAGGTTCTCCAGATGTGCAAAGTCCACAGAAGGTGTTACTATCGCATACTGTTCCGAGCTGTCTTCGCGTACAACACTCTTCACTTCACCAACCGTAATTCCTTTGGGGAATATTCCCATCAAGGATGAAGATACCACTGTATCACCAGGCACTAGGTCGGCATCATTCAGAAGGTAGCTCATCTTAATTTCAGGTGTATTTGTATATGGGTCTATAGCACCGCCTGCAATGCCGTTGTCTCTGGATCTCGTAGCGATTACAGGAACTGCACTCTGCGGGTCAACAATTGCCAGCACTTTAGATGTATTGGGATATACTTCAATTATTCTGCCCACTAGTCCATCTTCATTCACCACAGCAGAGTTTACTACAATGCCGTGATTTGCACCTTTGTCAATGGTGAATTCCAAAAACCAGCTATTAGGGTCTGATATGATTATTTTTGCATGTACATATTCGTACTGTGGAAATTCCTCTGTAAAGCCCAGAAGTGCCTGCAGACGTTGATTTTCCTCTTTTGTAGCCTCTGCAAATTCCAGCTCCGTCTCTAGCCTCTGTACCTGCTGCTGCAAAGACAAAAGCTCTTCGTCCATTGCTTTTGGGTTGAAAAGACGCTGGAAAAATCCTTTTACGCCGTCTGCCGCATAGTATGTGCCCTTGGCTGCTGCTGCTGCTGCATTGTTTGCCAAATCTTCTATTGTTGTAGTTCCATCAGCCAGATATTTGCTGGTGTCTTTTTCATCAAGCAGCATATTGTATGCCTGCTCCTCCGTTAGCTGCTCGGGATATCTTTTGGCTCCGTATGTTTTTATATATACTACAAGACCTACAATAAATACTAAACTAAATATTATCCAAGGTATAATTCTTCTACTGTTTCTCACGTGTTTCCTCCACTATTTATGCAGACTATCTGCCTTTTGCAATTCTTCGTGCTATTTCACCGGCACCTATTGCAACGCAGTCCATTGGGCTCTCTGCCATTATCGTTTTTACGCCTGTTTCATATGTTATTCGCTCGGGCATAGAATCCAGCAGGTTTCCTCCGCCTGCAAGCATAATTCCTTCCTCCATAATGTCCGAAATTATTTCCGGCGGTGTTTCCTGAAGTACTTCCTTTATTGAATCAAAAATATCCGTTAGGCATCTATCCAGTGCCAGACAAATCTCTCTGGATGTCACTTCCACGCTCATAGGCATTCCGGATATATTGTCTCTTCCACGCACTAGCATAGATTTTGTGCTGCTTTCCGGCATTGCTGTTCCAATCTCTATTTTCACATTCTCTGCTGTTTTGTCGCCAATTATCATATTGTATGTTTTGCGCATATATGACACTATTGCATCGTCCATTTTTACGCCGCCTGTCCTCAGGGATTTTGCGCACACTATTCCCCCAATTGATATCACAGCAATGTCACTTGTGCCGCCGCCTATATCAACAATCATGTTGCCTTTAGGCTCACTAATATCCATTCCTGCACCTATCGCTGCTGCAATAGGTTCCTCAGCTATCAGCACATGCTTCGCACCTGCTCTTCTGGCAGCATCTCTCACCACTTGGTTTTCCATTGTGTTTATATCGCATGGCACGCATATTACCATGCTGTGCCCTTTTTTTGAGGCATTTTTCCCTCGCAGTGCCTTCTCCACATACATGTGCAGCATTTCGTCAGTGACTCTGTAATCTGCTATTACTCCATCTCTTAATGGTCTCACTGCCTTCACATTTTCTGTGGTTTTCCCTAGCATTCTCGATGCCTCTAGCCCTACAGCCAGCACCTTTTTTCTGCCTTTTGTACTCACAGCTGCCACAGTAGGCTCACGCAGTACAATTCCTTCACCTACAATATTAATAACAACATTTGCTGTTCCTAAATCTACCGCTAAATTGTACTTCATCTACAGATTTCCTTTCATGTCTCCTACAGCATTTATGCTCTTTAGCATATTGCGTACTTTTGCCATAGGAAATCCCATAATATTATAAAAGTCACCCTCAATTCTATCTATATACATTCCTGCCAATCCCTGTATTCCATAAGCACCAGCTTTATCGTAGGGTTCATCTGTATTTATATAGCTTTTTATCTCATCTTCTGTCATATCCACAAAGTGCACTTTGGTTATTTCGTGCTCTAATAAATATTCTTCGTTTTCGAATATGCATATTCCGGTTATCACATCATGCCAGTTTCCGCTCAGCTTTTTTATCATGTCATATGCTTCTTTTTGGTCGGCAGGCTTTCCTAATATATGCTCTCCTATAGAAACCACCGTATCTGCACCTATCACAACTCTGCCCTGTGCCATTTTGTTTACAATCTCTGCTTTTTGTTTGGCTAAAAATTCAACTATTTGTGCAGGCGGCATATTTTCATCATATATTTCCTCTGCATCACATAGCATTATATCAAAATCAACTCCCATACGCATAAGCAGTTCTTTTCGTCTGGGAGATCCTGAAGCTAAAATAATTTCTTTTTGTTGTATACTGTCTATTTTCATTGTAACATTTAATTAATAATATTATAAAACATTTGTAATTTTTTATCAAGTAATAAAATTTTAATATTATTAATCCCTCAACACATTTTACATTATTTTATAGCAATTTTCAATGCGATTAATTTATTAGTTTATTTTATATATGATTGTGCAAAAAAGCAGCAATAATTAGTTTTTTGGTTTGTAAAAATACATATAATGTGATAATATTCATATAATTAAATTACAAAAAATATATTGGAGTTTTATTTTGAGCAACGAAATAATAAAAAAGGCACAAAATGCTAAAAAAGCTGCCATTCAAGTGGCTGCTCTTTCTGCCAAAATGCGCAGTGAAGCCTTAATCAAAATTGCAAAAGAGCTGGAAGCAAAAAAGGATATAATTTTCTCTGCCAACAACACGGATTTGGACATTGCAGAAAAAAACAATCTGGATAAGCCTTTGCTTAAAAGGCTTGCATTTGATAACAAAAAGCTGAAAGAAGTGGTTGATGGGCTGCATGCACTTTCAAAGATGGATGACCCATTAGGCGAAGTGCTGATGTCACGCCAACTGGACAAAGGACTGGATTTATACAGAATATCATGCCCTATCGGCGTTATGGCTATCATTTTCGAATCTCGCCCCGATGCTTTGGTTCAGATATCATCCCTTTGCCTGAAAAGCGCAAATGCCGTTCTTTTGAAAGGCGGCAGCGAAGCAAAGCACACAAATAAAGCTCTGTTTGAAGTGATACAAAATGCATCTGTATCCTGCGGCATGCCAAAGGACTGGATAACATTGATGGAAACCCGCGATGATGTAGCCAATATACTAGAGTTGGATGAATATATCGATTTGATTATTCCAAGAGGCTCCAATGCATTTGTAAAGCATATTATGGACAATTCAAATATTCCTGTATTAGGCCACGCAGACGGCATATGCCATGTATATGTGGATGAGTCTGCTGATATTGATAAGTCTATTCCAGTGTGTGTGGATGCAAAGACACAATATGTGGCAGTTTGCAATGCCATGGAGACACTGCTAGTACACAAAGAAATAGCTCCTGAATTTTTGCCTAAGCTAAAGAGTGCAATGGATGAGAAAAAAGTCAAGCTTTTAGGATGCGGCAAAACAAGAGAAATAATCGAGGTTGAAGCGGCTGATGACGCTGACTGGGATACTGAATATCTAGACTACATTTTATCTATAAAGATAGTTGAAGATATTAATGATGCTGTCGAGCACATAAATGCACATGGATCAGGTCATACTGATGTAATACTGACCAACGATAAAAAAAATGCGGATATGTTTATAGCTCTTGTGGATAGTGCTGGTGTATATGTGAATGCTTCATCAAGATTTGCAGATGGCTTTGTATATGGACTAGGTGCAGAGGTGGGAATATCCACATCCAAAATACACGCAAGAGGTCCTGTGGGAATAGAAGGACTGATGACATATAAATATGTGTTAAAAGGTGACTACCACTATATACTGCCATATAAATCAGGCGATAAAAAATTCAAGCATAAAGATACAAATAAAAAGAGCCTATAAAATTCTTATAGGCGAAAAATCAATACTATCACAGGCACTCATAATATATTTAGTGCCTTTTATTTTTGTTTCATATGATTTAGCAGAGGGTGAATGTATATGGCCGAATACTACAATTTTCGGCGAATACTTCTCCAGTACCTCAGTAAATAGTGTCTTCTCTTTGTCGGCTGCATATGGCGGATAGTGCATGGCCACTATCAGGGCAGACCTGCGGTCTGCTTTTTTCATTGCATCTTCCAGCGAAAGCTCCAGTCTCATAGCCTCTCTTTTATATATCTTCATGTCACTCTCTT
This sequence comes from Eubacteriales bacterium, assembly GCA_040883315.1. Taxonomy (GTDB): domain Bacteria; phylum Bacillota; class Clostridia; order Christensenellales; family UMGS416; genus JAFGUF01. The sequence continues at coordinate 152,954 of JBFLKU010000012.1, forward strand.
TGAATTCCTGAGAATTCGGACAAATCCAGCCGCGAGTTCCTGCAATAACAAATTTTGAAATTTTACGGGAATTATTCTGCAAAATAAACTGTTTATCGGAAAGTATGCCCTCTACTCTTGTGTAGGATGACCACCAATAGTCATGGTTTCCTTTCACAAATATCTGCCTGCCCGGCAGCTTTGCCAGCTCCTGAAGGTCATCTTTCGCATCTTCCAGATGCATAGCCCATGAAATATCACCGGGAATAATTATAATATCTTTTTCAGAGACCACCTTGCACCAGTTCTCTTTTATCTTGTTCCAGTGGTCTTCCCAGTGTTTCCCAAAAACACCCATCGGTTTGTCTTGCTTTCCCGATAGGTGTAAATCCGCTATTGCAAATACTTTGGTTCTTCTAATCAAGTATTAAACTCTTCCTTTACTTCCTCTGGCGTGTCGTCGTCTTCTTCTAGGTCTACCAGCCGCATTCCGTCCATATCTTCATCACTAGATTCCTCTTCGGAAACATTCTCGTCCTCAATAGTGTAGCCACTCATCTCAATACGCTTTTCCAAGCAGTCTGCACAAAGATCCTCTCCATCTTCCAAAATGTTCTCGCCGCACATTGGACATACTTCTCCGTCGTCTTCTTCAATGTCCTTAAAATCATTCATACATATCTTACAATATTTCATTCCAGGCTTTACATAGTTTAGATTGCAGCGAGGACAAAGCTCTATAGCCATTTTCATACCTCCAAAATATGATACAGATATTATACATATAATATACACTTTTTAAAACTAAAAAAAAACAATTTTATATATTTTTTTATAGTTAAAAATTTATGTTTTTTTCGTTAAATTTAGCTACGATTTTGTTAACTTATTCTATCAATTGCCCAGTCTATGTATTCCAGCAGCTGGCTGTCGGTGCTATGATTTTTCACCTTTTCCAGCATTTTAATATATTTACCATCGCCTGTATTTCCTGCAGCAATCACTACAGCTTTCAGCAATTTCAAAGGTCGCACCTCATTCACTCCCAGATATCTCTGCAGAGTATCAAAATGCTTTTTGTAATCAGTGTTTTCTTTGTCCAGCAATGTCGGAATATAGCACGCCTCCAATAAATCGCTTGGTGGCTCTATGTTTTCTATTTTTCTGTTATATGGGCAGCTGGTTCTGCAGTCCGTGCAGCCTATAAAGCTGTTACCCACCATCTCTCGGACATGCACAGGAACATATCTTTTAGCAGGCATATAGTGGCGTATACAGCTTTTCATATCTACTCTGCCAGTTCCATCTATTGCTCTGCCCTTGCAGTGCTGTACACAGTTTTCACAATTGCTGCATACATTCACTTCATCGTTATCGCTGGTAATTTCCAAATGCATATCCGTGAGTATGCACTGAATATGCATATAAGAGCCGTATTTTTCGTTCACAAGCAGTCCGTTCATCCCTCTGATTCCTAGCCCCGCTCTGAAAGCACAATGCCTGTATGGTATTCTAGGCGAGTATTTGGCTGCATGGCTCATCTCTTCTATCTCCTGTGACATTTGCTTTGCCTTAAAATAACTCTCGTTTCCAGTTACATAATAAGCGTCTACATATATGTGGTCATTTGAAAAGCTCTCATGCTTATATGGATTATATGACTTTATAAGTGTGATAATATACTTTGATTTTGCCCAATACTCTTTTGGATCGTACTGTATTTCAAAGTCATCCCCATAGTTTCTATAGTCTAAATGCTCTTTATATTTATAAAATGGTTCTGCACTTATAATGGCACATTCATCAAAACCATATTTTTTAGCTAGATTAAAAACTATATCATTATTGGTCATTTGCTATATACCTCGATGATTTCTTCGCCGCCTTCTGTTATGCATTCACACCCATCATCTGTTATTATATATGTGTTTTCCACGCCTACCATGCCGACACCTTCTATAGATATTTTCGGCTCTATTGCTATCACCATGTTCTTTTCCAATGGTTCCGTAAACTTCGGAGACAATACAGGAGTTTCATTGATGTATAGCCCTGCTCCATGACCTAAGAATTTAACATTCTCGCCCTTTACTCCCATAAAGTTATCTAAATATTGTTTGTCTACTTGCTCTATTACGTTGTTATATATATCGGCAGGCACAGCACCCGGCTTCATATATGATGCTATCAGTTTTTCTATCCTTAGGCATTCGCCATGAGCTTTCTTTATTTCTTCACTCGGTTTATCGCCGAATATATATATCCTTGTCACATCCGTATGATAGCCATACATGGAATATGGTATGTCTGCAAATATTAAATCGCCTTTTCTCAGCTTTCTTTTTCTGTCCCCAAAGTGCGGCTGAGATGGATTCAGCCCCTTTGACCCGCCTGGTCCATCAAAGCTGGTGGGATAGGTGGAATTCTCTCCAAATGCAATTTGACCCGACGTAGGGTTGGTCTGGAACATGCTAAAGCGAATAGTGCCATGGTGCCCGTGATTAATTAGCTCATAGTTGCTCTTGGCTGCAAAATCGAGCTCGGTCATGTTTTCTTCTATAATATTGGGAATCACATTTATCAGAAAATCAATATGTCTTTTTCCAGTTTCTTTTATTATCTCTATTTCAGCATCGGATTTTATAGAGCGCTGATATTCCAGCACTGCATCAGCTGACTTTAGATTTTTTATTTTAATATGCTTATTTGCCATATTGAATAGGTCTATAGGCACTTTGCTTGTTTCAGCATATCCGTTTTCATACTCGCTGCTGCCTAATACACCTACAATATCACCAAAAGAGTTCATTTTATGTATGTTTTCGAAATTCGATTCCATCTTTGCCCTACTGTAGCTTTTTCGCGCAAAAAAATGTGCACCTTTTGATTTTGTAAATATTAAAATACTATCTTGAATAGTGCCGGTAAAATAATATTGGTTCACTCTATCAAATACCAGCACAATATCCCAGTCCGGGCATCTTTCATTCATCAATTCATAGAATCTATTTATTCGATTTTCTATTTCACTTTTTTCTAATATCATCAAATTCCCTTTAAAAACTTTTCTGTTTCATCTATCATTTTCTGCACACTTTCCGGTGCAGGCCCACCGAAGGATTTTCTTTGCTTCACGCAGTTGACAGTGTCAATGGCTTTATATATATCATCATCAAAATCCTCGGATATATCTTTATACTGCTCTAAAGTCACCTGAGATAGTGTAATATTATTTTCGATGCAGAAAAGCACCAGCTTGCCTACTATCTCATGGGCATTCCTAAATGGCACTCCCTTTTTCGCCAAATAGTCTGCAACGTCAGTTGCATTGGTGTATCCGCCCTCTGCCCCATCTGCCATAGCTTTTTTGTTGAACTTTGCAGTCTCTATCATTTTGCTGAACATATATACACAAGATGTCACAGTGTCGTATGCATCAAATAGGCTTTCCTTGTCTTCCTGCATGTCTTTATTGTATGCCAGTGGAAGTCCCTTCATCATAGCAAGCGTTCCCATCAGGTCTCCATATACCCTGCCTGTTTTTCCACGTATCAGCTCTGCAACATCAGGGTTTTTCTTCTGAGGCATTATGCTGGAGCCTGTAGAGTATGCATCGTCCAATATAATAAACTTAAATTCATCCGTAGACCACAATATCACTTCCTCGCAAAATCTGGATAAATGCATCATAATTACACTGGCTGAATAAATGAAATCCAGCACAAAATCACGGTCTGATACGCTGTCCATTGCATTCATAGTAGGTCCATCAAAGCCTAGTTGCTCTGCAGTGTAGTCTCTGTCGGTATTGTATGTCACTCCTGCTAGTGCACCTGCACCAAGGGGCATCAGTGCGCATGCTGATATTACATTATCCATACGGGTGATATCTCGCTTAAACATCTCTGCATATGCCATAATATGAAACGCCAAAGACACAGGCTGTGCCTTCTGCAGGTGCGTGTAGCCCGGCATTATAGTCTCCATATTGTCCTTTGAAATATTCACTAATACTTTTATCAAATCAGCAAGTTCTGTTTTTATCTTTTGTGCTATCTCTTTGGTATACATTTTGGAATCAACTGCCACTTGGTCGTTTCTAGAGCGTGCCGTATGCAGTCTCTTGCCCGGCTCACCTATTTTCTCAATCAGCAGCTTTTCCACATTCATATGAATATCTTCTGCGGATATATCAAATTCTACTTCGCCGTTTTCTATTTCTTTTTTAATCTCTTCAAGTCCTGCCACTATTTTGTCGCAGTCTTCCTGTGGGATTATCCCCTGCATTGCCAGCATTTTGGCATGAGCAACAGAGCCCTTTATATCATGAGCATATAGCCTTTGGTCAAATCTTATAGATGAGTGGAAATCATCAACTGCAGCATTTGTCTGCTTGGTAAATCTTCCGCCCCATAGTTTTTTGTCGCTCATAATTCCTACCTCCGAAATTCTTATAAAGGCTACCCTAATTTTAGTTAAGATAGCCTTTTTAGTATATTACATAATTGTTTTTCTATCAAGCAAAGCTAAATAGGATTATTTATCCAGATTTTCTTTCATCAGTGCACCCACCTTCAATGGTAGTCCGTACAGATTGATAAATCCTTCGCTATCCTTTTGGTTGTATACTTCGTCTTCGCCAAATGTCGCAAATTCCTCTGAATATAGGCTGTACTTGGATTTTACGCCTGCAGGAATAATATTGCCCTTGTAAAGCTTGATTTTTGCTGTGCCTGTTACAGTCTTTTGTGTTTCATCCACAAATGCTGATAGTGCCTCACGCAGCGGAGTGAACCATTTTCCGTTATAAACCATGTCGGCAAACTCCAATGCCATCTTTTGCTTATAGTGCAATGTGTCTTTATCCAGTGTGATTGACTCTAGGTTCTCATGTGCTTCGTATAGTATAGCACCTGCAGGTGTTTCGTATACGCCACGGGATTTCATGCCCACTAGACGGTTTTCCACTATATCTAGCACGCCAACTCCATGCTTTGCACCTATCTCATTCAGCTTCGTTATCAGCTCAACTGCACCTAGCTTTTCGCCGTTTACAGCAATTGGTGTGCCTTCGGCGAATTCTATCTCTACATATTCTGCACTGTCCGGTGCATCCTCTATGTTTTTGCAGATTAAATTCAAATCTTTTGGAGGTTCATTCCATGGGTCTTCTAGGTCTGCTCCCTCGTGGCTAAGATGCCAAATATTTCTGTCCATGCTGTAAGGGCGTTTTTTAGAAACAGGCAATGGTATATTGCGCTCTTTTGCATAGTCAATAGCCTGCTCACGGGATTTGATATCCCAAATACGCCATGGAGCGATTATCTTAATATGAGGATTCAATGCCTTTATAGACAGCTCGAAGCGGACTTGATCGTTGCCCTTGCCTGTGCAGCCATGGCAAATAGTAGTCGCTCCCTCTTTCTCAGCTATTTCAACCAGTCTCTTTGCTATAATTGGACGTGCAAATGAAGTACCCAGCAAATATTTGCCCTCGTACTTTGCCCCAGCTTTTAGTGTTGGGAAAATATACTCTTCTACAAAAACTTTTGTTAAGTCCTCGATATATATTTTACTTGCACCGGATTTAATTGCTTTCTCATTTAGCGGGTCTAGCTCCTCGCCCTGCCCCACATCCGCAGCCATAGCTATCACTTCTAAGTCGTAGTTTTCCTTCAGCCACGGTATAATGATAGATGTATCTAAACCACCTGAATATGCTAATATTACTTTTTCCTTTGACATTGCGTCCTCCATATATGCTTAATTATTAATTGTTTATAATTATACATCTATTTGTATAAAATGCAAGCATTTTTTATGATTTTACGTAAATTTGGGTATTTTGTGAATTTTGATTGTATATTTTCATCAATAGCTGTATAATTTCACTAATAAAACAACGATAATACCTATGAAAAAAGTTTTTTGTGGAGCATTTATGCATAAAATAAGAATAACATCAAAAAATATTGATAAAACTATTTCATACAAAGGGTCTGCCAACTTGTCAGAGCTATTAATCGACAACGGCATATTTATAGACAGACCATGCTCAGGAAAAGGCACATGCGGCAAATGCAAAGTGAAATTCGTATCAGGTGCACCTGATGCCAATAAATATGATAAAAATAAGCTTTCTAAAAAAGAAATACAATCTGGCGTTCGCCTTTCCTGCAAATGCAAAATGGAAAACGATGCCCACATCGAAGCTGCTGATAAGCATAACATTTTAAGCGAAAAAAATAAGATAGGCAAAAAGAATAAAAACAAAATAAATTATAAAGATAAAAGCCTAGTTAATTTCTATGGATTAGCCGTAGATTTGGGTACAACAACAATAGTAGTTTATTTAGTTAATCTGAAAGACGGAGCTACTATAGACACTCTCTCTGCAATAAATCCGCAAAGGAAATACGGCGACAATGTTATAACCAGAAGCGAGTATATACACAGCAATGATGATGGTCTAGAGGTTTTAAAATCTGCTGTAGTAGATAAACTTAACGAGATGATAAACTCGCTGTGCGAAAAAAACATCATTTCATCAAAAAATATAGCCAGATTTGTGATTTCTGGCAATACCATAATGCAGCATATACTTCTTGGCGTTAATCCCTTTCAAATAACTGTTGCACCTTTTATTCCTGTTTTCACAGAGCAGAAGATAGTTTCTGCAAAAAAACTTGGAATAGCGATTATGCCAGAGGCAAAATGCTACATTGCAGATTCTATAGCCGGATATGTAGGCGGGGATATCGTGTCCGGTATTTTATATACCAAAATACACAAGAAGAAAAAAACTCAGCTGCTTATAGACATAGGTACAAACGGCGAAATAGTATTGAGCAGCAATGGTAAAATGTACGCCTGCTCAGTGGCTGCTGGCCCTGCATTTGAAGGAGAGCATATAACTCACGGTACAGGAGGAGTTTTCGGTGCAGTAAACAAAGCTAAGAACATAGACGGCAAACTAAAAATATCTACTATCGGTCATAAAGACCCTATAGGCATATGCGGATCTGGTCTGGTAGACATTGTTGCTTATTTGCTGGATGAAAAAATATTGGATGAAACAGGTGCACTGAATGAGAGCAAATGCAGCACAGTAAATGATGAGCCAGCATACTATATTACTGATGATATTTACATATCCCAAAGGGATATCAGAGAGATTCAGCTAGCCAAGTCTGCTGTGGCTGCAGGTGTTGAGGTGCTGATTCAAAAGGCAAAAATAAAATATAAGGATATAGACAAAGTCTATCTATCCGGTGGGTTTGGATCTTATTTAAATGTAAAAAGTGCCGTTAAGATTGGTCTAATAAACAAAAAACTTAAATCAAAATGCAAATCCATAGGCAATTCATCTGGTATGGGCAGCATAAAATCACTGCTGTCTGACAAGGCATTAAAATCACTGCCCAAAATAGCAAATAAAGTACAATATATAGAATTATCTCTGGATAAAACTTTTAATGATTTGTTTATTGATAATATGATGTTTTAAGATTTCTATTCCTCGTCAATCATAAACACTGCTTCTCGAATTATCTCAGCTACTGTGGGATGAGGAAAAACCTGTCGTTTGATATCTTTGGTTGTCATTCCCTGCTCTATCATTATGCCTGCACCATATATTATCTCCGATGCATAGCTTCCTATTATTTGAACACCAATCAGTTTGCTGCTGTGCTTCTGTACTATTATTTTTGCAATGCCCTGCCCTGCCTCGTTTTCAGCCATATATCTTCCTGAGTAATTCATGGATATAGATTTTTCTATTGTTTCCATTCCTATATCATCAGCTTGCTTTTTGCTGATGCCTACACTTGCAACTTCAGGATTGGTATATATAACCGATGGTATAGCACTATATTCCATATTGTCTTTTATGCCTAAAATATTATTAACTGCCACCTCTGCCTGACGATACGCCACATGTGCCAGCATTAAGGCTGCGGTCACATCCCCTGCTGCATACACACCATCTATGTTTGTTTTCATTTCATCGTTTGTAATTATTCCTTTGTCTGTTTCCACATTCAGGTTTTCCAGACCATAGCCGGATATATTTGCACGCCTACCAACCGATAGCAATGCCTTATCGCATATTATTTCATTTGTGTCGCCGTCTTTTTCATAATACACTCTGCTATTTTCTATTTTGCTCACTTTTGCGCCCAAAACAAATTCTATGCCCTGCTTTTCGCATTCCGATTTTAATATTTCTGCTATTTCCTCATCAATATTGCCGCCTATTTTATCCAGCATTTCAATTATTGTCACTTGGCTTCCGGCACTTTGAAAATAGCTTGCAATCTCCAATCCTATCACTCCCCCACCGACTACAGCCATTTTCTCCGGTATATCTTTTAGCTCCAGTACTTCTTTGTTTGTAATGGCAAATCCATCTTCGATTGCCTTATCCATGCCCTCAATCGGTATAATAATTGTGCTGGATCCTGTTGCTATAAGCAAATGATTTCCTAGATATATATTTCCATCAACAGATATTTTAAATCCTTCATCTGTCTTCCTTTCTATATATCCTTCGCCTTCAATTATCTCCACGCTGCATTTATCTAGCTGCATTTTTATGCCGGCTACCAGCTTTTTAATTGTCTTGCTTTTTCTTGCCAGCACTCTTTTATGGTTTAATAATACTTCAGCTGTTTCCACGCCGTATTTTTTGCCGTTTGCAGCACTATCTTTCAGCTTGGATGAATATAGAAGTGTTTTTGTAGGTATGCACCCTTCATTCAGGCATACACCGCCTAAATTGTTTTTTTCTATCAGCAGCACTTTCTTTCCGAAATGCCCAGCTCGCTCTGCTGCAATATATCCTGCCGGTCCGCCGCCTAGAATAATTAAATCATAAACCATAATATGCTCCTAAAACTTTAATATTTATTTGATTATACCAATATTTTCATCCAATATAAAGCCTCTTATTTTCATCGCCTAATAAAATAAAGTTTGCTCTCATTTATTATTTATATATACATTTCTGTTTCCTAATTTATTGCAAAGTATGTTATAATCATTTCATATATATAATTATAATTACTGAGGTGAATTTATGAATAATATAATTAAAATGTCCAAGCTATTCAAAAATTCCAACGACTACGCAGGAAAGAAAATTACAGTAGCTGGATGGATTAAAACTCTTAGAGAATCTAAAAACTTTTCATTTATGGTAATCGCCGATGGTTCGACATTTGACGGAATTCAGATAGTGTTGGAGCCATCTTTTGTAGATAACTATGATGCAGTCGTCAAGCTAGGTCTTGGCTCTGCTGTTATTGTAGAGGGTGAAGTGGTTATGACCCCTGATGCAAAGCAGCCATTTGAAATAAAAGCATCAAAAGTGGATATCGAAGGCGAAAGCGACGCTGCATATCCATTGCAGAAGAAAAGACATACCTTTGAATATCTACGCACCATTTCACACCTTCGTCCCAGAACCAATACATTTAATTCAGTATTTCGCATTCGTTCCTTGGCAGCGTTTGCTATCCACCAGTTCTTTCAGCAAAAAGGCTTTGTATATGTGCATACACCAATAATCACAGGCAGCGACTGCGAAGGCGCAGGTGAAATGTTTAAAGTGACCACTCTGGACATGGATAATGTACCAAAAGCAGAAGGTAGTGTTGACTACTCACAGGATTTTTTTGGCAAGCAAACCAATCTGACTGTCAGTGGGCAGCTAAACGGCGAAACATACGCCATGGCATTTGGTGACATATATACTTTTGGTCCTACCTTCAGAGCAGAGAATTCCAATACACCACGCCACGTTGCAGAGTTTTGGATGATAGAGCCTGAGATTGCATTTGCAGATCTACAGGACAACATGCAGCTAGCAGAGGAAATGATGAAATACATCATCAACTATGTGCTGGAAAATGCACCTGCAGAAATAGCGTTTTTCAATAGCTTTGTAGACAAAGGTCTGCTGGACAGGCTGAAAAATGTAGCAAACTCGGATTTTGTTCGAATCACATATACAGAGGCAATTGAGCTGCTGGAAAAAGCAGAAGTAGAATTTAACTATCCTGTTAAATGGGGCAGCGACCTGCAGACAGAGCACGAAAGGTACATAACTGAGCAGGTATATAAATGTCCTGTTTTCGTAACAGACTACCCAAAGGAAATAAAAGCATTTTATATGCGCATGAATGACGACAATAAAACAGTTGCAGCTATGGATCTTTTAGTTCCTGGCGTAGGCGAGATAATCGGCGGCTCACAGCGTGAGGAAAGGCTGGACGTTTTAGAAAAGAGAATGAAAGAACTCGACTTGGATGAAGCACCATATTGGTGGTACTTAGATTTAAGAAGATTTGGCACAGCTCGACACGCCGGATATGGTCTGGGCTTTGAAAGAGCTATAATGTATCTGACAGGTATGAGCAACATAAGAGACGTAATATCCTTCCCAAGAACTGTTCACAACGCAGACTTTTAGGCAATAAAGATGTATGAGACCCGTATATTAACAATTGGATATGATGCAATCATTGAGGCGTCAGAGCTATTGAAAAATGGTGAAGTGGTAGCTATACCCACAGAAACGGTGTATGGTCTGGCTGCTGATGCTACAAATGACAAAGCCATAAAAAAAATATTCGAGGCAAAAGGCCGCCCTAGTGATAATCCATTGATAGTGCATATATACACTATTGACCAAGTGGGTGAATTTGCGGAAAATATCGGCAGCAAAGCAAAGCAGCTGATGAAGGAGTTTTGGCCCGGGCCTCTTACTCTTGTATTAGAAAAGAAAAAAAACGTTTCAAATATTCTGACTGCTGGGCTGAAAACTGTGGCTTTGCGTATGCCACAGCACCCTGTGGCATTCAGTATACTAGAGCAGGGAAATCTAGCTCTTGCAGCACCTAGTGCCAATATTTCCGGAAAACCCTCTCCTACCAGCGCAGCTCAAGTCTATGAAGACATGAACGGAAAAATACCTGTAATCGTAGATGGGGGAAACTGCGAAATAGGGCTGGAATCTACTGTGCTTGATGTCAGTGTGGACCCTCCGTGTATTCTGCGCCCCGGTACAGTTACAAAGGAAATGATAGAAGAGCTAATTGGAATCGTAAATGTTGATAGGTCCATATTGGAGCCATTGGAAGACGGAGCAGATGCCAAATCCCCGGGAATGAAGCACAAGCACTATGCACCAAATGCAGATATTGAAATTGTAAAGGGCGTTGAAGTATCAGTATCCAGATACGTAAACAGACAAATGCTTAAAGACAATACAGAAGGTATACGCTCTGTGGTACTTTGCTGCAAGGAACATGCCAGAAATTATCCATTTGATAAAATAATACTAGGCTCCATCCACCACCCGGAAACAATAGCAGAAAATCTTTTCTTTGCGCTTCGGGAAATCGACAGAGGCAAATACGAAAAAGCCTATGTTCAGTTTTATGAAACAGGCGGAATAAACATAGCAATAATGAATAGACTGCTAAAAGCAGCCAGTCACAATGTAGTAGATGTGGGATAATTTATATTATCCCCGTTATTATTTTTGTCAGAATATTTTTGTAATAATACAGTTTTGAAAAGGTAGATCCATTAACAAACTTTATAAGCTCATCAAATGGCAGAAATGCCAAAATAAGCGGAATGGCTAAAAAAATCACATTTAATATCAAAAGCCCTTGAATAAATCCGCCAATTCCTCCCGCAACAGAGTCCATGCTGCGCAGAACAGGATATTCGAACACATAATCTCCCAGACTAATAAGCACTGTTAAAATCAAAAACGATACACCAAAGACTATCACAAAGCTAATATAGTTTAGCGTCATATTACCTATGGTCAGCCCCATATAGTCCCCTAGCTTGTCAACGCTTTTGCTGGCAAAGGCTTGGTCTTGTATGTTCTTTTTCAAAAGCTTTGCTTGTGGATAAGGCAGGCTCAAATTATCTATTATTTTTTCCATCTCTTCAACGGATTTATCGTAAACTGAAATTTTCTCGTTCTCAATGCCACCCAAAAGCTCTGATGCTTCGCTAAAATGAATGACTGCAGGCAAAATTTGTGGATTGCTGGCAATATCTTTTGATACCAGTCCATAAAATAAAAGCCCTATAAATATAGAAAGAATTATATTAACAATATTAAATAGGCTCTTTAAAAAACCTTGGTTGTATCCTACTAAAATACCAAGTAAAACAACTGCAATTGCAAACAAATCAATATAATTCATAGGATATCCTCTCTATCTACTCCATAGGAAGCAAATAAAATTCGTCTTGGCTTTGTATTACTATGGCTTTGCCCTTCACAACAGCAGGAATGTCCATTATCTGGAATGAAAGCTTGTGAAATTTCTTGCCGGACTTGCCGATTTCATAAACATATACGCCTTCTTGTGAAAAAGCATAAATGTAGTCTTCGCTAATAGCAGCATTTATAATGCCTGTAGGCATAGAAAGCCTGAACTGTTTGCTGTCGGCTCCTATATACCAAAGTGCAGAAATTGGAGAGGCATACTCATCATTCTGGTTGGTGCCCATCAAAAAGGATACCTTGTCATCATAATCAATATAGTCCTGCATCGTCCATCCATATACCAGCACTTCGCTTTTTTCCACGCTTGTGTATGTGTATGATTCCACGTGATGTGTACCCACAACATATATCAAAGTATCCAGAGGCATAACCGCATAGCATACTTGGTTATATACATTTAGAGCACCTGTCATAGACTTGCCGGGATGGTCAGTTCTCACCTTTGTGATTGGCACTGTGCCATGTGAATCCAAAAGCATCGCCCAAAGCTGGTCTCCGGATTCACCAAAGAATCCTAAATCAAGTATACTTTGAAACGGGAAATACATTATATCAACTTCATTGGCTTCGTAGTCGTAAATTCTGGCTCTGTATTGTCCTTCTTCACGGGTTGCCAGCGCAAAATAGCTATTACCTGTTCTGGCAAATAATATTTGGCTGCCAGTTCCATCAAATGTTTTTTCTAGGATTCTTTCGCCCAGCTCATTGTATATCTGTGCCACCTGATCATTCCACACAACTGTGGCGTCACCGTTTCTATATGCTTCCATATCAAAGCTTGGCAGTTCTTTTCGGAATTTTTCTCTTCCCTTTAAATCAAGGCAAATAAGTTCCTTTTGGTCAACAAAAATCAGCCCTTCTTCATACGGGAAAGCTTTGGCATAGGGCGAAACATCCAACTTTATTAAATCTTTTTCTATTCTTGTAACCGGCTGAACTATAAAAAAAAGCCAAAGGTTTAAAATCAAAATCAAACCCGCTATTAACAGCCAAAATATATATTTAGATATTCTTTTCTTTGTACTATAACGCAACTATTTATCTCCTTAAAGCTAGCTACATAATATTATATTGTAAAAATATAATTTAATCACAGGCTATTATACTACAGAAAAACTATTGGTGCAAAAAAAGTTTTTCTTTTAAAATAATTTTTTTTCTGTAAAATATAAATATGAATAAATTTAAATTTAAAAGCAATACGATTAAAAAGATTATATTTCCTATAATTATTATCTTAATAATAGTTTTCATTGTTATTATTAAAAAGGAATATAATTTTATAGATATATTCCGTGATGCAGCTAAGCTTAAATCATATATACTCAGCTTTGGCAGTCTTGCACCTATCGTCTTTGGTGTCATACAATTTCTTCAGGTCATCATCTCCCCTATCCCGGGCAATTTGACCACCGTGGTCGGCGGTGCACTATTTGGATTTTGGAAGAGCCTGATTATTTCATCTATCGGCATAATACTAGGCTCCGCTGCCGCCTTTGGTATTGCCAGAGCATTCGGCAGACCATTTGTAGAGTGGCTGATAGGCAAAGAAAAAGTATCTCAGTATCTTGATACAGTAAGCAAAAACGAAAAAATTATATTTGTCTTGATTATACTTCTGCCCTTTTTCCCAGATGATATCCTATGTTTAGTGGCTGGTATATCCGGAATGTCATGGGGATTTTTTATGCTGACTATGCTTGTGGCGCGTCCCCCGGGACTAGTAGTCTCGGCTTTAGTCGGCACTTTGGGTCTGGAAATGCCTGTATGGGCATGGATAGCAATGTTTGTAATCATTCTTAGTGTAGTAATCGGATATTTTAGAGTAAAAAAAATAATTGGACAAAAAGATAAAAAATAGAAATAACCTAACTTTGTGTAATTTTAAACAAGTTTTACACCATGTTATCAACAATAATTGTGGATAACTTATAAAAATATGTGGATAAACACTTGGATATCCACATTTTGTATATAATATTAAAATCTTTAAATATTACTCGATAAAGCCTAATTCCCATCTTTCGTTTGGAATATCCCACTCGAATTTGCGGTCTGAACTCTCTACCGAAGGCTCCAAAAGCATGTAGCCATTGTCCATCAATTTGTTTATCATCAGCTCTGCGTCCAGCTCTCCACCTATGTAGCAATCACTAAATACAAAATTAGCATCTGCTGCCTTCAAACTGGAATCTGTGACCATTGCATATGTTTTGGTAGAATCGTTCAGCGAAAAAACTGATATTTCATCAGCTTCGAGTCTTTGCTTATCTAAATTGTTGGTTAAGTCGAGTGCACCCACCGTACCTATTATTGCAATAATAGCGATAGTTACAATCAACTCAATTAATGTAAATCCTTTATTATTCATACCCATCGCCTCTCAGGTTGCATATATACTATAATTATAGCACTAAATAAATAATTTTCAACTGTATATATACTTTATGTGCGGGTTACGTCCGCTCCTATGCTTTTCAGCTTTTCAACAATGCCCTCGTATCCTCTGTCAATATATTTTGTGTTGGATATCACAGTTTTCCCCTGTGCCATCAATCCAGCTACAATCAGCGCCGCTCCTGCACGCAGATCAGACGCCATCACATCTGCACCAGATAGCTCTTCCACGCCCGTTATAACAGCAACATCACCGCTAATTTGTATGTTTGCTCCCATGCGTCTCAGCTCATCCACATGTCTGAATCTAGATTCAAATATTGTCTCTATTACCATAGAAGTGCCCTTTGCAGTAGATAATATCACTGTAAACGGCTGCTGCAAATCCGTTGGAAAGCCGGGATACGGCAGAGTTTGAATATGCACAGCCTTTGGTCTTTGCGCTGCTCTCACTCTTATGTAGTCTTCACCTTCGATTACTTCTATGCCCATCTCAGCCAGCTTTACAGATGTAGACTCCATATGGTATGGTACACACCCTTTAATGGTTATGTCTCCTCTAGTTGCCGCTGCTATCGCCATCCATGTTCCTGTTTCTATCTGATCCGGCAGAATTGAATATCTGCAGCCTTTTAGCCTGTTTGTTCCTTTAATTCTTATTGTTGGTGTTCCTGCGCCTTTTACAGTGGCACCCATTGCCGATAAAAAGTTGGCTAAGTCAACAATGTGCGGTTCTCTTGCTGCATTCACTATTGTTGTAGTGCCTTCTGCTTTCGCAGCAGCCAGCATCACGTTAACTGTTGCACCCACGCTGGAAACGTCCATATATATTTCGCAGCCCTTCAATTTCTCTGCTTCGCAGACAAATACGCCGCCTTTAAGCTCTATTTTTGCTCCTAGTGCTGTCAGACCTTTCAAATGCTGATCCATAGGACGAGACCCTATGTCGCATCCGCCAGGGAAAGACACCTGAGATTTTCCGAACTTCGCTAAAAGAGTTCCCATCATGTAGTAGCTGGCACGCATCTCTCTGGCTAGATTATCCGGCACCTTCCAGTGGGATACCCCACTCGGATCCACTATCATGGTGTTGCCCTCTATCTTCACATCTGCTCCCAGCTCTTCCATCATCTTTTTCAGCACAAAGACATCTTCAATCAGCGGAATGTTCTCTATGTAGCATATCTCGTCGCTCATCAGAGCTGCAGGTATGATAGCAACAGCTGAGTTTTTGCCTCCGCTTATTGAAATAACCCCATTTAGTGGCTTTCCGCCGTTTATTACTATTTTGCTTTCCAAAGAAATTAGTTCTCCTTTTAATTAATGAAATGCTATGAGCACCCTGAGCAGCCAGAGCAGCTTCCGCTGCAGCTGCCGCCTGAATTCGGCGAAGTATAGCACTTTCCCTGATAATGTCTGACAATATTTTTGCTTTTGCATTTTGTGCAGACTACTGTATCTTTTGTATTGAAAACTAATTCTTCAAATACATTTTCACAATCTTTGCATCTATATTTCAGTACCGGCATTGTTTTCTCCTATCGTACGAAAGTTTGCCCCATACACGCAGAATATATTGTAGTACATTTTTGCAGTTTTTTCAAGGCTTATGTGCCTGCAGCCATTCTATTAATAAAATGTTTTAATTTTGTTACAATTTATAGAAGTTTGATGCTTGACAGTGGCATATATACAATATAAAATGACTATCATGGAATTTAAGCTGTATAAAAATATAAAAACACTTGTTTTAATCATAATGATTTTTTCTGTTTCACTTTCATTCAGTGGGTGCATAGACGGCGAACTCGATGTATCCCGCCTTATGGAGAAGCCTCTGGAATACAACATGCCTATAGGCAAAAATGTGGAAGAACGCTTTCTTGGCACAGAGCCTACAATAATAAATGATTATGCAGGATATTATGTTGATGTTCATCCTGTTTATGGTCAAAGCGTCAGAATATCTCAGCTGCCATTAATTCCACAGATGATAATGGAAGCATATAACAATAATTCTACTAAAGTAAACTATCAGTTTAAAGAAAAATTCAGGAACAGCCTGACTGTATATAACGATATTCATGAAAAGGTGCTGGAACTGGAGCTTTCATCCGACGGCACAATATACGCACGAAAAGACAAAAAAAGCCCTGTATTCAGATTCCCTGAATATGTGTACTATGCTATAGAGGGAATATTGTGGAATATGGGTGACGCAGCTGTAAACAAAACTGAAACCTGCAATTCACTTATAGAGCCGCTGGCTGATTGGTCGCCATCTATGGGTCCTGAGCTGATTGAGCTCCGCCTAGAGCACGACGTTAAAACTATGCTTTATATTATGTATGGTTATTCAGATGCTTTGTTTATTACATACGAGACATATTCAACATTGGCTCTAGATAGACAATACAAAATATATATGCTTTTGGCATATGAAGGCTACGACTTCGTAGAGGATACATTTTGGCCAAGATATGGAGAGGTGATACCTGTTCAGCTGATTTATTCATGGGTAGAGGGAAATATCTGGACACTTACAGAAATCAAGTTTGCTTCATACAATAAGTATGGCAAAATGCCGCAGGAAAACATCAGAAAGATACTTCCGTTCTTGGATACTCAAAAGGCTTTAGCTGCCCTAGAAGATACCACAAAATACGAGGAAGAGCTAGAGAGGCAAGCTATGGAATATCTATCCGATATTGGCAAGGGAAATATTAAAGTTGTAGATAGAAAATAGAGAATACTATTTAAAATAAAAAGAAATTCAATAGATAATTATGTTCATTTTTATAGTTACTAATGTTTTAAAAGCAAAAATAATCTGACACCACTTACAAAACCGTATCAGCTAATAAAAAATTTTGATTGTATATTGAGGTTTTTTGCTCTATTTATTCAGCTGCAGCTCCGTCACTTTTTCTCTCATTTGTGCGGCCTGCTTCATCTTGTTTCGCAGGTTCTCTACATCACAGTCTTTAATTGAATCTTCCAGCTCCTTGAGCCCTGCACGAAGCTGCGCAATTTCTCCAACTAGCATGTCTTTATTCTCGCAGAAAAGCTCGCTCCACATTTCGTCATTTATCATTGCAACTCTGGTAACATCACGGAAACTTCCTGCTGAAAATTCCTCCACGTTTCTATCTTTTGAACAAAGCATATATGCAACTGCCAAAACATGAGGCAGCTGGCTGGTGTATGCTATCATTTCATCATGGTTGGCTGCAGAAGATTCCACTATTTTGCCGGCTCCCAGCGTTTTTGCGAACTCTACTACCAGTTCCTTACCCTCATCTGCGCTATTGTCTATTATATATCTACAGTTTGTAAAAAGATTGTCTGTGCTATAATCAAAGCCTTTGTGTTCTCTGCCAGCCATAGGATGTCCGCCAACGTAGGCTATGCTCTCTGGTATCAATTCCGGTATCACATCCATTACTTCCCTTTTCACACCACAGATGTCAGTTACAACGCATCCTTGTTTAATGTGATGTATGTTTTGCTTAATGAATTTAATAGTCTGTGCTGGATATAAAGAAATAATTACAAAATCAGCATCTTCCAACGCTGCCTGCGCATCACTTGTAGCTTCATCTGCCAAAGAAAGGCTCTTTATTTTATCTAGTACTTTTTCGTCTATTTCAAGCGCAGTAATTTTCACTGGTCTATCCGGACTTTTTGCAAGGGATTTTAAGATAGATCCCCCCATCAGTCCTGCACCTACAACCGTTACTTTCGCTTTGCTAAGTGTCATCTTTTCGTTCATAAGAATGCCTTTCTCGTGTCGCGATCACTGTCTCAATTATTCAAAACATTCTACTTTATATATTGCACTATGTCAACAATTCTCAGTATTCGCAATCAAGGTTCCCATCTAAAAGCAGCTGATATCTTTCCGATAGTCTGTCAATCTGTTCTTTGTTCACCAGATACAATGCTTCTTCCCCATTCTTTCTGGCTATATAGTGCGAGTTGCTATATTCGAAAAACTCAACCATTACTTCATCTTTATATTCAGAGTTCAGACTAAATAGTATGCTCCCTATTTTTTCTCCTGCTTCTATACCTTCAATTGATAAATCATCAATCTTTATAGTAACAACGTCTTGATAAAACAGAAGCTTTTGGTCATTAATATTAGATGAATTATTTTTTTCTTCATACAAGTTGTCTATATAAATCATATTTTCCGTTATTAAATTCCCGTCTGCATCCAAAGCAGTAGAGCCGTCTATGTTTTTTACTGTGCTTTGCACAATGTATATATTAATCTGCATATCCGGTAAGTCTATTGCTACGTTTTCAACCACGTCAATATTTATCAAGTCCAGATTTGCTTCCGCTATCGTAAATGCAGAATAATCAATAAAGGGAACTTTTTCTTTTGCTATTGAATAAATATTCCCATCTCCGCTAAATTTTAAAGAGTAATTTTCGGCATCTCCATACTCTCCAATGGAAAAGCTTTGCATCTCTCCCGATTCTGCCAATATATCCGCTGAAAAAAGCGGCTTGTCCAGCCCATATTTACTCGCTTCATTTTCGCCTATAGCTATCACTTTTTCTCCTGTCAGCTCCACTATAGTTGTGATCATACCAGTGTATTTACTGCTACCGTACATCACAGCAGTGTCTATATCGTGGCAAAAAGGCTCTATGAATTCCCAGTAGCATAGCGTGATATCATTTTCCGGCAAAGTTCTTCTTATAGTAAACTCTTCACTAAGTGAGTTTTTAATCTTTATCTCTTTCATATTGGCATGCTCTATATTCACGCCCTTTATCAGAAGCAAATCCTCCAGCTTGATATTTCCATATATATAATATGCCATATCCACAGTATATACTTTCCTAAATACTGATGACTGCAAATAGTACTGATTTTCTATCGGAGACTTGTCCCCTATCGTCACGCTCTGCGGCGCCATTCCTTCATAGTATGTAGTGATTATAGATGAAGGAGCTAGCATGCCATAAACATCTTCTGTGTCTTCTGCTTCGCTTACGGTTATATCTGCCATGATGTGAGTAACCATATACGCAAGTTCGTATACTACCCCTTGGTCTAGCTCAGCTTCTTCGTTTCCCTGAATGTACCATTGCTCGTTTTCTTTCACCAAGGCTATCTTTCCAAATTCGTTTTCTATCTCTATCTTCTCTACTATATCTACAGAATAGTTTGTGATATATACACTTTGTATTGTTTCTTCTGATATTTCATTTGCATTTCTATCGATATATACATTCAGCAAAATATTAGCCATTACTAGTGAAACCAGAACTATAAACAGAATTAATATATTTTTAATTGGCTTATTCATATATTATAAGTTTTTCCTTTTAATAAATATAAATATTCCTATGCCGAAAATCAGCAGTGGTATCGCCACGCATACTATCCCAATTATAAAGTATGCCTGATTCATTGTAGCAATCATCAGAGGTGCTTCTGCCAAAGGTTTACTGGATATATAGAAATCCTGTTCCTCGTCCGCCAGATACGCTACGCACTTAAGCATAAAGTCTTTGTTTCTATATACGTTTTGGCTAAATGCCTGTGCATATGTAAAAAGCGCCGGTGATGATAGCACCATCAGTTTACTATCATTTTCTGCATCAGATGCCAATGCCATCACTGGGAATTCCCCGTATTCAGCAAAAACATCCGGCTTATCATCCATTTCACTGCTCCACGGCTCGATATATGAAGTATCAGAAGTATATAGCAATGTTTCGATGGTTATGTCTGTATCATTAATTTTTTCCGGCAATATCAGCCTTCCTGCATTCATTCCCAATAACATCTTATAGTCTCCTAGTATAAAATCATTGGTTATTTCATTCTCATTCATATCGGCAATTATAAATGAATACATATAATCACTGTCGCCTGTTACGGCAATATTACCAAGGTCTGTCTCCTTTATTATCCCTTTTCCAAATCCTATGTTATATCTTTGAGCCAATGAAACTACATTAGATAAATCATTTGATGCATAAATTGAAGGGTCTATTGCCAAGATCATCTTGCCTCCGTCATCCATAAATTCATCTAATATGTCTCTTTCTATAGGCGTTATGTCGCTATCTGGTGAAATGATTAATACAATGTCATCACTCTGCATTTCGCTCTGTCCGTTTAGCAGATTCAGCATTCCTACTTGATAGTTTTCATTTATTAATATTTCCTTTATACTCTCAATTGCCTGATTATCTGATATATGGTTATCTAGTATCCATATTTTTTGGTTTTTGGGGCTTATCACGTATTTTATAGCACCGGTTATGGCGTCCTCAGCACTAAAGCCATCATATGATTCGCTTTCTGAATCATATAAATATAGCTGCCCGTAGTCTAAAACCCTGTATATTTGGGTTCTGTCATTCGTATCATATGAATTGCTTATTATTATACTTCCTGCGGAAACTTCTGTATTCGAGAATTCATTATAGTGTTCTACCGCTCCAGGGTTTTGCACTATGTCTATGTTCACTACGTGGATTTTGCTTGTTTCAGCCGAGTAATTTTTCAACAGCTCCTGTATGTTGGCATCCTCTATTCCCGCAGTTTCTGTAGTATATATAAATATGTCTGTTTCCAGCCTGCCCAATATATCCTTTGATGTGCTTGTCAGAGAGTAAAGCCTATGTGCTGTCATGTCCAACGATAGGTTGAAATTCGAATCAAGTGCTGATACAAACAAATTAGCTAAAAGTATTACGGCTATCAGCCCTAGAAGAATTATAGAAGAGTAGATAGTATATTTAATTTTTCTGTTTCTTTTCATACTAGCCCCACCTTCTTTTTTCTATACTCAAAAATGACATATATATAAACAGCACTATAAAGCTGATATAGTAAACAATATTCGCAGTAGAGAATGTTCCTAGAATAAACGGTTCCAATCTTTCAAAAAGTGACAGCCACGAAAGCATATTCACTATTGCATTGTTTGATACCAATGATATTGCAGCATCTGCCACCCATATCAGCAGCATAAAAGCCGCCGTCAATATCGCTGCCGTAATCTGACTGTCTGTAGTGGTTGATATAAACATACCTACAGCTATCATCACCAGCCCCAGCAGCAAAAATCCAATATATGCACACAATATTTCGCCAAATATAGGTGCACCAAATATGCCTATTATAACAGGCATTATCAGTGACAATAACAGTGTAACCAAGAAAACGGTTGATGCAGAAAAGTATTTTGCCAGTATAATATCTCTTACAGATACTCCCGATGTCAGCAGAAGCTGGTCTGTCTTGTCCTTACGCTCTTGCGAGAACATCCTCATGGTCAATATAGGTACTACAATCACAAACACAAAACTAAGCGAGCCTAAAGTTGATGCAAAATTCGTACTTAGAACTATTATATTTGTTAAAGAAAAGAATATTCCGCCTATCAGCATAAATGTACCCATAAATGCATATGCAATAGGAGACAAGAAATAACTTTTTAGCTCTCTAATATATATTGCTTTCATTTTTCCTTCTCCTCGTTTGCTCTTGTAACCTGCAGAAAAATATCTTCTAATGTGTTTTCTTTGGGTCTCATCATAATTATCTCTTTTTTGTTATTTACTGCAGCATTAAATATGCTCTCTCTTGCGCCGCCGCCTTTCTTGCAGTTTATAATAAAATCAAATGAATTTCCCTCTAATTCACCTACCGGCACTACAGATACTATGTCTTTTATCTTTTTAAGCTCATCTGAAAAGCTCTCATCTGTTTTTTTAATCCGCACTTCTATACAGTCGTTTTCATTCAATGATTTTTTCAAGTTATCTAGTGTGTCACATGCCGCTATCTTTCCTTTGCTCAGAATAATTATCCTGTGGCATATTTGTGTAACCTCAGCCAATATATGAGATGAAACAATAATCGTATGCTTTTTGCCCAGTTTTTTTATTAGATTTCTTATTTGTATAATCTGATTTGGGTCAAGCCCTATTGTAGGTTCATCCAGTATTAATATCTCCGGATTGCCTATCAGCGCCTGTGCTATTCCCAGCCTCTGTACATATCCTTTAGATAGATTTTTGCACAGTCTCTTTCGCACTTCGCCTATTCCTGTCAAGGCACATATTTCTTCTATATGCTTTGCTTGCTGCTCTTTTCCCACGCCTTTTAGCGATGCACAAAAATCCAGATATTCATCAACAGTCATGTCCATATATACTGGAGGCTTCTCCGGTAGATATCCTATTTTCGCTTTTGCTTTTTTAGGCTCTTTCAGTATATCGTGTCCATCTATTTCTACTGTGCCTTCATCTGATGAAATATACCCTGTTGCTATATTCATAATAGTGGTCTTGCCTGCTCCATTTTCGCCGAGAAGCCCTATTATTTCATTTTTTTCTACCGTAAAGCTGATATCCGATATGCCCAAATTGCTGCCGTAATATTTGCTTACATTTTTAAGATTTATCATTAAATTGTTCCTTCCTCAAAAAGGATTCTGTAAATAGTTGACTTATTATATCACTTTATTTTATTATTTTGCAAACTTACATTTATGCTTTTGCACCTTAATATAAAATATGATATACTTACCATGTATAAAGATATGATATAGGGAAAAGGAGGAAAAGCTATGGCACAGGCCAAAAGAGCAAGAAGTTCACCCAGTGGAATTAAAGTATCATCCGGCGGAAAAAGAGCAAGAAAAGCTAAAGACCATTATAATTCTATTTCAAATAAAAGACGATTTATAGTCTTTTTGTCATGCTTTGCATTTGTTGTTTTAATAACAGGCATCGCTATGGCTGGTTCTCTTAAAAATTTAAACGAGCTTAATGACCAAAAGGCTGCACTTTTAGAGCAAAAGGAAGACTTGGAAATCACTAGCGAAAGACTAAGCCAGGAAGTAGAATACACAAACACCAAGGAGTTTGTAGAATATATGGCACGTAAATTATTGGGATGGATAAATCCTAATGACAAAAAATATATTATTGTTGATTAGTTTAGTTAAGACGAGGTAGAAGTATGGCGAAATTATACTACAGATACGCAGTGATGGGCGCTGGCAAGTCCACGCAATTGCTGCAGATAGCATATGATTATGAAAAGAACAATAAGCGCAAAATTCTTTGTTTAAAACCCAAATCTGACACAAAAGCGCAAGACTATATTGTAAGCAGACTAGAGGATGGCACTATCAAAAGAAAGTGCGATTTTTTAATTCAACCAGATAAAGGGTGGCTATACTCTACTCTTAAAACAGAGATACATAGGTCTAGAAAAAACGGAAAGCCTATTGCTATTATATTGATTGATGAAAGCCAGTTCCTATCCAGAGAAAATGTGTGGGATTTAGCCAGAGTTGTAACATATTTGGACATTCCTGTAATATGCTTCGGACTAAAGGTAGATGCATTCGGCAATCCTTTCCCAGGCAGCACCAATCTTTTCGCTCTGGCACAGGACATTGAGGAAGTGACTACCAGAGCCATCTGTCGGCTTTCAAAAAAGCCAAAAAAGGCAACTATGCAGCTGAGGTGCGTAGACGGAGAGCCAGTGTTTGAAGGTGACCAGATTGCAATAGAGAACGATATGGATATTCTGTATGAGCCAATATCTTTAGGAGAATATATAAAGCTATACGACGAATACATAAATAATAAAAAATAGTAAGGAAATCACAAGAAGCAAAGTGGCATACAGAAAAAAACTAAAAGATTTGTTTTTAACGTCGCTAAAATTAGGGGCGTTTACTTTTGGGGGTGGATACGCCATGTTTCCGCTCCTGCAAAGAGAATATGCACAAAATAAGGGATATTTTACTGATGATGAAATGCTGGACATTCTGGCAGTTGCTCAGTCTTTGCCGGGAATGCTGGCAATAAATGCGTGCATATTAATAGGATATCGGCTCTGTTCATATCTTGGAGCATTTGTGGCTGTTTTGGGAATAGCACTTCCTTCTGTAATAGTCATGTCCATTATTTCATTTTTCTATGTGCAGTTCAGCACCAATTTATATGTAATAGCAGCCCTAAAAGGCATTAGAGTAGCTGTCATTGCACTTTTGGTACAGGCAGTTATAAAGCTTGGAAAACAAGGGGTGAAGGGATTATTCGGCTGGATAATGGCTATTTCCGCATTTTTACTAGCTATTTTATCAAATATTCATCTCATTTTTATCATAATTGCAAGCTGCATAATAGGCATTTTGTACATGTATTTATTCGAGAAAAATGATGAAACTAAATCACAAGCTAAGGAGGAGAAGTAGCATGCTCCTTATTATGATTTGGACATTCTTTAAAATAGGACTGTTTACCATAGGCGGCGGCTACGCCATGATACCTCTTATTTCAGAAGAGCTGGTATCTCACGGCTGGATGACACCTACAGAGGTGACAGACATCATAGCAATTGCAAAAATGACACCGGGGCCATTTGCAGTAAACACTGCCACATTCGCAGGAATGAAATTATATGGTTTTGCAGGTGCTCTTGCATGCACATTCGGTGTTATCCTCCCCTCATTAATAATCACACTTATTGTAGCAAAGTTTTTTTTCAACTTTCAAAATATGAAAATAGTAAAAGGAATGCTCAAAGGAATACGCCCTACTGTTGTGGCATTGATAGCCAGTGCAATTGTAACGGTTTCATTAATAACATTATTCAATATTGACAGCTTGGAGCTGCTTTTAGCAAGCTTTATGAATATTGAAATGTTTTCGATAATTATTTTGGCAATATCATTAGTTTTGCTATTATGGAAAAAGATGCACCCGATTTTCGTTATATTTATTGCTGGTGCAGCCGGAATAGTATTCTATCAGATATTGCCCGCATTTATATAAATAAACGAAGAGGAGGCTATTTATGAAGAAATTTTTTATGTTACCGCTGTGTGCTATCATTGTTTTCTCTGCTTTTGCAGGGTGCAGCAGTCAGCAGCCTGAACCTGAAGTGACCAGTGAACCAACTCTAGTCCCTGAAACCGAAAGCCTAGATGACTCCATAAAGGCTATCATGGCTGAAATGACCCTTGAAGACAAGGCTGGTCAGATGGTTCAAGCTGCACTTTATGCAGTTCAACCGAGTGATGTTGGTGAGTATGGGCTTGGCTCTGTTTTAAGCGGCGGAGGCAATTCTGTCGGCAGAGGCACACAAAAAGACTGGGTTGATTTAATTGAGTCTTTCCAAGAGTATGCACTATCCAGAGACGTTCCCATCCCTATAATCTATGGTTTGGATGCAGTGCATGGCAATGTACTAATAAAAGACCCTATTATTTTTCCACATAATATAGGTCTGGGTGCAGCAAACGATCCAGAGCTAATGGGCAAAATGGGTGAAATAATTGCACAGGAAATGAGATACGCAGGCGTGCACTGGAATTTTGGCCCGTGTGTGGCATTGGCCATGGATCCCCGGTGGGGCAGAACATACGAGAGTATGTCTACAGATATTGAAATTATATCGAGCCTATCGTCTGCCTACACCAAAGGAATGCAGGAATATGATATCATTGCCTGCGCAAAGCACTACATGGGCGACGGCGGAACAGAATACGGCACAGGTCAGATGGCACCGCTGGATAGAGGCGACGTAGTGATGACAGATGAAGAATTCGAAAATACATTTCTTGCTCCATATGAGCAATTAGTCAACGATGGTGTGTATACAGTGATGGTTTCATTTTCCAGCATAAACGGTGTTAAAATGCACGAGAATAAACATTACATTACAGATGTACTAAAAGGCGAACTAGGATTTCAAGGCCTTGTGATTTCGGACTGGGAAGGTCATCAGCTGATAGAAAGTGCTAGATACAATGATAAAGTTGCAAAAGCCATAAATGCCGGTATAGACATGTTGATGGAGCCTGAAGACTGGAAAATGGCTATAGAAGCTATAGTAGATGAAACAAACAAAGGCAACATTCCTATGGAGCGTATAGATGATGCGGTATACAGGATATTATGGGTTAAATTCCAAATTGGTCTTTTTGATAATCCGTTACCCAGCACAGACTATGAAGTGCGTACAGATGAAAACATAGCTGTAGCACAGGAGCTGGTGGAAAAATCATGCGTATTGCTGAAGAACGAAAATGGCCTGCTGCCAATCAAAGAAGGTACAAAAGTCTTTATTACAGGTCCTGTAACGGATGATATCGGAGCTCAATGCGGCGGCTGGACAAAATCTTGGCAAGGAAGCATTGGAAAAGTAACCCACGGCACTACTTTGCTTGAAGGCTTGGACTTTTTGAAAGAAGAAAAAAATATTGAAATAATCACAGATATAAATAGAATCGGCGAAGCAGACATGATGATTATAGCCATCGGCGAAATTCCCTATGCCGAATGGGAAGGCGACAGCGAAGATATGTCTATAACCGGAAGACTAGCACTCGCGAAAAATATCGATGCTATCGAGACGGCAAAGAATGCTGGTCTGCCTGTAGTCGCTGTTATTTTCGCAGGCAGAAATGTGATGATAACAGATTATATTGATGATTGGGACTCTGTTGTAATGGCTTATCTTCCAGGAACAGAAGGTCAAGGAATTGCAAATCTTTTGTTAGGTGATGCACAGTTCTCAGGAAAGCTTTCAATGCCTTGGTACAAAACAGTTGAAGATATCAAAAAAGAAAACCCCGAATTACTATTTGATTTCGGCTATGGATTGACGTATTAATGATACTTGCAAAAGCACTTCTTATGAAGTGCTTTTTTTATTAGTCAGTTTTATTAATTCAAATATATTCCTAGAAAGCTGTGATAGCAGAATGTCAGCCTTGTCTAAGCATTCTGCCATTCTCATAGGTCTATCTGGCAAAGTGAAAATAGCGTCAACTCCAATATCATAAACCTTATCAAATCCTTCGCCTACAGCTCCAGCCACAGCTATTACTGGTATACCCTGTTTCTTTGCGTGCTTTGCTACTCCATAAATAACTTTACCATATGCAGATTGGCTATCTATTCTGCCCTCCCCGGTTATTATAATATCTGCACCTTTTATTCTTTCTTCAAAGTTTTTAATCTTTATTACTGCATCTATGCCGCTCGTCAGCTTCGCACCGCAAAACCCCATTAGTGCAGCTCCCATTCCGCCAGCCGCACCCGCCCCAGGCTGTCTGGATATTTCACTATCAAATAGTTCATTTATCTTTTCTTCGTAGTGCAGCATTCCTTCTTCCAGAATATTCAGTGTTTCTTTGCTGCCGCCTTTTTGCATACCATATACATAGGTTGCACCTGATTCTCCGGTCAGAGTATTTTCGACATCACACATTACAGTTATTTCACTGCATCTCAATCTACTGTCTAGATTATCTATACTTATTCTATTTATTTCTATCAATTTTTCACCGCATCCATTTTTAATCAAATCGTCTTCTATATCAAAGAATTCAGCTCCAAGTGCCTGCATTGCTCCCATGCCTCCGTCGTTTGTGGCACTTCCGCCGATACCAATCAATATCTTTCTATATCCCGCATCAAGTACATTTTTTATCATCTGTCCCGTTCCAAAGCTTGTTGTCTTTAGTGGGTTTCTTTGATTGATGCCTATCAGCGTAAGTCCGCTGCAAGATGCCATCTCTATAATTGCCGTATCGCCTATTATGCCATATTCTGCTGAAATCTCTTCGCCAAGGGGATTCAAAACCGTACATGTTCTTTTCTCTCCATCGCTGCCAAAAAGCATTGCATCTATTGTTCCCTCGCCGCCATCGGCTATTGGTATGCCAATAACATCTGCATCTGCAAATGTTTTCAGTGCTTCTTTTTTCATTATATTAATTACATCAATTGAGCTTAAAGAGCCTTTAAATGAATCTGGTGCAATTACAATCTTCATATCTATATTTCCTTGTAGGTCGTTTTATGTGCTTAATCTGCCAAAATAAAAATCAGGGCTCTCATCTCACCGTATATAACAGCAATCAGAAAACCCCCAAATATTTAATTTTTATAATAATATTATAATCTGTTTATTGCCACGTCAAACAATGCCCTGTGCATACATCGCCTCTGCAACCTTTAAAAATCCTGCTATGTTCGCCCCCAGCATCAGATTGTCTTCATATCCATATTTTTTTGCTGCCTCACTGGACGAATCATATATCTGCTTCATTATCTGCTGCAGTTTAGTGTCTACTTCCTCAAATGTCCATTGATATCTCATGCTGTTTTGGCTCATCTCCAGTGCAGATGTTGCCACGCCTCCTGCATTGGCTGCCTTTCCCGGGCCATATATCACCTGGTTTTTCAAAAGTACCTCTATTGCTTCCGGTGTGCACGGCATGTTTGCTCCTTCACCTACCGCAATGCATCCGTTTTTCACCAAGGTCTCTGCGGATGCTTTGTCCATTTCGTTTTGCGTAGCACATGGCAGTGCAATATCGCATTTTATGTTCCATATGCCCAAGCATCCGTCTTTATATTCTGCATGGGGATAATACTTTATGTATTCGCTGCAGCGTTTCCTCTCCACTTCTTTTATGCGTTTCATCACCTCTAGGTCAATCCCGTTCGGGTCGTATATATACCCAGTGGAGTCGCTTAATGCCACCACTTTTCCGCCCAGCTGAGTTGCCTTCTCAGTAGCATATAGTGCTACGTTGCCAGAGCCGGAAATAACCACTGTAGCGTCTTTAAAAGACTTGCCTTTGGCATTTAGGGCATTCTCCATAAAGTAGCAGCATCCGTATCCTGTGGCCTGCGTCCGCACAAGACTGCCGCCCCACGTCAGCCCCTTTCCTGTCAGCACGCCTGTAAATTCATTCCGCACTTTTTTATACATGCCAAACATATATCCAATCTCTCTGCCGCCTACCCCGATGTCGCCGGCAGGCACATCCGTATCTTTTCCTATATGCCTTTGCAATTCTAAAAAGAAGCTTTGGCAGAATCTCATTATCTCGCCGTCCGATTTGCCCTTAGGGTCAAAATCCGATCCGCCCTTGCCGCCGCCTATAGGAAGCCCTGTAAGTGAATTTTTGAAAATCTGTTCGAATCCTAAAAATTTGATAATACTTAAATTGACAGACGGGTGAAACCTAAGCCCGCCTTTATATGGTCCGAGAGCACTGTTGAACTGAACTCTAAATCCCCTGTTCACGTGTACCACTCCCTCGTCATCCACCCACGGCACACGAAATATTATCTGCCTCTCCGGCTCCACCAACCTTTCGAATATGCCTGCATCCACCCACTCAGGGTGCATCTTAGCAACTGGTTCAAGTGTTTCCAGCACTTCTTTCACGGCTTGGTGAAATTCGTTTTCTCCTGGGTTTCGCCTCTCGACTTGGTCCATGACTTTTGAAAGAATCTTCATATCAGTACCCCCATATGCATATTTAATTGAAATATATACTAAATTATATCACTCGCCATTATCATTGTATATATTTTCTATTTACTCCTTTATTTAATAATCAAATCTGCGCTTTCTACTTTATTTTATAAATTATTCCCTGTGAAGTACTTCCATCTATTTTCACAATGTAGGGTGATGTGCTGCGTATCAATTTCACATAATCAGTTTGTTTAATAACCTTTTCATTCCTCATCTTTTCCCAGCTGACAAAATCGTCCTCGCACAGTACATATCCTACATGAAAATACCCCATATTCAATGATGTAAGATTATGATAGAAATGGCTGCCTAGCGAGGGCTCTGCCTGCAGGGTTTTCTTTTCATGCTCAATCACAATCCTTGCCTGCGACATCTGCGACCATACCAATGGTATGCCTAGCCATCTGTCATACGTGCCCAGCCTGCCAAAGCCAATTAGTATACATTTTCTACTTTCGTCATATAATATCCTGTTCAGCTCCTCTATCTCTTTTGCAATAGTCATGGTATCTTCAATACGGAATTTATCCGGATCAACATATATAATATCGTATATATCTTCATAGAGTCCATTGCCAATAGTATGGCAGCTGCGCACCAATGAATTTTGTATATTTTCTTCTGTTATTTTTGTCTGCACCTGCTCTTTGCCCACCACCATGGGCCTGACCTGAAGACAATAAAATTCTTTTGGCTTTTGCTCATCTTCCGGGAAATTCGCTGCAAATTCTATTTCTACATCGCATCCAAAAGCCTGCCTTCCAAGGTGTAGAATATCTTTAATAATCGAATTTATCTCCACTCTGTTTTGCTTTAAAATAGGTGCAAATGTTATCAGCTTTGCTCCTTCAACATTCACATTGTCTATTATCCTGTCGTTTTGTGCAGAGTATGTAGACGCTGTATATTCCAGCGTTCCGTCTTCTAGTGCCTGCATCAGCGGAAGCGTAGTGTAGCATCTGGATTCTCTTATGGAGTATTCGTGCATATTGTCATCATTTTCCGCTTCTTTTTGCATGTCGAGTGCATAAAAAGACGACTGAAGCTTTTCCAAAAATTCCTTCGGGCCTGAATAAGGAGGAGGCTTTTTGGGGTATGCCGGGCAGTATCTATACACTTTGCCGCCATCTGACACTATCTTCCCAAAGCCCAGCGCCAAGCTGACGGTGCCCTCTTGTGGCTTCATGCTGCCATAAGGATAGAAATTGTATGACTGTGCCACACCTGAAAGCTGAGGATAGAAATATCTGCCGTGCTCTCTGCCCACCAGCTCCTGAATAATAACTGCCATTTTTTCTTCTTCTATTCTCAGGTCAGCATTTTTGGCGTACTGCTTGGGAGAATTATAAAAAACAGAGCTATACACCAGCCTTATGCAGTCGTAGAGCTGGTTAAATCTCTTTTCTGTATCATCATCATTATTGGGGATAATATATGTATTATATATGCCTGCAAAGGGCAAAGTCTGGCTATCCTCCAGTATGCTGGACGACCTGACAGCCAAAGGCCTACTGACCATCTTAATCAGTCTTTTTATGTCTTGCTTTATCTTGTCCGGCAGCTCGTATTTCAAAAATTTTTTTGCAATTTTGTTTTCATCATTCGTGCTCATTGCAAATTCATACAATTTATTTTTCTCTACAAAGTCCTCAAACACATCAGAGCAAATAACGAAAGACATCGGCGACAAAACATTAATACCTGAATATTTTTCTCCCAGATTATTTTGCTTTACCAAATGATTTATAAACGCTATTCCCCTCGCCTTTCCTCCTAGTGATCCCGTTCCTATTTTAAGAAAAGCATTCTTTGTGCCCTGCGATACGGACTCGAAATCCAATATGGTGCCTGTTCTATATTTTTTGATATATGATTGTATCTTTTTTAATATTATTCCTCGAAGTTCTTCCAAATCGGTATATTTTCTTATGTCGATAGAACGAAGTTCATTGGCTATTTCAAATGCGGTTCTTGCCCTAAACCATGTGGAAAAGTGATTGTGAAGCCCGTGATAATACAAGCTGGCAGAAGGGATTTTTTTTACTTGATATATAAACTCATCTATATCCAGTGCCTTGCCTAGTACTTCCCCATTGGCGTATCTGAATACAAACTCGCCAAAGCCGTATTCATCTAGAATAGATTTTCTAATATCATATAGCAGATTTGGCGAATTCTTATCAAGGAAGTTCACCTTCATGTCCGCTGCCTTTTGCTTGTTCTCAATTTCTTCCGATTGTATCAATAGAGGAATCTCTGATATAGTCTGCTTGATTTTTTTAATCAATTCAAACCCTGCATTCGCATCTATTTTGCCGTCCTTAGGAAATCCAGCATCGGTGATAACACCAAGCAGATTGTCCTTGTGCTCATTTACTGCATCCATTGCCTCTTCGTAAGTCTCTGCAAGGATTATTTTGGGTCTGGCACGCACACGAAGCAGCTTGTTTGCGGCACTTTCTGCATGCACCACCAGATATCTGGTCTGTTTCATTATTTCCGTATAAATAATTGATAAAAACTGCGAAAAATAAACGGGCGAATCTTCCACCACCAGAATCACCTGTATGCCCTGTGCGCAGTCATTTACAAGGTTCTTTTTGTCTTCCACATACTTTATTATAGCCAGCAGTATCTTGCTTTCGCCGGACCAGTGGAATATCCTGTCTATGCTTTCGTCTTCTCGTACTTTTTTTATTATTTCTGGGGATAGTCTCTCGTAGGAGAGCATTACAATAGGAATATTTGCGTACTTCGCCTTGACTTGATGGCAGAATTCAAACACGTCCATTTCGCCAATACGTGACATGGTGATAACCAAGTCATATGAGCGCAAGCTTAATGCATCAAACGCATCCTCTGCGCAATTTACACTTTTAATTCTAGGGACATAATATATGCTTAAATCGTAGTATTCGTTGTATATTCGCTCTGCCAGCCTGCCGTCCTCTTCCAGAACAAATCCATCGTAGTCTGTGGACACTATTAAAATCTCTCTCACCCGAAATTTCATCAGGTCATGAAAGCTTAATTGACCGGCTCCGTTTGAATTCTCCATAATACCACCTTTAATTGTTCATTAATATGGCTGCAATTATAATATAATACAAATTATCAAATCTTATTCAATTTTATTTAGTGCGAAATTTCATCTAGCCTTTGCTGAGATAATATACACCTTCTATTCGCTTCACAGCACTTCCGCCAAATAGTATATGAGTCGTCCCATCCTTGTCACACTTTCGCAGCTTGATATAATTTGGGTTCTTCATACTTGGTCCTTGCTCTATTGTGATGTCGCTTTTCCAAAGTTTATTCTTAAGTAGGTAATATCCAAATGCCGCATTCCCAGAGCCTGTAGCAGGGTCTTCAATGTATCCGAAGGTAGGCGCAAACACTCTGGTTCTGTATGATGCCATTGCACTGGATGTTTCCTTTGTATGTATATGAATGATATCAATAGAGTTTTTAACACAGAAATCATTCAGTTCATCCAAATCAGGATTGATAGAGATACATTTGTCTATACTATTTATAGGAATGATTAGAGTCTTAAGTCCACCGTCAATTACATCTATTGGTAAATCATCAGCTATGTTTTCCACGTCCGTTTTCAATGCTCTTGCCACATCATCCTTTTTAATGCAGCACTCCAAATATTTCGCCTCAGGTGCCATTATGTATACTGCGTCTTCTTCATTTATTCTATTAAATACAGAGAGCTTGCCAGCATTTACATTTATAAATACTTCTTCTTTTTTACATAATTTCTCATCGTTTCTTATCTGGTCATACATTATAGCAATAGTAGCATGACCACAAAATTCTACTTCCCGTTCTGATGAATAATACTTCAGCGTGAATATTTCACCGTCTCTTTTCACATATCCTACCTCGCTGACAAACCCTTTCAATTCTTTAGCAATTTGAAGCATATCTTCATGCGATATAGCCACGTCTAGTTCAATGCAGCCGGCGGGATTACCGGATGATGTGCCATCTGTGAATGCATCTAATTTTTTAAAATTATATATCTTTATCAAGTTAAATCTCCTTGCCTACTTTGCGAAAATATCTTTTTTCAGCCTATCTCTTTTGTCAAAGGAAATGTTTGATGCTATTTTAAGCATCACAGCAATGCCTGTATACTGTAGAACAAATATTGCAATCATAATAATTATTTGATAAGAAATCGCAGTCAGCGGCAGTGAGCCGCCCAGCATTTGTCCCGTCATCATGCCCGGCAAAGAAACCAAACCTATTGTCATCATGGAGGCAATCGCCGGCTTCAGTGCGGACTCCATTGCATTTATAATATATGGCTTCACTGCCTGATATCTGGATGCTCCAAGCGATAGATACAGCAGATAGGTGTCCTCATTGTCCCTTAGTCCATTATACAGGGTACTAAAGCTGATAATTATAGAGCGCATGCAGTTGCCCAGCAGCATTCCACTCATAGTAATCAAATATCTTGCATCAAATATATTATCCAGCTGCAAAACAACGCCTGTGAGCAAAAAAATCAATATAAATAGTGGTACGCCTGTTCCTGCTGCCAGCAACCAAATGAATTTACTTTTTTTCAGCTTACAGGAGCTGGTTATGGTGAAAGAGCTGACAAAGACCATGATTGATATATATATTATATTCAGCCAAGGATAATTCCATTTAAACAAAAATTGGAGATATACCCCCACCAGTAATAGCTGAACTATCATTCTGATTATAGATATTACCATGCTTTTGTTTATGGAAAGGCCTATCAGCTTGTTTGATATAAAAATGGGTATAATTAGTGCTAATAAAATTATTGCACCTACAGCGTTTACACTCTCAGCTCCCATGATGCACCTCCAGTTTTTTGAATTCGCCTATTCCCAGATGCCTGCTGTCGTGGGATATAAAAATAATGCTCAAATCCTTAATCTCTGATAAATAGTTCAATACCTTTCTGGCACGTTCAATATCCACGCCGGATAGTGCCTCGTCCAGAAGTAGTATCTTTTTATTCAGTGCAATCACTATAGCTAGCATCAGTCTCTGCTTTTCTCCGCCGGATAGCATGCTTAGCCTCGAACTGCACACATCATCCGGCAGCTGAAGTTCCTCAAACAAAGTATTGAGCACATCCATATTCATTCCGATATCAGCGTTGGATTCGAAATTCTCTATGATGTGCACGAATTCCTCCACAGTAATATTAGGAAGCATCATGTTCTGCGGCAAAAATGCTATTTTGCTTCTTATTTGCTTGGCTGTTTCTTCGTTCACTTCTATGCCGTCTACTTTAACACTGCCCATATCAGGCTGTATGAATCCCATAATCATATTAAAAACTGTGCTTTTGCCAAATCCCGAAGGTGCATTAAAAATTAGCTTTTCACCGTATTCCACAGAAAGAGACAGATCATTTAATATCTGTCTTCCGTCGAATGAATGGTTGATATTTATAAGCTGTATTACATAATTATCTTTCATAACTTCCCCATGACTATTTTTTATTTTCTATACTAATATTAACATTTTAAATGATGCTTGTCCACATAGGTGTAGCCACGATTTTTTTGATATTTACATTGTTTTAATTCTTATTTTTTTCGTAAAACATGTTTAATTGCCTTAATTTTTTTTTGAGATTATGCTACAATATATTAAGTAAAAAGAAAAAGGATGGAAGAGAAAAATGGCAGTAAAAATAATCGCTGACTCAACTTGTGACTTAACACCTGAAATCATTAAGCAATATGATATTGATATTATTCCCCTTCACGTTATCTTGGGAGATGAAACATTCAGAGATGGTTTAGAGATAAAGGCAAAGGATGTGATAAGCTGGTCCAATAAGACAAACTCCACGCCAAAAACCTCTGCACCAAGCATAGAATCATTTCAGAAAATAATTAAAAAATATGCAGATGAAAAGAGAGATATAGTAATAATCACAATATCCAGCGAATTCTCCAGCACCATCCAAAGTGCTCAAATAGCAGCGGAAGACTTTGCCCAAATAGATATTGAAATTGTAGACTCCAGAAATCTATCTACCGGCATTGGTCATTTGGTACTGATAGCTGCTGAAATGGCAAAAGAAGGGCAAAATGCAAAAGTTATTCACGAAAAGCTAAGAGAAACCATTCCAAAGGTTAGAGCCAGCTTTTTTATCGATACCCTCACCTTCCTATACAGAGGTGGCAGATGCTCTGCATTGGCTGCATTTGGTGCAAATTCACTTAAAATAAAGCCTCAAATATTGGTAGAGGACGGCAAGATGAAGACCGGTGCAAAATTTAGAGGCTCTACAGAAAAGGTATGTAAAAATTATGCAGAGGCAGTGCTTGAAGATTTAGAAAAAATCGACCCCAAAAGAGTTTTCATCACACATTCGCCTACGGATACAAAAATTGTTGACATCGCATATGAGATAGTAAAGAGCAAAAACTATTTCGAAGAGATACTAATAACAGAGGCAGGCTGCGTTGTCACAAGCCACTGCGGAAAATCTACACTTGGAATTCTGTATATAGAAAAATAATGATAAAAGCATTTCATAAAATGAAATGCTTTTTTGTTAAAACCCTCTGTCTTTCAGCTCCGCTACCATATCAACATAAAATTCTCTTACATCAAATCCCTTATAGTCATTTCTGCGTAAATCTATCATGTCGCCGTGGGATATGCCACGTGGTGTTTTTGTTCTTATCACACCTCTAAATTCGCCCCATTGTGCCGAGCTAGGCGACACCAATCCATCATTTTCCTCCTTAAAGCATCTGCCGATGATAAAAGGAACAAAAAGGATATAGTCGCTGTATGCATGGCTCATCACGGAAGCATAGCTTTGGTAATATACTTTCTCGGAGTCAATCACCTCTTCATTGAATTTCTTTGCATTCTCCGTCAAAAATTGTTTGCTGGCAACTTCAAAATTTGGGTTTTTGTCGCCGACTGTCCTGAAGTATTTATTTATCATTTTTCCTATCAATCTCACCAGACCTGCAGGCAGCTTATATGCAAAGTCCAGAATAAATGAACCTCTATGCGGTGTGGATATGGTGGTAAGCGAAGCCACATAGTCTTCCATTTCCAGTTTGCTTATCATATATCTGGCATCTAGCCCGCCCTTAGAATGTGCAATAATATTTACCTTATCCGCTCCTGTTTCCTCTACTATCTCCAATATTTTTTTCTTCACATCAGCTGCATTGTCTTCAATAGTTCCCCATGCCTCCTGGTTGCCGTAGTATACCTTAGCACCGTTTTTCACCAGCTCTTTTGGTATCCTGCCCCAGTAGTTCAAGTATTTCAAATCCTTGAATCCTACGCCGTGCAGCATGATGAGCGGATATTTTGTATTGCATTTTTTTGACTCGATCCGCCATTGGTTTTGGTTTATCTTATAAAGCTCGTGGTCGTATTCCACCTTTGCAGCATGGCACATTATAAAAGCAACTACAATATTTACAATAGGCACCCATATCATAAAAACAAATACAACTCTTTTTATTATGTTTAGCCTTCTTGATAAAATTGTTATACGCCAAAATCCATTCAAAAACAATAGTAAAACAAATGAAATACTGATTATTAAATCTGTTATTATAAAATGTAGCTGAAATCCCAGCTGTTCTGCATATTTAAAAGCAAAAATAAAAAATATTATATTTATAAGTGCAGCATACAAGCTAGTAAAAATCAGCCGTCTTCCTCCTACAAGAGTATTAAGGCGGATATCTTCTGTTCTCTTTTCGGAAAACGGAAAAATATTATACTTTATTAAGATAAAAAGCGATAACATCACAAATAAAATAGTGAATATTATGTTCGTTACTATGGGGTAATTCTGCTTAAACAAAAATACACATATCAAATATATGTGAGGTATAATCAGCGACCATAGAGCCACCCAGTGCTTCTTTGTTATTTTAATGATATTTGTAAAACACAATACATTAATGGCTAACAATAAAATACATGCAATAATCATTTTCTCTCCCCAAAATATGTAAATATCCTGATAATTATATCATTAAAATTGCAAAAATAAAATACTCCCTGCAAAATAACAAGGAGTATTTTTTTCTTATGACATCAGTCTTTTTTCGCCTTCCAGCTCTGTTATTGGTTTGATATTTTGGGATATCTCCAATGTCCCCAAAAACTCACCTTTTTTGTTTCTTACTGCAAAGTATCTGATATAAACAAACATATCACCCATCCTTATCCAGAAGTCCTCATTGTCTTTTTTGCCCGTTCGCAGATCTTCCACTATCTGCTCTACAATATGCACACTTTTGGGCGGGTGGCAGTTTTTCACCTCTCTGCCTATTATGGTTTTCGGTCTTGCAAATATTCTCTCTTTGCCTTGAGTGAAATACTTTACTCTGTTATCAGCTCCAACAAAAGTCATGTCTATAGGCACAGTATTTAAAATCGAGTTTATCTCTTCGGAGGTCAGGCTTCCTGCATCAAACATCACCTTTGTCTGCGTATCAGCACCAATCACTGTCGAGCTTTCTAGGTCTTGTCTGCTTTCATCGCCATTATTCTCACCTTGCTCTGCGGAGGCAGGACTCCATCTTTTCGGCACATCAATCAATGTATACCCTATTTCGGCGCTGTCCTTTTCTATTTGATGCCATTCATCTGGTGTGAATTTATCTAGTATCATAGGAAACATTATCTCTTCTTCTTTGAATATCATCTCTTTTATTCTGTTTACCATTTCATCGATTTTTTCTTCTTTTGCGGTTCCTCTACCAGATTCTAAATCTTCCAGAACGGTTTTAATAAGCTCACGTATTTCGTCGTCTACGCCCCACATCACCTGCGGCGGAGCTGTAATATTGTATTTCTCCATAATAGGAAAAATCAAATTTTCTTTTCTTTTGTAATGCTTATCAATTTCTTTCAGTTTTTTTACTGCTGCTTTTAGGTTTTCTTTGTCATCTTTATTTTTTGATATTTCGTTTTCAAGCAATCTTTCAATTGCCCTGTTTTCCAGCTTGAATGTATTCACCGGATGACCTGCTTCAAATTCATCGTTTTTATATGCATCATCATTATGTATATCTTCGATAGCTCCTTTAAACACTGCGGCATGAACATCGCATAGACGCTGAATATCTGCCACCGGCATTCCCTCATTCACAAGTGCTTGTTCCATCTCCGTTATCTCGGTTGCCGTCACTCCTGTTGTCAGTTTGTTGAATTCTTCCTGCACCTGCTCCACGCTTGCGCCGTCATGAAGCTTTTTTATCAGTTGTTTCAGCTTTTCCTGTCTATGTTCTCTGTTGTTTATTAATTCACTCATAATCGTCCTCCTTTATCAGTTCATATCCGTATTCTGCAAATTTTTCAGTCATTGCTCTCAGATCTATTCCCTTCATTTTTGCCCCCTTTTCTAAGGTCATCACTCTGCCTGCCGTATTCAGCATCCCAGGCTTTGTAATATCGCTAAAGCCAAGCTGCACCATAATATCCTTAACGTCAGGATATTTGTTTATTATATCATATACCTTGCTTTCATATCTTATCTTATCCATATTAATGCCTACCTTTTTTGTCGTAATTAAATTATATACCCTATAATATGAAAAAAGCGTGATAAATATCACGCTTAATATATTTGAAAACACCTTTAAGCTTTTTACCTAAAGGTATTATTAGCTATTTATTCGATATAACTCTCATATATTTATACTTGGTTATGAAATAAAATCCAAGATAAATGATGAAATATATAGCATACATCACCGAAGATATCTTAAGCACTTGCAAAAATGTCGATCCGCTCACATATATCATATTGGAAAAGATAATTGTATCTGCACCTTTCATAGCAAATACTGAGTGTATCAGTCCCATTACCAGCGGAACAAAGAAAACCGGTGCTATCCTATTTTTGATAACTACTGCTTCCTGCTCCTTGTCCATGCCTATTTTTCTTAGCTTTTCGTATTGATTGCTTTCCTCTGTTCCTATTGCTATCTGCTTAAAATAAAGCAGGCTTACACTCATCAAAACAAATACTGCACATATAAAGTAGCCAATAAAGCATATTAATCCGAATACTTCCATGCTTTCAATATAGCTATTATACAATAGCCTATACATTCCAACATTTTCACTGTTATGCATTATTATATTTAAATCTTTCGCCAGATTTCTAGATGTAATAGCATTTTTATAGTTTATTCCAACAAATGGCCACATCTGTCCGTCATTGTCTGATATATATCCTTTGTCCAGCAATTTCGCAAAATCATCATCCGCGAATACAACTGTTAGCTGTCCCCCGTATGTATATGGGTTTGGCATCTGCATAAGTTTTATGTCATATTGTATTTCATCATATATAAGTAGTGCATCATTTGTTTCTAAAGCAGTTACATAATTGGGATATACTAAAACCGCTTCACCTTGGTTTACTGTTATATTTTCATTAGAGTCTTTCGCAACATTTACTATTTCATTAAATGTACTTTGGCTATATGCCATAAGCTGTAATTTATTTTCAGTATAAAATATTGCAGCATCCGGCAGATTTTCTGCATCAGCAGAAGTCAAGTATCTCTGGAATTTCACAGCACTCACAGGCTTACTGCCGTTGCTTTCAATAGCTTCATATATTTGTTTTTCAACATTAGGATTATCCGCATAGTACCATATGTCAAAACTGTTTAGCTCATTAGAGTTGTTTTCTGCGCTTTGATACAATGTGTATCCAAAAGCCATAGCTGTGACAGATGTAGCAACCAAGACAGCTATTGTGCCCATTGTAGTTGCCAAAGTCCTTGCCTTATGAGAAAGGAGAGAAATAGAAACTACTCTTGATTTTTTATATAAAAAGCTTTTGTTCTTCTTTATTAAATAAAGCAGCTTTTGCAGCCCTCCAACAAAGAAAAGATATGATCCTAAAACTACTATAACAATTACCGTAATCATATTTACAGCTACTTTATATCCGTCATCTGAAATCGCTATACTATAGCCGGCAGAAATAAGTGCGATAGAAAGAATAAGTAAAAAATATGAGCCAGTTGTTCTTTTTTCTGATACTCTGTCTCCTTTGAATAAATCTACTAGTTGAAATTTATTTATAGTTCTCAGCCCGGATAGCCCCATCAAGCAAAATATTGCTATATAGATAGATATTGTTACTATCAGAGCATCTATTCCTATTCCGAAATTAACATGTGCATATTCAGATAGCATCATCTTCAAAAGAACCATTACCATAAGCTTTGAAAAGAATATACCAAGTGCTATACCAATAACTAATGCTATAGCACCAATAAAAATCGTCTCAAAAAATAGAAGCTGTCCTATTTTCTTGTTTTCCATTCCAAATAGTGCATATGTGGATATTTCCTTTTTTCTGTACCTTATAAAGCTATTGTTTGAGCTTATCAGAAAAAACACCACAAACACTAGTATTGCTATACCAAATCCCACAAACATATTCTGATATTTCATGCTGCCTTGTATATGCAGAAAAACAGTTTCTGAAAGTGCTAGGTTTGCAAAAGAATAGGTTGTAAATACGCAAAAGCACATTGCAAAAAAGTACATTGTATAGTTTTTCATATTGTGCTTTATGTTCGAAAAAGCTAGTGAGGTCAGCTTCATTTGTCTGCACCTCCCAATACGCTCATAACATTAAGAATAGATTCGAAGAATTCTTTTCTGTTGCCTGTAGAGTGCAGCTGATTGAATATCTCACCATCCTTAATGAATAAAATATTGTGGCAGTAGCTGGCTGCAAAAACATCATGCGTAACCATCAAAATTGTGGTATTGTACTTTTTGTTTATATGCTCTAGCAGATTCAAAAGCTGCTTGCCGGATTCTGTGTCTAGGTTTCCTGTCGGTTCATCTGCCAGTATTATCTTTGGGTCTGTTATAAGTGCTCTGCACGCACTGGCTCTTTGTTTTTCACCACCGGATATTTCATATGGAAACTTGCCCAATATCTCTTTTATGCCTAGATCAGTCGCCAATAAATCCAATTTCTCTTTAATTGCTTTTATCTTTTCGCCGGATAAAGCCAATGGCAGTATTATATTCTCCTCTACTGTCATTGAATCCAGTAGATTAAAGTCCTGGAATATAAATCCGATATTGTCTCTTCTGTGCTGTGCCATTTGTTTTTTGCTAAGCTTTGATATGTCGTTTCCGTTTATTAATACCATTCCGGATGTCTGCCTGTCTATACTGCCGATAATATTCAGCAATGTAGTCTTGCCGGATCCTGAAGAACCCATTATCCCTATAAAGTCGCCGTCATTCACTTCGAATGAAAGGCTCTTTATGGCTGTGTATTTTTTGTTCTTTTTGGAACCGTATGTTTTTGATATGTTTTTTAATTCTAATAAACTCATTTTTTCACCTCATATAATTTATAACTAAATTATACCTTTATGAACAAAAACAAAAAATCGAATAACCTTACAATTTGTATTTCTAATCTTACATTTTCGTAATGTTATCGCTGCTGTAGTAAATTATGAATTTAGCATATTCATTATGCACAGATTCTGCTTCTATCATATGCCCCATCTTATCAGCCATCTTCTTGGACAGATATAGTCCATAGCCTGTGGACTTCTGTTTTCTTGTGCTGTAGTTTGAATATCCTCTTCTAAATATGTTTTTTATCTCTGTTTCATCTATTCCCTCGCCGGTGTTCTTTATGCTCAGAGCTACACCAGAGCTATCTCTATTCGTAGCTATCTCTATCTCTCCTCCGGCAGCAGTGTACTTCACTGCATTTGATATGAGCTGGGATATAATATAAATGCTCCACTTTTCATCTGTAAATACTTCTATATCTTCTATATCTATTTTAAGTGATATCGCTTTATATGAAAAAAACACGGCATAGTTTTTGAGTGCCTTGTTTATAATCTTTTTTATGCTTACTTTGCTTATTTTATA
Source organism: Eubacteriales bacterium (assembly GCA_040883315.1). Lineage (GTDB taxonomy): Bacteria > Bacillota > Clostridia > Christensenellales > UMGS416 > JAFGUF01. The sequence continues at coordinate 195,931 of JBFLKU010000012.1, forward strand.
GTCATCATAAAATGTTTTTGCTTTCATGTTGTAGAGAATTTTTTCTATGTTCTGCTCTATGTAGCTTAGCTGCATCTCAATATGTTGGGCTTCGCTGCTTTCCATGTTTTCAACCAATAATTTGATTGCAGATATAGGCACTTTCACGTCATGCACCCATTTTGTGATAAACTCTAGTTCACTACTGTGTTCATAGCCAGTGTTTTCTTTGTATTTGTTGAATTCATCTACCTTTTCCTGCACATACTGTGCGTATTTCAAATCCAGCGGATAATTGCTTTTCAGCTCATTTGTGCAGTCATTGTCCAGAAACTCGCGCATGTACTTCACTCTTGAATTCAGCTTTATGAAATCAACAAGTATAAATATTGACAATGCCAGCAGTGCTCCCTCTGCAGCGTACATCACATCACTTTTGCTTATCTGGGCAGATGCCCAAACCACAAGCAGCACAAATATACAAGCAGCTCCAGCAATTACAAATAGATACCATCTTTGTTTTATATATTCCTTAATGCTCATTCAGCTTATAGCCTTCCCCTTTAATAGTAATTATTACATCGTCTTCAATAATGCTTTTTAGTTTTTTTCGAAGTCTATTTATATTCACTGTCAATGTGTTTTCATCTATAAAGTTTTCACTATCCCAAAGAGACTTAATAATTTTATGTCTGGATACTATCTTTCCTGACGCTCTCATAAAAAGGCTCATTATCTGGCATTCGTTGCGAGTCAGCTCTACGCTTTTATTAGAACAGTTTATTGCGGATTTTTCTATATCCAAAATCAAGTCACCAAAGGATATTGTTGTATTGCTTATATCAGTGTATGAATATGCTCTTCTTAATACAGCCTTTATTTTGGTTATCAAAAGCTCCATAGAGAAGGGCTTTTCAATATAGTCGTCTCCGCCGCCTACCATTGCTCTTATTTTGTCTTTGTCATCCGTGCGTGATGAAATGAAAACAACAGGGACATTTGAAATCTTTCTTATTTGTTCACACCAATAAAATCCGTCAAAATATGGCAGATTTATATCCATCAGCACAAGGTGAGGACTAAGCCGAGAAAACTGAGGCAATATTTTTTCAAATTCTTCTGTGCATTCAGAAAAAAATCCCCATTTTTCGAGATTTTTCGATATCAAATCAGATATTGTTGCATCATCTTCTATAATAAATATTTTGTACATATGCTCACCTAAACTAATTATATCATAAAATAATTTTTCTTTATCTTACATTTATGTAATAAATGAAATATGGCTGTAATTGCAAATCATAAAAATCTAATATATAATATTAACATAAAATAAATGAGGTAGAATTTTTATGATTTATTTAAAGAAATTTATGAAAGTCTTGGCACTGACCTTTGCTGCATGTATATTGCTGTTTTCAACATTCAGTATCAGCGCATCGGCTATAGAAGCACAGATTTCGTTTAACCCAATAATAACATTAATAGCAACTGTACCACCGACCTTTGTTTTCACCTATATCCCCTTCGGCACACCGGCACCATCAGATACATCTTCTTTGGTGTATTTCTCTGATACGAAGCTACGGGATGCGCTAGTTGCTGAGCTAGGCGTAGCGCCAAACCAATTGACAGAAAACTATCTGAGTTCTCTTACAGGAACGCTGGATTTATCAGGCTATGGCATCACAACTTTGCAGGGAATAGAATCGCTTGACCATTTAGATTATTTGATATTACGAAACAACGAAGTATATTCTAAACATGAAGTAAAGCGATTGGCACAGCTTACAAATCTTGAAGCACTGGACATCTCTGCACTAAGTATCACAGAGCTGCCATCTGAGATCGGCAATATGACAAATCTGAAATATCTGGATATAAGCGCAAACAGGATAGAAAGCATACCATCATCTTTTTCCAATCTCAGCCTTGATGTATTGCTTTGTAACTACTGCTATCTGGATATCCAAGACCCAGGATTTATAAGCACTTTGATAGCATCTACAGCCACTGCTGACTATCAGTATCAGCTGCAAAAATTAGAGTTTTATCTAACATGTGAAACTGCTGGCACAGTTACTGCTATATGGGAAAGCATACCAGATATAGAGTTTCCAAATGGTGCAATAGCTCATGTTCAAAGATACTCTATATGCGAGCCTACGCTTAACGGAAGCCAAGGCAGCTGGATAGACTCCGAGTCATCCTCCAAAACATCTCATACATATACTGGGCTGACTCCTAGCAAAACATATTATTTCTCTATCAGTGCTGACTACTATATTAAGAACACAATATATGACGGCAAATATATAAAATACTATGTAAGAGAATCTATACAGCCGATACCGCAGGATACACCAACACCAAAGCCAACAGACACACCGGAGCCTACTGCAACACTTGTTGTAACAGACACACCAGCACCGTTGACTGCAGAACCTGCAACATCCACTCCAATGCCCTTTACAGCAACTGCCACAAGCTATCAAAACGGCGGCAATTCAAGCGGTAATTCACTTTTGACAGTTTTGTTGATTATTGTAGTTGTTTTGGTTGTTGCCCTAATCGGTGTGATAATATTCTTCTTCACGAAAATGAGCGGACCGCCAAGAGGAGAAAATAGAGACAATATTCAGCCGCCACCAGAAAAATAGGCATACAAAAAGGATTGAGCATTAGCCCAATCCTTTTTTAATTCAATTTATTTATTCGCTGTCTCTGAAAAGCCGCAGTGCATTCTTATATGATATTTTTTCTATTTCATCCTGCGTAAATTTCTCTCTTTCAAGTTCACTAATCAGCATAGGATGTTTTGATGCATCATAAAGCTCGAGCTCGTCATCTATTCCGTCAAAGTCAGTTCCTATTGCAATGCAGTCTATTCCTCCTGCATTTTTGATGTGTTTTATATGTGCTACTATGTCATCAAGTCTGCTTTTTCTATGAGTTTCAGATAAAAATTTGCTATAAAAATTTATTCCCATCACTCCGCCGGAGTCGCTTAATATTTTTATCATTTCATCTGATAAATTTCTTGTATGGTTCGCCAGGCTTCTCGCATTAGAATGGCTGGCTGCGAACGGCTTTTTGCTGTGCTTTGCCACATCATAAAATCCGCCGTCCGACAAATGAGACACATCCACTATCATCCCCAGCTCGTTCATCCGCTCCACAGCTTCTATCCCGAATTTTTTCAGTCCTTTACTCATAATGTTTTTATCTTCTGAATTTGAATAGCCCAGTGTATTTTCGTGATTCCATGTTATAGATGCCATTTTAAATCCTAGATTATAAAGCCTGTCTATATGAGAAATCTCACCCTCTACAGGGCCCAAATCCTCAATAGTGGGCACAGCACATATTTTGCCGCTCTTTTTGCAGTTTATTAAATCTTCATATGTTTTGTAAATTAAAACGTACTCTTTGTATTCATTTAGCACAGATATCATATAGTCTATCTTGTTATACATTGTATCTGCACTGTATTCATTGTTTTTGGAGTTATATACTGCAAAACATTGTGCCAGCACGCCACCCTGCTGCATCTTTTTTATGTCTATATGATATTCATTTTCATAGAATGCATGAAAATCTCTTTTTTCTTCATACATTTTATGAAAAGTATCACAATGCAGGTCAATTATCATCTTAATCCATCCTATTTTTCAATATCTTTTTGCATAATAAATGCGTCTTCTCTATTGTCTTCGTAATACTTTTCCCTAATTCCGATTACTTTGAACCCATGTTTTCTATAAAGATTCTGTGCAGCAAAATTGCTCCGACGTACTTCCAATGACATAGCCTCTGTCAGTTCGTCTATTTCAGCCATCTCAATAAGACGAGAAAGTATGCTTTCTCCGATACCCATTCCTCTGTATTGTTTGTCTACTGCAATATTTGTTATGTGCATTTCAGTGATAATATGCCAAAGCCCGCCGTAGCCTACTATTTTATTATCCTTTTCGGCTACTATATAATGTGCTATATTGTTTTCATTGATTTCAGAATAAAATGATTTTCTAGACCACGGTGTCGGGAAGGTGTGCTTTTCTATTTCAGCCACCTGATCTACGTCCTTATCCTCCATTGGTCTGTATATTATTTTGTTAATAGATTTATTTTGCATTTCTTTCAGCCTGAGTTTTTGCAGATGTACCCTTCACATAGTTTGGCAGCAATACCTGCTCTTTTTTGTATTCTTCAGAAAAATATCTCTTTAATGCTATTTGCAATCCATCGGATGCATTAACACAGTTTGAAATGCCGTCTGCAAAGTATGCTCTATCTGCAAACATCATCTTTGCTCTGTCCTTTGCCTTTTCTGCCCCATCACCCACAAAAATAATTTTTTTATCAGTGTTTTTAATATGTTCTAAAAGCTCATCAACGGATTTTATATCGTCGTCTTCTATCTGTTTAAATTCTTTACCGCCCTCAAAAAGTGCAGTAAATATATTGTCTCTTCTTGCATCTATCATTGGGGATATAATTCCATCAAAATATCTGAATGTGTATGCCAATGTCTCAAGGGATGCTACGCCTGCAATATGCTTTCCAGTGCTTTGAGCTAGTGCATTTGCTGTAGATATGCCAATTCTTAGCCCTGTAAATGAGCCTGGGCCATTCACACATGCAAAAAGGTCTATATCCTTTGCTGATATGCTGCAGGCATTCAGACACTGGTCTATTAATGGTATCAGTTTTTCAGAATGAGTTAATCCGTCATTTAGAAAGACACTGTATAGTATCTCCGCATCTTCTCCATCGTAAGATTTGCCAAGAGCCACAGATGCCACTTTTGTAGATGTATCTATGCATAGGCATAGCTTTTCTTTTGCATTATCTTTGTTCATAGTTTTTCAGCCACTCTTCATATCGTTGTCCATAGGGAGCCATTCTAATCTCTCTGGTATTGTCATCAACTATTTCAATATGCACTTCCAGCCTGTCATATTCTTCCCAGTCCAGCCGCTCTGCCCATTCTATTATGCTTACACCTTTTTTAGCTAGGTATTCATATCCGCCTATCTCAAAAAAATCATCTTCATCTGTAATTCTGTATAGGTCAAAATGATATAGGGGTATATTTCCTGTATGTTCGAACAAAATGGTATATGTAGGTGAGCTAACCGTGTCATGTATATGCATTCCCCGTGCCACGCCCTTTGTGAAATGTGTTTTCCCGCTGCCTAGGTCTCCAAAGAGCAAAATAAGCATGCCAGCAAAGACATTTTCGCCTATGCTGGCTCCAAAATTTAAAGTTTCATCTTCACTTTTGGTTTGCTTTTTATACATCGATTGTTTTCTCTTTTTATTTGTGTAATACCGGTGATAAAGGCTTGTAGACAAAAAATACCACCAAGCTAAGCAATGTTCCTTTAATCAGATTAAAGGGTATTATTCCCGAAATCAAGGTATATTTTACTGCCTCTTCATCAACTATGTGGAACAAAGGAAATAAAATAAACAAGTTGGCTAAAATCCCTGCAACAAGCATGCAAAGCGTTCCAATTCCTAATGCAATATACACACTCTTTTGTGATTTGTGCTTCACATAATACCATGCAGCCGGCAAACAAAATGCAAGCCCCACTATTAAATTCGCCAAATTTCCTACTCCGCCTGTACCATCATTTTTAAGAAAAAAATGAATGATATTTTTTAGCACTTCCATCACTACAACAGCTGCTGGCCCTAGAGCAAATCCACCGATTAAAATAGGTATTTCAGAAAAATCAAATCTTAAATAAGGAAATGCAGGCAAAATTGGAAACTCCAAAACAAATATCAGCAGTACTGATAATGCAGTTAGAATTGCTACCTTGGTAATGTACTTAGTCGTTCTGTTCACGTTCATAAAAACCATCCTCCTAAAAAATTCCTAGGAATATGTCCTAGGATTTTTTACAAGTTTGATTACATACATAATCGTCTTTTCTCATCCAGACTATAACTGTCGGTTTTGGAATTTCACCAAATCAACCAAAAAGGCTCGCGGACTATACCGCCGGTGAGGATTTTCGCCTCGCCCCAAAGACATATTCAATTATTTGCGTGTATTATATCACAATCATGCAGAATATACAACATTTCCGTCTACAAAAACTTTTACAGCCTTTGTTTTGATTTCCAGCGGATTTCCGTTATATATTGCAATGTCTGCGTCTTTGCCCACTTCCAGAGAACCAACTCTGTCTTCTATTCCCACAATCTCTGCTGCATTTATGGTGATGGATTTCAATGCTTCCATCTCATCCAGCCCTTCTCTCACGCTGATTGCTGCACATATAGGCAGTGCATACAGAGGAATTACCGGGTGATCTGTCATCATGGCAAACTTTACTCCGGCATCATTTAATACCTTTGGCGCTGAAAATGATAGATCTTTCAATTCGATTTTTGACCTTGTAGAAAGCAATGGCCCTAGAATAGGCTTCACGCCCTCTTCCTTTAGAATGTCGGCTATTCTATATCCATCTGTGCAGTGCTCCAATGTATACTTCACGTTGAACTCTTTGCAAAGCCTGATTGCTGTGCATATATCATCTGCTCTGTGGCAGTGAATTTTTAAATATGTTTTGCCGTCCAGCACGTCCACCAGTATTTCCTTGGCAAGGTCTCTTTCGTGGTCTTTGCTGTCATCTGCATCTTTGGATTCCATCTTTATTTTGTAGTCCTGTGCCTCTATCATGGCTTTTCTGAATTCTGCGGCTGTTGCCATTCTAGTAGATGGGCTAGTGTCCTGTGCTGAGTACACTCTCTTTGGGTTCTCGCCAAGTGCAGCTTTCACTGCAAGCGGCTCTTTTATTATCATTTCGTCCACTCTTCTGCCCCATGTTTTCATGGCTACAAATTGTCCGCCTATCACATTGGCACTTCCCGGCCCTGTGCATACACTGGTGATTCCGTGGATAAGTGCTTCATAAAAAGCTGGATCTTCAGGGTTGACAGCGTCTATAGCACGCAGCTCCGGCGTAATTGGCTTTGTTGCCTCATTGCCATCTGCTCCCTCTTCGCCTATTTTGTCTTCCCACATTCCTACGTGGCAATGTGCATCAATAAACCCTGGCAGCACCCACATGCCTTTTGCGTCAAATGTTTCGCAGTCAGCTGATATGTTTTCGTCAATTTTTTCTATTTTGCCGTTTTCTATCAGGATGTCGCCGCTCTCGTAGTTCTTGTCTGCCATTGTCAAAATCTTTGCGTTCTTAATCAGGTACATACTTGTATTTCTACTCCATTCTATTGTTTGATGATAATGATTTTCCTATCATTATAACAGTTTTTAGCAAAACTGCATCATCGAAATTTCTTAAATCTAATCCTGTAGATTTTTGTATCTTTTCCAGCCTATAAATCAAAGTATTTCTATGTATAAATAATTTTCTTGCTGCTTCACTTAGGTTTAGGTTGTTTTCAAAAAAAGTCAAAACAGTTGTCAGCATTTCTTCATTAAGCACCTTTTTCAAGGATTCTGAATATCCTAAATCATAGAATTCTTTTCTGATATCTCTCGGAATATTCTGCAGGAATCTTTCCAGCAGCAGCTTGTGGAACATGAAAATATTTGAATTGCTTTGCTGCATCAGCCCAAGATTTATTGCCTCCTGCGCCTCCATAAATGACTCTCTTATGCTGTATAGACCTTCCTTTATTCCGCCAACGCCTATATGCGCTTCTATTGCTATTTCATTGTTTATGGTCTCATTTAGTGCCAAAACCAGCTCGCCCAATGCGTCCATATCCAAATCTACATCAATCACTTTTACCAAAGCTAGCACATATCTATTCAAAGAGACTATCATGTCTCCCTCTTTCATGTGGAATATTGTATGCAAATCTTTGTATATTTTGTTGGCATCGTCATTTATTGTCTGTACTATAATAACGCATCTTGCGCAATCAGTATCAATATTGAAGTCTGCCACTGCTTCTTGTATTTCCAGAGCGTCGGTTTTATCCAGCATTATTCTTCTGAAAACCTCTTCTCTGCCTAGCTTTTTCTTTGTAGTCTTCAGTATTTCAATTATTAGCTTTCTAAGAAAAAATACAAAGCTTTCTGTTTCTTTGGCGTCACCTTCTATATAAAGACCCAGAGGACGATGCCCATCAAAATCTATAAGCCCATATAGCTTACCATTCATTTCTTCACTAATATAATTGCTTTTAAATTCAACAATTTCATAGTCATCATCTGATGTTCCAATAAGCTCCGGATTGCTAGATGCCAGCACTTCTCCGGTCTCATCTAAAAGACATATTGTCTTGCCGATGCTTGCTGCCGCTTCTAGGATGATGTCGTTTATTTTTCTATCTATATTCAATATATATCCCTCCTGTCAGGAATGTTACCCTTCCCCATAATAGGATAACATTTATATCCATCTAATTCAATTAATTATTGTGTAATATTTATATAAATTTTACAGGTCAGTGCATTATTTTGTCCAATGATTGCCCAATTTAAAATATTTGGTATAATTAATGCAATCATACTATTGACATATTTTATTACGTCTGATACAATGATTTAGCGTGATAAAGTATTAAATCGGCAAATTTATTGGATATCTACTTGTACATATAAGGAGACTTAATGAAAAAATACCAAAACATTCCCTATGGGCTGCAGGACTATCTGCCTTTGGAATACAGCCATAAGGAAACTACTGAAAATAAAATAATAGACTGTTTCAAGCAATCAGGCTATCAAATGGTGGAGACACCTATACTAGAGAATTATGACGTTTTCTGCGTAGGAAGCGGCGGATTCGAGGCAGAGGATATGTTCAAGCTCACCGACAGCAATGGCTCACTGCTGGTTCTGCGCCCAGATATCACAATGCCTATCGCCCGCATGGCAGCTACCAAGCTAAAAGATGAAGAAAGCCTTAAGCTGTGCTACTGCGGAAATGTTTTTCATCTTAAGGGTGAAAAGAATGAGGGATACAAGCAAGTAACACAAGTCGGCATAGAGCTGATGGGAGACAATTCATATAAAGCTGATGCTGAATGCCTGATAATGGCTATAAAATCGCTAAAGGCATCTGGACTGAATGATTTTCAGATAGAAGTAGGTCAAACACAGTTTTTTAAAGGATTAATGAAAGATGCCGGGTTCGACGATGAAAGCTATGAGCAAATGCGAAGATTCGTGGAAATGAAAGATATGCTTTCTATGGAGCTGATGCTGAAAGAAAAAAACATAGACCTTGATCTTAGAAACGATATATTAGAGCTTCCTGCACTATACGGCGGCATTGAGATATTAGAAACTGCAAGAAAGTATTCCAAAAATCCTTTATGCAAAAAGGCCGTAGAAAATGTAGAAAAAGTCTTAAAGATAGTTGAGCAGGAAGGATTAATCGATTATATATCCATAGATTTTTCCATTGTACAGTCCGTTCACTACTATACAGGCATCGTTTTCAAAGGAATATGCCCAAATCTTGGCTACCCGCTGCTGACAGGCGGCAGATATGACAATCTGGTGAAAAACTACGGAAAAGATATGCCTGCTGTAGGCTTTGCTATGACTAGCAAGCATATACTTATTGCACTGGACAGGGAGGGACAGCTTTTATGAAAACCTTGAATATTGCACTGGCAAAGGGAAGACTTGCACAGCAGTCAATGGAGCTGTTTGAAAGCTGCGGATTAGATTTATCCTGTGTAGATACTGAAAGCAGAAAATTGATTTTTACAGACAAAGAAAAAACAGTATCCGTCATCCTAGTAAAGCCCAGCGATGTGCCCACATATGTGGAGCGTGGCGTTGCTGACATCGGTGTTGTGGGCAAGGATACATTGATAGAGAGCAATTCAGACCTATATGAAATGCTGGATTTAGGCTTTGCAAAGTGCAGGCTATGCGTAGCAGCACCAAAAAAGCAAACCCCTAACCCCATAACAAATGTAAATCTGCGAGTTGCCACAAAATACCCCAGCACTGCAAAGGCATACTACCAGACAAAGGGAATAAACATAGACATAATAAAGCTAAATGGCTCCGTAGAGCTAGGACCATTGGTTGGGCTATCTGATGTGATAGTTGACATAGTAGAATCAGGAAAGACACTGGTGGAAAACGGACTGGAAGTGACAGAAGATATTTGCGACATCTCTGCAAGACTTGTGGTAAATAAGGTATCTCTAAAAACAAAAGGCGAGATAATAAGACCACTTATCAGTAATGTACGAAAGTATCTGAATAATAAGGAATAGATCATGAAAATAATTAATTCAAATTCAAAAGAACTACTGTCTGATTTGATGAATCGCTCACAGCTAGACAACACCAGCGAACAGTCGTCAGTGGATGAAATATTGAAAAAGGTACGTGCAGAGGGAGACAGTGCTCTGTATTACTACACCAATAAACTCGACAAAGTGGACTTATCGAATGATGGCATGCTGGTATCAAAAGAAGAAATAGATGAAGCATACGGTATGCTTGATGATAAAATAAAAGAGACTATTATACAAGCCGCAGACAACATAAAGGCATTTCACCAAATGCAAAAACGCGACGGATTTACAATGAATTTAGAGGGCGGGTATATAGGCCAACGCATAATACCAATGGAGCGTGTTGGTGTATATGTGCCAGGTGGCAGAGCAGCCTACCCTTCCACCGTACTAATGAATGTGATTCCTGCACAAATAGCAGGGGTTGGTGAGATTATCATGTGCACCCCACCTATGAGTGATGGCAAAGTATACTATATGACTTTGGCTACTGCTAGAATAATCGGTGTGGATAAAATATATAAGGTCGGTGGAGCACAGGCAGTTGGGGCAATGGCATTTGGCACGCAATCTATTCCGAGAGTTGCCAAAATCGTCGGTCCTGGTAACATATATGTAGCTCTTGCCAAAAAAAGCGTATATGGATATGTAGGCATAGATATGGTGGCAGGACCAAGTGAGGTGCTAATAATTGCTGATGAAAATGCCAACAGCAAATATGTAGCTGCGGATTTGCTTTCGCAGGCAGAGCACGACCCAATGGCAGCCGCAATACTCGTTACAACATCAAAAAAACTAGCTGATGAAGTTTCAACAGAAGTAGATAAGCAGATAGAGTATCTAAAAGGTACAAAAGAAAACGCACTGCAGTCCATCAAAAACTGTAGCGGCATAATTTTGGTGAATGATATAGAGCAAGGTATAAAAATATCAAATGAAATAGCGCCGGAGCACTTGGAGCTAGCAGTAGATAGCCCTGAAAAATATCTGGATAAAATAATAAATGCAGGCTCAGTATTTCTAGGGCATTATTCCCCAGAGCCGCTGGGAGATTATTTTGCAGGCCCCAACCACGTGCTTCCTACATCCTCTACCGCTAGGTTCTCATCTCCTCTGGGAGTTGATGATTTTGTGAAGAGATCATCTGTGATATACTATAGCAAAGAAAAACTGAAAAGCGTATACAAAGACATTGATTCATTTGCAAGGCTAGAAGGGCTGGATGCCCATGCAAACAGCGTTTCAATTCGTTTTAGTGAAGGAGAATAATATGCGTAAAGCTGAAATCAAAAGAAAGACAAATGAAACTGATATATATGTTTCTGTTAATCTAGACGGCGAAGGCAAATCGGAGATAGACACAGGTGTGGGATTTTTTGATCACATGCTCATTCTTTTTGCCAAGCACTCCTTGATGGACATAAAAATATCCTGCAAAGGTGATACATTTATAGACTGCCACCACACTGTGGAAGACGTCGGAATAGCACTAGGTCAGGCGGTCAAGGATGCACTAGGCGAGAAAAAAAGCATCACAAGATATGCCACATGTTTCCTGCCTATGGATGAAGCATTGGCGATGGTTAGCATGGATATATCAGGCAGAAGCTATTTGGTGTTTGATGGCGAATTCAGCTTACCAAAGCTAGGCGATTTTGACACAGAAATGGTAGAAGATTTCTTTCAGGCTTTCTCCTCAGCCTGCGGTGTCACTCTGCATGTAAAGGTGATGTATGGCAGAAACACTCATCACATCATAGAGGCAATATTCAAAGCATTTGCAAAAGCGATGGACAAAGCCACACTGGTGGACAACAGGATCACCGGTGTTCCATCCACCAAAGGAGTATTATGATAACGATAATTGACTATGGAATGGGCAACCTGAGAAGTGCACAAAAGGCATTTGAATTTATGGGCTACGAAGCCGAAATTACCGACCGTATAGCAGACATACAAGAAGCTAACAAAATAGTCCTTCCCGGCGTTGGTGCATTTGCAGACGCAATGGAAAGACTGAATACATCAGGTATCAGCAAAGTAATAAAGGAAAAAGTCGCAGACGGCACACCATTTCTGGGAATATGTCTGGGCATGCAGCTGGTGTTTGATGTATCCTATGAAAACGGCGAGTTTGAAGGACTTGGCTTAATAGGCGGAGAAATTGTACGATTCGATCTGCCTAAAGAATACAAAGTGCCGCAAATCGGATGGAACAAACTAAACATAAAAGACAATATTCTATTTAAAGATATTAAAGGCGATATATACACATATTTTGTCCACTCCTACTATGCCAATCCTAAAAATCCAAGTGATATCATCGCCACAAGTAACTATGGCATAGAGTTTACGGCGGTTGTAAACAAGGATAATGTATTCGCCACCCAGTTTCACCCGGAAAAAAGCGGAGACTCAGGTCTTAAGATGCTTGATAATTTCGCTAAACTAGTTTGAGGAGAATTTAATGACTTTTATTTTATATCCTGCTATTGACTTAAAGGATTCACAGGCTGTCAGGCTGATGCAGGGAGACATGGACAAATCAACAGTATACAGCCAAAGCCCAGCAAAGGTAGCAAAGGAATTCGAAGCCGCTGGTGCAAAATGGATACATGTGGTAGACCTAAACGGTGCATTTGCAGGCAAATCCCAAAATCTAGAGACTATAAAATCAATAGTCGATGCAGTAGATATTCCCGTGCAGCTAGGCGGCGGCATAAGAACAATGGAAAATATAGATACTATGCTGAATGAAGTGGGAGCGCAGAGAGTGATATTAGGAACAGTAGCCGCCCAAAACCCAGAACTGGTGAAGAAGGCTGTAGAAAAATACGGTAAAAAAATAGCCGTTGGTATAGACGCAAAGGATGGATACGTGGCTGTGAACGGCTGGGCGGAAAAATCAGAAATCCTAGCAGTAGATTTAGCTCAAGCAATGAAATCTGCGGGCGTACAAACCATAATCTACACAGATATTTCAAAAGACGGCATGATGGAAGGCCCAAATATTGAGCAAACCAAAAGTATATCAGACATCGGCGGAATAGATGTGATATTATCTGGAGGCATTGCAAGCGAGCAGGATGTGCTAAAGGCAAAAGCAGAAGGCTTTGCTGGTGCAATCTCCGGCAAGGCAATATACCAAGGCACAATCGATTTGAAAGAGGTACTAAAACTATGCTGACCAAAAGAGTGATACCCTGCTTAGACGTTCATGACGGCAGAGTGGTGAAAGGCGTTAATTTTGTAAATCTGCAGGATGCAGGTGACCCAGTTGAGATAGCCAAAGCATACAATAAAGCCGGCGCTGATGAGATAGTCTTTTTGGATATTACAGCATCATCGGACAAAAGAAATATCATGCTGGAAGTAGTGGAAAAGACAGCCGAACAGATATTTATTCCGCTTACTGTAGGCGGCGGAATACGCAGCGTTGAGGATTTTCGCAGAATACTCCGTGTAGGTGCAGACAAAATATCCATAAACTCCTCCGCTCTGAATAATCCACAGCTTATATCAGACGCCGCATGGAAATTCGGCTCTCAATGCGTAGTAGTGGCAATTGATGCCAAACGCAATGGAGACGGCACATGGAACGCATACATAAACGGCGGCAGAGCAGACTTCAGGCTAGATGCAGTGGAATGGGCAATGAAAGCAGAAAAGCTGGGAGCAGGCGAAATACTGCTGACATCCATGGACTGTGACGGCACAAAGGCAGGATACGACATAGAGCTGACAAAAACGATTTCTGAAAATGTTAATATCCCTGTTATAGCGTCTGGAGGTGCGGGTACATTAGAGCACTTTTCAGAGGTCTGCATAGAGGGCAAAGCAGACGCAGTGCTGGCTGCATCATTGTTTCACTTTAATGAACTTAGCATTACACAAGTGAAGGAGCATATGAGAAGCAAAAACATACCTGTTCGGATGTGATACAAATGGATATATACAGATATAGGAAGGTAAGCAATGAATACAGAAAATATAAAATTTGATGACAAAGGTTTGATTCCCGCAATAACACAGGATATAAAGAGCGGTGAAGTGCTTATGCTTGCATACATGAATAAAAAATCTTTGGATATGACAATAAATAGCGGCTATGCAACATATTACTCCAGAAGCAGACAGGAGCTATGGAAAAAAGGAGAAACTTCCGGCAATCTTCAAAAGGTAGTTTCCATGAAATATGACTGCGACGGCGATACTTTGCTTCTGCTAGTAGAGCAAACAGGCCCAGCATGCCATACAGGTGCAAAATCATGCTTTTTTAATAATTTCTATGGTGATGACGCCCGTATACAGCCAAGTATACTAGATGAAGTCTACAATGTAATCCTGGATAGAAAAGCAAATCCAAAGGAAGGTTCGTATACCAATTACCTGCTAGATAAGGGCAAGGAAAAAACATGCAAGAAGGTGGGCGAAGAAGCATCTGAAATAATTATCGGAGCGATATCCGGAGACAACGAGAATGTTGCATATGAATCCGGCGACCTTCTATATCACCTTAGCGTACTTATGGTGCAGTGCGGCCTTACATGGGATGACATATTCACGGAGCTAAAAAAACGTAGATAAATAATTATAAATAGAAAAACGTCTTATATTATAAGACGTTTTTTGCTTGCTATATGCCGTATACTCTCTTCCATGCTTTTATACCGCCGAGAAGATTATAGACATATTGATATCCTGCACCGTGAAGTATTCCACATGCGGCAGCACTTCTATTCCCAGTAGAACAATAAACCAAAACAGCTTTGTTTATGCTCTGCTCACGAAGTGTTTCTGAAAAGTCAGCAATCTCGTTCAGAGGAATATTTATGGCATTCAGTATGCTCTCCTCCTCGTATTCTTCCTCGCTTCTCACATCAATTAGAATATGAGGTTCTCTCATCATTCTGCTGAACTCTTCAGGTTCGAGATTTTCAAACCCTCTGATATATTCCATATTTATTTATCCCCTATATAAATTTAATTAAGCTTTTAAATACGTAAAGCATATTCTAACCGTAAACACCCATGATGTCAACAGTGTTAATTAATGTATTTATAGGAATATTTTATAACGCATTTTTGAAAAAAGCAATTATTTTTCACTTTTCATATTGACTTAAGTATTCATAAATTATATAATACATATGAATAGTTGTTCATATGTTAATTCGTAAGGAGTATATCATGAAGCGATGTGATGAAGGTGCAAATCTAGAAATTATGACACACGAGGATGCAATAGAGCTATCAGAATTCTATAAAATGGTTGGCGACAGCAATAGAATACGTCTTCTCTACCTTTTGATAGATAAAGAAATCTGTGTTCATCACCTTGCCGAGCAGCTTGGCATGTCTCAGTCCGCTGTTTCCCATCAGCTGCGTCTTCTGCGGCAGCAAAGGCTGGTGAAATATACAAAGGACGGCAAAAAAATATACTACTCACTGGATGATGAGCATGTAAAGACTATTCTAAATATAGGCTTAGAACATTTAAAGCATAGAGAGGAATAATACAAGTAAAGCAATGATAAGATTTTTTGAAGTATTCTTAAATTTATTTGTCGACATGGCATACTATTTGATGCTGGGGCTTACTTTGGTTGGCATATTCAACCTTTTCGTAAACAGAGAATTGATAGCTCGCCAGCTAGGCAAAAATTCGTTTTGGTCTACTGTTAAGGCCTGTGCTCTTGGTGTGCCCCTACCCCTTTGTTCATGTGCAGTAGTACCCACTGGCATGTACCTGAAAGACAAAGGCGCATCCACGGCAACGACTACAGCATTTCTAATATCCACACCTCAAACAGGTGTAGACTCCATTGTTGCAACATATGGATTGATGGGGCCTACCTTTGCATGGTTTAGACCAGTGGCAGCATTCTTGTCCGGTGTATTGGGCGGATTTTTCGTAGGGCTATTCGATAAAAAAAAGCATGCAGAAAACGACAGCAAACATATTCATCATAGTGATGGCGACAGCTGCTGCAGCACAGATACCGGGTGTACAGACGGAAGCTGCGCTGCGCACAAAGAGATAAAGAAAAGCGACCCTTTCGGCAAAAAGCTAGCTGACACTATGCACTATGCATACATAGAGAGCGTTGGTGAAATAGCTATTCACTTTCTTGTGGGCTTACTAATAGCAACTCTCATCACTATGTTCTTGCCGACAGATTTGATAATGCGTGCCAATTTGAATTCAGGGATTCTGGCAATGCTTTTGATGATTGTGATAGGTATGCCAATGTATATTTGCTCAACGGCTTCCATCCCTATAGCAGTTTCTTTTATTCTAAAAGGAATCAGTCCGGGTGCAGCATTCGTATTCCTGTTTATGGGGCCTTTCACAAATGCGGCTAGTCTTTCAATATTGGCGAAAAAACTAGGCAAAAAAGTAGTGGCACTATATGTGTCCATCAGTTCTGTCTTGGCAGTATTGTTCGGGCTGCTTCTAGATTTTCTGATTAATCAATTTAATCTGAAAGTTAGCATAGCACAGATGGGCGAAAACGCGAACGAAGAAATCGGCATATTTAAGCTAATTGTAACAATAACATTTGCAGCACTTCTGCTGTATTCATTAGGAGGAATAATTATGAACAACTTTAAAGCAAAAAAAGCAAGCAAAAACGTATCTTCAGAAGGTACAACATACGACGTATATGGCATGACATGCAATGGCTGCTCATCTAGACTGCAAGCACAGCTTCTGAAAGATGAGAATATCGAAAACGCCGTTGTGGATCACGAAAACAACAAAGCAACTGTATATGGAAATGCTTCTGCTGAAACAGTAAAAACTATTGTCGAAAACGCAGGCTTTTCCATGGCAAAATAATCAGAGCGAACTGAATGAAGCATAGCTCAAAGCACCCAGAATATATCTAGGTGCTTTTTGTCTAATTCAATATTATATAAATAGATAATCTAGTCTGATAAAATCTCACTCTGCACTTTCTTTGGCAAAGAGGATAAAATCAGCTCATAGGAATTATCAATCATCTGCTTCAATATTTCTTCCGGCGTATCGCCATTCAGATCTACGGAATTCCAGTGAACCTTATTCATATAGTAGCCCGGTCTGATATCCTTGAAGCTTTCTCTGAGCATTGATCCAAACTGTGGATTGCATTTCAGGGTTATCACGCTCCTGCCTGCGCTATCCATGCTGTATAGCCCCACCATTTTATCATGCAGCATAAATCTGTGGGTACTCCATTCAGATTTATATTCTTTTATCACGCCTTTTTTTGAAAGGATATACTCCTCAAGCCAGCTATAGTTCATGTTTTATCAATCCTTTCATTTTTTCTTTTTGCTTACTACTACTATCAATATAACTGCAATTAATACTACTAGCAGACCCACCACAACTATAAGCAAAATTGACTCTGTGGACAGTCCTACTGTTTCACCATATGTTTGAGTATTGGCATCCGGCAATGCTGTTGCATTCCCTTCAACAATGTCAGTATTTTGATTGTCATCGTTCTTCATATCATCATTGTCAGTATCATTTTCTGTTTTTTGAATATCATCCATCATATCATCAGTCGGAGCTTGTGTAGGCTCTGTCTGGCTTTGGCTACTAGGCTGTATTACGGCTATTTTTATCGCATCAGCTGGGTCTTGAACATACCATAGCCAGTCGCCGTTTTCTTCATATGAAAAGGCATAGCCAAATGTCACAGTAGTATCTTTTGTATATGAATATTCATAAATTACATCCATATATTCATTTGGTGCTAAATCAAAGTATTGATGGTCTTCACCATTTACCCTAACGTAAAAGTCTTTCATTTGGGTGTTACCCATGTTCTCGCAATATATTCTAAAGCTAACTTTTTCGCCGGAGTTTATTGTTGTCTTATCAGGTATCACATTAAACTGAACAGAAATTTCATTAGCTTCTCTGAAAAAGTAAATATGTTGGGCAAATGAAGCAACCACACTTCCCCCTGCTCCATCATGATTCACCTGTATAGGGATTCCTATAGAGTCGTTTTGTCCAAAACTTACAGTATATTCATATTCTATAGGCAGAGTTTCACCGCTTTTCAAAACAGTTCCTGAGCCAAACTGAAAAAACTCGTTATCTATTGCATAGGCAGAAAGTGTTACTTCCGCTCCTGTATTGTTGGTAACTTCAATAAATATTGTTGATGATTGTCCATCTGATACATTTTCTGGGCTTGCCCATGCTACTACATCCAGTGTGTCATCTGCCAATGTCGTTGGAACGGCAAAGATATAAACCATCAGCATTATTGTTAGTATCGCAGTAATCGTCTTCTTTTTCATTTTACTCCTCCATCTCATATCTCTTACACATATTGTTTAAATATAACATGTAACTATATCGTTTAAACAAAATCGAAAAATTATTTGAGAAATTTATATGTGATTACATCACTGTATTTCAAAAAATTATGTCTATAATGTTTTATATAAAGGAGACAGCATGACATCAAATAAATTGAATTATCAGGATAAATTATTTATATTCACAGTTTTGTTTTTCGCAATCGGCTTTTTACATATATCTTTTGCAGTCTTAGGTTTGATTTGTTTTATCACACCATTTGTTCTCTTCTGGATATATGATGATAAAATCTGGTGCAAATTCTTTTGTCCAAGAGCAGGATTTTTTAATAGAGTGCTATCAAAAATCAGCCTGAAGAAGCCAATGCCTAAATGGCTGACAGGGCAAACAATAAAGAAAATTGTCCTCACGTACTTCGGGATAAATCTATTCTTCATCACAATGTCCACCATAATGGTGTCCATAGACAAAATCGCTCCTGTAGATCAAATACGGTTTATGATAATGTTCCCACTTCCTATCAATATGCCTCAAATCTTAAATCTATCTGTGCCAGCACCATTGCTGCATCTAGGATACAGAGTATATTCAGTAATGTTTTCTTCTACAATAATAGGATTGATTCTAGGGTTCATATATTCGCCGCGAACATGGTGCATAATATGCCCTATACAGACATTGACCACGAAAGAAAAACAGCCAACACGAGCTTCTAGCTAATAGTATCTCCTTATTAATACTACTTATATAAACATAAAACATCTTCTATTCAGAGGGTGTTTTATGTTGTAATTTCATTTTGTTTTACATAAATAAAAATTAATGTATAATAACTATAGTAATATTTTAACTGGAGGAACAAATGAATATTCAGATTTTCGGCAAGAAGAAATGCTTCGATACAAAGAAAGCAGAACGATATTTCAAAGAGCGAAGAATAAAATTTCAATACATTGATATACTAGACAAAGGTCTCAGCATGGGCGAATACAGGAGCGTGTCACAAGCTGTAGGAGGCTTTGAAAACGTAGTTGATAAGGAATCCAAGGATTACTACATGATAGAGCATTACGGCAAGGAGCAGCAGCTTGAGAAGCTAATGGAGCTTCCACAGCTTTACAAAACGCCTATTGTGCGAAATGGCAAGCAGGCAACCATTGGCTACAAGCCGGACATCTGGAAAACGTGGGAATAGAAACGAAAAGAGCAGATATTATATCCGCTCTTTTTTTATTCACCTAAATCTATTTCAAATCTGCATATCGCATCGCCATCCAGTGCACTCTTCAAAAGCTTCACCTTCAGCTCTTTGCCCATTATCACCTCAAATGGATACTTTGCAAATCCTCCGGAGCAGTAGCACCACTCGCTGTCCACTGTTTTTTCATCCGATAGCACGCTTTCTCTGGCAAACGGGCAATGACACGCATAATATGATTTCTTTTTGGGGTCCTCTTCATTTAAATAGTTAACCACATCAAATGGTATTTTCGTTACATATAGTTTATTTCCTTCTTTTTTTGCAGACAGCACTTCCTGATTAGATGCTACAAAGTCCACTACATCCTGTGTAATTATCTGTTCAAACCACACTGCATCTCTGTCACAATAGCTTTGCAGCTCTTCTACCTTTCTTTTGTGCCTTTGTTCTAGGTACTCATCCAATGATTCGCTGTTCTCATAGAATTCCTTTTCCATCTTCATACTCTCTTCAGGGACTCCATGGTTATTCCCCGCCAATATTCTTTGGTATAAATCAGGCTCTATGTGCTTCTTGATTCTCTCCATTAGGTCACGTGTATATTGGGGCACTTCTTCCAGAGGGGTTCCCAATGGCGGCATCTCATATCCATCCAGCACTTTTTCTGCTGTTTCATTGCCTGCGTATGTCTTCATTCGCTTTTTAATGCTCTCCAGCACTCCTAGCCCGCCCAAAACCTTTGTGAAATGGATGTAGACATCTTTATTATCAACTAGATGAAAATATCTAGCCAATGCAAGCAAAGTATTTAAATCGTTTTTATCGCTCTCTATTAGGCTTTTAATGTATTTTTTCGCATTTTCAACATTGGCATTTTCAAAATCGGTATCATTCTTTTTTAAATACTTCTCCGCATCTACCAGTGCACATACCGCCTCATCTATTGTTTTGTCATCATATCCTCTGTCTTTATACAGCTTCACAAAACTATCTGTATTCATCATTCCCCTCCTTTTTTATATGATATTCCACCCGAAAAAACTCCGCCGCCTTTCTTTAGGAGATTCTCAGTTGTAAATCCTTCCTCCCTTAGCATCTCTTCATATTCTTTGTTTATTCTGCACGATCTGGTCATTGCTCTCCATGCAGGTGCAAAAAAATTAAAAAGCTTTCGTGCACCACTTCTATCCGGCATTCCATGGTCTATGTGGATAAACATACCGCCGGGTTTCAGCACTCGGCGTATCTCACTCAATACACTGTGCTCATGGTCTACAGAGCAAAGAAGCAAAGTCTCCACCACCACATCAAAACTATTTTCTTCAAATGGCAGATTGCCTGCATCTGATTCAACAAAATTGATTTTGCTGCCTGCCCTTTTTTCTGCTGTCTTGTTTATTTCATGGTCCAGCACCGTAATGCTCTCAATCTCGTACATATCATAATATTTAAAATTGACTCCAGTGCCAGCACCAATTTCTAGTATTTTGCCTCTGGCAGCTGGTATCAGTTCTTTTCTTAAAGCCTCTAAAAATCCTTTTTCTAAAGGATACATAAATATATCATAAAAATTCATAGTTTTTCCTTTCCGCTTATATTTATTTTATCATAAGTTCTATATTTTATCATTAGAATTCGAATCTACAGCAAAATGCAAAGAAAAAAACAGCGTAAAAAAATAAATTCTAAAATTACCTTGACAGATAGAGTAATTTATAATATTATTACCCTATTAGATAGAGTAATATTACTATTAGGATATCCTTAATGAAAAGGAGGCAAAAATGATTAGCAGCGACATAATCCGTGGTCATCTGGATGCAATTATTCTTAAGCTGATTTTGGAAAAGGACCGCTATGGCTATGAAATATCAAAAGAGATATGCCAGCGAACCGACAATATGTTTGAGATAAAGGAAGCTACATTATATGCGGTATTTCAAAGGCTAGAAAAAAATCGATATATCATATCATACAGCGGAGAAATAACCCACGGCAGAACAAGAAAGTATTACAAGATAACGGCACACGGAACAGAACATTTTAAAGAAAAACTAGAAGAATGGGAATTAACAAAAAAAATAATTAATACACTGATGGAGGATAAAAAATGATTACTATAAAAGATTATGTTGAAAGTCTTTTCAAAGACATTCCAGACAGCAAGGAAAAAGAGGACATAAAAAACGAAATCATACTCAATCTGGAAGAAAAAGTTTTGGATTTAGTAGAATCAGGCAAAGCGGAAGAGGATGCAATAAATAAAAGCATCGTTGAGTTTGGCGATATAACAGAGATAAAGATGAATCTTTTGTCTCAGCCAGGCACAGCCACTGTGGTAAAAAAAGCAAGTAAGATTAATTATGCAAACCGTATGTGGTTTTCCGTATGGGGCTCCCTACTGATAATCGGTCTTTGCTTTTTCATAAATTACACGACAAACTCTTGGTACATCCACCCGTGGTTTGTGTATCCTACTTTTGCAGTTTTATGGTGGCCTTTAGCTATGTTTTTCTCTTGGCTTAACCACAGGGAGAAATGAGGCGGAAAATGAAAAATAAATCATTAGTTTTTTCTATTGTTTTTTCTCTGTTCTCTATAGCACTACTATTTACAATCAACTATGTCACATCCTTTGCACACCCTTGGTTTATCTATCCTGCATTTGCTGTATTATGGTGGCCGCTGAGTTTGTACTTTGGAAAAACCAAAAAGTTTAGGGCTTTTTCTGTGATAGGTGCTCTATATATTGCAGGCTTTTCATACTTGGTTAATTTAATCACATCGACTAGCTTTCCATGGTTTATGTTTCCAGCCTTTGCTGTGATGTGGTGGCCGCTTTCTGTGCTGCTAGCTAAAAAGCCTAAAGCTTTCGCCGTGGTCAGTGCGTTGTATATCAGTGCGTTTTTTGCCATACTGAACTACACCACATCCCCCGGTTTTCCATGGGCAATATTCCCTATATTTGCTGTGATGTGGTGGCCACTGACTGTATTAATTAATCCGGCAAAAAGAGCAAAAATTTATTCAATAGTAGGTGGCATATACATACTAGGCTTCATGTGGATAGTCAACTATATAACAACACCTTCGGTCATTTGGTTTTTCTATCCTGCATTTGCTGTGCTATGGTGGCCTATCAGCCTTGTTATATGCGGTGCGAAAAAATATAAGCTATACTCTGTGGTATCAACAATTTATATCACAGCGTTTCTAGCCTTGGTAAACTATATTACATCACCTCAATATATTTGGTTCTACTACCCTTTATATGCGCTTTTGTGGTGGCCGCTTTCTATGTTCCTAGCAAGGAAGCCAAAAATATATTCTGTTGTGATGTCTTTGCTGACACTTGGCTTTTTAGCATTGATTAATTACATGAATTCCCCCAATACAATATGGTTTCTATACGTTGGCTTCAATCTGATATGGTGGCCATTGGCAATGCTGCTGGGAAAACATGCAAAATCATTTTGGTTTGCTCTGATAGGTGCAGCATCTATAATAGGCTATTACATATTCCTATACTATAGATTAACTCCCGGAATTCATCCTTGGTATTTATATATCATATTGCCGGCAATATGGTGGTCAGTTTGTGCAGCTCTTAAAAAAAGAGCATTAACCATAGTCTTCCAAATTATCAGTGTGGTTGTATTTTTGGCATACTATATCATTCTAAATGCAATATTAACACCTACTGTTTTCTGGACTATTCATTTGATATACCCAGCACTTTGGGCATTAATGGGGATATATTTCGGGCATACCAAAAAATACTTTGCATTCTCTATATGTGCAGCAGTTGTTACAATTGCATACTTCGCATTTATCAACTATATGTACTCACCAAATGTAATATGGGCAGTATATCCAGCCTTTGCTATTTTGTGGTGGCCGCTAAGTATGTATTTTTTCAAATCAAAAAAAGAGACACCTCAGAAAGTATCTCAATAATAAATCTATTTTATAATATCTAATTCGGCAAAGCACGAACGCCATCGTGCCTTGTCGATTTTTTATATATATTCGTAGTCCAGCTCATGCTTTTTATATGCCATCTTCAAAAATGCCGGTGTCAAAAATGAGCTTACTATTACAAGCAATACAATAGGCGTTAGGAATTCATCGGGTATCAGATTGGCTGCCACTCCCCTGTCTGCCACTATCAACGCTACCTCGCCTCTCGCCATCATACCCACTCCGCAGCGAAGAGCTTCCACTCTGTTGTATTTTGCCATCTTTGCTCCGATAATTCCACCCAATACTTTTGCTGCTAATGCCACCGCTATCAGCGTGGCTGCAAATATTATAACGTGGAGATTCAAATGAGATATTTTCGCCTTTATACCAATGCTGGCGAAAAATATAGGAGCAAATAACATATACGATGTTACCTCTACCTTTTTGTTTACATATTCACATAGCGTAATGCTGGAAATCATCGCTCCTGCCAAATACGCACCTGTCAAATCTGCTACTCCAAAGAAATGCTCAGCAGCATATGAAAGAAAAAGGCAAAAAACTAGAGAATATATAGGCACTCTTCTGCTCTCACCATATTTTTTTGAGAAAAATTTAAATAGCAGATAAAATCCAAATCCGCAAGCACCCGCAAATAGAAAGAATGCAAGAATTTTTAGAAGCACTACCACTATATGCACAGACTCATCTGTTATGCTCATTAAAACGGTAAGAGCTATTATTCCCAAAATATCATCCAATATAGCTGCTCCGACTATTGTAGTTCCGGATTTTGTATTCAATCTTCCTGTTTCTCGCAGTGTTTCCACGGTTATGGTCACGGATGTTGCCATCAAAATAACGCCAACAAATATATATTCAAACAGCTGCTTTTGGCTGATGCCCATAAAGCCATGTGAGAAAAATCCAGTAACCAGTATACCGCCTGTTAGCGGAAGCACCATGCCGAAAACAGCAATTAAAATAGAAGCCTTACCTGTCTGCTTGATTCTCTTAACATCTGTTTCCATGCCCGCCATAAACATAATGAATATTACTCCAAGCTCAGCCATTTTATCAATAAATTCTGTTTCGTGAACTATATTTAATATATTTGGTCCAATAAAAAAGCCAGCTAAAAGAGCCCCAACCACCGCAGGCAGCTGCAGCTTTCTTGTGGCTGTACCAAATATTTTTGTACACAATAAAATGATAGCCAAGTCTAGAAAGAAGCCATAATTTAACATTTCTCTACTCCAAATTCTTTTCCTAATGAAAGAGTATATTACTCCTGAATATATATGTCAATGTACAATAGACAAATATGTCTATTATATATAAAACAAACCATCATTATTGTGCTATAATGTACGAAGAAAACAGGAGTATATAAATGAAAAATATTATTTTAATTATGATCTTAGCTGCATCTTTGGTTTTTTCCTCCGGCTGCAGCCAAATGATAGACGCAATAGTCGAAAATGAAAAAGTCACCCAAAGCGACATAGCCTTGGCTACTGTTGCACCAGAAATCACTTCAGAATCCTATAGCGGCACATATAAAAATACCCCTCAGCTTCCCAATATTGATTTTTCGCAAATGGATCTTTTCGAAGACGGCTACCAAATAGTCGATTTTGACCACGCTCCCGACGGAGACACTGCTATTTTTATAGTAGGTGATTCATACCTGAAAACGCGCTTTTTAGGGGTGGATACAAAAGAAATGTCCACCGATTCCGGCATACCTGAGCTATGGGCACAGCAGGCAAAGGAATTCACCAACTATATGCTTATCAACGCAGATGAAATAATTCTAGAGCTAGATAACAACAGTGATGTTTTTGACGCCTATGACAGGCTTCTAGCGTGGATATGGGTAGATGGACAGTTGCTCAACTATATGCTGGCAGAGAGCGGATATGCCGACGTCAAATACCTGTATGATGACTACAAATATAATGACTATCTGCTGGATGCAGAATACCATGCACAAAACGAAGACCGCGGTATCTGGGGTGATGATGAGCCGTACTTTGACCCAAATGATTTAACTCTATCAGACATTGCAAAAGACGGAATCATATCAATCAGCCAGGCAAGAGATATGCCGGATGGCTCAAAAGTGCAGATACATGGCACTGTGACCAGCAAAATAGGAAACAATGTATTTTTGCAGGATGATACTGCAGGCATCTATATATATGCGGGCAGCAAATCATATTCTGCCCTTACTGTAGGAAACCAAATATCTATAGAAGGTACAATTACTGACTATAATGGACTATTAGAGATTGCGGATATTAATGAAAGCGATATAAAAATTATTTCTTCACATAATGAAATACCTCCTATGCTTATCACACTGGCTCAAGTCGGCGAAAAAATGGAATCCCAGCTGGTGAAGGTAGAAAACGCGAAAATTACCTTTGTTGATTACAAAAGCGACGAAAAAGGATATACCATCTTTATTGAGCAAAATGGTGCAATAGGCGAAGTGCGCATAGACAAATACTTGAAAAGCTATCCATCCCCTGAAAGCCTGATAATAGGCAGCTATATAGACATTGTCGGAAACGTTGCGCAGCATTATGACAGCTATCAGATAATGATAAGCAGTGAACGAGATATAACCACAAACTAGCAGAACAAAAAATACATTTTAAAATTTATTGTATGTATGGTAAAATATAATAAAAGGGAATTATTATGGTAGAAAATATATTATAACTTTGGAGTTTTATCATGAGTGACAAACCAGAAAAGAAAAACATGCAAGTGAAATTAGATATTGAAAAAGATTTTTCTGATGGTTACGAACAGCTAGAGATGCTAAAGAGACTTAGCATAGCTGCCAAGTACAAGGATGACGACACAGGCTCCCATATTACTAGAATGAGTAGATACTGCTATGAAATAGCAAAAACTTACGGATTTTCAGAAGAAGATGCACTGGTCCTTTTAAATGCTGCACCTATGCACGACATCGGCAAAATAGGAATTGCAGACAGCATTCTCTTGAAAAAAGGCAAGCTTACAGAGGATGAATTCAAGGCTATGACTGCCCATTCTAAAATTGGCGCAGACATAATTAATGAGCATGACTCAAAGCTGCTTAAGGTCGCCTATCTTGTTGCATACCAGCACCACGAGAAATTCAACGGCAAAGGATACCCCAACCAATTATCCGGCGAAGAAATAGATATAAATGCCAGAATAGCAGCAGTAGCAGATGTTTTTGATGCACTTACCTCTGTGCGCCCATACAAGAAAGCATGGAGCTTTGAGAAAGCGGTTAAACAGATAAATGATGACTCTGGAACACATTTCGACCCAGCAGTTGTAGAAGCATTTAATAAATCGCTGGATACAATAAAGAGAGTAAAAGAAGAATTCGATAGTTAAATAATTTTTTAAAAACTAGACTTTTTTCACACCACTACTTGACAATACATAGTAGTGGTGTTATTATTTAATTATCTACTTGGCATTGCATAGTAGAGGAGGTTTAATTCATGTCACAGTCTACACAGCTGCTAAAAGGAATTCTACAGGGATGCATACTAGCAATCCTATCAGACGGCGAACTATACGGATATAAAATAGTAGAGATGCTGAAAGAATATGGTTTCGATGGCATCCATGAAGCGACAGTCTATCCTATACTTACACGACTGGAAAAGCAAGGTGCTTTGCAGTTTGTCAAGCGCCCTTCAGACCTAGGCCCACCCAGAAAATACTACAGCCTGACTGCCAATGGTCAAAAAGAGCTGGAAACATTCAGCGACACTTGGAACAGCATCAGCAAGAACGTGGATACAATAATAAAGGAGAATTCATTATGAGAAAACTAACCAAAAAATCAAAATGGATGCTATATTTGTCTATATTCATTTCGGGTATTGTAATATTTACAATGACATTCTATTTTATTTCAGCTAAAAATTCACCAAATCCCCTATCGACAATAATTTTGATTATCATATTAATACTGGCTGCTCTATCGGTACTTTCCATGTGGATTTCGAGAGCAACACTGAGAAAAAACACATCTGCTCTTTCTTTGGAATTTTTCGAAGCCTACGAAAAAATATCAGATAAATTCCATGGTACAGCTATGAGCGGAATGGAAAAGAAAGAAATATTAAGTGATATATTAGATATATTCCTTTTGGCAGATAAAGACAACAAAAATTTGTCTGATGTCATAGGGCAGGATATTGACCAATTCGTAGTGCAGATACAAGAATCTCTGGGATATAGAAGCAAGCTGATATTTAATCTGCTAACTGGTGCTCAATACAGCATCGTTTATATGCTAATGATGCAAGGCGCAGAATACATAAAATCCGGCACAAAAACATTCTTTAATATGAATCTTAGTCTGTCGCTTAGTTTTTTCCTGATTGGCATTGCTTTTGTCGGAATTCCCCTACTGACACATTTTATAAGAAAAAACAAAATAGTTCTGGCTGCACTATCCCCAATAGCTATACTTGCACTATACATTGCTGCTATGGAAATATTGGATAAATATTTTATCAATACCCCTTGGGTATATAGAATAATCGAAGGCGAAATTAATTTTATTCCAAATGTATGGATTTTGATTTTGTGGATTGCAGCATTTGCCTCTGCAACAATGCTAAAATTTCTACAGAGGAAAATATCCATCAGCAAATTATAAGGCAAAGCCAGCACCGAATGGTGCTGGCTTTATTCAATAATGCTTCTATTTTTACCAAATAAATCGTATACACTACCATTTGTCCTTTTCAAGTATTTATTAAACAGATTGATGATAGAATTCACATTATAGATAAGAGTGATACTAATTAACAAATATTTTAGGAGGCAAAAATGAACAACAAAAAAAGATCAAAAGCTGCAATGTTTCCGTTCCCGATAATCGTAGTTATCATTTATTTTATTATTGGATACATGTGGGACTTGTGGAACCCAGGCTGGCTGCTATTTTTGACAATCCCGCTTTATTACTCAGCAATCACCATTATGCAGAGTGCAAAAAATGATGAAAGAAAACGTATCTGGAAACTAATACCATACCCTATTTTTTGTGTTATAGTATATTTAGTTTTGGGAATGTTCTATGAATTATGGCATCCTGCATGGCTAATATTTCTGACTATTCCATTATGGACATTTTTTGTTAGCACAAAAGGCTATGAAGAAGAAAATACTGATAATACCAGTGAATCCGAATGATTCAAAACGAAAATAAGCAAGGATTATCCTTGCTTATTTACAATGTTTATTCGAAGAAGAAAAAAACCTCCGCGTGTGGCGGAGGATAATAGGGCCTGAGGATAGGGAGCTCAAGCCCTAATGGGCAAATTTAATGTCAGCCTTTCAGTTCCTCAACTGAAATACCTGCTGAATTGATAAGCGCATTGAAATACTCCTTCAGCTCTTCGGCGTCAGTCATGAGCATTTCTGCATAGTTTTCATCGTCTTGTATCACTTTGCCGCTCTCCACATCTATCACTATCTTGGAAAACAATTCTCCGTCGAAATAATACAAGTATGTGAATTCGTCTGATACATAATTATATGCAAACACTTCTTTATCCAAGTTATTGGATGCAATCCTAACAAAATTGTTTCTATCCTGTGCAAACATTTCTAATACTTCTATGTCGTCCTGCACAACGTTTCTGGAATATACTCCAGAGACTAGGCTGAAACTAATAGTTGAGAATTTTTCATCCAAACCGTTATTTGTCTCTCTATTTTCGTCACTACTTCCGCTTTGCGACTTTTCAAATATTGAACCTTGTGAACTGTCACCTTCTGATTTAATAACTTCGAAAGTTTCAATCACTTCATCGTCAATGCTCTTTATGTCGTTACCAATACACCCTGATAACACAATTGATATAATCAATACAGATATCGCTATCTTAATATATCTTTTCATTTTTCCTATCTCCTAACGCTCCAATAACTCGACAAGCCTCAGTCCCACCGAGTTTATGGAAGTCCCCATTAATATTAATCTATTATTTTTTATATTTATTATGCACCTTCGTCGATGTCGTCTAGTACTTCTTCGATTACGTCTTCAACAACTTCTTCTGCTGGTGGTCTTTCTGCTGGAGTAACATAGCTTGGAGAAAGCTGAAGTTTTCCTGCAACGCCTTCGCGTCTAATTTGCAAAACGTAGCCTTGTGCTTCTTTCACTTGATTGCGCAGCTCAGCTATTTGCTCTGCATAAAGTGCTCTTTCTTCTTCTGGCAAGTTTTCAATTTCTTGTCTCAAAAGACGTAATTGCTCTTTATACATAGTAACAATTTGTTTTTGCTCTTTGATTTGTTCCTTTGTAGCAGTTTTAATTTCCTGACGTGCTAGCTTATTTTCTTCAAAATCAGCTTTCCATTGTTCTTTCTTTTCTTCACGCTCAGCTTTTGCTGCTTCTCTTTGTGCTTGTTTCTCAGCCAGTTCTTCCTGCTTTTCTTCTCTTTTTTCAGGATCTGGTGCTGCTAGTGCAGTACTTGCAAATATTGAAAAGAGCATAGATAAAACAAGAACTATTAATAATATCTTTTTCATCTGTCTTCCTCCTGTCATTTTTATTTTGGTGCTATCCTTCCCTGACCCTTGTTGATATCATATTACACCTAGAATAAGTAATAAAGATGGGAAAATTAAGTGAAATTATGTAAAAATTTTTGCTGCTTTTTTTAAATGTGATATAATAAGACCATAAAACAAGGAGAAATTGCATTGAAAAAGATTTTTGTAGTTGATGATGAAAAGGACTTATTGCAAGTAATAAAATCCTATTTAGAAAAAGATAACTTTGCCGTAACAGCATTTTCAGATCCAGAATCAGCCATGCAAGCAATAGATGAAGATGTAGACCTGTGGCTTTTGGACATAATGCTTAATTCCGATATAAGCGGATATGACATTATCAGGAGAATAAACGGCAAAAATCCTAAACCTGTTATTTTTATGTCTGCAAGAGACCAGGAATTCGACAGAATCCTCGGGCTTGAGCTTGGCAGTGAAGACTACATCACTAAGCCTTTTTCTATGAGAGAAATGGTTCTTAGGGTTAAAAATGTACTAAAAAGATCTCCTGAAAATACGGAA
The DNA here is from genome assembly GCA_040883315.1 of Eubacteriales bacterium. Taxonomy (GTDB): domain Bacteria; phylum Bacillota; class Clostridia; order Christensenellales; family UMGS416; genus JAFGUF01. The sequence goes on from JBFLKU010000012.1 coordinate 226,776, forward strand.
CAAGAGCCTGAAAGCAGTGTAACAAAATACGGAAACTATACTATAGATGAGCAAAAAAGAACCGTTATGGAAAACGATATTAAAATATCACTTACATCCAAAGAAATAGATATGGTCATTTTCTTTTTAGAAAACAAAGGCGCATCTTTCAAAAGAGATATGCTTCTGAATAAAATATGGGGAGAGGACTACTATGGATCAGACAGAGTAGTCGACGACCTGATAAAAAGAATACGAAAAAAAATGCCTGATCTAAATATCGAGACCATTTACGGATATGGCTACAGACTGCTATGATGAAAAAGCTTAACCTTAGTCTGCAGATAGCTATAATATTTCTGCTTGCATTTGTGGTCACGTATAGCTCTCTTGCATATTTCATTGTAAACCAGCTGGATACAGTATTTGAAAACAGCGTGTATGAGCAGCTGGAATCAACAGGCAAGGAGCTGATGACCATAGACGATATGAATCAGGCAGACAGCAACCCTATGTTTGCCTATATTTCATATTCCAGCCAGTCGAATATATACAGCACTTCTGATAATATAGACCAATTTATCAGTGAAAAGCACACAAAGCTTCTTATAAACAAAGCCTTTGCCCAGCCAAACAGTATTTCAAGATACAAAAATTTAATAGACGGAAAATCAATATTCTACGTTGTCTTAAACTACGAAAGCTTTTTCGGACTGCATAAAAACGATGTTTTCATCGTGCTGACCGACAGTACATTAAAAGAAGAAATGGTGAGAGACACATCAGTGCAGCTGCTGCTTGCCTGCCTGTTCGCGTTCCTGCTGGGATATCTTCTGATATACCTGTGGGCTATACGCCTAGCAGGTGATACAAAAAAGATAGCTAAATCTCTTCAAACCTTGGACGAAAACCAATATAAAAACCCTATAACTACAACTCGTCAGGATGAAATAGGAAATTTGGTGGACAGCATAGAGCTGATGCGCAAAAAAATAATGGACAACCAAATGCAAAAACAGGAGATAATTCAAGGAGTAAGCCACGATTTAAAAACTCCCATAGCCATCATTCGCTCTTATGCAGAGGCATTGGAGGACGGTATATATTCTCCTGAAAAAGTAGCAAACGTCACACTTGCACAGTGCGACAGAATAAATGAGAAAATAAGAAAGCTGCTAAATGTCACACGCATAGGCTACTTAGAAATGAATTCCGGCACCTTTGGAAGCACAAATATATGCAGCCTTATCGATGAAATGGCAGAGCTTTATAATAATAAATCTAAAATAAAAATAGCAGTAAACACTAGTTTGTGCCAATTCTACGGCGATACAGAATCGTGGAGAATAGTAATTGAAAATCTGCTTGACAATGCCATAAGGTATGCAAAAACCGAAATAGTAATATCCCTTTCCAAAAATATGCTTTCAGTTTATAACGATGGTGACCCCATTGATGAAAGTAAAGCAGCCATGCTATTTGAAGCATACGAAAAAGGAGACGATGGTAACTACGGACTAGGCTTATCCATTGTTAAAAGAACAGTCGATCTTTTTGGATACAGCATTAAGGCTGAAAACATCGGCAAAGGCGTTAAATTCACAATTACAAAGCCTGAATAGCTCTCTATCTGTGCAGTTTTTTTGAAATCAGAGCATATAGTTCATTGCTCTTTTTAATGGCAAACAAAGTAGCCGCAAATGGAATTGTAGCAACACTTACAATCATTGACCATGAAAATCCTATATTCCCACTTCCACTGTAGTGCAATGTAGCATCCACTATCAGGCATTGTATGGTCACAGCTATCAGAAGTATGGCTATCAAGCTGAGTGCACTATCTGAGGAAGACTTAATTATAAAATATGATAATAGAGAAATTATAAAAAAGCTGATCATAATAGGCAGGCCTATTTGCAGCAATACTATCTTCTGCTCTACAAAAGAGAGCGAAATAAAAGTCATTATCACAGTGCTTATAATATAATATATTGTAATTGGAAATACTTTTCTTATTCTGTCTGTCAGGAATATCCCCGCAATTATCACCCACAGAAATACAACGCTTACCGCCACATATCTAGCCCACATAACATTCTTTGATATTATTAAATTAAGCAGCAGAATATATATAATCACCGCAATAGAGTCATATGTAAAAAGCTTAAAAAAAGTATTTTTCTTTTTGAAAAAAGGAAGTGCAACACAAAACCATGCCAAAGCCAATGAAATAGTAGGGATCAATGACCATGTTATTCCATCACCTGTCAGCCAGTCAATCAGCACTATAACAGCAGAATAAACAAATGCCTGCAGGCTCAGTATTATACCTGTGACATAATGCTTTATTGTCTTTTTTTCTTTTGCATCCTCCACGTGGTAATCCGGGTAGTCTGTATTCGCCCTAACGAGCGGTTTATTGGGGTTTATCACCTCAGTATCGCACAAAGGGCATTTTTTATGATAATCAGATAGCTTCACTCCGCACTGAACACAGTATGACATATGCATCTCCTTATTGTTTTCTAATAGTTGCTTTTAATAGTTACTTCTACTCCCAGTTCCACCAGACGTGTGAAAACATGCTCCGCAATAAATGCACTTTTTATTGATCTTCCAAACGTTATAGCTGCTTTGTTGCCAAAGCTTATCATTGCACCTGAAGATTTATTATGGGTGGTTGGACCCAGCACAAAATCGGCATAATCAATATGCTCCTTCATGTTTTCCGGCAAATCTAAAACACCGATATTTGACAACGTACCCGAAAACTGAGTAGTGCCTGATGTATTGCTTATAAATCTAACAATAGAATTTTTGATAAACAAAGGAACATGCCGAACAAAAAAATTGGTCGCAATCGAGCAATTATCCTCTATCATCGTAAGCAGATGATCTGTAGTCAGGTGATCACTCATAAATAATTTAGTCTGCTGTATAATATCATCAAGGCTTTTTATCTCTCTAGGGTTTATTGGCGGAATAATAAACAGCGCAAAGTTCCTCATGCATTTTGTTGGATAAAATCTACGCATATTCACAGGAATCTGTACAGAAACATTTTTATGCTTTTTGATATCCTTCACCTGCACTTTCTGCAGATGTATCAAGGCCTCTGCATATAGGCTGGCAATCAGCTGTGTTATTGTTGCATCATGTCCCTTGCTTATCTCCTTCAGCTGCTTTATGTCTGCTATAGCAGTCACCACTGAATATTTACCTACGGGGAGAGATTTCCCCTTTTCTTTAAAGAATACATTCTTACCAAAAAGCGATCTCTTCTTTTCTTCAGGCAGCATATCCTTTTGTTTTTCCAGCACATTCAAAAATGCATCTTGATGCTCTTCCTCATCTGGCTGCTGGGATTTCTCCATTACCTTATTGCCGTCTATTTCATCAATATCACCTGTTAATTTCAAATACTCCGCTACCAATGATTTTAAATATTGTGATGCACCATATCCGTCAGTAAGTACATGAAAAAAATCAACAGATATTCTCTTGTTAAAATATTTTATTTTAAATAGGAACCCATTGTTAAACATTGGGTGGATTCTGCTGCATGGCGACTGGGTATCTTTCCAGATGATATGTTCTGATGTATTTTGCTCTAAATAGCTCCAGAAAAGCCCTTTTTTCATTTTCACTGCATAGTAAGGAAACCTTACTTTTATGTTTTCTGCCGCCTGAAGCAGTATATTCGGGTTTACGGCTTTTTTCAAAGTAACAGACATCCTGAAAATGGACGGATTTCTCGCAGACTCCATTGCAGGATATATTTTTGCTGAGGTATCCAGCCTATACCACTTTGATTTATTATTCATACAATATATTATACACTTTATTTTTATTTGTGCCAGTGGTTTTGCATGCTGAGTACCCAATATTTCTATGAAAACTTATCAAAAAAAGTGAAGAAACTATTTATATAATCTGAATAAATATTTTGAACATTATACCAAATAGTGATAAAATGCTCTAAAGGAGAAATCAATATGTTAAAAGACAAAAAAACATTCTTAATTATAATTACATTGATTGCTGTTCTCGCTTTTGCGTCCTGCAGTCAGGCATCTGAACTTATGCAAACCAATTCCCCTACCCCTGTCTCTACTCCTGTATCTTATGGAGACACAGCAGCAGACAGCGCTGCGCCAGCTTCTGAGGAGACGCCTACAGCAACACCGGAAATCACAGAAAAAGTTACTCTTGTTCCTACAGCAGTGCCTGAAACCAGTGTATATATTCCACACAATCAGGATATTATGGGGCTGTATATCGGCATGCGGCTAAATGAAGCAGAAACATTCGCAGGAAAGTACGACTCCATTGATATGCAGGATGCCAGAGACGCTATCAGTGCATACCAAAACATCTGCACATATCCTTTCGGAACTGTGGGATATGTTCAGGCTGAAACTGCACCATTAAGTGAAAGCTGGATTTACTACATCAGCGTGGATAAGCCGGGATATGAAGGCCCGTTAGGCATTAAGGTGGGCGACAGCTTCACAGACACTATAGATAAGCTAGGCATTTCCGACGAATACTTTTCGCAGGAATACAATGATATATATGCTGATGGTTCAATATTAGGGTATATCTATCTTTCAGATTCTGCTCTGGAAAGCTGGCAAGTGGCTTTATACTTTGGTGAAAATGAGCTAAGAACATTTTTTATAAATCTTGAAGAAGGCAAAGTTGTCAGCTTTGGCGTTGTAGAACAATTAAATTAATCAACAAATTAATCCTATAAGTCTAGGATATATTTATCCTAGACTTTTGTATATGTTTTTATCCTATTTTATATAATGTATTGTTCATTCGCATTCCGCCATATTCAGATGGTCTTACTATTGTACCATTTCTCTTTATCCAGTTATATATTTGCAAGTTGCTGCCACGGCTAATATTTCCTATGTATGCATATCGCACTTGGTTATCATCCACCATCGCTATAAACTCATCCAATGTAACGGTGCTGTCCCCGCCGTTAAATCCTCCCAACGCTATCACAGGCTCGCCGGAGCTAAGTATTATCTCTGCTCCCATGTCCATAGAGCTTGAAGTCACAGCCAAATAGGCTGCCCCTTCTCTGTTTTCTTCCAAATACTCTATTAAACTACTTAAATCAATGTCATCGTCAAATCTATCATTCTCCTTTACAAGCTCTGGCCCTGCAATCGGCAGCTGAGAGTTGTCATTATATATCATCGGCGACAAAGACCATACGGCAGGCAGTATAAGCAGAGTACATAGAAGCGGGACGAAGTAAGTTTTCTTAGCCTTTTTTATAGCTCCTATAATAATCAATAAAAGAGCAATACCGAAAACAGCTATCATTATAGGAACCAAACAGTCTATCCAGCCCTTATACAAATACTGAATATATATCTGTGCACCTGCTGCCGCTGCAAAAACTATAGCTATCCAATGCCGCCTGCCTTCCATCATATAATAATAACCAATCGCCGATAAGGCTGCCATAAAAGGTGCTAGTGTGGCAAAATAGTATCTGTGCGAAATACCGCTTGAAAAGCTAAAGTATATTAATATAGGAACAAAGCAAAGAACAAAGAAGAGCAACGCAATATTTTTAGGATTAGATTTAAATTTACCCTTTATTATTAAATAAAGCATCAACAGCACTGTAAACACAGACGGCACAATAAACCACGATATTTGTCCTGCATTTTGCTCGTTGAACAGCCTGAATATCCCTGTTTCTCCGGATTCACCTCCTGCACCTTTGCCTGAAGTCATATTATTTATTGGCGGCTTGCTCTGCTGGTCGCCAATTGGCGGATTTTGATTGCTGCCCATAATCGGCGGCTTCCTGTTTTTTATGTCTGTATATATCTGATTATCATCATCAGAGGGCAAGACATTTTGACCGTCATCATATGCTGTATTGCTTCTTTGGTTTATTATTCTGCTAAGCCCGTTGTATCCAAGTGCTAAATCCAGTGCACTATTGCTGTCACTGCTGCCGATATAGGGTCTGCTGTCTTCTGGCGTCATATCCACTATTGCCACCCAAGACAAAGAAATAGCAGCCATCACAATAACAGAAACAGCACAAACCAGAACCTTTTTAAAGAACTTCTGCTTTGCAAAAATCAAGTATGTCAGATATATTGCCGGCACTATCATATATGCTTGAAGCATTTTCACATTAAACCCTAGTCCGATAAAAACACCTGCAAATATTAAATGCTTTATACTAGCCCTTTCTGCTGCCAATAAAGCCTGATGTGCAGCCAGAACCATTAACAAAATTAATACTGCGTCTATTGTATTGTTTCTGGAAACTGCCACAAAAATCGGTGTAAGCGCAAGTATCGCAGCACCTACTAGTGCAGCACCCTTTGAAAAGCGTTTATTTATCATCTTATATATTAAGTATACAGCTATAACTGACGCTATTGCCTGAGGCAAAACCAACGCAAAGCCACTAAACCCGAATATTTTGGTGGAAAGCACCTGTATCCAAAAGCCCAAAGGTGGTTTGTCGA